>NZ_JBYTDI010000002.1:0-286812 GCF_058791215.1 Rhodoferax sp. EU05-FHT12H12 | reverse complement strand
GTCCCTCATCCTGGGCGCAGGCTCTTCTTCCAATCCCCTGGTCTCCACCGGCGACACCGGCTCGGGCTCCATCACCGACTTCAACAATGCGCCACAACTGGATCTGGATGCCAACAACTCAAGTGGTGCGACAAACGCGAACTACACGACCACATTCACAGAGGATGGAGCGGCAGTTGCGATTGGTGATGTTGATGTACTGATCAGCGACTCCGATTCGAGCAACATCAGCAGCGCGACCATCACACTGACCAATGCGCAATCAGGAGATGTTCTTGCAGCAGGAACATTGCCAGCAGGCATCACAGCAAACATTGTGGGAAATGTCGTAACACTCACGGGTGCCAGCACCTTGAGTAACTACCAAGCTGCCATCGGGGCCATAACATTCAACAATACTTCGGAGAATCCAAGTACCGTCGCACGCACCATCACCGTGGTTGTTTCCGATGGGGCACTCAACTCCAACACAGCGACCACCACAATCAACGTCACCGCCGTGAATGACCCTCCCGTCGCACGTGACGACACAAATGCAGTCAACGAGGATGGGACCACGACACTAACCGTGTCAGCAGCCAACGGCGTGATTCTTAGCGGTGGAAATGCAGCAACGCGCGACACAGATGCAGAGGACAATGCGCTGAATGTGACGGCGATTCGCACAGGCACAGAAGCAGGAACAGGCGCATCAGGCACGCTAGGAACCGGCTTGGTGGGCACTTACGGAACACTGACCCTGAACGCAAACGGCAGTTACACCTATGTATTGAATAACTCCAGTTCCATCGTGCAAAACTTGACGGCCGGACAGGTCGTTCAAGACGTATTCACGTACACCATTAGCGATGGCAACGGAGGGACTGACCAAGCTGCGTTGACCATCAATGTAACGGGCTCTCAGGATCTGACGGCCCCGGCCCCCATCATTACGCCATTAACAGGTGCGGCAACGGGCTTGAACGGTGAGTATTACGGCTACAACGGAACAGCGGGTGCCGCCACGCGTCAGCACAGCGACGACGGCACAGCGACATTTGGTGTGCACAGCGAGGCAGGCAACCTGAACTCCGTCGAAGATCTGTACCAGATCATCAACGGACGAAATGTAGCCGGTGGGGGCAGCAATATTGTGGGGACAGCAACGACTGCAACCAACAATGTGGCCGACGTTTCCTTCAAGGCACGCAGTATCGACTACGGATTCAATCCGACTGTCAACTCATCGCTAGGATCGAACCAGACCGTTGCTGCAGGTAGTGCACTGTTAGCGAAAGACAACAACCCAGACTCTGCCGCCCGCGCACTGAGTAACTTTTTGGATCAAGACTTGGGGACAGGTCTGGTGCAAACAGGCGCATCCAACTCCAACGGCACATCAGGTCTGGGGCAGACCACCGATGCGGCAATTCGTCTGTCTGGAAAAATTTACACCCAACCTGGCTCCTATGACTTCCGCGTCACGGCAGACGATGGTTTCCGCTTCCGGGTGGCGGGGCAGACGCTGTTGGAATATGACGGCAACCAAGGTCCGACCACGCGTATTTTTAACAATGTACAACTGGGCGACCTGCAAGGTGGGCTGCAAGACATCGAATTGCTGTATTGGGAACAAGGCGGTAACGCACGCCTGCGGATTGAGTACAAATCCAGCAGCTCTGGTACTTGGCAAGTCATGAGCTTGTCCAATATCGCGATGTTCACCAATGAAAGTGCCCCCACGATCGCCAACGCTGAGATTCAAGACTTGGTTTACGACGGTGGCACGGGGCAATGGCAATTGCGCACAGGCTCCCGCTTGGATGGCGACGCTAGCAGTAACACCATTACGGGAGGTGCTGGCCGCGACTACCTAACTGGCGGCGCGGGTAATGACACCCTCAACGGCGGGGCCGGAGCCGACACACTCGATGGCGGCACGGGCAATGACGCACTCAACGGCGGAGATGGCAATGACCTCTTGATTGGTGGCGCTGGTACCGACACCTTGGTCGGAGGACTTGGAGATGACTTTTACCGACTCTCTGACACATCGGACTCCATCGTAGAGGCCGCGAATGCGGGCTTCGACACTGTGCAACTGGACGCAACGTATGTAACGGGCAACACCGGTAGCACATACAACCTCAGCAGCAACCTGGAAAATTTGACCGCATTCAACGGCGCTGCCATTAACCTAACCGGCAATAGCAATGCCAACCGGATTGAAGGCAACTCCTCGGCCAACACCATTTCTAGCGGCGGAGGCAATGACTACATTCTTGGCGGTGGGGGGAACGATACGCTCACTGGCGGCTCCGGGTCCGACACCTTCGCCTGGAAGCTCGCAGACAGCGGTACGGCAGGCAACCCTGCGATCGATCGCATCACTGATTTCAACTATGGCAATGGCTACAGCAACATTGACAACGGCTCTGGCGTCGCAACCGGTGGGGGCGACGTTTTGGATCTGCGAGACCTTTTGCAAGGAGAGCGCACCACATCAAGCAACACGGGAAGTGGCGTAGGCGACGTGGTCATTGACAACCTGTTGAACTTTATCGACATCAATGTCTCCGGCGGCAACACCACCTTGCGCATCAGCAAGGATGGTGGGTTCAATGGCGGCACCTATGCGTCCGGGGCCGAAGACCAGCGCATCATTATTGAGGGCGTCAATCTATACACGGCGACAGGCGTTGCGGCGGGCAACGAAGCCTTGCTGCTTCAGACCTTGATCAAAAATGGCACCCTGGTGATTGACTAAGCTGTGCAGATGGCGGGATCAATGACCCGCCATCTCGTGCACACCGGGCCCTGTTGCCCCATCAAACCCCAAGCCCAGCAGCACAGACAACTCTGTGCTGGTGGCGACACCCTCTGCCAACACCTGCAAGCCAATATTGTGGGCAATGCTGCACAGCCCCTTGAGAAACGCCGCATTCCCTGCATTGGCGTCTACGCCGCGCACAAAACTGGCGTCGACTTTGAGGTAATCCAGGCCCAGCTCGTGCAACAGGCCGATCTGGCTGAAATGGTGGCCATAGTGTTCCAAACCAGTACGGCACCCTCTGCCCTTCAACTCTGTACAAAGCGCTTTGAACGCAGACAAGTGCTGCAAAGCCCCCGCTTCTGAAACCTCCAGCCATAGACGCCCCGCAACATCTTTGTGCGCGTCAACAAGCGCCAGCAATCGCGACCCAAAGTGCAAATCCTGCAAAGAACTGGCAGACAGGTTGATGGCCAAGCCCCCCAATGATGGTTGGGCACGAAGCTCTTTCAAGCCCAACTCAACCGCTGCCAAATCCAAGGCAGGCGTCAGTTTCAATCGTTCCGCAACCGGCAAAAACCGACCGGCAGGAAGCCACTCCCCTTTCTCGTCGAACATCAACCGCAAAGGGCACTCGCGGTGCGACAAACTACCCTCGGCGTTGACAACAGGGAACGAGATCAGTCGCACCCAACCATGCTCCAGAGCACGCAGAATCATCACAGACCACTGCTCCGCCGTGCGCGGCATTTCGTCAGCTGCATCTTGCAAGGCCTCACGCACACCGTCGGCATGCTCAGCCTCCACCGTCGCCAAAGCCAAATCCACGCGTGCCAGCAGCCCGCCCATGTCCTCGCCGTGCAGAAACTGCCCAACGCCCAACCAAGCACTGGCCTGACCATTCACAAAGGGGGCCGATGTCTGCACCAATTGCTGCAATAGGCGCTGTGCCACGGCCAGACTCGCCTGCTCCGCGGGCAATAACACCGCAAAATCCGCGCCGTTGAGTCTGGCCCCAACCCCATTGGGTGCACCGTCGGCACAGGCAGCAATCACGGCTCCGGCAGTCTTCAAAAAGTCGTCGGTAGCCCCGCGTCCCAGGCGACGGTTGATGTCTGCCAGATTGGCCAAACGCACCAACACCAATGCCCCTCCCACGGAGTCTTCGGCATCAATGCATTGACGCAAACGCGCGAGGAAATGCGAGCGATTGGCAAGGCCCGTCAGTGGGTCGAAATTGGCTTCTTGCCGCACCACCTCCAGGCGCGAGGCCTCCTCTTCGAACATGCTCTTGAGACGCCCCACCGTCGCATTCATGGCGATGGCCAGCTGCTTGAGTTCGGGAACCTGGGGCTCCTCCACTGTTACAAATCGACGCTGTGCAATGGCCTTGGCCTGATCAATCACCGTATCCAATGGCTTGCGAATGCGCCCCAACACCATGGAACCGAGCCACCCACCAACCGCGCCAGCCCCGGCCAATGCCAACACCATTTCGTAGGCACTTTTCCACAGCGCCCCGTAAGCGAACTGGCTATGGCTCACCAAAGTCACCGTGCCAAACTGCTTCCATCCACTGCTGATCTGCGCCTGCCCGGGAATGGCAGCGATCGGCAACACGCGGATAAACCATGTCGGTGCCCCCACATCTTTGGCATCGCTGATGCGTTCGGTGATCACCTTCCCAGCAGGGTCGTTGATGCGAATCAACTCATAGTGACCACTGTCAAACAAGGATGCCACCACCAAGTCCGCCATCACCGCATCCGGATTACCCTGACTCAGGGACAGGGCCAGGGCCGTCGCGTTGTCGGTGTTCTTGATAGACAACTGCGACTCCAGATAGCCGCGCGCGCTGAGCAGCGAGGCCAGCAAACTCCCACCCAAGGCCAGCAACATACTGGCCACGATGGCCAACCACAACTGACGGTACATCGACATAACTATCTCCTCTGGCCAACGACCTATTCAAAACCTTCTGCCTTCGCACGCCGCAACAAATCTTCCCAACGCGACAAACGCCCAGTACCACCAACCGCCGCAGACTCTCCGCCAGCAATGCCTGCAAACACACCGGCGCTGTTGAAACTGAAAACCGGTACCAGATCCGGTCTGCGCGAAGCGGGTCGGATATCGGGAATCAGGTTGTCCAGGATCAAGGGCTCTGCATCGGGCTGGGCGTAGTAGGCCAGCACCATGTGGGCCTGTGTCGGAGCCCCCTCCGCGCCACCGGTTTTGGCGCGCACATAAATCAGGCGCAGCTTGTCGGGCGCCACTCCGGTCTGCAACAGGCTGAAATACTTGGCAATCGAGAAATCCTCACAGTCCCCCGCACCTCGCCCAATCGACTCGATGGGCGTAGCCCAATAGTCGGGCTGGGACCACACCAGACTGTCCTCTGCAAACTGCAGCTGCTGGTTAAAAAAACTGTTCACCCGCTTGATCCGATCGAGATCAGAACTGGTCGTCCCGGCTTGCACCATGGCCCGCCAGGCATTGAACTTTGCGGTGGGCGAGCTGCCCCAACGCTGAGTCAGGCTGGAGAGCAGGCGGTCAAAGTCCGCAGCGCCATTGGCCGTCCCCACCATCCACACCAGCACCATGCCGCACACAGCGGCCAGCACCCCGCGCAACGAAGCGATGGAAGCAGTGCGTGGGTGTACGGCTCCAGTCATGGGCGACTGTGCTTCGCTGGAAAAAATCCGGATAACGTGACATTCATCGCATTTAGACCGGGTTCTCGCCGTGAAATGGAGACTACCATGTGTCCCAAAAAGGAGGGCCTCCACGATAATCCAGAGGCTAGCGCTTGACAAAAGATTAGCATAGCGCATCTGTCTCCACACAAGCATGGCACGCTTGGAACCCAAGAAGTTTCTACCCATGACCAGACTGACCACCATCAGCCAAGCCATTGCGCTTATTGCACTCACGTGGGGTGCCCAAGCCCAAACGGCAAACCCGGTGCCCTCACCGACCACGCTCAAAGACGCTGTGGAGCGCGCGATTCTGCAAAACCCCGAAGTGAAGTACCGTTTTCACAATTTCGAGGCCTCCCAGCAAGAGCGGAAGTCAGCAGAAGGCGCCTGGTTGCCCAGGATCGATCTGGAAGCGGGCACGTCGGCCAATGAAACCGTCAAACCATCATTGGCCGACGCCAAGTCTTACAGCGCCAACCGGGCCAGCATCCAGCTGCGCCAAACCCTGTTCGACGGCTTTGCCACCCTGAACGAAGTGCGTCGCCTGAGCCATGCCCAGCAAGCCAGCTACTACGAGCTGCAATCGGCCAGCAACCAGGTGGGACTGGAAACGGCCCGCGCCTACCTGGATGTCATTCGCTACCGCGAGCTGGTGGAGATGGCCGCAGACAACCTGCTCACCCACCGTGAGGTCTACGAACGTCTGAACCAGAAAGTGCAGGCTGGTGTCGGCCGACGCGTCGACCTCGAGCAAGCCTCAGGCCGCATGGCACTGGCCGAGTCCAACTGGATCACCGAAGTCAGCAACCTGCATGACATCTCCGCCCGCTACCAGCGTCTGGTGGGAGACATTCCTGCCACCAGCCTCAATCCCCCCCAACCCCTGATCGGCGCCATGCCTCAGGGCATCGAATTTCTGCGCAATGCTGTTGCCCAGAATCCGGACTTCTTGGCGTCAGTCTCCACCCTGCGTGCCTTCCGCGCTGACATGAACCAGCGCAAGTCGCCGCTCTATCCCACCCTGGAATTCCGGGCTCGCCAGAGCTTCGAAACCAACCAAAGTGGCGTCAGTGGTGACTACCGGGACTCCGTACTGGAGCTGGTGCTCAGCTACAACCTGTTCCGTGGCGGCTCGGATCTCGCCAAGATCAAGCAATACGCCTCCAAACTCAATGTTGCCTTCGACCTGCGCGACAAGGCTTGCCGCGACACGTGGCAGACCGGACAGATTGCCTACAACGACTCCGTGCGCCTGGGTTCGCAAATCAAACTACTGCAACAGCACGAGTTGTCCACCGCCAAGGCCCGTGTGGCCTACCAGCAGCAGTTCGACATTGGCCAACGCTCGCTGCTGGACCTGCTCGACACCGAAAACGAGTATTACCAGGCACGCCGCGCACTGGCCAATGCCGAGTACGACCTGCAACTCTCCCACGCACGCGTGCTGGCGTCGTCAGGCTCGCTGCTGCAGGCTCTGCAATTGCGCCCGCTGTCGACCGACCTGCCCAGCACTGCTGGCGGCACCGAAGACCGGGATGACCTGATGGAATGCAGTAGCCACACCTTGCCCTCCATTGAAAAAACTCCGGTGCCCATGGCCAGCCCCAAGCCGGCGCCATTGGCACCGCTGCCCGCCCCCGTGGTGGTAGCGCCCGCCCCTGTTGTGCCCAAACCCGACCCCGTGGCCCAGGCCTGCACCCAGATTCCCTCAGCAGTCCAGACCTGGTTGGCTGCCTGGAACTCCAAAGACGCAAATACCTATTTGGGTCATTACGCCGATCACTTTGTCCCCGCCATGGGCCTGAGCCGCAACGCCTGGGAAAACCTGCGCAAGAAGCGCATTGGCAAACAAGGCGACATTCAGGCCGCCATCAGCGACATCAAACCGCTGGCTTGCGACGCCCAAAATGCCGAAGTGTCATTCAAACAGGAATACGGCTCGGTGGACTACCGCGACAGTGTGGAAAAAACCTTGTCCCTCACCCGTGTGGGGGACAGCTGGAAGATCGTGCGCGAAACTGTTACCAAAGGGCGTACCTTCTAAACCCGCGTGCCCCATGAAAAAAGCGACCCGAGGGTCGCTTTTTCTTTGTTTCGCGCAAGCCTTAGAACGGAATGTCGTCGTCCATATCGTCAAAGCCGCTGGCGGGACGTGGTGCTGGGGCTTGACGGGGCGCCGGTGCGGGTGCGGCGGCGCGGGGCGGTGGCGCAGGGCGGCGCGGGGCTTGCTGGTAGCCACCACCCTCATCACCATCCCCACCGGGACCACCCATGCCTTCACGCCCACCCAACAATTGCAGTTCGGTGGCAACAATGTCTACGGTGTTCTTTTCCACCCCGGACTGGTCGGTGTACTTGCCGTACTTCAGGCGGCCTTCCACGTAGATGGGGCGGCCTTTTTTCACATATTCGCCAGCGATCTCGGCCAGACGGTCATAAAAGGTCACGCGGTGCCACTGGGTGTCTTCGATGGATTCGCCGGTGTTCTTGTCCTTGCGGCGGCTACTGGTCGCCACGCTCACATTGGCCACCGCCTGACCAGAGGGCAGATAGCGGATTTCGGGGTCGCGGCCGCAGTTGCCGACCAGGATGACTTTATTGACGGATGCCATGGTTTTCTCCAGATGAGGTTTTGCTTTTGATTATCCAGCGTTTACAGCGCCCCGGGGCGCCGGCGCCTGCATCGGCCAAGCCACCACCAGCCAAGCCAACATCGCCAGCGCACAGGCGCCAAACAGGGCCTGCGGCCCAGCAGACTGGACAAGCCAGCCCCCCACAGCGCCACCGGCAAAAAAGCCCAAAGACTGCAGCGTGTTGTACACGCCCAGCGCCGCACCTCGTGCTTGGGCAGGTGCCACACGCGAGGCCAAACTCGGTTGGCTGGCTTCCAGCACATTGAAGCCGCAGAAAAACACCAGCAACAGCAGCCCCAGCGTCCAGACGCCAGGCTGCGCACCACTGAGCACGAGCAGCGCCAGCTGGACGACCCCGATCAGGCCAATCGCCACCAGGAACACCGCGCGCAAATAGCCCCGTTTCTCCAGCGGGAACAAGACAGCCCCCATGACCACAAACGATGCCAGCACCGCAGGCAGGTACACCTGCCAGTGCAGGTCACGCACCAACCCGGCTTGCACCAGCATGGCCGGCAGCGCCACCCACATGGCCAATTGCACGGCATGCAGCACAAAAACCCCGAAGTTCAGGCGCAACAACGCGGGCTGGCGCAGCACGGCCAGCAGGCCCGCGCGGGCCTGGTCCACATGTTTTGCCGGCTCGGGCGGCACCCACCACAGCACCACGGCAATGCCTCCCCCAGCCAGGACCGCCGTCAGGGTAAACAGGCCGTGCAAGCCCACATAGGCCGCCAGCAGAGGCGAGAGCACCAGAGAGACGGCAAACACCAGGCCAATACTGGCCCCCACCAGCGCCATGGCCTTGGTCCGCACCACATCACGGGTCTGGTCGGCCAAAAGGGCGGTGACGGCCGCCGAAATGGCCCCGGCGCCTTGCAAGGCACGCCCGGCCACCAGCCAATGCAGCGTCGGCGCCCAGGCGGCAATGGCGCTGCCCGCCGCAAAAATGGCCAACCCCACCACCATCACCGGCTTGCGCCCAAAGCGGTCGGACGCGATACCGAAGGGAATCTGCAGCAGGCCCTGGGTCAGGCCGTAAATGCCCATGGCCATACCCACCAGCGCCGTGTCCTCGCCGCCGGGGTATTTGCGCGCTTCCAGGGCAAACACGGGCAGCACCAAAAACAGTCCCAGCATGCGCAGGGCAAAAATCAGTGCCAGCGAGGCACTGGAGCGCCGCTCCAGCGGCGTCATGGTGGTATCGGGAACGGGAACAGGGCGGGCGGACACGGCAGTCACTCTCAGGCAGTAAAGGCGGCAGAAACCAAGGGGGTGACACCGCAACCCGACATTGTCTATCATGGCGGGTTACTCTTTTGGCGGCCACGAACTTGAACTCTCCTACTGACGACGGCAAAACCCTGGTGCATCAGGAGGATGGCAAATACCTTGCCCGGGCCCTGCAGCAGCAAAACATCAGTGTGCGGGGCGCGCGCACGCACAACCTCAAGAACATCGACCTGGACATCCCACGCAACCAGCTCGTGGTGATCACCGGGTTGAGTGGGTCCGGCAAGTCCAGCCTGGCGTTTGACACGCTGTATGCCGAGGGCCAGCGCCGCTACGTGGAAAGCCTGAGCACCTACGCACGCCAGTTTTTGCAGCTCATGGACAAGCCCGATGTGGACATGATCGAGGGCCTGTCGCCGGCCATCTCCATCGAGCAGAAGGCCACCAGCCACAACCCGCGCTCCACCGTGGGCACGGTGACCGAGATCCACGACTACCTGCGTCTGCTGTTTGCCCGCGCCGGCACGCCCTACTGCCCCGACCACCACCTGCCCCTGCAAAGCCAGACTGTGAGCCAGATGGTGGACGCCGTGCTGGCCCTGCCGGAAGACACCCGCCTGATGATCCTGGCGCCGCTGGCGCGCGAGAAGAAAGGCGAGTTTCTGGACGTGTTTGCCGACATGCAGGCGCAGGGCTATGTGCGCTTTCGCATCAACGGCGAGGCCTATGAGGCCGACAACCTGCCCAAGCTCAAGAAGACCGAAAAGCACGACATCGACGTGGTGGTGGACCGCATCAAGGTGCGCGCCGACCTGAAGCAACGCCTGGCCGAAAGCTTTGAAGCCGCGCTGCGCCTGGCCAATGGCCGGGCCATTGCGCTGGAGATGGAGTCCTCCAAGGACTCCGAAATTGATAGCACCTCACGCAATGGGGACGGGGGCCAGAGGCCTAAAGAGCACTTATTCAACGCCAAGTTTGCCTGCCCGGTCTGCAGCTACTCCATCAGCGAGCTGGAGCCGCGGCTGTTCTCCTTCAACTCGCCCGTGGGCGCCTGCCCCACCTGCGACGGCCTCGGTAACCACGAGTTCTTCGACCCCACACGCGTGGTCGCTTTCCCCACGCTGAGCCTGGCCAGCGGCGCCATCAAGGGCTGGGATCGGCGCAACGGCTACTACTTCAGCATGCTGGAGAGCCTGGCCAAGCACTACGCGTTCGACATCGAGGCCGGCTTCGACAGCCTGCCCGAAGCCGTGCAACAGGCCATCCTGCACGGCTCGGGCGAAGAAGAGATCAAGTTCAGCTACATCCTGGACTCCGGTGCCCAGCAGGGCAAGAAGGTGAGCAAGAAACACCCCTTCGAGGGCATCATCCCCAATATGCAGCGGCGCTACCGCGAGACCGACTCGGCCCTGGTGCGCGAAGACCTGGGCCGCCTGCGCAGCACCCAGCCCTGCCCCGACTGCTTTGGCTCGCGCCTGCGCAAGGAAGCCCGCCACGTGAAGGTGGGCGAAGGCAGCCAGGCCCGCGCCATTTATGAGATCAGCCACGCCACGCTGCGTGAGAGTTTTGAATACTTCAACACCCTGCAGATGCCCGGTGCGCGTGGCGAGATTGCTTCCAAGGTGATCCGCGAAATCGGCCTGCGGCTGAAGTTCCTCAACGACGTGGGCCTGAATTACCTGAGCCTGGACCGCAGTGCCGAGACCCTGAGCGGCGGTGAAAGTCAGCGCATCCGCCTCGCATCACAAATTGGCTCCGGCCTAACCGGCGTGATGTACGTGCTGGACGAGCCCAGCATCGGTCTGCACCAGCGCGACAACGACCGCCTGATTGGCACGCTGCAGCACCTGCGTGACATTGGCAACAGCGTGCTGGTGGTGGAGCACGACGAAGACATGATGCGCGCCGCCGACCATGTGATCGACATGGGCCTGGGTGCCGGCGTGCACGGCGGGCGCGTGATTGCCCAAGGCACGTTTGACGAGGTGAAGGCGAACACCGAATCCCTGACCGGCCAGTACCTGGCCAAGACGCTGCAGATTGAAGTCCCCAAGCGCCGCACGCCTTGGCTGCCGGTGGTGGAAACCGCCAAGCCGGTGGCCAAAGGCGTGGGCAAAGCCGCACCCAGCAAGGCCGCGCTGGCCTGGGCCGAGCGCCAGGCGCACCACATCGCCACCCAGGGCGACCTGCAGGCCATCCGCATCACCGGGGCCAGCGGCCACAACCTCAAGGGCGTGGACGTGGACTTCCCCGTGGGCCTGCTCACCTGTGTGACCGGTGTATCCGGCTCGGGCAAGAGCACGCTGGTGAACGACACCCTGTACGCTGCCGTGGCGCGCCAGCTTTACCGTGCGCACGACGAACCCGCAGCGCACGAAAGCATCGACGGCATCCAGTACTTCGACAAGGTCATCAACGTCGACCAGTCGCCGATTGGCCGCACCCCGCGCTCCAACCCCGCCACCTACACCGGCCTGTTCACCCCGATCCGCGAGCTGATGGCCGAGGTGCCCACGGCGCGCGAACGCGGCTACGGGCCGGGACGTTTCAGCTTCAACGTGGCCGGTGGCCGCTGCGAGGCCTGCCAGGGCGACGGCATGGTGAAGGTGGAAATGCACTTTTTGCCCGATGTGTACGTGCCCTGCGACGTGTGTGCGGGCCAGCGCTACAACCGCGAAACACTGGAAGTGCTCTACAAGGGCAAAAACATCGCGCAGATTCTGGACATGACCGTGGAGGCCGCCTACGAGTTTCTACAGGCCGTGCCCACCATCGCGCGCAAGCTGCAAACCCTGCTGGACGTGGGCCTGTCCTACATCCGCCTGGGCCAGGCCGCCACCACGCTGAGTGGCGGCGAAGCGCAGCGCGTGAAGCTGGCGCTGGAGCTGAGCAAACGCGACACCGGCCGCACGCTCTACATCCTGGACGAACCCACCACCGGCCTGCACTTTGCCGACATTGCACTCTTGCTGAAAGTGCTGCACCAGCTGCGCGACGCCGGCAACACCATCGTCATCATCGAGCACAACCTGGACGTGATCAAAACTGCCGACTGGCTGATCGACATCGGCCCCGAGGGCGGCGCCGGTGGCGGCACGGTGGTAGGCGTGGGCACGCCGGAAGACATTGCAGCCAATCCCAACAGCCATACCGGGCGGTATTTGAAGCCCTTGCTCTGAATCGGGTGCCGGGGCATATTTACAAGCCAAATTGGCACCTAGCCACCGTGGAATATGCGCGAGCAGCTACTGATTTAGTAGCAAACCCATCCGCCGACTAAACCGCATCGCCAAACGCTGCCTGCTCCAGCACCGCGTGCTGGTGCTGCGAGAGCGGGGTGCGGGTACGGTGAAAATGCTTCATCATGAAAAATACGATGCCCCACCAAAAAACCTCGCCCGGCACTGACCCAGCGATGTTGACAGTGATCGCCGTCGCCTGGAATGCGCTGGTCTGGTGGCTGGTCATGCCCGAGCCTGGCATTGCGGAATGGTTCAAAGGCGTGGCGGTGCTCACGGGTGTGGGGCTTGCCGTAGGCACCCTATTGCTCTGGCTCAGCCGCCTGCGCGGCACTGGCGTCACGCTGCACCTCTCGCAGGACCCGGTGCCCCACGGTGTGCCCACGATGGCAACCTTCAACCTGCCCCGGCCTATGAAGGCGCAGGTCTGGACACTGCTGGTGACCATTGATTCGCCGAGCGAAGACATGAGCAGCTTTGGGAGCGTCTGGGAGCGCAAATTTATGGCCACCCCGGTCCCCACGCTGGTGGACGGCGAGCTCATGGTGCAGGCCGTCACGGCCGAATTCACCCTTCCCACCGATCTGCCGGGTTCAGAAGATGACTTTTTGTACGTTTCCCTGGTACTCCAGGGCGATGACGCGGCATGGCCTTTTCACATTGAGACCCAAGCCGAAACGTCCCGCGAAACTGGCTTGGACAGCGAAGACGACGCCGCGGAATCGCTACACCCAGATGCTGACGCCCCGTCGACTTCGGAACTGCCTGAGCCGGACTATGCGTCTAGGCTTCCGTCGCCAGCACGCGTCCGAAGTGGCCTTCGCTGGGTCCGGCGGGGCGCGCTCGCACTGTCGCTCGGTGTGGTGGGCTGGGTGGCGTGGGGCTTGCTGCTGCCGATGTGGTCCCCAGATGCGCCGCCCGAGGACTGGCCGGTCATGACCATGTCGGAGGACAGCGCACCTGCCGATGATGCGGCGGTAGCCGGGGTGGAGCGCGTGCGCGGTGTGGACGAAACCGATGCGTCCTGGCGCCTGAGCACCCGCGTGCGCACACCGGAGTTTGCGGTACTGCTAAGCAACTGGTTACTCGACGATGGCCACTTGCGCGCGCACCTGCAAGGTCAGGCACAAGTGACCCGCGGGGAGTTGCGCATGCGCGTTCAGCAGCTGGCGCTCGCGCCAGCGAGTGCTTGTAAACCGGCTGACAACTGCCGGGTGGAAAGCATTCGTCTGGTGCTGAGCCAGGCCGCCAGCGACGGCACCACCACCTTGGCGCAAAGCGAGCCGCTGCCCTGGGCGGTCGATCTGGCAAAAGACCCCGTGGCCCTGCGCAGCGATGGCACCCTTCAACTCACGCTGCCGCAGAGCCTGGCAGGCGACCAGGATGTGCGCTTGCAGTTGGTGGTGCAAACGGCGAACGCCGATGGGCACTCCCGCTTTCTGCTCTCGGATGACACGACGGTTGCGTCGAATGGCAACTACATGGGTTTGCAACTGGCGCTGCGAGCCGCCAGCCCCCAAGCCGGGAATCTGATGGACCCGTGCGACCGGGTCGGCTCCTTGGGTGAGGCCGTGCGCGCCCATTGCGGAGGCCAAGTCCAGTTCCGGCTCGACTCCAACGCCTTCTCAGGGCGCAAGGAACTCGACGCGGCCTTGATCGACGCCATCAAGCACTACAACAGCGCTGCTGTGGGCCCACTGCTCAAGGCGGGCGCGAGCCCCAATGCGGTCGACCCTGGACAAAAGAGCATCAGCGCGCTGCTCCTGGCAACCTTGGGCGATCAACAAGAGGTGCGGGCTGCACTGATCAAGGCCGGCGCCAAGGTCTAGCCAGACTGAGCGCCAAATGAGCCTCTAGCCCACGTCTTGCTTGCGCGAACAGCTATCAAAACAGTAGTGATTTATGCGCGCAGCTTGCGGTACAGCGTCTGCCGGCTGATGCCGAGCTGGCGGGCCGCCAGGGACACATTGCCACGCGCGGCCTCCAGCGCCTGCTGGATGGCGGCGTGGCCCAGGGCCTGCAGGCTTTGCGGGGCCAGCGCAACAGCGGGCTCCAGGGGCGCCGTCTTCACGGCAGCCCCCACCTGCAGCGCTTCTACCAAGTCGTCCGGCATATGCACCCAGTCCAAGGTGTCTTCCCCATCCAGCAGCATGGCGCAAGCCGTGCGCAGCACGCTGGCGTACTGGCGCAGGTTGCCGGGCCACGCAAAGGCGCTCAAGCGGGCCAGCAGTTCGGGGGCCAGCTGCACTTCGCGCTCAGGGCTCAGGTCGGCCAGCAGGCGCTCGGTCAGTGCACCAAAGTCGCTGCGCTCGCGCAGCGCCGGCAGCAGCACGGTGAGGCCGTTGATGCGGTAGTACAAATCTTGGCGGAATGTGCCGCGCTCTGCGGCCTCGGCCAGCTTGCTGTGCGTGGCGCACACCAGCGCGAAGTCCACCGGTACCGCCTTGCCCGCGCCCACCGGCGTGACCGTGCGCTCCTGCAGCACACGCAGCAAACGGGTCTGCATGGCCAGCGGCATGTCGCCAATTTCGTCCAGGAACAGCGTGCCGCCCTCGGCCTCGCGCAGGCGGCCCAGGCTGCCCTCTTTGCGTGCGCCGGTGAAGGCACCCGCCACATAGCCAAACAGCTCGGACTCGATCAGGCTCTCGGGAATGGCGCCACAGTTGATGGCCACAAAAGGCGCACCACGGCGCGGGCCGCTGGCGTGCAGGGCGCGTGCAAACAGCTCCTTGCCCACGCCTGACTCGCCCTGGATGAGCACGGGAATCGGTTTGGCCACCACGCGGCGCGCCTTGTCGGCGGCGCTGCGCCAGCGTGCGTCGCCCGTATCCAGCTCGGCCAGCGCATCACGCGCGCTGGCAGAGGCCGGGGCCGAAGAGGACAGGCCGGTCACCGGCAACGCCGAGGCATCCACCTGCACCTGCGCAAACAACACGGCGCCGTTGTGCAGGCGCAGCTGCTGCACCTGCTGGGGGCGGCGCTTGTGGCGCGAGAGCAGGTCGTCCAGCCGCACATCGAGCACACGCTCCAGCGGAGTGGCGCCAATGTCGCCCGTATTCAGCCGCAGCAGCGCCAGTCCCACACGGTTGGCGCCCACCACCCAGCCGTCGTCCGACAGCGCGACGATGCCTTCGGCCACGCTGCCAATGCCCTCGGGCTGGGCGTGCAGGTGCAGGCGGATGTTGCGCTTGCAGGTGGCCAGCATGAGCCGGTTCTCGATCATGCGGGCGGCGGTGCTGGCCAGGCCCAGCGTGTGGCCGTGGCCATGGCGGTGGTCACCCGAGATGTCGAGCACGCCCATGAGCTCGCCCGTGGCCGAGAGGATGGGTGAGGCCGCGCAGGTGAGAAAACCGTTGCGCTCCAGGAAGTGTTCCCCACCATGGATTTCGACCGCACTGCGCTCGGCCAGTGCGGTGCCAATGGCGTTGGTGCCGCGGTGCGCTTCGTGCCAGGAGGCACCGCTGGTCAGCGCCACACGCTCGGCCTTGCCTACAAAGCTGACGTCTCCCAGCGTGTGCATGAGCATGCCGTGCGGGTCGGCCAGCACCACCACGCTCTGGCTGTGGCGCACCTGCTCAAACACATATTCCATGACCGGGCGCGAGTGGGCCAGCAAGGCGTGGCTATTGGCCAGCGCCTGGCGCAGGCTGGTACTGCCCGCATGGTCGGTGGCGGCACGGCCGGCGGGTGCCAGGCCTGCGGCCAGGCTGCGGTGCCAGGAGCGGGCCAGGCGTTCGTCCAGCACGCCCACAGGGCACTGGCCGGTTTCCAGCAATTGTTGACGGGCCTGTCGCAAGGCCAGCACGGGGGAGGTTTGTCGCACGTTGTCTCCTGCGCGGGGTCGTGGTCGCCCCGCTTTGGCACAGTATGGGGGGCGGTGGTGTGCGAGGCAATGGCACACACCCGCGCAAACGTCCAACTGTTCCATTTTGTGACACCTGTCACTGTGGCGAATCGTGACAGCCCTGGCTTGCGGACAGCTTGCACGGAGTGCTGCGATGCAACAAACCCAATGAAATCAAGGGCCCACGGTTATCGCCCGCATGGCACGCGTCTTGAGATACCTCTGCACCTGCCGGACAGACCGATGCAGGCAAGCAAACCAAGCACAAGAGGACGACAACCATGGCTATTTACGCAGCACCCGGCGCCGCAGGCGCCAAGATCGCCTACAAGGCGCAGTACAACAACTTCATCGGCGGCAAGTGGGTTGCGCCGGTCAAGGGCCAGTACTTTGATGTCATCACCCCGGTGAGCGGCAAGGTCTACACCCAGGCCGCCCGCTCCACCGCCGAAGACATTGAGCTGGCACTGGACGCCGCCCACGCCGCGTCGGATGCCTGGGGCAAGACCGATGCCGCCACCCGCAGCAACATCTTGCTGAAGATTGCCGACCGCATCGAGCAGAACCTGGAGCTGCTGGCCTACGCCGAAACCGTGGACAACGGCAAGGCAATCCGCGAAACGCTGAACGCCGACATTCCGCTCACCGTGGACCACTTCCGCTACTTTGCGGGCTGCGTGCGTGCACAAGAAGGCGCCCTGTCCAACATCGACGAGAACACGGTGGCGTACCACATCCAGGAACCCCTGGGCGTGGTCGGCCAGATCATCCCGTGGAACTTCCCCATCCTGATGGCGGCCTGGAAACTGGCCCCTGCGATTGGCGCCGGCAACTGCGTGGTGCTCAAGCCCGCCGAGTCCACGCCCATCTCCATCCTCATCCTGGCCGAGCTGATTGCCGACCTGCTGCCCCCCGGTGTGCTCAACATCGTGAACGGCTTTGGCCGCGAAGCCGGCATGCCGCTGGCCACCAGCAAGCGCATCGCCAAGATCGCCTTCACCGGCTCCACCACCACGGGCCGCGTGATTGCGCAGGCCGCCGCCAACAACCTGATTCCTGCCACGCTGGAACTGGGCGGCAAGAGCCCCAACGTGTTCTTTGCCGACATCATGGACAAGGACGACGCGTTTCTGGACAAGGCCATCGAAGGCCTGGTGCTGTTCGCCTTCAACCAGGGCGAGGTCTGCACCTGCCCATCACGCGCCTTGATTCAGGAATCGATCTATGACAAGTTCATGGAGCGCGTGTTGAAGCGCATCGCTGCCATCCAGCAAAAGAACCCGCTGGACACCGACAGCATGATGGGCGCACAGGCTTCCAAAGAGCAACTCACCAAGATCCTGTCCTACCTGGACCTGGGCAAGCAGGAAGGCGCGCAAGTGCTGGCCGGTGGTGGCCAAGCGCACTTGGGTGGCGACCTGGAAGGCGGCTACTACGTGCAGCCCACCCTGTTCAAGGGCCACAACAAGATGCGCATCTTCCAGGAAGAAATCTTCGGCCCCGTGCTGGCTGTGACCACCTTCAAGGACGAAGCTGAAGCCCTGGCGATTGCCAATGACACGCTCTACGGCCTGGGCGCCGGCGTGTGGAGCCGCAACGGCAACGTGGCTTACCGCATGGGCCGCGCCATCAAGGCCGGCCGCGTGTGGACCAACTGCTACCACGCCTACCCAGCGCACGCAGCGTTTGGCGGCTACAAGGAGTCGGGCATCGGCCGTGAGACGCACAAGATGATGCTGGACCACTACCAGCAGACCAAGAACTTGCTGGTTTCGTACTCCGAGAACAAGCTGGGCTTCTTCTAAAGCGCATCCCTCGCGTCGCGTTACGTCGCGCCGGGCCGCACAGCAACGGGCTGGGACCTCCCCCCTCATACTGGGGTACCAGAAATCGGGGGGATGCCCCAGCCCGCTGCTGCGCTAGCACCGTGGAGGCACAGACAAGGCAGCCCTTCGAAACCCACCTGGCGCGCCACGATCCAACGCGGTGACCCGGCAGGGCGGCCGCCGATTTCTGGTACTCCAGCATGAGGTGGACGCCCTGTCGGGTTGCCGCGTTGCGAGCGCCAACATCGCAAGGTCGGTAGTCCTTCCCACAAGGAGACAAGCATGGTCGACAAAGTCATAGCCACCCCAGCCGCCCTGGAACTGGTGGCCTTCCTCAAAACCAAACATGGCCCGGATTTAATGTTTCACCAGAGTGGTGGTTGCTGCGACAACAGCGCAGCCAACTGCTACCTGCCCGGCGAAATCACCATGGGTGCAGGTGATGTGTACTTGGGCGACATTGGCGGCAGCCCGTTCTATATCGGCCTTGCCCAATACCAATACTGGAAACACACCCAACTCATCATCGACGTCATCGAAGGCCACGGCGGCACCTTCTCGCTCGAAGGACCCGAAGGCAAGGCCTTCCACACCCGCTCCCGCGTGTTCACCGATGCGGAACTGGCAGAGCTGGGCATCGACAAACCCGCAATCTAAAGAAACAGGCATAAAACAGGGCTCTAGCGCCCGTGGAATATGCGCGAACAGCTATTAAATCAATAGCATTTACTGCATGAAACCCAGATCGGTCGGGTAGTCTGGCCGGCTGGCTGCCGTGCCGAAGTTCACGATCTTGGGCAACACGCCGGGCATCTCGGCATCCGTCACCCCAAACCACTTGGCCAGTGTGGCCGCGTACTGATCGACAGAGGTACTCGGCAACAAACGCCCCTGGCCGACGTGCCAGGCATTCTCGGGCAGGTAGTTGCCGCCAGCGTCCTTGGTATCGCTCACGCTGATGGGCGGGGCTACCCCATACAAACGCTGGCCGTTCACCGCACCGCCCACCACCATGTGGTGGCTGCCCCAGCCGTGGTCGGAGCCGTCACCGTTGGACGCCAGGGTGCGGCCGAAATCCGATGCCGTGAACGCCGTCACCTGCTGGGCCACGCCCATCTCCTCGGTGGCCTGGTAAAACGCCGTCATGGCCGTGCTCAGGCGGCCCATCAGCGTAGCCTGCTGCGCCACCAGGTTGTCGTGCAGGTCAAAGCCGCCCATGGACACAAAAAACACCTGGCGCCGCGCGCCCAGCACGTTGCGCCCCTTGATCAGGCGCGCCACCATCTGCAACTGGGTGGACAAAGCGTCTGTGCCAAACGTGGCCTGGAAGGGACGCAGATTGGGCGCCGTGCCAAAGGCGGGTGGACTCAGGGCCAGCGCATTGGTCACCGAGGCCTCGGCCGCCAGGGCGCGGGCGGTGACCACGTTGTATTCGTTCTCCAGCTTGTGGGTGCGGGACTGGCGGATCAGGCTGTCGATGGTGCTGCGCACCGAGGACGAGCCATAGACCGTGGTGTCGGTGGCGGGCCGGATCTTGATGGCACCCGAGGTGCTGACCTGGTACTGCAAGGCCGTATCGCCCGAGAGGAACACCGCGTTGCCAGAGACCGACATGCAGCTGAACAGCGCGTTGCTGTTGAGGCTGTTTTGCAGCACCACATCCCCCATATTGCCGCCCCAGCCCACGGTGGAACCTTCGGGCGAGGATGACTGCCACAACGACTGCTGGTCATTGTGCGAGAACAGCTGGGGCGGACGCGGGTAGAGCGTGCGGTTGCTGTTGTTGTACTGGGCGCGCGTGAGCGGCACCACCAGTGGCCCCACATTGAGCTGCACCGCTGCCTTGCCGGTGTTGAACAGGTTGGCCAGCCCGGTCATGGCCGGGTGCAGCGCGTACTCGCGGCTGGTGGCGCCCAGCGCGTCCACCGGTGGCGTGATGGGGTTCAGGCGTGTGGGCGTGAGTGCGGCCTTGGCCAGCGCAATGCCGCCCGCCGTTTGCCCGGCGCCACCACCGCGGATGGCGCTGTACTGGTTGTAGCTCGGGTCGTCGTAGGCCAGGACGGTGTTGGCGTAGTCATTGCCACCAAACAAAAAGACGCACACCAGCGCCTTGTAGTCGCCCGCCGGGGCATTGAAGGCGGCCGCCTCGCCAATGGCCGCCAGGTTGAGCGCAAACGGCAGCGCCGTGCCGGTCAGCGCCAGCTGGCCGCTGCGGCGCAAAAAGGCGCGCCGGGTCTGGGATTCGGGTGACAGCATGGACATGGTGGCCCTCTACTTCTGGATCAGGTATTCAGGGCAGGCCATCACCATCAGCACCGCCGCACACACGCGCTGACGCTTCAGGGTGGCCGCGCTGTTGGAGTTGACGGTGACACCCAGCAAGGCGTTGACGATCACGGTCTGGGTGCTGGCCGAGAGCTGGCCCGCACACAACAGCAGGTTGAGCCGGCGCACCAGAGCCGCAGGGTCCAGCACCAGAGTGAGCTCGGTGGTGTAGGCGGCATAGATGTCGCGGCTGTTGAAGCCGGTGTCGATGATGCCCATCATGTAATTCAGGTAGCCGCCCACGCTGCTTTCCGTCACCAGCTGGAACTCGGGCGCCACCACACCGGCGCTCAGCCCGGTGCCGGGCGGCACATACCCCGGGCGAAAATAGTTGAACACAGAGGGCGCACGCAGCGGGCTCTGGCTGAGCTGGGTACCGGCGTTGCTCAGGTCACCAATCTTCCAGGCGCCACTGGCAGAGCCCACCCCGAAGGTGCGCCCCCATTGCGCCAGGCGCAGCATGGGCTCGCGCAGCTTGCCATACTCCAGCGCGCTCAGCCCGGTGGCGTTGCGCGCCTCCTCGTCCAGCACGATGGCGGCAAACACGAATGCCAGATCTCCGCGCACGCCTTGGCCGTTGTCGGCAAACACCGCCGCCACCCGGCCCACATAGGCCGGGCTGGGGTTGCTGGTCACCAGACGCTGGATCATCTGTTTGCAGAAGAAAGGGGCCGTGTTCTGGTGGTTGAACAAGGTGTCCAGCGCCGTCTTGAGCGCAGCGGTCGCCGGCGTGTTGGCCGGGATGGTGGTGCCCAAAAACGTGGCCGCCAGGGTGGAGTGGTTGCTGGCAGTCAGCGCCATGGGCAGGCGGGCAAACGCGGTGTTGCCCACCGTGTTGCCATTGGCCGTCACGTTGACGTTCTGGCTCATGTCCACGTCGTAGCCGGTGAACACGCGTGCCAGGTTGCTCACATCGCTGGCGGTGTAGGTGTCCTGCGGTTTGCCATTGCCATCGAGTTGTTGCGTGCCGTCAGGGTTAAGCAGGTGCAGGCCCACGGTGAACAGCTGCATCACCTCGCGGGCGTAGTTTTCGTCCGGCTGGCGGCCCGAAGCGTTTTCCTTCTTGTTGCCCTTGGTGTTGAGGTAGTAGCCCATGGCCACATGCAGGGTCACCGCCTCCAGCAGGCCCCGGAAGTTGCCAAACGCATAGGCGCACAAGGTGTCCCAGTAGTGCGCCATGGCGTGGCTGCGCCAGCGGAAGTCCAGACCCGAGAGCGACACCACAAAAAACTCGGAGAGCGCCAGGCCCATGCGTTTGCGCATGGGGTCGCTGCTGGCCAGCAGCTGGTTCCAGACCATGTAATCGGCCGGGTAGCTCTGGTCGTAATAGTTGTTGCTGTTGTTGGCGTCGCCATAACCCTGGCTGTTGAGCCAGTCCCAGCCGCGGGTGCCGAAGTTCAGGGCCACCTGTCCCTCGATCCAGGCCGCATACCCCTGGTTGCGCACCTGGGCGATGTCTGCATCGCTGGCCGAGAACTGGGCCTGCTGCAAAAAACGCGAGGCTTGCTCGGCACTGATGCTGGCCCCACTGAGGGCAATGGCGGCGGGCAAGGCCCGCAGGGAAATGGTGCGTCCGCCTACGGGCGCCTCGGTCGCGTCACCGCCATCTCCGCCACCACCACCGCAAGCCGCCAGTGCCGCCGCAGCGGCCAAAGCCACAGCAGTCAGGGCGGCAGACTCCTGCGGGGAGCTGCGGGTCAGGGGGGGCGTGACGCGCTCGGCTTCGTCCACGGTGTCGCGCATGGGAGTCTCCAAAGTGGAGTGGGTAG
Organism: Rhodoferax sp. EU05-FHT12H12; assembly: GCF_058791215.1. Classification (NCBI taxonomy): domain Bacteria; kingdom Pseudomonadati; phylum Pseudomonadota; class Betaproteobacteria; order Burkholderiales; family Comamonadaceae; genus Rhodoferax; species Rhodoferax sp. EU05-FHT12H12. The sequence goes on along the minus strand of NZ_JBYTDI010000002.1, from coordinate 264,495 downwards.
GCGGCGAAGGTTATCGCCCACCCTGCGCACTGCCCAGCGCCCTTACAAACAATTACCGCTGCCGGGGACAGCCGGTCGTCCGGCGCCTAGTGGGTGGCGGCTTGCAGCAGATCACGCGTGCGCAGGGCTTCCTGGCGCGCCGCAGCGGCAAAGTCAGGCCCATGGGAGGCGTACAAGATGGCGCGCGAGGAGTTCACCACAATGGGGCCGGTGGTCTGGCCGTCGGCAGTGCGCCAACCGGCCTTGACCGTGGCCACCGCATCACCCCCCTGGGCACCCACGCCGGGAATCAGCAGGGGCAGCGTGGGCGCCAGGGCGCGCACACGCTCGATCTCGGCAGGGTAGGTGGCGCCCACCACCAGGCCCAGTTGGCCGTTCAGGTTCCAGGGCCCCTGGGCCAAACTGGCGATGTGTTCGTACAGACGCGGCTGGCCGGGCACATCGAGCAGGCGCTGCGGCTGGAAGTCGTCACCGCCGGGGTTGGAGGTGCGGCACAGCAGGAAGGCACCCTTGCCGTGGTACTTCAGGTAAGGCGCCACCGAATCAAACCCCATGAAGGGCGAGAGTGTGACGGCGTCGGCGCCGTAGCGCTCGAAGGCTTCCTTGGCGTACTGCTCGGCGGTGCTGCCAATGTCGCCACGCTTGGCGTCCAGGATGACGGGCACCTGGGGCGCGGTGCGGCGCATGTGCTCCATCAGCTTTTCGAGCTGGTCTTCGGCGCGGTGCGCAGCAAAGTAGGCGATCTGCGGCTTGAAGGAGTTCACCAGGTCGGCCGTGGCGTCGACGATGGCCGCGCAAAAGTCGTAAATCTTGCTGGCATCCCCCTTCAGGTGGGCAGGAAACTTGGTCGGTTCGGGGTCCAGGCCCACGCACAACAAGGAACTGTTTTGGCGCTCGGCAGTGCGCAACTGGTCTAGAAAAGTCATAGGGCTATTTTACGGAGGCCTCACGAACATCCATGGCCAGGCACAGGTCGGCCCAGGCCTTGGCCTTGTCGGCACTGTTGCGCAGCAGCAGCTTGGGGTGGTAGCTCACGATGACCGGAATGCCCTGGTACTGGTAGACCGTGCCACGCAGCTTGCCCAGCGGCTGGGTAGCCAGCGCACCGTGTTCGGCCAGCAGGGTCTGGATGGCAAAACGCCCCATGGCCAAGATAACTTTGGGCTGCACCAGCGCAATTTCGCGCTGCAGGTACTGGGCGCACTGGGCCAGGTCCGCCGCCTGCGGGATTTGCCCGTGTGGGGGGCGGCACTTCACCACATTGGTCGCGTAGGCGCCTGCTGCGCCCTCGCCCGTGCGGCTGGCGCCCACGGCCTTGAGCATGTTGTCCAGCAGCAGGCCCGGGCTTTCCACAAAGGCTTGGGCGGTGCGGTCTTCGTCTTCCTCGGGCGGATCACCCACCACCAGCCAGTCGCGCTGGCCGGGGGCGGGCTGCAGCGTGGCGTGTTTGCGACCGGCGCACAGGCCACAGGCCTGGCAACTGGCGGCGGTGTCGGCCAGGGCCTCCCAGTCCAGCGCGCCCAGATCCAGCGGCGTGCCCGCAGCGCGCGCGGCAACGGCTGGTGCACGGGCCACCGGCACCGCCCGCACCGGTGCCGGCGTGGCTTGGGGGGCAGGGGGTGGCACTGCCGCGTGGACCGGCGGGCTCACCGTGGCCGGGGCGGCGGCGAGGACGGCCACCGAAGGCGGCTCGGTCTCAAACACGGTGCCGGGCAGCCAGACGCGCACGCCCATCTCCAGCAGCATGGCGCGTTGGCGCTCGTCAAGGGTCAGGGCCATGGGGCAGGGTGTCTCGTCAGGGGTACAGGGGCAGGCTCATGACCACCGCGTCTTCGCGCTGGCCGTTGCCCGCAGGGTAATAGGCTTTGCGCTGGCCCACGCGGCGGTAACCGTACTGCTCGTACACATGCAGAGCACGCAGGTTGCTCACGCGTGCCTCCAGCCACAGCCACTGCACACCCTGTCCACGCGCCCATACGGCCAGTGCGTCCAGCATGACACGGGCCCAGCCCTGGCCCTGGAATTCGGGCGCCACGGTGATGTTGAGCAAGTGCACCTCATCCACGCCCTTCATTGCCACAAAGTAACCCAGCACATAGCCGTCGGCCACCAGCATCTGAGCCTGGTAACCGCTGTGCAGCGCGTCCAGAAAATTGGCATGGCTCCAGGGGTGGGCGTAGGCGCGCTGCTCCACGCGCAACACTTCGTCCAGCCGGTCGGCCAGCAAGGGTTCAAAGGCGGCTTCGGCGGAGCGCAGGAGGGACGACATGGCGGAGAAACTCAGGCAAGCGCCGCGGCAGCGGCTTTTTCGGCCACGCGCTCGGCGGTGGTTTTGGCCACCTTGTCGCGGATATAGCTGGGCATGGCCTGGGCCGCATCCACCGCCAGCCCCTGGGCCAGCAGCGCAGGCGCCAGGCGCAGCATGGCCGCCGCCGTGGGCAGCGCAGGCACCGCCGGGCCGCCCTGCAGCAGCGCGGCGGGCAGGCGGTCGGCATACACGGCAAACACATTGCCCGCCAGCAGCAGCGGGCCCAGGCTGGCATCCACAGCGGGCAAGGCCAGGGCCTCGGGGCGCACCAGTTGGCTGGGCTGCAGCACGCGCCACTGGCCCTTGGCATAGGCGCAATGCGCGGCGTACACCTCGTCCATGCGGGCGTCCAGCAGCGCCAGCACCTGCACGTCAGGCGCATCGGGCGCGGCCGACAGGCGGGCGTCCTCGGCCACGGCCAGCAGCGAATCCATGGGCAGCACCGGCACCTGGGCGCCAAAGGCCAGGCCCTGCACCACCGAGCAGGCCGTGCGCAGCCCGGTGAACGAACCCGGGCCAGCGCCAAACACCATTGCGTCGAGCGCCGCCATGGGCAGCTCCGCCTGGGCCAGCAGGTCCAGCACGCCGGCGATCAGGTCGGTCGACGCGCGCGCGCCACCCGGCCCAGCGTACTGCCACACAGCCGCACCACGGCCGACCGCGATGGACAGGTGCTCGGTTCCGGAATCAATTGCCAGCAAGTTCATATTTTTAAGCGAAATTGGCCTCTAGTCCGCATGGATACTGCGCAAGCAGCTCCTATTTCAGGAGCAAGCCTAGACCACTGGACCGGGCGCTGGCGCGCGTAGCGGCCAGCGGGGCATCCCCCGATTATCGGGGCAGCCCGGATAATCCGGCCATGTACCTGTCCCCCCGAACGCTTCTGCGCAGCCTGGCCTCCAGCCTGCTGGCCTGCGCGGCCGCCACCGCCCAGCCCCTGCCCCCCGATGTCGATGCCGCCCTGGCCCGCGCCAAGGTGCCGCGCGATGCGGTGGCTTTTTTGGTGGTGGACGCCCAGAACCCTGGTGCGCTGCCCCGCTTGGCGCACCGCACCACGGCATCCATGAACCCGGCCTCGGTCATGAAGCTGGTCACCACCACCGCGGCGCTGGACCTGCTGGGCCCGGCCTACCAGTGGGCCACACCGGTCTACACCGAGGGCAGCGTGCGCAACGGTGTGTTGCAGGGCAACCTCTACATCAAAGGCCAGGGCGACCCCAAGCTGGTGCTGGAGCGTCTGTGGCTGCTGCTGCGCCGTGTGCAGGGCCTGGGTATCAAGACGATTGCGGGCGACATCGTGCTGGACCGCAGCGCCTTCAGCCTGCCCGAGGTGGACCCTGCCCAGTTTGACGGCGAGCCCCTGCGCCCCTACAACGCGGCGCCGGATGCGCTGCTGGTCAACTTCAAGTCGGTGGTGGTGACCTTCACCCCCGACCGTGCGGCCCAAGTGGCCCAGGTGCAGGTCGACCCGCCGCTGGCGGGTGTGGCCCTGCCCGCCAGCGTGCCGCTGAGCGCAGGCGACTGCGGCGACTACCGCGGCGCGCTAAAAGCCGACTTTGCCGACCCGCTACGCATCCGCTTTGCGGGCAGCTACCCGGCCAGTTGTGGCGAGAAGGTCTGGCCGGTGGCCTATGCCGACCCCAAAACCTACGCCCAACGCGCCGTGCTGGGCCTGTGGGAAAGCCTGGGCGGCAGCCTGCAGGGCAGCGTACGGCTGGGCACCGTGCCCAGCACACTTGCAGCGGGCAAGCCGGCGTTTGTGAGCAGCTCCGCACCGCTCAGCGAAGTGGTGCGTGACATCAACAAGTACAGCAACAACGTGATGGCACAGCAGCTGTTTTTGACCCTGGGCCGGGCGGCCTTTGCGCCGCTGCCCGCCAACGGGGCCGAGCCTGCCGAGCTGCCCACCGGCAGCCTGGCCGCCAGCCGCGCCGCGGTGCTGCGCTGGTGGCGCGAACGCCTGGGCGCCGAGGAGCCGCCGGTGCTGGACAACGGCTCGGGCCTGTCGCGCCAGGAGCGCATCACCGCGCAGGCACTGGGTCGCCTGCTGCAAGCCGCCTATGTGTCGCCGGTGATGCCGGAGCTGATGTCCTCACTGCCCATCTCGGGGGTGGACGGCACGCTGCGGCGCGTCAAGGGCGCCACCAGTGCCCACCTGAAGACCGGCAGCCTGAGCCAGGTGGTGGCGCGCGCAGGTTATGTGCTGGCGGCCAGTGGCAAACGGTATGTGCTGGTGGCCTTCATCAACCACGCCAATGCCAACGATGCCCGCCCCGCCGTGGACGCGCTGGTGGAGTGGGCCGGGCGCGACCAGTAAAAAGAAAAGCGGCGGCTCAGGCCGCCGCGCGGGTCAGGCGGTCGCGCACGCCATCCCACTCCAGCGTGTCGGGCGGGGTTTCCACCCAAATGAGCTTGACACCTTGGGCGTCCATCTCGCGCAGCTTGGAAAACAGCTCATGCGCAGCGGGCTGGGCATGGCTGGGCATGCGATGGACCGCCACCAGCGGCGAACGCACCTGCAGCGGACTGCGGTGGTAGAGCGCAATGGTGGGGCGTGCATCGGGCGCCTGGGTAGCACTGAGCAAATCCAGCGCCGCCTGCAGGGCCTTGGCATCCATCAGGCGCACGGTGGCGCTGGGTGCGTAGTGTGACTCCAGGGTCCCAGAGGCCCGTGGCCCAGGCTGGTTCTGCGCATCCAGCTCCTCTTTCGATAGCAACGGGCGACCACAGGCATCGGCCACCTGCGCTGCGGTGATGGAACCTGGGCGCAGCAACACCGGCGCGCCACGCGTGCAGTCGATGATGGTGGACTCAATGCCCACCTCGCAAGGTCCGCCGTCCAGGATCAGCAAATCGTCGCCAAACTCGCTCAGCACATGGGCGGCCGTGGTCGGGCTCACGCGGCCAAACTTGTTGGCGCTGGGGGCGGCAATGCCCCACACCTCGCGCGCGCCCTCAGCCGGCTTGCGCAGTGTCGCCAGCAGCGCCTGCGCCACCGGGTGCGCGGGGCAACGCAGGCCAATGCTGTCTTGTCCGCCCGCCGCCGCCGCGCCCACGCCCTCACGGCGCGGCAGGATCAGGGTGAGCGGGCCAGGCCAGAAGGCCGCCATGAGCTGCTGCGCAAAGGCCGGCACACGCGCGCAGTAATGCGCCACACCGCCCATGCCACCGTCAAACGCGGCCACGTGCACGATCAGCGGGTGGTCCGCCGGGCGGCCCTTGGCCGTGAAAATTTTGCCCACCGCGGCCGGGTCAGACGCATCCGCGCCCAGGCCATAGACCGTTTCCGTTGGCAAGCCAATCAGCGAACCAGACCGCACCGCATCTGCGCAAGCAGCTATGGATTCAGGAGCAATCTCCACGCCGTCAGCGAACTGGTAAGCAGAAAGAATCATGGGCACTCGGCTCAGAACGCGGCGATGCCGAGGATGCGCGCGGCTTCCAGCGCGGTGGCACGCACACCGTCCACGGTGGCGCCGGTGATGTTGAGGTGGCCCATCTTGCGGCCCTTCTTCGCATCCAGCTTGCCGTACAGGTGCAGGTGGGTGCCGGGCAGGGCCAGCACGGCCGCCCAATCGGGCACACCGCCCTCGGGCCACAGGTCGCCCAGCAGGTTCAGCATGAGGGCCGGGCTGTGCTGGCGCGGCTGCACCAGCGGCAGGCCGGCCAGCGTGCGCACCTGCAGGTCGAACTGCGACACATCGCAGGCGTCCATGCTGTAGTGGCCGCTGTTGTGCGGGCGCGGCGCCATCTCGTTCACCACCAGGCCCCCCAGGCCGACGGCGGCGGGGTGGCTTTCGTCCAGCACAAAGAACTCGACGCACAACACGCCCACGTACTGCACACCTTCTGCTATCGATTTCGCAGCTGCTACCGCACGCGCTGCAAGGGCCGGAGGCAGATTTCCTTCATACACCTCGGTCACGGCCAAAATGCCGTCGCGGTGCAGGTTGCGCTGCACTGGCAGGTTCACACAGCGGCCATCGGCGCCGCGCGCCACGATGACCGAGCACTCCAGCGCCAGCGGCAGCATCTTCTCCAGCACGCAGGGCACGCCTTGCAGATCGGTCCAGGCGGCGGCCAGTTCAGCGGGCGTCTTCACGCGCACCTGGCCCTTGCCGTCGTAGCCCATGCGGGCGGTCTTCAAAATTCCTGGAAGCAGATTCGCATCGACGGCCGCCAGTTGCTCTGCCGTTTCAATGACGGCATAAGGTGCACAAGGCACGCCGCACGCCACAAAGTGCGCCTTCTCGGCCGCGCGGTCCTGGGCAATGGCCACGGCGGCACCGCTGGGGGCGACCGGACGGCTCTGCGCCAGCTGCGTCAGCGCCTGCGCCGGCACGTTTTCAAATTCGGTGGTGATGGCCGCCGATACCTCGGCCAGCCGGGCCAGGCCCGCGGGGTCGGTGTAGGCGGTCTGGATATGGTGGTGGCTGATGCGCCCGGCCGGGCTATGGGTATCCGGGTCCAGCACCGCGGTGAAAAAACCCATCTGCTGGGCCGCGTGGGCAAACATGCGGCCCAGCTGGCCACCGCCCATGACACCGAGTGTCATTTCTTTGGATCCGCCCAAAGCGGTTGCTGCGCGCTCAGAAGCCATTTAGATTGCGCTTCCGGTAATGGGCAGCACCATGGCGCGGGCAGCCTCGGTCTGGTCGATGCGGAAGGCGTCCAGCTCCATGCGCAGGTCCGGGTTTTCATTGGCCAGCAGGGCCACCGCAAACAGGGCCGCGTTGGCGGCACCGGCCGGGCCAATGGCAAAGGTGGCCACCGGAACGCCCTTGGGCATCTGCACAATGCTGTGCAGCGAGTCCACGCCCGACAGCGCCTTGCTCTGCACCGGAACGCCCAGCACCGGCAAGGTGGTTTTGGCGGCCAGCATGCCCGGCAGGTGGGCCGCACCGCCGGCGCCCGCGATGATGGCCTTGAGGCCGCGCGCGACCGCGCTTTCGGCATAGGCGAACATGTCGTCGGGCATGCGATGGGCAGAAACCACCCGGGCTTCGAAGCGGATGCCAAACTGTTGGAGAATCTGGACTGCGTGCTGCATGGTGTCCCAGTCGGAACTGGAGCCCATGACAACGCCGATTTGAATGGTTTTCATAGTGCTGAAAGCGCTTTGCGGAGCGCCAGGTGGACTGGCGGCGCAGGGTTTGCGCACGTGGCCAGAATTGAATTTTACTTTTTCACCCCGAGCTAGCCCCCATGATCAACGTCACCATCGAAAACTTTGAGGCCGAAGTCGTCGCCGCCTCCCACCAAGTCCCGGTTCTGGTGGACTTCTGGGCCCCCTGGTGCGGCCCCTGCAAAGTGATTGGCCCGCTGCTGGAAAAGGTGGAAGAAGAGTACGCCGGCCGCTTCAAGCTGGTGAAGATCGACTCCGACCAGGAACAGCAGTTGGCCCAGGCCTTTGGCATCCGCAGCATTCCTACCTGTGTGCTGATGATCAACGGCAAGCCAGCGGACGGTTTCATGGGGGCCATCCCCGAAAGCAAGATCAAGGAGTTTCTGGACAAACACGTGCCCTCCGAGGCCGTACTGGAAGCCGAGGCAGACGCCGAAGACGCCCATGCCCTGGCCGCCGCAGGCGACCCGCAGGCCGCGCTGCAAAAATTGCTGGAAGCGCTGAGCGTGGACCCCACCAACGACGACGCCCGCTACGACTACGTCAAGCTGCTGATCGAGAACGACCTGCTCGAAGACGCCGAGGCTGCGTTGGCGCCCAAACTCACCGAGATTCCGCGCCAGCTGCGCTTCGAGGCACTGGGCCAGTTTCTGGACGCCATCAAGTTCGTGGTCACCGACGACCGCGGCCTGTGGACGCCCGAACAATTCGACGCCCTGATTGCCACCAACAAGCGCGACTTTGACACCCGCCTGGCCAAGGCCCGTGTGTTGATGGTGGGTGGCGACTGGACCGGTGCCATGGACGAGCTGCTGGAAATCATCATGCGTGACAAGGCCTGGGGCGAGGCGGTGCCGCGCAAGACCTTTGTGGCGATTCTGGAGCTGCTGACCCCACCCAAGCCCAAGGCCAACCCTGCGGATGCGGGCAAGGCCGCTGGCGGTATTGAGGTGGTGGGCAAGGCAGTGGCCGAGACCGACCCACAAGCCCAACTGGTGGCCGCCTACCGGCGCAAGCTCAGCATGGCGCTGAACTGATTTCGGCTTCCCGGGAACTTTCTCCCTGCGCCACCATCCACACACCATGCGCCGCCTCGTGCTCCTGCTGATCCTGATTGCCCTGGTGCCTTTGCGCGCCTGGTCGGGAGACACCATGGCGATCCAGATGGCGGCGCAAGCCCACGCGACCAGCGCGGAGCTGGCGGCCAGCCCCCCCGCAGCGCACACCAGCTGCCATGAGATGCAGGCGGAGTCTGCGCCCACACCGCCAACCCACAACACGCCAGACCCTTGCGCCACCTGCGCCTCGTGCCAGGCTTGTTTCACGGTCGCACTGCTTGTGCCCGCCACGCAGTCGGCAACACAGGCCCTGCCACATGGGCTGCCACAAGCCGCTAACGCGCATTTCACCAGCGCCGTCCTCGCGCTGGGACACAAACCCCCCATTTCCTGACCTCCAGGCCCGAAGTCCGTCTGGACTCTGGGCCTGGACCCGCCGTGGTGGCTCCGCAGCGCTGTGCTGCAGGGGCCTCGCAAGCACCCCGTTCACGCCTTTGGTCAGGAAATTTTTATGCCTATCTCCCCCTGGTACGCCCGCTCGCGGCTGTACCGATTACTCTCTGTGGCCGTGCTCGCCAGCGCCGCCACATTGGCCGCTCACGCCCAAGCGCCGGGTAGCGTGCGCATGGACCCCACGCCCACCCTGCAGGCCAGCCAGGCCAGCACCCCGGTGCCCGCCGTGGCCTACCGCTCGGTGTTTGCCGACCTGCCCCGGGGCGTGGAAGACACGGTACTGGACTGGAAAGCCGCCAACGCAGCAGTGGGCCAGTTCCAACGCGGCCACGCCGACCTCCTGAAATGGGAGCAGGAGCAGGCGCGCAAATCTGCCCCGCCCGCCCAGAAGGCCCAACCATGAACGCCCGCCTGAGCCCCCTGCTCCGCGCCACCGCGCTGCTGCTCTGCAGCAGCCTGGCCTGGGCCGCGCCCCCCGATGGCGGCATCGAAAGCCTGCAGGCCCGCATGGCGGGCAAAACCGTTGGCACCGACGGTGCGGCAGTCCAACTGCCCCACCCCGCCGCCGACCCGCACAACACCCTGACCACCCTGCTGGCCACGCCACTGACGGCCAATGCCGCGGTGCGTATCGCCTTGCTTCACAACCCTGGGTTGCAGGCGGCATGGGGCAGCGAAGGGCTGTCCATCACCGATGCCACGGGTGCGACGACCCCGGCCAAGCTGCGCGCCCAGCAGGCCATCACGGTGTTGTCGGCCCAGGCCTTCAAGGCCTGGGTGAACGCCGTGGCAGCCGCCCACACCGCGCAACTGCTGCGCGAAGCCAAGGCCACGGCCGAGGCCAGCGGCGAACTGACCCGGCGCATGGCGCGCGCCGGCAATGTGAGCAAACTCACGCAAGCACAAAGCCAGGCGGTGTTGTCTGACGCGGCACTGGCACTGGTGCGTGCCGAGCAGGCCGCCTTTGCCGCGCGCGAAGCACTGACCGTGACCCTGGGCCTGTGGGGCGAAGCCACCCAGTTCACCCTGCCAGCCGCCCTGCCGACCCTGCCCACGCAGGCACTGGACCTGCCCGATGTGGAGGCCCGGGCCGTTCAAGCCCGCGCCGACCTGCAACTGGCGGCCCAGCAGTGGCAACGCAAGCAGCAAAGCACGGTGCCCGACAGCGCCGACGCGCTGTGGGACGCAATGGGCGACGCCGCCCGCGTTCGGGCCCAGGCCGTGCAGTTGCGCAGCCAGGCACGCAGCGCCTACCACCGCTACCGCAGCAGCTGGGACATCGCCACCCATCTGACCCAGGACGTGCTGCCGCTGCGCCAGTTCATCCACGACGAACTGGTGTTGCGCTACAACGGCATGCTGACCAGTGTGTTTGACGTGCTGGCCGACCGCCAGACCCAAGCGCTGGCCCACAGCGCCAGCGTCGCCGCCCAGCGCGACTTCTGGCTTGCCCATGCCGACCTGCAAGCCCTGCTGGCCGGCGCCCCGCTGGACGCCCTGCCTGGCTCCGCCACCGATAGCGCCGCCCCTGCGGCCAGCCCCACCCAAGCCGGAGGCCACTGAATGGCCCCCACCCAAGGACACCCCATGAACCGACGCAATTTTTTCAATGGCGCCGCCGCCACCGCGGTGGGTGCCGTAGCCGCCGCCTCGGTGAGCCGCGTGGCCCTGGCCGCACTGCCCGAGCCGGTGCTGCAGACATCCCCCAACACCCAGCCCCCACTGGTCCCCGCCACCGGCCGCCCCTACACCCCGGTGGTCACCCTGAATGGCTGGACCTTGCCCTGGCGCATGAACCAGGGCGTGAAGGAATTCCACCTGGTGGCCGAACCGGTGGTGCGCGAAATGGCGCCAGGCTTCAAGGCCCATATGTGGGGCTACAACGGCCAGAGCCCCGGCCCCACCATCGAGGTGGTGGAGGGCGACCGCGTGCGTGTGTTTGTGACCAACAAGCTGCCCGAACACACCAGCGTGCACTGGCACGGCCAGCGCCTGCCCAATGGCATGGACGGGGTGTCGGGCCTGACGCAGCGCGCCATTGGTGTGGGCAAGACCTTTGTCTACGAGTTTGTGGCGCGCCGCCCCGGCACCTTTATGTACCACCCGCATGCGGACGAGATGACACAAATGGCCATGGGCATGATGGGCTTCTGGGTGACGCACCCGAAGGCCAAACACCCGCTGATCAGCGAGGTGGACCGCGACTTCTGTTTCCTGCTCAACGCCTACGACATCGACCCCGGCAGCATGACCCCCAAGACCATGACCATGCTGGACTTCAACCTCTGGAGCTGGAACAGCCGGGTCTTCCCGGGCATCGACACGCTCAACGTGCGGCACAACGACAAGGTGCGCATCCGCGTGGGCAACCTGACCATGACCAACCACCCCCTCCACCTGCACGGCCACGAGTTTGTGGTGACCGGCAGCGACGGCGGGCCCTGGCCGCTGGCGGCGCGGGTGCCCGAGATCACCACCGACATTGCCGTGGGGCAGATGCGGCAGTTTGAATTTCTGGCCGACGAGGAAGGCGACTGGGCCTTCCATTGCCACAAGAGCCACCACACCATGAACGCCATGGGCCACAACGTGCCCACCCTGATTGGTGTGGACCACCGTGGCCTGGTCGGCAAGCTGCAAAAAGCGGTGCCGGACTACATGGTGATGGGGGAGCGCGGCATGGCCGACATGGGCGAGATGGAGATGCCCATCCCCGACAACACCGCCCCCATGATGACCGGCCAGGGCCCCTATGGCGGCGTGGAGATGGGCGGCATGTTCAGCGTCCTCAAGGTGCGCAAGGACCAGAAGCCCGGTGATTACAAGGACCCCGGCTGGTACCAACAGCCTGCGGGCACGCAGGCCTATGCATGGACCGGCCCGCTGCCGGACCCGGCGCGCTTCCAGGCCGAAAGTCCAGCCGCCGCCGCAGCGCCCGCCACCGAGGTGCAGGTGCGCAAACCTGCCAGCCACCAACACCACTAACCCCGAGAAGGAAACCCATGAAAAACACTATCAAATTAATAGCTGCTTGCGCATTATTGGCGGGCGCCAGCGGCACTTTTGCCACAGGAAGCCATGCCGGCGGCCACGGTACGGACGCCATCGGCAAGCCCGGTGTCGCAGCCAAAGTCACGCGCACCATTGCCGTCGACATGAGCGATGCCATGCGCTTCACGCCCAGCACGGTGAAGGTGCGCCGCGGCGAAACCATCCGTTTTGTGGTCACCAACTCCGGCCAGCTCAAGCACGAGTTCAACCTGGGCACCGAAGCCGACCTGAAAGCGCACTACGCGCAGATGCTGAAGTTCCCCGAGATGGAGCACGACGAGCCCAACCTGGTGAGCCTGGCAGCCGGCAAAACTGGCGAGGTGGTCTGGCAGTTCACCCAGGCAGGCACCGTGCACTTTGCCTGCCTGCACCCGGGCCATTACGAGGCGGGCATGAAGGGCGCTGTGGCCGTGGGTAGCAAACCATGAGCGCGCCCACTCTTTCACGCCGCAGCGTGCTGGCGATGGGGCTGGTCCCGCTGGGGCTGCCCGCATGGGCGGCCAAGGAGCGCACCACCGTCCAGGTCTGGAAAGACCCCAACTGCGGCTGCTGCAAAGACTGGGTGGTCCACCTGGAGCAGGCCGGTTTTAAGGTGACCGTGCAGCAGACCGGCAATGCAGATGCCCGCAAGCGCCTGGGCATGCCTGATGCCCTGGGCTCCTGCCATACCGCAGAGGTGGCAGGTTACGCCATCGAAGGGCATGTGCCTGCCAAAGAGATTCAGCGCCTGCTGCGCGAGAAGCCCAAAGCCCTGGGCCTGGCCGTGCCGGGCATGCCGGTCGGCTCCCCCGGCATGGACGGCGCCATCTACCAGGGCCGCAAAGACCCGTATGACGTGTTGCTGGTCGCCAAGGGCGGCGCTACGTCGATTTACCAAAGTTACCGATAAGGACACCCCATGAACCACGCACACACCGCCCGCAAGCTGCTGGCCACCTTGCTTCTCAGTACCCTTGGCGCGAGCAGCGTCTGGGCGCAAACCAGTGACATGAGCCGTGGCGAAATCCGCAAGGTCGACAAGGCCGCCAGCAAGATCACCATCCAACACGGCGAGATCAAGAACCTGGACATGCCGCCCATGACCATGGTGTTCCAGGTGCGCGACCCGGCCCTGCTGGAGAAAGCCAAGGCCGGCGACAAGGTGCGTTTTAGCGCCGAACTCAAAGAGGGCGCCTACATCGTCACCGCCGTCGAAGCTGCGCCTTGAGCACCTGGCGCAGGTGCGCCCTCAGGCGGCACGCACGTGCAAACCGGCGTGCCGCACGGCCTGGCGCTCGGTGGCCAGCACACGCTGGGCGTTGAGGCTGGCAATCGGGATGCTGGCGTCCTGCGGGATGCCGCCACTGAGCTGCAGCGCCAGGTAGCGGCCGCAGCACACCCGCAAGAACGAGGCGAAGTTGTCCACCTCGCCGCGCTCGGCCACCAGCTCGTCGTAGAGCTTGGTGCAGAGCTGGGGCACGCCCATGCCGTCGCGCGTGGCGATTTCGTCGAGCACCCGCCAGAACAGGTTTTCCAGCTTGATGCTGGTGGCCACGCCATGCAGGCGCACCGAGCGGGCGCGGCTCTCGTAAAGCGTGGGGTCGGCACTGATGAACACTTGGCACATGGGCTGTCTCCTCAAGGGGCTGGCCTGCATGCTGCGGGCCGCCCCCGGTGCCGTCAATGGGAAATACGCGTACCCAGCAGCGCCAGAAACTGTGCAATCCAGGCCGGGTGTGCGGGCCAGGCGGGGGCAGACACCAGGTTGCCATCGGTCACCGCAGCGTCGATGGCGATGTCGGCATAGGTGCCGCCCGCCATCTCCACCTCCACCCGGCAGGCCGGGTAGGCCGAGCAGGTGCGGCCCTGCAGCACGCCAGCACCGGCCAGCAGTTGCGCGCCGTGGCAGACGGCGGCCACCGGTTTGTTGGCATCAAAAAAGTGCTTCACGGCAGCCACCACCGCGGGGTAGGTGCGCAGGTACTCGGGGCCGCGGCCACCGGGGATCACCAGCGCGTCGTAGGCCTCGGGCTTCACGTCGGCAAAGCTCGCGTTCAGCGTGAAGTTGTGGCCGGGCTTCTCGCTGTAGGTCTGCGCACCCTCAAAGTCGTGGATGGCCGTCTTGATGTGGTCACCCGCCTTTTTATCGGGGCATACGGCATGCACCGTGTGGCCCACGGCCAGCAGCGCCTGGAAGGGCACCATGGTTTCGTAGTCTTCGCAGTAGTCACCGCAGACCATCAGAATTTTCTTCGCCGCCATGTCAGTCTCCTCGTTGTGGTTGGGAGACCGATTTTTGGAGCGAAGCGCAGTGCCGTGGTGGTACTGGGTTGTTACACCCCAGCAAGTACCCGACACTATCAAAACCATAGCTGCCTGCGCAGCAACGGCGGGCTCTAGAGCCCTATTTCCTTAAAATTATGCGGTCAGGCGCGTCAGCGCTTCCTGGTACTTAGCGGCGGTTTTGGCAATCACTTCGTTGGGCACACGTGGCGCAGGCGGGGTTTTGTCCCAGGGTTTGCCGTCCACCAGGGCCTGCTCCAGCCAGTCGCGCACAAACTGCTTGTCGTAGCTGGGTGGGTTGGTGCCTTCGGCGTAGCTCTCTTGCGGCCAGAAGCGGCTGGAGTCGGGCGTCAGCACCTCGTCCATCAGCGTCAGCGTGCCGTCGGTGTCCAGACCGAACTCGAACTTGGTGTCGGCAATGATGATGCCCTTGGTCAGCGCGATCTCGGCCGCAGCTTTGTAAATCTGGATGCTGATGTCGCGGATGCGGGTGGCCAGGTCCAGGCCAATCATCTCCACGGTTTTCTCGAAGGTGATGTTCTCGTCGTGGTCACCCACGGCGGCCTTGGCGGCGGGGGTGTAGATGGGTTCGGGCAGCTTGCTGGCGTTCTTTAGGCCGGCGGGCAGCTTCACGCCGCAGACCGCACTGTTCTCCTGGTATTCCTTCCAGCCGCTGCCGGCCAGGTAGCCGCGCACCACGGCTTCCACGGGCAGGGGCTTCAGGCGCTTGACCAGCATGGAGCGGCCGGTGACCTGCTCCACTTCGGAGGGCAAGACCACGCTCTCGGGGGCGTCGCCGGTCAGGTGGTTGGGGCAAATATTGGCGCCGTTTTTGCCCAGCTTCTCGAACCAGAACAGGGCCATCTGGGTCAGCAACACACCCTTGCCGGGAATCGGCTCGCCCATGATCACGTCAAACGCGCTGAGGCGGTCGCTGGCGACCATCAGGATGCGGTCGTCGCCCACGGCGTAGTTGTCGCGCACCTTGCCACGGGCAAGCAGGGGGAGGGACAGGGCGGAGGTGTGCAAAGCTGAAGTCATGGCGTCCAACAAAGTAAAAGGCCTCGCCCCCCGGAATGGAAGGCGAAGCCTTGGATTATCGCAAGTTCGTGCCGGCCATGCGGCCCGGCATCACTCAGGCGACGGCGAGGTCCTGCACCACCTGGGCCAATTCACCACGGGCGTACTGCCCTGCCACCACCTGCAAGCTGTGCCCCTTGATGCCAGCGGCCTGGCCTTCACAGCCGAACTCGATATAGCGTTGTTTGCACAGTTGTTTGGCCGCTTCGCGCGCGGGCTTGAGCCATTCGCGGGCGTCAAACTTGTCGGGGTTCTCGAACAGGAACTTGCGCACCGCAGCGGTCATGGCCATGCGGATGTCGGTGTCGATGTTGACCTTGCGCACACCAAAGGGAATGGCGCGCTGCACCTCTTCCACGGGCACCCCCCAGGTCTGGGCCATCTTGCCGCCGTACTGGTTGATGGCAGCCAGCAACTCCTGTGGCACGGCGCTGGAGCCGTGCATCACCAGGTGGGTGTTGGGAATGCGGGCGTGGATTTCCTTGATGCGCTCGATGGCCAGAATGTCGCCGGTGGGCTGGCGCGTGAACTTGTAGGCGCCGTGGCTGGTGCCAATGGCAATCGCCAGTGCATCCAGCTGGGTGCGCTTCACAAAATCGGCGGCTTCTTCGGGGTCGGTCAGCAGCTGCTCACGGGTCATGGTGGCATCGGTGCCGTGGCCGTCTTCCTTATCGCCCTTCATGGTCTCCAGGGAGCCCAGGCAGCCCAGTTCGCCTTCCACCGTCACACCCAGCTTGTGGGCCATGTCGACCACCTTGCGGGTCACTTCGACGTTGTACTCGTAGCTGGCAATGGTCTTGCCGTCGGCTTCCAGGCTACCGTCCATCATCACCGAGCTGAAACCCAGGTCGATCGCGCCCTGGCACACCGCAGGGCTCTGGCCGTGGTCCTGGTGCATCACCACGGGAATGGTCGGGTAACTTTCCACGGCGGCCTGGATCAGGTGCTTGAGGAAGTGTTCACCCGCGTATTTGCGGGCGCCGGCGCTGGCCTGCATGATCACAGGGGCCCCGGTCTCCTTGGCGGCCTCCATGATGGCCTGGACTTGCTCCAGGTTGTTAACGTTGAACGCGGGAATCGCGTAGTTGTGCGTTGCCGCGTGATCAAGAAGCTCACGCATCGAGACGAGTGCCATGGATATCCCCAGGAAGTTAAAAACTCGCAGCAGCAGTCTTGGTAACCGCTTGGTAACTTTTTACCGTTGTCGGATTCTAACCTTGAGGGTTAACCCGTGGTAGCACGCAAAAAAAGGGCCCGAAGGCCCTTGGGTGCATCGCGCACCCTTCACCGTGGGGCAGGCGTGGCGTTGGCTAGTTCACCGCGCAGATCTTCAGCATATTGGTGCCGCCGGGAGCGCCCATAGGCTCGCCGCAGGTGATGGCGTAAATATCACCCTTTTGCACAATGCTGCGCGACTTCAGGTGCTTTTCAGCGTCCATCAACGCGGTGTCGCGGTCCGCGCTGGTGCCCATCAGGAGCGGGCGCACATTGCGGTACAGCGTCATCTTGCGCTGGGTGGTGACCTTGGGCGTCAACGCGTAGATCGGCACATGGATCAGGTGGCGGCTCATCCACAGCGCAGTGCTGCCGCTGTCGGTCATGGCCACGATGGCCTTGGCACCCAGGTGGTGGGCGGTGAACAGCGCGCCCATGGCGATGGACTGGTCGATGCGGGTGAAGGTTTTTCCGGTGAAATCGGCGTCCAGCTTGACGTGTTCGCTGCCTTCGGCGGCAAGACAGATCTTCGCCATTTCGACCACGGTTTCCAGCGGGTACTTGCCGGCCGCGGTTTCGGCGGACAGCATCACGGCGTCAGTGCCATCCAGCACGGCGTTGGCCACGTCGCTCACCTCGGCACGCGTAGGCACGGGGTTGGTAATCATGGACTCCATCATCTGCGTGGCGGTGATCACGACCTTGTCGTGCTCGCGGGCCAGCTTGATCATGTGCTTTTGCAGCGCCGGTACGGCAGCGTTACCCACCTCGACAGCCAGGTCGCCGCGGGCCACCATGATGCCATCCGAAGCCAGCAAGATTTCCAGCAGCTTGGGGATGGCTTCGGCGCGTTCGATCTTGGCAATCAGGCCCGGCTTGTGGTTGTACTCGGCGGCAGCCACATTGCACAGCTGGCGCGCCATTTCCATGTCGGTGGCATTCTTGGGGAAACTCACGGCCACGTAGTCGGCCTGGAAGCTCATCGCGGTACGGATGTCCTCCATGTCCTTGCCGGTCAGGGCCGGGGCGGTCAGGCCGCCACCCTGCTTGTTGATGCCCTTGTTGTTGGACAACTCGCCACCGAGCTTGACGGTGGTGTGCACCTGCTCACCCTTGACGGCATCCACCGTGATGACGATCAGCCCGTCGTTGAGCAAGAGCACATCACCGGCCTTCACCTCGGAAGGCAGCGCCTTGTAGTCCAGGCCCACAGCATCGATGTCGCCCAGTTCCACGCGGGCTGCATCCAGAACGAATTTTTGGCCAGGCTCCAGGAACACCTTGCCCTCGGCAAACTTGCCCACGCGGATCTTGGGTCCCTGCAGGTCGGCCATGATGGCCACTTCGCGGCCAGCGCGTTGGGCGGCTTCGCGCACCAGGCGGGCGCGGTCAATATGGTCTTGGGCCTTGCCGTGGCTGAAGTTCAGACGTACCACATTGACGCCGGCACGGATCATCTGCTCCAGCAAAGCGGGGTCGCTGGAGGCGGGTCCGAGGGTGGCAACAATTTTGGTGGCGCGACGGGGCATGGAACTGTCTCCTAGAGTGAGTTACCTATTTTCACACGCTTGTTTGTACCTTGGTTACATGGCAGGCACAAGAAAAGCACAGGCGGGGTTAGCCCGGAGGGCGTAAACCGAGGGCCTGTGGTTGAATGGTCGCCCGCCCGATCCACGCATCCCGACGCCTCCCATGAATGCCCCCGCCACCCACGCAGCCGCGCTGCTGGACAGCACGCATGGCAAGCCCAAGCTCTTGGTGGTGGATGACCAGCCCGACAACATCCAGCAATTGGTACAGGCCTTCGCCGGGGACTACCAGGTGTTCATGGCCACCTCGGGCGAACAGGCACTGGCGGTATGCCATAGCAACCCGCCAGACCTGGTGCTGCTGGACGTACTGATGCCCGGCATGGACGGTTTTGCCGTGTGCCGCCAGCTTCAGGCGCAAGAGGCAACGGCGCACATTCCCATCATCCTGGTAACCGCGCGGCCCGACGCCGGCCAGGAAACCCATGGCTTGGGTCTGGGCGCGGTGGACTTCATCTCCAAACCGGTGAACCCGGCCGTGGTGCGCGCCCGCGTGCACACCCACCTGACGCTCAAGTTCCAGTCCGACCTGCTCAAGAAGCTGGTGCTGCTGGACGGCCTGTCGGGGGTCTTTAACCGCCGCTACTTTGACCAGCAACTGACGACCGAGTGGGCGCGTGCCGCGCGCAGCGGCCTGTCGCTGTCGCTGGTGCTGCTCGATGTGGACCACTTTGCGGCCTACAACGAGCGCCACGGCCACCAGGCCGGTGACGACTGCCTGCGCCTGATTGCTGTGACGCTCAAATCGGTGCTGCGCCGTCCGGCCGATGTGGTGGCGCGTTTTGGCGGGGAGGAATTTGCCTGCCTGCTGCCGGACACCTCCCACGAAGACGCGTTGGCGCTGGCGCAGGAGATGGAGCGCCGCGTGCGCCAGTTGGGGCTGCCGCAGGGCGGCACACAGGGTGGCGGGCTGGTCTCGGTCAGTGTGGGCCTGGGCACCCGCGTGAGCCCGCACAGTGGCCAGGCCAGTGATCTGCTGGCGCTGGCGGCGCAACAGCTGGAACGTGCCAAGGACAGTGGACGCGGCCAGGTGTGCTGCGCCAGCCTGGACACCGCGCCGGCGCCACTCTAACCGGCCCAAAGCAAAGGCACCTTCGGTTTGATGCCAAAAGTGCCTTTAGCCCTTATGGGTGCTGCGCGAGCAGCTACCAATTCAATAGCAATTTAAGCGGCTGCGCGCTTGGTCAGAATCTCAAACGCCGGCAAGGTCTTGCCTTCCAGTACTTCCAGGAAGGCACCGCCGCCCGTACTGATGTAACCCACCTGTTTCTCGATGCCGTACTTGGCAATCGCAGCCAGCGTGTCGCCGCCGCCGGCAATAGAGAAGGCGCTGGATTCGGCAATGGCCTGCGCGATCACCTTGGTGCCGTTCTCGAACGCGGCAAACTCGAACACCCCCACGGGGCCGTTCCAGACGATGGTGCCGGCCTTCTTGAGTTGGTCGGCCAGGGCCTGCGCGGTTTGCGGGCCGATGTCCAGGATCAGGTCGTCGTCGGCCACGTTGGTGGCGGCCTTGATGGTGGCGGGTGCGTCGGCAGCAAAGGTCTTGGCGGTCACCACATCGGTGGGGATGGGCACGGCCGCACCGCGCGCTTTCATGGCCTCAATCACAGCCTTGGCCTGGTCCAGCAAATCGGGTTCGGCCAGGCTCTTGCCGATCTTCAGGCCGGCGGCCAGCATGAAGGTGTTGGCAATGCCGCCGCCCACGATGAGCTGGTCCACGTTCTCGGCCAGACTTTTGAGGATGGTGAGTTTGGTGGAGACTTTGGAACCGGCGACGATAGCGACCAGTGGACGTTTGGGGGCCAGCAGGGCCTTGCTGATGGCATCCATTTCGGCCGCCAAAAGCGGACCGGCACAGGCGATGGGGGCGAACTGGGCGATGCCGTAGGTGGAGGCTTCGGCGCGGTGGGCGGTGCCAAACGCGTCGTGCACAAAGATGTCGCACAGCGCAGCCATTTTCTTGGCCAGCGCTTCGTCATTCTTCTTCTCGCCCTTGTTGACGCGGCAGTTCTCCAGCATCACCAGTTGGCCCGGCTTCACCTCCACGCCCTCGGTCCAGTCGACGATCACGGGGATCTCGCGGCCCATCAGTTCGCCCATGCGCTTGGCCACGGGGGCCAGGGAGTCTGCGGGCTTGAATTCGCCTTCGGTGGGGCGGCCCAGGTGGCTGGTCACCATGACGGCGGCACCGGCGTCCAGCGCCATCTGGATGGCGGGCACGCTGGCGCGCACGCGGGTGTCTTCGGTGATGTTGCCTGCGTCGTCCTGTGGCACGTTCAGGTCGGCACGGATGAACACGCGCTTGCCAGCGACTTGGCCTTGGGCAATCAGGTCAGAAAAACGGATCACTTGCATGGGGGAAACCTCAGGTAGTTTGAAAGCGCGCGCGGGGTGCGGCAACACCCGGCATTGTAGAAGTGCGCTGGGCGCGGCTGGCACGTAACGGCGACGTACCGAAGGCGCGACACATTCACGCCGGGCCGCCCCAAGGCGATGCCCCCACTCAGGAGGCAACGAACCCCACGCAATGGAGCGCGTGAGGGGCCCACTGCGTCACCAGCCCAGGCCGATGTGCAAAGGCAGGTACACCGCCATGCCCGAGGCAATGGTGCCCAGCACCGCCTGGCCGGCACCGCGCCGCCAGACAAAGAAGGCCAGACCCGCCGCCACGGCATACAGACGGGCATCTTTGAGCGTATGGATGAGCTGGCCTTGCGACATGACGATCTCCGGCACGATGACGGCCGACAGCGCCGCAATCGGCGCGTACTGCAGGCCACGCTGGGCCCAGACGGGCAGCGACCAGTCTTTGTCGGTGATAAAAAAGAAGGAGCGTGCAATCACCGTGACGCAGGCGAGACCCGCCGTGGTCAGCAGGGTCCAGCCGTCGGTGTTGCCGACGAAAAAACTGTCCAGGCTCATGCGGGGTCCTTGGGGGTGTGGTGCGGTGGGTGCGAGGTATCGGGGCGCTTGTCCAACAGCAGGCACACGGTGACGGCGACCGCAATCGCCACCAGGATGTTGAGCTTGAGCGGCAACGCAAATGCAGCAACACCAGCAGCCCCCGCCACGCCCGCCGACACCCAGCGCAAACGACTGGTGGCCAGCGAGGCCATCATGCCCACCAGCGCCAGAATGCCCGCAAAGCCCAGACCCCAGGAGGTAGGCACGAAGTTGGCCAGCACTACGCCCAGCACACTGCTGGCGGTCCAGCTGAACCAGTTGATACCGCCATTGCCGGCCAGGTAGGCCATTTGCGCAGTGCGGCCCGCTGCATCTGTGGCCGGATGCTGGAACTGCTTCACAAACAGCACATAGGTCAGGTCGGCGGACAGGTAGCCGGTGACCAGCCGCTGCCAGCGCGGCAGGTGCATGAGGTAGGGCCGCATGTGCGCGCTGAACACCACAAACCGCAGGTTCACGCAGAAGCCGGTGACCAGAATCACCCACATGGGCGCCCCGGCAATCAGCAGCGGCACCGCCGCCAGTTGCGAGCTACCGGCAAACACGGTGAGCGCCATGAACAGCGCCTCCACCGTGCTCATGCCGGACTTGACCATGGCCACGCCCGTCATCAGGCCCCAGGCAGCAATGCCGGGCGACACGCCCAGCATGTCATTGAAGCCGCGCCGGAACTCGGGGTGGGTGTAATTGCTGCGCAGGAAGAACATCAGGACGCCTCAGGCGCCGCTGGCAGCTCAAAGCGCTGGCCGACTTGCACCGGGCAGCCGCGCAGAAACTCTGCGGCGGGCAGGCGCTTGCCACCGGGGCGTTGCAGCTCCGTCAGTATTGCTACTGAATTCATAGCTGCCACCGCAATACCTTCGGGGACTACAGACACTATTTGCCCATATTCTGCAGCACTGCTGCCGTCACCCGCATGGGCGCCCCACACTTTGATCACTTCGCCATTCAGCACAGTGCTGGCGCCCGGAAACGGATTGAAGGCACGTACGCGGCGCACGATGGTGGCGGCGTCCAGGCGCCAGTCGATGGGCGCCTCGTGTTTCTCGATTTTGTGGGCATAGGTCACGCCGGCATCGGGCTGCTTCACCGGCCGCAACGCACCTTGGGCCGCCAGTTCCAGCGCCTGCACCACCATGGTGGCGCCCAGCTCTGCCACCTTGTCGTGCAGTGTGGCCGTGGTGTCGCTGTCTGCAATTGGCAGACTCTGTTTAAGCAGCATGTCACCCGTGTCCAACCCCACATCCATCTGCATGATGGTGACGCCGGTCTCCGTGTCCCCCTCCTCGATGGCGCGATGAATCGGTGCCGCGCCGCGCCAGCGTGGCAGCAGCGAACCGTGAATATTCAGACAACCGAGTTTGGGCGATGGCGTGAGCGCCGACGGGCCGCCCCTAGGCGCGAGGGCCCCCTCGGGGGGCAGCGAACCACGCGCAGCGGGGAGCGTGGGGGCCATGTCATCGAGCACCCATTGCGGCAGGATAAGTCCGTAGGCAGCCACCACCATCACATCGGCTTGGGCATCCGCAATCACCTGTCGCGCCGCAGCGGCGTCTTCGGCGTACTTGCCATCCAGGCGCAGGCTGCGCGGCTGGGCCACGGGAATGGCATGTTCTTGTGCGAACTGCTTGACCGCCGACGCCTGCAGCTTCATGCCGCGCCCGGCCGGACGGTCGGGCTGGCTCAGCACCAGGGCGATGGTGTGGCCAGCGGCATGCAGGCGCTCCAACGCCACGCGGGCGAATTCCGGCGTACCGGCAAAGATGACCCGCAGCGGCCTCGCCACGGGTGCAGGGATGTGGGCCACTTAGCGCGATTCCTCGCGCTGGGCCTTGATCATTTTGGTTTTGATGCGGTTGCGCTTGAGCGGTGAGAGGTATTCCACAAACACCTTGCCCACCAGGTGGTCCATCTCATGCTGCACGCAGACGGCCAGCAAGCCATCGGCCTCGATCACGCGGCTGTTGCCTTTTTCGTCCAGTGCCTTCACGTGCACCGCATCAAAACGGGTCACCCCGTCGTAAATGCCGGGCACCGACAGACAGCCTTCTTCATTCAGGTGGGTGGTGGCGCTGGTCCAGACCAGTTCGGGGTTGATCAGCACCATGGGCTGGTCCCGCTCTTCTGACACATCGATGACGATCAGGCGCTCATGCACATTGATCTGGGTGGCAGCCAGGCCAATGCCTTTGGCCTCGTACATGGTTTCCAGCATGTCAGCAGCCAGCTGCTGGATGCGCGCATCCACCGCGGCAACGGGCTTGGCCACGGTGTGGAGTTTGGGGTCGGGGTAACAAAGAATGGGAAGTAAAGCCATGGGAACTGCCTAAAAGATGTGGCTATTTTCGCCACTTTTACGATTGCTTGCACTGCCAGCGGGCCAAAAACGTTGCCGAATCAAGGGCTTGAGCGCAAAATCGCGCGTAACTTATCAAGTTCATTCACCGATTCGCACCCTATGACGACACACCTGATGGCGAAATCCCGCGTGGCGCTAGCCGCTTTGGCCGCTTTGGCCGCACTGGCCGGCACCTTGGCTGCCCCCGGCGCATGGGCGCAGAACTTCCCAATCTCCGCGGCCCAGAAACAAACCGCCAACGAAGTCGCCCAAAAAGGCGTGCCGCTGAGCGAACTGGCCCCCAACGCCCCGGACAGCTACACCATCAAAAGTGGCGACACCCTGTGGGACATCTCCAAACTCTTCCTCAAGAGCCCCTGGCGCTGGCCCGAGTTGTGGGGCATGAACCTCAACGACATCAAAAACCCGCACCGCATTTACCCCGGCCAGGTGCTGCTGCTGGAGCGCCTGGGCGACAAAGCCACCCTGCGTGTGGCAGGCAGCAGTGGTGACGGTGCAGCGCCCGACACCATCCGCGTCACCCCACGCACCCGTTACGAAGCACTGGCCGACCTGGCCCTGCCCGCCCTGAAAAGTCGGGTTATTGAGGCCTTTTTGGCAGAGCCCTTGATCGTGGATGCCAACGAGCTGCAAGCAGCCCCGCGCATCGTAGCCACCCAGGAAGAACGCGTGCTGCTCACCCGCGGCGACCGGGCCTACGCCCGCGGCTCCAATGGGGCACCACTGATGGACGACCAGGCCAAACAGCAACTGTTCCGGCTGTTCCGCAATGCCACCCCGCTCAAGGACCCCGGAACGGGGGAAATACTGGGTTACGAGGCGCAATACATCGGGAAAGCCCAGTTGATTCGCAGCGAGACCACTGGAGAGGTACAAGGCGAAAAAGGCCAGCCCGAGAGCGCCGTAGTGCCTGCGACCATCGACATCGTGTCCGCCAAGGAGGAAATTCGGGTGGGCGACCGCATGCTGCCCGAGCCCGCTCGTGCCTTGTCAACCTACACACCCCACGCCCCGTCACAAGTGGTCGACGCGCGCATTGTGTCGGTCTACGGCAGTGCCGTGATCAACGCGGGCCAAAGCCAGGTAGTCGCCATCAACCGCGGAACCCAGGATGGCATGGAAGCCGGCCATGTGCTGGCGATCCTCAAGGATGGTCAGCGCATCATGGACAAGACCGACCCGGCCCGACCGCTCATGAAACTGCCCAACGAGCGTAACGGCTTGCTCATGGTGTTCCGCACCTTTGACCGCGTCTCCTACGCACTGATTCTGGAAATCACCGACAGCGTGCGCGTGGGCGACCGGCTGATCAACCCGCGCTGACCCCAGCGCACCGACCACCGCAAGGGCGCCTTCGCACGTGGAGCGCGACGAACTTTCTGCCTGGCTGCGTTTGCTCCTCACCCCGGGGGTAGGCAGCAGTGGCGGGCGCAAACTGCTCGCCCGCTTTGGACTGCCCCAGCAGATCTTCGCGCAAAGCGCAGCGCAACTGGAGACTTGCGTCAGCGCCAAGCAGGCAGAAAGCCTGCTGCAAACGCCTGACGACCTGGCAAGCCTGGTCACCACGACGTGGGAGTGGCTGGCACACAATCCACAACAACGCCATGTGCTGACGCTGGGCGATCCCTGCTACCCCGCCGCGCTACTGGATACGGAAGACCCACCCCTGCTGCTGTACGCCATGGGTGAGGCCCACCACCTGCAACAAGGCTGGGCGCGCAGTGCCGCCTCCCGCATTGCGGTGGTGGGTAGCCGCAACCCCACAGCCCAAGGGGTGGCAAATGCACGGCAGTTTTCACAAATACTGGCCCAGGCGGGCCTGACGGTGGTGTCCGGACTCGCGTTGGGCATCGATGGGGCCTCACACGAAGGCGCGCTGGACGGCGCTGCCGAGGACCAGTTGGCGACCATTGCCGTCGTGGGCACCGGACTGGACCGTGTGTACCCCAAGGCCCATTTTCAGCTGGCGCACCGGATTGCCCAGCATGGCCTGCTCATCAGCGAATACCACTTGGGGACGCCACCGCTGTCGGCGAACTTTCCCAAGCGCAATCGCATCATCTCGGGCCTTTCGCACGCCACCCTGGTGGTGGAGGCCGCACTGAAGTCTGGCTCCCTCATCACTGCACGTATGGCAGTTGAGCAGGGCAAAGACGTCTTTGCCATTCCGGGCTCCATCCACGCCCCCCAAGCGCGCGGCTGCCACGCGCTGATCAAGCAAGGGGCCAAGCTGGTGGAGAGCGCCCAGGACATCCTGGAAGAGTTTGAGCTCCCAATCGAGCCGGGAATTGCTATGGATTCCGGAGCTGCTCGCGCAGAAACAACGGAGCCTGAGGGCATTTCTGGCATAGAGCGCTCCTTGCTGGGCGCGCTGGCCTTTGAGCCGGCAGGACTGGATGCACTGCAGGCCCGCACCGGGCTGGACACCCCCACGCTGCAGGCCCTGCTCATGGGGCTAGAACTGCAAGGCCACATCGCCCGCCTGCCGGGCAGCCTGTTCCAGCGCCTCGCACGGGGCTAAACGCCGGAAAAGCGGGGCAGTTTGCACCGCAAACGTGCAGCGCTTTTTTCTGCGCTATATTGGCTCCCATGTTTGAAGTGCTTGCTTTCGTTTACGAAAACTACTACGCGGACGAGGGCTGCCCCGAACCCGCTCACCTGCAACGCAAGCTCAGTGCCGTGGGCTTTGCATCCGATGAAATTGAGGATGCGCTGGCCTGGCTCCAGGGCCTGAACAGCGCTGCCCGCAGCGCACGCCCCCGGGTCCCGGAGACCCTGGAAGCGTCCGCCAAATTGGCGGCCGAGCCTTGGCTGCGCCAACCCTTGCCGACCAGCGTTCGGATTTACCCAGCCTACGAGCAAAACCATCTGGGCCCCGAGTGCCTGGGGTTTATCCGCTTTCTGGACTCGGCGGGCGTCTTGCCGGCACATCTGCGGGAAGTGGTGCTGGACCGGGCCATGGCGGCCCCTGGTGGTCCGGTGGCCTTGGATGAGCTCAAGGTCATCATCCTCATGGTGTACTGGAGTTTTGGCCTGGAGCCCGATGCCTTGGTACTGGACGAACTCTGCGACGACGCCAACGATCGGGTGGCGCACTGAACGTATGTTAGTTATGGATCCCCGCAGCAGGCGGGGAACCCCTCAAGCCAGCAGCCGTTCGGGATTGGCTTCTAGCTTGGCCAAGGCGTCACGTGTCGCGCGCACGGTTAGCGCCTCTTCCTCTTGCGGCAATAGCAGGCCCGCCTGCAAGTAGGCGGCGAGTCGACCACCCTGGATCAGGTAACTCTTTCCCGAACTGGAGGCAAACAGGTTCAGGTGCTTGCGATCGCTGCGCCAGGCAAACTGCACCTGTGTGATCTGGTTGTTATGGTCCAGCGTGAACCACGAGCCCAGTTGCAACTCCTGCGCCCAGGCCAACATGGCCGCCGTGGGCTTGGAGCCGCCATTGGCCACCACCTCGATGGCCGAGGCATCAATCCCCAGCATCATCTCAATACTCTCGGCATCCAGTGGCAGATCGCCCATGCCGTCTTCGGACACAAAGTCTTCCAAGTTGCCCAGCCTTTGCGCCATGGCATCGATCTGGGCCTGCGGAATCGCCTGCGTCTTGGACATGAAGGCATCAGCCAGCGTATCGCTGATACGCTTTACCTGGCTCTCCTGCTCACTCGGCGCCATAGCCAGCAGCGTCATGCCGGAGCGCAAGCGCAGCAACAAATTGGGCAGATCCTGGATCACTTTGGCGCGGTCTGCGCGATTGGGCTTGGCGCTGGCCGCCCAGATCAGGTCGGTGGCAGACTTCTTGAGCACCAGGGTATCGGCATGCTGCGGCCCCTTGCGCACAGCAGCTACGGCCAGCACCTCGGCCCAGACCTTGAACAAAAAGTCCCGGATCTCCTCGCGCACCGGCATGTCTTTCAACATGTTGCGCATCTCGATGGTGTACTGGATGGCCAGGGTCTCTTTTTGCTCCACCTGCTGCGCCACACTCACGACCTTCTGGGTGGGGCCTTTTTCGGTAAGGAACTTGGAGAGGAATTTCTGGAATTCCTCGAAAACAATCTGGTAGACCTTTTTGCCGGTCTCGGGGTACTGCTCGATAACCTGCACGATGCGCTTGATCTCGGTTTCCATCGCGCTGCCCTGCACGCCCGAGGCATCAAAACCCATGACGCAGGAGCCCATGCGGTCAATCAGCTGACGCGCGGGGTGGTCCGCCGTTCCGAAAAAATCGGGGTCTTCCAGGGCCACACGCAGCACCGGCATTTGCAAACGCGCGAACCAAACGCGGATGCCAGGCGGAATGCGCTCTTCGGCCAGAATCGCCTGAAACATCAGCGCCACAATCTCAATGGTGGCCTTTTCTCCCTTGGTTTCCGCCTTTTTCTTGAGCTCGCTCGACTTTTCGCGCAGGTCGCTGGCCACCCGTGCGACGCCGGCCGGGCTGTAGTCTTCATACATGGTGCCACCGGGGGCGTACCCCATATGGGCTGCGCCTGGCGCAATAGCGGCAGCCAGGGCTGGAGATGGTGCATGGTGGGCCGTCCCGCTGAAGTCCCCGCCCCCGTGGCTCACAAACAGGCGGCGAATTTGACCGATCACCCCCTGCGCACGGCTACGGGCCCGTGCGATAGGGGTTGCGGCTGTCAGCATGCGGGTCTCTTCTCCAGCGCCATAGGCCTGGCCGGGCATACTGTGGGAGCCCGAAGACTGGCGCCAAAACGGCGTAGGCGAAGAGGAAGACACCCCTTGCGGACCGGAACTACCAGAGGCAGCGGGGGCCTCGGCAGTGCCACCACCCCACCCCAGACGCCCGCCGAAGAACCCGCCGCCCGCGCGCTGGCCGCCAGCGGCCGCACCGCTGCCCATACCGGCATGGCCGGTCGGGGCATACGCTTGTGCGTAACTTCCGCCGGCGTTGCTGCCATGGCCCACATCTCCATAACCGCTGGG
Source organism: Rhodoferax sp. EU05-FHT12H12 (assembly GCF_058791215.1). NCBI lineage: Bacteria > Pseudomonadati > Pseudomonadota > Betaproteobacteria > Burkholderiales > Comamonadaceae > Rhodoferax > Rhodoferax sp. EU05-FHT12H12. Next base: position 236,075 of record NZ_JBYTDI010000002.1, on the reverse strand, counting down.
TGGCATCTCCGCAGGCGGCTGCCCCGGGGCGGGGGCTGCAGGCGGTGTACGTGGGCGCTGCGGTGCCCGCACTGGCGCTTTCACACGGTCTTTCAACTCGATGGTCGGCATGACGCCTTTGCTGATGAGCAGGTCGTTGGCATTCTTGTACGCCACGATCAGGCGTTCAATCAACAAACGCTGCACCACTTCGTTGACCATGGGCCAAGACTCTGCAGGCATACCCGACTGCGCCCATTGCTCCACCATCAGCAGCACCAACACCTCGGGACGCAGCAGGTCATTGCCTTCCAGGTCCTCCAGGTTTTCCAGGAAACGGATGCGCACCCGCACGTCATCGAGCTGGGGCAGCACTTTTTCATTGACGGCCAGCACCAGGCGGGACGCCAAGATTTTGTTTTCCACCACCTCGGTACCCACCAGCTCCAGGCCCGCCGCCTCCAGGCCCGCCGCTTTTTTCTCCTTGGGGGGATCGAGGCATTCGCGCCAGGCCCTCATGGTGCCGTCGACCCACAATGGTCGGCAGCGCTTGTAGGCCATCCAGGTATCCCGGCGTAGCTGGGCTTCCCGTGCGTTGACCAATTCATCCATCAGGGTGGTCAGGCGCTCCTGCACCGCGCCGCCGATCTCCTGCGCTGCCTTGCCGGCTTCTGCCAGAAACCGCTCGCGCAAGGCGCGGGCCAACTGCAAGCGGGGGGGCAATGCGGGAGAGGTAGCCATGGTGGTAGCTTAAACCGTTGCGCCAGCGTTGGGGTCGTTGGGATCCACGTCCTTCTTGGGGGAACCTTTGACCAGGTCTTCACGCTGGATACCCAGCCACATGGCAATGGAGGCTGCCACAAAGACCGAGGAATAAATGCCGAACAAAATGCCGATGGTCAATGCCAAGGCAAAGTAGTGCAGGGTCGCACCACCAAACAGCAACATGGACAGGACCATCATTTGAGTGGATGCGTGGGTGATGATAGTGCGGCTGATGGTCGAGGTGATCGCATTGTTGATGATCTCCTCGGTATTCATCTTGCGAAAGCGACGGAAATTCTCACGGATTCGGTCAAAAATCACCACCGACTCGTTCACCGAGTAGCCCAACACGGCCAGCACCGCCGCCAGCACAGGAAGCGAAAACTCCCACTGGAAGAAGGCAAAAAAGCCCAGGATGATGATCACATCGTGCAGGTTGGCGATGATGGCGGCGACTGCGAATTTCCATTCAAAACGGATCGCCAAGTACAGCATGATGCCCACCACCACGAAGGCCAGCGCCTTGAGTCCGTCAGCGGCCAGCTCGTCGCCCACTTGGGGGCCTACAAACTCGGTGCGGCGCATCGTGGCGGACGCGTCAGCCGCTTTGAGCGCGATCATGACGGCATCGCTTTGCTGACCCGAGGTGCTGCCTTTTTGCACCGGCATGCGGATCAGGACATCCTGTGTCGTCCCAAAGTTCTGGACCTGAACGTCCTTGATCCCCAGTTTGTCCAGCGTGCTGCGCACGCCATTCAGGTCGGCGGGCTGGGAGTAGCTCACCTCCATCAGCGTGCCACCGGTGAACTCCACCGACAGATGCAAACCCCGCGAAAACAGGAAGAAAACGGCTGCAATAAATGTCACCAGCGACACCATATTCAGCACCAAGGCATGGCGCATGAAGGGGATATCGCGGCGGATTTTGAAGAATTCCATGCTCTTACCTTTTAGTTGGTCGTCACCTGATGACCGGCATCAGGACGCCACACGGTGCCAATCGACACACTTTTGAGCTTCTTTTGGCGACCGTACCACAAATTCACCACGCCACGGGAGAAGAAGACGCCCGAGAACATGCTGGTCAGAATGCCCAGGCAATGCACCACGGCAAAGCCCCGCACCGGGCCAGAGCCAAAGGCCAACAGGGCCAAACCGGCGATCAGTGTCGTGACGTTGGAGTCGATGATGGTGGCCCATGCGCGGTCGTAACCGGCGTGGATGGCGGCCTGGGGCGAAGCGCCGTTGCGCAGCTCTTCCCGCACCCGTTCATTGATCAGCACGTTGGCGTCAATGGCCATGCCCAGCACCAGGGCCATGGCCGCCATACCGGGCAGGGTCAGCGTCGCTTGCAGCATGGACAACACGGCCACCAGCAGCAGCAAGTTGAACGCCAGCGCAATGCTGGAGATCACGCCAAACAACATGTAATAAAAACACATGAAGACGGCCACAGCAACAAAACCCCAGGTCACGCTGTGAAAGCCTTTGGCAATGTTCTCGGCGCCCAGGCTGGGGCCGATCGTGCGCTCTTCGATGATCTCCATGGGTGCGGCCAGTGAGCCAGCACGCAACAGCAAGGCGGTGTCGGCCGCCTCCACCGTGGTCATGCGCCCAGAAATCTGAACGCGCCCCCCACCGATCTCGGAACGGATTACCGGAGCCGTCACCACTTCACCCTTGCCCTTTTCGAACAAGATGATGGCCATGCGCTTGTTGATGTTCTCGCGCGTCACATCGCGGAAGATGCGGGCGCCCTTGGCATCCAGCGACAGGTTGACCGTGGGCTCCTGGGTCTGGCCATCAAAGCCAGGCTGGGCATCGGTCAAGTTTTCGCCCGTCAGAATCACCTGTTTTTTAACAATGACGCCCTGGCCACTGCGCTCCAGGTAACGCTCGGAACCAAAGGGCACCGGCCCGGCACCGGACTCGGCGGCACGCGCCTCGGACCCCTCATCCACCAGACGAATTTCCAGGGTGGCAGTGCGGCCCAAGATGTCTTTGGCCTTGGCGGTGTCTTGCACCCCGGGCAACTGCACCACAATGCGATCCAGCCCCTGCTGCTGGATCACCGGCTCGGCCACACCCAGTTCGTTGATGCGGTTGTGCAGGGTCGTAATGTTCTGCTTGAGGGCCTGTTCCTGCACGGTGCGCGCAGCCACGGGCTTGATGGACGCCACCATCTTGACATCGGTGCCGTCGGCTGTTTCCAGCGTATCCAGATCGGCAAACTGGTCCTGGATGATGCGCTTGGCGGCCTGGGCAGTCGCCGCATCGCGGAAGCGGATTTCAATGGTCTGCCCGTTGCGGGTGATACCGCTGTGGCGCACATTCTTCTCGCGCAAAGTGCTGCGAATGTCACCTGACAGGGACTCGGCCTTTTTGGCCAGGGCCGCCTGCATGTCCACCTGCAGCATGAAGTGCACACCACCGCGCAAATCCAGTCCCAAATACATGGGCGAGGCACGCATGGACGTGAGCCAAGCCGGAGAGCGTGACAACAGGTTGAGCGCCACCACATAGGCTGGATCAGCCGCATCCGGGTTCAGCGCTTTTTGCAAGGCATCCTTGGCCTTGAGCTGCGCATCGGTGTCAGCAAAGCGGGCCTTGATGGAGCCGTTTTCCAAGCTGATGGCATCGGGACTCAGGCCAGCCGCCTTCAGCACTTCTTCCACCTTGGCCAGGGACGTGGGGTCCAGCTTCACAATGGCCTTGGCGGGGGACACCTGTACGGCCGGCGCTTCACCAAACAGGTTGGGCAAGGCGTACAGCCCTGCCACCACGAGCGCGATCAGGATGATCGCGTACTTCCATACCGGGTAACGGTTCATGATCGCGCGTCGCTTTGAGAGAAATTACTTGATGGAACCTTTGGGCAGCACTTGCACCACCGCACTGCGCTGGATCTGCACTTCCACGCCGCTGGCCACTTCCAGGCCGACATAGCTATCGCCTAGCTTGGCAACCTTGCCCAGCACGCCGCCGGCGGTGACCACTTCGTCACCCTTGGCCAGCGCATCCAGCATGGAGCGGTGCTCTTTCTGCTTCTTCATTTGGGGGCGGATCATCACGAAATACAGCACCACAAACATCAGCACCAAAGGCAACATGCTCATCAGGGTGGATTGCATGTCGCCACCAGCAGCGGCGGGGGCAGTTTGGGCAAAGGCAGAAGAAATGAACACAGGCTAACTCCACAAAATGGGGCAAATTACAAAGGCGCTTCGTCCCGTGGGACAGCCGCGCACGGCCATGCTCGCCCCAAGGCGAGCAACCGGTCATTGTAAGCGGGGGAAAGGCCCGCCCAATGCGGGCGGACAAGGCCCTAGGCGGCCTGGGTTTGCTTGACAGCCGCGGTCTTCCGGTACTGGTCCAACAACACGGTCCACTGCTGGCGTGCGGCGGTCAGATGGCGTGCCTTGACATGGCCAAAACCGCGAATCTGCTCGGGTACACGGGCAAAGGCGGCGGCGGCATCGCGGTTGCCAGCGCCCAGCGTGGGCAGCATCGATTCGATGGCGGCACGGTACTCGGCAATCAGTGCGCGTTCCTCGCGGCGCTCGGTGGTGTAGCCGAACACATCCAACGCGGTGCCGCGCAGACCTTTGAGCGACGCCAGCACACCGAATACCGGGCGCACCCAGCCGCCCAAGCGCATCTTCTGCAGTTCGCCCCGGTCGTTCTTGCGGGCCAGCAGGGGCGGCGCGAGGTGGTAGGCCAGCTTGAAGTCGCCCTCGAACAGGCCTTCCACCTTGGCGCGGAAGGCCGTATCGGTGTGCAGGCGGGCCACCTCGTACTCGTCTTTGTAGGCCATGAGTTTGAACAGGTAGCGGGCCACGGCCTCTGCCAGAGGTTGCTTGTCGCCGCCCACCGCCGATGTTTCTGCTGCACGGACCTTGGCCACAAAGTCGGCATAACTCTGGGCATAGGCCGCGTTCTGGTAGCCGGTCAAAAACTCCACGCGCTTGTGCACCAAGGCATCCAGCGACTGGTGCTGGCGCGGCGTGAAGGCAATCACCTGGCCGGGGTTGATGGCGCGCTGCACGGCTGGCCAGTCCACGGCGGCACGGCGGCCCCACTCAAACGCGGCCTTGTTGTTGGCCACGGCCACGGCGTTGAGTTCGATGGCACGCATCAGCGAAGACAGACCCAGCGGAATCCAGCCCTTTTGCCACGCATAGCCCAACATCATGGGGTTGGTGTAAATGCTGTCGCCCAGCAGATGGGTGGCGGCGGCATCGGCATCGAACACACCGAGGCTGCCCTCGCCCACGGTCTTGGCGATGTCGGCCACACACTGCTCACCCGGGTTGGTCCAGTTGGCGTTTTTCACAAACGCGGCGGTGGGCGCGCTGTTGGTGTTGAGCGCCACGTGGGTACGGCCGGGGCGCATGCGCACCAGGGTTTCCTTGCCGGCCACCACGATGGGATCGCAGCCCAGCACCAGGTCGGCCGAGGCCGTGCCCACGCGGGTGGTGCGGATGGCGTCCTGGCTGGCACCGATGAGCACATGGCTCCAGGTGGCACCGCCCTTTTGGGCCAGGCCACCGGCGTCCTGCGTGACGATGCCTTTGCCCTCCAGGTGGGCCGCCACGCCCAGCAGCTGGCCAATGGTGATGACGCCGGTGCCGCCGACGCCGGCAACGATGGTGCCCCAGACGCCTCCGATGGCCGTGGCCACGTCAGGTATCTGCGGCTCGGGCAGGGCTGGCCAGGAGGCTGGCTTGGCCTCGCCCGCCTTGGGCTTGGCAGCCTTCTTCAAGCTGCCACCTTCCACCGTGACAAAGCTGGGGCAAAAGCCCTTGACGCAGGAAAAGTCCTTGTTGCACGTGCTTTGGTTGATCTGGCGCTTGCGGCCAAACTCCGTCTCCAGTGGCTCCACGCTCATGCAGTTGCTCTGCACGCCGCAGTCGCCACAGCCTTCGCAGACGAGCTCGTTGATGACCACGCGCTTGGCGGGATCCACCAGCGTTCCGCGCTTGCGGCGGCGGCGTTTTTCGGTGGCGCAGGTTTGGTCGTAAATGATGACCGTGGTGCCCTTGATCTCGCGGAACTCGCGCTGGATGCGGTCCAGCACGTCGCGGTGTTCAATGGCAATGCCTTCGGGCAGGCCCTGCACACCGTCGTATTTCTCTGGCTCGTCGGTCACGATGGTGATCTTCACAGCACCTTCGGCCCGCATGCTTTGGGCGATCTGCACCACGGAATGCCCTTCGGGCCGCTCACCGACCTGCTGGCCACCGGTCATGGCCACGGCGTCGTTGTAGAGAATCTTGTAGGTGATGTTCACCCCCGCCGCGATGCTCTGGCGCACGGCCAGCAGGCCGCTGTGGAAGTAGGTGCCATCACCCAGGTTAGCGAAGATGTGCTTGTCGTTCGTGAAGGGCTGTTGGCCTACCCAGGGCACGCCCTCACCGCCCATCTGCGTGAAACCGTCGGTACTGCGGTCCATCCAGATGGTCATGAAGTGGCAGCCAATGCCGGCCATGGCGCGCGAGCCTTCGGGCACCTTGGTGGACGTGTTGTGCGGGCAGCCCGAGCAGAACCAGGGCTGGCGGTCTGCCCCCTTGGTGCCCGACAGCTCGATCACGTGCATGGCGCGTTCTTTGGCTTCCAGAATCGCCATTTGTGCGTCGATGCGCGCACTCGTATCCGCGTCCAGCCCCAGCTTCTTGATGCGTTGGGCGATGGCGCGCGCAATCAAGGCCGGGTTGAGGTCGGCGTTGGCACGCAACAGCGTGTTGGCCATGGGGTTGGGCATGGACCATTCACCGCCCGCGCCATAGTGGTCGGGCGTCTCCACCTCGTTGAACTTGCCCAGCACCGTGGGCCGCACATCGGCGCGCCAGTTGTACAGCTCTTCCTTTAGCTGGTATTCGATGACCTGGCGTTTTTCTTCCACTACCAGAATCTCCTGCAGGCCGGTAGCGAATTCGCGCGTGAGTTGTGCCTCCAGCGGCCACACCACACCCACCTTGTGCAAGCGGATGCCCAGCGCACGGCAAGTTGCATCGTCCAGCCCCAAATCCAGCAAGGCCTGGCGCGTGTCGTTGTAGGCCTTGCCGCTGGCGATGATGCCGAAGCGGTCGTTCTTGCCTTCGATGACGTTGTAGTTGAGCCGGTTGGCGCGAATGTAGGCCAGCGCCGCGTACCACTTGTAGTCCATCAGCCGGGCTTCCTGCTCCAGCGCGTGGTCGGGCCAGCGGATGTGCAGGCCGCCGGGGGGAATTTCAAAGTCCGCCGGCACGCGGGTGATGACCCGATCCGGGTCGATCATCACAGTGGAACTGGATTCGACGATCTCCTGGATCGTCTTCATGCCCGCCCACACGCCGGAGAAGCGACTCATGGCAAAGGCGTGCAGGCCCAGGTCCAGGATCTCTTGCACATTGGCCGGGAAAAATACGGGCGTGCCGCAGGCCTTGAAAATGTGGTCGCTCTGGTGCGCAGCGGTGCTGCTCTTGGAGATGTGGTCGTCACCCGCCACCGCAATCACGCCGCCCCAGGGCGTGGTGCCCGCCATGTTGGCGTGCTTGAAGACGTCCGAGCAGCGGTCCACGCCCGGCCCCTTGCCGTACCAGATGCCGAACACGCCGTCGTACTTGTTGCTGCCGGGCGGGGCAAAGCCCAGCTGCTGCGTACCCCACAGCGCCGTGGCAGCCAGCTCTTCGTTGACGCCGGGCTGGAAGTGGATGTGGTGGGCCTTGAGGTACTTCTCGGCCTTGACCAGGGACTGGTCGTAGGTGCCCAGCGGCGAGCCGCGGTAGCCGCTGATGAACCCGGCGGTGTTCTTGCCCAGGCGCTGGTCGCGCACGCGCTGCAGCATGGGCAGTTTGACCAGGGCTTGCACCCCGCTCATGAAGGCGCGGCCGTAGTCCAGCGCGTATTTGTCGTCCAGGGTGACCGTCGCCAGCGCCGTACGGATGTGCTCGGGCAGGTCACGGTTAAGGGGTGCATTCATGGTGCTTGTCTCCGTGTTTTTGTTCGGCAAAGTGTATGCCTGCAAGACGGATATGTCTTTGCGTTCTTTGCCCTCATATGCACTTTCAAAGAATGATTCTTTCTCCATAATGGCATTTATGGAAACACTTGACCGATTTGACCTCGCCATCCTGAACGAACTGCAAAACGACGGCCGGCTCAGCAATGCCGAACTCGCCACCCGCGTGGGCCTGAGCGCCGCCCCCTGCTGGCGCCGCGTGAAGGCGCTGGAGGAAAGCGGCTTCATCACCGGCTACCGCGCCGAGATCAACCGCCAGAAAATGGGCCTGGGCGTGCTGGCCTTTGTGCGGCTGGACGCCAACCGCAACAGCGGCGACGTGCTGCACGCGCTGGAAGAAGCGATCCGCCAAATCCCCGAGGTCATCAGCTGCCACTACATCAGCGGCACCGGCACCTTCGAGCTGCAGGTGGTCAGCCGCGACCTCCACACCTTCAGCCAGTTTGCGCGCGAGGTGCTGATCAACCTGCCCAATGTGAAAGACCTGCACACCAGCTTCTCGCTGGGCGAAGTGAAGGCCAGCAGCGCGCTGCCGCTGGGCCATTTGCAGCCCCAGCCCACGACCGCCACACCACCCCGGAGCCGCCCATGAACCGCCGCCACGCCCTCATTTATGCATCATTTCTGCCTCTAGCCCTCATGGAATATGCGCAAGCAGCTCCTGATTTGATAGCAAACCCAGCACCCCTGCCGATGCGCAACCTGCTCATCGAGGTGCGCCAGGTGCAGTCCGATGACAGCCAGCGCGCTGGCGTGGAGCTGGGCAACCGGGGTGGCGTGCACATGGACCAGTCGCGCAACAGCGGCTCGGCCACGCAGCAGGCGCTGGTGCTGAACGGCCGGCCGGTGCGCCTGGGCCTGCAGACCACCACGCCCATCCGCCTGCTGCAGGGTTTTGTGCGCAATGGCCGCGTGGTCACCAGCGTGGGTACGGTGCTGCTGGAGGCCGGCACGGGGTTCAGCGCTACGCCGCGCTGGGATGGCGGCACGCTGGTGGAGCTGGAACTGGCGGCACAGCAGGCACTGCGGTCCGGCTCAGCCCTGCCCGGGGCGACTGCGACCTCGGCCACCAGCAGTGTGCTGGCGTTGCCGTTGGATGTGTGGACTACGGTGGGGGAGTCGGAGCAGAGCACGCAGTCCAGCGGCAGTGGGTTGACTGGCGGGCAGCAGCAGAGTGGGCAGGTGCGGACGGAGGTACAGGTTCGGGTTTCTTTGCGCTAGGTTTTTTTTGTTCGGCTGCACCGCTTTTTTTAACACCCACTCCCCCAGCCCCTCGCCCCGTCGGCGAGGGGAGCCTTTAACAGCCGATTTGGTGGCTGCGCGCCGAATAGGGAATTGACTCAGTCAGGTTGCCACCGTTGTTTTGCTCTGCGGCCAGCACCAACGGTTGTGGTGAGAACAGGTTGGCGCTCCCCACTGGCGGGCGTAGCCGCCAGCGTTGACCACCCCACATCTCCGAAGACGCTCCAACGCAGGCGTGGGCCGTGGCGCGAAACAACGGCTCTAAAGCACCGTCAGTAGCCACGCAGCCGGCGCGGCATAACAAGATATGGCTGTTAAAGGCTCCCCTCGCCGACGGGGCGAGGGGCTGGGGGAGTGGGTGTTAAAAAAACAAATCCCCTCAAACCAACAACGCAGCCAACCAGTCAACATGGTAGGCCCGCAAACCCGAAACCTGCGCAGCCTGCAAAGGCACCAATTCGGATGCAACCGGGCTGCTACCCCAGCGAGACAACAGCCAAGCACCCCGCGCCGTGCCCTCCATCGCATCATGGCTGGCCAGACAACGCGCCTCTGGCAACAAGGCCTGCAGCAACCCCAAGTACAGCGGGTTGTGCGCCAAAGGCCCTTCCAGCACCACGGTGCGCGGCAAGTCCACGCCATCCCACAGCCGCTCCACCAACCAAGCGGTCGTCTGCGCACAGTACAGCGCAGCCAGTGCGGCGCGCTGGCCAGGCGGCAGGGCTGCGGCCAGCGGCTGGCCAGCGCGCACGATCTGCCCCTGGCGCCCCATGAACGGACCGCCGTGTTCGGCAAACGAGGGCGTCGCCAGCGTGGCGGAGTCCACCAGCGCCTGCACATCGGCCCAGGTGCCCGCATCGGGCGCGGCACCGTCCAGCAGCGCGGCAAACTCGCGCCCACCCATAAAACGGGCCGTGGGCGTGGCACGGCCCAGCACATCCACATTGGCCAGCATGTCGCGCTCGGCCTGCAGGCTGGCGGTGGGGGCGCCGGGCGCCATCAACACGGTCCAGGTGCCGGAGGACACCACCGTGAGTGCCGAGGCCTGGTCCGCCGACGCATCGAGGTAACGCGCCAGGCAGGCATTGCTGTCATGCACGCCCACATGCACCTGGCAGTGCGCGGGCAGGCCCCAGGCCTGGGCCATATCAGGGCTCACCGTGCCCAGCACGTCCCAGGCAGACCGCAGCGGCGCAAACAGCGCGGCCCAGCCCTTGGCTTGCGCCAGTGCGGAGAAACCACCGTCCTGCGGGCACCACAGATGTGTGTGGCAACCCAGCGACGAGACTTCGCTGGCCCGTTCACCGCACAGGCGCCAGGCCCAGTACTGCGCATAGGGCAGCAGGCAGCGCGTGCGCCGCCAGGCTTCGGGGTGCAGGTTTTGCACATAGAACAACTGGCGCGCGGCATTCAGACCCGCGGGCAGGTCCGGCGACAAGGTTTGCGCAAAACCATCGGCCGCGGCGTCAAAGGCCTGGGCCAGCAAGGGGTGCTGCGTCAGGCCATCAAATTCGTAGTCCACCGGTGCCCAGGCCAGGCCGTCGTCGCCCAGCGCCACCAGCGCGGCCCCGTGGGTGGAGGCAATCGCGCGGTGGCAGCGTGCGGTGTGGGTGGAGGTGCGCAAGGTCTGCGCCATCCAGTCTTCCAGCCCCTGCACATCCAGCGCCGGGTAGCCCAGAGGCGATGGCACGCTGGCGTTGTCGCGCCCATGGCGCTCCACCACCGCGCCGCGTGCATCCACCATCAACAGCTTGGCGTGGCTTTTGCCGATGTCAATCACCAGCGTCAGTGCGTCGTTCACAGCCACGGCCCTCACTCCATGTGGAACAGGCACGGCAGCGGCTCGGCGACCGGGGAACCATCGGGGTTGGCGCGCATGAGGTCGGCCATGTAGGCCCACCAGCGCTGCATCACTGGGTGGCGGGGCAGTGCGTCCATGGTGTGGCCCAGCGTGCGGCGCAGCACAGCAAACAGCACGTGGTGCTCCTCGTCCAGGTAGATGCTGTAGTCGCTCACACCCGCGTCCTTGAGCAACGCGGACAACTCGGGCCAGATTTCGTCGTGGCGTTTTTTGTACTCCGCCACGCAGCCGGGGTTCAGAAACATGCGAAACGCATATTTCTCGGTAAATGCCCCGGCACTCATGCGTGTACTCCCTGGCGCTTGAGCAGCCGTGGCAAGACCATGGAGACGATCAGCAGCGCACCGATCACCATGCTCATCACAATGCCGGTCACGTTGGCCATACCCATGGCAAAGGTGAACAGGCCCAGCAGCAATACCGCCAGCATGGTGCCGACGATGCTGCCGCGGCCGCCTTCAATCGCCACGCCGCCCAGGATCACCATGGTGATCGCGTCCAGCTCCCAGCCCATGGCGATATTCGGGCGGGTGCTGCCAATGCGGCCGGTCAGCATGACCGCGGCCAACGCCGCCATCAGGCCGGCAAACACAAACAGGGCCATGCGGTAACGGTCCGCCTCGATACCCGAGAAGCGCGCTGCCACGGGGTTGGCGCCGATGGCGTACAGGCGGCGGCCCAGCACGGTGCGGTGCAGCGTCACACCCACCACGATGGCCGCGGCCAACAACACGGCAAACTCAATCGGAATGATGAGCCAGCGCACGCCGACCACCTCGCCCACATAGCTGTTGCCCAGCGTGGAGAACACCTCGGGGTAGCCGGAGATGGCCTGGTCGCCCAGCGCCACCATGGCCAGGCCGCGGTACAGCGACAGCGTGCCGATGGTCACCACGATGGAGGGCAGCTTGTAGCGCGTGACGAGCACACCGTTCACGGCACCCGCCACACCACCGGTCACAAAGGCGGCCAGTGTCATGCCCAGCGGGCCCGCACCAGCCTTCATCGCATAACCCATGGCCAACGAACTGAGCGCCAGGATGGCGGCGATGGACAGGTCAATCTCACCGGTGATGATGAGCAGCGCCAGCGCCAGCGCGAGGATGCCTTTTTCGCTGAAGTTGAAGGTGCTGTCGGCCAGCGCATCGGGCGTCATGAAGCCCGGCTGCGCAATGCCAAACACCACCAGCAGCACGACCAGCAGAGCCAGCAGCACCCGCTCCCATGTGTTCCAGGCCTTCATGCTGCGGCTCCTTGGGCAGTCGTGCTTGTCATTGCTTTGTGTTCCAGAATCTGGCGCCCTGCGCGCCGCTCGGCACGGGCATTCACCGTCACCGAAATCAAAATCACGGCGCCGGCAATCGCCTGCTGCCAGAACGGCGAGACCTGGATCACCGGAAGCGCACCGTTGACCACGCCGATGAACAAGACACCGAGTGCCGCACCCAGCACCGAGCCCACGCCGCCGCCAATGCTCACGCCGCCAATCACGCAGGCGGCCACCACGGTCAACTCATAACCTGCGGCCAGCTCGGTATAGGCAATCGAGTAACGCCCCACCCACAGCAGCCCAGCCAGACCGGCCAGCATGCCCGACAGCGTGTAGACCATCATGAGTCGCTTGTTGGCCGAGATACCCACATAAGCCGCCGCATGCGGGTTGCCGCCCAGCGCGTAGATCTCGCGGCCTTCGCGGCGCAGCTTCAGGAACACGGCGGTCAGTGCCAACACGGCAATGGCAAACCACACCAATGCGGGCAAGCCCAGCCACACTTCACGCGGTAGCCCCTTGATGACTTCGTGGATGTCCTGATCGGACACCCAAGCGCCCTTGCTGGCCACAAAGATCGCGCCACGGTAGGCGGACAAGGTCCCCAGCGTCACCACAATCGGCGGCAACTCAAAACGGGTAATCAGCCAGCCGTTCACGGCGCCCAACAAGGCACCAACTCCCAGCGCAATGACCAGCAAGACGGGCACCGAGGCCCCAGGCCAGGCCTTGCCGATCAGCGCGCACACCATGCCGGTGAGCGCCAGGTTGGACGCGACCGACAGGTCAATGCCGCGCGTGAGCAACACCAACATCTGGCCCATGACGAGGATGGCCAAGATGGCCGAATCGTTGGCAATGTCCAGGCCGTTGCGCCAGGTCAGGAAGACCGGTGCACGGGCGCCCACGGCCAATGCAATGGCCACGATGATGGCCAGGAGCAGCCATTCGCGCCGGATCGATTTCAGGGAAGTCATGCTGCAAGCGCCTCCTGCGCAGTGGCGGGTGCGGATGCACGAGGCGCGGGCACCGTGCCCAGGCCCGAGGCCGCGGCCACGATCTGTTCTGCGTGCGCATTCGCACGGTCAAATTCCGCCACCTGCACACCGCGGCGCATCACGATGGTGCGGTGCGCCAGATGCATCACCTCAGGCAGTTCGCTGGACACGAGGATCACGGCCAGGCCCTGCTCCACCATCTCGGCAATCAGCTGGTAGACCGCCTGCTTGGCACCCACGTCGATGCCCTTGGTGGGCTCGTCCAGGATCACGATGCGCGGGTCCAGCCCCAGCCACTTGGCAATCACCACTTTTTGCTGGTTGCCACCCGACAGACCCGACAACAAGGTGTCGGGAGAATGGGTCTTGATGCGCAGGCGTTCGATCATGCGCTGGCACAGGGCCGACTCGCGCACCTTGGAAAGCCACACGCCGCGCGCAAAGCGGGAGAGACCGGCCAGGCTGATGTTGTGCTCCACCGAGAAGCCCAGGATGCCACCCTGGCGCTGGCGCTCTTCGGGCACATAGGCAATGCCAGCCGCAATCGCGTCGCCGGGGCGGCGCGCATGCAGCGTTTGGCCGCACACCACAAACTCGCCACGCGCCGCGGGGTTCAGGCCCATGATGGCCAGCATGGCCTCGCTGCGGCCCGAGCCCACCAGGCCATAGAAGCCCAGAATCTCGCCGCGGCGCAACTCAAAGGCCACGTTGTTGAATTCAGTCGGGTGCGACAGGTTCTTCACCGTCATCACCACCTCACCGGGGGTGGAGGCAATGTGCGGGTAGATCTGGTCAATGGCGCGCCCGGCCATCAGCTTCACCAGCTCCTGCTCGGTCGCATCGGCAATCGCACCGCTGCCCACGGCAGCGCCGTCGCGCAGCACCACATAGCGGTCGGCCACGGCAAAAATTTCGTCGAATTTGTGGGTGATGAAGATCACGCCCACGCCCTGGTCGCGCAGCTGGCGCACGATGCCGTAGAAGTCGCGGATTTCGGCCTGCGACAGGGCGGCGGTGGGTTCGTCCAGAATGACCACCAGCGCCTTTTGCGACAGGGCCCGCGCTATCTCCACCAGGTGCCGCTCGGCCAGGCTCAGATCCTTCACCAGTGTCGTGGCCTTGAAGCGGGCGCCGATCTGGTCCAGTACCGCCTGGGCCTGCTGGTTCATGGACTTCCAGTCGATGAAGGGGCCACGCATCAGGTGGCGCCCCACGTAAATGTTTTCGGCCACGCTGAGTTCTTCGAACATCACCGTTTCCTGGTGCACGGCCAGGATGCCTGCGGCCTGCGAAGCCTGCGCGTTGGCAAAACTCTGGACCACGCCGTTGAGCGTGATCACCCCTTCGTCCACCGGCACCACGCCGGTGAGCATCTTGACCAGCGTGGACTTGCCCGCGCCGTTCTCGCCCACCAGGGCCAGCACTTCTCCGGCCCGCAAATCCAGGTCCACCCCGCGCAACGCGTGGGTTGCGCCATAACGCTTGTGGATGGTCCGCAGACTCAGCAATACATCAGACATGATGAGAATCCAACATTCCAAAAAATAGGGGCATCTACCCGAGAGCGATGCCCCACGAACTTGCCAGCGCAACGACTCCGTCAGCCGGAGCGCGCCTTCACCAGAAACACCGCAGAACCGGCTCCGCCGGGGCTGCTGGTGTTGCCCCCTGCAAGGGGGGAGGCGAAAGTGCGCAGCACTACAGCCACGGGGGTGTTAGAAAAACTTGGCGAACTTCTCGACGTTGGAGGCATCGTACGTGAAAGGCTCGGACATGGCGGCTTCGCCCTTGTCGTCCAGCGTCACGGTGCCGACACGGCCCAGAGACACCTTGTCACCGGCCTTGCCGGTGACCTTGCCAGAAATGAACTGGCTGGCCGCGTAGATGGAGGAGTAGCCCAGGTCAATGGGGTTCCAGATGGCAAAGGACTTGACCGCACCGCTCTTCACGTGGCCAGCCATCTCGGAGGGCAAGCCCAGACCGGTCACGAAAATCTTGCCGACTTTCTTTTCATCCTGCACGGCCTTGGCCGCTGCCGCCACACCCACGGTGGTGGGGGCGATGATGGCTTTCAGGTTGGGGTAGCTTTTGAACAAGCCCTGGGCTTCGCGGTAGCTCTTGTCGGTCTGGTCATCACCGTAAACAACGCTGACCAGCTTCAGGCCCTTGTAGGCGGGCTGGGCCAGCACTTTCTTGGCCTCGTCGATCCAGATGTTCTGGTTGGTGGCTTGTGCAGTGGCGGACAACACGGCCACTTCACCGGTGGCGCCGATGGCGTCTGCCGTCATCTTCACCAGCTTTTCGCCGATCAGCGGGTTGCTGGAGGGGTTCAGGTGCATCAGGCGGCCGTCTTTGCGCACGCCGGAGTCAAACGAAATGACCTTGATGCCACGGTCCATGGCGCGCTTGAGCACGGGGGCCAGGGCGTCGGGATCGTTGGCGGAGATCACGATGGCGGAGACCTTTTGTGCGATCAGCGAGTTGACGATTTCGATCTGGCCTTCGGCCGTTGCCTTGGCGGGACCGGTGTAGATGATCTCGACGTTCTTGAGTTCCTTGGCGGCTTCTTGCGCGCCCTGGTTGGCAGCATCAAAGAAGCCGTTGCCCAAGCTCTTCACCACCAGGGCGATCTTGTCTGCCGCAAAAGCAGGGCTCACCAGTGCCGCGCTCAGGGCAATGGTCAGCAGGGTTTTGAGTTGTTTCTTCATGCGTTGTCTCCTGGAATTGTTAGTAGGAAAAATTGACCCGAAGGCCGGTCTCGATACCGACTGCACACACCAGGACTTGGTGGTGTGAACCGGGTTCGATGGGGGTAGTGCACATGCCCATGCAGGTGCGCTTAAACGATGCCGCTGCTGGGGCCGCTGGCGGGGCGGATGGCCGCCATCTGCTTGCGGTAACCACTGGCGCGGTAGGCCAGCACCGGGTCGGCAGCGCCGCCCGCGTCGATGCGAATCTTTTGCAGCAGAGGCGTCACATCGGTGTGGAAGGCCTGCTTCAGGGTCTGGGCTGCCATCAGCACATCGTTGCTGTCCTGGTAAGCAGTCAGCGCCTTGCGGTCCACCAGCAGGGCCTGGGCATAACAGCGCTGCACAGTCACGGCGCTGGTCATCAGGCTCTCGATGGGGTCGGTCACGTTGTGCGACTGGTCCAGCATGTAGGCCGGGTCGAACTCGGCAGCGCCGGTTTGCGCGGCGTCCACCAGTTCGTTGAACACCAGGAACAGCTGGAAGGGGTTGATGCTGCCGCTGTCCAGGTCGTCATCGCCGTATTTGCTGTCGTTGAAGTGGAAACCGGCCAGCTTTTGGGCGTGCACCAGGCGCGCCACGATCATCTCGATGTTGGTGTTGGGCGCGTGGTGGCCCAGGTCCACCAGGCAGCGCGCCTTGGGGCCCAGGGTTTGGGCGGCCAGCAGGCTGGAGCCCCAGTCCTGGATCACGGTGGCGTAGAAGGCGGGCTCGAACATCTTGTGCTCGAGAAACATGCGCCAGTCGGCCGGCAGTGCGTCGTAGATCTGGCGGTTGCTGTCCAGGTAACGCTCGAACTGGCGCCGGAAATGGCTTTGGCCGGGGAAGTTGGCACCGTCACCAATCCACACGGTCAGCGCCTTGCTGCCCAATTGCTTGCCAATCTCGATGCACTCCAGGTTGTGCGCCACAGCTTGGGCGCGCACGCCGGCATCGGCATGGGTCAGGCTGCCGAACTTGTACGACAGCGGCTGGTCCTTCTGGTCCGAGAAGGTGTTGGAGTTAACGGCATCAAAGCCCACGCCGTTGGCCTCGGCATGCTGGCGCAGCTCCTGGTAGTCGCTCACCTTGTCCCACGGGAAGTGTGGCGACACGGTGGGCGTGCAGCGCACCAGCTGCTGGATCACGCCGCAGTCCTGGATCTTGTCGAACACGTGGCGCGGTTCGCCCAGGCCGGGGAAGCGTGCAAAGCGGGTGCCGCCAGTCCCCACGCCCCAACTGGGCACAGCCACCGCAAACTTCTCTACTTCGGTTTTGAGAACCGCAATGTCCACGCCACGGCGCGCCAGTTGCTCGCCCAGCGTCTCGTAATCCAGGTTCACGCGGGTTGCAGCCTGCGCATTGTGCTCAGCCAGCAGCTGGGCGTTGATCTGTTGTGTCATGGTGTTCTTCTTGAAAACGTGAGGGGCTCAGCGCGGGAAGGCAGCCAGGTTGCCTGCGTCCACGTTGAGGATGTTGCCGGTGGATTTGGCCGCGAGTTCGCTGGCCAAAAAGTAGGTCGCCTCGGCAATGTCTTCGGGGAAAACGCTGCGCTTGAGCATGGAGCGGTCGCGGTAAAAGGCTTCGAGTTCGTCCTCGCTCACCTTGTTGGCCGCAGCACGCTCCTGGCTCCAGGTGCCGGTCCAGATTTTGCTGCCACGGATGACCGCGTCGGGATTCACCACATTGCAGCGGATGCCCAGCGGTGCACCTTCCAGCGCGAAGCTGCGCGACAGCTGGATTTCGGCTGCCTTGGCCGCGCAGTAAGCCACGGCCTGGTTGCTGGCCACCATGCCGTTTTTGCTGGCAATAAAAACCATGGAGCCGCCCACGGCCTGGGCCTTCATGAGGCGGAAGGCTTCGCGGCCCACCAAGAAATAGCCCGTGGCCAGGATGCTCTGGTTGCGGTTCCACAGCGCCAGCGTGGTGTCTTCCAGCGGCGATGCGGAAGCAATGCCCGCGTTGGAGACCAGAATGTCCACGCCCCCGTATTCAATGGCGGTGCGGGCATAGGCGGCAATCACCGACTCTTCGCTGGTCACGTCACACACCACACCGCGCACCACATCCTTGCCAAACTTCTTGGAGAGTTCGGCCACCGTGGTGTCCAGCGCGGCGGCGTCAATGTCCAGCAGCACGGCGCACACGCCTTCCTGCAACTGGCGCTCCACAATCGCGCGGCCAATGCCGCCGGCACCGCCGGTGACCAGGGCCACCTTGCCGACCAGGGGCTTGGCCTTGGGCATGCGCTGCAGCTTGGCTTCTTCGAGCAGCCAGTACTCGATGTCAAACGCCTCCTGCTCGGGCAGGCCCACATAGGTGTCAATCGCGTTGGCATCACGCATCACGTTGATGGCGTTCACATAAAACTCGCCAGCGATACGCGCCGTCGCCTTGTCCTTGGCAATGGCCACCATGCCGATGCGCGGCAGCAGGATGATGACGGGATTCGGGTCGCGCAACGCCGGGCTGTTGGCACGCTTGCAGCGTTCGTAGTAGGCGGTGTAGTCGGCGCGGTAATCGGCCAGCTTGGTGGCAATGGCCTTGGACAGCTCGGCACCTTCCAGGGTGTAGACCGCTTCGTCGAGGATCAGGGGCTTGATCTTGGTGCGCAAAAAGTGGTCGGGGCAGGAGGTGCCCAGCGCCGCCAGCGCTTCGAGCTGCTGGCTGTTCACAAATTCCATCACCACGGGCTGGCGATCCACATGTAAGAGCTTGTGGCCGCTTTGCGAGGCCTGCCCACGCAGCACGGGCAGCACACGGGCCAGCACCTCGTCTTGCGCCGCCGCATCCAGCGCGGTGACCTTGGTGCCGCCAAACGGCACGGCCTTGCGGGCCTCGGCTTGCGCGGCGAGCCAGGTTTGCGCTTGTTCGATCGCGGCCACGGTGTTCTCGTAGCAGCTGCGGGCATCGTCACCCCAGGTGAAGAGGCCGTGGCCCCCAAGCACCAGGCCCTTGAGGCCGGGGTGGGCGGCTACGTAGCGTTGCAGTTGCAGGCCCAGCTCGTAGCCGGGACGGCGCCAGGGCAGCCAGCCAATGGTGCCGCCAAAGGCTTCCTGGGTGATGGCTTCGCTATTGGCCATGGCCGCAATGGCGATGACCGAATCCGGATGCATGTGGTCCACATGCGCAAACGGCAGGTAGGCGTGCAGCGGCGTGTCGATGCTGGCAGCGCGCGGGTTCAGGTTGAAGGTGCAGTGCGGCAGGTAGCCCACCATCTCGTCCTCAAAGTCAGGGCCGCGGTAAATGCCTTGCAGGGCATTGAGCTTGTCCATGTAGAGCGTGGAGAAGCCATCGAGCTTCATGGACCCCACGTCCCCGCCCGAGCCCTTGACCCACAGCACCGACACGTCCTGGCCGGTCAGCGGATCCTTCTGGGTGATCTTGGCGGAGGTGTTGCCACCACCGTAGTTGGTGATGCGCAGGTCGGAACCCAGCAGGTTGGAGCGGTACAGCAGCAGGTTGGGCTGATCGAGCTTGGCGGCATGGTCCTGGTTCCAGACGGGGAACGGGACAGGTTGGGAGCGAGTGGTCATGTGCGGTGCAGTTACGAAGAATTGGAGTGACTGTAGGCAAACAGAGCTATAGGCACAACGCAGACTTTTTTATGAAATTCATCAGAAAACCTGATAGATCACTAGAATGCGATCCAACCCCAGCCGCCCCTGCCAGCCACCACGGGGGCACCAGGCCGCCAGCCGCTGAATCCCTAGGGAAAACACCGATGAAACCCCGTCTTCCAAGCCCCGCGCCAGCACACAAAGCCCTAGGGAAATCCCGCACTATGGCGCCGCCTGCGTCAGAACCGCAAGCCGGCAAACGCGACCACCGGCTCAAAAACCTCACGCTGCGCCAATTGCGCCTGTTTGAGGCCGTGGCGACGCAGCTGAGCTACTCCCGTGCGGCCGAGCAGATGAGCGTGACCCAGCCCGCCGTGTCCATGCAGGTGCAACAGCTCGAAGCTGAACTGGGCCTGCAGCTGTTGGTAAAAGCCGGCAAGAAAGTCAGCCTGAGCCAGGCCGGCGAAGAGATGCTGCGCCAGGCCCGGCGCATCCTGAACCAGGTGACCATGGCGGAAGACGCCATCGGAGCCTTCCACAACACCGAAGGCGGCCATGGCGGCCTGCTGCACCTGGGCGTGGTGTCCTCGGCGCACTACTTTGCGCCGGCACTGCTGATGGCGTTTGCCGAACACTGGCCCGGCGTGAAGTTCAAGCTCACGGTCGACCGGCGCGAAACCATTCTGGCCATGCTGCAGGACCACCAGCTGGACGTGGCGATTGCAGGCTATCCCCCCTCCGAGGCCGATGTGGAGGCCGAAACCTTTGCGCAAAATCCGCACTGCGTGGTGGCCGCGGCCGACCACCCGCTGGCCAAGAAGCGTCGCATCCACTGGGACGCATTGCGTGACGAGCCATTTATCTTCCGCGAGCCGGGTTCGGCGACGCGGCAGTTTTTTGACCACCTGCTGCAGGCGCAGTCCTTGCCCGTGCGGGTGACCATGGAACTGTCGGGCAACGAAACGATCAAGCAGGCGGTAATGGCGGGCATGGGCATCAGCTTTCTCTCGGCGCACACCTTCCAGGTGGAAATTGAGGCAGGCAAGCTCGCCGTGCTGCACATGGAAGACATGCCCAAGATGCTGGACTGGTGCCTGCTGCACCGGCGCGATTCAGCGCTGAGTGGGGTGAACGGTGCATTCCGCGAATTTGTGCTGGAGCACGGTTCGCGGCTCGTGCAATGCCGCATGTGAGATGGTGCCCCACGCTCCGCCGCTATGCGGGTCGCTGCCCTCCCAAAGGGGGGCGCGTTTCAGCTCGGGGCGGCCCAGCGCTGAAACCGGGCCTCAAGCGTAGAGCTTAGCGGTGCAACACGTCGCGGATGGTGGCGGCCAGCTCTTCTTCCACGAACTTGGCGATATAGGCATCGGCGCCCACACTCTTCACATGCCCCTCGTTGGTCGTGCCGGTGAGTGAGGAGTGGATGATGACCGGGATCTGGTTGAAACGGCCATCCTGTTTGATGTTGCGCGTCAGCGTGAAGCCGTCCATCTCGGGCATTTCCAGGTCGGTCAACACCAGGGCTACCTTGTCCTTGATGGACTTGCCTTCCGCCACCGCGGTGGCGTGCATGGCCTGCAGGCGCTCCCAGGCCTCTTTGCCGGTTTTGGTCATGACATAAGGCACGTCCATGGACTTGAAGCCCTTCTCAATCATCATGCGGGCCACGGCAGAATCGTCGGCCGCCAGGATGATCTGGCCGGGCTCCAGGCGAATCTTGGCAACGGTTTTCGCCTCTTCGGACTTGACCTCCTGGGGCATCACATCGCGCAGGATCTGCTCCACATCCAGCACCTGGGCCAGGCGGGTGTTCTCGGCTGCACCATCCAGACGCGCAATGCTGGTCACCAGACCACCCCCCGAGTTTTCGGCCGACAGCACGTGCTTCCATTCCAGGCGCACGATCTCGTTGACTTCTTCCACCGCAAACGCCTGCGTAGTGCGGGCGAACTCGGTCACCAGCAAGATGCCCAGGCCTTTGGTGGGCTTGCAGCCCACCACCATGGGCAGATTGATGACGGTGATCATCTGGCCGCGGATATTGGCCACACCCATCACCTGAGGCGGCGAGTTCACCATGGCAGTGATCTCGGGCATCACCAGAATTTCGCGTACCTTGAAGACATTGATGCCAAACAGCTCGCGGCGGTCGGCGCTGTTGGCAGCCTCCCCCAAACGAAACAGCAGCAATTCAAACATGCTGTTGGCGGCCAGGTTGGTCCGCTCATCAATCTCGCGCATCTCTTTGCTCATGGGGTTCGTCCTTTGGAAGGCTTCAAGGTTGCTGTGCTGCCATGGTAACGCCATCCAGCCTATTTGGGCCAGATCGCCCACATCTGCAGCGGCTGGCGCAAACGGCCTGCGAGGTCACCCGCCTCGGAGCCCCAACCAGCAAAGTAATCGGCCCGCACGGCACCGGTAATGGCACTGCCCGTGTCCTGCGCCAGCACCAGCTTTTGCAGGCTGGTTTGGGGGCCGGGCGATACCAGCCAGACCGGGGTGCCATAGGGAATGCTGCCGGGGTCCACCGCAATCGAGCGGCCCGGCGTCAGTGCCACGCCCTGGGCACCGCGCGGACCGAAGGCCGACTCCAGGTCGGACAGGGTTTCTTCCTTGAAGAACACCACGCGGGGGTTGCTCCACAGCAGCTCTTGCTGGCGCCCCGGGTTTTGGGACAACCAGGTTTTGATGCCGGGCCAGGACGCGTCTTTCACCAGCCCCTGGTCCAGCAGCCAGCGGCCCACACTGCGGTAGGGCTGGTCGTTGGTACCGGCGTAGGCCAGGCGCACCCAGCGCTGGCTGCCATCGGCCTGCGCCATGCGCACGCGGCCGGAGCCCTGGATCTGCAGGATCAACGCATCGACCGGGTCTGCCATGTAGGCAATGGCGCGGCCCTTGAGCACGGCCTGTGCTTCGGGCAGGGTGTCCATTTCCTGCCGTGTGTACCAGGGCTTGCGCTGGGCCAAGCCGGGCGGTGGGCCATAGAGGGGCACGGTGAACCCCGGAGCAGGCACCCGGCTGGCCTCGATCACGGGTTCGAAATAACTGGTCAGCAAGCCGGTGGACTCTCCCGGCGCCGCTTCGATGCGGTAGGCCTGCAGGCGTGCCTGCATCCAGGCCAGTTGCTCCTGGGCGCTGCCAATGCTCAGGCGCCGCACCTCGGGGCACAGGGCGGCCCAGGGGGAGGCGGATTTCTCGCAGCTCTTGAGCCAGGCGTTCCAGGCTTCAAACAGGTTGTCACTGCCCCAACCGGGCAGTTCGGACCAGGGCACCGGCACCCAGGTACCACGGGCCTGCGACAGACTTCCTTCTGCCGGAGCTGCAGGTGCGGGGCGGGCGGGTGCAGCAACCGGACTGGTCACGGGGGCTCGCACGGGCACACTGCCACAACCCACCAGCGTTCCTACAATCAGCAGCACTGCCACCACCGAGTGATAACGCCCCATGACACTGCTGCTGCTCGAAGCCCTAGGGGCCGGACTGATCTTCGTTGCCATCATTTGGTGGACCATGTTTGCCGGCCGCAACCGGGGAGAACTGCCGCCCCAGGACAGCGATGACCGGACGCCCCCGAAAGAGGACTGATTTTTAAAGCTTTTATGGCTATGATCCGCATGAAATATGCGCGAACAGCTCCTATTTTTATAGCAATCACACCAACACCCGGTGCTGCAGCGACGGCAGCTGGCTGCGCAGCTGCTGCAGGCGGGCCGCGTCGCAGTCGGCCCACACCACACCGGCGCCCTGCGCCTGCTGGGCCAACACCTGGCCCCACGGGTCCACCAGCAGCGACTGGCCCCAGGTGCGCCGCCCGCTAGGGTGCACCCCGCCCTGCGCGGCAGCGGCCACAAACGACAGATTCTCAATGGCGCGGGCGCGCAACAGCACCTCCCAGTGCGCCTGGCCCGTGATGTGGGTGAAGGCGCTGGGCGCCAGAATCAAATCCACCCCCTGCGTGGCGTAGGCGCGGTAGAGCTCGGGAAAGCGCATGTCGTAACAAATGCTCATGCCCACGCGCCAGGTGTGGCCGTCGCGCGAGGGCAGGGCAAACACGGTGGGCGTGCTGCCGCGCTCCAGCACGCGCGACTCGTCGTAACTCTCGCTGCCGTTGTCAAAGCGGAACAGGTGGATCTTGTCGTAACGCGCCACGCATTCGCCCTGCGGGTTGTAGGCCAGTGAGCTGTTGAACACACGGTCCTTCTGGTCCGCCGTGAGCGGCAGCGTGCCGGCCACGATCCACAGGCCCAGGCGGCGCGCCGTGGCGGCCAAAAAGTCCTGCATGGGGCCGCTGCCAAACGGCTCCTGGATGGCCAGCTTGTCCGCGTCGCGCTGACCGATCAGGCAAAAGTATTCGGGCAGCACGGCCAGCTCCGCACCGGCTTGGGCGGCCTGCTCGAGCAGGGTCTGGGCCTGCTGAAGGTTGTCTGACAGCTGGTCGGTGGACACCATCTGGAGGGCGGCAACACGCATGGCAATGGCTCCTGAAAAAAAGGGGTTAACGACGCTCGACCTGGGTGACCTTGGGGTCCAGCCAGGTGCCGTCGATGGTGAATTCCTGGGTGGCCGCGTTGACCAGCGGCCCACGCAGAATCAGCTGGGCCAAAAAGGTGCTCAGACCCACCACCGGGTTGATGGCCGCCGCAATCAGCGAGGCGCTGCCGGCGTTGATTTCCGGCACCACCACCACGCGCAGTTTTTGCGTTTCCTTGGCAATGTCGGCCTGGCCTTCCATCAGTACTGCCGCGTTGACCCCCTTCATCTGCAAGTTGGTGGTGCGTGCCACGCCTTGCTCGATGGCAATGTCACCGCGGAAAAAGTCGAAGGCAAAACCCTCGCTGAACACGTCGCGAAAATCCAGCGTCAGGCGGCGCGGAAGCGACTGCAGGCTCAGCACCCCCAGCAGCTTGGCAATGCCGGGATCGGCCTTGAGGAACTGGCCAGTCTCCACATTCACATTGAAGGTTCCGCCCATGCTGGCGTAATCCACCGAAAGAGGCGAGCCCAGCCAGGCCACCTGGCCTTCCACTTTGCCTTTGCCATTGCGCACCACACCGGCCATGCCAAACCGCGTCAGCAGTTCACCGGCGTTGTGGATGTCGAGCTTGAAATTCAGCACGGTACGGCGCCGCTCCTTGAGGCTGCGGCCAGCCGTTGCGCCGCCCAGGTTGGCCCAGTTACCGCTGGCGGTAAGGGTGGCTTCCGGGGTCTGGATGTTGAAACGGTTCAGGCGCCACTCGCGCGCACCGGCCGCGCCCAGGTTCACGGCCTCCAGGTCCACCCGGCCCAGCTTTTTGCCACGCAGCTCAAAGTCGTCCACCTCGATGTCCAGCGCCGGAATCGTCACCGGCTGGTCATCGAGCAGGCTCTCCACATCCTGCGCCGTGCTTTGCCCCACCGCCAGACGGGCCAGGCGGGCGTAGAGGCGCCCGGCATTGCTGCCACTGGGCTGGCGGTACTCCAGATAACCACTGAGCTCGGTGGCATCCAGGTTGGCTCGCCAGACCATGCCATCGCGACCACCGCCCACCACCATGTTGTGCATCTTGCGCCCGGCCACCGTGAGCTCCTTGGTGCGCACCGCCAGCACCGTGGGCAGGTAGCCCATGGCGGCCGAAGCCCCGGACGCCGCCAGGTTGACCCCCGGCAGCCCGTCACCGGCGACGCGCTCCAGCACCTTGCTCCAGGCATCCGCGTCCAGCACAGCCATGCTGACGTTGGCCACCACCCCGTCCTCCGGCAGCGGGGCCGACTCGTCATCGGCCAGGCCCAGTGCAATGGCCCCACGCAACACCCGCGCATGTGGGCCCGAGACATCCCGCACGTAGGTGGCCGAAGCCAGCCGCCCCAGCTCCAGGCGCAGTTGCTCCAGCGCACGCACCGGCGCGGCACCGGCGGCGGTACGCACGGCGGTGTTGTCCAGCCGCAAAGGCAGGGCTTGCTCGGCCGGCTTGGCAAACGGCGCAGGCAAAGCCAGCGCCATGCCCACCAGGCTGGAGTTGAGCTGCCACTCCAGCGCGCCACCACGCAGCCCCAGCACCACGGTGTAGGCTGTGGCCCCCCGCATATCGTCGGCCAGGCGGGCCAGCGGCCCCAGTTCCTTGGCCTGGCGCAGGCCTTCGGCGGTGGCCGTACCTTGCAGGCGCAGGGTGGCGGGCACCACCGCCCGCGCAGCCGGGGCCGTATTGGCTGGCGCGGCGGTTTGCAAACTCAGGCCGCCCTCCATCCGCACATCGCCCCCTACCGCACGCGCCGTGCCGCCGACCACCGTGAAGCCGGACTCGGTGAACGCCACAGTACCGCGGGCGCGCTGCAGGCGTGGCGTGCCGGCGGTGATCTGCAAATCATTGCCGGCCAATACGATGGAGCCGGCCACCGTGGCGCGGTTGACATCGGCAATCGGAAACCCCAGCTTGAGTTTGTAGTCCGCCACGCCCGTGGCGCTGGCAGTGGCGAGCACGTGGTCCAACAGCCCCCCCAAGGGCGAGCGGTTCACCACCCCCAGCACATCGGCCAAGGGACCTTTGGCCTCGGCCGTCACCTGCAGCTGTGCGCCCTCGTAGATGTTGGTCATCAGCCCCTCGGCCTTGCCCAGCTGGAGGGCCGTACCCGCCAGTACGCCCCGGTCCACCTTGGCCTGCAAGGTGGCGTGGTCAATCACCAGCTCCCCGTGGAGCTGCTGCAGGGCCGGCCAGGGCAGGCTGTCCTTGGGCAGCAGGTAGGACGGCACATAGGCCAGGGTGGCGTTTTGCACATTGGCAGAAATGCGGAAGTCGCCTTGTTTGGCATCGGCAAACGGGAAACGCGCCAAGTCGCCCTTGAGCTTGAACTTGACCCCGGTGGCCGTGCCCGCCAGCACCGCGCTACGCACGTAGTCGCGCACCGCGGTGTCCAGCACCATGGGCAGGTAGCGGTGCACGCGTGTGCCCTCGGCCCGGCCCAGGCTGCCCTGCAGGTCCAGCACGCCGGGGCCGGTGGTCGCAGACTGCCACTTGAACAACAACTCGCCCTGGGCATCGGCATTGGCAAAACGCACATTACTGCCCGACACCGTGAGCGATTCACCCTGCCGCTGCCATGCGACATCGGCCCGCAGTTGCTCAAAAAACACCGGCCCGTCTTCCAGGATGCCGTAGGCGTCGAACACGCCCTTGTCCAAAACCAGCTGGACCTTGCCGCCCCCCTGGTTCAGGTCGAAATCCACGTCCAGGCCCTGAAAACCAGGGCGCGCCACATTGTTGAGGTTCTGCGCCGGGATGGTGAGTTGGCTGACCCGCCCTTTGAGCGCGTAACTGTCCGGTTGCTCCAGCGGGCCGCGCCAGGTGCCATCCAATTGCTCCACCAACCCGCGTGCCCCCCACTGCTTCAGCGCAGTGTGCGCGGCCTCGCCCAAGGGCAGGCGCTGTGCAATCTCGCCCATGGCCGCCAGGTCCAGACGGTCGGCCACCACCTCGCCGCGCGCCGGGGTGTTGCCCGCGGCCTCAAAGCGGCGCAACAACACATTGCCACCGGGCCAGCGTAAACCGTCTTCGGTTTCAAACTGCAGGGCCTGGGTAAATACTTCCGAGCCGCCTTCCAGGCGTTGCGCGCCCACGCGGCCCGACACAGTGCGCAGCGCCAGTGCCGGCAGGTTCGCGCCGGTGGTGAGCTGCACATCCGCCATCTGCACATCGGCGGTGGCACCGGTGGCCAGCCCCTTTTTCACATCGACCCAGGCGCGCAGCGCGCCCCGGCCCTGTGCCAGATCCACACCCAGGTCCACATACCGGCGCAGGTGCGCCAGGTCCACCTGCGGAAAGCTGGCGTAGAGCTGCCCATCCCAGCGTTGCCAGTGGCCCGAGCCACCCGACAACAAGGGCTCGCGGAAGATGCCCGACAAGGTGAAGCGGTCACCCCAGGCGCTCGGGGCTTGGGCATCCAGCCGCACCGCATGGGTCAGCAGGCGCTTGCGCAGCACCAGGTTCACCTCTTGCAGGGCCAGCACCGGCGCGCCGCGCAGCTCGTCAGTCCACTGCACCGTGCCGCCCACAATGGCCAGTTCCGATTGGGCCAACAGCCAGTCCAGCGCAGGGCTCTCCTCACTCCCCCCCTCGGGCAAGGGCATGCCTGCAATCCAGAAACGCCCGTCTGGTGTGCGGCGGATGTCGAGCACGGGGCGGGCGATGTAAAGCTGCTCCACCCCCATGCGCAACAGCGAATGGGGCGAGAGCGCCGCTTGGACGGACGGCAGCACCAAGGCATCGCGACCCTGCGGGTCCAGCAAGCGCACCTGGGTCAGTTCGATGGAAGGGATCAGGCCATTGGAAACCGCGGCAATGCCGCCGATCTGCACGGTGGTGCCCAGCGCCGCGGAGGCCTGTTGCTCCAGCCACGGGCGGAGTTCGCCAATTCGGGGCACAATCCAAAAATGCAGTCCCGCCCATGCCAAACCCAATACCAGCCACGCCACTAGCAGCAAGCGCAGCGCCCACTTTGCGGTCATTGCAGACGCTTTGAGCCAAAGTGAAGGGGCGGGAGTCAAATCATTCATCGTGCTATCGGGACTATGTCAGGAATTATGACCCGCAATGAGCAGCCACCTCGCTCCGAGGGTTCGCGCTTTGGCCAGCGTATTCGCCGCCGTTATGCCGAACAATTGCCCCTGTGCCAGAACAGCGCGCTCACCCGCCCCCAATTGCAAGCATTGCTGCAAGCGCTGCTGACACAAGGGCTGGACACGGGCGCAGCCTTGCGTATGACCCGGCAACTGGCAATGGAGCGCCTGCTGCATCTGGACTGCGACGAACAAGCCTCGCTGGGTGAGGTGACCCGCGTGATGACCGAACTGGCCGAACTGACACTGGACCAGGCCTACCAGCACAGCTACGCGGCACTGGAGCAACAGCATGGCAGCCCCCGCACGCCGCAGGGTGATTTTTGCCAGCTGTGCATCATCGGCATGGGAAAACTGGGCGCGCGTGAGCTCAATGTGTCCAGCGACATCGACCTGATTTATGTCTACGACCAGGACGGCGAGACCACCGGGAATGCCGAGGGCCGCGGCCGCATTTCCAACCAGGAGTTTTTTGCCAAGATGGTCAAGGCCGTCTATGCGCTGGTGGGGGACACCACCGAACACGGCATGGTGTTCCGGGTGGACCTGGCACTGCGCCCCAATGGCAACTCGGGCCCACCTGCCGTGTCGCTGGGTGCTCTGGAAGAGTATTTCCATGTGCAGGGGCGCGAGTGGGAGCGATTTGCCTGGCTCAAGAGCCGGGTGGTGGCGCCGGCGCAGGCCATTGGCTCCGGCTGCGCGCAGCAGCTGCGCGGCGTGGTGGTGCCGTTTGTGTTTCGCCGCTACCTGGACTACAACGTGTTTGACTCCCTGCGCGGCCTGCACCGCCAGATCCGCGACCACGCGGCCAAGCGCAGCGCAGGCCGGCCAGAGCGTAGCAACGATGTGAAACTCTCGCGCGGTGGCATCCGCGAGATCGAATTCACCGTGCAGCTGCTGCAGGTGGTGCGCGGTGGCCAGTACCCCGAGCTGCGCACCCGCCCCACGGTGAGCGCACTGCAGCGCCTAGTGCGGGCCGGGCTGATGCCCCAGGACACCGCCGATGCGCTGGCCCGGGCCTATGTCTTCTTGCGCCAGGTGGAGCACCGCATCCAGTACCTGGACGACCAGCAAACCCATGTGCTGCCCACCGACGAGGCCGACCTGCACTGGATTGCCCAGACACTCGATTTGCCCGACAGCACCGCCCTGCTGCAAGAACTGGACAAACACCGCGAGCTGGTGGCGCAAGAGTTTGATGCCCTCTTGGGCGGCACCCAGACCGAGTGCCGCGGCTGCACCAAGGGCGGTGGCAGCGCCGTGGCCTCGGATCTGGACGCGGTGCTGGAACACCTGGAAGGCCGCTTCAAGGAACGCATCACCCTCTGGCGCGAACACCCGCGCGTGCAAGCCCTGAAAGACGAGTCGCGGGCGCGCCTAGGGCGTCTCGTGCAACGCACGGCCCTGTGGCTGCGCGAAGGCCGCGTCAACGAAGAGGCCTGCGTGCGCCTGGCAGACTGGATGGAGCCGCTACTGCGCCGCGAGAGTTACCTGGCCATGCTGCTGGAGCGCCCCAAGGTGCACGAACGCCTGCTGCGCATGCTGGGCACCGCGCGCTGGCCCGCGCGTTACCTGCTCAAGCACCCGGGCGTGATTGACGAGCTGGCCAGCAACGCCATCCTGGAAGAACGTTTTGACCCGGTCGCCTTTGAGGACGACCTGGAGCGCCGCCTGCGCGCCCTGCAAGGCAGTGCCGAAGACGACGACGAGGCGCTGCTGAACCTGCTGCGCCGCGCCCACCATGCGGAGGTGTTCCGCATCCTGACGCGCGACGTGGAAGGCCGCCTGACCGTGGAGCAGGTAGCAGACGACCTGAGTGCGCTGGCCGAAGCCGTGCTACGCACCACCACACGCTGGTGCTGGAGCCGCCTGAAAACCCGACACCGCGACGCGCCGCAGTTCGCCATCATTGCCTACGGCAAGCTGGGCGGCAAAGAGCTGGGCTATGGCAGTGACCTGGACATCGTGTTCCTCTACGACGACGAGGACGAACGCGCTGGCGAAATTTACGCCGCCCTGGTGCGCAAACTCATCAACTGGCTGACCGTGAAGACGGGCGAAGGCGACCTCTACGAGATCGACACCGCACTGCGCCCCAACGGCAACTCGGGCCTGCTGGTGACCAGCTTCACCGCGTATGCCAACTACCAGGAACAACGCGGCAGCAACACCGCCTGGACCTGGGAGCACCAGGCCATGACACGGGCGCGCTGTGTGCTGGGCCCGGCCAGCCTGCAGCAGCGCTTTGACACGGTGCGCGACAACGTGATCCGCACGCCGCGCGATGCCGCAGCCCTTCGGGGAGAAATCGAGACCATGCGATCCAAGGTACGCAGCGCGCATGCCGACAAGGACGGGCAGTTCGACGTCAAACACAGCGTGGGCGGCATGGTGGACATCGAGTTTGCCGTGCAGTACCTGCTGCTGGCGCACGGCCAGCACCACGCCGAGCTGCTGCCCAATGTGGGCAACATCGCGCTGCTGCAACGCGCCCAGGCCTGCGGCCTGTTGCCAGCGCCAGTGGGGGACGACGCGGCCCAGGCCTACCGCGAACTACGGCGGCTGCAACACCGGGCCCGGCTTAACGAAGAGCCCACGCAGGTGGACATCACGTCGGTCACCGCCGAACGTGCCGCAGGGCTGGCCTTGTGGTCCAGCGTCTTTGGTGCGCCGAAGATTTGATGACTTTTAGGGCTCTAGACCGCATGGATACTGCGCAAACAGCTATTAATTCAATAGCATTTTGTGTGCACCCGCTGGTGCACCACGGTGCGAGTCAGCTGGCCCGGATGCGCTGCACCAGCTTGGTGGTCGAGTAGCCCGCCACAAAGGGCAGCGCCAGCGCGCGGCCGCCCCACGACTCGACGAGTGCGGTCTCGGGTAGCTTGGCCATGTCGTAGTCACCGCCCTTGACCAGGATGTCAGGACGTATGCGCGCGATGATCTCCACCGGCGTGTCTTCGGCAAACCAGGTCACCAGGCTCACCGCCTCTTGGCTGGCCATGACGATGGCGCGGTCGGCCTCGGCGTTGAGGGGGCGGTCATCGCCCTTGCCCAGGCGCTTGACCGAGGCATCGGTGTTGAGCGCCACGATCAGGCTGCCACCCAGTGCACGGGCCTGGGCCAGGTACATCACATGGCCGCGGTGCAGCACGTCAAACACGCCGTTGGTAAACACCCAGGGGCGTGGCAGTGTGGCCAAACCGGCCTCCAGGGTGCTGGCGTCCACAATTTTTTGAAGAAAAGCCGGAGTTGGGTCGATAGAAGACATGCGGGCAATGCTAGCAGCACGGGGCTGCGCCCTTGGGCGGCATTGCATAATCCGCCGACTTCTATGCACCTAGTTCCCGTCAACGTCGAATCCATCCGCATCGGCCAACCTTTGCCCTTCCCCTTGGTGGACAAGGATGGCACCCTGCTGGCCAAAAAGTCATTTGTGATCCCCACGCGCCGGGATCTGGACGAAATCTCCCAGCGCGGCGGTGGCCTGTTCATCGACGTGACCGACGCCGAGGCGCACCACCGTGCCTACGTGGAGCATCTTTATGACCTGGTGCGCGAGGACAAACCGCTGGGTGAGATTGCCGGTGCCAAGATTTCTGGGGATACCGGTGCGGAGCGCCAGGCCGAGCAGGACGACCGCATGGACTGGCTGGACCTGCAAGAGGTGGCCAACACCCTGCTGCGTGACACCCACCCCACCTCGTTTGCCGACCGCCTGATTCGCCTGACCCGCCAGCTGCAGCGCCACAGCCAGAGCAACCCCGACGGCACCCTGTTTGCGCTGATCTACCTGTCGGCCACCGACACCCATATGTACAGCGCCACCCACGCCATGCTGGTGAGTGTGATGTGCGGCCTGGCCGCCAAGGACGTGCTGAACTGGCCCCCCGAAGACCAGGACCTGGTGGTGCGCGCCGCCCTGACCATGAACGTCGCCATGACCGAACTGCAGGACCGCCTGGCCCTGCAGATGGACCCACCCACGCCCCCCCAGCGTGCCGCGATTGACAGCCATGCCCAGCGCTCGGCCGAACAGCTGCGCAGCATGGGCATTGGGGAACACGACTGGCTGGAGGCTGTGCGCGGCCACCACGCCCAGTCCCCGGGCCCGCTGGCCGCGCGCAGCCGTGCGCAGCGCATGGCCCGCCTGATCCAGCGCGCCGACATGTTTGCAGCACGCCTGGCCCCGCGTGCTGCGCGCGCGCCCATTTCCCCGGCGGCGGCCATGCAGGCCTGCTACTTTGATGAGAAAAAAGCGATTGACGAGGCTGGTGCGGCCCTGATCAAGGCCGTGGGGATTTACCAGCCGGGCTCGTTTGTACGCCTGGCGACCAACGAGGTTGCGGTGGTGATCAAGCGCGGCGCCAACACCACCACGCCACGCGTGGCCGTGCTGATCAATCGCGCCGGCCTGCCGACGGTGGAGCCCACCATCCGCGACAGCAGTGTGCGCGAGCACCGCATTGTGGCCAGCGTGCCCCACCGCGATGTGAAGGTGCAACTCAACCTGAAGCGGCTGCTGCCGCTCACCGCAGCGCCGGCTTCAGACCGCCCGTGGTGAGGCACCGTCCAGGCTGGCGCCCAGTTCTTTGCGGAACTTGTTGAGCTCTTGCACTGTGGTGAAGCTGCGTTCCATGAGCAGGCTCATGTTGTGCAGGATGCGCTCGACCACCTTGGTCTCCCACACCGCATCGAAGTTGATCTGTTTGTCCAGCCAGTGCTCCAGCCATTCGGGGTTGGGCAGGCGGCTTTGCACGGTGTCGCGCGGAAACAGCGCCTTGTTCACATGCAGGTTGGTGGGGTGCAGGGCCTGGGCCGTGCGGCGGGCCGATGCCATCAACACCCCCACTTTGGCAAACGCACTTTTGGCCTCCACACCGAAGTTGCTGATCGCACGCTTCATGTAGCGCAGGTAGGCGCCGCCGTGGCGGGCTTCGTCCTGGCTGAGCTTGGTGTAAATCGCCTTGATGACGGGTTCGGTGTGCCATTCGCTGGCGCGGCGGTACCAGTGGTTGAGGCGGATTTCGCCGCAGAAGTGCAGCATCAAAGTCTCCAGCACGGGCGCGGGGTCGAACTCAAAACGCACCGCATGCAGTTCCTCTTCTGTGGGCGCCATGTCGGGGCGGAAACGGCGCAGGTATTCCATCAACACCAGGGAATGCTTCTGCTCCTCGAAGAACCAGATCGACATGAAGGCAGAAAAATCGCTGTCACCGCGGTTGTCGCGCAAGAACATCTCGGTGGCAGGCAGGGCCGCCCACTCGGTAATGGCGTTCATTTTGATGGTGGCGGCCTGCTCGTCGGAGAGCTTGTCTCCCTCAAATGCAGCCCAGGGAATGTCCTTGTCCATGTCCCATCGGACCGATTCAAGCTGTTTGAAGAGTTCAGGGTAAAGCATGGCGACCTTTCAGTTCCAATTTCGCGGGATTCTAGACGGGCTGTGTGTCAGGGCGTTGACAGAGGCGTGACGCTTCCATGCAGGGGACAAGGTTTTTAGGCGTGTAATACACGCAAAAAACCCATTGCATTAAAAAATTACCACGCAGTCATAAAATTACTTTATAGTTTACATCACTGTATTCAAGCTGCTAAAGCCAGTCCTCGCTCCATGAAAATCGCCATCGTTGGTTCCGGCATCTCCGGCCTCGCCGTCGCCCACACATTGCGCGGGCAGGCCGACATCACCCTGTTTGAAGCCGGCGACTACTTTGGCGGACACACCCATACGGTGGATGTGACCCTGCCGGGTCCGCAAGGCCTGGTTACCCACGGCGTAGACACCGGCTTCCTGGTGTTCAACGAACGCACCTACCCGCACCTGATTGCCTTGCTGGCAGAGCTCGGCGTCGAAACGGCCAAATCCGACATGTCGTTCTCGGTGCAAGTACCCGGCGCCAAGGGCAACGGGCCACTGGAATGGAGCGGCTCCACTCTTAACACCGTGTTTGCCCAGCGAAGCAACCTGGTCAACCCGCGTTTTCTGCGCATGTTGCGCGATGTGCTGCGTTTCAACCGTCTGGCAACCGACATAGCGCAACGCAATGCAGAAGCCGAGCTACAACAGCCGCTGTCCGACTTTCTGCGGTTGCACCAGCTCAGCGCGGAGTTCCGCGACTGGTATTTTTTGCCCATGCTGGGCTGCATCTGGAGCTGCCCCACCGACCAGATGTTGCAGTTTCCCGTGGCCACCATGATTCGCTTCTGCCACAACCACGGCCTGATCCAGGTCAGCAACCGCCCGCAGTGGTGGACCGTGGCTGGCGGTGCCAGGCACTATGTGGAGAAGATCGTGGCGCAGGTGGCCGACAAGCGCCTGGCCACACCGGTGCAGTCCATCAAGCGCACGCCCAGCGGGGTGCTGATCACCTCCAAGGGCCAAACCGAACACTTTGACAAGGTGGTACTGGCCAGCCATTCCGACCAATCCCTGGCGCTGTTGGCCGATGCCACGGCACACGAGCGCGCCACGCTGGGCGCCATTCGGTACCAGGCCAATCGCGCCGTGCTGCACACCGACACCTCGGTGCTCCCGCAATCGCGGCGCGCCTGGGCGGCCTGGAACTACGAACGCAGTGCGGACAGCGCGCAAGATGCCACGCGGGTTTGCCTGCACTACTTGCTCAATCTGCTGCAGCCGCTGCCGTTTGCGCAAAGCGTGGTGGTGTCGCTGAACCCGGTGCGCGAGATTGCCTCCGCGCATGTGCATGGCAGCTTTGACTATGCCCACCCGGTGTTTGACCTGGCCGCCATCCGTGCGCAAGGCGAAGTGGGCGCCTTGCAAGGCCAGAACCGGACCTATTTTTGCGGCGCCTGGACCGGCTACGGCTTCCACGAAGATGGTCTGAAATCGGGCTTGAACGTGGCCAAGCGCCTGCAGGCCGTGCTGGCCGCGGAGTCCTGACGCCATGAGTGGCACTGCGTCCCCCCAGCCAACGCCTCCGACGGCCCTGCTGGGCTTTGGCCAAGTGCGCCATACCCGCTTGCGCCCCGTACGCAATGCCTTCGCCTACGGCACTTATTTTTTGATGCTGCCGATGCGCAGCCTGCAGGCCCATGGCCCAGGCGCACTGGCGCGCAACCGTCGGGCGGCATTGGGCTTTTATGACCGCGACCATGGCGATGGCCGCGGCCCCGAACAAGGCGGCGCACTGGCCTGGCTGGATGCCCTGCTGCACGGCGAAGGCATTGCCGATGCCAACGGAGAAGTCTGGCTGCACTGCTACCCGCGCGTGCTGGGCTTCACCTTCAAACCGGTGAGTTTTTGGTACTGCCACCGCACGGACGGCAGCCTGCGCGTGGTGGTGGTGGAGGTGAACAACACCTT
Organism: Rhodoferax sp. EU05-FHT12H12; assembly: GCF_058791215.1. Classification (NCBI taxonomy): domain Bacteria; kingdom Pseudomonadati; phylum Pseudomonadota; class Betaproteobacteria; order Burkholderiales; family Comamonadaceae; genus Rhodoferax; species Rhodoferax sp. EU05-FHT12H12. Next base: position 200,757 of record NZ_JBYTDI010000002.1, on the reverse strand, counting down.
TGGCGAGCGCCACTGCTACCTGCTGGACCAGCCCCGCTATGGCGCCGAGCTGCGGGCCGACAAGGTATTCCATGTGTCGCCGTTTTGCCCGGTGGAGGGTGGCTACCGCTTTCGCTTCATGCTCACACCCGACTTGCAGCGCACCGTGGCGCGCATCGACTACGACGATGCACATGGCCCCCTCATCGAGACCAGCGTGAGCGGCACCTTGGAGCCCCTGAACCCGCAGAGTGTGCGGCGTGCGCTGTGGACCCATCCGGCGATGACGCTGGGCGTGGTCGCGCGCATCCACTGGCAAGCGCTGAAACTCTGGCGCAAGAAAGTGCGGTTCTTTCGCAAGCCTGTGCCGCCTGCCCACCTGACCAGCCGTTAACCCACCTTTGCATGACTGCGTGAGAAGCCCCATGAACACCAACAGCGTTACCTCTGGCACCCCCACATTTGTGCTGCCGCGTGGCACTCCGGCTGCCGCACGCACTGTATTCAGACTCCTGCAAAGCCTGCGCCACGGCAGCCTGAGCGTGCAATTGCCGGACGGCAGCACCCAGCGTTTTGGCGGCGAAGCCTTGCCCCACGCCAGCATCCAGCTGCACAACTGGAATGTCTGCAGCGCAGCCATCAAGTCCGGGGACATTGGCTTTGCCGAAACCTTTATTGCCGGCGACTGGAGCACCCCCAACCTGACCGAGCTGCTGCGCGTGCTGGTGAAGAACCGCGCCGAGGTGGAAGGCGTGATCTACGGGACCTGGGTCGGGCGGCTGTTCTACCGCATCAAACACCTGCTGAACCGCAACACCATGGCCAACAGCCAGAAGAACATCCACGCCCACTACGACCTGGGCAATACCTTCTACACGCTGTGGCTGGACGAGACCATGAACTACTCGTCCGCCCTCTTCGCGGGCAACACCGACCAGCCCATGGCCGAGGCACAGAAGGCCAAGGTGCGGCGCGCGCTGTCCATGGCGGGTGTCCAGCCCGGCAACCGCGTGCTGGAAATTGGTTGCGGCTGGGGCGCGCTGGCAGAAATGGCAACCACCGAATTTAATGCCTCCATCACGGGTGTGACGCTGAGCACCGAGCAGCTGGCCTTTGCACGCGAACGCATGCAACGTCTCGGAGTCCCCAACGCGAGCGACGCCGGGCCGCCCCAAGGCGTGAAGGTCACTGCCGACCTGCGCCTGCAAGACTACCGCGACATCGCGGACGCACCCTTTGACGCGGTCTGCTCCATCGAGATGGTGGAGGCTGTAGGCCGCGAGTACTGGCCCACCTATTTCGCCAGCGTGGCCAAGCTGCTCAAGCCCAGTGGCCGAGCGTGTGTGCAAAGCATCGTCATCGACGACGCGCTGTTTGAGCGCTACATCACCTCCACCGATTTCATCCAGCAGTACATCTTCCCCGGCGGCTGCCTGCCTTGCCCCCGGGAGTTCCGTGCGCAGGCCCGCGCAGCAGGCCTGGAGGTGGTGGACGAATATGCCTTTGGCCCCGACTATGCCGAGACCCTGCGCCGTTGGCGTGACGCCTTTTTGGCCGAGCGGGAGCGTGTGATGGCCGCTGGCTTCGACCCACGCTTCATGCGGATCTGGGAGTTCTACCTGGCCTATTGCGAAGCCGCCTTCGACGAACGCAACATCGATGTGGTGCAGTACACGCTGCAAAAACGCGCGACCTGACGCCTACACACGGCCCCGCCATGCAGCCTCCACCCAGCCGTCGCCACCTCTTGCACCGCGGCTTGCGGCTGGGCTCGGGGGTGGCCGCCATGGCAAGCACCGGCAGCGCCTTTGCACAAATCGCCCCACCACCCGAGGTGCAGGCCCAGCTACCCCAAGCCCGGCGCGCGGGCAGTACACGCATGCGGTTTCTGGGTTGGTCCGTGTACGACGCCGACCTGTGGGTGGCGCCCGGTTTTGAGGCGGCGCAGTACGCGACCTACCCGATCGCGCTGGAGCTGCGCTACCTGCGGTCGCTTGGCGGCAAATCCATCGCCGAACGCTCGGTGCAAGAGATGCGCCGCGGCGGGCCGCTGGACGCCGCCACCGAACAAAGCTGGCTGCAGGCGATGGTGGACGCCTTTCCCGATGTGAAAGAAGGCGACCGCATCACCGGCTTGCACAGCCCTGCGGCGGGGACCCGCTTTGTCTACAACGGCACGCTGCGCGCCACCGTGGCCGACCCGGCTTTTGGCCCACGCTTCTTCGGCATCTGGCTTGCACCCTGGACCAGCGAACCGCGCCTGCGCAGCGAATTGCTGGCGGGGCTGAATCCATGAACCTGACACCATCCCCCGCAGCCGTGTTCGACTGGCATGCCGGTTGGCGCTACGGCCTTATGGGGCTGCCGCTGGCCTTTGTGGCGCTGCCCCTGTATGTGACGCTGCCCAACCACTACGCAACCGCGTTTGGCGTACCACTGGCCACGCTGGGCGCGGTGTTGCTGGCGGCACGCCTGTTGGACGCACTGATTGACCCGCTGCTGGGCCGCTGGAGCGACCGGCTGTTTGCTCAGTCGTTGCGCGCCGTGCTGGCCTGGGCCGCATTAGCCTGTGCGGTGCTGGGTGCGGGCTTTGCCTTGCTGTTCTTCCCGCCGGTCCACGGCCCCCGCGCACTGGTGCCGTGGGCCACGGCCTGCCTGGTCGTCACCTACGCGGCCTACAGCGCCTTGAGCATCCTGCACCAGTCCTGGGGCGCGCGCCTGGGCGGGGACGAGGTGCAGCGCAGCCGCGTGGTAGCCTGGCGCGAAGGGCTGGGGTTGCTCGGTGTCGTTTTGGCATCAATTATGCCGCTAGCCCTCGGTCTACCTGCGACAGCAGCTCTGTTTTTTGTAGCGCTTGGGGCCGGCTGGGCGGCCTGGCGGGTGGCACGCAAGCCGCCTTCCGGCACCACTGTTGCCAGCGAAGCGGGCTTCTTTGCCGGCCAGCCTGCATCCGTCTGGCTGCCGTTCACCCGGCCCGCATTTCGCGCACTGCTGGCGGTCTTTGTCGTCAACGGCATTGCCAGCGCCGTGCCCGCCACATTGATCCTGTTTTTTGCGCAAGACCGGCTGCAGGCCCCCAAGGGTACGGAAGCGGTGTTCCTGGGCAGCTACTTTGTCTGCGCCGCCCTGGCACTGCCGCTGTGGCTGCGCGCAGTGCCACACCTGGGCCTGGCGCGCACCTGGCTGGCAGGCATGCTGCTGTCCATGGTGGTGTTCGTGTTTGCAGCCCAGTTGGGCACGGGTGACACCCCGGGTTTTGTGGCGGTGTGTGTGCTCTCGGGCATCGCCTTGGGCACCGACCTCGCCCTGCCCGGCGCCCTGCTGGCCGGCTGCATTGCCGCAGCGGGCGACCGTGGGCGCACCGAGGGCGCCTACTTCGGCTGGTGGAACTTTGCCACCAAGCTCAACCTAGCGTTGGCCGCCGGGGTGGCGCTGCCGCTGCTGGGCGTGCTGGGCTACACACCCGGCACCCGCGCGCCCGAAGCGCTGCAGGTCCTCACCATCGCCTACTGCCTGCTGCCCTGCGTACTCAAAGCCGTGGCGGCCGCATTGCTCTACACCCTCGTCATCCGAAAGACCCCATGAAACGACGCCTGCTCCTCAGCGCCGCCACCGCAGCCAGCGCCCTTGCGCTGGGCGGCTGCGGCACCCAAACCATTGACCAATACCGCCAGGAACAACCGGCGCTGGACTTGCAGCAATATTTCAACGGTGTGCTGGACGCCTATGGCGTGTTCACCGACCGTTCGGGCGCCGTGGCCAAACGTTTCACCGTGGTGATGCGCTGCCGCTGGCAGGGTGATGAAGGGGTGCTGGACGAAGACTTCAGTTACTCCGACGGCACGAAACAAAAGCGTATCTGGCGCCTGAAGAAACTGGCGGATGGCCGCTACACCGGCACCGCCGACGATGTGGTGGGCACCGCCCAGGGCCAGGCACGTGGCAATGCGTTTTACTGGACCTATACCTTGCGCCTGCCGGTGGATGGCTCCGTCTATGACGTGCAATTCGACGACTGGATGTACCTGATGACGGACACCGTGATGCTGAACAAGGCCACCATGCGCAAGTTCGGCGTACGGCTTGGCGAGGTGACGCTGTCGTTCGCCAAGCGCCCGTAGTTTTAAGCAAAATTGGCATCTAGCCCTTATGGATATTGCGCGAGCAGCTATCAAAAATAGAGCAAAAAAGATTATTCCCATGCCCTTCTTCCAGCCCCTGAACCCACCGCTGCGCGACTGGCGCGGCACAACCGTCTGGATGGTGGGTGCCTCCAGCGGCATCGGCCAAGCCACGGCCGCAGCGCTGCACGCGCTGGGCGCCCACGTGGTGGTGTCGGCCCGCAAGGTGGCCGACCTGGAGGCCTTTGTGGCCGCCCACCCGGGTAGCACGGCGCTGCCGCTGGATGCCACCGATGCCGCGGCCGTGCACGCGGCGGCGGCCCAGCTGCTGGCGCGTGGTCCGCTGGACTGCGTGGTCTATTGCGCGGGCCACTACACCCCCATGCGTGCGCAAACGCTGGACCTGGTCGACATGCAGCGCCACTTGGCAGTGAATTACACCGGTGCACTGCAGGTGCTAAGCGCCGTGCTGCCCGCCATGTGCGCGCGCCGCGCCGGCCACATCGCCTTGGTGGGCAGCGTGGCGGGCTACCGCGGCCTGCCCAACAGCCTGGCCTATGGCCCGACCAAGGCGGCACTGATCAACCTGGCGGAAACGCTGTACCTGGACCTGCATGACCAAGGGATTGGTGTGTCACTCATCAACCCCGGTTTTGTGCAAACCCCGCTGACGGCGCAGAACAACTTCGCCATGCCTGCGCTGCTGAGCCCGGCGCAAGCGGCCCAGGCCATTCTGGCCGGATGGGCGCGGGGCCACTTCGAGATCCACTTCCCCAAACGGTTTACGCTGTGGCTGAAAGCCCTGCGCGTGTTGCCGCACCGGGCCTACTTTTACCTAGTGAGCCGCGCCACCCTATGACTGCCTCCCCCCTGTCCAACGAAGCCGCCGTCACCCGCGTGGTGGATTTCTTTGAGACCCTGACACCCACCGCCCTGGCCACGCTGCCTGCGCTGTACGCGGCCCATGCACGCTTCAAAGACCCGTTCAACGCGGTGAGCGGCTTGCCCGCCATCACCCGCATATTTGCCCACATGTTCGAGGCGCTGGAAAACCCGCGCTTTGTGGTGCGCGAGCGCATCGTGCAGGGCTCACAGTGTTTTTTGACCTGGGAATTTCGCTTCCGCTTCCGGCGTTTCAAGCAGACGGAGGAGCAGGTGATTCTGGGCGGCTCGCACCTGGTGTTTGACGACACCGGCTTGGTGACGCTGCACCGCGACTACTGGGATGCGGCGGAAGAGTTGTACGAGAAATTGCCCATGGTGGGCGGGGTGATGCGCTGGCTCAAGAAACGGGCCACCAGCTAGGGCAGCAGGAGCGGGTCAGCGCCCAGTGGCGTTGGCCTGGCTGCCGAATTTGCTGCCCTGGAAATCGGGAAAGTCCACCGTGCGGCGCGGTTCCCACCAAGCTCGCAGGCTGGCGAACACATTGCGGCAGCCAGTGCATTTGTACTCGCCGGTGGGCTTGAGCGCGCCATTGGCGGCACGGTCAATCACCGGCTGGTAGCTGGTGGCACCGCATTCGCGGCACTTGTAAACGGTTTTGTAAGTCGCCATGGTCGGCCGACTGTAAGCACTGGCGCGGGTTTTGACCAGTGTTTTTATGTAATGCCGTGTAAAACAAGGCTTGCAAGCCCTTTTTGGCTTCCAGCCCGCACCAATCCTAGGCCGGAACGGTGTCGGCGAAGCTGGGGCGCTGCGACAGTTTTTCGAGCAACTTGCCCAGATTGGGATGGTCCGCACGCCAGTCGATCTGGGGAAAACGGAAGTCCAGGTAGGCCAGCGCACAACCCACGGCAATATCCGCCAGGCTGAGGTGAATGCCGCCACAGAATGGTTTTTCACCCAGGCCGCGGTCCATGGCCTGGAGAGCGCCAGTCACCTTCGCCATCTGGCGGTCGATCCAGGCCTGGCTGCGCTGGGCTTTGGTGCGCCCCGTCCAAGTGGCCTCTAGGCGCGCCAGGATGGCGGCGTCCATCAGGCCATCGGCCAGCGCTTCCCAGGTCTTGATTTCGGCGCGCTCACGGCCCACCGACGGAATCAGCTTGCCCACGGGAGACAGGGTGTCCAGGTATTCGACGATCACGCGCGAATCAAACAGGGCTTCTGCGCCTTCCATGATCAGGCAGGGCACTTTGCCCAGCGGGTTCGACTCGGCGATGCTGGTATCTGCCGCCCACACGTCTTCGGGAACAAAGGCGTAATCGAGTTTCTTCTCGGCCATCACGACGCGGACTTTGCGAACATAGGGGCTGGAAGTGGATCCGAGTAATTTCATGGGGTCTTGGCAGTTGCTTGAGGACCGATTCTATCCAGCGGGGTTGGCCTGAACGGGCCATGGGGTCGGGCGTGGCGCACAACCTACAATTCGGGGATGACTTTCTCCGCCATCTCCGCCCTCTCCCCCCTTGACGGCCGCTACGCCGGCAAGCTTGCCACCCTGCGTCCGCTGACCAGCGAATTGGGCTATATGCACCGCCGCGTACAGGTGGAGGTGGCATGGTTCATTTCCCTGAGCGATGCGGGCTTTGCCGAGTTCAAACCGCTGACGCCCGGAGCACGTACTTACTTGCTGGGCCTGGTCAAAAACTTCTCGGAAGCCGATGGCGAGGCCATCAAGACGATTGAAAAGACCACCAACCATGATGTCAAGGCGGTGGAGTACTGGATCAAGTCCAAGTTCGAGGCCCGCCCAGAACTGGAAAAGGCCGGCGAGTTTGTGCACTTTGCCTGCACCAGCGAAGACATCAACAACACCAGCCACGGCCTGCAACTGCGCTCGGCCCGCGACGTGGTGGTATTGCCCGCACTGGACAAGATCGTGCTCAAGCTGCGCGACATGGCCCATGCCTACGCCGACGTGCCCATGCTGAGCCGCACCCACGGCCAGACCGCCAGCCCCACTACCGTGGGCAAGGAGCTGGCCAACGTGGTGGTGCGCCTGCAGGCCGCCTGCGAGCGTATTGCCAGCGTCAAGATCCTGGCCAAGATGAACGGCGCCGTGGGCAACTACAACGCCCACCTCTCGGCCTGGCCCGAGTTCGACTGGGAGGCCTTCAGCCGCAAGGTCATCGAAACCCCCGAGCCGCTGGGCCTGGGCCTGACCTTCCAGCCCTACAGCATCCAGATCGAGCCGCACGACTACATGGCCGAGCTGTTTGACGCCGTGGCACGCACCAACACCATCCTGATTGACCTGAGCCGCGACATCTGGGGTTATGTGAGCCTGGGTTACTTCAAGCAACGCCTCAAAGACGGCGAAGTGGGCTCCAGCACCATGCCGCACAAGGTCAACCCGATTGACTTTGAAAACGCCGAAGGCAACCTGGGCCTGGCCAACGCCTTGCTCAAGCACCTGAGCGAAAAGCTGCCCATCAGCCGCTGGCAACGTGATTTGACCGACTCCACCGTGCTGCGCAATATGGGCGTGGCCCTGGGCTATGCCGTGCTGGCCTACAGCTCGCTGATGACCGGGCTGAACAAGCTGGAAATCAACGAAGCTGCGATTGCCGACGACCTGGACGCATCGTGGGAAGTGCTGGCCGAGCCCATCCAGACCGTGATGCGCCGCTTCGGTCTGCCCCAGCCCTACGAGCAACTCAAGAAGTTCACCCGCGGCGAGGCCATGACCAAGGCGTTGATGCAAGGCTTCATCGCCGGGCTGGAGATTCCCCAGGCAGAAAAAGACCGCCTGCTGGCCATGACGCCGGGCAGTTACACCGGCAAGGCCTCGGAGCTGGCAAAGCGCGTCTGATGGCACTCAAATCCACTATCTACAAGGCCAACCTGCAGATTGCAGACATCGAGAACAGCTATTACGCCGACCACGCCCTGACGCTGGCACGCCACCCCAGCGAGACCGATGAACGCATGATGGTGCGGCTGGCCGCGCTGGCCTTCAATGCCTACAAGCTGCAAACCGTGTGCAATGGCGACGGCACGCTGGCCTTTGGCGCGGGCTTGTCGGATGTGGAAGACCCGGATGTGTCGTTGACCGATTTCACGGGCCACAAGCGCCTGTGGATCGAGGTGGGCCAACCGGAAGACAAACCCATTAGCAAGGCCTGCAACAAGGCCGATGCAGTGCTGCTCTACCCCTTTGCCCACTCTGCCGATATCTGGTGGAAGGGCATGGAGAGCAAGCTGAGCCGCCTGGACAAGCTGCAGGTGTGGCGCATTCCATCGACCACCTCGCAGGCACTGGCCAAGCTGGCACAGCGCAGCATGCAGCTGCAGGCGACGGTACAAGAGGGCGTGCTGATGCTGGGAGACGGCGTGAACACCGTGGACATCGAGCCGATCCGCTGGAAGTGAGCGGCGGCAGCACCGGCGCTGCCATTTCAAGCCAAACAAGGTCCCAACCCGCACCAATACTGCGCGAGCAGCTACTCTTTTGGTAGCGATTCAGCAGCCGGGGCACTCTGCCCTTCGGCCGCCCGCTCCGCGTATTTGTTGAACCGCCAGGCGCTCGCATCCAGCGTGATGCGTCGCCAGGTGGCGCGCTTGGCGGCCGGCCCCATCTCGGGCCAGCGCTGCACTTCATCAAAGGTGCGGCCACAGCCCTTGCACAGGTCGTCCCCCTGGCTGGTGGAGCAAATGGCAATACAGGGCGTATCGGGCGTGCTTTCGTACCATGCCAACCAAGCGGCCAGCGCCTTGGGCGGCATGGTGGCCTCGTCGGCCTCGGTCTCGTGGTAGTAGACCAGCAGTGCATACACCTCGGCCAACGCACGCGTGGGTGCGGGCAGAGCCACCCCATCGGGCGAAGGCTCGCGCGTGCGCCAGTAGTTGATGGCCGACTCGATGTCGGTGATGTGGATGCCTGCCATAGATTCCCGTAGAAGGGGGCGGATCATATACCGCGCGTGGCGTGTGCCCCATGCCCGCAGCGCAATCGGCCAAAAACCCCGGGTATTTGCAGGCCTTTAGCACCTTGCGCGTACACTGCGCGGCCGAAGGGGAGTAGCTCCCTGACGCTGCCCTTGCAGCGTTTATCAACAAGTCGTCAATACGAAGCTCCGCTTCCGGCTTGTTGGGCCAGGTGCACCACCTGGCCGAGCAAGACCTTCGATTACAGCCCACCGCGGGCTGGATCGAAGTGCCTTGGTGGTCCGCCATCCTTGTCCCCGGTCCAGTCCGCGATGTGCCCCCATCGACTTGAACCTGGATTTGACATGGAATTTCTCTCTGCCCCTTGGTGGTCTGCTCTGCTGGCCATTGTGTTGATCGACCTCGTCCTGGCTGGCGACAACGCCATCGTCATTGCACTGGCCGCGCGCAACCTGCCGCCCCCACTCAAACGCCAAGCCATTCTCTGGGGTACCGTGGGTGCCATCATCGTGCGTTCGATCATGACCTTGGGCGTCGTTTGGTTGCTCAAAGTGCCGGGGCTGATGCTGCTGGGTGGCTTGGGGCTGCTGTGGATTGCCTACCAACTGCTGGCAGACCAAAGCGACGGTGAACACGATGGCCCGTCCGCCAGTACCTTTTGGGGCGCCATGAAAACCATTGTGGTGGCAGACGCATTGATGGGCATCGACAACGTGCTGGGCGTGGCCGGTGCTGCGCACGGCGCCATGGATCTGGTGGTGATTGGCCTGCTGATCAGTGTGCCGATTGTGGTGTTCGGCAGCAGCGTGGTGCTGCGCTTGGTCGAGCGTTTCCCCGTCATCATCCAGCTGGGTGCCGCGGTGCTGGCCTTCACGGCGGCCAAGATGGTCGTGGGCGAAGCGCTGCTGCGCCCAGTGTTTGGCGATGCCCACACCACCGATAGCATGCAGCTGGCGGCACGCTGGACGCTCTATGCAGTCGCTGTGCTGGGTGTGCTGGGTGCCGGCTGGTGGAGCCAGAAGCGCGCCCAAGCTGCACTTGCGCAGAAGGCCTGAGCAATCCGCCAACACCCGTTCCGCGGCCCGGCCTCTGGGCTGTGCCTGAGGCCGGTGCTATGCTGACGCACCATGAAACTACTCATCAAATGGATTCTGAGCGCGACCGCCTTGCTGGCCGTTGCGCATCTATACAGCGGGGTGGAAGTGAAAAGCTTTACCGCCGCGTTAATCGCCGCATTTGTGATTGGTCTGCTAAACACCGTGGTGCGCCCCTTGTTGGTGGTGCTGACGCTGCCGTTCACCGTCTTGACCTTGGGCCTGTTCCTGTTTGTCATCAACGCCCTGATGTTCTGGTCTGCAGCCAGTGTGTTGGAGGGCTTTCACGTGCAGGGCTTCACGGCAGCCCTGATCGGTTCGCTGATTTACACCGCGCTGGGTTTGATCATTGATTCAGCGCTCGAGCGCCTGTTCTCGAAGTAATTGCTCCACCTGGCGCGCCCGGGTGTCCACAATGGAGGCTTCAAAGTGGTCGCCCGCTTTGGGGTCATTGCGAGCCATGTCTTGCGCGGCTTTAAGACGGGCCAACGCAGCGGCGTAATCCAGCTGCGCGATATTCACTTCAGCCTCGGCCCTGATGGAGGCGACCGTGCGACCTTGTGCAGCGGCGCTACGGGCCAGCCATTGCCAAGCTTGCGCGTCAGCAGGGTTGTCCGCAACCCAGGTTTGCAGGCTTTGTGACGCGCCATCGGCGTGGCCCAGCGCCAGCTGCGCCTGGACCGCCAAGAAGAGTTCGGCACGGCTGCGGTTGGGCCCTTGCGGCCCCAGCTCCACCAGGGCCAGCGCCGCATTGCCACGGGCCAGCGCAATCTCGGCCAGCAACAGGCGCACTTGGCGCGCAACCAACGCATCGGCCCCCGCCGCGCTGCGCAAGCGCCGCCCCAGAGCTTCCGCTTGGTCGAAGGACCGCAAACGCGAGGCAGCCAGTGTGGCGGCATACAGAGCCCCGGCCTGCTGCGCTGCGGGTTGGCGCGCCAGCTGCGCAGGCTCGGCCTCTTGCACCCAGTGTCGCTGGGCGTCCACAGAGGGGTTGGACAACACGCGGGCACGAGAGGCAATCAAGGCATGCTCGACCGCCGGTGCAGGGTGCGTGGCAGCGGCCTGGCTGGGAATACGTGCTTGCATATCGGCCATGCGCTCCGTACTCAGAGGGTGGCTGCGCAAATACGGAAAACCGCCCGCGTCGTTGAGCCGGTTGGACTGCTGCAGCTTCTCGAACATCGACACAAAACCCTGGGGGGCAAACCCCGCTTCACCGGCGATGCCAAAACCCACCCGGTCCGCCTCGCGCTCCATGTCGCGCGAAAAATTGAGCTGCGTTTGAGCAGCCACCGCTTGCCCCCCCACAATCACGGCATTGGCACCACCCGGATTTTTGCTGGCCGCCATGGCCCCCAGAATCATCGCGCCAATGAGCCAGGGCGTCTGCTCGTTCTGGCGGGTGATCAAACGGGCAATGTGGCGCTGCGTCACATGGCTCAGCTCATGGGCCAGAACGGCCGCCAGCTCGTCTTTGCTGGACACCACGCCCACCAGGCCCAGATGAACGCCGAAATAGGCGCCCGGCAAGGCAAAGGCGTTAACCGAGCGGTCACGCCCCAGCAACACCTTCCACGCGTACTGCGCGTCCAACTCCGGCGGCAACTCCCCCCGAGCCCGGGCCGCCGTCATCAGTGGCAACCAGATGCTTTGCACATAATCGCCAATGACCGCATCGTCAAGGTAATCGGGGTCCCGGTAGAGCTCCCGGGCAATGCGGTCGCCCAGACGGCGTTCGGCGGCAGGGGTGATGGAAGTGCTGTCGCCGAGGTTGGGGAGGGCTGAGCCTTCGCGGGTTGGAGAGGGCTGCGCCCAGCAGCGATCCGCCACAAAAAACGCTATACAGACAATAGCTGTTAGCGCTATGTGGAAAGGGGCTGAAGGACAATTTTGCTCGGAGATTCGGATCAAAACGAGTCCAGAGGCATGGTTGCCACAATGCCGGCCGTGATTGGGTCGAGGAATACTGTCCAGAAAGATTTGCGGCCAACTAGGGGAAGGTAGAGCACTTTTTCAGGTGTGCGGCCTTCGTCCCCAAGTACGCGCTCAATCTCTGCCATCTGGTCCGGGAATCGGATTTTCAGTTCCTCCGCCGGTTTAGCCGCTTTGAGTACCTCGGGAATGCTCAGATCATAAGGCTGCCATAGATCGGGGCGAGATGCCAGAGACACCCCTTGCAGGGCAGCCAGAGTAGCATTCATTTTTTCTTCCTCGTCTGCGAATGGACGCAGCGCCAGCAAAGTCGGCCCCGTGATGGGCAAAGCATTTACGTCAGCACGCGCCTGAGCCAGCAACTCCGGCACTACTTCAATAGCATGCACGATGCGGAATCTGTCGTACTCAAAGACCATGTGCACCGGACGCGCCAGAGACACGGTCCACAGGCCATAGCTTAATGCCGCGAGCTGCATTAGGACCACGACTACTAGGTCGCGCCGCAACTCGGGCCAAAGTTTGGTGCGGGTGAATACGGCTAGTGTAATCAGCGGTCCAAGCACAATATCCACCGCGACGACTAGCAAAAATAATTCGCGCCCGCCTGAAACCTCCCGGTAGGGATAGGGATACCAAATGCCGAATACCAACGAAGCGGTTAGTAACGCGATGACTAGGCTTAAAGCGAAGTGGGCAACACTGGCCTGAATACGGTCACGCCAAAAGGAAGGTGAATTGGGAAACATACGCATAAGTTGCCTCAACTGTAAGCGGCGTGCGTAAACTGTCAAATCGCAATAAGCACACCCACGAAATTGCTCCGGGTATCGTTGAGGTTCGTTGATTAAAGCTATTCCGTTGTAGCAGTTTGACTGGCAAGTTGCCAATAGTAATTGGGCTCAGCTTGGACATCCAATCGACTCAAGCAGGGTGCCACTCAGGAGATCACGAGCAAGCTCTAAGGAACCGGCTGCGCAAGCAGCACAGGATATTTCTCCTGCCCCAACAGTCGAAGACTGTAAACCGCCTCCGAATAAACGGATGGTTCGAACAATTGTTTGATTACAAGCAAGCGATCGTACGCATCTTCAGGACGCTCATTTAAAGCACAGGCAAGAGCCGTACGGAACAGAAGCGGCGCCCATGTATAGCGCTTGGATGTGCGCAGCAACATGCTCAAATCTTCTTCAGTCATTTGGGGTGCTGCCCGCAATCGCATGGCACGAAGAAGTTCGCTTGTTTGGGTCAACAAATAAAGCCGTGGAACAACATAATCCGCAGATACATCTCCAATGCGTCGATTCTCAAATCGATTTACCCGATAGTCTTCTTCTGCCACTATGTACTCGTACGTTATTGTGGCAACTAGGCCAATCCATACACCAGTCAACGCGACCAGCGAAAGACGCCCCATCAGCACCCCGGAAGGCTGTACTTGCGCGGGACTGGACGCATCAATAACGCCGAAAATCGCACCCGCAACAACAACGAAGTAGGCATACGCGTGCGGGTACTCCAAAAGAGAATGCACGCCCAATGGCAATAGCAATGCATAAGTCCATACCAAATGACGCGACCCGCGCACCGTCCTCCACCGCATCCATAACCACACGGCAAAAGTCACTAGAAGCCCTCCCCCGATGGGTAGGCCCAACATTACCAACGTATCAATCACGAAATTGTGGGTAAAATTTGCCTGTTCAATACTAGGCACACTGAGAGCCCCAAACTGCTGCGCGGCAGGAACTTGCAGCCAGCCCCAACCGAACCAGGGGCGTTCTATTACGGCCAAGCCAAACTGCGCCCAAAGCACGGGGCGAGTCCCCTGCTCGGCAAGGTCGCCCACGCCCAATGCACCGCCCGAAACCCCACTTGGACTGGCTGCATACAGCCATGCCAGCCCCCACAGAGAGCCCACCCACGCTAATGCCCCGAGTCGGTAGACACAAGGCAAACGGCTACCACGCCCAAACCAGTACACCAAGAGCCCCAGACAAGTACCCGACAGCACACCTGTGCGAGACTGTGTCGTAGTAAGAGCAAGCGCCAACAGAGTCAAAACTGCTCCCAAGGACCAACTACTGAGATAACGTGTGGCAAATAGCCCCGTAGCAGCAGCAGCAGCCAATACAAGTGTCGTTGCAGCCTGATTGGGTTGGCCCAAATTGCCACGCGCACGACCACCGGGTAACGGCTCCAAAACCCAGTCACCAAATGCAGTGTGGACTGCCAATGTTTGAGCCATCGTTTGCAGCGCTACACAGAGTCCGACGACAACAAGCAGTACTTGTAGTTGCGTCAGCAATCGCGACGGGGCCGCATCACCTTCCAAACCATCCACCCAATGCCAAGCGAATAAAAATACCCCCAAATAGCACGCCACGATCCAAGCATCACCAGCATAACTTATTAACCCAAATGCCCATTGCACCCATGCAAATGCTGCCAATCCACCCAATACCCAGGCAACAGTACGCACCCTCAGTGGCGCATTTTTGAATGCCAACAACAATGCAATCAGCACCGTAGCTGCAAAAGCCGGGGCCTCCGTATGGAAAGCCCACCAAGGAGGCAAATGATGTGGCACCAGCCAGCTGATACCCAGCAATGCGAGTGCTAGTCCGTGCAATACAGTGTTCATAAAAAAAGGGGCTCCGAGAGCCCCTTTGTGAGTTGGGTCGCTGGGAAATTAGGGCAAAAAGGTGTTGCTTCCATAGGTTGTACCAACCACCGTGTCGCGGCAAGAGCCCGGCAAAAATTTGGGGTTTACACCACCAGTAGTGGCAGGCCCGCATGACCACGCGTTCACGTTGCCGCTTGGCGCTACTTGAGTCGCGTCCGTCGGAGCCAAAATAATGAATCCGGCAGCGTTGACAACGCCACTTGTCACACGAATCGCACCTTCAGCACTGGTCTGAATACGAGCAACCTGACCACCAGGAGCTGAGTTCTCGCAGCCCCAGCCACCTGCCTGGAACGCAGAAGTGCCCGTCGCGGTCTGCACCGTTTCTGTTATTGTGGTTCGGCACTGAGAAGCCGCCAAGATGACTTCGGACATCCGGGCACGGATGGTGTAGTCTTGGTAAGCAGGCAAAGCCACAGCAGCCAAAATACCGATGATCGCAACCACGATCATCAATTCGATCAGGGTAAAACCCTTTTGAATAGAACGCTTCATACAAAACTCCAAAAAAGTGTGAGGGCGTACTCTCAGCAGACTTCGTGCCAACCCAAAATCATGGAACTACCGACAAAAATGCCCTTTATGCGCGCCAGGGAGTGGTTTGACGCGCCCCCGTCGATTGGATGCGCAACATTTTTGTCACTTAATACATACTTGCCGAACCATTTTCAAATCCGTCAACCCCATCATCACCTTCTCCATTCCATCCATCTTCAAAGTCCGCATGCCTCCCTCAACAGCTGCAGAAAACAGCTCTGCTACCCGCGCACGCTCTTGGATCAGCTTCTTCACGGCGTCATCCGCCACCATCAGTTCATGCAGACCGATCCGCCCTTTGTAGCCGGAGCCATTGCATTTGTCGCAACCTACCGCTTTGTAAAGTTTGAGCTGCCCTCCCTCTCCGTAGGTTTGCAGCCATGTATCGACCATTTTTTTTGACTCGCCGGCATAATCTGCTTTCCAAGCGTGGGAATGGCGTAGTTCTTCGGCATATTCAGCCGCGAACAAGCGTAATTCCTCGGCATCTGGAACATACGCTTGTTTGCAGTCGCACAACTTCTTTGCAAGTCGTTGAGCCAAAATGCCCAGCAGCGCATCCGCGAAGTTGAAGGGGTCCATTCCCATGTCCAGCAAGCGGGTAATGGACTCAGGCGCGGAATTGGTGTGAAGCGTCGAGAACACCATGTGCCCGGTTAATGAGGCTTCAACCCCCATCGATACGGTCTCTTTGTCCCGCGACTCGCCCACCATAATGATGTCTGGGTCCGCACGCAAGAAAGCGCGCATCACCAGCGCAAAATCAATACCCGCTTTTTTGTTGATCTGAACTTGGCGCAAACCTTTCTGTGTAATTTCCACCGGATCCTCTGCCGTCCAGATTTTGGTATCGGGTGTGTTCAAAAACTTCAAAATTGAATGCAGGGTGGTTGTTTTTCCTGACCCTGTTGGACCGCACACATAAAACAAACCATAGGGTTTGCTGACGGTTGCCTCCAGACGCGCTTTGTTGTGGGGCGTCAGACCCAACTTCTCCAGGGGGATCGGCTCACCGGCTGCCAATATCCGCATAACCACATCTTCCACACCACCAGCAGACGGGATGGTCGCAACGCGAAGTTCGATGTCCAGCGGGCCGTACTTTTTGAATTTGATCTTCCCGTCCTGCGGTTTGCGGCGCTCCGAAATATCCAAATCACACATGATTTTGAGGCGGGTGACCATTGCCTGGCGAAAGTGCGCAGGCACCTCCACATAGGGAACCAGACTTCCATCAATACGGAATCGAATGCCGGTCTTGAGCTTGCCAGGCATGGGTTCAATGTGGATATCTGATACCTTTTGGTTGTAGGCATCGATGATCACTTTGTTCACAAACTTGACCAGTTCGTTGTCTGCTGCTGCGGACTCCAAAGAGTCGTCATTGGAACCGTCATCAATCGGTGCCCCATCCATGTCCGCCAACAACTGATCAATGGTGCTGCTGTCCGCAGATGCGCCGAATAACTGGGCCAGTGTGTCTTTGAACTCCGTTTGGGTCGTGACCCGGTATGCAAACTTGCTGGACCGGGGAAACACCTGGGGCACAACCCGCGAGCCTTTGACCGCCTCCGGGTCCAAACACATGATCACCAGCCCTTCTGGCGACTCCTCCAAAGGGATCCACCCCTGTTCCACAATAAACTCGCGTTTAAGCGCACCGTGTAGCATCTCGGAGCGTATGCGGCCCGCATTGAAGGGCTCGTACGCCACACCAAAAAATTTGGCAAGTGCACCACCCAACAGGGCGGGGCTGAGACCAAAACTGGACATCAATGCGAATTCGCTGGACTGGCCCTCTGCACGAGCGTCCTCCACAGCGTCCCGCAGTTCTTGCTCGGTCAACAGCCCGTCCGCGACAAGGCTGTCGAACTTGCTGGCCTTTTTGACGCCGCCGCTATCGTTTGACTTTTTCAGGCGCTGGCGAATCGCCGTCGCCAGCGTCTTGCACAACTCGGTCACACCATCTACTTCCAACTCGCCAAAAGGCTCATCATTCTTGTTATTGATGACCTGCAAGACCCCATGCAAGTGGCTTCCGTCCATGATGGGGGCCACCAGCATTTGCTTGGTCCGATACCCAGAGCGTTTGTCCACTTCCTTCAAAAAAGAAAGTGCCGGGTGAATGCGTCGCAAGGCGTCTTCGTCATAGACGTCCACCAAGTTCAATGCGGCCTTGCTATACGCGGCGTACCCAGCCAGACTCTGGGGGGAAATGGGCAACTTCAAATCACGACTGCTGTTCAGGCCCGTCTTGATCTTGGAAACGATAGACGTTTGATCTTCACTTACGGCATACAAAGTCAGGCGATCTGCATTGAGGAGTTTGCAAATCTCTTGGCTGGTTTCCAGCATGATCTGCTCGATGTTTTCGGTTTCATGGATACGCGCGGTCACTTGATGCAACTGCCGATAGAAGAGCGCCTCAAAGGTCATGCCTCTTTTTTTAGAGGGCAACTTCTGCGATTCAAAAAAAGCGTGCTCCGCACCGGCGGGCTGGATAACTGAACTCATATGTCGAACTCCTGCCCCGCGTGCAACCAACGGATGTCGTACATGACATCCGGGCCAAAGGGCTGTGTCTGATCAAAGCCTTGAATTTCCGCCATGATCAGATCGGTTTCCGCGGGCTTGGTATGGGTAATAAAAATAGGATATCGCACGCCTTCGGCAATGCAATCCAACTCTTGGAACAATGAATTTGGAGAAAGATGCAGGCTTTTTTTGGCCAGGTCTTTTTCTCGGTTGCTGAATGCAGTTTCAATTACCAACATGGCCACGGGCATTCCATTGATTCGCGCCCACAAAGCGGGATTCCGCTCGGTATCACCCGTAAAGACCCAGTTTGCACCACCCGCATTCACCGCAAACCCAGCTGCCGGCACAGTGTGTGTCGCCGGCAGCACTTCGACCGTTTTCCCGAACAAGTGCACCTGCTCCCCAACCGAGACTTCCACGAATCGGATGAAGGGCGCATCGACGCGAGGTATGCGCGAAAAGTCAGGCCAGATCACGTCATTGAAAATATGGGTTTTCAAGGCTGCGATGGTGCCAGGCAGGGCATAAATATTGAGTGGATGACTTCGTTGCGCGGCCACCGCGTCCACCATCAATGGCAAAGCCGCCACATGGTCCAGGTGCGAATGGGAGAGGAAGACACCCTCGATGGCGGCCATTTCTGCCAGCGTCAGGTCACCCACACCCGTACCAGCATCTACCAGGATTTGAGCGTCAAGCAAAAAAGACGTAGTTCTACAGTCCTTGGCAATCGCTCCCGAGCATCCCAATACGCGGACTTTCACAGATGGCGCCCTATTTGGTTTCGAAGTTGGTTGCGCCATCCCAGTCTGGGTCAAACGGCAGCAATCGCATGGAGGCTACTCTCTCGGAGTACAGCTGGTAAAGGTATTTTTTTGCGTTCATGCGCATTAAGTTGATCAACAACACCTCTGCCTGGTCCCAGTTTTGAGCTCGATACGCGCGCAAAAATGCGGCCCATGTTTTCACTTCTTCCGCAATCTCAGAGCTGATGCGTGCCAAAGGCACCAAAGGCCCATAAATGGACACGGTTTGTTCTTTCCCTTTTACGCGCACCTTGTCCAGCTCCTGCCATACAACGTCCGATGCCAGTTTTTTGGCACTCTCGCTGACCACAATGTCCACACCGTAAACCTTAGAAAGTCCTTCCAATCTGGAACCCAAATTTACCGCGTCGCCGATGACGGTGTAGCTTCTTCGAATATTGGAGCCCATGTCCCCCACGCACATACTTCCAGTGTTGAGACCAATACCGATGCCAATCTCTGGCAAGCCGTTTGCCCGGTGCTCTGCATTGATTTCCCGAACCGCACTTGCCATTTCCATGGCGGATTTCACTGCCAAATGTGCGTGTTCTGCAGTTTCCACCGGCGCCCCCCAAAAGGCCATCACACAGTCGCCCATATATTTATCAATCGTGCCTCGGTTGGCACGAATCAACATCGTCAGGCGACTGAATACGCCCGTCAACAGGGCCTGCAACTGTATCGGCTCCATTTGTTCCGACATTTTGGTAAAGCCGCGCATATCGCAAAACATCACCGTCATTTCACGATTGGTCGCCTGCATGCTATAGCTGTCCGGGTCCTTCACCATTTCGTCCACCAATTCAGGCGGCACGTAGGTTCCAAACAAATTGGCCAATTCGCGCTTGGAGCGGCTTTCCACAAAATAGCCGTAACTCATATTCAGGCCGAAGGCCGTGACTGCCATAGCAAGCACAGAGGCTAGGGGCAAGACCAGCCCATACCCCAGGTAGAGCCATAAGTTCATCGCAACCAGCAGGCCAAGTACGGCCACGCTCAACAACACGGCGCGTGGTGCCGACAGCAGTGGCAGACCAAACGCCAACAGCAGACCCGACAACAAAACCACCACCACTTCATACCCCACGGCGTAATCAGGTCTCACCAGCACATAACCGTCAAGCAGCGAAGAAATAATATTGGCGTGCGTTTCTACGCCTGGGTAGGTTTCTCCTACTGGGGTAACCCGCAAATCCAGCAGCCCTGGTGCAGTCGTGCCGAGCAGCACCACCTTGTCCTTAAGTGCGCCAGAGGGCAGCCGTTTGCTCACAACGTCAGTAGCGGATATGTAGCGGAAAGAACCACCACTCACCCCCCCATATCCCCGATAGGGCACCAACGTCGCAACACGCTCATCGACAGGGATCGCCAGTGCTTTGTCGCCCTGTTTCAGCAACACCCGATCCATGCCCTGGTATGGTTTGGCTATAAAACGTTCATTGGAAAAACCCGGAGCCACGGTTGGCATACCCGCAATAACGCGAAACATGGCAAGTGCGATGGACTCATAATAGTCACCTTTGTGCTCCGCCAACAGGGGAAGAGAGCGCACAACGCCATCACCATCCGTGATGGAGTTGAAAAAGCCGGCCATAGGCGCCGAGAGCGCCAGTTGCTCTATGTTTGCGCCATACCCCGTCCACGAGGTGGCCTTGATTTGGCGTCCCTGCAGCGCCGACCCAGGCAGCACAGGCACAGGCAGCACACCGCTGGAGCGCCCCTCTTTGTCACTGGTGAGGTAGTACCCCATGACAACGGGACGATTGGCAATGGCCCTTGCAAACGCAGCGTCAAAATCCAACTCGGGTTCCAACTGCTTCAGACGCTCGGAGAAACCTGGATAGTCTTTCAACTCCTGTTTGGCCAACTGATTTAGCCGCGCCAGACCCGAGCTTTCATCCGCCTCCGCAAACACAACATCGAACCCAAGAACGGCAACTTGTTGGTCCAAAAACAAGGTGTCGACCAATTCAGCCAGCTTGTTGCGCCCCCAGGGCCAACGACCAAGTTCAGCCAGGCTTTTTTCGTCAATATCAATAATGACGATGCGATCATCCAGTGTGCGCGGCATCGTGGCTTGAAGACGCGCATCGTAGATGATGTCGTCCAGGCGCTGAAGAACTCCCATACGCGCCACGCCCATGGCGTGCAACAAAGCCAGAAGCACCGGGATCAGCGTCACCGCAATACGCCGCCAGTGTTTTGCAATTGAATTCATGCAAACGCCTGCCAACACCAAGGGGAGGAAGCGGTCAGGCCTGCTGACGGATAACAATCAGGTTTGCACAAACTGCATTTGGGTTCCCGCCAGCTCCACCAAATCACCATTTTTCAGGGATATGGGGTCTGTTCCAATAGGCGTTCCATTCAAGGTGGGATTGCCAGCCCCCTCCACATGATGCACCACGTAGCCATGCTGTCGACGGGTGATTGCAGCGACCGCAACACCCGGCTTGCCAATCGTGGTGACCACCTTGGTCAGAGGGACCTCACGGCCAGAAGCTGCACCCGACAACACTTTGATCGCCGCGTGAAACGCACCGAGCCCCATCGAGTCCCCAGCCGCAGTGGGGTACCCCGATGCGGGAGCACTTGAGGGTGCGACCATGGGGCGCGCACGCACCACCATGGTTTTGTCAAAATTCTCAGCAGCACCGTCGCCAACAAACTTGATTTTGTACTTCCCAATTTCAATACCGTCACCGTTTTGCAATTGCTGCTTCTTCACGGCCTTGCCATTGATGTAGGTACCATTCGTGCTGTTAAGGTCTTCCAGGAATACCTCTCCACCTGTCATGAGCAATACAGCATGCTCACCACTTACAGCCAAGTTATCGATAACGATATCGTTGTAGGGACGGCGCCCCAGGGTCGTGCGGTCCTTCGTAAGCTGAACTTCCTTGATCACGACCTCATCGATCGAAACGATCATCTTCGGCATGATCGACTCCTTTTTCTGTAATTGGTTTGTGGAAAATCCCAGTACTCTACTTCCCTAGCAGCCTGGCAAACAAACCCCGCCGCTCCGCTGCCTCGCTTACCGAGACCATCAACACCGAAATATTGTCTCGACCGCCATTCTCGTTGGCGGCAGCAATCAATAAATCTGCTTTTTGGTCCAAGGCCACGCTCTCGCTTACGATTCTAGCGATTAGTTCATCGGCGACCATATCTGATAAGCCGTCTGAGCACATAAGATACAAGTCGCCTGGCTCGACCACGTACTCGTTGACATCCAGTGCAACTGCATCCTCAACACCCAAAGCGCGCGTCACCAAATTCTTGATGGAAGAGTTCGCAGCTTGCTCGGTGGAGATAAGGCCCGCATCAATTTGCTCCTGCAGCAAAGAGTGATCCTTGGTGATCTGACTCAGGACACCGGCGCGTAAACGGTAGCATCGCGAGTCTCCGATGTGCCCCAACAGCAGGCGATCGTCCCGAAACACCCCGACCACCAGTGTCGTCCCCATACCTGCATATGCCGCATTGGCGTTGGCAGAGTTGAAAATCGCCATGTTGGCGTTATCGACACATATTTCCATCGCCCGCCGCACCTCTTTTGCCTGCGCGGTGGCCCCCGCGACCGTCAACCAGCGACTGAGCTCCGACTTGATGAAGGCCGTGGCCATTCCACTGGCAATTTCACCGGCGTTATATCCACCCATGCCATCGGCCAACACCGCGACCTTCGCAGTTTCCTCAAAAGCGACCGAATCCTCGTTGTTATCTCGGGTCCGACCAGGGTCTGTTTGGGCGCAAAACTGGTACATCATGGGTGCTGTCAAATTTCTATATCGGTAGAGCCGGACGATGGGCGCGCGTCCACGCGGGCTACTGTTTGCACGACGGTGCGGTCATACGCAGCGGCTACATTCGGATTCGTTGCTGCAAAATCGGTAGGGCTCGCAGAACCGCCCCCAACAACCGGCGCTCCTTGCACAACCGGTGGTACGGTAGAAGCAGACAGGGCACCACGCAAATCCAGCGCAACTTGTGCACCATCCTGGTAACGCAACTCCGGCCGTTTGTGCAGCATCAAGGCGACTATGCTCGCCAAGGCTTCAGGCAACTCTGGGCGAACCACCCGCACATCGGGGGCTTCCTCATTTGCAATTTTGAACATCAACTCTGCCATGGAGTCGCCGCGAAAGGGAAGTACCCCCGTCAGCAACTGAAAAAGCATCACGCCCAAAGAGTACAAGTCAGAGCGCCCATCCACTTTTTTCCCCGCCAACTGCTCAGGCGACATAAAACTGGGCGTCCCCAAAACCAGGCCGGTTTTGGTCTTACTGGAGTCTGTGATGCGAGCGATTCCGAAATCAGTCACCTTCACCGAGTCACTTTCACGCTCGTACATGATGTTGGCTGGCTTGATGTCGCGGTGGACCACCATCTGCCTGTGGGCATAGTCCAAAGCCTCTGCCACTCTTGCAACAATGCTGACAACCAAAGGAACCGGCAATAGATTGCCGCCTTTGCAGTATTCGACCAGATCGCGCCCTTTCAGAAACTCCATGGCGATATAAGCCAAATCATGTTCTTCACCGGCATCAAAAATCGTAACGATATTCTGGTGTTGTAAACGTCCAGCTGTCTCCGCCTCACGGAAAAACCGCTCACGCGCATCCACCAACTCTTCGCCTGCAAACTCCTGGCTCAGAGCCATGGTTTTGATGGCCACCACCCGGCCAATCTTGGGATCTTTGCCGAGGTACACCACGCCCATGGCACCCTTGCCAAGTTCTTTTTCCACTTGGTAGCGCCCCAGCATGGGTTTTTCTACTGCGCCGCCATCCAAAAGCATGGTGCCCCCCGGGTGCCCAGCACTGCCAAGAATGACTGTTTCCGAGAGGTTTTTGGCCCGACTCAGTTTGGCCTTGATATCTTTATAACCAGCATCAAAAGCCGCCATGTGCTCGTACACAGACTCAGCTTTGTTGAATTGGCGTTTGCGTTCAAAGTCCAGCGCCAAACTGTACAAATTGCCCATCACAGCATCCCCCATGGGGACGCGGCGAAAGCGATCGAATGCCATATCCAACTGCCCCTGGCCCTGGAGCGCCAAGCCCATCATCCGGTTGGTTTCTGCCGATTCTTCGTCCGCTTTGACCTTGCCTGCCTCTGTCATCAAAAACCGTTTGGTCGTTAATGCCAAGTGGCCCAACACCAGCACAGCAGCCGGGAAAACCAATTGAACCCAGGTCGCCGCACCCGACAACAGCCCAAACTCCATCAGCAACAGCGCGACAAAGCCACCAAGTGTTAACGAGGCTGCGGTACCCGCCCCCAACCTGGGCAAAGCCCACACAATATATGCTGCCACCAACAAAAAGGCCCCAAGGCTGGCCCACACCGCCCAAACAGGCTGAACAATAAAATGCTCGCTCAAAATGCTGGAAGTGATGTGTGCGATTGTCTCGGCAGGTGACAACGATGAATACCCTGGCACCGGAAACTGCACGCCCACACCTGCGGCAGTCGCGCCAATGATCACAATTTTGTCTGCGTACTTGCTGGCCGGAATTTTCCCGGTCAAGACATCGTAAAAAGAATCTACCGCGAACGCTGGTTTGCCTTCTCGTCCCTTGTAGAACTGGGGCAACATCAAGGCGACATCATTTGTTTTGACCTGCAGTCGTCCGACTTGCACGGATTCGCCTGCATTCAAGCGGATATCTGCGGCATTCAAATTCAAACTATTCACGGCCGCCAACAGCGCCATCGATGGAATCGCCTTCCCGTAGAAATTCACCAGCAAGGGCTCAAGGCGCACAGCCCCATCCACATCTGGAAACTGGTTCAGGTGGCCAATGCCTGCAGCAACGTTGCCCAGCGCTTCTAGCGGCTGCTGACCACGCTGCGCCAGGATGGAGTAGCCTCTGTTTTCATCGATGGCACTTTTCGCCGCATACGGCGGCAAAGGTTCATCCGGACGCCCTTGCGGTTCCCCCAGAACGTACACAGAAGGCAATATCACATTGCCCGCTGCTTGCACACTGGCCACCAGCTTGGCATCGGTATCCAGGGCTTGCTCTGCTTCCGCGATAAGTTGTACCAACTGTGCATTGGGAGCACCACCATCCGCGGGTGCATTCACAGCAGTCTTCATTTTGCGGATGTATTGCAAGCCTGGGTCGACCTGCGGTTCGATGAAGAACGCGGTGTGCGCAATCGTCTTGGCTTTGGCAGCCGCAAGTTGATCAATCAGTTTGGCATGCACATCTCTTGGCCATGGCCAACGCCCAATATTGGCAATGCTCTGGTCATCGATGGCAATTACTGCGATGCGGTCAGAGGGCTGACGCGCGGTACTTGTACTGGCGAAGTCGTAGAAACGGCGCTCCAGGGTTCCAACAAAATCGGTCGCCACGTGCAAAGCGATGGCCACAAGCACCACGGCTATGCCGGCAAACCAGTCGGTACGCCAAAACACCTGCAACTTTGAAGAACGTTTCGCCACCCATCCCCCTCACCCTGAGTCAGGCCAATTTCATCAGCCGAACACACGCCACATCCTTCCCAGACGGGGAGGCTCTTAATTTGTAACAGTATCAGACAGCACGCCCTTTCACAAGGCGATAAAGCCTGCTGCCCGGCGCTTTTTTGACAAGTGGAACACCAGTGCGATGAGCGGAGGCGCCTGCCCTCAAGTACTGCTTGGCACCCGTTTGCGGCTAACGTAACCCAAGGCATACACCAACACCGCGCCAGCAACACCCAGACCATAGCTCCACACGGTCGTTTGTGGCAAAACCTCTTTCATGGCCGGATCACCATGGGCCATGGTGCCCGCGATCCAACCCAAAAGCATGCCACCCACCGTAATGATGAAGGGGAAACGGTCCATCAATTTAAGGACCAACTGGCTGCCCCAGATGATGATGGGAATACTCACCAGCAAACCAAAAATTACCAAAGACAACTGGTGACCACTACCGGCCCCCGTGGCTGCACCAGCGATCGCAATCACGTTATCCACACTCATCACCAAGTCGGCCACGATGACAGTTTTGACCGCAGCCCACAGTTTGTCGCTCCCCTGGATATTGGAATGTTCATCCTCATCATGGGGTGCCAATAACTTGACACCGATCCACAGCAACAAGGCTGCGCCAACCAGCTTCAGGTAAGGAATCTGCAACAAGGTCAGCGCAAAAGCAATCAGCACCACACGCAACACAATCGCACCGGCGGTCCCCCACAGAATGCCCTTGAGACGCTGGTGGGCAGGCAATTTGCGACATGCGAGCGCAATCACCACGGCGTTGTCACCACCCAACAAAATGTCGATCATGATGATTTGACCGACGGCAATCCAGAAATGCGCTGTGAGAAATTCTTCCACGGTAGTCCTTGTGCGGAGTGTGTTACCCCAAAATGCGAAAGCCGGATTGTCACTCAGGACATCCGGCTTGTGTGAAGGTCAGCGTACCAACCTTGCCCCTAGCACCACGCTTACAGCATGGCCTTGAGCAGTTTGGCCATTTCAGAGGGATTGCGTGTGACCTTGAAGCCGCACTCTTCCATGACAGCCAGCTTGGCATCGGCGGTGTCTGCACCACCAGAGATCAAGGCGCCAGCGTGGCCCATGCGCTTTCCTGGGGGCGCTGTCACACCAGCGATAAATCCCACGATCGGCTTCTTCATGTTCAGCTTGCACCAACGGGCGGCTTCGGCTTCATCGGGTCCGCCGATTTCACCAATCATGATGACGGCGTCGGTATCGGGATCGTCATTGAAGGCCTTCATCACGTCGATGTGCTTCAAGCCGTTGATGGGGTCACCACCAATGCCAACCGCGCTGGACTGGCCCAGACCGATCTCGGTCAGTTGCGCCACCGCTTCATAGGTCAGCGTACCGGAACGGGACACCACACCGATGCGGCCCTTGCGATGGATGTGGCCGGGCATGATGCCGATCTTGATTTCGTCAGGCGTGATCAAGCCAGGGCAGTTGGGTCCGAGCAACAGCGTGCGCTTGCCACCAGCAGCTTCCTTGGCCTTCATCTTGTTGCGCACTTCCAGCATGTCGCGCACGGGAATGCCTTCGGTAATGCAGATCGCCAAGTCCAGATCGGCTTCGACAGCCTCCCAGATGGCAGCAGCAGCGCCGGCGGGCGGCACATAGATCACCGACACGGTGGCGCCAGTATCGCTGGCCGCTTCCTTGACGGAGGCGTAGATTGGGATGTTGAAGATGGACTCGCCAGCCTTCTTGGGGTTCACGCCAGCCACAAAGCAGTTTTTGCCGTTTGCGTATTCCTGGCACTTTTCAGTGTGGAATTGGCCGGTCTTGCCGGTGATACCCTGGGTGATGACTTTGGTGTCTTTGTTGATAAAGATCGACATGGTGTTTCCTTAGCGGGCTTTGACGGCTGCGACAACTTTTTCGGCCGCTTCGGCCATGCTGTCGGCGCTGATGATGGGCAAGCCGGACTCGGCCAGCATCTTTTTGCCCAGGTCTTCGTTGGTGCCCTTCATGCGCACCACCAGCGGCACGGACAGGTTCACGGCCTTGCAGGCGGTGATCACGCCGGTGGCGATGGTGTCGCACTTCATGATGCCGCCGAAGATGTTGACCATGATGGCCTCGACCTTGGGGTTCTTCAACATGATCTTGAAGGCTTCGGTCACCTTCTCGGGGGTGGCTCCGCCGCCCACGTCCAGGAAGTTGGCAGGCTCAGCACCATACAGCTTGATGGTGTCCATGGTGGCCATGGCCAAACCAGCGCCGTTCACCAGGCAACCGATGTTGCCGTCCAGACTGATGTAAGCCAGGTCGAACTTGGAAGCTTCCACTTCGGCAGCGTCTTCTTCGTCCAGATCGCGGTAGGCCACGATTTCGGGGTGGCGGAACAGCGCGTTGGGGTCAAAGTTGAACTTGGCGTCCAAGGCCATCAAATTGCCCTTGGAGTCGCAGTTCAGCGGGTTGATTTCCACCAGCGACGCATCGGTGTCCATGTAGCACTTGTAGATCTTGGCGAAGATGTCTACGGCCTGGTCGATAGAAGCGCCGGTCAGGCCAATGGCTGCGGCCACTTTCTTGCTCTGCTCGGTCGTGATACCGGTCAGAGGATCGATCATCTCGGTCACGATCTTTTCAGGCGTGGAATGGGCCACTTCCTCGATGTCCATGCCACCTTCGCTCGACGCGATCAGGGCCACCTTCTGCGTAGCGCGATCGGTCACCAGCGACACATACAGTTCATTCTTGATGTCGGCGCCGTCTTCGATGTAGAGGCGGCGTACCTTTTGGCCTTCGGGGCCAGTCTGGTGCGTCTTGAGCTGCATGCCCAAAATTTCGCCAGCCAGGCGTTTGACGTCGTCGATGGACTTGGCCACCTTCACGCCACCGCCCTTGCCGCGTCCACCTGCGTGGATTTGTGCCTTGACAACCCAAACTGGGCCGCCAAGTTTCTGGGCAGCTTCCACCGCCTCTTGCACTGTGAAAGCGGGGATGCCGCGGGGCACCGGCACACCGAACTGGCGCAAGATTTCCTTGCCTTGGTACTCGTGAATCTTCATGACGTCTCTCTCTGGACTGGACAATTTTCACCATGCCGCAACATGAAATTGCGAGTGCATGGCACTGGACACATCAGCCTGCGACTGTATCATGGTGCGATGCACAATACTTGTGCGAGGCTTACAACGCTGTGAGCCTGCAAGGCTCGACCACCCCCGCGGGGCCTACATTTCCCCTTTGTTGAAGAATGGCACATCGGATGAAAAAGATCTTTATTGACGGCGAAGCTGGCACCACCGGACTGCAAATTCGGGAGCGCCTGCAGGCCATGCCGCAGATCGAACTTCTCAGCATAGACCCGGCCCTGCGCAAAGACCCGCAGGCCAAGCGCGCGCTGGTGGCGCAGGCTGACCTGGTGGTGCTGTGCCTGCATGATGACGCCGCCTTCGAAACCGTGGCCATGGTGGACGGCCTGGAGAAAGAAACCGGCCACCCGGGCCCGCGCATCATCGACGCCTCCACCGCACACCGTACCGCCGCGGGCTGGGTTTACGGTTTTCCTGAACTGGCCCCAGGCCAGCGCGAGGCCGTGGCGAATGCCCGCCGTGTGAGCAACCCGGGCTGTTACGCCACCGGAGCAATTGCACTGATCCGCCCGCTGGTAGATGCAGGCCTGCTGCCTGCCGATTTCCCCGTTTGCCTGCCCTCGGTGAGTGGCTATTCGGGTGGCGGTCGCACCATGATCGAGGCCTACGAGCAAGGCACGGGCGCGCCCTACGAGCTGTACGCCCTGGGCCTCAAGCACAAGCACATCCCTGAAATCATGCAGTACGGGGGCCTGACACGGCGCCCGCTGTTTGTGCCATCGGTGGGCAATTTCAAACAAGGCATGCTGGTGCAACTGCCCCTGCATCTGGACACCTTGCCTGGCCAGCCCAGCGCGCAAGACCTGAACAAGGCGCTGGCCCAGCACTATGCGGGCAGCACCTGGGTGACCGTGGAGCCCGTCACACCCGACCTCAAACTGGATGCTGCAGCGCTGGCCGACACCAACCAACTGGAATTGCGCGTGTTTGCCAATGACGCGGCCAAAGACGGCTTTGCCCATGCCGTGTTGGTGGCTCGCCTCGACAACCTGGGCAAGGGTGCCAGCGGCGCAGCCGTGCAGAACCTGCAATTGATGCTGGGCCTGGAAGGTTAAGCCCCCACGCTCCGCCGCTGCGCGGGTCGCTGGCCCCCAAGGGGGACCAATTTGCCTTGGGGGGCCCGGCGGCAAATTGCCCTAATCTTCGTCCGCGCCCGACACCACCTTGTGGATGGTGTCGCCGCCAAAGCCGCGACTGGCCAGAAAGCGCATCTGCTTGCCGCGCTCGGCCGCATCAGCGGGCTGGCGGCCAAACTTCTTGCGCCAGATCTCGCGGGCGCGCTCCAGTTCACTGGCGCGCAGGGCCTGCACCGCTTCGGCCACGGCCTGCGGCTCCAGCCCTTTGGCCTGCAGCTCTTGCTTGATGCGCGAAGCACCCAGCTTGCTGGCCCGCCGATGCACCACCGACTCCAGCACCCGCGCCTCGTTGATAAACCCCTTGGCCTGCAGAGCGTCCAGCACCTTGGCCACAGCGCCGGGCTCTTCCTCGTACTGCGCCAGCTTGCGCTCCAGCTCGGCCCGGGAATGCTCCCGGGTGCTGAGCAGGCGCAAGGCACGGCCGGTCAAGGATGGCGTTTGTATTGCTCCTGATTTCATAGCTGCTTGCGCAGTATCCATAAGGGTTAAAGGCCAATTTACTCAGATTTTTCGGCCTTGTCGCCCTTCTTCCCCTTGGTCTTGACCTCGGGTTCGGCCACGGGCAGCAAGGGGATACCCAGGCCTTCGCGCACCTTGTTTTCGATCTCTACCGACAGGGCCGGGTTTTCACGCAGGAACTCCCGCGCGTTGTCACGGCCCTGACCGATTTTTTCGCCCTGGTAGGCGTACCAGGCACCAGACTTTTCCAGAATGCCGGCCGTCACGCCCATGTCGATGATTTCACCGTGGCGGCTGATGCCCTCGCCGAACAGGATGTCGAACTCGGCCGTCTTGAACGGGGGCGCCACCTTGTTCTTCACCACCTTGACCTTGGTTTCGTTGCCGATCGCGTCCTCGCCCTTCTTGATGGTGCCGGTGCGGCGGATGTCCAGGCGCACCGAGGCGTAGAACTTCAGCGCGTTGCCGCCGGTAGTCGTTTCGGGGCTGCCGAACATCACGCCAATCTTCATGCGAATCTGGTTGATGAAGATGACCATGCAGTTGGTCTTCTTGATATGGGCGGTGAGCTTGCGCAGGGCCTGGCTCATCAGGCGGGCCTGCAGACCGGGCAAGCTGTCACCCATTTCGCCTTCCAGTTCGGCCTTGGGTGTCAACGCCGCCACCGAGTCCACGATGATCAGATCGACCGCGCCGGAGCGCACCAGGCTGTCCACAATTTCCAGCGCCTGCTCACCGGTGTCGGGCTGGGAGATCAGCAGGTCTTGCAGGTTCACGCCCAGCTTTTGGGCGTACTGCACGTCCAGCGCATGCTCGGCGTCCACAAAGGCGCACTGGCCGCCCTGCTTTTGCATTTCGGCAATCACCTGCAGCGTCAGCGTGGTCTTGCCGGATGACTCCGGACCGTAGATTTCGACGACACGCCCCCGGGGCAGACCGCCTACGCCCAGCGCAATGTCCAGCCCCAAGGAGCCGGTGGAGACGACCTGGATGTCCTCGATCACCTCGCCCTCGCCCAAGCGCATGATGGTGCCCTTGCCGAACTGCTTTTCGATCTGGGCCAGGGCCACCTGCAGGGCCTTGGCCTTTTCGGCGTTGCCACCATTGGTGTTGTTGGGGTTCTTGACGGGTGCGTCCATGAGAAATCTCCTTGAAAATCAATGGGTTGGTGCGCCGCAGCCATCTGGATTTAACAACAGGCTGGATGCTTGAACAGTAGTTTAAGCGGCACATTAAAAACCTCAAACACATTTTTTAATCAGTTTGCATTACCATTTAGCCGTGCCTGACTCCCTCCCCATCCCGAATGACACCTGGCGGCAAAACCACTTGGGCCACTGGCTGCGCCTGGCGCTGGAGCGCTTTGACGCACGGGTGCTGGAGCTGATGGCGCACCACCCCGGTGTGCCACTGGGGCTGTCCAATCTGGCCGAGCGCGGGCAGGTGGGCGCGGCCCACATCCACATCACGCGGCACCTGGCAGTAGAAGGTTTGCGCCTGACTGATCTGGCCCAGCGTGCCGGCATGAGCAAGCAGGCCATGGGCACGCTGGTGACCCAGTGCGAGGCCTGGGGCATGGTGACGCGCAAAGACGACCCGGCCGATGCGCGCGCGCGGCACGTTCAGTTCACGGCCATCGGCCTGGCCTGGCTGGGGGCCTACCGGGAAGCGGTGGCTCAGGCCGAAGACGAGCTGCGCCAAGCCGTCAGCGCCGAAGTCGCCACCGTGGTGGCCCTGGGCCTGGAGGCCTACAGCGGGCGGTAGCGGCGTCGCCACTGCCACGCCAGGGGGCGTGCAGGGCGCGCGCCTAGAATGGCAAAAACACCGCAGCAACGCGCTGCCCGAGCGAGGAGACAACCCATGCGAATACTCATAGCCGAAGACGACCAGGTCCTGGCCGACGGCCTGCTGCGCGCCCTGCGCAGTGCGGGCGCCGCTGTGGACCACGTGGCCAGTGGCACCGAAGCTGATGCCGCGCTGATGACCAACACCGAGTTCGATCTGCTGATCCTGGACCTGGGCCTGCCCAAGATGCACGGGCTGGAGGTGCTGAAGAAACTGCGCGCCCGCGGCTCTTCGCTGCCGGTGCTCATCCTCACCGCAGCCGACAGCGTGGACGAGCGCGTCAAGGGCCTGGACTACGGCGCTGACGACTACATGGCCAAACCCTTCAGCCTGCAAGAGCTGGAAGCCCGTGTGCGTGCCCTGGTGCGCCGTGGCATGGGCGCCACCAGCGCCAGCATCAAACACGGGCCGCTGACCTACGACCAGGCCGGCCGCGTGGCCACCATCGACGGCAAAATGGTGGAGCTGTCTGCCCGTGAATTGGGCCTGCTGGAAGTGCTGCTGCAGCGCGCCGGCCGCCTGGTCAGCAAGGACCAGTTGGTGGAGCGCCTGTGCGAGTGGGGCGAAGAGGTGAGCAACAACGCCATCGAGGTCTACATCCACCGCCTGCGCAAGAAGATCGAGAAGGGCCCCATCCGCATCGCCACCGTGCGGGGCCTGGGTTATTGCCTGGAAAAGATCGCCCCCTGAATAAATGCTATGTTTTTCATAGCTTTTCACGCATATTTCACGGCGCCTAAGCCCCTATTTGGCTTGAAAAACACACCTTGCCGATGAAGCTTTTCCAGCGCGAGCAACGCAGCCTGTTCGGAGAAATCCTGGACTGGATGCTCACGCCCCTGCTGCTGCTGTGGCCAGTCAGCCTGGTACTGACCTGGCTGGTGGCCCAAGGCATTGCCGGCAAACCGTTTGACCGCTCGCTCGAATACAACGTGGGCGCATTGGCCCAGCTCATCACCATCAACAAAAGTCACGCCCAGTTTGTATTGCCGCTGCCCGCACGGGAACTGCTGCGTGCCGACGATGCCGACACCGTGTATTACCAGGTGCTGGGTACCCAAGGCGAATACCTGAGCGGTGAAAAAGAGCTGCCCCTCCCGCCTGAGGACGAACGGCTGCCGCCCGGCGAAGTCCGCATGCGGGATGTGGAGTTCAAGGGCGTGGACCTGAAGGTGGCCTACATGTGGGTCAAGCTGGACCTGCCCCAGGGCAAACCCGCGCTGGTGCAGGTGGCCGAAACCATGGACAAACGCTCGGTGCTGGCCACCGAGATCGTCAAGGGCGTGATGCTGCCGCAGTTCGTCATCCTGCCGCTGGCGGTGCTGCTGGTCTGGCTGGCGCTGGTACAGGCCATCAAGCCGCTCAACAGCCTGGAGGAGCGCATCCGTGCGCGCAGCCCGGACGACCTGAGCCCGCTGGATGTGGAAGCCGTGCCGCTGGAGGTCGTGCCACTGGTGTCCTCGGTGAACGACCTGCTGATGCGCCTGAAGGACTCCATCGCCACGCAAAAACGCTTCCTGGCCGATGCGGCGCACCAGCTCAAAACGCCGCTGGCCGGGCTGCGCATGCAGGCCGACCTGGCCCAACGCCAGGGCGCCAGCGCCGAAGACCTCAAACAGTCCCTGCGACAAATCGGCCGCTCCAGCATCCGCGCCACCCACACCGTGAACCAGCTGCTGGCGCTGGCCCGCGCCGAGAGCAGTGGCGCCGTGCTCAGTCACCAGCCCTGCGATCTGGCACGCCTGACCATGGACGTGGTGCGCGACTGCGTGCCACGGGCCATGGACAAACACATCGACCTCGGGTTTGAGGGCGTGCAACCCGGCACCGATGGCGTGAGCCTGTCGGGCAACCCGACACTGCTGAAGGAAATGGTGCGCAATTTGGTGGACAACGCCATCAACTACACCCCCAGCAGCGCCGAAAAACCGGGCGTGATCACCGCCCGCGTGCTGCTGGACCCGTTCAGCAAGGCATTGGTGTTGCAAGTGGAGGACTCAGGCCCCGGCATCCCCGTAGCGGAGCGCGAGCTGGTGTTCCAGCCGTTTTACCGCGCACTGGGCAACGAGGCCGACGGTTCCGGGCTGGGCCTGCCCATCGTGCTGGAAATTGCCCGCCAGCACCACGCCACCATTTCGGTCGAAGACGCCAAACCCGGCGCCGCCATGCCGGGTGCCAGCTTTACGCTGCGCTTTCACCAGCGGCCAGACAGCGCCTAAGCGGGCCGCAACGCCGCGGTCAAGGGCAGTTTTTCAGGGGCTTGCCGGCCAAAGCCGGCTTCAGGTCTGCCAATTTGGCACGCAACATCTCGGTCAGGGCAGGCAGCTTGAGCACACTGGCCGTGCCGGCTTCGCGCTCTTGCACCACTTTGGCAGTACGAATGCCCTTGGGTGCCAGACGTGCCAGCTCGGCCTTGGCCGCAGCCTCGGTCTCAAAACCGCCCAAGGACAGGCCGATCTCCAGCGCAGGGGTGCTGACACTGTCCGACTTGATGCCCATGCCATGGAGCTCCGCCCGCTTCTTGGCCTGCAGCTCAGCCGTGGCGTACTTGCCCATGTAGACGATCCACTGGGCCGCCACCTTGGCCTCCTCCAGCTGCCAGGACCCCGAGGGCAGGGCAGACTCCAGCGCCTTGCGCAAGGTCGCCGCCTGGGCGTCATCAAAAGGCCCGGCCTGCAGGCACTCCTTGGGCGCCAGATCGGCCTGCACCTGGGCCTCCACGCGCTTGATCTCGCTGGCGCTGAGCAGCTTGATGCTCTCAGGCCTGATTTGCTGGGCCATGCGCTGCGGCTCGTTGACCGGCGCGGGGGCAAACCCATAGGCACGCAGCAGGCCATGGCTCCAGGCGAAAAACAGGCCGTTGGCAAGCAGCAAAACCAGGACTAGCAAACGCAACATAAGGTCAGGGCACCGTGGCAGGGGGCGCAGGCCGCACACTGACCTCCGCACTGTTAATTTTGAGCAAACCCTGGTCAGTATGCACCAGCAGCGCGCCGCTGGCATCCACGCCGCGGGCGGTGCCGCCCACGCCATCGCTGCACACCACCAGCTGGCCATACAGCAGGTCACGCAAGTGGAAAGCCGGGCGCAAAGGTGCAAAACCCTCCGCCGCAAACCGCTGCACCGCCCGGGCTAGCGGCAGGGCCACACGCGCCAGCACATCCGGGGCCGTGGCCTCGGGCCACAGCTCCTGCAAGGCCGCAGGCGGGGTGCGCAGGTCGGTGGCATCGCGGCGGGCGATATTGATGCCCACGCCGATCACGGCAAAACGCACATCGCCCACACTGGCGGTTTCGATCAGGATGCCGGCCAGCTTGCGCTGCTGCAGCCACACGTCGTTGGGCCATTTCAGGCGCAGCTCCGGGTGCAGGCTTTCCACCACGGCCAGCCCCACGGCCAAGGACAGGCCCGACCAATCCGCGGGCGCCAGAGGCACCCCCAGCGAGAATGTCAGCGTGCCACCCAGGCCCTGCACATCACTTTTCCAGTCGCGCCCCAGGCGGCCGCGGCCCGCGGTCTGGCGCTCGGCCACCAGCAGCACCGGGTCCAGCTGCCCCGCACGTGCGCGGCGCATCAGCTCGGTGTTGGTGGAGTCCACCTCTGGCAGGATCTCCACCGAAAAGGTCGGCCACAGGGGGCTGATGGCCTCCCAGATCGCTTCGGCAGGCCAGCGTACTGTCATTTCTTGGGGGACAGGAGTGTGCCTCGGCAGTTCTTGCTGCCGCACCAGCAGGGGTACTCCGCCTTGAGCTTCTTGGTGTAGCGCTCGTCGATGATCAGGCCGTAGTCGTAATTCAGCTCTTCACCGGCCTTGATGTTGCGCAGCGCCTTGATGAACACACGGCCCTCCACCTCGTCAGCCTCGCAGTTGCCGTCGCACGAATGGTTGATCCAGCGCGAGGAGTTGCCGCCATACAGCGCGTCGATCACGTTGCCGTCTTCCAGCGAGAAGTAGAAGGTGTGGTTGGGGTCCTTGGGGTCGTGGGGGTGGCGGTCTTGCGCCTCCTGCCAGCTGATGACCTCGCCCACATACTCGATGATGGTTTCGCCCTCGGCGATGTCCTGCACTGCAAACACGCCTTTGCCGTGGACCCCGGAGCGCCGCGCCTGGATGCGTCGGTTATTGGCAGGGGTGGAGGAAATCACTGGGGTTTTTGCCACGGGTCGAAAATTTGGTATGGTGAATCGTATGGGCGCGCATGTGTGCGTGCCTGCGTGTGCAAGTGCGCGCCTGCGCGCACGCGAGAACTGGATTGTAGTCAGATGAAAACTTTGGTCATTGCAGAAAAGCCGTCGGTCGCCCAAGACATCGTGCGCGCGCTCACGCCCACGGCAGGCAAGTTCGAAAAACACGACGAATACTTCGAGAGCGAGGATTACGTCGTCTCCAGCGCCGTGGGCCACCTGGTCGAGATCCAGGCTCCCGAAGAATTTGACGTGAAACGCGGCAAGTGGAGCTTTGCCCACCTGCCCGTCATTCCGCCGCACTTTGACCTCAAGCCCGTGGACAAGACCAAGACACGCCTGAACGCGGTGGTCAAGCTGGCCAAACGCAAGGACGTGGACAAGATCGTCAACGCCTGTGACGCGGGCCGCGAAGGGGAGCTGATCTTCCGCCTGATCGAGCAGTACGCCGGTGGCGCCAAGCCGCTGGGCAAGCCCGTCAGCCGCCTGTGGCTGCAGTCGATGACACCCCAAGCCATTCGTGATGGCTTTGGCGCGTTGCGCACCAATGCGCAAATGCAGCCACTTGCCGACGCCGCGCGCTGCCGGTCGGAGGCGGACTGGCTGGTGGGCATCAACGGCACACGCGCCATGACGGCGTTCAACAGCCGCGACGGTGGTTTCTTCCTGACCACGGTGGGCCGCGTGCAAACGCCGACCTTGAGCGTGGTGGTGGAGCGCGAAGAGCTGATCCGCAAGTTTGTCAGCCGCGACTACTGGGAAATCCACGCATCCTTCCACGCCGAGGCGGGCGACTATGCCGCCAAGTGGTTCAACCCCGCGCACAAACGCGACGCGGACGACGCCGAGAAAAAGGCCGACCGCGTCTGGAGCCAGCGTGAAGCGCAGGCCATTGCCGACGCCGTGCGTGGCCAGCAAGCCACCGTGACCGAGGAAAGCAAGCCCACTACGCAAGCGTCTCCCCTGCTGTTTGACCTGACCAGTTTGCAGCGAGAGGCCAACGGCAAGTTTGGCTTCTCCGCCAAGACTACGCTCTCCATCGCCCAAAGCCTGTACGAGCGCCACAAGGCCCTGACCTACCCGCGTACCGATTCGCGCAACCTGCCCGAAGACTATGTGCCGGTCGTCAAGCAGACGCTGGAGATGCTGGCCGACAGCGGCATGAAGCACCTGGCCCCGTTTGCGGCCCAGGCCGTCAAGGGCGGCTATGTGAAACCCACCAAACGCGTGTTTGACAACGCCAAGGTCTCGGATCACTTTGCCATCATCCCCACGCTGCAAGCCCCCAGTGGCCTGAGCGAGGCCGAGCAGAAGATTTACGACCTGGTGGTGCGCCGCTTCATGGCCATCTTCTTCCCCAGCGCCGAATACCAAGTCACGACCCGCATCACCACCGCTGCCCAGCACGCCTTCAAGACCGAAGGAAAAGTGTTGGTCAAACCGGGCTGGCTGGCCATCTACGGCAAAGAAGCCGCTGCCGAAGTGGAAGATGCCAAGGAAGGCGACAAGGGCCAAAACCTGGTGCCCGTGGCGCCCGGCGAAAAGGTCAAGGGCGACCCGGTGGACCCCAAGGGACTGAAAACCAAGCCGCCCGCGCGCTACTCCGAAGCCACCTTGCTCGGCGCCATGGAAAACGCAGGCAAGACCGTGGACGACGACGAGCTGCGCGAGGCCATGGGCGAAAAAGGCCTGGGCACACCTGCCACCCGCTCCAGCATCATCGAAGGCCTGATTGCCGAGAAGTACATGCTGCGCGAAGGCCGCGAGCTGATTCCTACCGCCAAGGCCTTCCAGCTCATGACGCTCTTGCGCGGCCTGGGTGTGGAAGAGCTCTCCAAGGCCGAACTGACGGGTGAGTGGGAATACAAGCTGGCCCAGATGGAACAGGGCAAGCTGCGCCGCGAGACCTTCATGGCCGAGATCGCCGCCATGACCGAGCGCATGGTCAAAAAGGCCAAGGAGTACGACCGCGACACCATCCCTGGCGACTACGCCACGCTGGAGGCACGCTGCCCCAACTGCGGCGGCATCGTCAAGGAAAACTACCGCCGCTTCACGTGCACCGGCCAGACCGGCACCGAGGACGGCTGCGGCTTTTCCTTTGGCAAGTCGCCCGCCGGACGCACCTTCGAGACCGTGGAAGTGGAACAGTTCCTGCGTGACAAGAAGATCGGTCCGCTGGACGGCTTCCGCTCCAAGGCCGGCTGGCCGTTCACGGCCGAGATGGTCATCAAGTTCGACGAAGAAGCCAAAAACTACAAGCTGGAGTTCGACTTTGGCGACGACAAGGCCGGCGAAGAGAGCGGCGAAATCATCGACTTCAGCGCCCAGACCGCGCTGGGCGCCTGCCCCAAGTGCGGCGGCAGCGTGTTCGAACACGGCAAGAACTATGTGTGCGAGAAATCGGTACCCACCGACGCCCAGCCCACCCCGAGCTGCGACTTCAAGAGCGGCCAGATCATCCTGCAGCAACCCATCGAGCGCGAGCAGATGCAAAAACTGCTGGCCACCGGCAAGACCGACCTGCTGGACAAGTTTGTCTCCATGCGCACGCGCCGTGCCTTCAAGGCCATGCTGGCCTGGGACGCAGAAGCTGGCAAGGTGAACTTCGAGTTCGCCCCCAGCAAGTTCCCGCCGCGCAAGACGGCCTACAAGGCCGCCACCAAAGCAGCAGGCGCTACAAAAACAGGAGCTACTCGCGCAGCATCCACGGGGGCTGCAGCCAAAAAAGCCCCCACAAAGAAAGCGGCAGCGGCCAAAGAAGCCAAACCCAAGGCACCGCGCAAAACCACCGCTGCCAGCGGCAAACAACCCAGCGCCGCGCTGGCCGCGGTGATTGGTGCGGAGCCGATTGCCCGCCCGCAGGTGATGAAAAAGCTGTGGGACTACATCAAGGCCAATGGCCTGCAGGACGCCAAAGACAAG
The DNA here is from genome assembly GCF_058791215.1 of Rhodoferax sp. EU05-FHT12H12. Classification (NCBI taxonomy): domain Bacteria; kingdom Pseudomonadati; phylum Pseudomonadota; class Betaproteobacteria; order Burkholderiales; family Comamonadaceae; genus Rhodoferax; species Rhodoferax sp. EU05-FHT12H12. The sequence goes on along the minus strand of NZ_JBYTDI010000002.1, from coordinate 162,075 downwards.
CGCAGCATCAACGCCGATGCCAAGCTGCTCGAAGTGTTTGGCAAGCCCCAGGTCACCATGTTTGAGCTGGCCGGCATCGCCGGCAAGCACCTGAGCTAAGCCTGCCTTAAGGCAGGGGCATCAGACTCGGTGATCTTCACAGGCACAGCCCCATGAACTTCACCGAGACTGACGACCCCGAGCACAGCCCCCACAGCGCGGCGGAACGTACGGCAGCCGCCACACGCAGCACCTGGGTCAGCGTGGTGGTGAACCTGGTGCTCAGCACCTTGCAAATCGTGGTGGGCGTGCTGGCCAAATCCCAGGCGCTGATTGCCGACGGCATCCACTCGCTGTCCGACCTGGTGGCCGATGGCGTGGTGCTGCTGGCCAACCACCACAGCCAGAAGGATGCGGACGAAGACCACCCCTACGGCCACCAGCGGTTTGAGACCGCTGCCTCGCTGGTGCTCGGCCTGTTGCTGCTGGCCGTGGGCGTGGGCATGGTCTGGTCGGCCTTGGTCAAGCTGCAAGACCCGGGCACCATTGCCGTGGTGCATCCGGTGGCCCTGTGGGTTGCGGGTGTTGCGCTGGTATCCAAAGAACTGCTGTTCCGTTACATGCTGCGCGTGGCCAAGATGGTCAAATCCAGCATGCTGGTGGCCAATGCCTGGCACGCCCGCTCTGACGCCGCCTCTTCATTGGTGGTGGGGCTGGGCCTGGCGGGCAACCTGCTCGGTTTTCCGCTGCTGGACCCGATTGCCGCACTCATCGTGGGCCTGATGGTGGGCAAGATGGGCTGGAGTTTTGGCTGGGACGCACTGCATGACCTGATGGACCGTGGCCTGGACGAAGCGGAGGTGCAGGCCATACGCGCCACGCTGCTGGCCACGCCCGGTGTGGCGGGGGTGCACGATGTGCGCACCCGCAAGATGGGCGACATGGTGGTGGCCGATGCCCACATTGAAGTGGACGCCACCCTCACGGTGGAAGAAGGCCACAACATCGCCGTGGCGGCCCGTGCTGCGGTGCTGCAACGCCACCGCGTGCTCAACCTCATGACCCATGTGGACCCGGCGCGCCGGCCGGATGCCGACCACCTGCCGCCGGGCTGAGTTCCGGACTCAGTGCTTGTTGGGGTGGCTGCTGGTCAGCAGCTTGTCGGTGTAGGCAATCGCCAGTGCGCTCAACAAGAACACCACATGGATGATGGTTTGCCACATCAGCACCTTGACGTCGTAGTTGGCGGCGTTGATGAAGGTCTTGAGCAGGTGGATGGAGCTGATGCCAATGATGGCCGTGGCCAGCTTCACTTTCAGTACCGAGGCGTTCACATGGCTCAGCCACTCCGGCTGGTCGGGGTGACCATCCAGGTCCATGCGGCTCACGAAGGTTTCGTATCCGCCCACGATGACCATGATCAGCAGGTTGGAGATCATCACCACGTCAATCAGCGCCAGCACCACCAGCATGATGATGGTCTCGTTCAGCGAGACGATCTGCACATCGGACTTGTACCCAATGCTGGAGATCAGCGCCTGCAGCGCGGTCTGGCTGCCAAAGGCGGCTTCCAGCAGGTGCACCAGCTCCACCCAGAAGTGGAAGACGTACACGCCCTGCGCAGCGATCAGGCCGATGTACAGCGGCAGCTGCAGCCAGCGGCTGGCAAAGATGAAATTGGGAATGGGGCGCAGGGAAGTGCGTGTAGAAGGCTTGTTGGAGGCCATGGGGAGCTCGCTTAGGTTATCGGTCCGGGGTGGACAGAGCGCGATTGTAGGAAATCACCGTGACACCCTCCCAATGGGCCGCGGGTGCCAGCACAACAGCGTCCCCCACGGCAGCGGGCTCCACACACACGAATTCCCGGTAAGCCCCCGTCGGCAAATCGGCCAGCACCACGTCCGGGCCCGGGTTCCACACCACCACATCGCGAAACCCCGTGTGTGCCAGCTGCAGGGAGCCCAACGGGCACTGCAACTGCAAGGGGCCCGCCACGGCTTCGAAGATCTGGTCGATCGGGTCGCGCAGCGGCAGCGCGGCGCCTCCGGGCAACACCCCCGTCAGCACGGCCTGTGTCACATCGCCCACCGCCAGGTAGGTATGCAGGGCCGCATGGAAAGGGAAGGTGCTGCTACCGGTGTTCGCCACGGTCAACGCCATGCACAGGCCCTGGGGCAGCAGGCTTACCGTGAGGGTGCAGACACAGGCATGGGGCCACAGGGGGTCGTCGCCCACGGCGTTGTGCAGTTGCAGCGCAACCACGGGCTCGGCAGCGGACAGGTCTGGGGGCAGCAGCGTCCATTCGCGCGTGCGCGCAAAGCCATGGCGCTTCAGGGGTCCGCGCTCCGAAAACTGCGGAAAGATCACCGGCACGCCACCCCGCACGGCCTGCGGGCCTTTGAGCGGCGACGTGGGGCTGCAGTAGAGCCGCTCCACGCCGTCCGCATCCACCCACGAAATCACTTGGGCACCGCGCAGCAGCACGGTCACCGAATCTCCCGCAGGCCCCCGCAGGCGTACGGCGGGGGCACCATCAATCCACAGCGTCTGGTAATTCATGCCGCGCAGTTTATCGGGTGGTGGTGACCTTGGAGAGATGGCGTGGCTGGTCCGGGTTGGCACCCCGTGCGCGCGCCACGGCTTCCACCAACAGATAGAAACTCTGGATGGCGGTGATCGGGTCCAGGTCTTCCTGGGGTGCCGTGCTCAGCGTCAGGTCGCGGCCAGGCACATCGGCCGGAGCGGCCAACAGCACCTGGGCCCCGCGGCCGCGCATCTCGGTGGCCAGGTCAATCAGGCTTTGCTGCGCGGGGCCGCGCAGCGCAAACACCAGCATGGGGTAGTTCTCGTCCACCAGCGCCATGGGGCCGTGTTTGACTTCGGCCCCGCTGAAAGCCTCGGCCTGGATGGCGCAGGTTTCCTTGAACTTGAGCGCGGCTTCCTGTGCAATGGCCAAGCCTGGCCCACGCCCAATCACCATCAGCTTGCTGGCGGTGCGCAGCGGCTCCACCGCGCTGGACCAGTCTTGTTGGCACGCGTCATCCAAAGCGGCTGACAGGGTTTGCAGGCCTTGCAGCAGGTCGGCATGCGCACCCCAGTGCGCAGCCAGGCGCGCGCCGGCCACCAGGCCGCAGATAAAACTCTTGGTGGCAGCCACACTTTTCTCGGGGCCAGCATGCAGCGGCAGCGCCCAGTCCACAGCCTCGGCCAAGGGCGAGGTGGTGTCGTTCACCAGCGCCACTGTGGTGGCACCCGCCGCTTCAAACATCTGCATCGGTTCAATCAGGTCCGGGCTGCGGCCCGACTGCGAGATGGACACCGCCAGCAAACGCTGTTTGGCCAGGGGCGCCTTGTACAGCGTCAACAGCGACATGGGCAGCGAGGTGACCAGCTGCCCGGTGCGTGACATCACCAGGTAGGCAAAGTAGGCCGCTGCGTGGTCCGAGCTGCCGCGCGCGATCGTCACCGCGCCTTGCGGCGGCAGCGCGCGCAGGGCGGTGCCCAAGGCGGCGTAGCGGTCTTCATCCGCCGCCAGTTGCAGCGCCACCTGGCGCGCCGAGGCCAGCGCCTCTTCCAACATCAAAGTACGCACAAACAATCCTTTATTGAAAACACAGGGCCAGCGCGCCATCCATGGCGTCGCCTTGGGCGGGCACCACGCGCTGCGCAATGGCGGGTGAAAGTTGGGGCAGCAGGCGCTGGGCAATGCTGCCCGCCACCGCCAACGGCAAGGTGTGCGCCGGGTCCAACGCGGTCGCCAGCGCCTCCAGGCTTTGTGCGGCGCGTGCCAGCAAGCGGGCCGCCTCCGCATCGTGCGCCGCGTGCGCAAACACCTTGGGCGCCAGGGTGGCGTACTCAAACTGGCGTGCTGCGCCACACCAGGCCAACAGGGACTCGGGCGTGCCACCCAAGGTTTCATAGACATCGCGGGTCAAGGGCGTGGAGGCATGGCGCCCGTCCACCGCGCGCTGCGTGAGGTTGACAGCCTGCAAGCCCAGGTCAGCGCCGCTGCCTTCGTCACCACACGGGAAACCCCAGCCACCGGTGGTCGTGTGTCGGCCATTCGCTTGCAGTGCCAGGCCAATGGCCCCGGTGCCCATGATGACCAACGCACCGGGCGCACCCTGGTGGGCACCCAACAGGGCGGTGACGGCATCTGACGCCAACACCAGGCGGGTGTAACCGGTGTTGGCGGCCAAACATTCGGCATACCAATCTGCGTTGTTGGCACCGGCCAGGCCCAGGCCCAGCGCACAGTTGGCAGGCGTGGGTACGGGCCAGTCGACTTGCAGGCGGCCCTGCACCGCCAGGGTGATGGCCTGGGCAATATGGCGCCAGGCTTGGGGCGTGCCTTGCATCAAGCCCGAAGCGCCGGCCTTGCCCTCGCCCACCACCACACCGCTGCGGTGCACCACACGCGCCCGCGTGCTGGTGCCACCGCCATCCACACCGATGGCGTAGTGGAGGTGCGCGGGCAGTGCGTTGAAGTTCCAGACCACACTCATAGTGCGTGGGCCGAGCGCATATTGCCCGGGTGCAGGCGCGTGCAGGCGGTGCCATCGGCCTTGAACAGATACAGCGCCGACGGCGCCGCGCGCACGATGACCGAGTCACCCAGGCGCACTTCGGCATTGCCGTCGCCACGCACGATCAGCTCCTGTCCGTCGTCCATCTTCAGGTACAGCAGGTTGGACTCGCCCAGGTGCTCCACCAGCGTGATCTCGGCATCCAGTGCCGTGTCGTCCGCACCCGGCGCCACACCGGCGGGCAGCACTTCGCAGTGCTCGGGGCGCAGGCCCACTTCCACCGTCTCGCCCACCTGCAGTTGCGAGGCATCTACCGTGGCCAGCACCTTGCTGCCGTTGCCCAGCTGCAAGCGCGCACCCAGGTCGGATACCTCGATCACACGCGCAGGCAGCAGGTTGATGGTGGGCGAGCCGATGAAGGTCGCCACAAAGCGGTTGGCGGGCTGCTGGTACAGCGTGAGGGGTGTGCCCGCCTGTTGCACATGGCCTTCGCTCAGCACCACAATCTTGTCACCCAGCGTCATGGCCTCCACCTGGTCATGCGTCACATAGACCATGGTGGCATCCAGGTCGCGGTGCAGGCGGGCCAGCTCGATGCGGGTTTTGGCGCGCAGCGCAGCATCCAGGTTGGAGAGGGGTTCGTCAAACAGGAACAGGCGCGGCTCACGCACGATGGCACGGCCAATCGCCACACGCTGGCGCTGACCGCCCGACAGCTCGCGTGGCAGGCGGTCCAGCAGGTGGTCGATGTGCAGCACCTTGGCGGCGTCGCGCACTTTTTTGTCGATGTCGGCCTTGGTGGCACCGTGGATCTTCAGGCCGAAGGACATGTTGCGGTACACGTCCATGTGCGGGTACAGCGCATAACTCTGGAACACCATGGCAATGCCGCGCTCCGCTGGCGGAAGGTCGTTGACCACATCGTCACCAATACGCAGCTCGCCACTGCTGATGTCTTCCAGACCGCAGAGCACGCGCAACAGCGTGGACTTGCCGCAGCCGCTGGGGCCGACCAATACGACCAGTTCGCCGTGTTCGATATCGAGGCTGATGTTGTGCAGCACCGGCTCGTTGCTGCCGTAGCTTTTTGAAATGTTTTTGAGGGAAACGCGTGCCATGGTGTGTGTGCTTTATTTGACGGCGCCCGCGGTGATGCCGCGAATCAGTTGACGGGAGAACAGGGCGTACAGCGTGACCACTGGCACGATGGCCAGGGACAACGAGGCCAGCACGGCATTCCAGTCGGTGGCGTACTGCCCCACAAACTGCTGGATGCCGAGCGTGATGGTTTGGGTCTTGTCGGACGGTGCCAGGATCAGCGGGAACCACAGGTCGTTCCAGATCGGCACCATGGTGAACACCGCCACCGTGGCAATGGCGGGGCGGATCAACGGCACCACCACCTGGAAGAAGATGCGGAACTCGTCAATGCCGTCGCAACGCGCTGCATCCTTCAGCTCACTGGGCACCTGGCCCATGAACTCCGACAGGATCATGATGGCCAACGGCAGGCCTTGCGCCACGTACACCAGCACCAGCGCCGTGAGGGTGTTCACCAGGTTCAGCTCCACCATCAGTTGCAGGATGGACACCGTGCCCAGCCGGATCGGCACCATGATGCCGAAGGCAAAAAAGAATTTGAGCCAGCGGTTGCCCTTGAAGCGGTATTCCGACAGGCCCCAAGCCGCCATGGCACCAAACAACAAGATGAAGAACAGCGATGCCACCGTGACGATGAAGCTGTTGCCGAAGTACATGAGCACATCAGAGCGGCCCAGCACCTTGGTGTAGCCGATCAGCGAGAAGGTCTCGGTCGTGGGCCAGGCCAGCGGGTCATCAAAAATGGCGTCGCGGCTCTTGAACGAGTTCATGAACACCAACAGAATGGGCAAGAGCGCCAGCAACAGGTAGGCGATGAGCGTGAGGTGCACAAACACGCGGCTGGGGGCCACGGGCAGGGCTTTGGAGAAGGAGTGTGTTGTGGCCATGTGGGGTCTCACAAAGCGAAGCGTTGCAGCCTGCGCTGCACCACCAGGAAATACAGGGCCACGCCCACCAGAATCACCAGAAACATCAAGGTGGCCACGGCTGCGCCCATAGTGGCACTGGCCACTTGCGACTGGTAACCAAAGAAGGTGCGGTAGAACAGCGTGCCCAAAATGTCGGTGCTGTAGTTGGGGCCGGCCACGGCACCCTTGACCGTGTAGATCAGGTCAAACGCATTGAAGTTGGCCACAAAGGTCAGGATGGTCACCAGCCCCAGCGTGGGCAGGATCAGCGGCAGGCGGATTTGCCAGAAGATGCGCCAGGGCGAGGCGCCCTCCACCACGGCGGCTTCAATGATGTCCTCGGGAATCGCGATCAGCGCGGCATAAATCAGCATCATGGGCACGCCGATGAACTGCCACACCGACATCAACGACACAGTGATCAGCGCAGTGTCTTCCAGCCCCAGCCAGGGCGCGAACCAGTCGCCCAGACCCACCACCGTGAGCAGGCGCTCCGAGACACCCCACAAGGGCGACAGGATCAGCTGCCACACAAACCCGATGATCACCACCGACAGGAGCGTGGGCAGAAAAAACACCGTGCGGTAGGCCGCGGCAAAACGCACATTGCGCAAGGACAGCAAGGCCGCCAACAGCAGCCCCACGGGGTTTTGCACCAGCATGTGGATGCCAAAGAACTCCAGGTTGTTGCCCATCGCATTCCAGAAACTCGCCGACCACTGCGGGTCCGAGAGGATGGTGATGTAGTTGGACAGGCCCGAGAAGGTGCGCACGCCGGTGTCGTCGGCGCTGTACAGGCCCAGGCGCAGCGTGTCGATCAGCGGCAGCGCGCTGAAGGTGGCGTAGATCAGCAGTGCCGGGGCGATAAACACCAGCACCCGCCAGGAAAAGCCGAGTTTCATGAGAGACCTTGTTGGTCAGAGAGTCGAGAGGGAGAGGAGGCGCAAGGCACTGGCGCCGCCAGGGTGCAGGCCACCGGCCCGCACCCTTCTTTCAGATACCGGTGCTTATTTGGCCGGTGTGTACCACTTGGCAAATCCGGTCTGGATCTGCGCAGCAGCGTCCTTGGGCGCCATCTTTCCGTTCATGACTTGCGAGTTCACGTTCCAGAACTCGTTTTCCATGCTCGGCGTGCCGCGGCTCATGATCTGGGCGTTCAGGCGGATGGTGCTCTTGCACTGGTTGCGCCAGCCGATCATTTCCTTGGCCACAGGGTTCTTCACGTCAATCGCGTGTTTGGACAACGAGAAGAAGCCGGTCACCTTGTTGGTGTACAGGTCGGCAAACTCTTTGCTCGCCAGCCAGTTCAGGAACACTTGGGCGTCAGCCTTGTTCTTGCTCTTGCTGTTGATGCCCATGGCGATGTCAGTGTGGTCCGAGATGTAGCAAGGGTCGCCCGCCTTGGCCACGGGTGGCTTGAAGGCACCAAACTCCACCTTGCTGTTGCCCTCAAAGTACGAGATGTCCCACGAACCTGTGGGGTAGATGGCGGCACGGCCCGTGCCAAACAGGTTCTGCGAATCACCATAGGTTTGCGCCTGGTAACCCTTGGGCAGGTAGGCGGCCCACTTGGCCATCACGTCCCAGGTCTTCACAAACTCGGGGTCGGTGAACTTCTTCTTGCCAGCAATGATGGCCTTGCGGCCTTCTTCGCCCTTCCAGTAGTTGGGGCCAATGCCGGTGTAAACGATCTGGTGGGTTTCCCACTGGTCGGCGGTTCCCATGGCAATGGGCGCCACCTTGCCTTGCGCCTTGATCTTGTCCATGGCGGCAAAGAAGTCGGCTTCGGTCACCGGCACGGCCAGGCCCAGCTCGGCAAACACCTTCTTGTTGTAGAAGAAACCGTGGATCACGGACGCCATGGGCACGCAGTAGGTGTCTTTGCCGTCATCGGTCTGCCAGGCCACCTGGGCAGACTCCGGGAAGTTCTTCAGTGCAGGGTTGCCATTGAGCTTGTCCAGATGCCCCTTCTTGAACAGGTCCAGCGACACATCAAACGGGCGGCAGGTCACCAGGTCGCCGGCGGTGCCGGCGGTCAGGCGGGCGTTCAATGCCGAGTTGTACTCGGGCGGCGCAGTGGGCGCGAATTTGACGGTAATGCCGGGGTTGGCTTTGTAGAAGGCGGGCAGCAGCACGTCTTCCCACAAACCTTTGTCATCGACACGCCAGCTCTCAATGGTGAGCGTACCGGCACCTGCAAAGCTACTGCAAACCAGCGCTGCCGCAGCGGCGGCCATGCGAAGGGGTTGGGACATGGAATCTCCTGATCATCGGTTGAATGAAACTGCCGACTCCGTGCATCGCGGTAGCCGTTCAGTGGGGCGGAGGTTATGCTGTGACCCCTGTAATATCAAACCGCTCTAACGCAGTGGCATTACAGAATTAAGTCGTTGATTTCATTGAATATTTTCCCCATGCACCGCAACTCTGGCTTACGCTTTATTACGCAGGGCAAGGCCGCGCTAGCGGCCCCGGGGAGTGGTTCAGGCGGCCGGCATACATAACATTACAAAACGACAGCAAATGAAAGCTTTCGCCTGGTTCGTGTGGGGTCTGTCGTGCTGGCTAGGAGCTGCCGGGCCCGCCCACGCGCAAGGCCCCGGCGTGCCGCTGGACGTGTTGCACTGGTGGACGTCTGCCAGTGAGCGCCGTGCGGCCGACCAGCTCAGCGCCCAGCTCGCCAACGCCGGTGTGGTGTGGAAAGACGCCGCCATACCCGGCGGCGGCGGCATGGCCGCGGTCAAGGTGCTCAAGAGCCGCGTGCTGCTGGGCGACCCGCCCGACGTGGCCCAACTCATTGGCACCACGCTCACCGACTGGGCCGACATGGGCCTGGTATTGCCCCTCAATGGCGTGGCCCAGCGCCAGCGCTGGGCGCAGGTGCTGTTCCCCACCGTGCTGGACCTGGTCACCTACAAGGGCGACGTGATCGCAGCCCCCCTGGGCATCCAGCGCATCAACACCCTGCTCTACAACCGCAAGCTGTTTGCGCGCCTGGGCCTCACGCCACCGCGCAGCTGGGGCCAGTTTGAAATCGCCGCCCGCAAGCTCACGGCGCTGGGCCTGCGCCCGCTGGTCTGGAGCGACGAGCCCTGGCAAATGGCCACCGTGTTCGAAACCGTGCTGCTCGGCGAAGCCGGCCCCACGCTGTACCGCGAGCTGATCGTGCAGCGCAAGGGCAGCGCCTGGATGGACCCGCGCGTGGAACGCGCCCTGCAACGCCTGCGCTGGCTGCGCACCCTGTCGGGCGACAACCCGCAAGAGAAAACCTGGACCGATGGCGCCCGCGAGCTCATGAACGACAGCGCCGGCATGATGATCATGGGCGACTGGGCCAAGGGCGAACTGATGGCATGGGGCGCCAGCCCCACCAAAGACTTTGGCTGTGTGGTGGTGCCCGGCACCGAGGGCATGCACCTCTACAGCGTGGACACCCTGGCCATGCTGGTCAGCGCACGCCAGCGTGAAGCCACCCAGGAAAAAATGGCCGAGGTGGTGGTAAGCCCCGCCACCCAGCTGGCCTACAACCGCATCAAGGGCGCCGTGCCGGTACGCCGCGATGTGGACGTGTCTTCGCTGGACGGCTGCGCACGCGATTCGTGGGAGACCTTTGCCGCCCCACGCAGCGCACGCGTGCCCAGCCTGGCCCACCGCATGGCGGCCGACGAAGCCATCAAGGACGCCGTGGCGCAAACCCTGTGGCGCTTTCTGACCGACGCACGCATGGAGCCGCAAGAGGCCCAGCGCCGGCTAGCCGCCGTCATCCGCGCCTCTGGTGCCGAGCGCTAACCCCACCCACCGGACACGCCATGAACCGCACCCTGCTCGTTGTTGATGACGACCAAAAAACCCGCAACCTGCTCAAGACCTACCTGGAGAAACACCAGTACGAGGTGCGCGTGGCGCACGACGGCGCCAGCTTCAACGCCGAGTTCGAGCGCTTCAAGGACGAGCTGAGCCTGGTCATCCTGGACGTGATGCTGCCCGACACCGATGGCTTCACGCTGTGCCGCAGCGTGCGCAGCCAGTCGCCCGTGCCCATCATCATGCTCACCGCCAGTGCCGACGACACCGACCGCATCGTCGGGCTGGAGCTGGGCGCCGACGATTACATTGCCAAGCCCTACAACCCGCGCGAGCTGCTGGCCCGCATCAAGGCCATCCACCGCCGCATGCAGCTGGGCGCACCCGGTGCCCCGGTGCGCTTCCTCAAATTTGCCGGCTTCAGCATGGACGTGGTGGAGCGTGTGCTGACCGACCCGCAGGGCCAGCCCGTGGTGCTGACCAGCATGGACTTCAACCTGCTGCGTTTTTTTGCCGAACACGCGGGCGAAACGCTGGACCGCGCCCGCCTCATGGAGCAAACCCGTGGCCGCGACCTCGGCCCGCTGGACCGCTCGCTGGACGTGCAGATCAGCCGCCTGCGCCAGCGCCTGCATGACGACGGCAAACAGCCTGTGCTCATCAAAACCGTGCGTGGCAGCGGCTATGTGTTCTCGGCCGATGTGAGCCAGCATGGCGACAGCTGACCGCCGACGCTGGTCGCGCCGCTACCTGCCCGACAGCCTGCTGGGCCGCATTGTGGTGGTCATGGCGCTGGGCGTGGTCAGTGCGCAACTGGTGGGCACCTTGTTGTGGGCCCGCCAGCTGCGCGAAAGCGCCCGCACCGAAGCACTCAGCGCAGGCAAACACATTGCGCTCAATGCGGCCGGCTCCATCCGTTTTTTCCGCGATCTGCCGCCGCAGTTCCGCCCCATCCTGATTGAGCAACTGCGCACCATGGGCGGCACGCGTTTTTTTGTGAATGTGAACAAGGCACAGGTGCCCATCAGCCCGGTCACCGGCAATGCGCTGGTGGACGCCGTGGTGGACGTGGTGCGCGAAGACCTGGTGCACAACCTCAGCGCCACGCAGGCCCCGGAAGTGGCCTTCGCCTGGCCCGACAGCCTGCAGGTGTCGGACGACGGCCGCATGGTGCGCGACCTACCCGAATCGTGGGTGGAAGCCACGCTGCTGCTGCGCCCGCGGCCCGCACCGGTGCTGGTGATCCAGGCCGAGTTTGAACCGGGGCGCTGGCTGTACCTGGCCGCGCCCATGCCCGACCCGTATTTTCTGGAAAACGCCAACCCGCTCACGCTGGACCGCGTGGCCATGCAATTGGTGACCTTGCTCACCGTGCTGGTGCTCAGCGTGTTGCTGGTGCGTGGGCTGATTCGCCCACTCAACAAAATTGCGTCTGCCGCCAACGCCTTTGGCAGCGACACCGCGCCTGAGAGCGTGCCAGAAACCGGCACCGCCGAACTGCGCCGCACGGCGCGCGCCTTCAACGAAATGCAGGCCCGCATCCAGGGCTACCTGGTGGACCGCGAACGGCTGTTTCTGGGCATCTCGCACGGGCTCAAGACGCCCATCATGCGGCTCAAGCTGCGCACCGAGCTGCTGGACGACGACACCCTGCGCGCCGAATTCCACGAGGATCTGGACGACCTCGACGTGATGGTGAAAGCCGCGCTGCAAAGCGTGAAAGACACCGACATCCACGAGAACCTCACCCCCGTGCGGCTGGACACCCTGCTGGCCCGCCTGGCCCAGCGCCCCATCCACCCCGATGCCAGCATCGAATGCACAGCCGAAGCCGTGAGCGTGCTGGGCAAACCCCTGGCGCTGGAGCGCGCGTTCAGCAACCTGCTGGACAACGCGGTGCTCTATGGCGAACGGGTGCAGGTGCGCCTGAGCCTGCAAGGCAGCCGCGCGCTGGTGGAGGTGCGCGACTTTGGCCCCGGCATCGCACAGGCCAGCATGTCGGCGGCATTTGAGCCGCATGTGCGCCTCTCCCACGGCCAGCAGCAAAACCGCACCGGCACCGGCCTGGGCCTGGGCATTGCGCGCAACATCTTCCAGGCCCACGGCGGCGAGATCCGCCTGCACAACCACGCCGAGGGTGGTCTGGTGGTCACCGTGTTGCTGGCAGCGCTGCCGCAGGACACCTAGACGATTTATGGCCAAATTGGCCTCTAGCGCCCATAGATGCTGCGCCAGCAGCTCCTAATTCAATAGCACTTCCTGGCCTTCTACTCGCACCGCCCGCAAGGCCAGGTCGCGGTTGAGCACCACCACGTCGCCCCAGGCACCGGCCTGCAGGCGGCCGCGGTCTGGCAGGCCCAGGTGGTCGGCGGCGTAGGTCGACACCCGTTTGGACGCGTCGGCCAAATCCAGCCCCAGGGTGTCCACCAGGTTGCGCAGCGCCTGGTCCATGCTCAGCACCGAACCCGCCAGCGTGCCATCGGCCAGGCGCACGCCGCCCATGCACTTGGTCACCGTGTGGCGGCCCAGTTTGTAGTCCCCATCGGGCATGCCCGCGGCCGATGTGGAATCAGTCACGCAATACAGCTTGGGGATGGCGCGCAGCGCGGTGTGGATGGCGCCGGGGTGCACATGCAGCAGGTCGGGGATGACCTCGGCAAACTCGGCATGCGCCAGCGCCGCCCCCACCATGCCGGGCTCGCGGTGGTGCAGGGCCGACATGGCGTTGAACAAATGGGTGAAACCGGTAGCGCCGCAGCGCAGGGCGGCCACACCCTGCTCGTAGCTGCCGGTGGTGTGGCCCAGCTGCACCTTGAAACCCTCGGCCACCAGCTGGGCAATCAGGTCATGGTTGCCACCCACCTCGGGTGCCAGGGTGATCAGGCGGATGGGCGCCATCGCGTGCAGGCGGTGGATCTCGCCCAAGCTGGCGGGCCGCGCAAACGGCGGCTGCGCACCCAGGCGGGCCTCGCTGATGTAGGGGCCTTCCAGGTGCACACCCAGCACGCGCGCGGCGTTGGGCGCGCGCTGCGCGCACAGTGGCCCCATGGCCGCAAAGGCCGCGTCCAGGTCGGCCTGCGGTGCGGTCATGGTGGTGGCCAGCAGGCTGGTGGTGCCGTGGCGCGCGTGCAGCGTGGCCACATGCAAGGCCGCGTCGCCGCCCTCCATGATGTCGTGGCCCGCGCCGCCGTGCACATGCAGGTCGATGAAGCCGGGCAGCACGATGGGCGCGCCACTGTCGCGCACTGCGGCGGTCGCCACCGGTGTGCCGGTGATGCCAGCAATGCGCCCCTGCGCATCCAGCGTCAGCGTGCCGTGCACAAAACCGCTGGGGGTGAGGATGTGGCCCTGCAGGGGGTTGGAAGGAGTAGGCATGTCAGTGTTCTCAGGTTTTCAACTCGGCCACAAAGTCGTAGTAGTCGCTGCGGCAGTACGACTGCGTGTACTCCACCGCCACGCCGTCGGGCCAATAGGCCGTGCGGTTGACCCACAGCAAGGCCGCACCGGCGGCAATGCCCAGCTGCGCAGCCATGGCGGGCTCGGCATTCACGGCGCGGATGTGCTGCACCGCGCGCACCGGAGCCAGGCCGCTGCGTGCCAAGTGCAGGTAGAGCGAACCGTCCAGGTCTTGCGGGCGCGGGCAGGCACTGAGCAGCACGGCGCTGCGCTCGTAGGCCATGGGCACGCCATCGGCCAGGCGCAGGCGCTCCAGCCGTGCCACACGGGCACCACGCGCCAGCACCAGTGCCTCGCGCTCTGCCGCCGTGGCAGCGGCCACCTCACGCGTGATCCAGTGGCTGCTGGGCACATACCCGCGCTGGCGCAGCTCTTCCGAAAAGCTGGCCAGTTTGGACACCGGCTGCTCCAGCCGCGGCGCAATGAAGTTGCCCGAACCGTGGCGGCGCTGTACCAGGCCCTGCTCCACCAGCACGTCAATGGCCTTGCGCGCCGTGATGCGCGACACCCCCAGCGACTCGGACAACACCCGCTCGGAGGGCAGTGCCTGGTCCACGCGGTAGGTGCCTGCGCGAATGTCTGCCTCCAGCTGGTGGGCCAGTTGCAGGTAGAGCGGGGAGTTGTCAGGGATGCGTGTGGTGCTCACTCATCAATAATACCAGTTTAGTACCACTTACCCATCCACCGGCGCTTGATGCCTGTCGCAACAGGTGTGCAGTGGGCGCTGCGGCAGTGCGCGCAAGGCCCGGGTGTGCCGCAGCACTTCGCGGGCTGGCAAAGGCCCCCCATGGCCCAGGTAGAAGCGCTGCGCCCCCGCGTCGACCAGGCGCTGCAGTTCATCGGCGACCTGGTGCGGGTCATCTTCAAACGGTGGCCGCTTGGCCCGGCCCGTGCGCAGCAGGCCGCCCAGCATCACCCCCGAGGCCAGCAAGTCCCCCACCATGGCGTCACCCCCCTCCATCTGGATGGAGATGGAGCCAGCCGTGTGCCCCGGTGTGTGCTGCACACGCCCCGGCAGGCCATAGGGCTGCAGGTCCAGGCTCTCACCATCTTGCAGCAACACATCGGGCGTGAAGGGCGCGTAGGGCCGCAGGATCAGGCCGGTGCGCAAGAAGAGGCGGCTGAACCAGTCGGTTGCACAAAAGGTCATGGGCTTCTTTTGCTCGTAGTAGTCCAGGTCCCCCGCATGGGCCACGATGGGGGCGCCCGACAACTTGCGCAGCTTGCGGGCGGCTCCCGCGTGGTCAATATGGGCGTGGGTGATGACGATGAGCCGGATATCGGCATAGTCCAGCCCGTGCCGGCGCAACACGCGGCGCACCTTGGCCTCGGAGCCGGGCAACCCGGCATCCACCAGCACACAGCCCTTTGGGCCCAGCAGCAAATGGCAATTGACCATGCCCAACGGCAGGACGGGGACACGTACAACACGAACAGAAGTCATGGCAGCAATGCAGAGTGAAGATGCTGCATTGTTGGTTTTCATGGCCTTGCAGTAGCATGCGGTTATTCGCATTTTTAGTGTCAATATCCGCATGCAGCCCACCACCACCGAACAGAAGACCTGGCGCATCGGCGTGCTGGCCTACCCCGGCTGCATGGGCACGCAGGTGTTTGGCATGGCCGAGCTGCTGCGCCTGGCATTGGACCTGGCCGAGGCCCGCCGCCCCGGCGCGCATGCCCTGCTGGACGTGCAGGTGCTGGGCCTGCGCGGGCGCAGCGTGGCCATTGCGGGTGGCACCGTCATCAGCACACGCGCACCGCGGGGCCGCTATGACGTGCTCATCGTGCCCGGCATGGAAATCAACCACCGCGTGGACTGGGACCGCGCCCTGGCCCCGCTGGCACCGGAGTGCGCCTACGTGCGCAACGTGTACGCCACGGGCACGCCGGTGGCCTCGGTGTGTATTGGGGCCTTTTTGCTGGGCGAAGCCGGGTTGTTGCAGGGGCGCCGTGTCACCACCGCATGGCTGTTCACCCAGGTGCTGGGCCAGCGTTACCCCGGCAGCACCGTGGATGACACCGCCATGCTGCTGGACGATGCCGGTGTGGTGACCACGGGCGCGGTGAGTTCGGCGTTTGACCTGGCCATCCACCTCGTCAAACACACGCTGGGGGCCGACATTGCCACCGCCACCGCACGGGTGAGCCTGTTGCCACCCGAGCGGCCGAGCCAGGCCCCGTTTGTGGACGTGCGGCTGATGCCGGCACCGCGCCTGCCCTCGTTTTCGCAGCAGGTCAGTCTTTGGCTGCACAGCCGGCTGGCCCAGCCGTTTCAGCTCGGCGTGTTGGCTGCGGCCTTTCTGGTCAGCCCCAGCACCCTGTTGCGGCGGGTGAAGACAGAAACCGGCCAGACACCCCTGGCCATGCTGCAAGCTGCACGCGTGGAAAAAGCCAAGCAGCTGTTGCACAGCACGCCCCACAGCCTGGCCCGTATCACCGAGGCCGTGGGCTACACCGATGTGGCTTCGTTCAGCCGCCTGTTTGGCCGCTTGGTGGGCGAGTCGCCCGCACGTTACCGCAAACGCCAGACCTGAGCGCTACGCCGCCCACTGCTGCACATAGGCCGGTGCTGGCACCGTGCACAGCGGGTCGGCCACGGGTGTGCCGCGCTGCTGCACCAGCGGCAGCACACCGGCCCAGGCGGCCACGCCCATGTCTTCGGCCTCGTCGTTCGGGCCGCCGGTGCGCACCTTGCAGGCGGCTTCGGCCAGGCGGATGCGCATCACCGTGGTGGCGGCAAACTCCTTGTCGTTGCCGGGGCGGACCTCGTGCTCGCGGCCGGGGGCCAGGTGGCGCATGAAGCTATCCAGTGCGGCGCGCTTGTCGTCCACCTTTTCAAACTGGCCGTACACCATGGCCGAGCGGTAGTTCATCGAATGGTGGAAGGCCGAGCGCGCCAGCACCAGGCCGTCGATGTGTGTCACCGTCACACAAGCCTGGGTGCCCTTGGCCAACAGCTTGATGAGGCGCCCGCCGTTGGAGCCATGGATGTAGAGGTGATCGCCTTCGCGCCAGCAGGCCGTGGGAATGCAGTGCGTGCCCTTCTCATCGGCAAAGGCCACGTGGCACACATAGGCCGCGTCCAGGATGGCGTGCAGCGTGGCGGCGTCGTAGTGGGCGTTCTCGGCAATGCGGCGCACACGGGTGCGGTCGGAGGGGGCGGTGGGCTTGGAGGCAGAAGTGGTCATGGCAGCGCAAGTGAAGGAATGGCTGCAATGTAGGCCGCTTGTGGTTCCAAATTAAGATCCACCTCTGCACTATTTTCTAGAACCACGATTCAAGGCCTGCTGTGGACTACCAACTGCTGTTCTCCCGCTACACTGCCACGCCCGCGCATGCCCGCTGGTCGCGCCAGCGCCAGCTACACGAATGCCTGCGCAGTGCCATCCGCACCGGCACGCTGGGCAGCGGCGCCCGCCTTCCCGCCACACGCACGCTGGCGCAGGAGTTGGGCGTGTCGCGCAACACCGTGCTCTATGCCTACGACCAGCTCGCCACCGAAGGTTTTGTGTTGCCCGACCGGCGTGGCACCGTGGTGGCCGATGCGGCAGCCGCCGTGCCGCCACCCACACGCAACGCCGCACCATTGCGCGTGGGACTGTCCAAACGCGCCCTGGCCGTGCCCACCCGCGATGCGCCCGAGACCCCGGCCGCGTTTGCGCCCGGCGTGCCCGCGCTGAAGGAGTTTCCGGTCACGCTGTGGCGCCGCCTGCTGGACCGCGCCTGGCGCGGCCTGCGCACCGCGCAGCTCAACTACGCCGAACCCACCGGCGAAGCCGCGCTGCGCGAGGCCATAGCCAGCCACCTGCGCGTGGCGCGTGGTGCGCTGCTGGACGCCAGCCAGGTCATCATCACCGACGGCACGCAGAGCAGCCTGGACCTGTGTGCCCGCGCCTTTGCCGATGCGGGCGACAAGGTCTGGATTGAGAGCCCCGGCTACCAGGGTGCGCTGGCCGCCTTCAAGGCCGCACAGCTCAAACCGATGGGCATGGTGGTGGACAGCGAAGGCATCGCCCCCACCGCGGCCGACTGGCAGCGCCACCCGCCCAAGCTGATTTACGTCACGCCCTCGCACCAGTACCCCACCGGCAGCGTGCTGAGCCTGGAGCGGCGCATGGCCCTCATTGCGCAGGCGCGTTCGGCCTCGGCGCTCATCATCGAGGACGACTACGACAGCGAGTTCCGCCACGACGGGCCGCCGCTCTCGTGCATGCAGGGCCTGGCGGCCGATGCGCCGGTGCTTTACCTGGGCACCTTCAGCAAAACCATGTTCCCCGCGCTGCGCATTGGCTTTGTGGTGGTACCCGCCACGCTGGTGGCGCCGCTCAGCCCCATGCTGGCGCGCACCGCACCCCGCGGGCGCGCGGCCGACCAACTGGCGCTGGCCGAGTTCATGCAAAGCGGGCAGTTCAGCCTGCACCTGCGGCGCATGCGCCGCCTGTACCGCCAGCGCCGCGACGCGCTGGTGGCCGCGCTGGAGCAGCAGCTGGGCGATGTGGCCGATGTGTACGGCGGCTCCGCCGGCATGCACCTGGCGCTGCGCCTGCACAACCCGCACGCCGACGACGCCGCCATGAGCCGCGCGCTGCTGGCCCAAGGCGTGGTGGCCCCGGCACTCAGCGAGCAGGCCATAGGCAACCGCGTTCAGCCCTGGCGCGGCTTTTTGCTGGGGTATGCGCAAGTGCCGGTGGAGCAGATGCCAGGGCTGGTGAAGAAGCTCGCCGAGGTGGTGCGCCGCTTCGGCTAGAGTTGCCGCACTGTCATATCCACAGACCCTCCAGAGGCGCCCCCCATGTCCAGCTTTGAAACCGAATTCCTCGACAACTACCTGAAGTTCGGCCTGGGGGCCATGCCCAAGGCGGACATTGATGCGCTGGTGATGCACCTGCTGGACCAGCATGGCTTGGGCGGCTCGGGGCCCATGGCGCGGCTGAACAACCAGACCGTGAGCGAGCGGCTCAAGACCCCGGTGGTCAAGGTGAAGAAGCTGCGCTACGAGGCCGCGCTCAAGTTTGGTGGCCGGGTGGAAGACCAGGCCGCCGGGCGCCTGCTGGCCGCGCTGGCCAACGCATCGCTGGAGCCGCAGGGCGACAAGATCTGCCTGATCATCGAAGACACCCTGGCCAAGAACTGGTTGCAAGGCCAGCTGAAGATCCACCAGCACATCTTCGACCACCCCTTCAGCACCGAGATCATCCGCGTCTCGGCCGATGGCCTGTTCCAGGTGCTGGAGTCCTTGTTTGCCAAGAAGGAGCTGGCGGCTTTTCGCGTGGGCTACAACAAAGCCAAGGACGTGAAGGATGCGGCCGAACGCAAGAAGCTGTTCAAAGGCATTGCTATGGACTTTGCCAAAGACGCCGCCAAGGCGGCCGGTGGCACGGTGCTGGCGGTGGTGAAGGGGCAGCTGGGGTTGTAGACCCGACGCAGCCTCACCCCGCCAACGGCAGGTAGATGTCGGTCAGCAGATCGGCGGGGGCGGTGTTGCCGGGGTGGTTCAGGTAGTCCTCGAACACGGGCAGGTTGGCCGCCTCGTGGCCGGACTGGACCAGCCACTGGCCGTAGAGCCACTGGTAGGCCGCGCGCATGGTGGCGTAGGGCCCCTGGTGGCGCAATACCGCGCACGGGCCGCCGCCCAGGGTGAAAGGCTCCAGCGGCGCGGCCACCGCAGCGCGGTGGTCTGGCGGCAAGCTCAGGCCTGCGCGGCTGTGCAGCTGCGCCTCGGGCACGGCGTAGGGGTCGTCGTAGTACACGGCCATCCAGCGCGTGTCGGGCCGCATCAGGCCCTGTGCCGCCATGGACGCATGCGTCTGCCCAAAGGCCTTGCCCATGCGCATGTACGAGCCCACATGCGCCACACCCGCCAGCCGCACCGCAGGCACGTGGCGCACCTGCACCGTGTGGCCTGCAGCCTGGGCCTGCGCCAGCCCCTGGCGGAACACCGTGTGCCCGCCCTCGGCCCGGTAGCGCGAAGGGCTGGTGCCATACAGCCCGCTGAAGGCACGGGTGAACGACTGCACATTGGGGTAGCCACACTTGCGCGCCACCTGCTCAATGGGCAGCGCCGTGTTGGCCAGGTACCCCGTGGCGCGGTGCAGCCGCAGGCGGCGCACCGTGGCGGCAATGGTCTCGCCATACAGCGCGTTGTACACGCGGTGCCAGTGGTAGGGCGAGAGGTGGGCCACCTCGGCCAGGCGGGCCAGGTCCAGCGGCTGGTCCAGGTGATCGTGGATGTAGGCCTGCACCCGGCTCAGGCGCTCCGCGTAGTCTGTCCAGCCATGGGCTTTGTTCATGCCTTAGTGTCGCTCCAGCCCGATGGAGATGCTGATGTCGCCATTGGCGGCATAACGCTCGTACTCCGCCACAAAGGTCTTGGGCAGCGTGGTCTGCGCCCACACAGCGCCCCAGGCCGGGCCCACCCGCTCAAAACTGGCTGGCAGCACCGGAAAGATGGCGCGGCGCGAAGCTGGCACCACCACCCGCACCATGCCCGCAGGCACCGGCGCATCGGGCGCCACTTGCGCCCCAATCACCAGCGAATACAGGCCGGTGTTGTCGCGCCCCGCATGGGCAAAGTGGGTGTACACGGCCAACACATCGCCATCGAGCCGGCCGCTGATGCGCTCCAGCACACCCTCTTGCCCAAAACGCTGCCAGTGCGGCGGAATGGTCTGCATGGCCTCCGGGTTGGTGGTGCGCAGCTCGATGCCGACGACGGTGATGGCCTCGGGCTGGACTGCAAAGTGGTGGGGAAACTCGGTGGGAACGTGGGGCGTAGACATGGTGCGGTGGCCTGCGGGGTTGAACACAGGCTGCAGTCTAAGAAGGTCTGCCTGACATTTCTTGCGGAGTTGCGCCTGCCGTTGTTTGCTATGTTTTTAGTAGCTGCTTGCGCATATCCATAAGCGCTAGAGGCATATTTTGCTCAAGAACCCGCCAACACCGCCTGGTTGCGCCCCTGGGCCTTGGCCTGGTAGAGGGCGGCGTCGGCCTGGCGCAGCAGGTCTTGGGGCGTGACGCCAACGCCGGGCACCACGCTGGCGGCGCCACAGCTCACCGTCACCACGCCAAAGGGCGACTGGGCATGCGTTGCCCCCAGCGCCAGCACGGCCTGGCAGGCGCGCTGCGCCAGCAGCAGGGCGCTGGGCCCGTCGGATGCCGGGGCCACCATCACAAACTCCTCGCCGCCGTAGCGGGCCAGCACATCGGTGGTGCGGCCCACGCTGGCCATGGCCCGCGCCACTTTGCGCAGGCACTCGTCGCCCGCCTGGTGGCCGTAGTGGTCGTTGTAGCGCTTGAACATGTCCACATCCAGCATCACCAGCGCCAGCGGCTGGCCCAGGCGCTCCAGGCGCGCCCAGGCCTTGCGCAGCTCCTGGTCAAACTGGCGGCGGTTGGCAATGCCGGTCAGGCCATCCACCATGCTGAGTGCCTCCAGCTTTTCGTTCACCGCCTGCAGTTCGCGCGTGCGGTCGTCCACCCGCTGGGCCAGCTCGCGCTCCGAGGCTTGCAGCGTCTCCACCAGCTTCTGCTTGGCCAGCACCAGGTCGCTCTGGGCCTTGAGCTTTTCGCGGCGCATTTGGTTGAAGCGGTCGGCCAGCGCAAAGGCGAGCAACAGCATCTCCAGGGTAGAGCCCGCCTGCAGTCCGTCCACCGTGAGCACATTGGTGGGCAAGATGCCCAGCGCCCGCAGCAGCGTCACCAGCGAGCCCGCCATCAGCACCGCAAACGCGCCCCCAAAAAAGTACGCCGCACGCATGCGCATGACCATGCACCAGGCCACCACACCCAGCAGCAGCAGGCATGAAACCACGTACATCCAGATGGTGAAGCGCGCCACCGACTGCACCATGGTCCAGTACAGCACCGGCATGAGCCCATGCAGCCACATGCCCGCCCGCAAACCCAGGTCGACCCGCGGCAGGTGCTGGGCCGTGCCCAGCATGCTGCGCATGAACGCCATGAAACACAGCAGCCCCCACGAGGTGGCCATGTAGTAGTTGGGGTTGGCCCAGGTCAGGTGTTGCGGCCACAAAAATTCGGACGCCATGCCCGTCTTCTGCCCCAGCGCCAGCACCGAGAACACCACAAAACACACATACAAACCGTAGGCCCGATCGCGCAGCGCCACAAACAGCATGAGGTTGAACAAGGCCATGGCCAGCGCCACCCCAAAGTACATGGCCTGCACCATGTAGTCGTGGCGCTCGTAGTGCCCAAAGTCGGACTGGGCCCACAGCCGCGCCGGCACGATCAGGCCAATGGTGGACTGCACCCGCAGGTACAAAGTGAGCGTGCCCCGGGCCGGCACCTGCAGCGGAAACACAAAGTTGCGGTTCTCGAGCGCGCGGGTGGCAAACGGCATGTCGCTACCAGTGGCGGTTTCCACATAGCTGCCATCGGGGCCGGGGGCGTACAGCGTCACATACGAAATACGCGCATTCACCACATCCAGCAACTGGTGCACCGCCTCGGGCGCGGTGTTGGAAAGCTCGAGGCGCAACCAAAATGCAGAGCGCGTAAACCCCAGCGCCAAGGCATCTTTGCTGTCGGCCGTGCTGGTGAACTTGCCATCCACAAAAGCCTGCTGCGCCTGGGCCAGGGTGAGCTTGGCGCTCGGATCCTCCAGCAGCTCCAGGTGCGCTGTGGCGTCTTGTGCGCCGTGACCCGGCAGCGCCACCGGCATGGCGAGGGCCGCCCCAGCCAGCGGCCACAAGAGCACCAGCGCTACACGCGCAAGCCAATTTGCAAGCCAAAGAAAACACTTCACCGCCGTTACTCCCGAATTCATTGTTTTTAGCCTTTGGGCCAAGAGCTTACGCGCTTTCTGTTTTGCCCCAATTCGGCGCCCCGCGCTTGGCAAACCGGGCCCGCTTGGGCATGATGCTTACATAACGATACAAATCTCCAGGGTGGAAATTTCTGAATGGCGACTCTCATTCCTTCTATAGGCACGTCTGCGTTTGACTCCACGGGCGAACGACGGCTGGCCGAACGGCTGGAGCAAAAGCTCGATGCCGACTACCTGCTCTGGCACAACGTGCCCATAGGCCCCAAACAAACCCACCCCGACTTTGTGGTGCTGCATCCACGCCACGGCCTGCTGGTGCTGGAGACCAAAGACTGGCGGCTGCAAACCGTGCAGAAGGCCACCCGGCAGTACTGGGAAATACTGGACAACAACGGCCAGACCAAGGCCGTCAAAAACCCACTGGCACAAGCCCGCCACTGCGCCATCCAGGTGGTGAACGCGCTGGAGCGCGACGCTCCGCTGGTGCAAGCCAGTGGCCCGCACCAGGGCAAGCTGGCGTTTCCGTGGGGCCACGGCGTGGTGTTCACGCGCATCACGCGGGGCGAGTTTGAAGCCTCGGGCCTCAGCGAAACCATAGACGCCAACTACGTCATCTGCCAGGACGAAATGCTGGAGCACGCCGACCCCGAGGAATTTCAACAGCGGCTGTGGAACATGTTTCCGCACCGCTTTGGCGGCGCCATCACCCTGCCGCAGCTGGACCGCGTGCGCTGGATCATGTTCCCCCAAGTGCGCGTGCAAACCACCGGCGACCTGTTTGACGACAACGACGCCGACGCCCAGCTGCCCGACCTCATGCGCGTGATGGACCTGCAACAAGAGCAACTGGCCCGCAGCCTGGGCGACGGGCACCGCGTCATCCACGGCGTGGCGGGCTCGGGCAAGACCATGATCCTGGGCTACCGCGCCGAGTATCTGGCCAAGGCGAGCACGCCCGCCAGCAAACCCATCCTCATCCTCTGCTTTAACGAGCCGCTGGGCGTGAAGCTGGCCAGCGTGATGGACGCCAAAGGGTTGAGCGACCGCGTGCATGTGCGGCACTTTCATAAATGGTGCCGCGACCAGCTGGTGGCCTACGGGCAAGAGCTGCCTGCGCAGTCCAGCAGCCAGCGGTATGCCGAAGAGCTGGTGGACCGTGTCATCCGCGCGGTGGAGCGCAGCCAGATCCCCGGCGGGCAATACCAAGCGGTGATGATCGACGAAGGCCACGACTTCGCGCCCGAGTGGCTCAAGCTGGTGACGCAAATGGTGGACCCCACCACCAACAGCCTGCTGGTGCTGTACGACGACGCGCAAAGCATTTACGAGCGCGCGCGCAGCAAACAGTTCAGCTTCAAGCGCGTGGGCATCCAGGCGCAGGGGCGCACCACCATCCTCAAAATCAACTACCGCAACACGCGGCAGATATTGCACACCGCCAGCCTGGTGGCAGCCGACCTGCTGACGGCGGATGACAAAGACGACGACGGCATCCCGCTGCTCAAACCCATCAGCTGCGGGCGTGAAGGCGAGGCGCCCATCGTCATCAAGCTGCCCACCCTGCGCGACGAAGCTTTTGCCATTGCCGACCACCTGGCCAGCGCCCACAAAGAAGGCTTTGCCTGGAGCGACATGGCGGTGCTGTGCGCAGACTGGAAAACCATGGACCTGTGCGCCGAAGCATTGGCCCAACGCAAGCTGCCGCACAGCGTGCGCAAAAAGAGTGGCGACTACCAACCTGGCGCAGACGCCATTCAGGTCATGACCATGAAGGTCAGCAAAGGCCTTGAATTCCCCGTGGTGGCGCTACCCGGCGTGGGGCACATGCCTGCGGCGGGGGAGGATGAGAAGGACGCGGCGCGGGTGTTTTATGTGGCGGCGACTCGGGCGACGCAGAGGCTTGTGCTAACCACAAGTGGGAATGGTGGGTTTGGGGCTGCGATTGCAGCGCCAATCAATCTAGGCTTTCGAGCGTAACGTGAACTTGATGGCGGCTTGTTTGTTTCGCAGATATAGGAAAAGGCATTGAACATGTACGACCAATCATTCAGTAAGAAGACGCTGGCGCGCGTCATCCAGAAGCGCGATTTCAACCACGTGCCTGTTGCAACCAGAGACGCCTTCCGCGAAGAACTTTTAGATAAAGCACTTGTATCTGCATTAAGCAATTTCAATTCACCAAGTCCTCCTTTAGCAACATTCCCGCTCTTTAACAAAAGCGTATATCAACTACCCAAACTAGAGGACGAGTTAGTTGCTCGAAAACTCACCCAAAATTTAAGACGCTTTGCGAGCTCTTCTGCCGAAGGACGATCCCAAATTGTTAGAAATCTCGCCCTGCTTCTAAGCGAAGGAGTGCCTTATCGGGTTTACAGGCTTGACGTGCGGAGTTTTTATGAGTCTTTCCAAAAATCTGAGGTGATCAGAACGCTCCACCAATTACGACATCTCAGTCCGCAAAGTAAAAGCCTAATTGAGACACTCTTGAACTCTCACGCCGCCATGGGTGGATCTGGCGTTCCGAGGGGACTTTCGTTGAGCGCAATACTTTCGAATCTCCTCATGCGAGATTTTGATAAAACGATTCATTCAAATCAAGAGACCTTTTATTACTCTCGCTATGTAGATGACATCGTGATCATTACGTCCACTCGCGAAAAAGCAGAGCGCTTCATTACGCAAGTTAAGCATTCATTGCCAGAAGGGCTCGAACTCAATCCCAACAAACGGCAAATAGTCGAGGCAGAGGGCCGTGTTAAGCCGACGAAGCCCACCGACCCCAAAGTTTCACTATTTGAATTTGAATATTTGGGCTATAGATTTATCGTGAGCGAGCCGATTAAGCAAAGAAATAATGTGTCTGCCGGTGATCAGCATCGCAATGTGATTGTGGACATTGGGCTGAGCAAAGTTAAAAAACTCAAGACCAGAATTGTTAGATCATTTCTAGACTTCAGTCGTAATGGCGATTGGGAGCTGTTGCACGACCGTATTGCTTTTTTGACCCAAAACTTCAGCGTTCATAACCCCAAAGCTGGCGACAAAAAGCTGGCTGGTATTTTTCATAGTTACCCACTTCTGACTGACGCCGCCGCTGCACTACATGAACTTGATCGGTTTTTGAGAAATGCGATTCTTTCCAGAACTGGCCGAACGTTCTCGAGCAGTGCAACTTCGCTAAGTGCCAGCAAAAGAAAACAACTCCTTACCTATAGTTTTGTCAGAGGTCATGCACATAAAGTTTTCGCTCACTTTCACTCGACTCGGATCTCCGAGATTCAGCGCTGCTGGGTGAACTAAAAATAAGAATCATGAAGACAAATCTAATCAAACGCAAAGATTACAACCGCGTACTAATTACAGATACCCTGCCATTCGAAACCCCAATTATTTTTTCGAATGACGGTTTGTATGACTTGATCAGCTCAATCGAAACCACTGATGAGTGCTTGAGAGTTGTAGTCAGCGCGTTGGTATTCGGAACGGAGCTACCAAAGCCAGTCCACTCAACAGAACCCTATTTATATAAGGTCAAAAAAGACTCCAAAGAGTTTCGTCGTCTGGCATTGCTCCATCCATCTTCACAGTGGCAATTGAGGCGTTTCTATGAAAAGTATGAGCAGTTGATGCTGCACTATTGCTCTATTAGTCCAGCGTCGATTCGCTCACCAAGTCGTGTTGCTGGCAGCTTCTACAGCAAAAGCTCTTGGGAGAACATTAACCAATATAAGAATGGCTCTGTTGCAACGACTGCATTGGACAAATATGTAAAGCACACGCCCTCGTACTTTGCCTATAGAGGCTACGACCGACTTTACAAATTTTTCAATTCACGAGACTACTTCTCCTTAGAAAAACAATTCTCAGTGTTGACCACATTGGATGTTTCAAAGTGTTTTGACAGTATCTACACGCATAGCTTGTCGTGGGCCATCAAAGACAAATCATTCACTAAAGCGAACGTTCAAGTTAGCTCCACGTTTGCACAAGAGTTTGATGAGGTTGTTCGTCATGGAAATCATAACGAAACAAACGGAATTCCAATCGGGCCAGAGACCAGTCGGATCTTTGCGGAGATGGTTTTTCAGGAGATTGACCGTCGGACCATCCAATGCCTATCCGATCTTGATGAAGTGTTTGGGGTCGACTACACGTTCCGTAGATATGTTGACGATGTGTTTATTTTTACCAGGGAGGAGAAGGTTGGCCGCAAAGTCTATGCTGCTTATGCTGATGCCTTGACTAGTTTTAATCTGCATGCGAATACTTCGAAATCACATGTCATATTGAGACCATTTCTGACTTTAAAGTCTCGATTAATTTTTGAAGCTGGTCACCAAGCCAATACTTTCTTCGAGAAGTTTCTCAACTCCGAAAATCGTCAATCTCTTGTCCCCAAGGAGGTGTTTTCTCAATGGAGTTTGACTAAAAGTTATATAGATTCAATTAAGTCACTTTGCTCCTCCTCTGCAGCCAACTACGATGACGTTTCATCATTTTTGATATCTGTAGTAACCGAGCGAGTCAAAAAGCTCGTTACTAATGGAATAGAGGAAATTCCACCTGAAGAACAAATCAAATACTTAGCCGCCATCGAGGTACTGCTCGATGTGCTGTTTTTCCTTTACAGCGTATCCCCTTCTGTAAGTGCATCTTATAAACTGAGCACTTCAATTATTCTTTTGATTCGGTTTAGCAAGCGATACCTGCAGCACCACAGCGAGACGGTTGCGCAGCGAATCTATGATCTCCTTGCAGCAATGCTGATTGATCAATGCGGAGTTAGCTACGCCGAAGGCGTTGATGGCTTTGTTCGTCTTGAATATTTGAACGTCGTCCTCGCGACCAGAGAGCTTGGCCCTCAGTATTTGCTGCCTCTTGATGTCGTCGAAAGGATGTTCATCAATGAAAAGCTCACATACTTCACAATCATTTCTTGCCTTTTTTACATACGCGACGAGCAACGTTATGCATCTTTGAAAAAGACTCTTCTTAAGGCAGTTCGACTAAAGCTCATCAATCTAGCTGATGTCTTTCATAACAGTGAAAAAGCACATATGCTTCTAGATCTTCTTTTTTGTCCATTCGTATCCGATCAACAAAAGACGATTTGGATGAAGGGTGTTTTTAAGGCTCTGAACAAGCCCGTACCGGGGACTGCGGCTACGTCGGCATTTGTTACAGCGCTCAACCTGAAGCGCTCGCAAGTGGACTGGGCAGACGTGGACTTACTCAATTCTTTGGAAAAGAAAGAACTTAAACGCGCCTACTAACGTATACTTTTTTCTGAAGGATAGTTAACCCCTCTTCAGCTGCTGGGCAACTAGTGGCGGCAACTGGACCTCGTAACAAAGGTCTTTTCGATATCCGAGTGCTTTTTGAGTCAGCAATGATGAATTGAGCAAGAGATATTTGAGCGGTGACTGTTTGAGTTTTCGGATTCTTGCGGGCATCCACACACTCAGTGGGTTTTCTATCCTTCACCCCTTTACATATCCGCTTTGCAAAGGGTGGGCCATTGGCTTCAGCGTGTATTTGCTCAAAATTCTCGTGTGTAGCATCTCGCCACGCGATTCGACGCTACGTATTTCATAGCATCTCGTGCTTATTTAGCGCGGTGTACAGCGGAATTTTGGTACTCGCCGCTGCGCTGACTGCGCCCCAAGTTGAACTGCAATACCAGCGGACACGGCTTTGACAGCGGTCGCTTAGCTTTGGCTGCCTCTTTCACCCAGTACCTTGTAGAACCCTTCTCGGGTGTCGCGTGCAATTCTGTTGTTGCACACGGCTCTCGTGACCTAGGACAGTATGCTCAAGCTGCTAACAGCCCAACCCAAAAAAAGAGCGCCCACTCCCCATGCATGAAATCATCTGCCCCCACTGCAGCAAAGCCTTCAAGATCGACGAGGCGGGGTATGCCGACATCCTCAAGCAGGTGCGCGATGGCGCGTTTGAGCAACAGTTGCATGAACGCCTGGAGCTGGCCGAGCGGGAAAAGCGCGACGCGATTGCCCTGGCCAAGGCCGATGTGACCAGTGCGCTGCAAAAGACTGCGGCTGCCAAAGACACCGAGATTCAGGCACTCAAAGCCCAGCTCGACGCGGGCGAGGTGGCGCGCAAGCTTGCGGTGGCGGAAGCATTGGGCACGGTAAGCAAAGAGCGCGATGCGCTGGCCAACGAGCTGAAGAACGAATTGGAGAGGGCCCGCAGCGCGCAGCAAGCGGCCGCCCAGTTGGCCGAGGCCAAGCTGACAAATGCGCTGCAAGCCGAAGCCGCCAAAAAGGACGCCGAGATTCAGGCGCTGCACGCCAAGCTGCAAGCCAGCGACGTGGCGCGCCAGTTGGCAGTGAACGAGGCCGTGGGCGTGGTCGCCCAAGAGCGTGATGCGTTGAGGAATGACCTCAGCCTCATCACCGTCAAAAACCAGCTGGAAGAGAAAGCCATCAAGGAGCAATACGCCTTGCAGCTGCGCGACCGCGAGGGCGAGATCGAGCGCCTGCGCGACATGAAGGCTCGGCTATCGACCAAGATGGTGGGCGAGACGCTGGAGCAGCACTGCGAGATTGAGTTCAACCGCATCCGTGCGGCGGCCTTTCAGCGCGCGCATTTTGAGAAAGACAACGACGCCCGCACCGGCAGCAAGGGCGACTACATTTTTCGCGACATGGACGAGTCCGGAGTCGAGATCGTTTCCATCATGTTTGAGATGAAGAACGAAAGCGACGAGACGGCCACCAAGAAGCGGAATGAAGACTTCCTGAAAGAGCTGGACAAGGACCGCACCGAGAAGGCGTGCGAGTATGCGGTGCTGGTGTCGCTGCTGGAGCCGGAGAGCGAGCTGTACAACAGCGGCATCGTCGATGTGTCGCACCGCTACCCGAAGATGTATGTGGTGCGGCCGCAGTTCTTTGTGCCGCTGATCACGCTCTTGCGCAATGCCGCGTTGAACTCAATGAAGTACAAGTCCGAGCTGGCGCTGGTGCGTTCGCAGAACGTGGACATCACCAAGTTCGAGACGCAGCTCGACGAATTCAAGACCGCGTTTGGGCGCAACTGGCGCCTGGCCTCTGAGGGCTTTGAGGAAGCCATCAAGCGCATCGACGAAGCGATCAAGGACCTGGAGAAAACCAAGGAAGCGCTGCACAAGTCCGCCAACAACCTGCGCCTAGCCAATGACAAGGCCGACGATCTGACGATCAAGAAGCTCACACGCGGCAACCCCACGATGGCGGCCAAGTTTGCGGAGTTGCAGGGGCCTAGCGCTGACTGAGGCAGAGTAGGCCCCGCCCGCAGCTAGAGACTCTCGCCCCGCCCCAACTTCGCCAGTATCTCCACCATGCGTTTCTCCCGCGTCTCCGCCCGCTTGGCGCTGGTGAGTCGGTAGTAGATGGTGAACAGCTGCTGCCGCTTCAGGGTCGCGTAGAACGCGTGGGCCGCGGGGTCTTGTTGCAGCGCCGCCAAAAAGTCTTCGGGTATCTCCATGGTGGCGCTGCCGGCGTAGGCGGCGGCCCAGCGCCCGTCGCTGCGCGCGGCCTCTACCTGCGCCAGGCCAGCGGCCTGCATGTGGCCTTGCGCGATCAGCTGCTCGGCATGCTGCACGTTCTTTTGCGACCAGTTGGATCGTGCGCGGCGTGGCGTCAGGCGTTGCAAGAACGCGGTGTCGTCCAAGGACTTGCGCTGCCCGTCGATCCAGCCCCAGCGAATAGCGGCCACCACGCAGTCGTCCCACGTCACGCTGGGCAGGCCGGTGCCCTTCTTGTAGATGCGCACCCACAGCTCTGTCTCGCTGGCGTGGTTGGCCTGCAGCCAGGCGTGCAGCTGCGCGGGTGACTCGAACGTTTGGTGCGCTTTATCGCTCATGTATTGATAGCTGCTCGCGCATATTCCACGGGCGCTACAGCCCCATTCTGCTTATAAAACTCACTTCACCGGAATCGGCAGCTCCGCGGGCACGGGCACTGCCGTCACGCTGTTCTTGGGGCTGCCGTCGATGATCTTGTCGGAGTACACCAGATAGACCAGGGTGTTGCGCTTCACGTCCACCATGCGCACCACGCGCACGTGTTTGAACAGGAAGGAGGCGCTGGCCTTGAAGACTTCGTCTTGCTTGTCGATCTTCTCTTTGAAGCTGATGGGGCCGACCTGGCGGCAGGCCACGGCGGCGTCGGATGTGTCTTCTGCCAAACCCAGCGCACCGGCGTAACCGCCGGTTTTGGCGTGCGACAGGTAGCAGGCCACGCCGTTCACGGCCGGGTCGTCAAACACGTCGACCACCACTTTGTCGTTGGGACTCAGCAGTTTGAAGGTGGTGCTGACACTGCCAACCGTCTCGGCGCTGGCGGCCAGCGCAAGGCTGCAGAGCAGCAGCGCGGCAAATGGTTTCTTCATGACAAACTCTCTTGGTAAAAATGGGGCGGGTGCTGCATTGTGGGCCCATGCACCTACGGGGCCCGCAGCGTATCGTGCGGGTATGACAAACCAAAGGGAACCTTGCCATGCAACTCGGCTACACCATCCTCTACGTGCCAGACGTGCCCGCCACGCTCAAGTTTTACGAGGCGGCCTTTGGGCTTGCCACGCGCTTTCTGCATGAAAGCGGCGACTACGGCGAGCTGGAAACCGGCAGCACGGCGCTGGCGTTTTCTGCCCACCGGCTGATGCAAGAGCTGGGCAAGAATCCGCAGGCCGCCAGCCCCACCGCGCCCTGCTTTGAGATTGCGCTGTGCACGCCCGATGTAGCCGCCGCGCTGGAGCGCGCCGTGGCCGCCGGGGCCACACCCATGCGCCCGCTGGAGGTGATGCCCTGGGGCCAGACGATGGCCTATGTGGCCGACATCAACGGCTTTTTGGTGGAGCTGTGCACGCCCATGGGGTAAATGCGCCGCGTATTTGCTCCGCTTTTGATAGCTGCTAGCGCATATTCCATGGGCACTAGCGGCACATTTAGCCCAAATGTTTGCCAAAGAAGCGCAGCACCCGGTCCCACGCTTGCTGGGCCCACACGGGGTCGTACTGCGTGGCGGCGATGCGGCCGGGGCCTACGGCGGTTTCGTTCGCAAAGGCGTGGTGGGCCAGGTAGCGGTGAAACTCATACTGCACGCCAGCGGCCGTGAGCTTGGCTTCCAGCCCGTCCACCGTTTCAATGTTGAAGAACTGGTCTTGTGTGGCCCAGTGGCCTTGCAGGGGGATCTTGATTTTGCTGGCGTCGATGTAGTCCAGCGGCGGGCAGCCGTACCAGACCACGGCGGCGTCCAGCTCGGTCGCCAGGGTGGAGGCCAGCAGGGTCAGGGCGCCGCCCATGCAGTAGCCGGTGAGGCCGACCTTGGGTGCGCGGCCTTTCAAAAATTGCACGGCACCACGGATGTCCTGCCCCGCAGCGTCGCCAAAGTCCAGGCCGGTCATGAGGTGGTGGGCTTCTTCCTCTTCCACCGTGGCTTTGCCGCGGTACAGGTCGGGCACCAGGGCCTGGTAGCCGGCAGCGGCCAGGCGGTCGGCCACGCCCTTGATCTGCCCATTCAAGCCCCACCACTCCTGGATGACGACGATGGCAGGCGCGTTGGCGGCAGCAGGCTCGGCCAGGTAGCCCTGCACGGCTTTGCCATCCGGGCGGTTGAAAGTGACGATGCTTCCCATGGTGTGCTCCTCAGTGGTTGGTGTTGCCCAGTATTGTGGGCACAAGACGCGGGGCTTGGCGTACCATGCGCTTCGATGGGGCCGCCCCCTCACCTCACCCGCATGCGCCGCCGCCCCCTTCTCACCTTTGCCCTGTGCCTGCCGCTCACCCGGCTGGCAGGGGCGCAGGCTTCCGAACCGGAGGCAGACGACGCGCCCACCGGTCTGCCGCAGTACAAGGTGTCTGCCGCGGCGCTGCAGGCGGCGGTGGGCCAGCGTTTTCCGCTGCGTTACCCGGTGCCGGGGCTGCTGAATCTGGATGTGCAGCTGCCCACCCTGCGCCTGCTGCCTGCGCTCAACCGGCTGGGCGCCGAGATGGCGGTAGAGGCCGACGGCCCCGCACTCAACCGCAGCCACCAGGGCACGCTGGACGTGGAATTTGCACTGCGCTACGAGCCCACCGACCGCACGGTGCGCGCGCACCAGTTGCGCCTGAAGCGCCTGCAGTTCCCTACGCTGCAGCCTGGCGTGGTGGCGCTGCTCAATACCTATGCGCCAGCCCTGGCCGAAGGTGCGCTTCTGGAAGTGGTGCTGCACCGCATGCGCCCGCAAGACCTGGCCCTGCCCGATGGCTTGGGCATGCAGCCGGGCAGCATCACCGTCACCCCCGAAGGGCTGACGATCGGGTTTGTGCCCAAGCCTTTGTCGTAAGCTGCTGCACCCTCCGCTGGGGCAGAAGCCACGGCACAAGACACACATTCATGAACACCATTGACATCGCCAGCGGCGTCACACCCCATGCCGTGGCCCGCCTGCGCGCGGAGCGGCTGGCGCGCAGCAGCAAGCCTTTTCTCGCCCGCGGCGGCATGAAGGGGGAGCGCTGCCCCCACTGCCGCATCCACCCCAGCCACTGCATTTGCGCACTGCGCCCGGACCTGCCCACCCAAGCCGGGGTGTGCCTGCTGATGGCGGACATCGAGCCCCTGAAGCCCAGCAACACCGGCTGGCTGATTGCCGATGTGGTGGCCGACACCTGGGCCTTTGGCTGGACCCGCACCGAGGTGGACCCGGCCCTGCTGACGCTGCTGGCCGACCCGCAGTGGCAGCCGTATGTGGTGTTTCCCGGTGAGTTTGTGGCCGAGGGGCGGGTGGTGCATACGCTGTTGCCCGACACCGCCCCCGCGGAGGGCAGCGACCCGCGCAGCGGCGGAGCGTGGGGGCCATCCCGCAAGCGGCCACTCTTCATCCTGCTGGACGCCACCTGGCCCGAGGCGCGCAAGATGTTCCGCAAGAGCCCCTACCTGGACCGCTTTCCGGTGCTGAGCCTGCAGCCCGAGCAGATCTCGCGCTACCGCCTGCGCCGCAGCCGCCGCGACGACCACTTTTGCACCAGCGAAGTGGGCGCCCTGTGCCTGGAGCTGGCCGGAGAAACCCGGGCCGCGCAGGCGCTGGAGGCGTGGCTCGATGTGTTCAGCCTGCACTACCTGCGTGCCAAGCACCAGCTGCCGCCGCTGTGGGACAGCGAGGCGCATGCGCGGCTGCAGGCGCTGGGCCGGCCGCGCTGAACACGCACCCACCCCACAAACGCTCCTGATTCAGGAGCTTCTCGCGCATATCCCATGCGGGCTAGAGGCCTATTTGGCTTGAAATTTGGGGCCTCAGCCCACCTTGCGAAAGGTGAGGTTGATGCGCCGCCGCCCCACCAGCGGGTGGTGGCCATCGGCCACGGGCAGCACCCCGTGGAAGGCCAGGCGCGTCGGGCCGCCCCACACCACCACATCGCCATGGGCCAAGCGGTAACGCTGGGTTTGGCCGCTGCGCTGCAAGCCGCCAAACAAAAACGTGGCGGGCAGGCCCAGCGAGAGCGACACCACGGGCGCGCGCAGGTCGCGTTCGTCGCGGTCCTGGTGCAGGCCGAGTTTGTTGCCGGGCAGGTACTGGTTGATGAGGCAGGAGTCGGGCACAAAGTCGGGGTAGCCCGCCTGCGCAGCGGCGCGCACCGCAAAGTCGTGCAGACAGGGCGGGATGTCGGGCCAGGGCTGGCGCGTGCCGGGGTTGCACGGGGCGTAGCGGTAGCCGCCGGGCTCGGACACCCAGCCCATGCTGCCGCAGCGGGTGGTCTGGATGGACATGGTGTGCCCACCCGGCGTTTGCAGGTGGCGCAGCGGCAGCTGGGCAATGACAGACTCCGCCGCGGCCAGCATCTGCGCATCGTCCGCCCGGCCCAAGCCGCGCAGCAGCACGGCACCGGGCGCGATGGCGGTGCGCAGGTCCTCAGAGGCTAGGGGCAGGTCGTCAAACAGGTCCACGGGGCGGGCAGGGGCAGGCTGGTGATACTGTATTTTTACACAGCATTACCACCCACACCAGCGCCCACCGGCCTTACAACCGACCCTGCTGGCGCAGCAGCTGCGCGCGCTCGCGGATACCGGCCTGGCCGCGGTGCAGCGCTGCCTCGCTGGTGTGCACGGAGTAAGGCCCGGTGAACAGCGCGTGTGGGTGCGGTACGCCCGAGCCAAGCACGAAGGCGGTGTCGGTCTGCGCCTCAAATTCAATCGCGCCACCGGCGTCCTCAAACACGGCCAGGTCACCGGTGCGCAGTGCGGCGGGCGCGGTCAGCACGCCTTCGCCCACGGCAGCCCAGGCCACGGTGTGGCCGGCGGGCGGCTCAAAACGCCAGGTCTCGCCGGCCTGCAGGTGCACGCCCAGGTAGGCCATGTCGGACGGCGCGGGAATCGGGCTGCTCTGCCCGCCATAGCTGCCCAGCAGCACGCGGGCCGGGCCCGCCTGCGGCACGTCCTGGGGGCCAAGGTAGAGGCTGTGCGCCTCGGCCAATTCGAGTTCGGGCGGCATGGCCACCCAGAGCTGGAAGCCCAGCACGCGGGCGTGGTTGTCCAGCGTGCCGGTGTGCCACACACCGCCGCCAGCCATCATCCATTCCACGCCGCCATGGGGCAGCACGCCGCGGGCGCCGTATTCACCGGTGGTGTCTTCGTAAGCGGTCTGGCCGCTGATCAGGTAGGTGAGCGTGGCAATGCCCGAGTGCGGGTGCATGCCAAAGCGTGGTGGTGGGCTGCCCGCGGCCACTTCAAAGCGGTCCAGAAAGATAAAGGGCTTGAGCACTTCGCCCAGGTCGCCGGGGCTGACCAGGCGCGTGATGGGGCCGTGGCTGCTGCCGCGGGTGTGGTGAACGATGGAACGGGTAGGTGCGAGGGTTTGCATGCGGGAACTCCTGATGCAGAGGGGGCCGCCGTATGCGAGCCGATGTACCAAGGGTAAGGGCGGGCGGGCACTTTGCCAGGGCCGGGGCTTGGCTTTCACTGTCCCATTTTTGGGGTGAATCGGGCACCAGGGAACGGCTACAGCCCTTGCTCCACCATGCTGAGCAGGCGCTGGCCAAACATCTCGTAGTGCGGGCCCACGGGTGTGGCCAGGGGGCCGTCGATCACCAGCATGGCCAGGCCGTGCACGGCAGACCAGGCCAGCACTTCGGCGCCGGGGCGGCGGGCCGCGGGCATGGCACCGGCCTGCACCAGCAGGTCCAGCGCGTCACACAGCAGCTCGTGGGGGTTGCGGCCGCTGTCGCCGGTGGTGGGCCACTCGGGGGTGGCCTGGAGCAGTTTTTCGGACAGCGCAAAGGCGGTGCGGAACAGGCCCGGCTCGGCCTTGGCATAGCGCAGGTAGCCGGTGCCCACGGCGCGCACGCTGGCGCGGGCGTGGTCGGCAGGTGACAGACCGGGGGGCACGGCCGCCAGCGCCGCCTCCATGGAGCGCGCCACCCCCGACAAGGCGCTGGCGCGCACGCCCAGCAACAGGTCTTGCTGGCTGGCGAAGTGGCGGTAGGCCGCGTTGGGGGCCACGCCCACGCGGCGGGTGGTTTCGCGCAGCGTGACCGCGGCCGGGCCGCCCGCCCGGGCCAGCGCAATACCGGCTTCGAGCAGGGCACGGCGCAAGTCGCCGTGGCGGTAGGTTTCACGGGCGGGAGGTGGTGTGGCGGCAGGCATGTGGCGATCGAATGTGGACAGCGTCCATTATGTTTGCTATTCTTTGTGGACGGTGTACACAAGTGACACCGTCGCCCTGCTGTCCACCAAGGAGGTCCCCATGAAAGTTGAGCCATACCTGTTCTTTAACGGCCGCTGTGACGAGGCCATTGCCTTCTACCAAGAGGCGCTGGGCGCGGAGGTGACGTTTCTGATGCGCATGAACGACGCCCCGGACCCGCCGCCGCCCGGCGCCATTCCGGCGGGGTTTGAGCACAAGGTGATGCACGCCAACCTGCGCATTGGCGAGCTGGCGCTGATGGTGTCGGACGGCAACAGCGACATGCAGCCCAGCTTCAAGGGCTTTTGCCTGTCGCTCAGCGTGGCCAACCCCGAAGAGGCGGCGCAGCGTTTTGCCGCGCTGCAGCCGGGCGGCAAGGTGACCATGCCGCTGGGTGCCACCTTTTGGTCCCCGGCGTTTGGCATGCTGGAAGACCGCTTTGGCGTGGGCTGGATGGTGATCGCACCCTGAAAGGAACCCGGAATGAACCAGACCTACCAGGGAAGCTGCCACTGCGGGCAGATCGCGTTTGAAGTGGAGGGCGAACTGACGGGCGCCGTCGACTGCAACTGCTCCATCTGCCAGCGCAAGGGCACGCTGATGTGGTTTGTGCCACGCGCGCAGCTGCGGCTGCTGACGCCCACGGAGAACCTGCGCAGCTACACCTTCCACAAACACGTGATCCGCCACCACTTTTGCCCGACCTGCGGCATGCACCCGTTTGGCGAAGGCGTGGGGCCGGACGGCGCGGCTATGGCGGCGGTGAACATCCGCTGCCTGGAGGGGGTGGATATCTACGACATTGCGGTCCACCACCACAACGGACGCGCACTCTGAGTCGCGGGCAGCGACAATCGGTACCTACACAACCGACGGCGCTGCCAAAGACTCTCCCCCATGACCGATAGATACAAAGCCGAAGCCGAAGCCCGCGAAGCCGCCCTGTGCGAACCCTGCCGCGGTATCCAGCGCAACTGGCGCCGCGCCCCCGGCCACGCCGAACTGGTGCAGGGCGAAAACCGCAAAGAGGAGCGCGGCGGCCAGGTCGTCACCGTGACCCGCTACCGCTGCGACCGCTGCGGCTCGATCTGGGACTACGAAAACAACAAAAACAACCAGAAGGCCGGTTGGTCACTGCCACGCCGCTAAGCACGGCAGGCCATGAAAGCTCCCCCAGACTGCAGTCCCTCGTGGAAGAGGGCCTGATCGACACCGTGGTACGCCAGCTCATGAGCGGCAAAGAGGCCATGGTGTTTGTGGTGCGAGCGGGCGAACAGACGCTGTGCGCCAAGATCTACAAAGAGGCCACGCACCGCAGCTTTCGCCAGGCGGTGGATTACACCGAGAACCGCAAGGTGAAGAACTCGCGCTCGGCCCGTGCCATGGCCAAGGGCAGCAAGTTTGGCCGGCAAGAGCAGGAAGCCGCGTGGCAAAGCGCCGAGGTGGATGCGCTGTACCGCCTGGCCGCAGCCGGCGTGCGTGTGCCCCAGCCGATCAATTTTCACGACGGTGTGCTGCTGATGGAGCTGGTGACCGATGCAAACGGCGACGCGGCCCCGCGCCTGAACGATGTGGCCTTCACGCCGGAGCAGGCGCTGCAACACCACGCCACGCTGGTGGCCGAGGTGGTGCGCATGCTGTGTGCGGGCGTGGTGCATGGGGACTTGTCGGAGTTCAACATCCTGCTGGCCCATTCGGGTGCGACCGACGGCGAGGACTTCCCGGTGATCATCGACCTGCCGCAAGCGGTGGACGCTGCGGGCAACAACCACGCCCAGCGCATGCTGATGCGCGACGTGGCCAACCTGCGCGACTTCTTTGGCCAGTTTGCGCCCGCGTTGCTCACGACCGACTTTGGCCCCGAAATCTGGAGCCTGTACCAAGGCGGCCTGCTGAGCAACGAGACCGTGCTGACCGGTCACTACGAACGTGCCAACGCCGATGTGGACATGGAGGGCGTGCTGCGCGAGATTGACGATGCACGGGCCGAAGATGCTGCGCGACGATTGCGCATGGCTACGGCGGCTTGAACGGCGCGAATTGCTATTAATACAATAGCTTCTTGCGCATACAGAACGTGGGCTAGCGGCCTGTTTCTTGTATAAACCGAGCTCCCCCCAAGGAAACCTGCCATGCCCCACCTGGTCATTCTGTACACCGCCAACCTGGACCGCGAGAC
This sequence comes from Rhodoferax sp. EU05-FHT12H12, assembly GCF_058791215.1. Taxonomy (NCBI): domain Bacteria; kingdom Pseudomonadati; phylum Pseudomonadota; class Betaproteobacteria; order Burkholderiales; family Comamonadaceae; genus Rhodoferax; species Rhodoferax sp. EU05-FHT12H12. The sequence goes on along the minus strand of NZ_JBYTDI010000002.1, from coordinate 123,675 downwards.
CGACATGTCCGCCCTGTGCCGCACCATGGCTGACACCATGCTGGCGCAGCGCGACGAGGCTGGCAAACAGGTGTTTCCCACCGGCGGCGTGCGTGTGCTGGCCTACCCGGCAGCGCACAGCGCGGTGGCCGATGGCAAGGGCGACTACGGCTTTGTGTACCTGAACCTGCGCATTGCGCGCGGGCGCAGCGCGGCACTGCAGAAGCAGATGGGCGACGCACTGACCGCCGCCGTGGGCGCGCACTTTGCCACGCTGCTGGCGCAGAAGCCGCTGGGCATCACGCTGCAGATCGACGAAGGGCATGAGGTGTTTGACGGCAAACACAGCACGCTGCACCCGCTGTTCAACAAGGCGCTGTGAGTCGCCAGATGCGCGAACGCGGGCTGCAGCTCAAGATTGCGGACACCGGGGACGAATTTGACCGGATTGCACGGCTGAACTACGCCACCTTTGTGGAAGAAATTCCCCAGCACCAGAGCAACCCCGATCGTGCGCTGGTGGACAAGTTCCACCGGGAGAACACCTACTTCATTGCCAAGGACGGCGAGGCCATTGTGGGCATGCTGGCCTTGCGCAACCAGCGCCCTTTTTCGCTGGATGCCAAGCTGCCGGACCTGGATGCCCATGTGCTGCCGGGTGAGTCGCTGTGCGAGATACGGCTGCTGGCCATTGAACCCAGCCACCGGCACAGCCGGGTGCTGCGCGAGTTGTTCCGGGCCCTGTTTGCGCACTGCGTGGCGCAGGGCTTTGACCGCGCACTGATATCGGGGCGTCTGGAGAACATTCCCCTGTACACCAAGCTGGGCTTTGAGCCTTTTGCCGAGCCGGTAGGCAGCGAAGGGGCGCGTTACCAGCCGATGTACATGACGCGGGAGACGGCCAACCGCAATCTGCGCACGCTTCCTGTGCGGGCCGCCATGGAGGCAGCGCCCGCGGGTGCCCGCCATTGCTTTTTGCCCGGCCCGGTGGCCCTGCACCCGGAGGTGGAGGCGGCATTGCGCCACCCCGTGTACTCACACCGCAGCGCGCGGTATGCCACGCTGCTGGACGCGACCAAAGAACGGCTGCGCGCCCTGGCCCAGACCCAGGCCGTGGAGGTGCTGGTGGGCACGGGCACGCTGGCCAACGATGTGGTGGCCGCACACATTGCCCGGCTCGGAAGCAAGGGCCTGATCGTGTCGAACGGCGAGTTTGGGGAGCGGCTGCTGGCACACGCGCAGGGCTTTGGCATACCCCATGTGGCGCACCAGCTACCCTGGGGCCAGGCCATCCAGCCCGATGCCATTGCGCAGCGCCTGCACGACGACCCGGACATCCGCTGGCTGTGGTGTGTGCACTGCGAAACCTCCACCGGGCAGGTGAACCCGGTGGAGGCAATACAAGCGGTGTGTGATGCGCGGCAGGTGCTCACACACGTTGACGGCATCAGCGCACTGGGGGTGCTGCCCTGCGACTGGAGCCGGGCACGCATGGCCAGCGCCGTCAGCGGCAAAGGCCTGGGCGCACTGACCGGGCTGGCGCTGGTGTTCTACAACCCGGCGCTGCTGGAGCCGCCAACACCGGCGCCACACCGCCCCCTGCCCGCCTACCTGGACCTGCACAGCTATGCCCGCAAGCAGGGGCAGCCCTACAGCGGCTCATCGCTGCTGCTGGAGGCCCTGGCCAGCGCCTTGCGGCGCCCGCAAGCGCCACGTGCGGCAGCCCGCGCCTTGTGGGGTGACTGGCTGGAGCCGCGCTTGCAGCGGCTGGGTGTGCACCTGGTGGTGCAGGGCGCAGCACGTTCGCCGGGGGTGTTTACCTTGGCGCTGCCAGATGGAGTTTCGTCGCAGGCGCTGGGGGATGCCCTCTTGGACGCGGGGCTGGAATGCAGCTACGCCAGCGGCTACCTGCTGCAGCGCAACTGGCTGCAGATTTGCCTGATGGGCGAAGTCAGCCAGGCGGGGCTGGCGCTGCTGTGTGAACACCTCGCGCAGCATCTCGAATAACAGAAGAAAGCAGGCACCATGTCTCGTTTGCGCGCTTGGGGTTTGCTGTTGGCGGTGGCATTGCCACTGCTGATTTTTTACAGTTGGTCGCGCCTGGGGAGCGAGACGGCGCGTATCGCCCTGGAGCGCTACGAGGCCTGGGCCGGCAGTGATGCCGCTGCGCTGATGCGGCCCTTGCAAGCGCACTACCTCAAGCAAGGGCAACCCGCGGCCCATGGGGATCTGGAGCTGCCCGCGGTGCCACCTCAAAGCGGCGTGAAAAGCTGGGCACTGCAAGCCGACAGCACCGTGCTGGTGACGCTGGACGCCAAGGTGGACGGGCGCGTGGTGCAGCTGCGGTATGTGCCGGTTGTGCGCAGTGCCACCGGCATTTTTTACGATTGTGTGAGTGACACTTCGCCCGTGCAGGTGGGGCGTTTTTGCCGGGGCGAAGTGCTGAAGGTGACGACCGATGTGGCCGCCCAACTCGCCGCGAATGCCCAGGTGCTGGCCACGCTGCCAGCGGTGCACTCGGCGTCCGGCACGGCGTTGCCTGCGGGCACACCCACGGGGAGCGTGGTGGTGGTTCCTGCGGTGGCCAAAGACCTGAATCACTGCGGCTTTCAGTGTGTGCAGCCACAAAGCTGTGTGACCCCACGCCCGCTGGCCTGCGCCAGGCAGGTGACCGAAGGCAGCAGTAGCTACCAGGATGTGCGTGCCACGCCCGACGATGTGCGCGGCAGCCAATTCGACACCCGCAGCGCGGCTGATGCGGCCTGTGCGCAGGCGCTGGGCGCGGGGTACCGCGTGGCCCAGGCGGGCGGTCTGGGTGGCGTGTTCACGCTCACCGGTGGCAATGAGTACTGGGTGCACAACGACGTGCGCACCGAGCAGAACTGCTGGGCCCCGTGACAGTGCGGCTTTACTCCACACCCGCCCTGCGGGCGCAGGGCTTGGCCCTGTGGACCGCCGTGACCGTGTTGGCCATGGCGGCGCCCTGGCTCAGCCCGGTGACCTGGGGCCCCAACCCCGAGATGGTGCAGCGCCTGCTGTCGGTGGGCTGTGGTGCGGTGCTGCTGGTGGCCTGGGTGGGGTATGGGCCACGTGTCAGTGCCCGCACGCTGGCCCATACCTTGGCATGGGGCTGGCTGCTGGCCGCGCTGCTAAGTGCGTGCGCCGGCGTGTTGCAGTACTTTGGTGCCGAGGGGCTGGTGTTTCACGGCTGGATCAGCGCCTCCACACCGGGGCAGGCCTATGCCAACTTACGCCAGCGCAACCAGTTTGCATCGCTCACGTCCCTGGGGCTGGTGGCCCTGCTGTACCTGGCCGCCGAGCACCCGCACCAGGCATCCCGACACCGAGCCCTGCGCTGGCTGGGTGTGGTGCTGGCCATTGCCGTGCTGGCGCTGGGCAACGCCGCCAGCAGCTCGCGCACAGGCGTGCTGCAATGGCTGGGCCTGTTGGTGCTGGCTTGGATATGGGGACGCCATGGGCGGCGCAGCATGCGGGGCTGGACCCTGCTGGCAGTGGCCCTGTATTTGCTGGCGGCCTGGGCGCTGCCGCGGGGCCTGGAGACCACGACCGGGCAAGTCGGCACAGGGGCGCTGCAACGGTTTCAGGAGAGCTCCGGCTGCGGCAGCCGCACCATTTTGTGGAGCAATGTGCTGGAGCTGATTGCCCACCAACCCTGGCTGGGCTGGGGCTGGGGTGAGCTCAAGTTTGCGCACTTCATCACGCCCTACCAGGGCGAACGTTTTTGCGAGTTGCTGGACAACGCCCACAACCTGCCGCTGCACCTGGCGGTGGAGCTGGGTGTGCCGGCTGCGCTGTTGCTGTGTGGCGGCGCGCTGGCAGCGGTGCTGTGGGCCACGCCCTGGCGCGACACCAACCCCGCGCGGCAGATGGCCTGGGCGGGCCTGGCCACCGTGGTGCTGCACAGCCTGCTGGAGTACCCGCTGTGGTACGGGCCGTTCCAAATGGCCACGTTGTTGTGCCTGTGGCTGCTGTGGCGCACCCGGCGCGGCGCACCCGCGGCGCCCCGAAAAACGGCCCAGCTGCCGCTGAGCCTGCTGGTCGCCACCGGCTTGCTGGCTGCGGTGGCCTATGTGGGCTGGGACTACTGGCGCGTGGGCCAGCTGTTTATGCCACCCACGCACCGGGCGCAGGCCTACCGCGAGGACACCCTGACCAAGGCTGAAACCTCCTGGCTGTTCCGCGACATGGTGCGCTTTGCCCGCGTGACCACCACCAGCCCCACCCCCGACAATGCTGCGGCGCTGTATGCCGACGCCCTGCAGGCGCTGCACTACTCGCCCGAACCCCGGGTGATTGGCGCGCTGCTGGAAAGCGCACGCCTGCTGGGGCAGGAGACGGCGACCACCGAACACATCCGCCGCCAATGGCAGGCCGTGTACGGGCAGCCACCCGCAGACGCACCTTAGTTTGCTATTAATTCAGTAGCTGTTCGCGCAATATCCACGGACCCTAGAGGCCATTTTGATACTCAAGTGCGGCGGCTGTTCCACCAGCCCTCCAGGCTGTAGACCCCCAGCGCCGCCCAGATCAGCCCAAAGCCCAGGGCACGCACGGGTTCAAACGCCTCGCCGTACAGCCACACCCCGATGAGCAGCTGCAGCGTGGGCGAGATGTACTGCAGGATGCCCATGGTGGACATGCTGACGCGCCGCGCGCCCGCCGCAAACAGCAGCAGCGGAATGGCGGTGAGCGGCCCGCCCAGCAACAGCCAGCCGATGGTGGCGGTGTCTGCCTGCACCAGTGCACCCTGCCCCTGCCAGCCCCACCACAGCAGGCAGCCCGCGGCCACGGGACTGAGCACCAGGGTTTCCAGCGTCAGGCCTTCCAGCGCGCCCAGGGTACCCACCTTGCGCAGCAGGCCGTAAAAACCAAAGGTGATGGCCAGCACCAGCGCCACCCAGGGCAAGCGCCCGGCCTGCACCGTGAGCCACAACACACCGGCTGCGGCCACCGCCACGGCCAGCCACTGGCCACGGCGCGGGCGCTCGTGCAAAAACACAAACCCCAGCGCCACATTGACCAGCGGCAGGATGAAGTAGCCCAGGCTGGCGTCCAGCACATGGCCGTTTTGCACGGCCCACACATAGGTGCACCAGTTGACGGCCAGCAGCGCGGCCGAGAGCACAAAGGCGCCCAGCACACGCGGCGAGCGCAGCGCCGTGCCCAGCCAGGCCCAGTGCTTGCGCACCGCCAACACACCGAGCAAAAACACCAGCGACCAGACGGTGCGGTGCATCACCACCTCGAAAGCGTTGACCGAGGCCAGCTGCTTGAAAAAAATGGGGAACAGGCCCCAGGCCGTGTAGGCCAGGGCCGCGTACAGAACGCCAGCGTGCATGGAGAGAGGATGGGTGGAACGGGGAAGCCAAGAGCTTACCCGCCCCACGCGGCGCGGGCTCAGGCCGGGGTTTTGCGGCGCAGCACCAGGAAACCAAATGCCGTGGCGGTGAGGTACATGCTGACCGAGTAAATGGCCGCCGGCAAGGCGAGCTGGAAGTTGGCCAGGACCGACAGCGCCACATAGATCGCCAGGGTGGAGTTGTGGATGCCGATCTCGAAACTCACGGCGGTGGCCACGGCCTTGTCGAGCCCGGCCCAGCGGGCCAGGTAGTAGCCCGAGAACAAGCTCAGCAGGTTGAAGGCCAGCACCACCGGCCCCAGGCTGCTGAAAGATTCGGTCAGCGCCGTCCATTCCTTGGCGATGGCGATGATGGAGAAGGTGGCCAGCACCAGGGCGCTGAAGGCCTTCATGGGCTGGCCCATGCGCTGGGCAAAGGCCGGACGCTGGCGGCTGACCACCATGCCAATGGCCACGGGCACCAGGATCACCCCCACCACCTCGAACACCTTGCCAAACTGCAGCGGCACCACCTGGCCGGTCTGCACAAAGGTGGCAATCGCCCAGTTGGCAATCAGCGGCAGGCTGATGATGGAGAGCACGGTGTTGATGGCGGTGAGCGAGATGTTCATGGCCACATTGCCGCCAAACAAATGGCTGAACAGGTTGGCCGACACCCCACCGGGCGAGGCCGCCAGCAGCATCAGACCCACGGCATACACCGGCTCCACGCGCATGACCACGATGAGCAGGTAGGCCACACCGGGCAACAAAAACATCTGGATGGCCAGGGCCAGGGCCACGGCCTTGGGGTTCTCGCGCAGACGGCCGAAGTCACCCAGCGAGAGGGACAGGCCCAGGCCAAACATGACCAGGGCCAGCGCGATCAGCAACAGCGCGGGCAGCGCCGCAGTAAAGCTCATGCCGCCACACCGGCGGGGGCCGGCACGGAGCCCAGGCGGCGGCGGATTTCGTCACGCACGTCGGTGCGCATGTTGAAGTGGAAGGCGGTCTCGGCCACCAGGAACAGCGGGCCCACCAGCAAGCCCACCAAATCGTCCACAAACGCGGGCTTTTTGCCTTCGTAGTAGTGGCCCAAAAACTGGATCGCCCAGCCCAGCACAAACAGGCCGATGCCCCAGCCCAGCCAGACGCTGGTGCTTTGGGCCGCAAACCACTGGCTGGCGGCCAGCGAGGCGGCTAGCAGCATGGCCATGGCGATGCCAAAGCGCGCATCCAGCCGTGCGTAGAACCAGGCGGAGCCCAGCGCCACCAACACGGCGGGGCTGAGCAGCAGCGCACCCATCTGCCACTGCGGGCGCGACAACAAAATGGTGACGGCCAGCACAATCATGGGGATGCCCACAAAGTGGGTGGCGACGTTGCGGCTGTCCTGGTGGTAGGCCGCGTACTGCGTGAGGTGGTCGGTCAGGGTTTTCATGGCGGTCTCCTGCATGCTTCTGGATTGACGAAGCGCAATCATGGGCTTAGCCTCGGGCTTGCGTCTGTCGGGTAGCCGACACATGGCGCGTCATCCGTACAAACCACTAGGCCCCCCGCCATGCCCGACCCGTCCCGCTATTTGCCCGTGCTGCACTCAGGCCGCTGGTTTGCCCAACTGCCCGCCGCGTTTGCGCAGGCCCTGCTGCAGATGGCCAAGGTGCGCACCTTGCAAACCGGCGACGCCCTGTTTCTGCGCGACAGTGCACCCTGCGGGCTGTATGCGCTGGTGAGCGGCGCCATCCGCATCTCGGGCCAGAGTGGGCAGCGCAACGATGCACGTGAGGCGCTGCTGGTGGTGCTGACACCGCCGCAGTGGTTCGGGGAGATTTCGGTGTTCGACGGTTCGGCACGCACCCACCACGCCCACGCGGCCGAGCCCAGCACGGTGCTGCAGGTGCCGCATGAGGAGTTGCTGGCCTGGCTGCAGGCCCACCCCCAGCACTGGCGCGATCTGGCTGTGCTGATGGCCGACAAGCTGCGCATGGCCTTTGTGAGCATGGAAGAGCAGACCGTGCTGAGTGCGCCCTTGCGCCTGGCGCGCCGCCTGGTGGGCATGGCCCAGGGCTACGGCCAGCGCACCGAAGACGGCAGCTCCCGGCGCGTGCTGGCCATCACCCAAGAAGAGCTGGCGCTGATGATTGGTGTCTCGCGCCAGACGACCAACCAGATCCTCAATGCCCTCAAGGCGCAACACATCGTGCGCATCCAGCGCGGCGAGCTGGAGATTCTGGACTTGCCGGCACTGCGTGCGCTGTGCCAGTAACCAGGGCCTAGTCCCAGCGCGGTGCCAGTCCCTCGGGGTTGACCAACCGATCCCCACGGTCCAGGGCGGCGATGGCGGCCATCTCGGCATCGCTCAGCCGCAGTTGCTGCGCTTGCAGGTTGCTTGCCAAATGGGCGCGCTGGGTCGATGAAGGGATCACCGCGTAGCCGAGCTGCATGGCCCAGGCCAACGCCACCTGGGCGGTGGTGGCGCCATGGTCGTGCGCAATTTGCACCAACACCGGGTCTTGCAACACCTTGCCGTAGGCCAGTGTCATGTAGGACGTGGTGGGAATGCCGTGGCGCTGCGCAAACGCCACCACCGTGCGGTTTTGCAGATAGGGGCTGAGCTCGATCTGGTGGGTGGCGATCTGCGCGGCGCCGACCGCCGTGATGGCCTCTTGCAGGAGCGCGGTGTTGAAGTTGGAGACGCCGATGTGGCGCGTGAGGCCTTGTGCCTTGGCTTGCAGCAGCGCCTCCAGTGTCTCGGCCAGCGGCACCGCGCCGCCCGGCGAGGGCCAGTGGATCAGCGTGAGGTCCACCTGCCCGGTGCGCAGGCGCGCCAGGCTCTCGCGCAGGCTGGGGATCACACGGTCGCCGGCCAGGTGTTCGGTCCAGATCTTGGTGGTGAGGAACAGTTCGCTGCGCGGCACACCGCTGTCGGCAATGGCCTGGCCGACCGCGGCTTCGTTGCCGTAGATCTGCGCGGTGTCGATAAGGCGGTAACCCAACTCCAGCGCGTTGCGCACGGAGTCGATCACCACCTGGCCTTGCAGGCGGAAGGTGCCCAGGCCGAAGGCCGGGATGGGAGAGGCAGAAGGGATTGCGGTCATGGAGAGCTTTCTTTCAGACAGGGGAGAGACATCAATGCGCGGTGGCGCGCTGGGGCGACAGGGTGGGGGCCGGCATGCGGGCGCGGCGGTCCAGGCGGCCGCTCCAGAAGGTGAGCGCCAGGGCACCGAGCACCACGACGGCGCCTATCCATGGCGTGTGCATCAGGCCCATGTGCGTGACCACCAGGCCACCGGCCCAGGCGGCAAACGCAATGCCCACATTGAAGGCTGCGATGTTCAGGCCCGAGGCCACGTCCACCGCGTCGGGCGTGTGGCGCTCGGCCTGGCGCACCACATCGAGCTGCAGCGCCGGCACATTGCCAAAGGCCACGGCCCCCCACAGCAGCACGGTGGCCACCGCCAGCCAAGGGTGCGGCGCAGTGAACTGGAACAGCAGCAGCACGGCGGCCAGCAGCGCAAAGATCAGCTTGAGCGCAGCCACCGGCCCGCGCGTGTCGGCCAGCTTGCCCCCCCAGAGGTTGCCCACCGCCACCGACACGCCGTACACCAGCATCACCCAGCCCACCGCGCTGGCGCCAAAGCCCGACTGCTGCAGGATGGGCGCGAGAAAGGTGAACGGAATGAAGGATCCGCCATAGCCCACGGCCGTGGTGGCATAGACCAGCAGCAGGCGCGGCTGGGCCAGCACCTTGAGCTGCTGCGCCAGCGAGGCCGGTGGCGTGTGCGCAATGGCACGCGGCACAAAGAAGAAGCTCACCACAAAGGCCAACGCGCCCAGGGCGGAGACGGCCAGAAAGGTCTCGCGCCAGCCGAAGTGCTGGCCGATGAAGGTGCCCAGCGGCACACCGGTGACCAGCGCCACGGTCAGGCCGGTGAACATGATGGCGATCGCGCTGGCGGCTTTTTCCTTGGGCACCAGGCCGGTGGCGATGGTGGAGCCGATGGAGAAGAACACACCGTGGGCCAGCCCCGTGAGAACGCGGGCGGCCACCAGCGTGTTGTAGCCCGGCGCCTGCCAGGCCAGCAGATTGCCCAGTGTGAACAGGGCCATGAGGCCCAGCAGCAAGGCCTTGCGCGGCAGCTTGCCGGTCAGGGCCGTGAGCACGGGCGCGCCAAAGGCCACACCGAGTGCGTACAGGCTGACCAGCAGGCCGGCCGAGGGAAGGGTGATCTGCAAATCGGCCGCCACCGTGGGCAGCAGGCCCACGATGACGAACTCCGTGGTTCCGATGGCAAAGGCGCTGATGGTCAGCGCGAGAAGGGCAATGGGCATGAAGGGCTCCGGCAATCGAGTGAACAAGAGAGCCGGAGTGTGCGTGCTTTACCTTTGCAGAAAAAGCCTCTTGTCGGCAGAATACTGTTGACTTCAATTCAACAATACAAACCCATGAAAACCACGCTTGAAGAACTGCTGGCCTTTCGCACCGTGGTGGACACGGGCTCCATCACCGCAGCGGCCGAGCAGCTGGTGCAGACCGTCTCGGGCATCAGCCGCGCTTTGAGCCGGCTGGAGAAAAAACTGGGCACCACCCTGCTGCGCCGCACTACACGCCGGCTGGAACTGACCGAGGAAGGCCAGGCCTTTCTGGCGCGCACACGCGCCATCCTCGACGCCATGGACGCGGCCGAGGAAGAGATGGCCGCACGCCGCGAAGCGCCCAGCGGGCTGTTGCGCGTCAACGCGGCCTCGCCCTTCATGCTGCATGCCGTGGTGCCGCTGGTGGCCGAGTTCCACCAGCGCTATCCGGCCATTCACCTGGAGCTCAACACCGACGACCTGAACGTGGACCTGCTGGCCCAGCGCACCGACATTGCCATCCGCATCGGCACGCTGCGCGACTCCACGCTGCATGCGCGCCCGCTGTGCAGCAGCCACCTGCGCGTGCTGGCCAGCCCGGTCTACCTGGCGCAGCACGGCAAGCCCAAACGCGTGGCCGACCTCTCGCAGCATGCGCTGATCGGCAACAGCCAGGTGCCTTCGCTCAACGACTGGCCGCTGCGCGGCCCGCAGGGCGACCACTACCGCGCCACACTGGCCTTCAGCGCGTCCAGCGGCGAGACCATGCGCCAGCTCGCGCTGGCCGGTCTGGGCATCGTCTGTCTGGCCGACTTCATGACCGAGACCGACCGCAAGCAGGGCGACCTGGTGCAACTGTTTCTGCGCGACACCGTGGACGTGCGCCAGCCCATCAACGCGGTGTACTACCGCAACACGGCGCTCTCGGCGCGCATCACGGCGTTTCTGGATTTTCTGGCGGCGCGGCTGCAATAAAAAACGCGCCCGAAGGCGCGTTTTTTATTGGGCATGGGGGCCTTAATTACTTCGAAACTACACGGGCCATCTCGAGCACCTTGTTCGAGTAACCCCATTCGTTGTCGTACCAGCTCACCAGCTTGACGAAGGTGCCGTCCAGGGCGATGGAGGCTTCGGCGTCGTAGATGGAGGTGCGGCTGTCGCCACGGAAGTCGGTAGCCACGACCTTGTCTTCGGTGTAGCCCAACACGCCCTTCAAGGCGCCTTCGGACTGCGCCTTCAGCTCGGCGTTGATCTCGGCCAGCGTGGCGGAGGTGTTCAGTTCCACGGTCAGGTCAACCACGGACACGTCGCTGGTGGGCACGCGGAAGGACATGCCGGTGAGCTTCTTGTTCAGTTCCGGAATCACCACACCCACGGCCTTGGCTGCGCCAGTGCTGGAGGGAATGATGTTTTCCAGAATGCCGCGGCCGCCGCGCCAGTCTTTGTTGGAGGGGCCGTCCACCGTCTTCTGGGTAGCGGTGGCTGCGTGCACGGTGGTCATCAGGCCACGCTTGATGCCGAACTTGTCGTTGATCACCTTGGCCAAAGGCGCCAGGCAGTTGGTGGTGCAAGACGCGTTGGAGATGATGGCCTCACCCTTGTAGGTGGCGTGGTTCACGCCATAGACAAACATGGGGGTGTCGTCTTTGGAGGGAGCGGACAGGATGACCTTCTTGGCGCCTGCGTCGATGTGCTTCTGGGCGGTTTCCTTGGTCAGGAACAGGCCAGTGGATTCGACCACGATGTCGGCACCAACGTCGGCCCACTTCAGGTTGGCAGGGTCACGCTCTTGCGTCAGGCGGATCTTTTTTCCGTTGACGATCAAGACGCCGTTGTCGACGGACACTTCGCCCTTGAAGCGGCCGTGCACGCTGTCGTATTGCAGCATGTAAGCCAGGTAGTCAGGCTCCAGCAGGTCGTTGATACCAACGATCTCGATGTCATTGAAATTCTGAACTGCGGCACGGAACACCATGCGGCCGATGCGGCCAAAGCCGTTGATACCAATCTTGATTGTCATTTGCTTCTCTCTTCAATTAAAAAATCGTAGGACACAGAAACCAGAATTACTTGCGGGCCAGTGCGGTCTGCACGGTGTCGGCCACGTTCTCGGCCGTGAAGCCGAAGTGCTTGAACAGCACCGGTGCGGGGGCGGACTCACCGTAGGTGTCCAAGCCGACCACGGCTGCGGTGCCGTACTTCCACCAGCCGCTGGTGGAGCCCATTTCCACCGCAATGCGGGGCACACCAGCCGGCAACACGCTGGACTTGTACTCGGCGCTTTGCAGATCGAAGGTGGTGGTGGATGGCATGGAGACCACACGCACGGCGATCTTGCGCTCAGCCAGCAGTTTTTGGGCGGCGATGGCCAGTTGCACTTCGGAGCCAGTGGCGATGATCACGGCTTGGGCCTTCTTCTTGATACCGGCGTCGGCAGGTTCGGCCAGCACATAGGCACCCTTGCTGATGGCGTCCAGGCCCGAGGCGTCGGGCGCCACGGCGGAGTCGCCCTTGGCGATGTAGGCAATGTTCTGGCGGCTCAAGAGCAATGCTGTGGGCTTGGCTTTGTTTTGCAAAGCAACCGTCCATGCCACGGCGGTTTCAGCCGTATCGGCGGGACGCCACACATCCAGGTTGGGGATCAGGCGCAGGCTGGCAGCGTGCTCGATGGACTGGTGGGTGGGGCCGTCTTCGCCCAGACCGATGGAGTCGTGGGTGAACACGTGCACCACGCGCAGCTTCATCAGGGCGGCCATGCGGATGGCGTTGCGGCTGTAGTCGCTGAAGGTCAGGAAGGTGCCGCCGTAGGGGATGAAACCACCGTGCAAGGCCACGCCGTTCATGATGGCGGCCATGCCGAATTCGCGCACGCCGTAGTTGATGTGGCGGCCGCCCTGACCGGCTTCGTTGGTCACCACGTCACCCGTCATGGCGTCAAAACGCAGGTTGGGTGTGCTCTTGGTGTTGGTGAGGTTGGAACCGGTCAGGTCGGCCGAGCCACCCAGCAGCTCGGGCAGCGCAGCGGTGAAGGATTCCAGAGCCAACTGGCTGGCCTTACGGCTGGCCACGGTCTCGCCCTTTTGGTGGGCCGCGATGACGGTGTCCACGGCGGTCTGCACAAAGTTCTTGGGCAGGTCGCCCTTCATGCGGCGCACGAATTCTTTGGCCAGCTCGGGGAAGGCGGCTTTGTAGGCGGCGAACGTGTCGTTCCAGGCAGCCTCGGCGGCCTTGCCCTTTTCCTTGGCGTCCCAGTCTGCATAGACTTCCTTGGGGATCACAAAAGGTGCGTGGCTCCAGCCGATGGCTTCACGCGTGAGCTTGATTTCTTCGGCGCCCAAAGGCTCGCCGTGGGCCTTGGAGGTGTTGGCGCGGTTGGGGCTGCCCTTGCCGATATGGGTCTTGTTGATGATCAGGGTGGGGCGGTTGTCGGTGCTGGCCTTGGCTTGTGCAATGGCGGCAGACACGGCGGCGGCGTCGTGGCCGTCCACCGGGCCGATCACGTTCCAGCCGTAGGCGACAAAACGCTGGGCCGTGTTGTCGATGAACCAGGGGGCAACCTGGCCGTCGATGGAGATGCCGTTGTCGTCGTACAGGGCAATCAGCTTGCCCAGCTTCCAGGCGCCGGCCAGGGCGGCGGCTTCGTGGCTGATGCCTTCCATCAGGCAACCGTCACCCATGAACACATAGGTGTGGTGGTCCACGATGGCGTGGCCTTCGCGGTTGAACTCTTTGGCCAGCAGCTTTTCAGCCAAGGCAAAGCCCACGGCATTGGTGATGCCCTGGCCCAGAGGGCCGGTGGTGGTTTCCACGCCGGGGGTGATGCCGAATTCGGGGTGGCCCGCGGTCTTGCTGTGCAACTGGCGGAAGTTCTTCAACTCGGCGATGGGCAGCTTGTAGCCGGTCAGGTGCAACAGTGCGTAGATCAGCATCGAGCCGTGGCCGTTGGACAGGATGAAACGGTCGCGGTTGGCCCATTGGGGGTTGCCGGGGTTGTGGCGCAGGTGCTCGCCCCACAAAGCCACTGCCATGTCGGCCATGCCCATGGGGGCGCCGGGGTGGCCGGAGTTGGCTTGTTGCACAGCGTCCATGGACAGTGCGCGGATGGCATTTGCCATGTCTTGGGTATTGGGGGTGGGGGCCATTGAGGGCAACTCCGGGGTAAGGTTGGAAAACGGTGGGAAGGGTGAAACTCCCCCGATTTTACCGGGCCGCGCCAAAGGGACGTTACAGCGCGGTACCGCGCGGAATTTGAACCATGGGCTATGCTTTTGTGCATGAGCCAACTCTTCACCCCCCTGACCCTGCCATCGCCGCGCGGTGGCCTCACGCTGCCCAACCGCATCGTCATCGCGCCGATGTGCCAGTACCAGGCCGTCGACGGCTGTGCCACCGACTGGCACCTGATGCACTGGGCCAATCTGCTCAACGGCGGCGCTGGGCTGTTCATGATTGAGGCCACGGGTGTGCTGCCCGAAGGCCGCATCACCCCCGCCTGCCTGGGCCTGTGGGACGACCGTACCGAAGCCGCACTGGCCGACAAGCTGGCACGCGCGCGCAAACTGGCGCCCCGGGTGCCGGTGTGCATCCAGCTCGCCCACGCGGGGCGCAAGGCCTCCAGCCACATCCCCTGGGAAGGCGGCCAGCTGATGGCGAAAAACGACGGCGGCTGGGAAACCTTTGGCCCCTCGGCGCTGCCACAGCTGCCCGGTGAAACCCCGCCCACGGCACTGGACGCGGCCGGCATGGAACGTGTCAAGCAGGCCTTTGTAGACGCTGCGCGCCGTGCGGACCGCTTGGGGCTCGACGCGATTGAAGTCCACAGCGCACACGGCTACCTGCTGCATGAATTTTTGTCACCGATTGCCAACCAGCGTGACGACGCCTATGGCGGCAATTTCGAAAACCGCATCCGCTTTCCCCTGGAGGTGTTTGCCGCAGTCCGTGCCGTGTTTGATGGCGTGCTGGGCCTGCGCCTCTCGGCCAGCGACTGGGTGGACGGCGCCTGGGATGTGGAGCAAAGCGCCGAGTTTGCCAAACGCCTGAAGGGCCTGGGCTGCGACTTCATCCATGTGTCCAGTGGCGGCGTGTCGCCCCAGCAAAAGATTGCCCTGGGCCCCAACTACCAGGTGGATTTTGCGCAGCGCATCCGCGAGGTGAGCGGGCTGCTGACGATTGCCGTGGGCCTGATCACCGACCCGCAGCAGGCCGAGGCGATTTTGCAAAACGGCGAGGCCGACCTGGTGGGCCTGGCGCGTGCGTTTTTGTACCAGCCCCGCTGGGGTTGGCAGGCGGCTGCCGCACTGGGTGGGCAGGTAGAAGCCCACCCCACCTACTGGCGCAGCCTGCCGCGCGAGGCGCAGCAGGTCTTTGGTGCCGTGAAGGTGGGCGGACGCTGAGCCAGGCATGCAGGGCCTGCACCTGACCGCGGACTTGTACGGCTGCCGCTGTGCCATGCCATGGTTGACCGAGGCCACGGCCCTGGGTGCCTTTTGCGTGCAGGCCGTGGAAGCAGCCGGGCTGCAGGCCGTGGGCCAGCAGTTCCACACCTTCCCCGCCACCGCCCTGGGCCCGGGCGGTGTCACCGCGACCGTGCTGCTGGCCGAGTCACACCTGTGTGTGCACACCTGGCCCGAACAACGTGCGGTAACGCTGGATGTGTACGTGTGCAACTTTGGCGCAGACCATTCGGACAAGGCGCACGCGCTGCTGGCCGCGCTGCTGCAGCGTTTTGACGCCACACAGGTGCAGCAGCACCAGTTGCTGCGCGGCACGCCACCTGGCGGGTAAAGGGCCCAGCACCAAAACAAAAAGGGAGCCAGTGGCTCCCTTTTTGTTGGCAGGCCACAGGCCGATCAGGCGCGGTGACGCATGCGACGGCGGCTGATGGTGCCGATCAGGCCCAAGCCTGCGAGCAACATGGCATAGGTTTCTGGCTCGGGCACGGCGGTCACCACGTTGGACTGCAAAAACTCCACGCGTAGGCCGGCGGGGTTGCCACTGCCTTGGGCGAAGTTGGTCAGCACAAACTCCAGGGTGTTCAGGCCGGCGTTGAAGCCGCTGTTGGCCGCAAAGCTGGCGTACTGGTTGAAACTGCCTGCGCTACCGATGGTCACGCCATTGAGCTTCACGATGGCCTGGTTGTCTGCCGCAAACTGGCCGGTGAAACTGGCCGTGCTGGCATCAAAACCGCTCAGGTTGAAGGACAGGGTCCAGGAGTAGGTGCCCGTGTTCACGGGGTCCAGCGATGCGGCCTGGTTGGCGGTGGGGGTGATCCACTTGGACGCCGACGTGTTGGCAAGCCAGGGGTTGACGGGCCAGGCGTTGTCGTAGCTCACATAACCGTAGCCATTGCCGTTGAGCACGTAGTTGGTGTCCTGCAAGCCGCTGGCGAAGCTGCCGGTGTTGACCAGGCCGGAAATAGACGCGGCCTGGGCCGAGAGGAAGGAGCTGGCGGCCAGAACGGCGGCGATGGCTATTTTTTTCATGGATTCCCTGGAAAGAGGCCTGCGACGAACAATGCCCTGATTGCAAAGAGGCAGGCGGGTTGGCACGGGTGGCGCGCGGCGCCATCCGGCGGGCTGCGTGTGACAAAAATCACACTTTGCGGCCCGGATTAGCCCCCGGGCGTCGCAGCGGGGGGCTCGGGGGCCCAGGTGGGGTGCACCGCCAGGGCTGGGCTGATGGCCTCGCCGTCCACACCCAGGCTGGAAATAAAGCCCCCCCAGTTCCACTCGGCATAGCGCCACTCGCTGCCTGCGCGCACCACGCCGTCAGGCGGCTGCACCTCCTGCACCGGCACCCCCTTCAGCGCAGTGGCCATGTAGTCGATCCACGCAGGCAGTGCCAAGGCCGAGCCAGATGCGCGCGTGCCCAGGCTGCGCGGCGTGTCGTAGCCCACCCACACCACGGCCACCAGACCCGGCTGGTAGCCGGCAAACCAGGCGTCCACCACATCGTTGGTGGTGCCGGTTTTGCCATACAGGTCGGGGCGCTTGAGCGTAGCCTGCGCGCGCGCGGCGGTGCCGCTGCGCGTAACCTCTTGCAGCAGGGTGGAGACCATGAAAGCGTTGCGCGCAGGAATGGCACGCTGGGTTTCGTCCACCACCGGGATGGGCGCCTCGAACACCACCTCGCCACTGGCGCGGGCGATGCGCTGGATCAGCAGCGGGCTGACACGGTAGCCACCATTGGCCAGCACGGCATAGGCACCCGCCAGTTGCAGCGGCGTGGTGGCACCGGTGCCCAGGGCCTGGGTCAGGTCCGCGGGCTGGCGTTCGGCCTCGAAGCCAAATCGGCTGGTCCAGTCGCGAGCCCCCTGTGGCGAGAGCAACTGCAGGAGACGGATGGACACCAGGTTCTTGGAGCGGGCCAGCGCGTGGCGCAGGGTGATGGGGCCGTCCGCGCTGCCGTCGTCGTTCTCGGGGGCCCAATCGCCCACGTTCTCCAGCGGCGCATCGTTGACCAAGCTCTCGGGTTGCATGCCGTTCTCAATGGCGCCGGAATAGATGAAGGGCTTGTAGCTGGAGCCAGGCTGGCGCCAGCCCTGGGTCACGTGGTTGAACTGGTTGCGGTGGAAGTCAAAGCCACCTACCAGCGCGCGGATCTGGCCATTGGCCGGGTCCATGGCGACGAGTGCGCCCTCGGTCTCGGGCCACTGCACCAGGCTCCAGGCCTTACCCTGCTGCAGCACGCGCAGCACCGCGCCCCGGCGCACGCGCAACTTGGCCGAGGCGTTGTCGGCCAGGCCGCTCTGTGCCGGGCGCAGGCCGGAACCTTCCACCGTCACCACCTCGCCCGAGGCGAGCACCACGGTGACGGACTTGGTGCTGGCGCGCGTGACGATGGCCAGGCGCAGGTCTTCGTCATCGTCGTAATCGGCCAGCGCCTGGGCGACCGCGGGGTTGTCGTCTTTGAGGGAATCCGCCAGGCTCTCCTGCCCCTCGGGGCCGCGCCAGACCTGGCGCAGCGAGTGCTCCACCAGCGTGCGACGCAGCGCCTTGTAGGCGGCCTGCTGGTCGGCTGCGCGCAGCGTGGTGGTGACGTTGAGGCCGGTGGTGTAGCTGAGCTCGCCAAACTGGGCGTAGACCTGCTGGCGCACCATCTCGGCAGCGTATTCGGCGTGCACGTCCACGTCATTGGGCCTGCGCACCACCAGCTTTTCCAGCAGGGCCGCGGCGTACTGGCCGCCGTCGATCACCCCCTGCGAACGCATGCGACCCAGGGCAATCAGCTGGCGCGCACGCGCGCGGTCCAGGTTCTGGATGGGGTTGGCAAAGTAGGGGTTTTGCGGCAGGCCGGCCAGCATGGCGCACTCGGCCGGCGTCAGGGCTGCGAGCGTTTTGCCAAAGTAGGTTTGGGCCGCAGCCTCAAAGCCGTACGAGCGCGCGCCCAGGTAGATCTGGTTCATGTAGAGCTCCAGAATCTGGTCCTTGCTGAGCTGCGACTCGATCTTGAAGGCCAGCATCGCCTCCTTGAGCTTGCGCTCCAGGGTGCGCGAGCGGCTCAGGAAGAAGGTGCGCGCCACCTGCTGCGTGATGGTGGAGGCGCCCTGCATGCGCCCACCAGTGGTGATGGCGAGCAGCGCCCGCGCCACACCGATCGGGTCCAGCCCGCCGTGGCTGTAGAAGCGCGCGTCTTCCACCGCCAGCAGGCTGTCCTTCATGAGCGGAGGGATCTGGTCGATGCGCTGGTAGACGCGGCGCTCTGCGCCAAAGCCGCCTATGGGCACACCATCGGCCGTCAGCACCCGCAAGGGCTGCTTGGGCTGGTAGTTGGAGAGTGAGGAGGTGTCGGGCAGCTGCGGGTAAAAAAACGCGGCCGCTGCCAGCAGAAAGAGGGCGAACACCACCACCAGCACCAGGCCGGTTTTGAGGACGCGCATGGGCCATGGGCCCCAGGAGTTGGTGTGCATAAGAAAGCGTGGCTGAGGGCGGATTATGGGCAGGTCTGCCGCGCAGACACCGCCAGGGGCTGTGTCACAAGTGTGTCCAGCTGTTGCTCAGGCCCCGGCATGGTGGCCCTGCGTGAAGGCTTCTTCAAAGATGGAGTAACCCGCCCAGTCGCTGTGGGCGAAGCGCAAACGGCCATGGGCCAGCACAAAATGCTCTTGTTTTGATAGCTGCTTGCGCACATTCGACGGGGGCTGGAGGCCGATTTGACCACTCATTGACGGGATGGGGATGGCCATGGCGTGGCCGTAGCGGGTCAGCTCCACGCGGCTGGCTTTGGCGGGCAGGTCGGGGTGGGCGGTGGCCAGCTCGGCCAGGATGGTGTCGCGCCAGTGCGTCCAGGGCTGCGCCAGCAGCTGCTTGCGCCCGGCAGCCGGACCACCGGGCACATCGCCCAGCGCGCGGTAGTGGGTGAGCACCGTGGCGCCGGGCACGGGCTGCAGGCTTTGGTGCATGGCGTCCACATAACCCAGGCCACCGCCGGTCTCGCTGTAGATCACATTGTCCCAACTCGGCGCCGGGCCTGGCCGGTCATGCAAGGGCGCGCGGATGTGGATGTTGGCCACCAACCAGGGGGCGTAGACCACACGCTGCGCCGCTTGGCGCAGAAACTCGGGCGCGCCCTCCACCACACGCGCAGCCACAAAAATGGGCAGCGCCACGATGGCTTGCTGTGCCTGCCAGCGCTCTACCTGCTGGGTGGCGGTGTTGAAGGCATCCACCTCCACGCCGTGGCGGCTCTGTGCCACGCGCAGCACCACGCAGCCGGTGCGCAGGCGCTCGCCCAAGGGCGCGGCCAGGCGGCGTGTGAGCCAGGCATTGCCCTCGGGCCAGGTCAGCAGGCCCTCGCGCTCCACCGCATCACTGCCCGGCGCATGGAAGCCGTGGCGGCTGGCAAAGTAGTGGATGCCGGCCCAGGCCGACACGGTGGCGATGCCGGCGCCGTAATCGTCGCGGCAGCAGTAGTCCAGGTACCAGCGCAGCGGCGGGTCGGTCAGTCCGTTTTGCTCCAGATATGCTATAAAAGTCATAGCCGACAGCGCACGCTGCACGGGGGCTACAGGCCTATTTCTTATAGGAATGGCCCACTTCGCCGCCTGGCGTGCCTGCTCCACCAGCACCGCAAAACGGCGGTACTGCGCCAGCGTGGACGCACCCACGCCCTGCACTGGCAGCAGACCGTCCTGCCAGGCACCGTGAAAGAACAGGCGCTCTTGCGGGCTGTGGCACAGGTGGCGTTCGTCGTACTGCCAGCGCCCGGCCACCCGTTGGCGCAGGCCCAGTTCCTCCAGCAGGCCTTGCACCTCGGGTGCGTCATCGCTGGGCAGCGGCAGGTAGTGCGCGCCCAGCGGGCAGGCCATGCCGCCCACCGTGCCGCCGCGTGCATTGCCACCGGCGCTGTCTTCCAGCTCCAGCAGCGCAAAGTCGTCCTGCCCGCGCAGGCACAGCGCACGCGCGGCAGCCAGGCCGGCCACGCCACCACCGGCAATAACGGTGTGGGTGCGGTGGGTGACGGCAGGGGTGGGCCAGGTTGTGGTGTCGCGCAGCCGGTGGCCGCGTTCGTGGGCGATTCCGGTGAAGCCGCCGGTGATGTCGTTGTGGGCTGAACACGCCGCCAGGGGTATCGCCGCAGCGGCCAGAAAGTGGCGACGCTGCATCACTTCGCCACCCTGCCCCATTCCTCTTCGTAGGTCGTCACCAGCACCTGGTTAGACAGCCGGTTCACCTCAGTGGGCACACGGCCCATGTCTTGCGGAAAGTCAAACAGCAGCGGCAGGCTGGGCACGTTCAAAAAGCGCAGGCCTGCGGGCAACGCGGTAGGCATGCGCCAAGGGCGGCGGCTGGCCAGCACAAAGCCCCATTCGCCAAAGCTGGGCACATGCGCGTGGTAGGGCGTGGCGGTCAGTCCCACGGACTCGATGGTGGTGACCACGGTCCAGAAGCTCTTGCGCGCAATCAGCGGTGAGGTGGTCTGCACGACGGCGTAGCCGCTAGCGGCCAAGTGTTTGTCCAGCAGGGCGTAGAAGGCGTTGGTGAAGAGCTTGCCGACCGAGAAGTTGGTGGGGTCGGGAAAGTCCACCACCACCACGTCAAACACCTCGTCGGTGCCCTGCAACCAGGTGAAGGCGTCGGTGTTGATGACCTTCACCTTGGGGGAGCGCAGCGACTCGCTGTTGAGCGCGGCCAGCTCCGGCGTCTGGGTGAACAGCGTGGTCATGGCCGGGTCCAGCTCCACCAGCGTGACGCTCTCTACACCGGAGTACTTGAGGACCTCACGCACCGCCATGCCATCACCACCGCCCAGTACCGCCACTTTTTTGGGCGAGGCGCCGCTGGCTGAAAACGCGGCCATGGCGGGGTGCACCAAGGCCTCGTGGTAGCGGTACTCGTCGCGCTGGGCAAACTGCAGGTTGCCGTTGAGGAACAGGCGGTAGCCCAACTGCCCCTCGCCCGACGAGTGCGTCACCACGATGCGCTGGTAGGGGCTGGACTGGGCGATGATGGCCTTGTCCTGGTAGAGCCGGTCTTCGGCCCAGGTGGTGATGTGGTCGGCCGCGACCATGCCCACACCCAGCAGGGCCAGCACCACGCCACAGGCCCAGGCATGCGCGGCAAACCGACGCAACTCATGGCGGAACAGCCACAGCGCCCACAGGGCCACCGCTGCATTCAACAGGCCGAACAGCAGCCCGGTGCGCACCAGCCCCAGCTTGGGCACCAGCAACAGCGGGAATGCGACCGATACGGCGAGCGCGCCCAGGTAGTCAAAGGTCAGCACCTGCGAGACCAGGTCCTTCAGCGCCACATTGCGCTTGAGGATGCGCATGACCAGCGGAATCTCCAGCCCTACCAGCATGCCCACCAGCAGCACCATGGCGTAGAGCACAAAACGGAAGGAGCCCGGCACCCAGGCGTGCGCTACAAAAAGAATAGCTGGCAGCGCACCACCAGCAAGGGCCACCATCAGTTCTATGCGTAAAAAGTGAGCGGTGAGCTGGCGCTCGAAAAAGCGCGATAGCCAGGAGCCAATGCCCATGGCAAACAGGTAAGCCCCGATGACGGTGCTGAACTGCAGCACCGAATCGCCCAGCAGGTAGGACGCCAGCGCCCCGGCCGCCAGCTCGTACACCAGCCCGCAGGCCGCCACCACAAACACCGAGGCCAGCAGCGCGACTTCGACCGGGCGCGGCCCGACAGCGTGTGGAGACACAGGTTTCACCGCCGGGCCGCCCCAAGGTGTGGACTTGGGGTTTTGCCAAACGCGCCCCCGCGGGGGGCAGCGACCCGCGCAGCGGTGGAGCGTGGGGGCATCAATGGATGGCAGCCGCCACGATGATGCAAATGCCCAGCGACATGGCCGCCACCACCAGGGCCAGCGCCTTGTTCTGCTTTTCCACAATCTCCAACCACAGGTTGTAGGGCGTGATCTTGTCAATGATGAGGAAGCAGATCCAGAAAATCAGCACCCCCATCACCGCATACAACACCGAGCCCAACACCACATCCGGTTTCAACCATTCCATGGTCATCTCCTTAAATGCACTGCACGTTGCAGGCGTGAACCATCAGCCCTTGGGCACCACCAGTTTTTGCCCGACCTGAATTAGGTTGGGGTTGGGAAGGTTGTTGCGTGTCTCGATTTCGGTGTAGCGCTGGCTATTGCCCAACTGCGCCGCCGCAATTTTGGACAGGGTGTCGCCCACCTTGACTACGTAGACGACTTCATTGCGATCGGCCCCTTTAACCTGAGCCAGATTGGCACTCATGAAGTATTTCTTAATGAGGTCCAGATACTCCGGGCCGGCCTTGACCTTGCGAATCGCAATGTTCAGGTTCTCCAGCAACTGTGCGTCGCCCTTGCGTACACCGATTTTGTATTTGAGATCGGAACCAGGGAGCTTGGAGACGGCAAACTGAAGGTCGGTACCGCGTATCTCTGAAACAGCAAACGGGTAGTCATAAATCACACCATCGACCTTTCCACCCTTGATGAAATGTTGGATCCAGATCCGTTGACCGTTAATGGAGGCATCGCTGAGTTCAACTAGGCGGGCCTTGGGAAACTGCTGGGATGCATAGGCCTTTACATCGGGGTCACCCTTGAGGATCCCGATGGTCATGCCATTCACATCTGCAATGCTTTTGATGGAGGAGGACCTGGGTGTGATCAGTGCATAGCCAAAGTCATCGACATAGGGAATGGAATACACCACGCCAGGCAGATCCTCATCGGAGAAGGTGAGGCCATCAATCGCAATATCGACGGTGGCGTTGCCACGGTTATCCGTCTTCAGCAAAGCCTCTGGCACAGCGGGGTAGGTGTCCACCACATTGTCCGTATCCACGGCAATTTGTTTGTGTTTTTGCACAAACTCCGATTGCGCAAACAACACCTTCAAGAACTCATAGTTGAAGCCTTGTGGGCGGCCATTTTCTACATAATAGAACGGTGGTGAAGGGGATTGCACGCTGGCACGCACCACACCTTTTCCCACGATCGTGCTGTAGGTGTCGGCCGCGGCGGCAGACGCTGCAGGCTGTGCCTGCTCCTGCGGTTTGGCAGGGGCAGCTGGCACATTCGCGGCTATCGGGGCGTGGGCATCGCTAGCCTCTTGTTTGCGTGATTCGTTGAATTTGATGAAGCCATACATTGCACCGCCCACGGCGACGGCAATGAGAACCAGGCGGGGAAAGGGTTTTAAAGCCATATATCTTCTCTGAATTCGTTGAGTTATTTGTTATCGGACTGGGACTTGAACCAATCGACACCATCGGTCGAAGGACCGGTCGGAACGTTCTGGCGGACATGTTGGGTCAATGTGCTGGGCAGGGCATTCGACGCATTGTTCTCAATCAGCAAGCGCTTGGTGTCACCCAGCACCAGGGACTCCGCGTTCTTCTCCCACTCGGCCAGCATCTGCATGGCGTCTGCCTCGTAGATGCCATTGTTCAGATCCACCGAGCGCATGAAACTGTCAGACATGCGAGCAAAGTCTTCGATCTCCCCGATCTTCATGGCGTAGTCTGCCGCCAGGTATTCATTGGCCATATCAAACATGGCACGGGTATCGGGGTCTCCATTGATGATGGCCTGCGCAGACTTAATGGCAGAGTAGGCGTTATCCATCATCTCCTTCTTACGCTCCTTGACCTTGATCTCGCTCTTCATGTCTTTGATGAGGAAGCTGGAGACTTCTTGGTACTTGGTGAGGACGCGGTACAGCAGCTCCAGCTTGGCCAACAAGTCCTGATACGTCAAATTGGCATCGTTCATGCGCCCTACCTCGCGGGAGGCAAGCGCCAGATCCATAGTCTTGTTCTGTTTCTTGGCCTCACTCATCAGTCGCATGGAACCATCGCGCGACTTGTTGTTGTTGCTGATTTCTTCCTTGCATTGACGGATCATTCCAGACAATTTGGCAATTCGCGTGTTCATGTTGGCGAGCTTGCCTTCCAGCTCTTCTACATAGTTCTTCATGATGCCGATGGGGTCAATCTCCACAAAGATCTGAGTGATCTTGCGCATCAGGCTCATGTACATGTACTTGCCCAGACGCCAGAAGCGCTTGTCGGAAACCACGAAACCCAACACCACTGCCGCAACCCCCAGCAGAGTGGCGTAGATCGTGTTCTCCAGCAAGGTGATGATGTAGGGCAATGCCTTGTACAGCAGGTACCCAGTACCTGCCACCAGGGTCACACCCACTATTTGTCCGGTAACCCCTTCGGGGCGCTCCCAGAAATTTTTGGGCTTGAAATTCTGCGGTATGAGGTCGGTCATCATTTGGCCTTTCTGGCTGTCAAACGTTGGGGGAGGCGCATGATTCAGCTCCCCAAGTACTTCAGAACTTTGGTCCGGGCTTCCACCATCCGGCCCTTGACGGTGGCTAGCGCTTCTTCAAACTGCTGGTTCACTTGCGCAATATCGCGCTGCTTTTGCGCCATTTCTTTTTCTATCTCGCCAATTTTTTCCATGGCGTTGGCCGCGTCCTGACGGAGCTGCACCAGCCGGCGCTCCATTTGCTTTTGCTCCTGCTCCGTGTCGGTAATGATTTTGCGCAAAGTCTCCATTTCCCGTCCTCGGGCGTGAACCTGCTGATCTTGTTGTGCCGACGCCTGTGTCTGAAAGCGCTGGGTTTCTGCCTCCAGAGCCGGCAGATGCTGCATGTCTATCGATTGAATGATCTGTTCGAGGCTGCGCGTCTTGCCCACAATCCCAAAGGCGGCTTTGTAGCGCGAGCCTTCGTCAGCGATGTAGCCCTCCAGCGGGGTAATGGCCTCCATCAGCGCCGTATAGGCCGTGGTTCTGTCCATCACGATGGCCATCATGCGATCGGCCATGGGGTTGTTCAACGCGGGCGGTACAGGTCGATTGATGCTTTCCCCAGCGGAAGGCGTCACCGCAGCGGCTGAAGTCGTGGCCGCAGGCGGTTCGGGTTCAAACAGCACATTTTTGATCTTTGCCAACAGTCCCTGACCGTCATCTTTGGAATTATCGTTTTCCGACATGTTGCCCTCTCCCTCTCCGAGTAAATGAAAAATATACCGAATTTATTTGTGCCCGCCGCCCGATGAGAAGCCGCCGTACGATCCGCCCGAGGAACGGTAGCTGCTGCCGGAGCAGTTCTCCACGTTCGGGTCACAGTCGGGTGAGCAGCGTGTCATCGCCACGAAGAACAGCACCACCACGATAAACACCCAAAACTCCTGGCGCATCAAGGGGTTGGTGCCGGACACCAGCGGCCCCACGTCGGCGCGTTTGAGCAGGTCTTGTTTGTCCTTCAACTTGAAGGCCATGGCCACCGTCGCACTGTCAATCGTGTTGCCCACCGACCAGGTCAGCTCGTTGGCCGTTTGTTCCAGCGACAGCAGATTTTTGCCGCTGCTGTAGTCGCGGTTTTCCGTCACCTGGTCACGTTGCACCTGCCAGTAGAACTCGCCCACCACATAGTTGGTGCGCGCGGTGTAGCTTTCCTTGAGCTGGTAGTGCGTGCCCAGGTATTTGGCGCTTTGCCGGTTGTCGCTCACCACCGGCGCTCCGGTCGCAGGGCGCACCACGCTCCAGCCCTCGGTGGAATCCACCAAAAAGATGAAGCCGCGTTTGGCGTTGTACAGCAGGTACTCCTCCCAACCGAAGTGCTCGTCGGGGTCGGACGGGTCAGTCCCCATGCGGTGCTGAAAGCCCACCACCTGCCACTGCGCGCCCTGCAGCGTGCCTGTAGTGCCCAGCGGGATCAAGGGCTGCACCGGCTCGTCCTGGATCGCGTGTTTGAGTTCGCCGCCTATGCCCTGCGACAGGTCGATGATGCTGTTGCACGAACCGCAGCTCATGCTCTGGCTGCCGGCCAGTTTCACGGTCAGTGTGGCGCCGCAGTTCGGGCAGGCGAACTGCCGGCCCTTCTCATCCTTGGCCGATTCGTCCTTCAGGCCCGTGAGCTTCAGGTCCTCCAGCAGCACCGATTGGCCCATGCTCACGCTGGTCGGCTGGCTGCTGTAGTCCACGCTGAGCACCTCGCCCGCGCCCTTGGCGTCCACCGCCTGGCTGCGCAGCTCCACCATCGCAAAGCTGGTGCCCAACTCAGGCAGGCGCGGCAACTCGCCCTGCGCCGCGATCAGTGCGACCGACTGGTTGGAGGCGACGGTAAACGACTTGCCATTGATGGCCGTGGTGGCCCCCACACGGAAGCGATCGGCCGGCGGCATCTCGCGCTGCACGGCCTGCGCTGTGGTGAAGACATAGGCGCCGTTGTCTTCGCTCAAGTACGCACTGCTGCCATCCCCCAGCACTGCATGCCACTCGGTCCAGGTGCCTTCGCCGTACTTGTATTGCAGCCGCCCCAGCAGCGTGAAGCTTTGGCCGTTCCAGGTGCCGCCGGCGCCCAACTGCAACAGGCTGTGGTCGTCGAACAGCTCGGCCATCTTGCCGATGCGCTGCAACACGTCGCCATTGCGCACCACGGTGCTCTGGCAAAAGCCGCACACCGCATGCGTGCTCTGCGCACTCAAAAAACTGACAGGCGCACCACAGCCCGGACACGGGGCCCGGTAGGCGCGTTGGGTGTTGCTAGTGTCGAGTGCCAAGGCGTGAAGAGGAGTCTGGGTGACCGAGGGTTATGCGGAGGTAAAGGAGGAGCCCGAAGGGCGGGGGACACGCAGCAGAACGCTCGGCCGCTCCGCCCGCCGCGTCGACGACTACACCAGCTTCTTCAGCAGTTCCGCCTTCTTGGCGTCAAACTCTTCCTGCGTCAGGATGCCCTTGGATTTCAGGTCGCCCAGCTTCTCCAACGTGGCCATCACGTCTTCTGGCTTCACACCCGCAGCCTGCACCACTGCGGCTGCAGCAGGAGCCGCGTTGCCCTGCAGTCCAGCGGCCAGGTTCTGCGCCAGCACCTGGCCCAAGGCCACGCCAGCCCCCAGACCCATGGCATCGCCCGCCACGCCACCACCGGAGCCTGCGCCTTCGGCAAACTTGGGGATGGCCTGTGCGGTCTGGTACTGCATGAACTTGCCCATGTCGTTGCCGACCATGCCCATGCCGATCTTCTGATCCAGGATTTTTTGCAGCTCTTCGGGCAAGGAGACGTTTTGCACCGTCATGCCTTCTAGCTTCAGGCCAATCTTTTCAAACTCGGGCGCCAGCTGGCGCACCAGCGCCTGTGCAAAGCTCAGCTGGTTGGCCGCCAGGTCCAAAAAGGCAATGCCGCTGCTGGCCACCGCATTGCTGATGTTCTGCAACACCAGGCCACGCAGCTGGCCGTCGATGTCGGCCGTGGTGTAACTCTCGCGCGTGCCCGAGATTTCGGTGTGGAACAGCTTGGGGTCGGCAATGCGGAAGTTGTAGTTGCCAAAGGCGCGCAGGCGCACGGCGCCAAAGTCCGCATCGCGGATGGTGATGGGTTGGGGCGTGCCCCACTTCTGGTCGATCTGCTGGCGCGTGCTGAAGAAGTACACATCACTCTTGAAGGGGGACTCGAACAGCTTGTCCCAGTTCTTGAGGTAGGTCAGCACCGGCAGGGTCTGGGTAGTCAGCGTGTGCGTGCCGGGGCCAAACACATCAGCCACCTTGCCCTCGTTCACAAACACCGCCAGCTGCGACTCCCGCACGACCAGCGTGCCGCCGTTCTGGATTTCCATACCCGCCATGGGGAAGCGCCAGGCCAGCGTGCCATCGTCTTCCTCAGTCCATTGAATGACGTCAATAAACTGTTTCTTGATGAAGTCCATCAGTCCCATGGTGCCCTCCTGAATATGTGTGGGGAAGATGATAGCCGCAGGCCGTGGCACTGGGCTATGCTCTGCGCCCATGTCTTCCCTGTCCTCCGCCATCGTGCTCGCCGCCGGCCGCGGCGAGCGCATGCGCCCGCTGACCGATACCTGCCCCAAACCCTTGCTCGCCGTGCAAGGCAAACCCCTGATGCAGTACCACCTGGAGGCGCTGGCCCAGGGTGGTTTTGGCAGCGCGGTGGTGAACACGGCGTGGCTCGGTGAGCAGATAGAGGCCCGTTTTAAGCATGTTTTAGGCCTCAAGCCCCCGTCAAATATTCGCGAGCAGCTATCAAAAACAGAGCAAATCTCTCTTTCCTACTCGCACGAAGGGCAGGACTTTGGCGGCGCACTGGAGACGGCGGGCGGCATTGCCCGCGCGCTGCCGCAGCTGGCGCCGGTGTTCTGGTCCATGGCGGGTGATGTGTATGCACCCGACTTTGTCTTCACCCAGGCTGCGCTCGACCGCTTTGCCGCCAGCGGCAAGCTGGCCCACCTGTGGCTGGTGCCCAACCCGGCACACCACCGCCGTGGCGACTTTGGCCTGGAACAGGTGAACGCGCAAGGCGTAGGCCTGTGCACCGACCCACCCGCCGACAGCCCCACGCCGCGCTACACCTTCAGCACCTTTGCACTGTTCCACCATGCCCTGTTTGCGGCGCCCTGGTGCGACATCCCGCCCGGTAACCCGGAAGGTGTGAAAGCACCGCTGGCCCCGCTGCTGCGCAAAGCCATGGCGCAAGCGCAGGTGAGCGCTGAGATTTACACTGGCCGCTGGACCGATGTCGGCACGCCCGAGCGGCTGGCAGAACTGAACCACTGACACCATGACACACCCCCTATCCGCCCACTACGCCGCCCGCCGTGCAGCCTTGGCCGCGCGCATTGGCAAGCACGGCGTGGCCGTATTGCCCACCGCACCCGAGCAACAGCGCAACCGCGACAGCGACTTTCTTTTCCGTTTTGACAGCTACTTCCATTACCTGAGCGGCTTTGCCGAGCCCAGGGCCTGGCTGGTGATTACGGGGGATGGCAAGACCACCTTGTTTTGCCAGCCCAAGGATATGGAACGCGAGATCTGGGACGGTTTTCGCCTGGGGCCCGATGCAGCACCGGCTGCACTGGGCGTGGACGCGGCCTACTCGGTGGATGAACTGGACCAGCGCATGCCCGCGCTGCTGGATGGGGCCGATGCGGTGTGGTACCCCTTTGCCACACACAAGGGCCTGGAGACCCGGGTGGACGGCTGGCTCAGCGGACTGCGCGCCCGGGTGCGCTATGGCGCGCTCACCCCCGAACAGGTGCGCGACCTCTGCGGCCCGCTGGACGAAATGCGGCTGATCAAAGACGCCTACGAGCAGGACACCATGCGCCGCGCCGCGCAGATCAGCGCGCAGGCCCACATCCGCGCCATGCAGCGCTCGGCCCGCATGCTGCGCGCCGGCCAGGACGTGCGCGAGTACCACCTCGACGCCGAGTTGCTGCACGAGTTCCGCCAGCAGGGCTCGCAGTACCCGGCCTATGGCTCCATCGTGGCCGCGGGAGCCAATGCCTGTGTGCTGCACTACCGCGCCGACGCCGGCCAGGTGCGCAATGGCGAGTTGGTGCTGATTGACGCGGGCTGCGAGCTGGACGGTTACGCCAGCGACATCACCCGCACCTTCCCGGCCAATGGCAAATTCAGCGGGCCACAGCGCGCGCTGTACGAGCTGGTGCTGGCCTCCCAAATTGCCGCGATAGACGCCACCAAGGCGGGCGCCCGCTTCACCGACCCGCACGAGGCCACCGTGAAGGTGTTGGCCCAAGGCATGCTGGACCTGGGACTGCTGGACAAAAACGCCGTGGGCGGCCTGGACGATGTGATCGAGAGCCGTGCTTACTTCCAGTTTTATATGCACCGCACCGGCCACTGGCTGGGCATGGACGTGCACGACTGCGGCAGCTACACCGAGCCCAGCGAACTGGGCCAGGGCAGCGTGCGCAAGGACGCGTTGACCGGGGCCGACATCGTCAACCGGCCAGCGCGCATTTTGCGCAGTGGCATGGTGCTGACGATCGAGCCTGGCATGTACGTGCGCCCGGCGCCCGGCGTGCCGGAGCAGTTCCACAACATCGGCATCCGCATCGAGGACGACGCCATCGTCACCGACACGGGTTGTGAACTGATCACCCGGGGGGTGCCGGTGGAGCCGGATGCGATTGAAGCGCTGATGCGCGACTGACATGGCCGCCTCCGCCCGCCCCACCAGCAAAGACAGCAGCCCCCAGCGGGCCGCGCTGGCCTTGCGACTGGAGCGGGGGCCACTGACCGTCTCACTGCGGCGCAATGCGGTCAAGGCTTTTGTGATTGCCAAGAGTCCGCATGTGGTGATTGGGGTGGTGCGCTGGGGCCAGGAGTATGGCCTGCTCGCCATCTCGCCCGCGGGAGACTATCTGCGCGTGAATGGCTCGTACGAAGAGCTGCTGGACACCCAAGAGGTACGCACCGCCATCGTCAAGGTGTTCATGAGCGGCGAGTTGCCTCCGGGCCGCTCACGCGGGGATGGCCCGCCGGTGTGGGGCATTGAATTTTTGGATGGCGCATTGCGCCAGGCACCACGCTGATGCCTGCGGGCCTCCGCCCGCTACGGGCGTGACGCGTCCCCGTCCTCTGCAGCACGCTGCACCTCTTCCCAGTGGCGCTTGGGCAGGTGGCCAAGCAGGCGCTCCATCACCGTGTCCATCACCGCATCATTGATTTCGTGGCCCAGGAAGGGGATCACATCGGCGGTCACGTCGGCACCCAGGCTGATCAGGTGCTCTGCACCGGTGACGGTATAGCCATAGTGGATGACGGCATCGCTCTTGCCGTGCACCAAGTGCAGGGTGGTGTGGGGGTGGGGTGCCTGCGGTAGCGCGGCAAAGCGGCCAGACAAGGCCACCACACGACCCGCCAGATGCTGCGGCAACTGCGTGGCTTCCAGCGACATGATGGCGCCCTGGGAAAACCCAATCAGCGCAGTGGCCTCGGGCCCCACGCCGCTTTGGCGCTGCCAATCCTGAACCATAGCCACAAAGGCGGGCATGGCTTCGGCCACGCGTGCGGGCCGGTCTTCCTCGGTGATGCCACGCACCGAAAACCATTGGTAACCCTGCCCCAGGTCCGAGGGATGCGGCGCCTGCACACTGACCACCAGGGCATCAGGAAAGGCCTGGGCCAGGCGTTGGCCCAAGGGCACCAGCCCCTGGGGTGTCGCACCCACGCCGTGTTGCAACAGCATGAGCTGCTTGGCTGGCCCCGCAGGGCGCTGCACCACAACGGCTTCAGACATAGGCTTTCTCCTCCAAACGCTGGGCATGGCCCAGGGTCAGCCGCGCCAGCACCAGTGCCACGATGGCCGAGCCCGCGATGCCCGCCACCATGGGGCGTGCGCTGCCATCCACAAACAGACCGGTGAGCGCCATGACCACCGCACCGGTGACGAACTGCAGCGTTCCCATCAGGGCCGAGGCCGTGCCTGCAATGCTGCCATGCTCTTCCAGCGCCAGCACCGCGGTGGTCGGCACCACCAGGCCCAAAAAGCCGTAGCCCACAAACAGCACACCAATCATCACGTCCAGCCGGTCCACACCGGCCAGATTGATCGCCAGCAGCAGCGTCATCATGGCGGCATAGCCCACCACCGCAAACTTGACCAGGCGCACCAAGCCAAACCGCGCGCTGAGCTTGCCGGTGAACTGCGAGATACCAATGAAGGACGCCGCGTTGGCAGCAAACGCAAGGCTGTATTGGCGAGGCGTCAGCCCGTAGTGATCGATCAGCACAAACGAGGAGTTGGCCAGGTAGGCAAAGAAGCTGGAAATACCAAAGGCGCCGATGAACACCAAACCGAGGAAATGCCGGTCACGCAGCAACACGCCGTATGCGGCAATGGCGCTGCCCACGCTGCTGTTGACGCGGTCTTGGGCGGTACGGGTTTCGGGCAGGCTGGTGGCCAGCAACACGATGCCCAGCAACGCAGCCACCATCACCGCCCAGAACACGCTGCGCCAGCCCACAGTCTCGATCAACACACTGCCCGCCAGCGGCGCCAGAATGGGCGACACGCTGAACACCAGCATCAACAGCGACATCAGGCGCGCAGCGTCGTGGCCGGTGTGCAGGTCGCGCACCACGGCACGTGGCACCACCATGCCAGCGCAAGCGCCCAGGCCCTGGATGAAACGCAGCACCACCAAGGTTTCAATGTCCGGCGCCAGGGCGCAGCCCACGCTGGCCACGGCAAACAACACCAGACCAAAGTACAGCGGGGGTTTGCGTCCCACCATGTCCGACACGGGCCCGTAGATGATTTGGCCAATGCCCAAAGCGATGAAGAAGGCCATCAAACTGGCCTGCACGGCCCCCATGGAGGCCCCCAGGTTCTGCCCGATGGAGGGCAGGGCGGGAAGGTACATGTCGATGGCAAACGGGCCAATCGCCGACAGCAGACCGAGCACCAGTGCGGTGCCAAAAAACGAAGATTTCATGGCTTGGAGAATACCCTTCACCCCCCAACCTGTGGGGGCATAGGGATACTTTGACGTTCGCACAAAAACGACCGCCAGGCGCCCCGTCGGCTTGGGCTCTAATACGGCGTTGAGTCCCTCACTGCAAAGCCCCATGACTGATACATCCTCTTCGACCGCCCCTCTTCTCATCATTGGGGCAGGTCTCGCCGGTTGGACCACCGTCCGCGAATTCCGCAAGCTGGACACCACCACCCCGGTAGTGCTGGCGACCGCCGACAGTGGCGACTTTTACGCCAAACCCACCCTGTCCAACGCCTACGCCCAGAAGCGCACGCCCGCCCAGCTG
Source organism: Rhodoferax sp. EU05-FHT12H12 (assembly GCF_058791215.1). Classification (NCBI taxonomy): domain Bacteria; kingdom Pseudomonadati; phylum Pseudomonadota; class Betaproteobacteria; order Burkholderiales; family Comamonadaceae; genus Rhodoferax; species Rhodoferax sp. EU05-FHT12H12. The sequence continues at coordinate 90,932 of NZ_JBYTDI010000002.1, read as the reverse complement.
GTGAGCACGCCTGCAGCCAAGATGGCGGAGACCCTGAACGTCACCTTGCTGGCCCACCACCGGGTGCAATCGCTGGACAAGGCGGCGCGCAGCGTGGTCGTGTCCCATGAAGGCCAAAGCCAGACACTGCACTACAGCCGACTGGTGCTGGCCACGGGCGCCCAGCCCATCCGCATCCCGATGGGCGGCAATGCAGCAAGCCAGGTGAAGTCCATCAACACCCTGGACGACTTTGCGGTCTTCCACCAAGCACTGGGACTGGACCCCGGCGCGACCGGAGTGGCCTCCGGCAAAACCGTCGTCATCATGGGTGCGGGCCTGATTGGCTGCGAGTTTGCCAACGACCTGTTGCTCGCCGGCGCCACGGTGCATGTGGTGGACCCATCCCCCCGCCCCTTGGCCCTGTTGCTGCCTGCTGAAGCCGGCGAGCAACTGCAGGCCGCCCTGCTGGCGCGCGGTGTGGTGTGGCATCTGGGGACCACTGTGACCCACCTGGACCAGCAACAAGGCGGGCTGCAGGTGCAGTTGGCCGATGGCAGCACGGTAGGCGCCGACATGGTGCTCAGCGCTGTGGGCCTGCGTGCCGACACCACGCTGGCCGCCGCCGCGGGCCTGGCCTGCGAACGTGGCATTGTGGTGAACGACCTGCTGCAAACCTCGGCCGCCGGCATTTATGCGCTGGGCGATTGCGCGCAATACGCCTCGGCCGGGCAGCGCACCTTGCCCTACGTGATGCCCATCATGAACGCCGCCCGAGCCCTGGCCGCCACACTGGCCGGCACGGCCACACCCCTGGTGTTTCCGCTCATGCCCGTGAGCATCAAAACCCCGGCTTTGCCTACGGTGGTGGCCGCACCACACCCCGACCAGCCAGGCACATGGAAAGCCGGGGATGGCGAGGGCTTTTGGCAGTTCGTGGATGCCGACGGCGTGCAGCGCGGTTTTGTATTGACGGGCGCAAGCACGGCCCGCCGCATGGAACAAAGCAAGGCCACACAAGCCTGAATAACCCCATTCTTTATGCGCATAAAGTTTCATGCTTCTGCGACAAGGGATTAGGTAGCCAGGTCTACAATCCACAACCCATGACCGCACTGAGGGGCATGCAACTGTGCAAGGCCCCTCGTCCAGAGGACCTTCAATGCCCCAGCCACCCGCCGCTCTTGTTCCCCACCCGCCAGTGTCCAACTCGGTCGAAAAAAAGGCCCAGTTGCGCCAGGCCGCGCTGGAGTACCACGAGTTCCCCACCCCCGGGAAAGTTGCCATCTGTGCGACCAAGCAGTTGATCAACCAGCATGACCTGGCCCTGGCTTACTCGCCCGGCGTGGCCGCGCCCTGCGAAGAAATTGTCAAAGACCCCAACAACGCCTTCAAGTACACCAGCCGGGGCAACCTGGTGGCCGTCATTACCAACGGCACTGCCGTATTGGGCCTGGGCGACATCGGTCCGCTGGCCTCCAAGCCGGTGATGGAAGGCAAGGGGGTTCTGTTCAAGAAGTTCGCCGGCATTGATGTGTTCGATATCGAAATCGATGAGAAGCACGACCTGGACAAACTGGTCGACATCATTGCCTCGCTGGAGCCCACCTTCGGCGGCATCAACCTCGAAGACATCAAGGCACCCGACTGCTTTTACGTGGAGCGCAAGCTGCGTGAGCGCATGAAGATTCCGGTGTTTCACGACGACCAGCATGGCACTGCCATCTGTGTGGGCGCGGCCATCCTGAACGGCCTGAAGGTCGCCGGCAAAGACCCCAAACACGTGAAGCTGGTGACCTCAGGCGCCGGTGCTGCCGCGCTGGCCTGCCTGGGCCTGCTGGTAAAGCTGGGGATTCCACGCGAGAACATCTATGTCACAGACTTGGCCGGTGTGGTCTACGAGGGCCGCACTGAACTGATGGACGAGGACAAGATCCAGTTCGCCCAAAAGACCGATGCGCGCACGCTGCGCGAAGTGATAGTGGGCGCAGACATCTTCCTGGGCCTCTCCGCAGGTGGCGTTCTCAAACCTGACATGGTCAAGTCCATGGCAGACAAGCCCTTGATCTTCGCCTTGGCCAACCCCACGCCGGAAATTTTGCCGGAAGAGGTCAAGGCCGTTCGCGACGACGCCATCATGGCCACCGGCCGCACAGACTACCCGAACCAGGTCAACAACGTCCTGTGCTTTCCTTACATTTTCCGTGGTGCGCTGGATGCAGGGGCCTCCACCATCACCCTGGAAATGGAAATTGCCGCGGTGCACGCCATTGCGGAATTGGCGCAGGCCGAGCAGAGCGAAGTGGTGGCAGCCGCCTATGTGGGCGAACAACTGGCGTTCGGCCCCGAATACCTGATCCCCAAGCCGTTTGACCCGCGCCTGATGATGAAGATCGCCCCAGCCGTCGCACAAGCGGCAGCGGACAGTGGCGTGGCGCTGCGCCCCATCACCGACATGGACGCCTACTGCGAGCGACTGCAGAGTTTTGTCTATGCCTCTGGCACCACGATGAAACCCATCTTCAACGCCGCCAAGAAGGCCCTGCGCAAACGCGTGGCCTACGCAGAAGGCGAAGATGAACGCGTCCTGCGCGCTGCCCAAATTGTGGTGGACGAGCGCTTGGCGCTGCCCACACTGATCGGTCGGCCTGCGGTGATTGCCGAGCGTGTGGAGAAGTTTGGCCTGCGCCTCAAGGAAGGCGTGGACTACAACGTGGTCAACGTCGAGCAAGACCACCGCTACCGCGACTTCTGGCAAACCTACCACCAGATGACCGAGCGCAAAGGCGTGACGGTGCAGATGGCCAAGATCGAAATGCGCCGCCGCCTGACCCTGATCGGCTCCATGCTGTTGCACAAGGGCGATGTGGATGGCCTGATTTGCGGCACATGGGGTACCACCGCGACCCATTTGCACTACATCGACCAGGTCATCGGCAGACGCCATGGCGGCAGCCCCAGCACACCGCAAGACGTACAGATCTATGCCTGCATGAACGGTCTGATGCTGCCCAACCGCCAGGTATTCCTGGTCGACACCCACGTCAACTACGACCCGACGGCTGAGCAACTGTGCGAAATCACGGTCATGGCCGCCGAAGAGATGATGCGCTTCGGCTTCAAGCCCAAGGCCGCCCTGCTCAGCCACTCCAATTTCGGCAGCAGCAACGAGCCCAGCGCGATCAAAATGCGCCGAACCCTGGAGCTTCTGCGCGAGCAAGCTCCGTGGCTGGAAGTGGATGGCGAAATGCACGGCGACGTGGCACTGGATGGTGCCGCCCGCAAAGCGCTCATGCCCAATAGCACCCTGCAAGGTGATGCCAATCTGCTGGTGCTGCCCAACATCGACGCAGCGAACATTGCTTACAACCTGCTCAAAACGGCTGCAGGTGGCAACATTGCCATTGGCCCCGTGTTGCTGGGCGCCGCCAAGCCGGTGCATGTGCTGACCGCCAGCACCACCGTGCGCCGCATTGTGAATATGACGGCCTTGACGGTGGCGGACGCCAACGCGACCCGATAGACATTGCCCTAACAGTTAGTACACACTTTAGTCTGTAAAAACCCGCAAGGCCTTGCTCATTTCTTGAGCAAGGCCTTGCTTTTTTGTGCCGGATACGCGACACTATGCGCTTGCTTTTTCGGGTTTACCCGCAGTAAACACACAAGGATTCAGGGTGCGCAAGGGTGATTCCAAGTTAGTACTCACTGGCTTGTTCTTGAGCCTGGCACTGGTTGCCGGCTCCCTCTTTGCCAAAGATACGCGGTCTTTGCCGCCCGGTACCGAAGTTGCACTGGGTAGTCTGCCAGTCCAGGCCCAAACCACTTACGCGCTGGTCCGGCAAGGCGGCCCCTTCCCCTACGCCAAAGATGGCGTGGTCTTCGGTAACCGAGAGCGTCTGCTGCCCCTGAATACCCGTGGGTATTACCGCGAGTACACCGTCAAAACCCCGGGTGCATCGACCCGTGGCGCACGCCGGTTGGTATGCGGTGGCCCGGCCACCGTGCCAGATGCCTGTTATTACACGGCCGATCACTATGCGAATTTTCGCAAGATCGTGCCTTGATTTGAATTTTGTACTTTGAGAAAGAGAATCGGGGATGGATATGCCACTTCGAACTGTCAGAACGAACATCGTTCAATCGATCCGCGCCTTCCGGGTGTCGGATCTGCAGGAAGCCGCCCAAGGCTTGGGACACCACTTTCTGTACGCCAACCTGGCCAATGCCCAAACCAAGCAGGATGTGCTGGACATGATTGGTCAGCAGTTCATGCTGCCCACCACGGTCAGCAAAAACTTCGACGCCTTGTACGACAGCATGACCGACCCGGTGCACAAATCGGGCCCACAGCCCGGCTTTATTGCCGTGCTGGAGCACATCCCTGCGAACGTGAAGTTCGACAAGGAAGCGCGCGAACAGCTGCTGGACATCTTCCGCGACACCGCCGATTACTGGGGAGACCGGAAGATTCCATTCCGATGCTTCTATTCTTTTCTGTAGCCCGTTCTGCACACACCAGCCAAGCAGAACGGGCGAACGAGGCAAGTAATGAAGCCGCACCTACCGAGGTGGTGGGCGTGGAGTTGGGCACCGACGCCGGAGAGAAAATGCCGACCGACAAGTTGTTGGACGTTTCTCCCTTGGCACTGCGCATGAGCAGCCCCTTCAACGCAGGGTACTGGCTGGCCGCAGCCTGAGCGACTGACGCCCCGCGCGGAACCCATTGGTTCCGCGGCAAAGCCTGTCCCCGCGACAGGCTTTTGCGTTTTTCAGCGCTGTACTATTGCGCCAAACACATAGACACTCGTTGGCATGGGCATCCTGGCAAGGCTTATCCCCAAGGCGTTGAAGCGCCGGATTCTGAACGCGCTCTCGGATGGAGAGGACATGTTCTCGCGGATCTTCAATACCAGTGCTGACTGGATTGTGATCACCCGCCTGAGTGACAGCACGATTGCCAGGGCCAACTCCGGTTTCGAGGCCATCAGCGGCTACCGCCAGGAAGAGGTCTTGGGACGGCGCATGCTGGACTTCAATGTCTGGGCCCATCCCGAGCAGCGCACCGCACTGGTTGCAGACATGATGCGGGAAGGTTCGGTCCGCAACCGCATGGTCACGCTGCGCCGACGCGATGGGGCCCTGCGCGACTGCGTGGTCAATTGCACCCTGATCGCCTTGGACAGCCCGGAACACTCGCACGCCGTCTGGATTGCCCGCGATGTGACCGAGCACAACATCGTGCATGAACAGTTCAAGGCGGCGTTCCAGCTCACGCCGGATTTCATGTCCATCTCGCGCGTCACCGATGGACGGTATGTCGAGGTGAATGCCGCCTTCGAACGCATCACCGGCATTGCCCGGGCAGACGCGTTGGGCAAGACTTCCACCGAACTGCGTATCTGGGCCGAACCGGACAAGCGCCCCAGCCTGATCCAGTTGCTGGAATCAGAAGGTGCGGTGTACGACTTTCCCATGGCCTTGAATGCCAAGGGCCAGGTCCGCGAAGCCCTGCTCAATGCGGTGGCGTTTGAGTCCCGTGGCGAGCACTACATCATTGCCCTCCTGCGCGACGTCACAGATGAACGCAAGGCAGCTCGCGCCCTGCAAGAGAGCGAATCCCGCTTTGCACGCTTGTTCGACCAGTCGCCGCTGCCCATGTGTTATTCCAGCGACGAGAACCAGTACCAGACCACGCAGTGGAATCTGGCATGGTTCGAGGCCTTCGGTTTTGACCCGGTGGAAGACCAGGGTAAATCGGGCCTGACGCTCAATGTATGGGTAAACCCGCAGGAGCGGGTACGGCTGCTGCGCCAGACGGCAGAAGGTACCGCCTTCACGGATGTCGAGGTGCAGATGCGCCGTCGCGACGGCGAGTTGCGCTGGATCTCACTGTCCACGCGTCTGTTTGACGAGTTGCGGCGCACCATGGTGCTGTTCACCTACTTTGATATCACCGAACGCAAACACGCCCAAGAGGGCATTCTGGAGCTCAATGCACAGTTGGAGGCTCGCGTAGCGCGGCGCACGGCGGAGCTGCAAGGGGCTAACGAGGAGTTGTCCCAGGCGTTATCCACTCTGCAAATCGCGCAGAACCAGCTGGTTCAAAGCGAGAAACTGGCAGCACTCGGTGCCTTGGTCGCCGGGGTGGCCCATGAGCTGAACACGCCGATTGGCAATGGCCTGACCGTGGCCAGCACACTGGAGCACCGCATTGAGAGCTTTCAAGGGCTGATGCACAGCGGTCTGCGCAAGTCGGACCTGCAAACGCTGCTGACCGACATGCAACTGGCCTCCGAGATTCTGGTGCGCAACCTGGGCCGTGCTGCCGCCCTGGTGGCCAGCTTCAAGCAAGTGGCGGTGGACCAGACCAGCTCCCAGCGGCGCAAGTTTGACCTCGGCGCCGTGGTCGCAGAAATTCTGGTGACGCTGAACCCGGCGCTGCGCAAAACCGCATGCAGCGTCCACACCCACATCGAGGAAGCCCTGGTCATGGACAGCTACCCCGGCCCGCTGGGGCAGGTGCTGACCAACCTGATCAACAACGCGGTACTGCACGGCTTTGCGCCCGGCGATGCGGGCAAGATTGAGGTACAGGCGTGGGCCCAGGATGGCAAGCAGGTGGTGATAGAGGTACGCGACAGTGGCCGCGGCATCACACCCGAGAACCTGCACCGCGTATTCGACCCCTTCTTCACCACCCGGCTGGGCCAGGGCGGTTCAGGGCTGGGCCTGCACATCGTGCACAACCTGGTGCACAGCGTGCTGGGGGGCCATATCGAGGTCCACAGCCGCCCCGGGGCCGGTGCCACGTTCAGCATCACCCTGCCAATCACCGCGCCCGAGCGTGTGGAAGGTGCCGCCAGTCTGCACCTCAGCGACGGCTAAGGCACGCCGCCCCTTCAGGCTGCGGGGTGCAACTGCTGAACCAGGTCCAGGTAATCCTGCACCGGCACTTCTTGGGCACGGCGCTGTACGTCGAAGGTACCGGCGAACCCTTTGTCCTCCAGCCAGCGGCCCAGGGTGTGGCGCAACAGTTTGCGGCGCTGGCTGAACGCCACCTGCACCATCTCGGAGAACAGGCGCTGGTCGATGGCTGGCGGCTGGGCCAGCGGCACCATGCGTACCACGGCGCTGTCCACGCGCGGCGGCGGGTCGAAGCTCTCCGGTGGCACAAACAGCACATCCTCCATGGCGTAGCGCCACTGCAGCATCACACTCAGGCGGCTGAAGTCGGAGGTATCGGGCAGCGCCACCATGCGGTCGATCACCTCTTTTTGCAGCATGAAGTGCTGGTCTTCGATGCAACCCACATGGTCCAGCAGGTGGAACAGGATGGGGGTGGAAATGTTGTACGGCAGGTTGCCCACCACGCGCAGTTTGGGGCGCGGCACGGGCATCGTGCTTGCTATTGTTTTAGTAGCTGCTGGCGCAGTATCTATAAGGCTAAAGTCCACATTTAGCACATCAGACTCGATCACGGTCAGCTGCCCGTGGCTGCGCAGGCGCTTGGCCAGGTCGCGGTCCAGCTCGATCACCGTGAGGTGGCCCAGCCGCTCCACCAGCGGCTGCGTCAGCGCGGCCAGGCCGGGGCCAATTTCCACCATGGGGTCACCCGGCTTGGGGTCAATGGCCCGCACGATGGCATCGATGATGCCGCCATCGGACAGGAAATGCTGGCCGAAGCGCTTGCGGGCAATGTGCGGCTGGGTCATTGGGGTAACTCGCGCATTTCCACATAGGCGCGGCCGCGCACATCCTGGGCCCAGTTGCGGTAGGCCTCGTCGTAGCGGCTGCGGCGCAGCTGGTTGCGTACCGACTCGCGCACCTGCTGCGGGCTCAGCTCCACGCGGCGGCGCTCCAGGAGCTGTATCAAGTGCACACCAAACCGCGACACCACGGGCTGGCTGATTTCACGTTCCTTGAGTCCATTCATGGCTTCCTCAAACTCTGGCACAAACATGCCGGGGTTGGCCCACCCCAGATCACCGCCTTGCTCGGCGGACGTGTCCTGGGAAAGGCTGCGCGCTGCATTGGCAAAGTCAGTTTTGCCACCCATGATGCGCTGGCGCGCATCGGCCAGCTTGGCGATCGCCTGGGCCTGCGAGAGTTGGGGGCTGCTGCGCAGCAGAATGTGGCGCGCGTGGCTCTGGACCACGGTTTGCACCAAGCGGGGGGGGGGCCGTTTCTCTATGACTTTGAGGATGTGGAAACCGGCACCAGAGCGCACGATCTCGGACACCTCACCCACCTTGAGTGCCTGCGTGGCTTCCACAAAAAGCAGGGGATAGCGGTCGGCGCGGCGCAGACCCAACTGGCCCCCGTTGTTGCGGTCGGCCGCCGAGGCTTCTTTCACCACACGGTCAAAATCTTCCCCCGCACGGACGCGATCGAGCAAGCGTTTGGCCTGCACAAAAATGGCGGCAGCCTGCTCAGCAGTCGCTTTTTCGGGCACCGCCACCAGAATCTGGGCCAGGTTGATGTCAAAGGTCAGCGGGTCGGTGTTGGCTGCCAGCTGGGCTTGCATTGCGCGCTCCACGTCCACATCGGAAACCTTGATGGTGGACTCCACGTCGCGTTCGTGCAGGCGGTTGAGCATGAGCTGGTCACGCAGACCATTGCGGAAGGTGTCCACACTCACACCGTCTTTGGCCAGGCGCTCGCGCAGGCCGGCCACATCCACTTCGTTCTGCGTCGCCACGGCTTGTTCGGCCCGGTCGATGGCCGGAGTGTCAATGCGGATACCGGTTTCCCGGGCCAGCTGCAGCTGGGCACGGTCATTGATCATGCGCTCCAGCACCAAGCGGCGCAGTTCGGCAGCGGGCGGCATGGCCTGGCCCTGCTGCACGATTTGTTGCGCCACGCGCTTGATGTCACGCTCCAGTTCCTGGTGCGTAATCGGTTCGGAATTGACCAGCGCCACGATGTAATCCAGTGACTGGCTGGTTTGCGCGTGCAGCGATGGCAGAGCCAAACCGCACACACAGGCAAGGGCCGTGGCCCACAGGCGAAATTTCATGGTTTTCAATCGTAGTTACTGAAGCGGCTGTTGGAGCCGCTGGCGTCACGCAAGTTCTGGTAGCGCGAAATATTGGATTTCAGTGTTGACAAGGGGCTCACGCCCAAGCGGGTGAAGCCCACGAATTCCAGCTCGAATTTGATGCTCTCGGTGGCCGAGGAAGTGCTGGTCTGTACCCGTCCCACCACCACCCGTGCCAGCCAGCAGCCCGCATCGTACTCGACACCCAAAATGGTGTCGACCAGGCGACGCTCGTTCATGCTGTAGTTCATGCGACCCACGGCGTAGTAGCGACCTTCCCCTTGGCCACGGCCGGTGCCCAGGTCCTGCCCGCGGTCTCCCCACAGGTCGTTGAGCGGCCACTGCCAGCTCACATCCACCTGCTCGCTCACATCGCGCTGAAAACGGTAGGCTGCATTGAGCACCCGGTAGCTGCTGGGGCTGTAGCGGGCGCCGATGGTGGAGCGCACCGACTTGTCGGTGCGGGGGTTGTACTGGACCGTGGAATCCAGTGCCCAGCGCTCATTGACATTCACACTCGCCCCCAGCAGCACATCACTGAAGCCCGCGCGGGCTGGCTCCGTGGTGGGCGTGAGGGTAACCAACTGGTCTTCAAACCGGAAACGTTGCGCAATGCCGAAGCGGGCCAGTTGCGCGCCGCTGCTGGCATCCAGAAAGCGCGTCGTCAACCCGAAGGTGAGCAGGTTGTTGTCCGAAATCTTGTCGTGCCCGCCATAGGCGTTTTCGGTGAAGATGGTGGCAAAGTTGAAGTCATTGGCACCGGTGTCGTAGTTGGGCAGCAGGCTCTGGTTGCGGTAGGGCGTGCGCACATAAAACAGGCGCGGCTCCAGCGTCTGCACCATGCTTTGGCCCCAGTAGCTGGTGTCGCGCTCAAACACCAGGCCCGCATCCAGGCTGAAGGTCGGCACCGTGCTGTCGGCCGAGCGGGTGCCATCGGCCAGCATGGCGTCAAACTGGTACGCCGCGGTGTGCAACTGCAGCTTGGGCACCACAAAACCGGCCGAACCCAGCCAGGGGTAGCTGACCTGGGCCAGGCCATAGACACGCTGCGCATTGGGCTGCAGCGTGAGGCTGCGGTCTGCCTCGAACTGGGTGAAGTCGCCTTCCACCGACCAGTCAAACCCGCGGTCGTTGGTCTGCGCATAACGCGCTACCAGCTGGGGCACACGGTCATAGGGCGGCACGATAGGCGACGTGGCATCTTGCAGCGTTTGCCACTTCAGCACACTGGCACTCAGGCTGTAAGGGCCCTGCGACCAGCTCACGGACCCATTGCTTTGCAGAAGACGCTGCGTCAAAGTCCCGTTCGAGGAGCTGGTGAAATCGCGCCAGTAGTTGTCGTCGCTGACGCGGTTCACGTTCAGCAGGTAGCTCACCTGGCCCACCTCGGGCCAGCCGGTGTCCACCGTGCCGGTCTGGTTGATCGATGCGCCCCAGCGGTCGGCACTGCGCAGCTTGTCACCGGGCATGTAATTGGCGCGCAACACCCCCGAGTAGGTGGGTTCAAGGTAGCGGAACTCCCCGCCCAGATCCACGCCACGCGCCGTCATCAGCGTAGGCGTGATGGTGGCATCGCGTTGGGGCGCAATGTTCCAGTAGTACGGAACACTGAGTTGCGAGCCGTTGACGCTGTCGGCGCCAATCGTGGGGGGCAACACACCAGATTTGCGCTTGTCGCTCAGCGGGAAACTGATGGCCGGCACCGGCAGGATGGGTACGTCCTTGAAGCTCAGGTAGCCGCCATGGGCCACACCTACATCTTCGCCACTGTCAAATTCGATGTTCGCTGCCTTGAGCACCCAGTCGGGCATCCAGCTGGGGCCGGGTTTGCGTCGGCAGGTGGTGTACGTGGCGTTGTGGACCACGGTGGTATTGGCATCCACAAAGTCGGCGCGGCTGGCCTCGCCATGGGCATCCCCCTGCAGAAATTGGTAGCGGGGCTCCACAAAGAAGCCCTCGAAGGTCTCCACCTGCAGTTCCAGCAAGGGGCCTTCAAACACATTGCCGCCGCGGTTGATGCGCACGTTGCCGCTGGCCTTGGCGCGGTCCGTGGCTGCGTCGTACTCCAGCCGGTCGGCCTTGATGACGGTGCCGGGCTTGCGCAGCTCGGCCTGGCCTTCCACCACGGTCTCCAGGTCCGGGCGGCCGGAGATGCGCTCGCCCATCAGAAAGGTCGGTGCTTCGTTGCGCTGGGCTGGCGACAAAGACTCGACGAGCCTGGGGCTGGTCGTCAGGCGGGCAGGCTCAGCCTCGGGGTTGGTGGCGGGCGCCTCCTGCTGGGCCTGCGCCGCCATCTGCGCGCACGCCAAGGCCACCAAGGCAACCTGTCGGGTCAGTGGGGGCAAACAGGGGGTCGGCCTGCTGGTCAGGTCGCGCAGAGAAAAACGCATGGGGCAGGGCGCAGGGTCGGTCGGCAAATCGGTTCAAAGAAACAGCCACTACCGGGTGGGCGCATCAGGCGCTGCCAAGGGGCTTTGTAGAATGGATTATCCATGAGCCCAAGCACCGCCCTTCCCCCGAACGCCCCCACCGCCGCCAACGCCGACATCCACTGGTCTGACCCGGTGCGCCAGGCCTTGTTTGCCACCTGGTTCGCCCAGGTACAAGCCACCCACCAGCTGGATGCCAGCAGCCTGGGCCTGGCCTCGGCCGATGCCAGCTTTCGCCGTTATTTCCGGGTGCAGGGCCCCAATGGCACGCGGGTCATCATGGACGCACCACCCGACAAGGAAAACTGCCAGCCCTTTGTGGACATTGCCGGGCTGCTCACCCAGGCCGGACTGCACGCACCCGAGATCCTGGATTGGGACCCGTCGCATGGCTTCATGCTGCTGAGCGACCTGGGCACGCTGACCATGATGCAGTTCATGGCCGCGCGCGGCGACCTGGACCCCGCCATCAGCGTCACCGGCCAGGCGCTCAGTGCGCCGCCGCTGGACCTCTACCTGGGCGCGGTGGACACGCTGCTGCAGTGGCAACTGGCCTCCAAACCCGACGTGCTGCCGCCCTACGACCACGCGCTGCTGCTGCGCGAGCTGGAACTGTTCCCGCAGTGGTACATCGGTGCACACCGCCAGGTCACCCTGGATGCGGCCCAGCGCAAGGTGCTGGACGACACCTTTGCCCTGCTGATTGAAAACAACCTGTCCTGGCCCAGTGTCTATGTGCACCGCGACTTCATGCCGCGCAACCTGATGGTTCCCCTGGCAGGCCTGCCGCCCAAACTGGATGCCACCACGCTGGGCGTGCTCGACTTTCAGGACGCGGTCTACGGCCCCATCACCTACGACATCGCCAGCCTGATGCGTGACGCCTTCCTGAGCTGGGACGAAAGCTTCTGCCTGGACGTGACCATCCGCTACTGGGAAAAGGCCCGCAAGGCTGGCCTGCCCGTGGGCGACGACTTTGGCGAGTTCTACCGCGGCGTGGAATGGATGGGCCTGCAACGCCACCTGAAAATTGCCGGCATCTTTGCCCGCCTGACCCTGCGCGACGGCAAACCCAAGTACTTGGCCGATACGCCGCGCTTCATCCACTACATCCGCAGCACCTGTGGCCGCTACATGCAGCTCAAGCCGCTGCTGCGCCTGGTGGAAAGCATCGAGGGCATCGAGATGCCCAATGTCTTTGCATTCGGTCGTTCGTAGCACCAATTTATAGCCAAATAGGCCTCTAGCCCCCGTATATATTGCGCGAGCAGCTCCTGATTCAATAGCAAAACCTGCCGCCATGCCCCGCTTTTACTGCCCCGCCCCCCTGGTGCCCGACGCCCTGCTGGAGCTGCCCGCCGGTGCGGCACGCCATGTGCAGGTGCTGCGCCTGCAGCCCGGCGACACCATCACCCTGTTCAACGGGGAAGACCACCGCGAGTTCGACGCCACCGTCACCCGCATGGGCCGCAGCGATGTGCAGGTGCAGGTGGGCCAGGCCCGCGCCACCGCACGTGAACCGGCCCGCCGCGTACACCTGGCGGTCGGCATGCCGGCCAACGACCGCATGGACTGGTTGGTGGAAAAAGCCACCGAGTTGGGCGTGGCCAGCATCCAGCCCCTGATGACGGAACGCAGCGTGCTGCGCCTGGCCGGTGAACGCGCCGAGAAAAAAGTGGCGCACTGGCACAGCGTGGCCGTCTCGGCCTGCGAGCAGTGTGGCGGCAACCGCGTGCCCACAGTACACCCGGTGCAGACGCTGGCGCAGTGGCTCAAGACCTTGCCGGTGGCGGCGGCGGACTCGCAGCGCCTGCTGCTGTCGCTGCGCGAGAGCAGCGCAGCGCTGCACACCCGCCCCCTGACGCAGGAGGCCACGTTTCTCTCCGGCCCCGAAGGCGGCCTGGGCAGCACCGAGGAAGACCTGGCACTGGCCCACGGCTTTGCCCCGGTATCGCTAGGTTCGCGCATACTGCGTGCAGAAACTGCCGCCTTGGCCGCGCTCACCACCTTGGCGCTCCTGCCCTAACCCACCCCGCCTTCGGGCAATCCCCATGAACCGCAACCTCTGGCTGCTGGCCCTGTGCCAGGGACTGTTCCTCACCAACAACGTGACCTTCATCGCCATCAACGGCCTGGTGGGGCTGGCGCTGGCGCCCTATGGCTGGATGGCCACACTGCCGGTGATGGGCTATGTGGTGGGCGGGGCACTGGCCACGCCACTGGTGGCGCAAACACAGGCACGGTATGGGCGACGCGTTTCGTTCCAGATCGGGCTGGCCGTGGCTGTGGTCTCCGCACTCTTGGGCGCCTGGGCCGTGGCCGACAAACAGTTCTGGTGGCTGGTAGCCGCCACCGTGGTGGCGGGCTATTACAGTGCCAATGGCCAGCTTTACCGCTTTGCCGCCGCTGAACTGGCCCTGCCCGCGTTCCGCGAAAAAGCCGTGTCGCTGGTGCTGGCCGGGGGACTGATTGGCGCCGTAGCCGGCCCCAACCTGGCCGCGCGCACACGTACGCTGCTGGACGTACCGTTTGCCGGCGCCTATGTGGTGCTGGCCGGGGTGGCGCTGCTGGCGATGGTGTTGATGGCGTTTGTGCAGTTTCCAGCACACCAGGCGCCCACGGCCCAGACGGTTCGGGGGCGCCCACTCTGGGACATTGCACGCCAGCCGGTGTTCATGGTGGCCGCCGTCAGTGCGGCACTGGGCTATGGCGTGATGAACCTGCTGATGGCTGCCACACCGCTGGCCATGCAGCAATGTGGCCTGGGTTTTGACGATGCAGCTTTTGTGCTGGAGTGGCATGTGATCGGCATGTTTGCGCCCGGCTTTTTCACTGGCCACCTGATCAAGCGTTTTGGCACGCTCACCATCATGGGTGTGGGCGTGCTGCTGAACCTGCTGTGTATTGCCATTGCGCTTTCCGGTGTGGAGCTGCACCAGTTCACCATCGCGCTGTTTTTGCTGGGGGTAGGCTGGAATTTCCTGTTCACCGGCAGCACCACGCTGTCGCTGGCGGCTTACCGACCTGAGGAGAAAGACCGGGCCCAGGCGGCCATCAACTTTGCCGTGTTTGCAGTGATGGCACTGAGCTCCCTGGCCTCGGGGGCACTGGTGGTGACCAGCGGCTGGACCTGGCTCAACCTGGGCTCGCTGCCCCTGGTGCTGCTGACCGGCGCTGCCCTGCTCTGGCTGGCGTTGTACCAGCGCCGGCAACGGGCCTGAGGCGGTTTCAGCGCCGGGCCGCCCCAAGCTGAAAGCGCACCCCCTTGGGGGCAGCGCCCCACGTAGCGATGGAGCGCTGGGGCTTACTGGCCCAGCAGGGCGTCTTTGAGCTTGAAGTCGGCGGGGGCCGGACCCACCCAGATCTTGAGCACCATGCCGAAAAACTCGGCATCGCCCACCGGGGCGCCCTGTGCTTGGCCCTGGATGAAGAAAGTGGTGCCCTTGCCCGGCACATACTCCATGGCAAAGGTATCCCCGGCCACCAGCCTGGGTTTGCCCGAGAAGATGTCGATCAATCGGGTGCTGGATGCCGTGTGCTTCTGCACAAGTTCAGGCGAGGAGTTGCTGTTCAGGCCCTTGATGAAGGCCAGCCCCAAGTCGGTGCCGGGCACATCGCGCAGGGCCACAAAATTCAGGCGTTTGGGCCCCGCCAATGCCAAAAGGGCCTCGGGCGTGCTGACCTTGCTCTGGGTGTAAAGCGCCAAGTCATAAACCTTGAAGATGGCTTTGTAGCGTGTCCCCATGCCATTGACCAGCAGCGTGGTGCCCTGGACTACCTGGGTGGGAGCAAAGGTACTGGTCACCGTGGTGGCTGCCTGCACCTGCAAGACAGCGCAAGCACAGAACAAAGCCCCAACCAACAGCGTTTGCCGAAGGGGGAATGGAATGGGTTTCATGATTCACTCTCGTTGTTGTGGCGGTTTGCCATCCACGCCTCCAGGGCCTCCACCGCCAACGGTCGGGCGATGTAATAACCCTGCAGGGTGTGGCAACCACTCTCACGTAAAAATGCCTGCTGCTCTACCGTCTCCACACCCTCGGCCACCACGTTCAGGCCCAGGGCCTCGGCCAAACCAACCACACCACGCACAATGGCGCGCGAATCACTGTCCACATCGGCATCGTTCACAAAAGAGCGATCGATCTTGAGCTGGTTGGGACGCAGGCGCTTGAGGTAGGCGAGTGAAGAGTATCCGGTGCCGAAATCATCGATGGCAATCCCGACACCAAGCTGACGCAGACGCTCGATGATGCGCTGGCTGGTTTCCGTCTCGGCCATCAGCACACTCTCGGTAATTTCGATCTCCAGCTCGTTGGGTTCAATGCCACTGGCGTCCAGCGCGGCCTGCAGGCTGTCGAGCAGGCGGTGGTCGCGGAACTCCAAGGCCGACACATTGACCGCCATATTGCCCACCTGGATGCCACGGGCCTTCCAGTCAGCCAGTTGGCGGCAGGCCTCGCGCAAGGTCCAGACACCCATCTCGGCAATCTTGCCCGACTCTTCGGCCAGACCGATGAACTGGCCCGGCAGCAACAGCCCCCGGGTGGGGTGCTGCCAGCGCACCAAAGCCTCGACGGCCACCATGCGCCCGGTCTTGGCATCGACTTGCGGCTGGTAGTACAGCACCAGTTCGCCATGGGCAATGGCGTGGGCCAGTTGCTGCTCCAGCTCCAGGCTGGCCTGCAGGCGGAAGTTGAGTTCGGAATGGAAAAAGCTGTAGCGCGCACGCCCCAGGGTCTTGGCCTGGTAGACCGCAATGTCGGCGTGTTTGACCAGGGTCTCAAAGTCCTGCGCGTCTTCGGGGAACAGCGCAATACCAATGCTGGCCGATACCCGCACCGTGGTGTTGGCCAATTGCACCGGATCTTCCACCACGCGCAGAATGCGCTCGGCCATCTCGCCCAATGACTCCCAGTGGTCAATGTCGCTCACCATCACCAAAAATTCGTCACCGCTTTGGCGGCACACCACGTCGACCTCGCGCAAGGTATCGCGCAGGCGGCGGGCCACCTCGATCAACAACTCGTCGCCCGCAGCGTGGCCCATGGAATCGTTGACGGCCTTGAAACGGTCCAGGTCGATAAAGAAGATACCGAACTGCTGCTGGTTGCGGTGGGCCTGCAGCATTTCGCGCTGCACCAGGTCAATGAACAAGGCACGGTTGGGCAGCCCGGTGAGCTGGTCGTAAAACGCCATCTGCTGCAGCTGGGCGTTTTTGGTGCCCAACTGGCCAAACAAGGTGCGCAGCTCTTCCTGCACGCGCCCCAAGTGGCGACCCAGCAGGCCCAGCTCATCCTGGCGGCGCCAGACAAAACGGGCCCGGTCCACGATGCTGTCTTGTCCGTGGTCCAGCAGGGCCGAGGCCTGTTCCTTGAGCCGTTCAATCGGGCGCAGCACGCGTGACACCAGCACCGGCATCAGCACCGCCAAAATGGCAAGCACCTGGAGTGCCACCAGCGACAGCATCTGGCTGCGCCGGGCCTGCAGCAAGCCCTGGCCATAGGTCGCATCGAACCACACCACCAGGGTGCCCAGTACTTCGCCTGAACGCACCACGGTCTGGGTCCGCCGGGTCAGGCTGCCGGCAGCGGTTTCGGTGGCCAGGGTCTTGCCGTAGTCCGGGCGCACACGCTCCAACTCCGGGGTGTTGGCCAGTCCGTCTTCAATACGCACCGCCACAACTTGCGGGCTCTCCAGCAAACGCACCGCCGCGGCGTCCAGCGCCACGCGGTCCACGACCCACATGGGTTCGGCAATGGAGACGCTGCCGATCTTCATGAGCGCCGTCTCGCTCTGGGCCAGCAGGGCCTTTTGCGACTTCTCGGCCAACTCCTGCTCCATCGTCAGCAGCAGCAGGGCTGGCAGGGTCACGCCCACCACCACCACCACCATCATGGTGTAACGCAAAGGCAATCCGGCCCGCCAACGGGCACGCAGGCTGGACAAGCTCAGGGGAAAGCGGTTCATAGGGGCGTGTGGCACTCAGACAAGCACAGGTAATGCCAGGCTCAAAAACGCTGGTCCAACCACTGGCGCAGCGCGGCAAACACAGGCGTGGCATCCAGCTCATTAAAAATCTCGTGGTACAGGCCCTCAAAACAGCGCGTGGTGACCACGGCGGCAGGTGCCGCAGCCGCAAAGTCGCGGCTGCCCTGCGGCTGCACCAGCCGATCGTCACCGGCGTACATCAGCAAGGTGGGCACCTTCCACTGCGGCGCCAGGGCTACGGTGGCCGGGCCAGCCGTGGCAATGAAGCGGGCCAGGCGGGCGGAAATGCGGTCGTGCACCAAGCGGTCCGACTGGTACGCCGCCACCACCGCGGGGTCGTGCGAGATGTAGTTGGCGTTGAGCCCATTGCCCACGCGCAGATTGGGGAAAAACTTGGGCAACACCGCCACCAGCAGCTTCTGGAAGCCACTGAGTCCGGGGTTCAGCGCGGGCGAGGACATGACCAGCGCATCCACCGGGCGGATACCCAGTGACACAAAACGCCCCGCCACCAGCCCGCCCATGCTGTGGCCGAGCACGATCAACGGTGTGCTTTTTTCCATGCGGGCGCGTGTGCTGTCCACAATGTCGGCCAGATCGTCGAGCAGGCGGGTGTCGGTGGGCAGGCTGCCCGGGGCACCGCCCGATTCGCCATGGCCACACTGGTCGTAGCCCCGCACCGCAAAGCCCCAGTCATTGAGCTGGCGCGCCACATGGTCATAGCGCCCTGCGTGCTCGCCCAGGCCGTGTACCAAGATCACCACGCCGCGCAAGTGCACACCGGGCTCCAGCGGCCAATCTTGAATGACCACGTTATCGCCATCGCTGGCCACGAAGGTGGTAAGGGTGGTATCAGCGCACATGCAGGACTTCCAGGGTTCAGGGGAAACGGGAGATCACCTGGGCCACCGCTGCAGTGAGCTTCTTGGCATAGGGGACGTGCAAAAATTCGTTGGGCCCATGGGCATTGCTCTTGGGCCCCAGCACACCACACACCATCATCTGCGCCTTGGGAAATCCCTTGGACAGCATGTTCATGAGTGGAATGGTGCCGCCTTGGCCGATGTGGCCACAAGGTGCGCCAAAGTGGGCTTGCGACGCTTCGTTGAGCGCAGCCTCGAACCAGGACGCGGTGCCCGGCGCATTCCAGCCCGTAGCGCTGGACAGCCCCTCGAACGTGACTTTGGCCTGGTAGGGCGCATTGTCTTCCAGCAGCGCTTTGAGCTCCTGCACCGCTGTGGCGGCCTCCACCAGCGGCGGCAGGCGCAGGCTGAGCTTGAAGGCGGTGTAGGGGCGCAACACATTGCCAGCGTTCTTCATCTCCGGAAAACCATCGGCTCCGGTCACGCTCAAGGTAGGCTGCCAAGTACGCTTGAGCAGGGCCTCCAGCGGGTCTGTGGTGGTGGGGAGGGCAAAGGTGGTGGCTCCACCACAGTCGTAATGGGCCCAGGGGAAGCGCTTGAACAGTTCGTCGCCCAAAATACCCGCGGTCGCCTGGGCCTGCTGCAGTCGCTCGCTTGGCACTTCGCAGTGAAAGCTGGCTGGCAAGAGGCGACCGGTCTTGCTGTCTTCCAGACGGTCCAGTACCTGGCGCATGATGCGAAAACTCGATGGCACCAGACCGCTGGCATCGCCCGAGTGGATGCCTTCGGTGAGGATCTCCACCTTGAGCACGCCACTGGCCATGCCACGCAGGCTGTTGGTGAGCCAAAGCTGGTCGTAATTGCCGGCGCCCGAGTCCAGGCACACCACCAGCCCCACATCGCCCAGACGGGGCTTGAGGAGGTCAATGTACGGTAGCAAATCGTAGGAACCGCTTTCCTCGCATGTCTCAATCAAGCCGACCACACGCGGGTGGGCGACGTTCTGGCTCTTGAGCGCCTGCAGTGCAGCGATGGCGGCGTAGGCGGCATAACCATCGTCGGCGCCGCCCCGACCATACAACTTGCCGTCTTCGTATTTGGGGGTCCACGGGCCCAGGTCGTTGCGCCAGCCCGAGAACTCGGGTTGCTTGTCCAAGTGGCCATACATCAACACGGTCTGGGCTGAAGCGCTACCGCTGGCCGCCACCTCAAAGAAGATCACTGGCGTGCGCCCTTCCAGGCGCACCACCTCCAACGTGAGGCCGGAGACCTTTTGCGACTCGATCCACTGCGCAGTGTTGCGCACGACGGTGTCGATATAGCCTTCGCTGGCCCAATCAGCATCGAACAAGGGGGACTTGGCGGGAATGCGGATGTAGTCTTCCAGACGGTGAACAATGTCACGGTCCCAGACTTGACTGACCTGCTCCAGCGCTTGCGGCGCATTCAAGGCGGCGGACGGTACGCGGGCGTTCATGGCGAACTCCTGAATCGGCAGAGTTGGTAAGGCGACATCATGCCATGGGCTCGGCCGCTTCCGGCCGTGGCAAACCCTCAACGCAACAGCGATTGGCGCCAGCGCAGGCCCTGACTGGTGGCGCCAGGTACAGCCCCCCCCCGTGGACGGTACTCGCACCCCACCCAGCCGGCATAGCCCATCTGGTCCAGCAGTTTCAGCAAGTAGCTGTAATTCAGCTCGCCCCCGTCGGGCTCCTCGCGCTCGGGCACACTGGCAATCTGGATATGGCCCACGGCGCCGGTGGGCAGGTACTGGCGCAGCTTGCTGGCCACGTCCCCCTCCGTCACCTGGCAGTGGTAGAGGTCCATCTGCACCTGCAAATTGGGCGCCCCCACCTCCGCCACCACCGCATGGGCCCGAGCCTGGTGGCGCAAAAAGTAGCCTGGCATGTCGCGTGGATTGAGCGCTTCAATCAGCAGGGTGCAGCCCAGCGCCGCCGCCTGCCCAGCGGCCCAACGCAGGTTGTGCACATAGGTGGTGTGCAGCGTGTCCAAATTGGCATCCGGCGGCACCAGCCCCGCCATCACATGGATGCGCGGGCATTGCAAGGCCTGGGCATAACGCAAGGCTTCGATGATGCCCGCGCGAAACTCCGCCTCGCGCCCCGGCAGGCTGGCGGTACCGCGTTCACCGCGGTCCCAGGCGCTGGCCATGGTGGCCAGGTCAGCGCCCCCCGGCGGTGCATTGAGCAGAACCTGCTGCAGGCCCGCCTGTCGCAGCGCGTGCGCAATCTCGCCCGCGGTCCACGCATAGGGAAACAAAAACTCCACCCCCGCAAAGCCGTCATGGGCCGCCGCGGCAAAGCGCTCCAAAAACGGGAGCTCGGGGTACAGAAAGCTCAGGTTGGCGGCAAAGCGGGGCATGGCAGTGGCGGGTTCAGCGCGGCATTCAGCGGGCCAGCTTGTAGACCGAGGTACCGGCGCGCAGATTCGGCACGAAGCGGACGGTACGGCCATCCTGCAGACCAAAGCTGTCAAGCACCCGCAAGCCATTGCGCTGCGCCAAGACAGCCAGGTCGGCGTGGGTGCCGACGCGAATGTTGGGCGTGTCGTACCACTGGTAGGGCAGGCGCTTGGTGACTGGCATGCGGCCTTGCAGGATGCTCAGGCGGTTGGGCCAGTGCGCAAAGTTGGGGAAGGCCACGATGCCGACCCGACCTACACGCGCCGTTTCCTTGAGCATGGTTTCGGCATTACGTAAGTGCTGCAGCGTGTCGATCTGCAGCACCACGTCAAAGCTGGCGTCGCCAAACATGCTCAGGCCCTGATCCAGATTGAGCTGCAGCACATTCACTCCGCGCTGCACGCAGGCCAGCACGTTGGCATCGTCCAGCTCCACGCCGTAACCGCTGCAACCGCGCTCGCGCTGCAAGTAGTCCAACATGGCACCGTCGCCACAGCCGAGGTCGAGCACGCGCGCACCGTGGGGCACCAGGCCGGCGATGGCGTGCAGGGTATTCAAGTCCGTCATGCCGCCACCTTCAAACCGCTGGAAATGCTATCGAAATAAGAGCGCATCACGCCCATGTAACGGGGGTCGTCGAGCAAAAAAGCATCGTGGCCGTGCGGCGCATCGATTTCGGCGTAGCTGACGTCACGCTTGTTGTCCAACAAGGCTTTCACCACCTCGCGGCTGCGTTTGGGACTGAAGCGCCAGTCGGTGGTGAAACTCACCAGCAGGAATTTGCAGGTGGCGCGTGCCAGTGCCTGGCTCAGGTCGCCGCCAAAGGGCTTGGCCGGGTCAAAGTAGTCCAGCGCCCGCGTGATCAGCAGGTAGGTGTTGGCGTCAAAGTATTCGGCAAACTTGTCACCCTGGTAGCGCAGGTAGCTCTCAATCTGGAACTCCACATCCTGGGTGCTGTATTTGTACCCACTGGCACTGGCCAGCACCGCATCCTTCAGCTCACGCCCGAACTTTTCGTTCATCACATCGTCGCTCAGGTAGGTGATGTGGCCAATCATGCGGGCAATGCGCAGCCCCCGCTTGGGGATGACACCATGTTCGTAGAAATGCCCGCCATGAAAGTCGGGGTCAGTGACGATGGCGCGGCGTGCCACTTCATTGAAGGCAATGTTTTCCGCATTCAGGTTGGGCGCACTGGCCACAACCACGGCATGGCGCATGCGTTCGGGGTACTGCAGCGTCCAGCTCAAGGCCTGCATGCCGCCCAAGGACCCCCCCAACACCGCGGCCAGGGTCTGGATGCCCAGCGCATCCAGCAGGCGGGCCTGGGCATTGACCCAGTCTTCCACGGTCACCACGGGAAAGTCGGCGCCATAGACCTTGCCCGTGTCGGGATGGGTGTGCATGGGGCCGGTGGAGCCGAAGCAGGAGCCCAGGTTGTTCACGCCAATCACGAAGAACTTGTTGGTATCCACCGACTTGCCGGGACCAATCATGTTGTCCCACCAGCCTTCGGACTTGTCCTGGCCTTCGTACACACCCGCCACATGGTGTGAGGCGTTGAGTGCATGGCAGACCAGCACGGCGTTGGATTTGTCGGCGTTCAGGGTCCCGTAGGTCTCGTAACTCAGGGAATAGCCGTGGATGCTTGCCCCGCTTTGCAGCGGCAAAGGGGCATCAAACGTGATGGACTGGGGCGTGGCAATCAGCATAAAAACAAAACCCGGCAACGCTAAACGCGGGCCGGGTTGCAATGCCAGAAGGCGGGTCCGTGTTTAGCTGTATTTATTAAGCGCCCGCAAGCTGGAGCAAATTGGCGCTGTGAGCGGGCAGTATACCAAGCGGGCCCTTTCAGGCCAGCAGCGCCACCAGGCCCAGCACCGCAAAAATCAGCGCCGATACCAGGTGCACCACGCGCATCGGCACCAGGCGCGTCATGCGCTCGCCCAGCCAGACCACGGGCGCGTTGGCCAGCATCATGCCCAGCGTGGTACCTGCCACCACCCAGAAGTAGGCGTTGTAGCGGGCGGCCAGCATGACGGTGGCGATTTGGGTTTTATCGCCCATTTCGGCCAGAAAGAAGGCCACCACGGTCGTGCCAAAGACGCCCCAGCGCGGCTGTGCATCGGTGTCTTCTTCGTCGAGCTTGTCGGGGATCAACATCCACACGGCCATGGCAATGAAGGAGGCGCCCAGAATCCAGCGCAGGGTCGTGGGGCCGATGACGGTGGTGACCCAGGCCCCCAGGGCGCCGGCCATGGCATGGTTGGCCAGGGTAGCGACCAGAATGCCCCAGACGATGGGCCAGGGTTTGCGAAAACGCGCGGCGAGGATGAGCGCGAGCAACTGGGTTTTGTCGCCCATTTCTGCAAGCGCAACGATACCGGTGGAGAGGAAAAAGGCTTCCATGAATGAAGAGTCCATGGCCGGGGACCTACCCATGACTGCACGACACCCCCGGCCGAAATCAGAGGCGTGCAGTCAAAGGTCTCGCCAAAACCCGCGAAACGGGCTCTGCTTGCGCCATGGGTGCCGTTGCCGGCACCACAAGTCTGTTGACGCAAGCCCCTCTCAATGAAGAAGGGCGGCTACTCCCCAATGACAGCCCGCATTGTACCCGCCGGCCCCTCAGGCCCCGCGGCCCCGATCTGGCGCATTTTTTGCTTTCTTTTGGTGCATGGAGCAAATTTCACATGGATTTGCACCAATAAGCAGCATTTCAATACAAGAGGAACTTATGGAAGCACTCAAACAGGGCGCGGATGCCTTGTTCATCCTGCTCGGCGCCATCATGGTGTTGGCCATGCACGCCGGTTTTGCCTTTCTGGAGCTGGGTACGGTCCGCCGCAAAAACCAGGTTAATGCGCTGGTGAAGATCCTGGTGGACTTCTCGGTCTCCACCGTCGTCTACTTTGCGGTGGGCTACGCCGTGGCCTATGGCACCACCTTCTTCGTGGGCGCAGAGCAGTTGGCCGCCAAGAACGGCTACGACCTGGTGAAGTTCTTCTTCCTGCTGACCTTTGCTGCCGCCATTCCCGCCATCATCTCGGGGGGGATTGCCGAGCGCGCCAAGTTCTGGCCCCAACTGATTGCTACCGCGGTCATCGTCGGTTTTGTCTACCCCTTTTTCGAGGGCATTGTGTGGAACCAGCACTTTGGCGTGCAGGCCTGGATCAAGGGCCTGACCGGCGCCGAGTTCCATGACTTTGCCGGCAGCGTGGTGGTGCACGCCGTGGGCGGCTGGATTGCACTGGGCGCCGTGCTGCTGCTGGGCGCGCGCAGCAACCGCTACCGCAAGGATGGCGCCATCTCCGCACATCCACCGTCCAGCATTCCCTTCCTCGCACTGGGCGCCTGGATTCTGACGGTGGGCTGGTTTGGCTTCAACGTGATGAGCGCGCAGACGCTGGACAAGATCAGCGGGCTGGTGGCAGTGAACTCCCTCATGGCCATGGTGGGCGGCACACTGGCCGCGCTGGCAGTGGGCAAAAACGACCCGGGCTTTGTGCACAACGGCCCGCTGGCCGGGTTGGTGGCAGTGTGTGCGGGCTCCGACCTCATGCATCCGCTGGGCGCGCTGGTGGTGGGCGGCGTGGCCGGCGCCATCTTTGTGGTGATGTTCACGCTCACGCAGAACAAATGGAAGATTGACGACGTGCTGGGCGTATGGCCCTTGCACGGCCTGTGCGGCACCTGGGGTGGCGTGGCAGCCGGTATTTTTGGCAGCCAGACCCTGGGTGGCCTGGGCGGCGTGAGCCTGGGCGCACAGGTGATTGGCACGCTGATGGGCGTGGCCTGGGCCACCGCCGGGGGCTTTGTGGTCTACGGCGTGCTCAAGGCAACCATCGGCCTGCGCCTGAGCCAAGAGGAGGAATTCGACGGCGCCGACCTCTCCATCCACAAAATCAGCGCAACCCCCGAACGCGAGGCCAACTGGTAGAACGGAACCAAGAGGCCTGATTGCTCCTGATTCAGGAGCTGCTTGCGCATATTCCACGGGGCCTAGAGGCCAATTTGATACTCAAGGTACCCCGCCGGATCGCGGACTCAGGTTGGCAGCGATGCCCAGCGCCGCAACACAGGCCCCAGCGATAGGCGGCCACAACCATACAAGGCCAACACCGCCAGCAGCACACCCCAGGTCACGTGCTGTTGCAAGGCCGCGGGCGCAATCTCGGCCAGTGCCAGCACCGCCACGCCATTCACCACACTGAGGCCCAGCGCCGCAAACCGCCCGGCCAGGCCCAGCACCAGCAACACGGGCAAGACCAGTTCACCCGCAGTGCCCATTGCTGCGGCCACTGCGGGCGAAAGCAGGGGCACGTGGTACTCGTCCGCAAACAGGGCCAGCGTGATGTCCCAGTCGCGCAGCTTGGTCAGACCCGAGAGAAAAAACACCTGCGCCACATACAGGCGCGCCAGCAGCGCAGCCAGGGGTTGCAAGGCGTTCAGACCTCGCTCTACCCAGTCCCACAGCGCCAGCGCGCGGGCAGTCCTGGAAGAGGCGAGGAGGTGCAAAGAGGGCATGGAGGTAGGCGTCATCGCGGCGTGGGTGGGGTTGAAAAATCAGGGGCCTGGACGGCCAGCAGCAGTCCGCTCTGCACGGCGTCGGTGAACCAGGCGTTGATGTCGAGTTGCGGGGCGGCATCCATGGCCGCCCCCAGCGACACGCCTTGCAGCAGGGCCGTCGCAAAAAGGGCCTCGTCGGGCAAGGCATGCCGCAACCGCGGGCGGTAGCCCTGGCGCCAGACCAGGGCATTTTCCGCCTGGCCCGCGCGCAGCAGGGTTGCCGCCTCGGCCAGGGTCACCCCCTCATCCCCATGCGCCAGCACCAGGCTGGCCGCGGGCCATGGGCTGTGCAGCAGTGCCGTGCCGGGGGCGAGCTGGAGCTGCAGCACGTCCAGGTCGTGGCTACCCAGCAGGGCCAGGGTGGCGGGCTGCAGTTCGGCATCGGGCGCACTGGCACAGGTGTGCAGCGCCCACTCCACCCGGGCAACATCGGCCAGGTACGGATCGTCTGCCAGCTGTGGGCTGGCAGCCACAAAATCGATCAGAGTGTTGCCCCACCGCGCCATGTCGCCCACCTGGGGCGGCGAGGCATGCCACAGCGCGCGCGCCAGGGCGGCAAAACTCTCTGCGCCCAACATTTGGGCCAGCACCGGGTAGGCCGCCAGCAGCGCACGCTCAGCCAGGGCACGCCCATTGGATTGGTAAGCTTTTAGGCCTCTAACCCCCATGGAATCTGCGCAAATAGCTATATTTTTTATAGCGTTTTCAATGTCCAGCGAAAACAAGCCTTCCAGGAAACGCTGCTGTTGCTGTGCCAGCGCGCTCATGCCAGGGCCTCTGCCGTGTCGCGCATGGTCGGCGCCGCCTGGCGTGCGATGGCCACCTCGTCCAGCAGCACGTCCAGCGCAGGTACATCGGTGTCCCACTCCACCAGCGTGGGGACCGCACCAAAGCGCGCCAGCGCATGCTGGTGCAGCGCCCACACGGCAGGGCTCACCCGGCTGCCATGGTCGTCAATCACGATGTCGCCATACGCGTCCTGCACATGGCAGTGGCCCGCCACATGCAGCTCGCCCACGGCATCGGGCGCGATGGCGTCCAGCCAATCGCGGCAGGCCTGCACAGGGTCGCCCGCCTGGCCTGCCAGTTGGGCGTTGCGTGCATTCACGTAAATATTGTTCACATCGACCAGCAGGCCACAGCCGGTGCGCCGGGCCAGGGTCGTCAGAAAATCGGGCTCCGACCAGTCTTGCGCATCGGCACTGCACCAACGCACGTAGGCCGACAGGTTTTCCACCAGGAAGCGGCGCCGCAGCCGATCCTGCACCTGCTGCACATGGCGACACAACAGGTCCAGGGCTTCGTTAGAAAAGGGGATGGGCAGCAGGTCCGCGCCGTGCACACTCTGCGCTCCCAGCGTGCCGCGCGCAAAACAGGCGTGGTCGCTCACACGCACCGGGTCCACGCGTTGCACCAAGTGGGCCAATTGGTCCAGGTGCCAGGGGTCCAGCCCCACCGCAGAACCCAGCGACAGCCCCACGCCATGCAGGCTGATGGGGTACTGCGCCCGGGCTTGCAATAACACCGCCATTGCCGCGCCGCCATGGTCAAAGAAATTTTCGGAGTGAACTTCCAGAAAATCCAGCGCTGGGCGCCGCGCCAGCAGCTCTGCGTAATGGGGGTGCCGCCACCCAATGCCCACCTCGCCACAGGGCGCAGGCATGGATGAAGGCGAAGGGGTGGCGGTCATGCGACGAATGATCAGCTTTTCATCTTCTTGGCATCGTCCATGGACATGCCCTTCATGTCCTTGCACGTGCCTTTGACTACGTATTTCCATTCGCCCTTGTCCATGTCCACTTTGGATTGGCCCGCGCAAGAATGGGTACCCGAGAGGTTGGCACAATCGTTTTGTCCCGCTTTGGCGATACCAAAGCACTTTTCTTTCTCTTGCGCCGCCACGGGGGCAGAAGCCAGGGCCAAAGTCATCAGGCTGGCAGCAGTGACGGCGATCAGGGCACGTTGATTCATGAGAAAACTCCTAGGTTGGAAAGGAAACAACCAGATGGGTGTGGCACGGGATTGCGCCAGAACGCTGGTTGGGGTTTAGTCCCGCGGGCAGCCTGTTTCTTACAACAGGGCGTGGCAGTTTTTGAGATCCAAGGGTTTTCCCCTGTCAGTCCCAGCGCCCCAACGCGGCGAAACCGTACACTGCGCCCACACCACCCACAGACCACCATGCCCAGTTTTGAACTGCAGGTCGCCGACCTCCGCGATTACCTCCTCAAGTTTGCACGCCTGCAATTGCGCAACGAGGTTTGGGCCGAGGATGCCGTCTCCGAGACCGTACTGGCCGCAATCGCCAAGCCCCAGGCGTTTGACAACCGCTCCCAACTCAAGACCTGGCTGGTGGGCATCCTCAAGCACAAGATCATTGACGCCCTGCGACACCACCGCCGCGAAGTCACTGCGCCGGACACCAACCCTGACAACCAAATGGACCCACTGGACTTGATGGCCTTCCAGCCTGACGGACACTTCAGCCAGATGCCGTCAGAGTGGGGCAACCCCGAACAAGACACCAGCCGCCGCCAGTTTTTTGAGATCCTGGAGGCCTGCACAACCAAATTGCCTGCGGTACAGGGCCGACTCTTTTTGATGCGCGAGTGGCTGGAGCTCTCCAGCGAGGAAATTTGTAAGGAGCTGCAGCTCACGCCGACCAATCTGTACGTGCAGCTGCACCGAGCCCGCCTGCGTTTGCGCGAATGTTTGGAGATGCATTGGTTTGCAAAGGCTGTTCAACCATGATGCCATTTAGAAAAAGCTGCCGCGAGGTGGCGGCCCTTCTGGTCGCCCGGGAAGACCGTGCCCTGCCCCTGGGGGACCGTATTGCCCTGCGCCTGCACCTGCTGGCATGCGCGGCCTGCCCACGCTTTGAGCGCCAGATCCTCACCATGCGCAACAGCCTGCAACAGTGGCGCAACTACGCCGAGACCGAACCCAATGCAGAGGCCGACGGTAAAAAAAATAAAAAATAGACGACTTTCCAAAAAAAAGCGCATAATGATCTCGCATTGCCCTGAGTATGGGTGTGCAAGTTTGCGGTGTTTAGTCAGTTTCGCGTCTGCTTTAAGTCTTCACTGGTTTGTTGATTGCGGTTAAGGACTCCATCGCGTTTTGAGTTATTTTGAGGAGTCCCTCCATGGGCAACAAACTTTACGTAGGCAACCTGCCTTATTCTTTCCGTGACGAAGACCTGCAACAAGCGTTTGCCGCACACGGTTCCGTTTCCAGCGCCAAAGTCATGATGGAGCGCGACACAGGTCGCTCCAAAGGCTTCGGTTTTGTGGAAATGGGCAGCGATGCTGAAGCACAAACCGCCATCAACGCCATGAACGGTCAACAGTTCGGTGGCCGCGGCTTGGTGGTGAACGAAGCACGTCCCATGGAACCCCGTCCTCCCCGTTCCGGCGGCTTCGGCGGTGGTGCTGGTGGTGGCGGCTTCGGTGGCGGCCGCTCCGGTGGCGGCGGCTACGGCGGCGGCGGTGACCGCTCCGGTGGCGGCGGCTACGGCGGCGGTGGCGGCGGCCGCTCCGGTGGCGGTGGTTACGGCGGTGGCCGTAGCAGCTACTAAGCAGCAGACAGCAAGTACACGTACTTTGCAAAAAAAAGGGACCGCAAGGTCCCTTTTTTATTGCTACGTCAGCCTTTAATTCTCATCTTCACGGCGTTTGCGCGGCCGCCCCGCCAACACCTTGTCATACAAGCCGTTCGGCAGTGCGCGCAAGATTTTGGCCACCCAGCCCATCTGCCACGGAATCACGCGGTAACTTGCACCTTGTGCAATCGCATCAAACGCCCGCGCAGCAAATTCATGGGGCTGCATCAAGAATGGCATGCTGTAGCGGTTCTGGCGTGTGAGTGGTGTGTCGATATAGCCAGGACACAGGGTAACGACCTTGATGCCGCTGCTACCCAGCTCACCGCGCAAAGATTCGCAGTAACTGATCACTGCCGCCTTGCTCGCGCAATAGGCACCATGGCCCGGCAAGCCACGAATCCCTGCCACACTGCCAATACCTACCAAAGCGCCGCTTCCGCGCTGCTCCATCGCCCGCACAAAGGGGTGAAAGGTTGCGGCCAATCCCACGTTGTTGGTGCTGAAAGTGCGCACCATGACATCCAGGTCACGGCGAACACCCGTGTCCATCCCCACGCTGATGCCTGCATTGGCAATCACCACATCGGGCACACCGAGCTCTGCGAGACAAGTTTGTCCTGCCGCCACAATGCTGTTGATGTCTGACACATCCGCACCGTACACCCGGTAACGCGTGGCATCCAGCGCCTGGCTGCGGGCCCAGGTGTGGATTTCTTCGACCCGGCGGGCAACCAGGGCCAAGGTATAGCCAGCCTGGTAATAGCGCCATGCCAGGGCCTGGCCAATGCCACTGGAAGCACCAGTAATGAAAATCAAAGCGGCCATTGGGTGCTCCAGAAACGCGGGTAAAAGTTAGCGGGAATCAGGCACCAAAGTGCCATGCACACGACCGCGCAGGCGCATGACTTGGTCCACGTTGTCGAAGTCCATGGCATCGGCCGTGAACCGGTCCTTGCCACGGGTGAGCTCCACCGGCTGCTGGGATTTCACCACTTCGGTGTCCATGAACGCGTGCAGAAATTCACCCCGGTATTCCATGCGAGGCGTGGCCTTACCAGCCGCCGTGGTGTCTGCCTCGCGCACCACCACGGCTTTGCCTATCAGCTGGACCTCCGAGCCACTGTCATTGGTCAGACCGCGAAGGGCACTGGCGGTGGTGAGGCGACCCTGGGCATCAAACGAACGGATGCGAATGCCGTCAATCTCGATCCATTTGGTGTCGGGGTAGTGACGTGCCACACTGCCTTGGACCTCGGAACGCATACGCCCCGTTGCATCGTAGGTCTTGATGGAAAACCCGTGCATGAAATAGTCAGGTTCGTGACCGCGCACACGCTCGGCCAGCGCCACCTCCGGTGTTGGCGTGCTACGCACCAGCCAGTATGTGCCAAGCGCCAGCGTGCCCATCACCATCAGGGGGAGGTAGAGCAGGACGCGATCCCACACTTCGTACAGGAAGTTTTTCACTGTGTATAACTTTCCAGCAAGTCCGCATAACGGCCACTTGCCACCAGCAACAAGTCGCACAGCTCGCGCACCGCGCCGTGGCCGCCCGAGGCGCGGGTCACGTACTGCGCAGCACCCAGCACTTCCACATGGGCGTTGATCGGCGCACACGCGAGCGCAGCGCGGCGCATCACGGGGAGGTCGGGCCAGTCGTCGCCCATGGCGGCGGCCCGCGACCAGTCCAGGCCTAGTGTCTGCAGGGTCTGCTCGGCAGCAGGGCGCTTGTCCTCGGTTCCAAAGTGGGCATGCAGCACCCCCAGAGCCTGCAAGCGGACCCGCAAGGGCTGTGAGTCACGGCCGGTGATGATGACCGGGGTGATGCCGGCCTTTTGCAGCAGCTTCAGGCCGTGGCCATCCAGGGTGTTGAAGCGCTTGAGGGTTTCGCCAGATTCGGAGAACAAGAGACCGCCATCGGTCAACACACCGTCGACATCCAGGAACACTACCTGGATACCCTGCGCACGCAGCAACAGATCGGGCGCAAACTGGATTTGGGGTGTTGCGGCCATCAGATGACTTTCGCGCGCATCAAGTCGTTGCTGTTGAGCGCACCGCACAAGGCACCCTGTGCATCCACCACCAGGACGCTGGTGATGCGCTTGGCCTCCATCAGGTCAGCCGCATCCACCGCCAGTGCATCGGCTCCCATGGTGTAGGGGCCTGCGCGCATCACGTCCTGCGCCGTCTTGGCCCGAAGGTCCACGCCCTGCTCGACCAAACGGCGCAAATCACCATCGGTAAAAATGCCCAGCACGGTGTTGTCAGACCCCACCACGGCGGTAGCGCCTAGGCCTTTGGCGCTCATCTCGCGCATCAGCTCACTGAAACTGGCCGTCGGTGCCACGCGCGGCACGGCATCGCCAGAACGCATCACATCGCTCACATGCGTCAACAGTTTGCGGCCCAGGGCGCCGCCGGGGTGCGAGCGCGCAAAGTCTTCCGCGCGGAATCCTCGTGCATCGAGCAGGGCCACGGCCAGCGCATCGCCCATGGCCAACTGGGCCGTGGTACTGGCAGTCGGCGCCAAGTTGAGCGGACAGGCTTCTTTGGCCACTCCCGTATCGATCCAGAGGTCCGCGTAACGCGCCATGGTGGAGTCGGCGTTGCTGGTCATGGCCACCAAAGCAGAGCCGAGTCGTTTGAGCACGGGCAGGATGGCCGCCATCTCCTGCGACTCACCGCTATTGGAAATCATCAGCACCAGGTCGGTCGGAGTGACCATGCCCAAGTCGCCATGGCTGGCCTCGGCCGGGTGCACAAACAGAGCGGGCGTCCCGGTGGAGGCCAACGTGGCGGCAATCTTGCGGCCCACATGGCCGCTTTTGCCCATGCCCATCACCACCACACGGCCCTCAATAGCCAGAATCCGCTCCACGGCCTGGGCGAATCCTTCGCCCACACGGGTCTTGAGCCCCAAAACGGCCGCAGCCTCGATATCGAACGTTTCTCTGGCCAAGGCCAAAGCCCGGTCGGCGCGTGAAGACCCGCCACTTGCTGCATGTGCTGTCATGTGCGCATTTTATAGACGCGCATGTCTCTTGCTAGTATGGCGCCATGACTGGACTTGAAATCACTCTGCTCTACCTGCTGGCGACCGTGCTGGGGGTGGTGGCGTGCCGCTCGCTCAAGTTGCCCCCTATGTTGGGGTACCTGGCTGTCGGCGTGGTGATTGGCCCCAACGCACTGGCACTGTCCCAAAATTCGGATGGAGTCCGTCACTTGGGCGAATTTGGCGTGGTGTTTTTGATGTTCGTGATCGGCTTGGAATTCAACCTGCCGCGGCTACGCGCCATGCGCAAGCACGTGTTTGGGCTGGGGCTGCTGCAGGTGGTGGTCACGATTTTCCTTGCCACCGCAGCGACCCTGGGCATGGCAGCCGTATTCCCACGGATCTGGAGCATGGAGTGGCAAGCGGCCCTGGCCCTGTCCTGTGCGCTGGCCATGAGCAGCACGGCCATTGTGGTGAAACTTATGGTGGAACGACTTGAGCTGGACTCCGAACATGGCAAGCGCGTGATGGGGGTGCTGCTGTTCCAGGATCTGGCCGTCGTGCCACTGCTGGTGCTGATTCCGGCGCTTGGAGCCTCAGGCGAACAACTGTTTGAAGCGCTGGCTCTGGCCGCATTCAAAGCCGTGGTTCTGGTGACCGTGTTGCTGGTAGGGGGCCAGCACTTGATGCGGCGCTGGCTCACACTGGTGGCACGCCGCAAAAGCGATGAGTTGTTTGTACTGAATTTGCTGTTCATCACGCTGGGCCTGGCCTGGTTGACCGAGCTGGCGGGCTTGAGCCTGGCCCTGGGCGCCTTCATTGCCGGCATGCTGATTTCGGAGACTGAATACAAACACCAGGTGGAAACCGACATCCGCCCCTTTCACGACGTGCTGCTGGGATTGTTTTTCATCTCCATTGGCATGCTGCTGGACTGGCGCCTGGTGCTGGAACGCTGGCCACTGGTCTTGCTACTGGTGGCATTGCCGATTGTGTTCAAAGCCGCACTGGTCACCGGCCTGGCCAAAGCCTTGGGCACGTCATCGGGCGTCAGCCTGCGCACCGGTTTGTATTTGGCACAGGCTGGTGAATTCGGGTTTGTATTGCTGACTCTGGCGCAGAAAAATTCCCTGGTTCCTCCCGCTTTGCTAAACCCGATTTTGGCCAGCATGGTGTTGTCCATGCTGGCCACACCATTCATCGTGATGTACAGCAACCGCATCGTGATGAAACTGGTGAGCAGCGAATGGCTGCTGCAATCGCTACAGATGACCACCATCGCGCGCAAGTCCATCGGCGCTAACCAGCACGTCATCATTTGCGGCTTCGGCCGTTGTGGACAAAATCTGGCTCGCATGCTGGAGCACGAAGGTATTCCCTACATGGCGCTGGACCTGGACCCTGACCGGGTACGCCAGGCCGCCGCCGCCGGGCAATCGGTAGTGTTTGGCGATGCAGCCCGCCTGCAGGCCCTGATGGCAGCCGGACTGGCCCGGGCGAGCGCCGTGGTGATCACCTACCTGGGTGAGGGGGCCGCACTCAAGGTACTGGGCAACACCCACACCCATGCCCCCCAAGTACCCGTCATTGTTCGCACCCAGGACGACCATGCTTTGGACAAGTTGCGCGCTGCGGGTGCTACGGAAGTGGTGCCTGAAGCCATTGAAGGCTCGCTGATGCTGGCCAGCCACGCGCTGGCACTGGTGGGCGTGCCTATGCGCCGCGTGATCCGTATCGTGCAGGACCAGCGCGATGCGCGCTACAACCTGTTGCGCGGCTTCTTTCATGGCGCCGACGACGACTCGGTGGACGAGTTACAACAAGAGCGCCTGGTCACGGTCAATTTGCCCGCAGGCGCCAAGGCCTCTGGCAAACTTTTGGCACACTTCGATTTGGAGGCTCTGGACATTCGTGTGCTGAGCTTGCGCCGCGACGACGGTGCCGCCGTTCGCACCGATGCCCACTGCCGACTGGAAGGTGGCGATACGCTGGTGCTGTCCGGCAAAGCGGGCGCCTTGGCGATAGCCGAGCAGAAGCTACTCAAAGGCTAGGCCAGCGCTGCACAGTTGGGGGCACAATAGCGCCTGCC
Source organism: Rhodoferax sp. EU05-FHT12H12 (assembly GCF_058791215.1). NCBI lineage: Bacteria > Pseudomonadati > Pseudomonadota > Betaproteobacteria > Burkholderiales > Comamonadaceae > Rhodoferax > Rhodoferax sp. EU05-FHT12H12. Next base: position 56,954 of record NZ_JBYTDI010000002.1, on the reverse strand, counting down.
TTTATTTCCGCACCCGTCCAGTCTTATGCAACACCTCAGCGTCAACCAATACCTCCGGGACAACATCCGCACCGTGCCCGACTGGCCAGCGCCGGGCGTGCAGTTCCGCGACATCACGCCACTGCTGCAGGATGCCAAGGTATTCCGTGTGCTGATTGATGCCTTTGTGCACCGCTATATGGACCCCAGCATGCGGCCCGATGTGGTGGCTGGCTTGGACGCGCGTGGCTTCATCCTGGGAGCCGTGGTGGCCTACGAGCTGAACATCGGCTTTGTCCCGATCCGCAAGAAAGGCAAACTGCCTTTCACCACGGTGGAAGAAACCTATGAACTGGAATATGGCAGCGCCACCGTGGAACTGCACACCGATGCAGTGAAAGCAGGCGACCGTGTCCTGCTGATTGACGATCTGATCGCCACTGGCGGCACCATGATGGCCGGCAAAAAATTGCTGGAACGACTGGGTGCCCATGTGATGGAAGGCGCCGCGATTGTGGACCTGCCCGAGCTGGGCGGTTCTGATCGCCTGCGGGAGTCAGGTCTGCCCTTGTTCACACTGGTGGATTTTGCGGGCCACTAAGCCACGCTAAGGTGCGCCTCAGTTGAGGTCGCCGTACTGGGTCCCACTCAGCGGCGAATTGCGATCATCCAGCTCCGTGTCCTGAAAGCTGGGCGGTGCCGGATTGCGGCGTCCAGAGCGCACAATTTCCCCGGGCGCCGAGAGTGCGCTAGGTGAGGGAATGGCTGCCAACGCCTGCTTGAAGGCGGCCACTTCATCCGCCTGCAAAGGCTCGTACCGCGGGGCAGTTGGCGCTACCGGGGTGGACACGGCCGGTACCACACTGGCACTGCGCGCCAGACCTGTCGTCACATGTTCATTGACACGCCAATACACAGCCGTGACCAAAATATCGTGCCGTGACTTGGCCACCTTGGCAATGTGGGTTTCCATGTCAGCCAGACGCTGCGGGTCGCCCACGTTCTGGCGTGCCATGTCCATCATGATCAGGTACTGACGCCCCCTGGAGTCCAGCGACAACACCTTGAACTTGTAGCTGGTGGAGAGCAACCCGGCACGGGTCATGGACTCACGCACCACCGTGTACAGCAACTCCCGGCGCTCCAGGCGCTCATTTTTCCGATTGGCTGCGCTGCCCGGCACGGAATGAGGCCCCTTGGAGCGCGACTTCCCGCTGTGGTTGAACGGCAGCGTGGCATCGATATGCCCCAGGCCGGAACTTTCTGCCGCAGGCGCAAGTCCCTGCTTTTTTTTGGAGAACCAACGGAAGAGGGACATTGTTGAGGCTTTCGGGGCTGAGAGCGATGGAGTGTAGTGCAGGCTATTTGCCAATGCAAAATTTGGAAAAGATCACGCCCAGCAAGTCATCGGAGCTAAATGCACCCGTAATTTCGCTCAGTGCGTTCTGCCCGAGGCGCAGCTCCTCAGCCAGCAGGTCCAGCGCGTTGCCCCCCAAACTGAGGTGTGCATAGGCTTCCATCAAATGGGCATCCACGTGGCGTAGCGCCTGCAGATGTCGCTGACGGGCGATGAATCCGCCCCCCGACGAGGGCTGCCAACCGGCGGACACTAGCAGACGCTCCCGCAAAACATCCAAACCCTTCCCGGTTTTGGCCGACAGCACAATGCCCGCATCAGTCACCGCATCAGTCACCGCATCGGCCTTGTTCCAGACATGAATAACAGGGGTATTTTTAGCAAGTTTTTGGGCTAAAGCCCCCGCGATATCTGCGTCAGCAGCTATATATTCCATAGCATTCTGGCGCGTCAGATCGTGGAGAAACAGCACCGCATCGGCTGTCTCAATGGCTTGCCAGGCACGGGCAATGCCGATCTGCTCCACCGCATCATCGCTGCTGCGCAAACCGGCGGTGTCGATCACGTGGATGGGGATGCCATTGATCTGGATGGTCTCTTGCACTTTGTCACGCGTAGTGCCGGCAATCGGCGTGACGATAGCCAGTTCGGCGCCCGCCAGGGCATTGAGCAAGGACGACTTGCCGGCATTGGGCTGACCTGCGATCACCACCGTGATGCCCTCGCGCAACAGTGCGCCTTGGGTGGCCTGCTGCAGCACCTGTTGCACGGTGGCCTGCAGTTTCTGCAACTGGCCCAGCGCATCGGCTTTTTGCAGAAAGTCGATTTCCTCTTCCGGAAAGTCCAGCGTCGCCTCGACCAGCATACGCAAATGAGTCAGCGCCTCCAGCAGGGTGTGGACCTGCTTGGAGAACGCGCCTGCCAGCGACTGTGTGGCGCTGCGCGCAGCCGCTTCGGTGCTGGCATCGATCAAGTCGGCAATCGCCTCGGCCTGGGTCAGGTCGATCTTGCCGTTCAGAAAGGCCCGCTGAGAAAACTCCCCGGGCTCAGCAATACGCAAACCAGGCAAGAGCGCCCCCCCCGTAGTGACGGAGGTACTGACCGCGAGCTCCAGGCAACGCGCGACCAACAACTGCAAGACCACAGCGCCACCATGGGCCTGCAGCTCCAGCACGTCTTCGCCGGTAAAGGAATGGGGGCCCGGAAAGTACAAAGCCAACCCCTGGTCCAGGGGCTGGCCTTGTGCATCGGTGAAAGGCAGATAGGTGGCCTCACGCGGCCGCAGCGTGCGGCCCAGAAAGGCGTGGGTAAAACCGGAAAGGTCTTTGCCACTGATCCGGACAATGCCCACGGCTCCCCGTCCGGGTGCCGTGGCCACCGCCACGATGGGGTCGCTATGGCGTGTCAGCACGGCCGCTCTGCCCCAGCCTGCTTACTTGAACTTGGGCAGATTGAACTGGGGCGGCACGCCCATGCGGGTGTTGATGATCCATTGCTGCGCGATGGACAAGATGTTGTTGGTGATCCAGTACAGCACCAAGCCCGACGGGAAGAAGAAGAACATCACACTGAACGCCAGCGGCATGAACCACATCATCTTGGCCTGCAGGGGGTCCGGCGGCGCGGGGTTCAAAGCCGTCTGCAGCAACGTAGTCAACGTCATGATCAAGGGCAGTATGAAATACGGGTCTGGCGAAGACAAGTCCTGAATCCAGCCCAACCATGGCGCATTGCGCATTTCGACGCTGGACAACAGCACCCAATACAGAGCAATGAACACCGGGATCTGCACCATGATGGGAAAGCATCCGCCCATGGGGTTCACTTTTTCCTCACGGTAGATGCGCATCATCTCTTGCTGCATCTGTTGCGGGTTGTCCTTGAGGCGCTCGCGCATCTCCATGATCTTGGGGTTGACCGCCTTCATCTTGGCCATGCTGGCGTAAGCCTTGGCGTTGAGCCAATAGAACGCGATCTTCAACAACAGCACCAGGGCAACAATGGACCAGCCCCAGTTCTGGATGAAGCCGTGCAACTTGTCGAGCAACCAGTACAAAGGCTTGGCCAGGATGGTCAACCAGCCATAGTCCTTCACCAGTTCGAGGCCCGGAGCCAGGGCTTCCAGCGCCTTTTCTTCTTGCGGACCCACGAACAAAGTAGCCGCCATGGTCTGGGTCTTGCCTGGTTCAATGGCCGGCACAGGCGCAATCATGGTGGCGCGGTAGCAGCAGTCCGCTGTGGTGGAGCCGATATCCACACCGTCCAGGGAATAGGTACGGGCAGTACCCGCTGGCAGAATCCAGGCGCTGGCAAAGTAATGCTGCACCATGGCGATGTAGCCGTTGTCGGCCTCTTTCTCAAAGGTAGCACTCTTCTTGATCTCGCTGAACTCCACCTTCTGGTACTTCTTGGCCTCGGTGTAGACCGCTGGGCCTGTGAAGGTGGAATAGAAGGAGGACTCGCCTGCTGGCTTGTTGCCATCGCGCACCAATTGCAAATACAACTGTGGAGACAGGGGCGCGCTGGAAGCGTTGGTCAACTCGTGCTTGACGGCGATGTCGTAAGCACCACGGCGCAAGGTATAGGTCTTGACCAGCTTCAATCCACCCACTTCGGGTGAAGTAAAGGTGATGACCAGTTCGTCTTGGCCTTCTTTCAATACGCGGTCACCGCTGACCGTCATGACCGATTTGTGCGTTGGCGATGCGCCACCGGCAGCACCCGGGATGACCCCGGTTTGCGCCAAGTACACACGGTCTTTGGAATCGTCCAGCAACACGAAGTTACGGATCTTGTCTGCCATGTCCGAGTATTTGAGGAACTCGGAGCGCACCAAGGATCCACCTTCTGTGTCAAAGGTCAGTTTCAGCACATCGGTGCTTACTTCAAACCGTTCGCTGGCTACGGCTGGGGCAGCGGGTGCCACACCTGCCTGGGTGGCAACTGCAGGCACCAAAGCGTCTGTCTTGCCTGCTGGCGCCGCGGCCGCAGGAGCGGCAGCCTTGGTAGGGCTCGGGAAGAAAGTGGCTTTCTTCCCGTTATGGATTTGCCATTGGTCCCACAGCAAGACCATGGAGAAGCCAAAAATCACCCACAGGATGGTGCGGCGAATATCGTTCATGAAGGTTTCTTTTCAGAAGGAGAGGAAATCAGACGGCCAAAGAGCCGGGGGCGTTCGGCAGGAACCGGGTCGTGCCCACCCGCGCACCAAGGCTGGCAGCGAGCCAAACGGGCCAAGGTGAGATAAGTGCCTGCGGCAGCGCCATGGGCTTGCAACGCCTGCAAGGAATAGGCCGAACAAGTGGGCTCAAACCGGCAGGCGGAACCCAGCCACGGGCTGAGAAAGAGTCGGTAGGCCTTCACCAAGCCGATGAGTGCAGTCTGCATCATGGCCTTGTACCCACCACAGTGACTCTGGCAAATAGCTGTTGCAATTCACTGCGCACCGCTGCCTTTAAGGCATCCGACGTAGCGCTGGGAAATTGGGCGCGGTCAAAGCCAGAGCGCAGGCGCACCAGATGGGCGCGTGGCTCCAAGCCATCGGAGTACTCCGCCCCCAACGTGTAAATCTGGCGTTTGATGGTGTTGCGCGTAACCGCACGCTTAGCCCATCGCTTGGGCACCATGGCACCCAACCACACGGCAGGCTCCGGAAACAACAAAGCCCCCGACGCATCGGAGGCCTCCGCCAGAGCACGGGCATGCAAAGTGAAATGCGCTGTTTTGGACACAGTCATTCCTCCCAGCACCGCTTGGAACTGGGCACGGGTTTTGAGGCGCCGCACCAGGGCGTTGCCGGCATGTGGCGAATCCGCAAGTACCAAAAGCCAGTCAGCCTTGGTTTGCCAGATCCGCGCGAATTAGACAGCCAGGCGCTTGCGGCCTTTGGCGCGGCGCGCATTGATCACGGCGCGGCCGCCACGGGTCTTCATGCGAACCAGAAAACCATGGGTGCGTGCACGGCGGATTTTGGAGGGTTGGTAAGTGCGTTTCATGTGAATTTCCTAACAGGCTCAGTGGGTATCCGCGCCCCCATCCACAAGGGAATCAAGGCACGAATTTCGGTCTATCGCCCCGAACACAATCAGGGGAACCCGGCATTATCGCAAATTTTCTGAACGACAGCAACACCTTAGGGCCCACATGGCAGGCAGCACTGTAAGATTTGGCTATGCCGGCAAGAATGTGGATAAAGTCTTGATAAATTACAATCCAACGCGCAGCAATCCATAACTATCCACAGAAGCTGACCCCCACAATGACCCAGGGACTCCCTCCCCACACCCCAGACCCCCACAGCCAGGAACTCGGGCAAAGCCTGTGGCAAAGCTGCGTGGACCAGCTGGCCCAGGAGCTGCCGGAGCAGCAGTTCAATACCTGGATCAAGCCGTTGGCAGCCCAGGTCCATGACGACATGTCCAAGGCCACCATCTTTGTGGCCAACCGTTTCAAACTGGATTGGGTGCGGGCCCAATACAGCCAGCGCATTGCCGCCTTGCTGGAGAAGTTGTATGGACAGCCCGTACTGGTTGAGTTAGCAATTACTCCGCGTGAAGCCCCCGTCAGACAAGCCAGCATGCCACGCGTTGCCGAAATTCCCACAGCCGTTGATGAGGTGGAAGTCGGCGAAGACCGCGTCAGCGGCGGCCCCAAAAACCGGCTCAACAGCCTGCTCACATTTGAAAGCTTGGTGGAGGGCACGGCCAACCGCATGGCCCGCGCCGCCGCCATGCACGTCGCGACCATGCCAGGGCATCTGTACAACCCCCTGTTCATCTACGGCGGTGTGGGCCTGGGAAAGACCCACTTGATGCATGCGGTGGGCAACCGCCTGCTGGCAGACAAGCCTGGTTCCAAAGTTCTCTACATCCATGCCGAACAATTTGTCTCAGATGTGGTTAAGGCCTATCAGCGCAAAACTTTCGATGAATTCAAAGAGCGCTACCACTCGCTGGATTTGTTGCTGATTGACGATGTGCAGTTCTTTGCCAACAAGGACCGCACCCAGGAAGAGTTCTTCAACGCCTTTGAAGCCCTGCTGGCCAAAAAGTCACACATCGTGATGACCAGCGATACCTACCCCAAGGGCCTGGCGGACATCCACGAGCGCCTGGTATCCCGTTTCGACTCGGGCCTGACAGTGGCCATTGAGCCGCCCGAACTGGAAATGCGGGTGGCGATTCTGATCAACAAAGCACGTGCAGAGGGTTCGGAAATGCCCGAAGAAGTCGCCTTCTTCGTGGCCAAAAACGTGCGGTCCAACGTGCGAGAACTCGAAGGGGCGCTGCGCAAGATCCTGGCCTATTCACGCTTCAACCAGAAGGAAATCTCCATCCAGCTGGCCCGCGAAGCGCTGCGCGATTTGCTGTCCATCCAGAATCGCCAGATTTCTGTGGAAAACATCCAGAAAACCGTGGCCGACTACTACAAGATCAAGGTCGCGGACATGTATAGCAAGAAGCGCCCGGCCAGCATTGCCCGCCCGCGCCAGATTGCCATGTACCTGGCCAAGGAACTGACACAGAAGAGTCTGCCCGAAATCGGCGAGCTGTTTGGCGGACGCGACCACACCACGGTGCTGCATGCGGTTCGCAAAATCGGGGGGGAGCGCCAACAACTCACCGAGCTGAACCAGCAGCTCCACGTCCTGGAGCAAACCCTGAAGGGGTGAATGTAAAAACAAGTGCCAGACCCCTCAAGTCGCTATCAAAAAAGGGGAAAATGGTGAGATTGTTTGTAAATGCAAGGCTTTTTGGGCCTTGCAACCATGGTTGAGTTTCAAAAAGAGGTTGACATGATCGTATTGAAGGCAACGCAAGACAAGGTTCTATCGGTTCTTCAGTCCGTGGCCGGTATTGTCGAGCGCCGCCATACGCTGCCCATCCTGGCCAACGTGCTGTTGCGCAAAACGGGAACATCACTTCAGCTGACCACCAGCGACCTGGAAATCCAGATTCGCACCACGGCTGAACTGGGGGGCGATACGGGCAACTTCACCACCACCATCGGTGCACGCAAACTCATCGACATCCTGCGCACCATGCCCGGCGACCAGACCGTGTCACTGGAGTCCAGCCAGAGCAAGATCATCCTCAAGGGCGGCAAAAGCAAGTTCACGCTGCAGACCATGCAAGCCGAAGACTTTCCGCTGGTACAAGAAAGCGCCAGCTTTGGCCCCGTCTTCAGCGTGCCGCAAAAGACCCTGAAAGACCTGCTGAGCCAGGTGTCCTTCGCCATGGCGGTGCACGACATTCGCTACTACCTCAACGGCATTTTGTTTGTCGCAGAAGGCAAGCAGCTCAGCCTGGTCGCCACCGACGGCCACCGCCTGGCTTTTGCCTCTGCCACGCTGGACGTGGAAGTGCCCAAACAGGAAGTGATCTTGCCGCGCAAGACCGTGATCGAGCTGCAGCGCCTGCTCTCCGATGCCGAAGGCGCGATCGAGATGCAGTTTGCCAATAACCAGGCCAAATTCACCTTTGATGGCATGGAGTTCGTGACCAAGCTGGTGGAAGGCAAGTTCCCCGACTACAACCGCGTCATCCCCAAGAACCACAAGAACAGCATCACGCTGGGCCGCGAAGCGCTGCTCAGGACACTGCAACGCACCGCCATTTTGACCAGCGACAAGTTCAAGGGCGTGCGCCTGAACATCGACCCCGGTAGCCTGCGCGTGGCATCCAACAACGCGGAGCAGGAAGAAGCGGTGGACGAGCTGGACATCGACTACGGTGGTGACAGCATCGAGATCGGCTTCAACGTCACCTACCTGATCGATGCCCTGAGCAATATGGGCCAGGAGATGGTGAAAGTGGAGCTGTCGGACGGCAACAGTTCGGCCCTGATCACCATTCCGGACAACGCGACCTTCAAGTACGTCGTGATGCCCATGAGAATCTGACGCTACAAAAACAGTAGCTGCTTGCGCAATCAAACCCCCGGCCTCCGGGGGTTTGGTCATTAAAGAATCGAGAGAAAGTTAGCCATGACCGAAGAAAACAAGTCTGTTCCAGCCCCCGAAAACAACGATGGCGCAGTCCATACGGGCGATGCCGGTGCGGACAGTTCCAACTTCCAGCCCACCATCGACACCAACCAGGCCGGTGCGACCGAGGCCTATGGCGAAGGCTCGATCCAGATCCTGGAAGGCCTGGAGGCCGTGCGCAAGCGCCCCGGCATGTACATCGGCGACACGTCCGACGGTACCGGCCTGCACCACCTGGTGTTTGAGGTGGTGGACAACTCGATTGACGAATCGCTGGCGGGCCACTGCGACGACATCCTGGTCACCATCCACTCCGATAACTCCATCAGCGTGGTGGACAACGGCCGTGGCATTCCCACCGGCATCAAAATGGACGACAAGCACGAGCCCAAGCGCTCCGCTGCAGAAATCGCGTTGACCGAGTTGCACGCAGGCGGCAAGTTCAACCAGAACAGCTACAAGGTGTCCGGCGGCCTGCACGGCGTGGGCGTGTCCTGCGTGAACGCACTGTCCAAAATGCTGCGCCTGACCATCCGCCGTGACGGCAAAGTGCACACGCTCGAATTCAGCAAGGGCTTTGTGCAGGGCCGCATCGTGGAGAAGCAAAACGGCGTCGATGTATCGCCCATGAAGGTGATTGGTGACACCGAAAAACGCGGCACCGAGGTGCACTTTTTGCCCGACACCGAAATCTTCAAAGAGAACAACGACTTCCACTACGAGATTCTGAGCAAGCGCCTGCGCGAACTCAGCTTCCTGAACAACGGCGTGCGCATCCGTCTGAAGGACGAGCGCAGCAGCAAGGAAGACGATTTTGCTGGTGCCGGTGGTGTGCAGGGCTTTGTGAACTACGTGAACAAGGGCAAAAACGTCTTGCACCCCAATGTGTTCCACGCCATGGGCGACCGCCAAAGCGACCAAGGCACCAACATTGGTGTGGAAGTGGCCATGCAGTGGAACAGCGGCTTCAACGAGCAGGTACTGTGCTTCACCAACAACATTCCGCAACGCGACGGCGGTACCCACCTGACCGGCCTGCGCGCCGCGATGACCCGCGTCATCAGCAAGTACATCGAGCAAAACGAACTGGCCAAGAAGGCCAAGGTCGAAGTGACTGGTGACGACATGCGCGAAGGCCTGTGCTGCGTGCTGTCGGTCAAGGTGCCCGAGCCCAAGTTCTCCAGCCAGACCAAGGACAAACTGGTCTCCAGCGAAGTGCGCGGCCCCGTGGAAGACATCGTGGGCAAGCTGCTGGCCGACTACCTGGAAGAACGCCCGAACGACGCCAAGATCATCGTCGGCAAAATTATTGAAGCCGCTCGCGCCCGTGAAGCTGCCCGCAAGGCCCGTGACATGACCCGCCGCAAGGGCGTGCTGGACGGCATGGGCTTGCCCGGCAAGCTGGCCGACTGCCAGGAAAAAGACCCCGCCGGCTGCGAAATCTACATCGTCGAGGGTGACTCCGCCGGTGGCTCTGCCAAGCAGGGCCGCGACCGCAAGTTCCAGGCGATCCTGCCGCTGCGCGGCAAGATTCTGAACGTGGAAAAAGCCCGCTACGAGAAGCTGCTGACCAGCAACGAAATCCTGACGCTGATCACCGCCCTGGGCACTGGCATCGGCAAGGCCGGCGGCACCACCGGCAACGACGACTTCAACGTCGCCAAGCTGCGTTACCACCGCATCATCATCATGACCGATGCGGACGTCGACGGCGCCCACATCCGCACCCTGCTCTTGACCTTCTTCTACCGCCAGATGCCCGAGCTGGTGGAACGCGGCCACATCTACATTGCCCAGCCGCCACTGTACAAAGTGAAGTCCGGCAAAGAAGAGTTGTACCTGCAGGGCCCCGCCGAACTCGACAGCTTCTTGCTGCGCATCGCACTGGTGAATGCCTCCGTGTTCACCGGTGGCCCCAACGGCACCACCCTCAGTGGTGACACGCTGGCCGAGCTGGCACGCAAGCACCAACTGGCCCAAGCGGTGATTGCCCGCCTGAAGAACTTCATGGATGCCGAAGCCCTGCGCAGTGTGGCCGACGGCGTGGTGCTCAACCTCGACACGGTGGCTGACGCAGAAGCCTCTGCCGCTGCCCTGCAAGCCAAGCTCCCCGACGCCGAAGTGGCTGGCGAGTTTGACGCCCGTACCGACAAACCCATTTTGCGCATCAGCCGTCGCCACCACGGCAACGTGAAGAGCAGCGTGCTCACGCAAGATTTTGTGCACGGAGCCGACTACGCCGCCCTGGCCGAAGCCGCCAACACCTTCCGTGGCCTGCTGAGCGAAGGCGCCCGCGTGATGCGTGGCGAAGGCGAACGCCAGAAGGAAGAAAAAGTCTCCGACTTCCGCGAAGCCATGGCCTGGTTGATCGGCGAAGCCGAACGTACCTCCAGCCGCCAGCGCTACAAGGGCTTGGGCGAAATGAACCCCGCCCAGCTGTGGGAAACCACCATGGACCCCACCGTGCGCCGCCTGCTCAAGGTGCAGATCGACGACGCCATCGAAGCCGACCGCGTGTTCACCATGCTGATGGGCGACGAAGTGGAGCCGCGCCGCGACTTCATTGAAACCAACGCACTGCGGGCGGGAAATATCGACGTTTAGTGTTTTGGCACCGGGTGTCCCGCCAGGGCACCTGGGTCAGCCCTCGCGCTGCAACAGCCACTTCAGCGCCTGCTCCGTGGTCGGCGCTGCGGATTCGAGGGGATGGGTTTCCAGCCCGGCCATCGTCTTCTCAAAGCGCTGCGCTACGCCCGGCAGCACTTGAGAGCGGATGCCTTGGTTGGACATTGCCTCGGTAGCCTCTTGCACTTCAACCGCGCGGCGCTTGGCATGGACCACGTGGGTACGCACCAGCATGTCGATGAATGTGCGCAGCGGGGTGTCGTCAATGTCCTGCAATTGCGCATAGAGCTTGTCGCGCACACCCTGCCGCTCTGCCGTCATCAGCAGCTCCACGCTCAGTGCTTCCAAGCCCTTGGTAAAGGTGCTGCGCAAGATTTTCAAGGCCATGGCATCACCAGCCGCAGCGCCCTCAATCACCGTGACGCGGCTACCGGCGCTCCCCATCCATGCCTGAAACGCGGTGGCGCCGTCCCCCGCCACCAGCAGTGGCGTGGTATGCATGCCCAGCGCCACGGCACCCATGATGGCGACATCCAGATAGAGCCGGCCGTGCTGTTTGGCCACCGCAGCCGCTGCGCGCTTGGCATGCGGGCTGGCAGTGGTCATGTCGCAAAGCGTGGCATGTGGCGCCGCCCACGGCATACATTGCTCAAGCACCTGCGCGGCCACGCTGCCAGTGACGCACAACAGAATCCAGTCACAAGCACGTAGCCACTCTGCGGGAGCGAGGTGCAAAGGCAGGCCACACTCGCTGGCCACAGCCAGTGCGGCGGAACCTGCGCGTGCATTGCACACGTGCAAAGAGTGCCCCGCCGCGTGAAGGGACCTCGCATACGTCCGCCCGACTTCTCCCAAACCGATGATGGCGATCTGCATGCGGTGCTCAGCTTTCTGAAATCTCTTGGAGGTGCCGGAGGTGCAGGATCAGTCCATCACAGGCGTCCTCCACCAAATCAAGCACATGCTCAAAACCCGCCGGGCCGTCGTAATACGGGTCAGGCACCACCGGTTCGTCATGGTGTCGGCAAAACTCGGTCAGGCGCCGGAGCTTGTGCTGGTGCTGCGCTGGGCAACGTTCCTGCACCAGGGCCAGGTTGTCCCAGTCCATCGTCAAGATCAGATCGAAGGTCTCGAAGTCCGCCGCCATGATCTGCCGGGCACGCAAGGGCGACAGGTCGTAGCCCCGCTGCGCAGCATGCTTTTGGGACCGGGCATCCGGTGGGCTGTGCGGGTGGTAGTTGTGGGTGCCGGCAGAGTCCACCACCACCTTGTGCCCCAGCCCATGCTCCCGCACCTTGTGGCGCAGCACGCCATCGGCAGTAGGGCTCCGGCAAATATTGCCCATGCAGACGAAGAGGATGCGGTAGTGGGTCATGAGGGGGGACGGTACTTCCAGTGAAGGGCTCCCTATTGTGTTTCTTTCTCTGGCCCTTGGTCACGGATGCAAGGGCTTGTATGCAAACCGGCGTCCGTCAGGCGCCGCACTTTGCGGTGCATCCATAGCTTGGCAGGCAGGTGCAGTAGTATCCGCCGCACTGTTTTGCTACACCTTCAAGCCCACGTATGACCTCTGCACCCATCACCCGCATCAACCCCGCCGCCCAATGGTCCGACGCCGTCGTCCACAAGGGCACCGCCTACTTTGTGGAGGTGCCGGAAAGCGGCACGGACATCACCAGCCAATCGCTGGCGCTGTTCGCACAGGCCGAACGCACCCTGGCTTTGGCCGGCAGCAGCAAGGCGCACGTGTTGATGGCCACCATCTACCTCAAACACATGGCCGACCGCGCAGCCTTCAACGCCACCTGGCAGGCCTGGTTGCCCGAGGGCTGCGCGCCCGCGCGGGTGTGTGTGTGTGCCGAAATGGCCAGCCCGGACTACCTGCTGGAAATTGCGTTCACCGCCGCGGTGGTCTGACGCTGTGAGCGCACCGGCCCCAACGCCCTTTCAAGCCGCCCCCGACAGCCTGGACCCGACCGATTGGACGTCGGTGCGCCAGATAGGCCATCGCATGCTTGACGACATGGTGGACATGCTGGCCGGGCTGCGCGAAGCGCCCGTGTGGCAACCCATGCCCACGGAGGCACGCCAGACCCTGCGTACAGGGGCACTGCCCGCGGAGCCAGGTGATCTGGACGCGGTGTACCAGGACTTCCAGACCCTGGTGCAGCCCTATGGCAGCGGCAACAGCCACCCCCGTTTCATGGGCTGGGTGCAGGGCGGGGGCAACCCGGTGGGCATGCTGGCCGAGCTGCTGGCCGCAGCCACCAACCCCAACCTGGGCGGGCGCGACCACGCGCCGATCGAGGTGGAGCGCCAGGTGATCCGCTGGGCCGCCGAGATGCTGGGTTTTCCGCAGGACGCCAGCGGTGTGCTGGTCACCGGCACCTCCATGGCCAACCTGATTGCCGTGCTGGTGGCGCGCACGCGGGCGCTGGGCACGGACGTGCGACACCGCGGGCTGCAGGGCCGTCCGCTGGTGGCCTACACCTCGGTGGAAGCGCACAACTGTGTGGCCCGCGCCATGGACATGGCGGGTTTGGGCAGCGACGCGCTGCGCCTGATTGGGCTGGACGCGCAGCACCGCATGGACATGGACGCCCTGCAAGCCGCCATTGCACAAGACCGCGCGACCGGGCTGCAACCCTTTCTGGTGGTGGGCAGCGCGGGCACCGTGGACACGGGCGCGGTGGACGACCTGAGCGCCGTGGCCGCGCTGGCACGCGCGCAGGGCCTGTGGTTCCATGTGGATGCGGCCTACGGGGCGCTGGCCATGCTCTCGCCCGCGCAGCGTCCGCTGGTGCAGGGGTTGAGCGCGGCCGACTCGGTGGCGTTTGACTTTCACAAATGGGCGCAGGTGCCTTACGACGCGGGCTGCATTGTGGTGCGCGATGCGGCTCTGCACGCAGCCACCTTTGCCAGCCAACCGGCCTACCTGCAGCGCAGCGTGCGCGGGCTGGCGGGCAACCAGCCCTGGCCCACCGACTTCGGGCCCGACCTGTCACGCGGTTTCCGGGCGCTTAAGGTCTGGATGACGTTCAAGACCTATGGCGCGGCCAAGCTGGGCCAGGTGGTGGCGCTGAACTGCAGCCTGGCGCAGCAGCTGGCCCACCTGGTGGACGCGCAGCCGCAGCTGGAGCGGCTGGCACCGGTCACGCTGAATGTGGTGTGCTTTCGTGTGCTGGCGCCGGGGGTGGACCTGGACGCGCTGAACGCCGACATCGTGGCCGATGTGCAGGAGTCTGGCGTGGCGGTGCCATCCACCACCCGCATTGGTGGGGTACTGGCGATTCGGGTGGCACTGGTGAACCACCGCACCCGGCTGGACGATGTGCAGATGTTGCTGGGCGCCGTGCTGATGGCGGCACAGGAACGGCTGGTGTCCGGCGATTTTCAAGCCAAATAGGGCTCTAGCCCCCATGAATATTGCACAAACAGCTCCTTATTTGATAGCATTTTGAGACGCTGGTCGGCGATCGGCATGCGCCTTGCAAGCGCCTGCGCGCATGACCGAAGTCGATTTTTCCCAGATCAGCGCTTACCAGCGCTACAAGCTCATGGCCAGCCTGATCGTGCCACGCCCCATCGCGCTGGTGACCACGCTCAGCGCGCAGGGCGTGGTGAATGCGGCGCCATTCTCGATGTTCAACATGCTGGGCGAAGACCCGCCGGTGGTGATGCTCAGCATCAACCGCCTGCAGGACGGGCGGCTCAAGGACACGGCGGCCAACATCCTGTCCCAGCGCGAGTTTGTGGTGCACATGAGCGACGAGGCACTGGCTGCCCAGATGCACACGTGTGGCGAGAGCTTTCCGGCCTCCGTGAGCGAGCTGGACGCCGTGGGTCTGCACGCCACCCCATCGCACAGCGTGCGCCCGCCGCGCATCGCCGAGGCGCCCGTGGCCTTTGAATGCGTGCTGCACGAAACCCTGGAGACGGCCAGCCGCTATGTCTTTATTGGCCGGGTGCTGTGGCTCAGCGCGCGCGACGGCCTGATTGACACCGAGGCCTGGCGCGTGCGCCTGCAGGACTACCACCCGGTAGGGCGTTTTGGTGCGAGTTTTTACACGCGCTGCCGCGACCGTTTCGCCATCGGCAACGAGGCCACCAGCAACCCCATCGACACGCTTTAGCGCGCGCCTGCCGCGGCCCGCTCAGGCGCCGCTGCGCACCGGACCGGTGGAGGCGCGCACCACCAGCACCGGGTCAGGCACATGCACGATGGTGGGCTCGTGCGCCGGGTTTTCAATCAGGTCCAGCAGCAGGTTGATGGAGATGGTGGCCACCTGCTCAATGCCCAGGGCCACGGTGGTGAGGGCCGGGCGCATGTCGCGCGCCAGCTGGATATCGGTCACGCCGATGAGCGAGATGTCTTGCGGGATGCGGATGCCGCGGTCGGCCAGGGCCTGGCTGGCACCGTAGGCCATCAGGTCGTTGGTGCAGAAAAGGGCGGTGAGGTCCGGGTGTTGTGCCAGCAGCGCGTCGGTGGCTTCGTGGCCGCCGGCCACGGTGTCGCTCACGTTGCGAACCATGGCATCGTCCAACGTGATGCCGCTGGCGGCGAGGGCGCTTTTGAAACCGTTGAGGCGGCCAAGCTGCATGCCCTCCAGGCCACAGCCGACGATGGCACCGATGCGGCGGTGCCCCAGCGCCAGCAAATGTTGGCCCGCAATCTCGCCCGCGCGGTGGAAGTTCACCACCACGTGGGGAATCTGGTTGGCCAGGTCCACCTGCTCTTCGGACGCCAGCACGATGGGCGAGCGGCGGGTCTTCAACTCATTGATGTCATCCGCACTGATACCGGTGTGCAGCACCAGCACGCCGTCGGCCAGGGTGCCGGCAATCTGCTGCAGGTAGGCGCGGCCAATGTCGGGGCGCTCGTCGGTGTTGCACACCATCAAGAAGTAGTTGCGGTGCCGCGCCACCCGCTCGGCCACGCGCACGAACTCGGGGTAGAAGGGGTTGTTGATATCGGGCAGCACCAGCGCCACCATCGACGATTTGCCCTCGGCCAGTGCGCGTGCCATGAGATTGGGCCGGTAACCGGTGGCGGCAATCGCTTCTTGCACCTTTTGCACGGTGGCAGGCTTCACCTTCTGCGTGTTGCGCAGCACGTTGGAGACGGTGGCGGTGGTAACTCCGGCCAGGCGGGCGACTTCACTCAGGGTGGCCATGGTGCTGCAACTTGGTGTGAACTGGCATCGATTGATACGTTTTTTGAATCCTAGGACTTACCCTAGGACGCAGTTATTTTGCGAATACCCCTAGGTATACTCCAAAAATTGCTGAATTTAACCGCTTAAATTTTAATTTTCGGGGTGTGGCAAGGGCGCTTCCGGGAGGGTGCGCCCTTGGCCAGTCAGCGAACGCAGGCCGCAGGTCGGGTCAGAAATTTAACCGCTTAAATTTTGGAAAGGATGCCAGTCGCACCACCGTCATCACACGCCAACCGGAGACAACAAGCCCGGCGCACCAGTGTTCTACTGCGCGCCACTTGCCCACAACATTCATTGACACAGAGACAGGAAAACACACCATGAATTTCGCCAAACGCAGCACCCTCAGCACCATGATCGGTCTGGTCCTGAGCACCTCCGGCCTGATGGCCAGCCACGCCGCCAACGCCGGTGAAGTCACCATCTGGGCCTGGGACCCCAACTTCAACATCGCCATCATGCAAGAAGCGGCCAAGCGCTACACCGCCAAGCACCCCGGCGTGACGTTCAAGATCATCGACATGGCCAAGGCCGACGTGGAGCAAAAGCTGCAAACCACGCTGGCCTCGGGCGTGACCAAGACCCTGCCGGACATCGTGCTGGTGGAAGACTACAACGCCCCCAAGTACCTGCGCTCTTTCCCGGGCGCGTTTGAGCCCCTGTCCGGCAAGGTGGACCACAAGGGTTTTGCCAGCTACAAGGTCAACCTGATGACCATGGGCGGCAAGGTTTATGGCGTGCCGTTTGATACCGGTGTCTCCGGCATGTACTACCGCAGCGACCTGATCAAGCAGGCCGGCTTCAGCGACAAGGACATGCAGAACATCACCTGGGACCGCTACCTGGAAATCGGCAAGCAGGTCGAAACCAAAACCGGCAAGAAGATGTTTGCCATGGACCCGCAAGACATTGCCAGCATCCGCATCATGATGCAGTCCGCCGGCCGCTGGTACTTTGACAAGGACGGCAAGCTCGACATCAAGAACAACCCCGCCCTCAAGGCCGCGCTGGAAACCCAAGTCAAGTTCATGAAGACCGGCATCTACAAGCCCACCTCGGGCTGGGGCGAGTGGGTCGGCGCCTTGAACAAGGGTGATGTGGCCTCCGTCATCACCGGCGTGTGGATCACCGGCTCGGTCAAGGCCGAAGCCAGCCAGTCCGGAAAATGGGCCGTGGCCGCCCCCCCCCGTTTGAGCGTGCCAGGCGCCGTCAACGCCTCCAACCTGGGCGGCTCCAGCTGGTACGTGCTGGCAGCCGGCAAAGAGAAGGCTGCCGCAGCGGACTTCCTCAACGAGGTGTACGCCAAGGATGTGGACTTCTACCAGACCATTCTGCAATCCCGCGGTGCGGTGGGCTCGCTGCTGGCATCGCGCAATGGCAAGGCGTACTCCGAAGCCGACCCCTTCTTCGGTGGCGCCAAGGTGTGGCAGCAGTTCAGCGACTGGATGGGCAAAGTGCCTAGCGTGAACTACGGCATTTACACCGCCGAAGGCGACGCCGCCGTGGCCGCCCAACTGCCTGCTTTGGCACAAGGTCTGCCGGTCGAGAAGGCGCTGGAAAACATCCACAACCAGCTCGCCTCGCAAATCAAGTAAGACACGGCAACACTGCACCCAAGGAGCACCATGGCGCCCAAGCCTACGACCAGCTACCGGCGTTTTTACGACGTCAACGGTTGGCTATTTGTTTCCATTGCGCTCGGACTGATCGGGGTCTTCATGGCCTACCCGATCGTCCGCTCGCTGTGGATGTCCCTGCACGCCGGGCAGGGAACGGTGGTGGAGTTCGTAGGCGTGGGCAACGTGGTGCGTCTGGCCGGTGACCCTGTATTCCTGAAGGCGCTGCAAAACACCTGCATTTTTCTGGTGATCCAGGTGCCCATCATGCTGTTGCTGGCGCTGGTCATGGCCAGCTGCCTGAACATGCCGAACCTGCGCTTTCGCGGGCTGTTGCGCACGGCAGTGTTTCTGCCGTGCGTCACCTCCCTGGTGGCGTATTCGGTGGTGTTCAAGAGCATGTTTTCGTATGACGGCCTGGTCAACCACGCACTGGCGTGGCTGGGCCTCATCAGCGAGCCCATTCCCTGGCTCAACGACCCGTTCTGGTCCAAGGTGGTCATCATCATCGCCATCACCTGGCGCTGGACTGGCTACAACATGATCTTTTATCTGGCGGCCATGCAGAACATCGACAAGTCGATCTACGAGGCCGCCCGCATCGATGGCATCTCGGCCTACCGCCGCTTTGTCTCCATCACCATTCCCAATCTGAAGCCGGTGATCCTGTTCACCACGGTGACCTCCACCATCGGCACGCTGCAGTTGTTTGATGAACCCATGAACATCACCACCGTGGGCACCGTGTTCTCTGACAACACGCTCACGCTGTCCATGTACATCTACAACCTGTCGTTCAAGTTCGTGCCCAACTTCGGCTACGCCGCCACGGTGTCCTACGTCATCGTGCTGCTGGTCGCTGCGCTGGCCGCCATCCAGTTTTATGCCGCCCGGGAGCGCAACTGACATGAGCAACTGGACCGAAAAATTTCGCATGGCCGGTGTCTACCTCTTTCTGGGGGTGATGGCCTTTGTTTCCCTGTTCCCCTTTGCCTGGATGGTGATCAGCGCCACCAACGCCTCGGTGGACGTGACCAAGGGCAAGTTCACGCTGGGTAGCGCCTTGCTGGAGAACTTCGACAAACTCAACAAGAGTTTTGACGTGGCCCAGGTCTTCTGGAACTCCGGAAAGATTGCCATCGTCGGCGGCTTTTTCACGCTGCTCATCTCCTCCCTGGCGGGGTATGGCTTTGAAGTGTTCAGCTCCAAGGCGCGCGAGCGCGTTTACAACGGTCTGCTGCTCACGCTGATGGTGCCGTTTGCCGCGCTGATGATTCCGCTGTTCATCCTGATGGCGCAATTCGATTTGCTGGACACCCACCTGGGCGTCATCTTGCCGGCACTGGCCTCGGCCTACATCGTGTTTTACTTCCGCCAGAGCACCAAGGCCTTCCCGCCCGAGCTGCGCGAAGCCGCGCGCCTGGACGGCCTCAAGGAATGGCAGATTTTTCTGTTTGTCTATGTGCCGGTGATGCGCTCCACCTATGCGGCGGCCTTCATCATCGTGTTCATGGCGGCCTGGAACAACTTCCTCTGGCCCCTCATCGTGCTGCAGTCCCCGGAGCTCAAAACCATCACCCTGGTCTTGTCCTCACTGGGCTCGGCCTACTTCCCAGACTTCGGCGTGATCATGCTGGCGGCCATGCTGGCCACCTTGCCCACCCTGGTCGTCTTTTTCGCAATGCAACGGCAGTTCGTACAGGGCATGCTGGGCTCCGTCAAATAAGGTTTTTCACATGCGTACCGTTAGCAAGCTCGTCTCGGGCTGGACCTTTCACACCTCTTTTTCGCCTGCACTGATCACCCAGGCCCAGCCCGGCACTGCCGTGCGCCTGCCGCACAACGCGGTGGACCTGGACATGACCTACTTCGACGAACGCAGCTTCCAGGCGGAGTTCGGCTACCAAACCACCCTGGCCTGGCAGCCCGCATGGGCGGGCCGCGAAGTGACCCTGCGCTTCGACGGCGCCATGGCCAACAGCGTGGTCTGGGTCAACGGTCAGCAAGTGGCCGCCCACAAAGACGGCTACACCCCCTTCAGCGCCCGCCTCACCGGCCTGCTGAAAGAAGGCGACAACCTCATCACCGTGAAGGTGGACGGCAGCGAGAACCCCGAGATTCCACCCTTTGGTGGCCAGATCGACTACCTGACCTATGCCGGCATTTACCGCGACGTATGGCTGCAGGTCGCGGACCCAGTATCGATTGCCAACCTCAAGGTCGAAACTTCCCACGAGCTCAGCGACGCCAAGGGGGTGCGGGTCAAAGGTTGCATCGCCAACCCCAGCAACGCCGCGGTGGGTGGCAAGGTCTTGGTGGAACTCTGCCAGGTAGACGGCACCGTGCTGCATCAGCAGACCGTGGGCCTCGGCACCACGGGCTTTGAAGCCACGTTTGAATCTCTGCCCGGCCTCGAACGCTGGGAGCTTGATGCACCCCAGCTGTACCTGGTGCGCGCCACGCTGGACAACCGCGACCAACTCAGCACGCGCTTTGGTTTCCGCACCGCACGCTTCACCACCGAGGGTTTTTTCCTCAACGGCAAACACCTCAAGATCCGCGGCCTGAACCGCCACCAGAGCTACCCCTATGTGGGCTACGCCATGGGCCAGCGCGCGCAGGAAAAAGACGCCGACGTGATGAAGCACACGCTCAAGTGCAACCTGGTGCGCACCTCGCACTACCCGCAGTCCAGCTACTTTCTAGACCGCTGTGACGAGATTGGCCTGCTGGTGTTTGAAGAGATCCCGGGCTGGCAGCACATTGGTGGTCAGGCTTGGCAAGACGAGTCGGTAGAAAACGTGCGCCGCATGGTGGAGCGCGACTGGAACCACCCCTCCATCATCATCTGGGGCGTGCGTATCAACGAGTCGCAAGACAACCACGACTTCTACACCCGCACCAACGCCATGGCCCGCAGCCTGGACACGACCCGCCAGACCGGTGGCGTGCGCTACATCGAGAACAGCGAACTGCTGGAAGACGTGTACACCGTCAACGACTTCTGCCACGTGGCCACGCCCGAGTGGATGAAAGGCATTGCCCCCACGCCGCTGCGCCAGCCACGCCAGGTGACCGGGCTGGACCATGAGGTGCCCTACCTCATCACCGAGTTCAACGGCCACATGTACCCCACCAAACGCATCGACCCCGAAGACCGCCAGGCCGAACATGTGACTCGCCATCTGGATGTGCTGAACAAGGCCTATGAGAACCCGGTCATCAGCGGCGCCATCGGCTGGTGCATGTACGACTACAACACGCACAAAGACTTTGGCGCGGGTGACCGCGTCTGCCACCACGGCGTGATGGACATCTTCCGCGAACCCAAATTCGCCGCCTGGGGCTACACCAGCCAGTGCAGCCCGGCCGAACAAATCGTGTTGCAGCCTGTGACCTACTGGGCTCGTGGCGAAAAGGACCGCTGCGAAGTGCTGCCCCTGATCGTGCTGACCAACTGCGACTACGTGGAACTGCAAGTGGGCGACTTTGCACCCAAACGCGCCGAACCCGACCGCGAGCGCTACCCGCACCTGCCGCACGCGCCAGTGATCTTTGACAGCCGCCACGTCAACATGAACGACCTAGGCGCCTGGGGCATGTTGTGGCGCGATGCCACAGTGACCGGCTACATCAATGGCAAGGCGGTTTCCACCGTCAAGCTCTCGGGCAACCCGGTGCCCACCACCCTGCAAGTGCAGGTGGACGACACCGAGCTGCACGCCCATGAGAAGGACGCCACCCGCGTCATCGTGCGCGCGCTGGACCAGGCCGGCCGCTTGCTGCCGTTCATGGACGATGTGGTGCAGGTCGAAGTGACCGGTGCCGCCAAGCTGCTGGGCCCGGACCTGCTGACGCTCAAGGGAGGCACCACCGGCTTTTGGCTGGAGACCACCGGCGCGGTGGGCGACATCTCGCTGCGCGTATCCACCCGCCGCATGGGCGAACAGCGCGTGGCGCTGCGCGCCGCGTAAATTATCGAGTCGACGAGGAACACAACATGGCAGACGTCAAACTCACCCAGGTCCGCAAATCATTCGGCAATATCGACATCATCCGGGGCGTGGACCTGGACATCAAACACGGCGAATTTGTGGTGTTTGTGGGCCCCTCGGGCTGCGGCAAGTCCACGCTGTTGCGCGCCATCTCGGGCCTGGAGGACATCACCAGCGGCGAGTTGCGCATCGGCGACCAGGTGATGAACCATGTGGACCCGTCCAAGCGCGGCATTGCCATGGTGTTCCAGAGCTACGCGCTCTACCCCCACATGACGGTGCGCGAAAACATGGGCTTTGCTCTCAAGCACGCCGGTGTTCCCAAGGCCGAAGTCGCCACCAAGGTAGACGCTGCGGCCAAGATTCTGGGCCTGGAGCCGCTGATGGACCGCAAGCCCAAGGCCCTGTCGGGCGGGCAGCGCCAGCGCGTGGCCATCGGCCGTGCCATCGTGCGCGATCCGCAGGTGTTTTTGTTTGACGAGCCGCTCTCCAACCTGGACGCCGAGCTGCGCGTGCACATGCGCATCGAGATTGCGCGCCTGCACCGCGAACTGGGCAGCACCATCATCTACGTGACGCACGACCAGGTGGAGGCCATGACGCTGGCCGACAAGATCGTGGTGCTGCGCGCCGGTGTGGTGGAGCAGGTAGGTGCGCCGCTGGAGCTGTACGACAACCCGGCCAACACCTTTGTGGCCGGCTTCATCGGCTCGCCACGCATGAACTTCTTTGACGGCACCGTGAGCGGCCACCTGCGCGCCAACGGTGTGAACCAGTGCCAGGTGCGTCTGGCCGGCTTTGGCAATGCCGTGGTGACGCTGCCACTGGACGGCAACCTGCCCGCCGTGGGCACCGAGGTGTCGGTCGGCGTGCGGCCCGAACATTTTGTGGAAGACGGAAGCGCCACGCTGCCCGTCACCATCGACATGCTGGAGCACCTGGGCGGCGAGACCTTTGTGTACGCACGCTCCAGCAGCGGCGTGATGGTGGTGATGGAGAGCAAACACGGCCGCAGCCTGCGCTCGGGCCAGGCATTGGAAGCGCGCTTTGATGCGGCCAAGGCCCTGTTGTTCGACAAGAGCGGCGCCCGCATTTACTGCCACTAAACTGCTTTTTCCGTCCCGCTCTCTGCCCTGCCCATGCCCACCCACGCCTCCGAGGCCTCTGCCGCATTCACCGTTTTGCATGGCACCCACAGCAGCGTGGTGCTGGAGGTGCGCCCGCACGAGGCGCCACTGTGGCGCTACTGGGGCCCGCGGCTGCCGGACCACTGTGTGCCGCTGGCGCCGCTGCGCGATGGCCGGGCCATCCCGCCCAGCAGCATGGAGTTCGACCAGCCACTGACCGTGGCGCCCACCTTTGGCGTGGGCTGGTACATGCAAAGCGCGCTGCTGGCGCACCGTGGTGGGCAGCAGTTTGCACAGCAGTTCACCGCCTGCCGCGTGGAGACGCTGGTGGCCGGCAAAAGCATTGCGATTCATCTGACCGACAGCGTGGCCCAGCTGCGCCTGGTGCTGCATATGGCACTGGACGCACACGACGTGCTGCAACTGCGCAGCGAGCTGTTCAACGACGGCAGTGATGTGCTGGATGTGCAATGGCTGGCCGCCGGCACCGTGCCGCTGCCGGGCGATGCCCAGGCCGTGCGCTCCTACACCGGCCAATGGGCCCATGAGTTCCAGCTGCAGGTCGACGCGCTCTCGCGCAGCACCTGGCAGCGCGAAAACCGGCGTGGCCGCACCTCGCACGACAGCTTTCCGGGCGCCGTGGTCACCACGCCAGGCGCCACCCAGCACACGGGCACCGTGTATGGCGCGCACCTGGCCTGGTCGGGCAACCACCGCCTGGCCATTGAATGGCTGCACGACGGGCAATACCAATGGCAAATGGGTGAATGGCTGGCGCCGGGCGAAGTGCGCCTGGCTTCGGGCGAATCGCTGCAGACGCCCACGCTGTTTGCCAGCTGCGCCACCACGGGCCTGAACGGCCTGGCCGCCAACTTCCACGCCACCGTGCGCAGCCGCCTGCCCTGGCCCGGTGGCCGCATGCGCCCGCGCCCCGTGCACCTCAACACCTGGGAGGCGGTGTACTTTGACCACCGCACCGACGACATCCGCGCGCTGGCCACCGCAGCCGCCAGCGTGGGCGTAGAGCGCTTTGTGCTGGACGACGGCTGGTTCCAGGGCCGCCACAGCGACCAGGCAGCCCTCGGCGACTGGTGGCCCGATGCCGGCAAGTACCCCCACGGCCTGCAACCGCTGGCGAACTATGTGAACGGCCTGGGCATGGAATTTGGCCTGTGGGTGGAGCCCGAGATGGTGAACCCCGACAGCCAACTCTTCCGCAGCCACCCCGACTGGGCGCTGCAGCTGGAAGGGCGCCCCCTGCTCACCATGCGCAACCAGCTGGTGCTGGACGTGGCCCGCCCCGAGGTGGCCGACTACCTCTTCACCAAGTTGGACACCCTGCTGCAAAACGTGCCCATTGCCTACCTCAAGTGGGACATGAACCGCGACCTGACCACGGCCGGCAACGCACTGGGGCGCCCGGCCTACCGCAGCTTTGTGCACGCGCTGTACGCACTGCTGGACCGCGTGCGCGCCGCCCACCCGCTGGTGGAGATTGAGAGCTGCGCGTCTGGTGGCGCACGGCTGGACATGGGCGTGCTGGCCCACACCCACCGCGTCTGGACCAGCGACTGCAACGATGCACTGTCGCGCGTGGCCATCCAACGCGGTGCGCTGCAGTTTTTGCCGCCCGAGATTCTGGGGGCCCACATTGGCCCCGCGCCCGCGCACACCACGGGCCGCAGCCAGAGCCTGAACTTCCGCGCCGGTGTGGCCCTCAGTGGCCACCTGGGCATCGAAGCCGATGTGCGCCACCTGACCGACGCCGAGCGCATGGCGCTGGGGCAGTGGGTGGGCTTGTACAAGCAGCTGCGCAACCGCCTGCACACCGGCCAGGTGTGGCTGGGTGAGGCCGGCGACGGCGTGCTGTGGCAAGCCCATGGCGACGCCAATGCCAGTGAGGTACTGCTGCTGGTTTACCGCACCACGCCCACCAGCCATCGCAACACACCGCCACTGCGCCTGCCCATGCTGCGCCCGGCGGCGCACTACACCATCGAGCGCCTGGACCCCACGCCGCCCGACTGGACCAGCAGCCCCCTGAACGACGCAGCCCTGGCCGCCGGTGCCCAGCAGGCCCTGCCGCCCACCGCCCACGGCGCCTGGCTGGCCGCGGTGGGCCTGCCGCTGCCCCGCATGAATGCCGAGAGTGCGCTGATTTACCGGCTGCGGTTTATCCCGCAGTAGGCAAGGCAGGCGCGGGGCGGCGACAATCTGCAGGAACCCACCGCCCCCTGAGACCCTCGCATGAAAACACTGCTTGCCAGCATCACCCTCTCCCTGCTTGCCCTCTCGGCCCAGGCCAAAGACGTCATCATCGACGTGCGCAGCCCGCAAGAGTTTGCCGCCGGCCATGTGGAAGGTGCCATCAACATCGAGCACACCACCATCGCCCAAGAGATTGCCAAAGCCGGTGTGAGCAAAGACGACACCGTGCTGTTGTATTGCCAGTCCGGCCGGCGCAGCGGCATGGCGCTGGACACACTCAAGGGCTTGGGCTTCAGCAAGGCCCAAAACGTGGGCGGCATCGAAGTGGCCCGCAAAACCCTGGCCAAAAAGTAAAGCAAGGCACGCGCATGGCGGCAGTCACCCTCACCGGCCTGGCGCCGCTGGTGTCACCCGCCACACGGGTGCTGATTCTGGGCAGCTTCCCCGGTGTGCGCTCGCTGCAGGCGCAGCAGTATTACGGCCATCCGCAGAACCAATTCTGGAAGCTTTTGCAAGCCATTTGGCCTTCTGATGCCCATGAAATATGCGCAAGCAGCTATGAAATTCGTAGCAATTGGCTGTTGCAGCGTGGCCTGGGTGTGTGGGACGTGTACGCCAGCTGCGAGCGCGAAGGCAGCCTGGACAGTGCCATCCGCAACGCAGTGCCCAACGACATCGCCGCACTCCATCTTCCGCAGCTAGAGGCTATCGCCCACAACGGCAGCGAGAGCTTCAAACACGCGCGCCACACACAAACGCTGGGCGTGCCGGTCTACCAACTCCCCAGCACCAGCCCCGCCAACGCAAGCTGGAGCTTTGCGCGCAAGCTGGCGGCGTGGCGGGCGGTGATGGAGCGGCACGGGCTGGCCGACCCCATCCCCCCTGCGGCTTAGGCCAGCAAAGCCGCCCGGTTGTCCTGCGCATAGGTACGCAGGGAGCGTGGAGCACGGCCCGTCAGCGTTTGCACCGCTTCGGTGGGCGCAGCGGTCCAGCCTTCGCGCACGGGGTAGAAGATGGACGCCAGAAAACTGGCATAGCCCCGCGGCACGCCCGCACCGGCGAGCATGTCCACAAAAGGCGCATCCTCAATCGGCGTGTAGGCCACGGGCTTGCCCAGCACCTCGGTCAGCAAGGCGGCGGCCTCGGCGTAGCCCAGCGCTTCGGGGCCGGTGAGGTTGAACGCCCGGTTGTCGAATTGCGAAGAGGTCAGAGCAGCCGCCGCGCTCTCGGCAATGTCGCGCGTGTCGATAAAGCTGGACTTGCCCTGCGCTGCCGGCACAGCAATCTGCCCATGGGCCACACCCGCTTTCCAGTAGGTGTGGAAGTTGTCGGCGAACCAGTTGGGCCGCAGGATGACGAAAGGCACGCCCGCACGTTCCACGGCCAGCTCCACCTGGCGGTAGGGGATGGAGTCGTCCGCATCCACACCAATGGCGCTCTGGAACACGATCTTGATCTTGCGCGCGGCCAGGGCATCCACCACCGGCAGCAACAGCTGGGTGGCTTCCAGGTAGCCGGCCGGCAACAACAGGTAGGCACGGTCTACACCCTCCAGCGCCGGGCCCACGGTGGCGAAGTTGGCAAAGTCAAATACCACGCCCTCGGCGCCTTCTACCGGTGCACCACTGCGGCTGGCCGCCAGCACCGTTTCGCCGCGTGCCTGCAGCGCCTTGACCAGGGGACGGCCCACATTGCCACCGGCACCGATAACCAAAATTTTTCCGCTCATGATGAAACTCCTTGATGGTATTTAAAAGAAACCAGGTATATTTTTGCCATCTGTTTGAATTTGCGAAAGAACGCACTTCAACGTAACCAGGTTTCCTGCGGGAAACCACCCCCCACCCAGGAGCCCCCATGTCCATAAACCCGAACTGCATGCCTTTGGATGTGTACGAAGACCGCTGCCCCACACGGCTGGTACTGGAGCGCCTGGCCGATAAATGGGCGCTGCTTATCCTGGACCGGCTCAAGGGCGGGCCCTTGCGCTTCAATGCGCTCAAGCGCGACGTCAAGCGCATCACGCAGAAGGTGCTAACGCAAACCCTGCGCAAGCTGGAGCGCGACGGTTTGGTGGCACGCCAGGTCTTCCAGACCAGCCCGGTGACCGTGGAATACACGTTGACACCGCTGGGCAGCACGCTCACCCAAACCGTGTCGGTGCTGGCCCACTGGGCCGAGAGCAATATGGATGCGGTGTGGGCAGCCCAGGCCGCCTATGACTCTGCAGCACAGAAGGATGCGGCACCCCAGGCCGGCGTGTACCGGCTCAGCCAACGGCCGGCGCCCAGCGCTGCCAAAACCTCACTCGCGTAGCTAGCCCTGCAGGGCTACTGCGGCTTGGGCCTGAGCGTCATTTGTTTGTCGGCCAGCGTGATCTCGAACTGATTCAAGAAGCTCTGGCCCAGCAGCGCCTCGTCGGGCTCCGCGCCCACCAGCCCCACGCCGACCCGCACGCCCGATACCTGTGCGGGCCCCAGAGACACCGGCACATCCGTCAGCACCCGCCCCTGCAAATCGCCATTGGCCGTTTTGAACACCGTGGGTGTGCCGCCCACCAACCCGGCCTGCTGCGCAAACGCCTCACTCACCGTCACCATCGACGCTCCCGTGTCCACCAAAAACTGCACAGGCTTGCCGCCCACGATGCCCGTGGCATAGAAGTGGCCATCGCGCGACATCGGTATCACCAACACACCACCGGGCAGCACCGCCACCGGCTTGGGCTTGAGGTACTGCGCGGACAGCAAGTACAGCACGCCCATGACTGCCAGCCAGACGGCAACGATAGCCAGCGGGCCCCATTTGAGGCCGGTGGGGAGGTCGTTGGGGGACGGGGCGGGTGAGGTGGACATGCACTGGAGTGTAAGAAGAGAGCGGGCTATGACCATCTTCCCCCTAAAATTCATATGTTTTAGGCCTCTAGCCCCCGTGCAATCTGCGCAAGCAGCTATCAAATTCATAGTATGACCCACTCCACCATCGCCGCCCTGACCACCCACGACACCACGCGTATTGACGACGTGCGCATCGGCGCGGTGCGCCCGCTGATCACCCCCGCGCTGCTGGAGGAAAAGCTGCCGGTGCCGGCGGCGGCCGAGGCGCTGGTGGAGAGCAGCCGGGCTGCCATCTCGCGCGTGCTGCACGGGCAGGACGATAGGCTGGTGGTGGTGGTGGGGCCATGCTCCATCCACGACCATGACCAGGCGATGGAATATGCGCGGCAGCTGAAAGTGCAGGCCGATGCCCTGAAGGATGACCTGCTGGTGGTGATGCGCGTGTACTTTGAGAAGCCGCGCACCACCGTGGGCTGGAAGGGTTACATCAACGACCCGCACCTGGACGGCAGCTTTGCCATCAACCAAGGGCTGGAGATGGCGCGCCGCCTACTGCTGGACGTGCTGGCGCTGGGCCTGCCTGCGGGCACCGAATTTTTGGATCTGCTGAGCCCTCAGTTCATCAGCGAGCTGGTGAGCTGGGGCGCCATTGGCGCGCGCACCACCGAGAGCCAGAGCCACCGCCAGTTGGCCAGCGGCCTATCGTGCCCCGTGGGCTTCAAGAACGGCACGGATGGAGGCATCAAGGTAGCCACCGACGCGATTCAAGCCGCGCAAGGTGCCCACGCCTTCATGGGCATGACCAAGATGGGCCAGGCTGCCATTTTCGAGACGCGCGGCAATAACGATTGCCACGTGATCCTGCGCGGCGGCAAGCAACCCAACTACTCTGCAGCCGATGTGAAGGCGGCCTGCGCGCTGCTCAAGGCGGCCGGCCTGCGCGAGCAGGTGATGATTGACGTGAGCCACGCCAACAGCAGCAAACAGCACGCGCGCCAGATTGTGGTGGCGCAAGATGTAGCCGCGCAGATTGCCGCGGGCGACCAACGCATCACCGGCATCATGATCGAAAGCCATTTGAACGAAGGGCGCCAAGACATCGTGGCTGGCCAGCCACTGAAACACGGCGTGAGCGTGACCGACGCCTGCATCAGCATGGCGCAGACCGTGCCGGTGTTGCAGGAGTTGGCGGCCGCAGTGCGGGCGCGGCGCCAAAAGGGCTAGCCGCAGGCTCAGGCGGCCGAGGTGGCGGTGTAAAACTGGTTTTTCATACCAATAGCACCTCAGGGCAGACTGGCTTTGACCTTGGCCCAGTCCAGTGCCAACGGCTCCCAGGGCCCGGGGTGCTGCGCCGCCAGCGCCCGCAGCTGAGCGGCACGCTCGCTGGATGCGGGGTGGGTCGACAGCAGCGCGGGGGGAGTGGCGCCCTGGCTTTGGGCAGCCAGCTTGTCCATGAAGCGCGCCATGCCCTCGGGGTTGATTTTGGCGGCCACCATTCGGCGCAGGCCCTCGGCATCAGCCTCTGTTTCGGCTTCGCGTGAGAACTTCATCTCCAGCAAACCAGTGGTGGCTTCGCTGAGCACAGCGCCGCTCCAGTCGCCCAACAACACGGCGGCAGCGGCACGCAGGCCCATGCTTTTGACCATGCCCTGCAAGCCGTGGCGCAACTCGGCGTGGGCCACTTCGTGGGCGATGACACCGGCGGCTTCTTCGGGCGTGTCTGTGCCCTTGAGCAAGCCGCTGTAGACCACCACCACGCCGCCGGGTGCGGCAAAGGCGTTCATCTCGTTCTTGTCCACCACCAGCCAGCGGTAGCGGTGCAGGGTGCCTGGGGTCAGGCGCTCGCCCATGCGCTTGACCGCGTCAACGGCGGGGCCGCTGTCAATCACGCGCATCTGCGCACGGGTCTGCGCCAGCACCAGGTCGCCCAGCCTGGCTTCTTGCGCATGCGGTATCTGCCGCACCGCCCAGTCCACCGCATCGCCGCCGCGCAGCACCAGCAGGGCCAGCGCCAGCACCGGTAGCAGCGCCACCGCCGCCAGTACAGCCCACCAGAGTTGGAAGCGACGTGCTACGCCGCGTGCCGCACGCTGGGCTGCGCCATGGGGCGTGGCTAGACTGGTTGGCATGCCAGCGGCAAACGCTGAGCGTGCAGCACCCGCATCCACAAAAAACTGCACCTGGCCGCCATCTACGGGCCACGCCACACTGAGCTGCGCGGCGTTGAAGCCACCCGCGCTGAGCGTGGGGTGCTCAGGAGCCAGCCACTCGGGGCCGGTGGCACCGTCTTGCACCCACACCACCAGCCGCCCCTGGCGCCACTGGCCGGTGGCGGGCACGCCCACGCCGTCCAGGCCGGGCGCAAACAGCCGGCCACCAAAGGTGGAGTGGGGAGCGTGCATGGCGCGGGTGCTCAGTCGTCGCTGCCGCCACCAATCAGCCCACCCAGCACACCAGCGCCCAACAACGAGCCCTGGTCTGCCGATCGGCCCCCTGCGGCCGGTGCCGACAGGATGATGCGGTTGGCCAGGCGCGACAGCGGCAGGCTTTGCAGCCACACCTTGCCGGGGCCGCGCAGCGTGGCGAAGAACAAGCCTTCACCGCCAAAGATGGCGGACTTGATCTTGCCCACAAACTGGATGTCAAAGTCCACCGTGGGCTGGAAGGCCACCACGCAACCGGTGTCCACGCGCAGCGTTTCGCCGGGGGCCAGGGTGCGCTCCATCAGCGTGCCACCGGCGTGCACAAAGGCCATGCCGTCTCCATCGAGCTTTTGCATGATGAAGCCTTCACCGCCAAACAGGCCCACGCCCAGTTTCTTCTGGAACGCAATGCCCAGTGCCACGCCCTTGGCCGCGCACAAGAAAGAATCTTTCTGGCAGATGATGGTGCCGCCCAACTGGTTCAGGTCCATGGGCACGATCTTGCCGGGGTAGGGGGCCGCAAAGGCCACACGCTGTTTGCCCACGCCGCTGTTCTGGAACACGGTGGTGAACAAGCCCTCACCCGTGAGCAGGCGTTTGCCCGCGCCCATGAGCTTGCCAAAGAAGCCGCCTTGTTGCGAGCCATCACCAAAGATGGTGTCCATGGTGATGCCGTCTTGCATGTACATCATCACACCCGCTTCGCCGATGGCGGCCTCGCCGGGGTCCAGCTCCACCTCGACGTATTGCATCTCGGAACCAAAGATTTCGTAGTCCACCACATCCATTGCCATCACGCACTCCTATGAACAAAAAAGCGCCCCACATTGGGACCAACCCCTAACGATAGCAGCCCGGTTTGGTGCAGCGTGTCTCCCCGCAAAAATCAGGCTTGTGCGCGCCATGCGCTTGACATATAACTGACACCTTGCTGTCTTAATCTCCGAAGGGTTTGGCCACTTTCTGGCTAAAACTTCCATCCACTTCAAGGACGATTCCATGACTTTCAAACGTGCTTCTATTGCTGCTGCCGTAGTGACTCTAGTGTTCGGCAGTTCTGCCATGGCCCAAGAAAAAACCCTGCGTCTGCTGACCTGGGCCGACTACGCACCCGCCGCGGTGGTGGCACAGTTTGAAAAGGAAACCGGCTACAAGGTCGAGCTGACCTTGTCCAACAACGAAGAAATGATTTCCAAGCTGCGCGCCACCGGCGGCGCAGGCTTTGACCTGGCCCAGCCTTCGCAAGACCGCATTGCCGGCCCGCAAAAAGAGTTCGGCATCTACAAGCCGCTGGACCTGAGCAAGCTCAAGAGCGAGCTGTTCATCCCCTCCATGCTGGACGCCACCAAGGGCAACACCACCGTGGACGGCAAGGTCTACGGCCTGCCCCACATCTGGGGCACGGATGGCCTGGTGGTGAACACCAAGCTGGCCCAGATGGCCGACTACACCGACCTGTGCAAGGCCGACTACAAAGGCAAGGTGGCCTACCGCCTGAAGCGCCCCACCTTGCTGGCCTTTGCCTTTGCCGCGGGCAAAAACCCGTTTGCGCTGTACAACGATGCCAAGGCCTATGGCGCGCTGATGGACGAAGTGGGCAAGACGCTGATTGCCTGCAAGCCCAACGTGAAGTTCTACTGGGACAACAAGGACCAGCTGCTCAACGGCATGCGCGCCGGTGAAATTGTGGGCGCCATGATGTGGGACACCGGCGGCTGGAAGCTCAATGGCGAAAAGGCCGAGATCCAGTTTGTTGCTCCCAAGGCGGGCGCCATGGGCTGGATTGACACCTTCGCCATCCCGGCCAAGGGCAAAAACGATGCAGCGGCCTACGCCTGGATCAACTTCAACATGCGCCCTGAAATTGCCGCCAAGGTGGCGGGTTCGGCTGGCAACTTCACCGCGTCCAAGGGTGCGGACCAGATGATGGAAGCCAAGCTCAAGGCCCAATTTGCGGCCAGCTTCCCCGAAGCCGCACTCAAGAACATCAAGTGGTACCCCGCCGTGCCCGCTGGCATTGAAGAGATTGAAGGCCGCGTGCTCGACCGCATCAAGGCTGCCAACTAAGCGGCAGCGTTGAGCGCCGCCACCATTGACCTCGAAGCCGTAGGCGTAGCCAAACGCTACGGCGCGTTTGCCGCGGTGGACGACCTGTCGTTCACCGTGCAACGCGGGTCGTTCTTCTCCATCCTGGGCCCGTCCGGCTGCGGCAAGACCACGCTCTTGCGCATGGTGGCGGGCTTTATCCAACCCGATGCGGGCGAGATCCGCATTGGCGGCAAACCCATGAACGGCGTGCCGCCCAACCAACGGCCCGTGAACATGGTGTTCCAGCACCTGGCGCTGTTCCCCATGATGAATGTGGGCGAGAACGTGGGCTACGGCCTGGCCCGCCGCGGCGTGCCGGCCGACGAGATCCGACGCCGTGTGGGCGAGATGCTGGAACGCGTGAGCCTGCCCGGCGCACAGGGCAAGCGGGTGGACCAGCTCTCGGGCGGCCAAAAGCAGCGCGTGGCCATCGCGCGCAGCCTGGTGCTGGAGCCCACACTGCTGCTGCTGGACGAGCCACTGGGCGCGCTGGACCTGAAGCTGCGTGAGCACATGAAGATCGAGCTCAAGCAGCTGCAGGCAGCGTTTGGCACCACCTTTGTCTACATCACCCACGACCAGTCGGAAGCGCTGGTGCTGTCGGACCACGTGGCGGTGATGAACCACGGCCGCTTTGAGCAGCTGGGCACGCCGCAGGCGCTGTACTACGAGCCGCACACCCCATTTGTGGCAGGCTTTGTAGGCGCCAACAACCGCCTGGTCGGCAAGGCCGCGGGCGTGCAGGGCGACATCGTGCAGGTGACCACGGACAACGGCTTGGCCCTGCATGCACGGGCGGCCCATGGCCATACACACATCAAGGCAGGCGACGCCGTAGAGGCTTTTGTGCGCCCCGAGGTTGCCAGACTTGCGCGAGCAGCTACTGAATTTATAGCAACCGGCATGCCGCATTTCACCGGCGTGGTGGAAAGCCTGCTATTTGACGGCGCCAACTCCGCCGTGCTGCTGCGCGAGAAGCACAGCGGCGCCGAATTCCGCATTGCGCTGCCGCAGACCGGCCAGTTTGCCGACTTGCGCGCGGGTGAAGACCTGGTGTTTGGCTTTGACCCGCAGCGCGCCGTGTGTTTTGCCGCACCGGCGCAAGCCCATGCTGGCTGAAGGCGCCCCCCGCGGCCACATGGCCCGGCTGTTGGGCATGCTGCTGCTGGCCCCAGCCCTGCTGTGGCTGCTGGGCCTGATCATCCTGCCGCATGCCGAGCTGGCGGTGCTGTCGCTGCGCGCACGCGTGGCACCCCGGGTCTACGAGCCCAGCCTGGCGCAGTACCTCACTTTTATTGACGAGCCGCTGTACTGGCGCACCTTTGTGCGCACGGCCGTGATGTCGCTGATGGCCACCGCCATCACGCTGTTGATGGCGTTTCCGATTGCCTGGACGATTGCCAAGATTGCGCGCGGCCGCGCCAAGGCACAGCTGTTTGTGCTGTGCCTCATTCCGTTCTGGGTGAGCGAAACCGTGCGCACGCTGGGCTGGATGATTTTGCTGCGCGAGTCGGGCGTGTTGCCCGGCATTCTGGTGTGGCTGGGCGTGACGCCCGCCCCGGTGGAGATGCTGTACCACGACGTCACCATTCTCGTTGGGCTGGTCTACACCAGCATGCTGTTCATGGTGATTCCGCTGATCAGCGCGCTGGAAAGCCTGGACGATTCGCTGATTGAGGCGGCCTACGACCTGGGCGGCAATGGCTGGTCCATCCTGCGGCACATCATCATTCCGCACGCTGCGCCGGGCATGGTGGCGGGTTGCATTGTGGTGTTCATGCTCACGCTGGGCAACTACCTCACTCCCACCTTGCTGGGTGGCAAAAACTCGCTCTGGTTCACCGAGCAGATCTACACCCAGTTCATCACCCGCTTCAACTGGGAGCAGGGGGCGGCGTTTGGTTTTCTGCTGCTGGCACTGAGCACCGGCATTGTGTGGCTGGGGCTCAGGCTCTCGGGCCAAAAGTTTGGTGAAGTGATGCAACGCTCATGATCCCCTCGCTCCCCCGCCCCGCCTGGCTGCGCGCCAGCACCGTGGTCTACGGTGTGTTGTTCTTCGCCTTCTTGTTTTTGCCGCTGGCGGTAGTGGCGGTGTTTGCCTTCAACGATGCGCCTTACCCCGCACCGCCCTGGAATGGCTTTACGCTGGACTGGTTTTTGGGCGGCGCCGACGGCCCGCGCCGTGGCCTGTTTGCCGACACCGCACTGTTGGGCAGCTTGTGGACCAGCGTGGTGGTGGCCTGCTGGGTCACGCTGCTGTCGGTGCTGGTGGGCACGGCCAATGCTTTTTTGATCGAACGCACGCAGTTCCGTGGCAAACAGGCGCTGAGCATGCTGATGCTGGCGCCGCTGGTGATTCCGGGTGTGATCCTGGGCATCTCCATCCTGGCGCTGGCCAGCCGCGTGGCCAACCTGGCCGACGACCTGTGGGGCCTGGAGCTGGAGTTTTTGCGGCCCGGCCTGCCGCTGGTGGTGCTGGGGCAGTTTGCCTACATCGCCTCCATTGCCACGCTCACCATCTCGGCACGGCTCAAGCGTTTTGACATCACGCTGGAAGAGGCGGCCTACAACCTGGGCGCCTCGCGTTTTGCGGTGCTCACCACCATCACGCTGCCCTATCTGCAACCCGCGCTCATCGGTGCAGCGGCCATTTCGTTTCTCATGTCGTTCGAGAACTTCAACACCACGCTGATGCTGGTGGGCTCAGACGCGCCGCTGACCGTGATGATGTACGGCCGCATGCGCGAGGGCGCCACGCCGGTGCTCAATGCGGTGAGCCTGTTCCTCATGGTGGCCTCCGCCATCCTGGCGCTCACCCTGCTCAAACGCGCAAGCGCCCCACAGGAGCGCTGAGCCACGGGCCGCTGCGGGCTCAGGCCTTGCGCAGGTGCCAGGCCTTGGGCCGCGTGAAGGTCTGGATGCCGTAGGTGGAAAGCGTGAGGCCCACCCCCGAATCCCCATGGCCGCTCCAGGGCAGGCGCGGGCTCACGCGGTCGCAGCAGTTCCAGTACACGGTGCCAGCGTTCACTTGCTCCAGCACGGCCTGGGCCCGTGCTTCATTGGGCGTGAACACACCGGCGGTCAGGCCATAACGCGTGTCGTTCATCAGCTTCACGGCCTCGGCATCGCTGCCCACTTTCTGGATGCCGATGACCGGGCCAAAACTCTCTTCCCGCATGATCTCCATGCTGTGGTTCACATCGGAGAACACGGTGGGTTCGAACCAGTTGCCTTCGCCGCTGCCACGGTGCCCCCCCGTATGCAAGGTGGCGCCCTTGGCTTGGGCGTCGTCCACCTGCGCCTGCAACACATCGAGCTGCGGGGCCCGGGTGATGGCGCCGATGTAGGTGTCCTCGGCCACGGGGTCGCCGGTCTTGAAGGTTTTGACGGTGGCGACAAAGGCCTGCACAAACTGGTCGTACACCTTCTCGTGCACATACACACGCTCCACCGAGCAGCAGCTCTGGCCGGTGTTGTACATGGCGCCATCAGCCAGGCTTTCGGCGGCCACTTGCACGTTGGCGTCGTCGCACACATAGGTGGGGTCCTTGCCCCCCAGCTCCAGCTGCAGTTTCACGAACTTGCTGCCCACCGTTTTGGCAATGCGCGCGCCGGTGGCGTAGGAGCCGGTGAAAAACACCCCATCCACCTTTTGCTCCAGCAGCGCGGCACCCACGGCACCACCACCCACCAGGCAAATCATCACGTCTTCGGGCACACCGGCCTTGTGCAGCAGGCGGGTAATTTCCAGCCCGGTGAGGGTGGCGTACTCCGAGGGTTTGTAGAGCACCGTGTTGCCGGTGAGCAGCGCGGGCACGATGACGTTGCAGCCGACAA
Organism: Rhodoferax sp. EU05-FHT12H12; assembly: GCF_058791215.1. Classification (NCBI taxonomy): domain Bacteria; kingdom Pseudomonadati; phylum Pseudomonadota; class Betaproteobacteria; order Burkholderiales; family Comamonadaceae; genus Rhodoferax; species Rhodoferax sp. EU05-FHT12H12. Next base: position 20,661 of record NZ_JBYTDI010000002.1, on the reverse strand, counting down.
ACCAGGGGTAGTTCCAGGCTGAGATATTGGCCACCACGCCCAGCGGCGTGTGCTGGATCTGCTCGGTCATGCCGCCGTCGTTGAATACGGTTTCGGTGGCCAGGGTGGCATCCGCCTCGGCCAGGAAGAAATCGATGCGGCCCAGCAGGCCGTTGAGCTCGTTGCGCGACATCTTGATGGGTTTGCCGGTCTCACGTGTCATGGTGAAGGCCAGCGACTCCAGGTCGTGCACCACCCCGGCGCGGAAGGCGCTGATGCAGGCTTTGCGATCGGCCAGCGGGGTGGCCGCCCAAGCCCGCTGTGCTGCACGTGCACGTGCAGCCTTGGTGGCCACGGTGCTGGCATCGTCGGCGCCCAGGGTGGTGATGAGGTGGCCGTTGGCCGGGTTGTGGATGGCGAGTTGGCTCATGGGGGTGCTCAAAGTTCAGGGGAAAGGATGTGGCCGGCCGCCGCACGCACTGCATGCGCCTGGGCCAGAAAGTCGTGCAAGAGCGGCGTGTCGTCCAGGGTGCCGTGCTCGGGTTTGTGGAACTCGGGGTGCCATTGCACAGCCGCAATCCAGTCGGGGCCGGTGGCGCGGATGGCTTCGATGGTGCCGTCGTCGGGGCAGCGTGCTTCGACCTCAAAGCCGGGCGCCAGGTCTTTGATGCACTGGTGATGTACGCTATTAATTTTATAGCTACTCGCACAATCTAGAAGCGCGCTAAGGCGTGTTTTTGGCACCAATTCGAGCTGGTGGAAGTTCTGGTCGTAACGCTCCGCATCGCGGTGTTGCAAGGCCGCGGGGCGTTGCGTGGGAATGTCCTGCACCAGCGTGCCGCCATAGGTGGCGTTGATGAGCTGCAGACCGCGGCAGATGCCGAAGACCGGCTTGCCCGCGGCCACAAAGGCTTTGACCAGCGCCATCTCATACGCGTCACGCAGCTTGTCGCCCTGCCAGCGTGGGTCTATGGGTGCCTCACCATAACTGCCCGGCCACAGGTCGGCGCCGCCGTGCAGCACCAAGCCGTCCAGCCACTGCGCGTAGTCGTCCAGTGTGATGCTGCCGCGTGCGGTGTCACCGTCCACCGACGGCACCATGACCGGCAGCGCACCACCGGACATGAGCCAGTGCGGCACCGACAGCTCCACGTAGTTGAGCGTCTTCTTGGCAAACGCGGCGCGCGCCGGGTCCGGGTGCATGAAACATGCACTCACGGCAATCTTGAGGCGGTCCGCGGCGCTGCGCATCACATGGCGGCCTTGAAGAGGCGTTCGAAGTCGGCCGCAGTGCAGGGGCGCGGATTGGTCTGGTGGCAGATGTCGGCCGTGGCCACCTGCACCAGGCGGGGCAGGTGCTCGGGCTTGACACCATGGCTGGCCAGCGTGCCCGTGATGCCCACGCTGGCCTTGAGGGCCTTGAGCCAGCCGACAAAGGCCTTGCCCCCCCCCGCCACGCCACACACATGGGCCAGCTCGTCAAACTTGGCGGGCGCAGCCTCCAGGTTCCAGGCCATCACGGTGTCGATCATCAGCGCATTGGCCAGGCCGTGGTGCAGGTCACACACGGCACCCAATGCATGAGCGCAAGAGTGCACGGCACCCAGGTCTTTCTGGAAGGCAATGGCGCCCATCATGGAGGACATCATCATGTCGGAGCGCGCGGGCAGGTTGCCGGGGTCTTTGACAGCCGTGACCAAAGCCGCCGCCGCAATGCGTGTGCCTTCCAGCGCAATGCCATCGCATAGCGGGTGGTAGGCGGGCGAGAGGTAACTCTCGATGTTGTGGGTCAGTGCGTCCATACCGGTAGCGGCCGTCACATGCGCTGGCAGGCCCAACGTGAGCTCGGGGTCTGCAAACACGGTCTTGGCCAGGATTTTCGGGCTGAACACCACACGTTTCAAGTGCGTGTCGTTCTCGCTCACCACACTGGAGCGGCCCACCTCCGAGCCTGTGCCCGAGGTGGTGGGCAAGGCCACGAAGTAGGGCAGCTCGTGGACGATGGGGCGCACCTGCGGGTGGTCCCACACGTATTCCAGAATGTCCCCCGGGTGCGTCGCCGCCAGGCCCACGACCTTGGCCACGTCCAGTGCCGCACCACCACCAAAACCAATCACGCAGTCGGCCTTGTGGGCTTTGTAGGCGGCCGCACCGTCCATCACCTGGCTGCAGGTGGGGTTGCCAAATACGCCGGAGAACACGGCCACCTCCAGCCCGGCCAGGTGGGTCTGGAACTCGGCCAGCACGGGCAGGGCACCCAGGGCCTTGTCGGTGACGATGAGCGGGCGCTGGAGGCCCAGGTCCCGCAAGTGCTGGGCTACGAGCTTGCGGGCACCGGCACCAAATTTGATGGGGGTGGGGAATGAAAAAGAAGTGATGCTCATGGTCGGTCTCTAAATGATTTCGAAGTAACGTTTCATTTCCCAGTCGGTCACGGCGTCCAGCCACTGGCGCCACTCCCATTCGCGGGTGGCGGCAAAGTGGTCCACAAAGGTGTCACCCAGCCAGTCGCGTGCCACGGCCGACTCCTTGAAGTTGCGCGTGGTCTCGATCAATGTGCGCGGAGCGCGCGGGATGTGGTCGGCGCCCTGGTTGGTGCCGGTGATGGGCGGAGTGGTGAGCTTGAGGCCTTTCTCCACCCCGTCCAGCCCCCCTGCGATGACCGCGGCCATGGCCAGGTAGGGGTTCACATCGGCACCGGGGCAGCGGGTCTCCAGGCGCGTGGCCTTCGGTGACCCTGCAATGACGCGAAAACTGGCCGTGCGATTGTCCATGCCCCAGGTGGGTTTGACCGGAGCCCAGAAGCCGTCCACCAGGCGCTTGTAGCTGTTGATGGTGGGCCAGATCAGGGGACCAAACTCCATCAGGCAATTCACCTGCCCGGCCAGATAGCTCTCAAACACCTTGCTCATCTTGCGCGGCGATTTGGCGTCAAAGAACAGGTTGTTCTTGCCGTCACTCAAACTCTGGTGGATGTGGCCGCTGCAACCCGGCAGCGACTGGTGCGGCTTGGCCATGAAGCTGGGCATGATGCCAAAACGTGCCCCGATTTCCTTGGCACCGGTCTTGAACAGCACGGCACGATCGGCCTGCTCCAACGCCTCGGAGAAACCGATGGCCACCTCAAACACGCCGGGGCCGGTTTCGGTGTGCAGGCCCTCGATAGGCACCTTGAAGGCCAGCATGTCGTCCATGATGGCATTGAAGAAGCCACGGTTCTGGTTGGCCCGCAAGAGTGAGTAACCAAACATGCCGGGCGTGAGCGGTGTGGCACCCACGCCTTTTTTGTCGGCCCAGCTTTGCGGAGTTTCCAGAAAGTTGTACCACTCGAACTCCATGCCGGTCATGGGCTGCAAACCCATCTTCTCGGCACGCTGGAGCACACGTTTGAGCGTCTGGCGCGGACAGAGCGGGTGGGGCGTGCCGTCGGCATTGACAAACTCGCCCAGGAAGAAGGGCACGCCGTCGTCCCAGGGTACGTGGCGCGCAGTATCCAGGTCCAGCCGCGCCAGCGCATCCGGAAACCCATGCTGCCAGCCGGTGACGGTGGTGTTGTCGTAGCAGGCATCCATCATGTCCCAGCCCATCACCACGTCGCAGAAGCCGAAGCCCCCCGCCGGGTAGGGCTCGGCCGCACCGAGGAACTTGTCCCGGTGCAGGTACTTGCCGCGCAGCACCCCGTCGATGTCGGTGACTGCCACCTTGACTTTGGGAGCGCCCGATTTCTGCACGGCGGCCAGCGCCGCATGGGTGGCGGCCGGCTTGGCCCGTGCGATGCTGGCGGAAGGCTTGCGTGTCGCCATGTGGGTCTCCGGTCGGTTCAAGAGCGTGCTTTGTCAGCCATGTCCATGGCGAACTCTTCTTCGGGCGAAAGAATCAGGCGCTTGCGCCCCACCAAGGCAAAGTAGGTAATGCCGGCGGCAAACCACAGGGCCACCCACATCACGCCGTCGCGGTAGAGCGGGTCGCTGAGCTGGAAGTACAGCGTGACCACAGCAATCACCACAGTGAGCGCAGCACCCACCACGCCCAGAGGGCTGCGGTAGGGGCGGGGAATGTTGGGCATGTTCTTGCGCAACAGGATGAAGGACAGGGCCTGCATGATGTAAGAGAACATGGCGCCGAACACGGCCATGTTGAGCAGCGTGCCGCCAATCACCGCAGCGCCCTTGTCGGACCCCAGGCTGAACCACAGCACAAACATCACGGCCAGTGCCACCACCGAGCCCAGGATCATGGCCAGGTGGGGTGTCTTGCGGCTGCCATGGGTGATGGACAACACCGAGGGGAAGTAGCCAGCGCGGCTCAGCGAATAGATCTGACGGCCCTTGGCAAAAATGATGGTGTGGAAGCTGGCAATCAGGCCAAGCACCGCCACCAGGGCCAACACCTTGGCAATGCCGTCACCGTAGATGGCCTTGAAGCCGTCCAGCAGCGGCTCACCTGATTTGGCCAGTGTGTGGGCACCGATACTGGCAATCGAGGGGTTGAGCCACAGCACCATGAAGGCCGAAAAAATCAGAGTGAAGATGCCGGCCAGGATGCCGCGCGGCATGTCGCGTTTGGGGTCCACCGACTCTTCGGCTGCCAGCGGCAGTTGCTCGATGGCGAGGAACAGCCACACGGCAAACGGCATGGCAGCCAGCACCCCGGTGATGCCCATGGGCAACAGGGGGCCGTTGCCGTTTTCCAGCAAAACACCGCCCTCACCGACGTTCATGGCCCAGCGGCCAAAGTCGATATAGGGCAGCGCGCTGACCCAGAACACCACCAGGCAAGCCAGCGCCAACAGCGTGATGACCAGGGTGACCTTGAAAGACAGCTCCACCCCCACGATGTTGAGCCCCACGAAGAAGATGTAGAACCCAATCCACCACAACGGCAGGTACTCCACAGGCGTGCCGAAAATGCCCCCCATGTAGCTGCTGATGAAATACACGATGACCGCAGGGGTGATGACGTACTCCACGTTTTCCGACAAGCCGGTCAGAAAGCCACCCCAGGGTCCCATGGCGGTGCGCGCAAACGAGTAGGCGCCGCCGGTGTGCGGCAGGGCGGGCGACATCTCGGCCAGCGAGAAGGTGAGCCCCAAATACATGATGGCGATGATGATGGTCGCAAACAACATGCTGCCCCAGCCATTGGCCAAGCCCAGATTCCAGCCGGAGAAGTGACCCGAAATCACGGCCCCCACGCCCAAGGCCCAGAGGGACCACACCCCGGCGTAGCGGCGCAGCCCGCGCTTCTCAAAGTAACTGGGGTCAACTTTGGTGTACTGGACACCCGAATGCTCTGACATGAACGACTCCTTGACTGGGTTGGACAAAAGTAAGCAGGCCCATTGTGGGGAGGGCCTGCGCCTGCGGCTATCCCGTATCGGCAGGACACAGGGCGACATGGGGCCGGGTGTAAACACCTAGAAGCACTACGGCGTCTTGTTTGCAAAATCTTCGGCCTATGTCTCAACATCCCATTTCGGCAATCCACCCCGGCGCCACAGCCGCCGGTGCGCAAGCCCTTGGGTTTGAATCTGCGATTTATGCCGATGTGGATGAACAGGCCGCTGCCCTGACGGGGTGGAACCAGTCTTACCTGCAGTTGTCAGGTGGCGGTTTTCGGGGCGCCATCCAGCGCGTGGATCTGGGCCCGGTGCGTTTGTTCATGGAAGGGCTGGGGTCCACGGTGTACCAAAGCGGGCAACTGGAGCGTGGTGTGTTGGCCCTGGGTGTGCCACTGCGCTGCGACGGCAGCAGCGTATTTTGCGGGGTGCAGTCCGATCGCAATGCCTTGCATGTGTTTTCGGGTCAATCGGGGTTTGAGTTCCGCACCGGAAGTGACCACGTGATGATGGGCCTGGAACTGGATCCGGTGCTGACCAACACCTTGTACCCCTGGGGCCACGGCGCCCTGGCCCGCAACGAGGCGGGCTTGCGCTCGACCGACCCGCATGCCCTGGAGAGCTTGCGGCAGGTCATGCTGATGCTGTTTGAAACCGCCCATACGGCACCGGCCATGTTTTCATTGCCCGCCCTGCGCGCCGGCATGGTGGACACCCTGGTGGAAAAAGTGACGGCCCTGAACCTGGCGACTTGCAGCACCGAAGTGGCACACGATGTGCACTGGCAGCTGGTGCAACAAACCCGCGCCCTGGTGCAAGGGCAACTGCAGCAAGCCCCCACCGTGGGTGCGTTGTGCCTGCAACTGGGGGTGAGTCGGCGGACTTTGCAAAACGCGTTTCAACGCATTCTCGGTATCAGCCCCCTGGCCTATTTGCGGGCGATCCGGCTGGGCGCGGTTCGCCAGGCCCTCAAAACGGCGAGCTCTGTGACGGAGGCTGCCACCGACATGGGCTTCTGGCACTTCGGCCACTTCGCCAAGGACTACCAGGCCATGTTTGGCGAGCTGCCGTCCCAAACACACAAGCGCTGCACGCCGCCACTGCAGTAGCGGCCAGGGCTCAGCGGAACTGATCGGCTTTGTAGTAGCCCGAAGCCACCAGCGTGGCACGCCAGTTTTTCACATCCACAACCACCGGTTTGAGCAGGAACGAAGGCACCACTTTCTGTCCGTTGTTGTAGGTTTTCTCGTCGTTGACAAGAGGTTTTTTGCCAGACAACAAGGCATCGACCATGGCAGTCACCACTTGGGCCAGCTCCCGGTTGTCCTTGAAGATGGTGGAGGTCTGCTCGCCGCGAATGATGGAGCGCACGGTGGGCATTTCGGCATCCTGCCCCGTCACCACAGGCAGGGCTTGCCCCCCCTGGCCGTAGCCGGCTTTTTTCATGGCGGTCAGCAACTCGATGCTGATGCCGTCATAGGGCGAGAGCAGGGCATCCAGCCGCTGTTTGCCGTAGTACTTGTCCAGGATCTGGCTCAGGCGTGCCCGTGCAACCGAGCCGCTCCAACGCTGCGTGGCCACCTTGTCCATGCCCATCTGGCCCGAACCCACCACGAGTTTGCCTTTGTCAATGTAGGGCTTGAGCACAGACATGGCGCCGTCGTAAAAGAAGAAGGCGTTGTTGTCATCAGACGAACCGCCAAACAACTCGATGGTGAACGGGCCCTTGCCCTTGTCCAGCCCCAGGTTTTCTAGGATGTACGTCCCCTGCAGAACGCCGACCTGGAAGTTGTCGAAGGTGGCGTAGTAGTCCACATTCGGCGTATCGCGGATCAAGCGGTCATACGCAATGACCTTGATCTTTTTCTCCGCCGCCTTTTGCAACACCGGTGCAAGTTTGCTGCCGTCAATGGCACCAATCACCAGCACCTTCATGTCGCTGCTCTTGAGCATCTCTTCCACCTGGGCGATCTGGGTGGCAACGTCGTCGTTGGCGTACTTGAGGTCAGGGCGGTACCCCAGTTTGTCCATGGCGCGCACCATGGCCAAGCCGTCCACCACCCAGCGCTGAGACGTGATGGTCGGCATCAAAAGGCCGACCCCACCCTTGCTGGAGATTTGTGCGTGGGCCCAGGGCATGGACACCACCAACAGAGTACCTAGAAAGATTCGTCGAAGGGTGCGCATGGTGGTGGGCCTTGAAGGTTTATGCCAGGGTATAGGCCGTCTTCACCGTGGTGAAGAATTCGGCGGCGTATTTGCCCTGCTCGCGCGAGCCGTAGCTGCTGCCCTTACGCCCACCAAACGGCACGTGGTAATCAACACCCGCCGTTGGCAAATTCACCATCACCATGCCAGCCTGGCTGTGGCGCTTGAAGTGGGTTGCGTACTTGAGGCTGGTGGTCGCGATGCCAGCGGACAAACCAAAGGGCGTGTCGTTGGCCACGGCCAGGGCTTCGTCGTAGTCTTTCACGCGAATCACGCTGGCCACGGGGCCAAAGATTTCTTCGCGGTTGATGCGCATGGCGGCAGTGCTGTCTACCAACAGTGCGGGCGCCATGTAGAAGCCCTCGGTGTCGCGACTCAGGCGTTCGCCCCCCGTCAGCAGCGTGGCGCCTTCGGCTTTGCCGATTTCCACATACGACAAGTCCTGCTCCAGCTGCGCCTGGGAGGAGACGGGGCCGATGTCGATACCGGCCGCCAAGGCATCACCGACTTTGATAGCGGCCATGCGCTTTTGCATGGCTTCGATGAAAGCGGGGTAGATTTTGTCGGTCACGATCAAGCGGCTGGACGCGGTGCAGCGCTGACCGGTCGAGTAGAACGCGCTTTGCACGCTGAGTTCGACGGCGACGTTCAGGTCGGCGTCGTCCAACACCACTTGCGGGTTCTTCCCACCCATTTCCAGTTGCACCTTCTTCATGTGGCCTGCACAGGCGGCAGCAATGCGTTGGCCCACCCCCACCGAGCCGGTGAAGCTCACCGCGGTGATGCCAGGGTGGTTCACGAGGGCATCGCCAATGACGCGGCCCGGGCCCATGACGAGGTTGAACACGCCCGCAGGAATTCCGCTGCGATGGATGATGTCGGCCAGGGCCCAGGCACAACCGGGCACCAAGTCGGCAGGCTTCAGGACCACGCAGTTACCGTAGGCCAATGCAGGCGCAACCTTCCAGGCGGGAATGGCGATGGGGAAGTTCCAGGGGGTGATCAGGCCGATCACGCCCAAGGGTTCACGCGTGACGTCCACCCCAATGCCGGGGCGCACAGAAGGCAAGGTTTCACCCGCCAGGCGCAGGCATTCACCCGCAAAGAACTTGAAGATGTTGCCGGCACGGGCGGCTTCACCGATACCCTCTGCGCGGGTCTTGCCCTCTTCGCGGGCAAGCAAGGTACCCAATTCGTCTTTGCGGGCCAGAATCTCGTTGCCAATTTTGTCCAGCGCATCGGCGCGGGCCTGGATGCCACCGGTGGACCACGCGGGGAAGGCCTTTTGTGCAGCGGCCACGGCAGCGTTGAGCTGGGCCACGTCGGCCTGCGCGTACTCACCGATCACGTCGGCCAGGTTGGAGGGGTTGAGGTTGGGCGCGTAGCTGGCCGCGGCCACCCATTCACCATTGATGAGGTTGTTGTGTTGAGCGATGGTCATAAAAAAGTAACGGGTTAAAGCGCGGTCCACGCGCCGTTGTGTTGACTGGAGGCCACCGATGCGGCAACAAAACGAATGCCTTGCAGGCCGTCGGTGGCATTGGGAAAATGCAGGGACAGCGGATCGGCATGCTGCCCGGAGCGGCGTGCCGCAATGGCGTCCGCTGCGTCGGTGTACAGATTGGCAAAGGCCTCATGAAAGCCCTCAGGGTGGCCCGCCACAATGCGCGAGGCGCGGGCAGCCAGCGGCAGGGTACCGGGGCCATTGGGCGTGCGCACTTGCGCGGGTGCATCCAGCGGCTTGAAGTGCAAGACTTGTGGATGCTCCTGGTGCCACTCCAGGCTGCCTTTGGACCCACTCACACGGATGCGCAAACCGTTCTCCACACCTGCCGCAGCCTGGGTCACCCAGAAGCTGCCGCGTGCACCATTGGCCATGCGCAGCATGGCACCGGCATAGTCATGGGTGACGCGGTCGGGCACGATGCTGCCCAACTCGGCCGCAACCTGGGCCACTTCGAGCCCGGTGATAAACCGCAACAGGTTGTGCGCATGGGTACCGATGTCTCCCATCACCAGCGAAGGCCCTCCGCGCGCGGGATCTTCCTTCCAGGCACGGCGTCCGGGCCCGGCCTTGGCACGCCCGCCCTGGACATACTCCACCTGCACCAGCCGGATGTCGCCCAATTCGCCGGCCATCACCATGGCCTTGGCCTGGCGGACCATGGGGTAGCCGGTGTAGTTGTGGGTCAGACAAAACACCAGGCCCGTAGCTTGCACGCGGGCGTGCAGCGCTTCGGCCTCTGCCAGGGTGTTGGTCATGGGTTTGTCGCAAATGACATCCAGGCCCCGCTCGAGTGCCTGCATGGCGAAGGTGTAGTGGCTGTCGTTGGGCGTCATGATGGCCACGACCTCGGCGCCGTCAGAGCGCTGGGCCTCGGCATCAATGAGGGCCTGACCACTGGGGTAACAACGGTCTTGCACCACGCCAATGCCCTGCCCCGTGATGCGTGAACGCTCGGGGTCGGACGACAACGCCGCCGCTACCAGCTCATAACGGTCGTCCAGGCGGGCAGCCTGGCGGTGCATCGCGCCGATGAAGGAGCCGGGCCCGCCACCAATGACCGCCAAACGCAGGCGGCGACCCAGCAGCTTGAAGACGGTGTTGTCTGACATGCAGTGGTCCCTGTTTACTTGCCCCAGCGCAGGACCAGGGGGTCCAGACGCTTAGCGGTGTCAATCAAACCGGAACGCACCGCCGGGTGCATGGGCGGGAACGGGTGACGCCCGGCCTCGCTGGCGATCACGCCGCCTTCTTTCATGAGGGCCTTGGCGGTGAGGATGCCACCTTGGCGGTTCTCGTAGTTGATGAGGGGCAGCCACTTTTCATAGTGGGCGGCCGCCTCGTCACGGCGGCCAGCGGCATACGCATCGACGATCTTGCGGATACCGTCGGGGTAAGCACCACCCGTCATGGCGCCAGTAGCACCGGCGTCCAGATCGGGCATGAGGGTGATGGCCTCTTCGCCGTCCCATGGGCCTTCGATCGCGTCACCGCCCACGCGGATAAGTTCACGCAGCTTGGAGGCGGCGCCGGCTGTCTCGATCTTGAAGTAGGAGACCTGCTTGATCTCTTGTGCCATGCGGGCCAGCAAGGGCACGGACAGTGGCGTGCCGCTGACCGGCGCGTCCTGGATCATGATGGGAATGTTGATCGCGTCTGACAGGCGGGCGAAGTACTCGTAGATCTGCCCTTCAGGCACGCGGATGGTGGCCCCATGGTAGGGCGGCATCACCATGACCATGGCGGCCCCCCATTGCTGCGCCTGCACGCTGCGTGCAACAGTGATCTGGGTGCTGAAGTGCGTGGTCGTCACGATCACAGGCACACGGCCCTTGACGTGCTCCAGGATGGTCTTGGTCAGAATCTCGCGTTCCGCATCGGACAGCACAAACTGCTCGGAAAAATTGGCCAGGATGCAAAGACCGGTGGAGCCGGCGTCGATCATGAAATCGACGCAGCGCTTCTGGCTTTCCAGGTCAAGTTCACCGGCTTCATTGAAGGTCGTCGGGACGACCGGGAACACGCCCTTGTAGCGGGCATTGGCAGCGGAGTACATGGGAAATCCTTATTTGTTTTTGTTGTAGACGTCGAAGCACACGGCAGCCAACAGCACCAGGCCCTTGATGACCTGCTGGTAGTCAATGCCAATACCCATGATGGACATACCGTTGTTCATGACACCCATGATGAAGGCGCCGATCACGGCACCCAGCACCTTGCCCACGCCGCCAGAAGCGGAGGCGCCACCGATGAAGCAGGCTGCAATCACGTCCAGCTCAAAACCCAAGCCCGCCTTGGGCGTGGCCGTGTTCAGTCGGGCCGCAAAGATCAGACCGGCCAGCGCGGCCAACACCCCCATGTTGATAAAGGTGTAGAAGGTCAGGCGTTCGGTGCGAATGCCGGAGAGTCGGGCCGCTTTTTCATTGCCGCCCAAGGCGTAGATGCGACGGCCGATGGTGGTTTTGGATGCCACAAAGTCATACGCCAGCATCAACAACAGCATGACCACCAGCACATTGGGCAAGCCCTTGTAAGTGGACAGCATGTAGGTGAAGGCCACGATCATGGCTACAAACACCAGGTTCTTGATGGCGAAGATCGCCAGTGGCTCGTTCTCCATACCGTGCTGGTTACGGCCGGCGCGGTCGCGGATTTTGGCAATCAACATGGCCAGCGCAATCAGCAAGCCCAGCATCAGGGACGCAATGCGCAGGGTCTCGCCCGAGAACGGGTCGGGAATGAAACCGGTGCTGAGCAACTGGAACTCGGGCGGGAAGGGTCCCACGGACGCACCTTCCAGCACGGCCAGCGCAAGACCCTTGAACACCAACATGCCAGCCAGCGTGACGATGAAAGACGGAATCTTGTAAAAAGCCACCCAGTAGCCTTGGGCCGCACCAATGACGCCGCCCAACACCAGGCAGACGATGGCGGCAGGCACGTAATGCCAGTTGTAGTTGACCATCAGCACGGCGGCCACGGCGCCAATGAAGCCGCAGACAGAACCGACCGACAAGTCGATATGGCCGGCCACGATCACCAACAGCATGCCCAGCGCCATGACGATGATGTAGCTGTTTTGCAGGATCAGGTTGGTCAGGTTGAGCGGCTGGAACAGCGTGCCATCGGTCATGACCTGGAAGAAGCCCATGATGACCACCAGGGCCATGAGCAAACCGTATTCGCGCAAGTTGTTTTTCAGGAAAGCGGTGGCGCCCGTGGTCGTGGGGGTTGCACCTGTGTTGGGGGTTGCCATATCAATTCACTCCTGATGTCACGATAGATCGCATAATTTTTTCCTGTGTCGCTTCCGCTGCCGAAAATTCGGCCACGAAGACGCCCTCGTTCAGCACGCAGATGCGGTCACACATGCCCAGCAGCTCCGGCATTTCGCTGGAGATCATGAGCACACATTTACCTTCAGCCGCCAGCTGCGCAATGATGGTGTAGATCTCGTACTTGGCGCCCACGTCAATACCGCGAGTAGGCTCGTCCAAGATCAGCACTTCGGGTTCGGAGAACAGCCACTTGCTGAGCACCACTTTTTGCTGGTTGCCGCCCGACAGATTGACTGTGCGGGCAAACACATTGGGACTGCGGATGTTGAGCTTCTTGCGGAAGTCCTGGGCCACGCTGAATTCCTGGCCCTCGTTCACCACCGTCCGTTTGGCTACGGCGGGCAGGTTGGCCAGCGTGGTGTTCCAGGCAATGGTTTCGTCCAGCACCAGGCCGTAGCCCTTGCGGTCTTCGGTGACATAGGCAATGCCATGGTTGATCGCCTTTTGCACGGTGCTGGTATCGACTTCTTTGCCATTCAGGAACACTTGGCCGCTGGTATTTTGCCCGTAGGTGCGGCCAAAAATACTCATGGCCAGCTCAGTGCGGCCCGCACCCATCAGGCCGGCAATGCCCACAATTTCGCCACGCTTCACGTGCAAGTCCACACCTTTGATGACTTTGCGGTCGGCGTGTTCGGCGTGGTGCACGGTCCAGTTTTTGACCTCGAATACCTTGTCGCCCACGTTGGGGGTGCGTTTGGGGTAACGGTCGGCCATTTCGCGGCCCACCATATTGCGGATGATGGTGTCCTCGTTGGCCGGACCTTCGCTGCAATCCAGGGTCGCCACGCTGGCGCCGTCGCGCAGCACGGTGATGGCGTCGGCTACCTTGGAAATTTCATTGAGTTTGTGGGAGATCAGGATGCAGGCAATGCCCTGGCGCTTGAGCTCCAGCAGCAGTTCCAGCAAGGCATCGCTGTCTTTTTCGTTCAGGCTGGCAGTGGGCTCGTCCAAGATCAGCAGCTTGACTTCCTTGGACAGGGCCTTGGCAATCTCAATCAACTGCTGTTTGCCCACCCCCAGGTTGGTGATCAGCGTATTGGGCGATTCGTTCAAACCCACCTTTTGCAGCAGCGCCTTGGTTTTGACGTAAGACGTGTTCCAGTCAATCACACCACCCTTGGCCTGCTCGTTGCCCAAGAAGATGTTCTCGGTGATCGAGAGCAAGGGCACGAGAGCCAGCTCCTGGTGGATGATGATGATGCCCAGGGCTTCACTGTCGTGGATGCCCTTGAACTTGCATTCCTGGCCCTGGTAGCGAATCTCGCCTTCGTATTCGCCATGGGGGTACACCCCACTGAGCACTTTCATCAGGGTGGATTTGCCGGCGCCGTTTTCTCCAACGATGGCATGAATCTGGCCCGGCAGCACTGTGAGGTTCACATTGCTGAGCGCTGTCACACCATGGAATGTTTTGCGCATCCCACGCATTTCTAGAATTGGTTCGACCATGTTGCCTCAACTATCGTTCTCTTGAACCCGGGAGAATGTAAAAAGCCCTGTGCTTTGGGGCACAGGGCCTCTTTCGCTCGTTACCGAGATTACTTGAGTTGCTCTTCCTTGATGTAGCCGCTGCCCACCAAGACTTGCTTGTAGTTAGACAGGTCCACAGAGACAGGCTTCAACAGGTAGGAAGGAACGACCTTGACCTTGTTGTTGTAGGTCTTGGTGTCGTTGATTTCAGGCTGCTTGCCACCCATCACGGCGTCCACCATGTTGGCAGCCACTTTGGCCAGCTCGCGGGTGTCCTTGAAGATGGTGGAGTACTGTTCCTTGCGGATGATGGACTTCACGGAAGGCACTTCAGCATCTTGGCCGCTCACAAAAGGCATGGGCTGAGCAGCGGTACCGTAGCCAACACCCTTGAGTGCGGACAGAATGCCGATGGAGATACCGTCATAGGGAGACAACACGGCATTCAGCTTGTCCTTGCCGTAGTAGGCGCTCAACAAGTTTTCCATACGGGCTTGTGCCACTTGGCCGTCCCAACGCAGGGTTGCCACTTTTTGCATGCCGGTTTGCTTGGAACGCACCACCAGCTTGCCGGACTTGATGTAGGGGTCCAGAACCGACATGGCGCCGTCATAGAAGAAGAAGGCGTTGTTGTCATCCGACGAACCACCGAACAGTTCGATGTTGAAAGGACCCTTGCCTTCTTTCAGGCCCAAAGCCTTTTCCAGGGACTGGGCTTGCAGCACGCCCACTTGGAAGTTGTCGAAGGTTGCGTAGTAATCGACGTTCTTGGAGCCCACGATCAAACGGTCATAAGACACGACTTTGATGCCCTTGTCAGCAGCTTTTTGCAGCACGTTGGTCAGGGTCGTGCCGTCAATGGCGGCAATCACCAGCACCTTGGCACCCTTGGTGATCATGTTTTCGATCTGGGCCAACTGGTTGGGGATGTCGTCTTCGGCGTACTGCAGGTCGGCCTTGTAGCCCTTGGCAGCCAAAGCGGCGACCATGCTGTTGCCGTCCGCGATCCAGCGGGTGGAGCTCTTGGTAGGCATGGCGACGCCGACCAGGCCTTTGTCCTGGGCGTTGGCCACAGTGCTGCCAAATGCCAGGCCGATGGCCAAGCTGGCAACCAAGGCCTTCAGAGTGCTTCTACGTGCTGTCATGGGATGTCTCCTGTTTAATTAACTTGATTCACGAGGGGTCTTTGCCAGGTCGGCGCAGAGCCCGGATGATAAGGATGTGATAGATTAATTTCTAATATAGTTTGCAGCTCATTCGATACTTAAATACGGATTAGTGATAACCCTCATATGACAAACTACACTCATTGGTTCTTGCGCGCCCGCCTCAAAACACGGCAGTTGCTGCTGCTTGTAGCCTTGTCCGAGGAAGGAAACATCCATCGCGCGGCCCAAGTCCTTAACATGACGCAGCCCGCGGCCTCCAAACTGCTCAAGGACCTGGAGGACGTGCTGGGCGTTTCGCTGTTCGAGCGGCTGCCGCGTGGCATGCGCCCCACCTGGTACGGCGACACCATGATCCGCCATGCGCGCGCGGCACTGGCCAGCCTGAACCAAGCCCATGAAGAGCTGCAAGCGGCCAAAAGCGGACAGTTCGGCCAGGTCAACCTGGGCTCCATCACCGCGCCCGGGCTGGCGCTGCTGCCTCCCACGGTGGCCGCCGTCAAGCAGGCCCACCCCAACCTGCACATCACCATCCAGATCGAGCCCAGCAACGTGCTGATCGAGCGCCTGAACCGCGGCACACTGGACATTCTGGTGGGCCGGCTCTCCCCCGAGCACGACAAAGCGGCCTTGCGCTATGAGGTGGTCACGGACGAGCCCATCTGCGCAGTGGCGCGCCCTGGCCACCCGCTACTGACCGCCATCAAGCCCAGCCTGGAAGACGTGTTCCAGTACGGCTGGATCGTGCCTCCTGCCGGCAGCATGTTGCGTCATCGCTTCGATTTGATGATCCAGGAACTCGGCTTGCGGCAACCCACCAACAGCGTAGAAACCAGCGCCATGTTGTTCATCAGCAAAATGATGCAACAGAGCGACATGGTGAGCGTGATGGCCGTGGATGTGGCGCGCTATTACGCCAACCACGGCCTCATGTCCATCCTGCCCGTGGCCTTGCCGCTAGACATGGAGCCCTTTGGCTTTATCACCCGGCGTGACCGTTTGCTGTCCCCTGCGGGTGAGGTGGTGCTGCGCGCCCTCAAGGCCTCGGCCATGACGGTGTACGGCAAGGAATTTGCATTTGCCCCGCCCCCGGTCTGAGACGCCGTCAATTCAGGACCAGCCCGCGTCCACCTTGAATTCCTGGGCGGTGCACATGGCGCCGTCGTCGGACGCCAGAAACAACACCATACGCGCGACATCCGACGGGCGCAGCTTGTCAGGCAGGCACTGGTTGCGCTGAATTTCCGCTTCGCCAGCGGCATCCAGCCACATGCTGATCTGTCGCTCGGTCATCACCCAGCCGGGTGACACGGTGTTGACCCGAATGCGGTCTGCGCCCAGGCTGTCGGCCAAACCGCGCGTCAAGCCATTCACCGACGATTTGGCCACCGCGTAGCAGGGATAGCCACTGCCTTTGGTCTGCCAGCCGGTAGAGCCCAGATTGATTACCGAGCCGCCCCCCAGCCGGCGCATGCCCGGCACCACAGCCTGAATGGCGAAAAAAGCGGGCCGCTGGTTCACCGCCATGCGCTCGTCCCAATACTCGGGTGTGACCGACTCCAGGGTATGGCGGTCGTCCCGGGCCACGTTGTTCACCAGGGCCGAGAAGTCTCCCAGCGCCGTTTGCGCATCACCGATGGCCTGCTGCAGGGCGGCCACGTCGCGCACATCACAGTGCTGCCACCAAACCGTACCCCCCTGGGCGCGCAGTTGCGTGGCCAGGGCCTCACTCTCGGTGGCGGCCACATCCACAAAAGCCACGTGGGCGCCTTGCTCCACAAATGCGCTCACCATGGCAGCCCCGATACCAGTGCCGCCGCCCGTAATAAAGACGTTTTTACCGCGCAAACTGAGGTACTGCGCCAAGCCAGAAACTGCCGACATGATTTTCCTTTTTAATTGATTGCAATATAGATATATGAATTGCTAGTTAATTCATTTTCTATTATCACTGTGCATTGTTACCATGCCTGCTGTCAAGAACCGGAGGCCCTGCCTCCACGAATAAAGAGGCCCACCCATGGATTCCGAAAAGCCCCCATTCCGCCGCAGCCACGCTTGGTTCGGCCGCCAAGACCGCGACGGCTTTGTGCACCGCAGCTGGCTCAAAAACCAGGGTTACCCGCACGACCTGCTGGACGGCCGCCCCATCATTGGTATCTGCAACACTTGGAGCGAGTTGACGCCCTGCAACGGTCACTTCCGTGAGCTGGCCGAATTCGTCAAACGCGGTGTGTACGAGGCCGGCGGTTTCCCGCTCGAATTCCCCGTCATGTCGCTGGGCGAAACCCAGCTGCGCCCCACGGCCATGCTGTTTCGCAACCTGGCTTCCATGGACGTGGAAGAAAGCATCCGTGGCAACCCGATTGACGGCGTCGTGCTGCTCATGGGCTGCGACAAGACCACCCCATCGCTGATGATGGGTGCGGCGAGCTGCGATTTGCCCACCATCGGCCTGTCCGGCGGCCCCATGCTCAACGGCAAATTCCGTGGCAAGGACGTGGGCTCCGGTACCGGTGTCTGGCAAATGTCTGAAATGGTGCGCGCTGGTGAAATGACCATGGAAGAGTTCTCGTCCTGCGAGAGCGACATGCACCGATCCAGTGGCACCTGCATGACCATGGGCACTGCGTCCACCATGGCCAGCATGGTTGAAGCCCTGGGTATGGCCTTTCCGGAAAACGCCGCGATCCCCGCAGCCGACACACGCCGCAAGCGCCTGGCCCAACTCACCGGTCGCCGCATTGTGGAAATGGTCAAGCAAGACATCAAGATGTCGCAGATCCTGACCCGCCAGGCCTTCGAAAACGCCATCCGCACCAATGCAGCCATTGGTGGCTCCACCAATGCCGTGATCCACCTGCTGGCCATTGCAGGCCGTATTGGTGTGGACCTGAATCTGGAAGACTTCGACAAGCTGGGCTCGGAAGTAAACAACATCCTGAACCTGCAGCCTTCCGGCAAGTACCTGATGGAAGATTTCTGCTACGCCGGTGGCCTGCCTGCGGTGATGCGTGAAATCCTGCCTCTGCTGCATGCTGACGCCATGACCGTGAACGGCAAGACCATCCGTGAGAACGTAGCCAATGCGCCTTGCTACAACCGCGATGTCATCAAGACCGTGGCCGAACCCTTCATGCCAGCCGCCGGCATTGCCGTGGTGCGGGGCAACCTGGCCCCGAATGGTGCGGTGATCAAGCCCTCGGCAGCCTCCAAACACCTGCTGCACCACCGCGGTCCGGCCGTGGTGTTTGAATCGATTGAGGATTTCCACGCACGCATCGACGACCCGGATCTGGACATCGATGAAAACAGTGTGATGGTGCTGAAAAACTGCGGTCCACGTGGCTACCCCGGCATGGCCGAAGTGGGCAACATGCCCCTGCCACCCAAGGTGCTGAAGAAGGGCATTACGGACATGGTGCGGATTTCGGACGCCCGCATGAGTGGTACGGCCTATGGCACCACGGTGCTGCACACCAGCCCCGAAGCCGCTGCAGGTGGCCCCTTGGCGGTGGTGCAGAACGGCGACATGATTGAACTCAATGTGCCCGAACGCAAGCTGCATCTGGAAATCTCGGACGAAGAACTGGCGCGCCGCATGGCCGCCTGGCAAGCCCCCGAGAAGCCCAAGCGCGGCTGGTACAAGCTGTACGTAGAGACTGTGCAACAGGCCCACCTGGGCGCCGACCTGGACTTCTTGGTCGGTGGCAGTGGCGCCGGAGTCCCGCGCGACTCACACTGACATGGTCGCGGTGTTGCACGCAACACCACAGCGCTACCCAGCACCAGCGGTGCGCACCGAAGTGCGCAGCGTCTGGTCTGCCCAGGCGCTGCGGGGCGCGGGTGCGCTCTGGTCTGTCCGGGAAGGCGCCCTGTACTGGGTCGACACCGGGGGGCGGCAGTTGCACCGCTTTGATCCCGCGCGCAAGTTGCGCGACAGCTGGGAGTTTGGTGACAGCGTGGGCGGCGTGGCGGAGTGCAGACAACACATTGGCCTGCTGATCGCTCTGGGGCGGGATCTGGCCCGGTTTGACCCAGATACCGGACGCCTGCAACGCCTGCACCAGGCAGAGCCCGCCCAACCGGGCAACCGCGTGGGCGAGGGCCGCTGCGACGCACAGGGCCGCTTTTGGTTCGCCACCCACTCCGCCAACGGGAGCAGCGCCACTGGCGCGGCTTACCGTTACACCGGGGGCTCGCAGTGCAGCCGCATGCCCATGGTCTTGTCATCCAGCCACGCTCCCGCCTGGTCCGCGGACCAGCACACGCTTTTCTGGACGGACACGGCGCAGCACAGCGTCAAGGCCTGCGATTTTGATCCGCACAGCGGGAGCTTGGGGCCAGCCCGCACCTGGCTGCAGCTGGCCCGCCACGAAGGGGCGCCGCAGGGGCTGTGCACTGACGCAACCGGCCGTATCTGGCTCGCGCGCGCGGGCCCCCGAATGGGTAGCGTCAGTTGCCACGCACCCGACACCGGAGTAGAACTCTTGCGCATCCCGGTTCCTGCCAGCCACGTGACGGGCTGTGCTTTTGGCGGGCATGATTTGCGTACCCTATTCATCACCAGTGCCAGCCACGCATTCCCCGCGGTGTCACTGCTTGATGAACCCTTGGCAGGTGCACTTTTCGCCGTGGAAATAGACAGCCCCGGCTTGGCTGCGCATCTGTTTGTTGGATAACAAGAAGGCCCTACATAACAACGAGGAGACTGGCCATGGAATTCCGTAATCTCAAAATTTCCACCCGCCTGGTGGCGGTCATGGCACTGCTGTCCAGCGTGCTGGTCGGCATTGTGTTGGTGGCGTTGCTGCAAATGCAGGCCATGCGCAAAAGCACCCAGGAAATCACCGACAACTGGCTACCCAGCGTGATGCTGGTGGGCAATCTGAAGGCGGCCATTTCCAACCTGCGAACCCTGGAGAGCCAGCACGTGCTCAACACCGACGAAGCGGCCATGGAGCGCTTTGCACAGACGATGGTGGGTGCGGTTACCGTCATCGAGACGTTGCGACAGGACTACACCAAGCGGGTCAACACCCCCGACGAACAGGCGCTGAGCGCCACGCTGGAGGCCGACTGGAAGAAATACCAAGCGCAGCACCAAGAATTGGTGGACATGTCTACCCGGCGGGAAAAATTCCCGGCGCGCAAGTTGCTGGAAGGTGATGCCAAACTCACCTTCGACGGCCTGAGCGCCACGGTGGACAAAGTCATCACATTGAACCAACAAGGGGCCGGCACTGCGGCGCTGAACACCGAGGCCCACGCCAGCCAGGCACGCATCATCATGTTGATCGCCACGGCGGTGGCGTTGGGGGTGGCTGCCGCTGCGGCAGTGTGGTTGATTCGCTCCATCACAACCCCCATCCGTACCGTGGTCACCTTGGCAGACCAGATTGCGCAAGGCGACTTGTCGCAGTCCATCACCGTGGACTCCAACAACGAGACCGGGCAATTGCTGGCCGCCCTGCAACGCATGCAAACCCAGCTGGTACAAGTCGTCGCCAACGTACGCAGCGGCAGCGAATCCGTCGCCACCGCCAGCGCCGAAATAGCGCAAGGCAACCACGACCTGAGCGCACGGACCGAACAACAAGCCAGCGCGCTGGAAGAAACCGCCGCCAGCATGGAAGAACTGGGCTCCACCGTCAA
>NZ_JBYTDI010000001.1:777839-1032274 GCF_058791215.1 Rhodoferax sp. EU05-FHT12H12 | reverse complement strand
CCACGCAAAACGCTCGGCTTCCAAACACCCGCTGAGATGTTCAGCGAATGTGTTGCATCGACCGGTTGAATCCGCCGTCGATTGCTGCCGCCCCTACAAAGTCCTTGAGGTCCATGCTGGGCATTGTTTCTACTGGTAGGGGCTAGTATTTTTCGGTTGGATCTTTTTGACAGGATATCTTTAGATGTGCTCTCAAATTCATAGCATCTATCAAATATTCCATGAGGTCTAGGGCCTTAAACCCTTCACAGCCACATCCCACGCCGCTGGTTCCCCAAACTCCTTCTTCAAATGCGCAATGAACAATTGCGCCTTGGTAGCGTGTGATCGGCCGGGCAGGCGCACGGCGTGGATGGCCGAGGGTGTGGGCACTGCAGGCGCTACCGCGTCGGGGAAAAGTTGCACCAGTTGGCCGGCCACCAACATGTCGCAGACCAGCCAGCTGGCCAGGTGCACGATACCCAGGCCGTCCAGGGCGGCGCGTTGCAGGGCTTCGATGTCGTTGGTGCGCAGTGGGCCGCGCACGGCGAGGGGGCGGCCACCCTGCACACCGGCAAAGCTCCACATGCCCACGGGCGCAGGCGTGGTGGCCACGGTAAGGCAGCGGTGGTTTAGCAGGTCCGCCAGCGCTGCCGGGCGGCCGTGGCGGGCCAGGTAGTCGGGGCTGGCGCAGACCAGCCGGTGCATGGGGGCCAGGCGCGTGGCCACCAGGTCGCTGTCGGGCAGGGCGCCCACGCGCACGGCCACATCCACGCGTTGCGCGGCCAGGTCGATTTGTTGGTCGCTCAGGTGCAGCTCCAGCTCAATCTCTGGGTACTGGCGCAGAAAGCGCGTGGCGGCGGGGGTGACATAACGCTGCCCAAACGCCGTGGGCGCGGTCACGGTCAGCAGGCCGCGCGGGTCGGCCTGGCCCTCGGCCAAGGCCTCCTTGGCGTCGTCCAGCTCGGCCACGATGCGGCGCGCGCTGATGGCAAATTGCTCGCCCGCATCGGTGAGCTGCAGCAGGCGTGAGCTGCGGCGCAAGAGCTTCACGCCCAGTTCGGCCTCCAGCGCGTCGATCTTGCGCGTGACGGAGGACACAGCTACTTCCTGCTTGCGGGCCACTTGCGAGAAATTGCCGGCCGCGGCGACGGCCAGAAAGGTGCGGAGTTCTTCAATCATGGGGTACGGGGTGGGTGAGCTTTGCAAATATCGGAAAGATTGTTTGCGATGAATGTGATTGTTGCGATTAACGCAAATTTCCACAATACCTCCACCCCAACCCAAAGGCCCACGGGCCAGAAAGCGAAACTCCATGAAATCCCTCTCCAATACAGTCTCCCAACGTTTCTCCATCCGCCGCGCCGCCTGGATGGTCGCCACCCCGCTGGCACTGGCGGCCCAACTGGCCATGGCCGGTGGCAACATCGGCTTCACGGCCGACACGGTCTACCCCGAAGGCGTGGCCTGGTCCGCGCAGCAGCAGGCCTTTCTGGTCAGCTCGGTGCGCCACGGCACCATCGGCAAGGTCACCCTGCGCGGTGCGTACAGCGCCTTCATCACCGACAGTGCACTGGTCACTACCGCTGGACTGGCGCTGGACGCCAAGCGCAATCTGCTGTGGGTAGCCATTGGCGACTTGGGCGCGGCCACCCACAGCGGCCCGGCCACGCAGGGCAAGCTGGCCGCCGTGGCGGCCTACAACGCCAAGACCGGCCAGCGTGTGGCCTACCACGACCTGGGCAGCCTCTTTGCTGGCGCCCACTTTGCCAACGACCTGGCGCTGGATGCCCAGGGCAATGTGTATGTGACGGACAGCTTCTCCCCGGTCATCTACCGTGTGGACACGGCGGGCAAGGCCACGGTGTTTGCGCAGAGCGAGCTGTTCACCGGCGAGAACTTCAACCTCAACGGCATCGTGGCCCATCCGGACGGCTACCTGCTGGTCAACAAACACAACAGTGGCGAGCTGTTCCGCGTGAGCCTGAAAGACCCGACGCAGATCGCGCGCGTGCAACTGCCTGAAGTGCTGAAGGGCGCCGACGGCATGGTGCTGCGCATGCCGGGCCGCGTGACCCTGGTGCAGAACAGCGGTGCCGACCGCACGCTGGACCTGGTGTCCACCGATGGCTGGAAGACCGCCAGCATCGCCCGCACGCAAAAGAGCCTGCAGAGCTTTCCTACCACGGCCGCCCAGGTGGGCAAGGACGTGTACGTCATGAACTCCCGCCTGGACACGCTGCTGACCCCGGATGCGCCCAAGGTCAGCGACTTCATCCTGCAAAAGTACTAAGACTCAGCGACGAGGAGAAACCCCATGCTCAAGTTCTATTACCACCCGTCCCCCAACCCCGCCAAGGTGGCGTTGTTCCTGGAGGAGTCTGGCCTGCCCTACGAGATGGTGCCGGTGGACACCGCCCGGGGCGAGCAGCACAGCGCGGCCTACCGCGCCATCAACCCCAATGGCAAGACCCCGGCGTTGGTGGATGGTGACGCCACCGTCTTTGACAGCAATGCCATCCTGCTCTACCTGGCGGTGCGGCATGGCAAGTTTTTGCCGGAGAACCGGCCGGAGGTGCGCAGCCAGATGTACTCCTGGTTGATGTTCATCGCCACGGGCATAGGCCCCTTCTCGGGCCAGGCCGTGCACTTCCGCCACTTTGCGCCCGAGCCCAAGGACTACGCCCTGAACCGCTACGCCTTCGAGGCGCGCCGCCACTGGAAAATCATTGACGAGCACCTGGCCACGCGCACCTTCATGGTCAACGAGGAATACACCATCGTCGACATGGCGCTATGGGGTTGGGTGCGCGCCTTCCCGTATGTGTTTGGCGACGCGGGCTGGGCAGACTACCCGCACGTGAAAAGCTTCTTTGACCGCATCAACGCCAGGCCGGCAGCGCAGCGTGCGGAGGCGCTGAAGGATCTGCATGCGTTCAAGACGGCGTACGACCAGGAGACGCTCGACGCGCTGTATCCGCAGAACGTGGCGGTGGAGTAGATAGAAACAAAAACAGCTCCTAAATTAGGAGCTGTTCGCGCAATATCCACGGGATCTAGAGCCCGATTTGTCTATTATTTCTGCTCTGCAGCAGCCTCCGTCCAGCCACCACCCAGCACCTTGTACAGGGTCACCAGGTTTTGCAGTTGCAGTGCCTGCACTTGCACCACGGCTTGTTGGGCGGTGAAGAGCGAGCGTTGGGCGTCCAGCACGTCAAACGAGCTGGCCACGCCGTTCTGGAAGCGCAGGTCGGTCAGGCCCATGCGGGTCTTCTCGGCTTCCAGTTGGGCGGTTTGCGCTTGCAGCTGGTCACCCAGCGTGGCGCGGCCGGCCAGGGCGTCGGCCACTTCCCTAAAGCCGGTCTGGATCGCTTTCTCGTACTGGGCCACGGCGATTTCCTTGTTCACCTTGGCGGCTTCCAGGTTGGCCTGGTTGCGGCCTGCGTCAAACAGCGGCATCAGCAGCTGGGGCACAAAGCTCCAGGCGCTGGTGCCGTTGTTGAACAGCGTGTCCAGGTCGTTGCTGGCCACACCGGCGCTGGCGGTGAGCGTGATACGCGGGAAGAAGGCCGCGCGTGCTGCGCCGATGTTGGCGTTCAGGGCCAGCAGGTTTTGCTCGGCCTGGCGCACATCGGGGCGGCGCACCAGCAGCTCGGACGGCACACCGGCGGGCAGGTCGGCCAACAGGCCTTGCTCGGCCATCGGCACACCGGCGGGCAGGTCGGCGGGCAGGGGCTGGCCCACCAGCAGCACCAGGGCGTTTTCGTCCTGGGCGCGCTGGCGCGTCAGCTGGGCCAGCGACACCTTGGCCGCCTCCAGCAGGCTTTGTGCACTGCTCAGGTCCAGCTTGGAGGCCGCTTCGTTGTCAAACTTGAGCTGCATGAGGCGCAAAGACTCTTGCCGCGTCTTGAGTGTCTCGCGGGTGGCGCGCAGCAGCTCGTCGTCGGCCAGCAGGTTCAGGTAGGTGTTGGCCACCGACGCGATCAGGCTGATCTGCACCGTCTTGCGCGCTTCCTCGGTGCCCAGCAGCTGGGCCTGGGCGGCCTGGCTGAGGGCGCGCACGCGGCCAAAAAAGTCCAGCTCATACGCGGTGACGGAGAGGCCTGCGGTGTAGCTGCTGGTGATGGCGCCGCTGGCGGCCGGGCCACGGCTGCCGCTGATGCCGGCGTTCACCGTGGGCAACTGGTCGGCACGCGCTACCTGCAGCTTGGCGCGGGTTTGCTCGATGTTGAGCACGGCCACGCGCAGGTCGCGGTTGTTTTGCAGGGCCAGCTCAATCAGGCGCTTGAGGCGCGCATCCTTGAAGAAGGTCTGCCATTCAATGTCGGCCGCGGTGCGGGCGCTAGCGTCTGCCGCAGGGGCCTGGGCCGCAGCGGTGGGGAAGCTCTCGGCCACCGGCGCCGCAGGGCGGCTGAAGGTGGGGATGAAGCTGCAACCGGCCAGCCACAAGGCGGCGGACAGGGTGGCCAAGCGCAGGGCCGGGCGTGCAATAGAAGGCTTACTCATGGGTATCCACTCCGATCTGGTGTCCGTGTTCTGCGTCAAATTGGCGCTGGCGTTCGCTGCCCTTGAAGAGGCTGCGCACGACCACAAAAAAGATAGGCACAAAAAACACCGCGAGGGCCGTGCCCACCACCATGCCACCGATCACACCGGTGCCGATGGCGCGCTGGCTGGCCGAGCCTGCGCCGCTGGCAATGGCCAGAGGCAACACCCCCAGCATGAAAGCCATGGACGTCATCACGATGGGGCGGAAGCGCATGTGCGCTGCGGCCAGGGCCGACTCGATCACGCTCTTGCCCTGGGCCTGCAGGTCCTTGGCAAATTCAATGATCAGAATCGCGTTCTTGGCGGACAGACCAATGATGGTGATCAGGCCGACCTGGAAGTACACGTCGTTGGCATAACCGCGGAACAGGGTGGCCAGCACCACGCCCAACACGCCCAGTGGCACCACCAAAATCACCGACAGCGGGATGGACCAGCTCTCGTACAGCGCGGCCAGGCACAAGAACACGGCCAGGATGGCGAAGGCGTACAGGATGGTGGCTTGCGAGCCGGCCTGCTTTTCCTGGCGCGACTGGCCTGTCCACTCAAAGCCAAAGCCGGCGGGCAGCTGGGCTGCGAGTTTTTCCATCTCGTCCATGGCCTCACCGGTGCTGTAGCCAGCGGCTGCTGCACCGCCAATACGCACGGCGGGGTAGCCGTTGTAGCGCACGGTCTGCATGGCGCCCTTGATCCAGCGGGTGCTGGCAAAGGCGGATAGCGGCACTGCCTTGCCCTGGTTGTTGATGGCGTTGAACTTGAGGATGTCGTCGGGCTGCATACGCGCGGTGGCGTCGGCTTGCACCACCACCCGTTGCAGGCGGCCTGCGTTGGGGAAGTCGTTGATGTAGCTCGAACCCAGCGCCGTGGAGATGGTGCTGTTGATCGAATCAAAGCTCACGCCCAGGGCGCTGGCCTTGTCGCGGTCAATGTCGATTTGCAACTGCGGTGCGTCTTCCAGACCGTCCGGGCGCACTTGCGTGAGCACCTTGCTTTTGCCTGCCATGCCCAGCAACTGGTTGCGTGCGGCAATCAGCGCGTCGTGGCCCTTGCCGCCGCGGTCTTGCAGGCGGAAGGTGAAGCCCGAGGCCGAGCCCAGCTCGGGAATGGGGGGCGGGCTCAGCGGGAAGATGAACGCATCGCGGATGCCCATGAGCGCACCAAAGGCACGGCCTGCCAGCGCCTCGGCCGACTGGCCGGGGCCTGGGCGGTCGGCCCAGTCTTTCAGCGTCACAAAGCCCAGCGCCGCATTCTGGCCCTGGCCGGAGAAGCTGAAGCCCAACACCGCCACCATGCTCTGCACTTCAGGCTGTTTCAGGATAAAACCTTCGACCTGTTGCATCACATTGAGCGTGCGTTCTTGGGTGGCACCGGGAGGCAGCTGCACGTTCACGATGATGGAACCCTGGTCTTCACCGGGCAAAAAGGACGTGGGCAAGCGCATGTAGACCACGGCCACGGCGCCAATGATGGCGGCGTAGATCACCAGGTAGCGGCCAGCCTTCTTGAGCAGGCGCGTGACTACGCTCTCATAACCCTTGGCCGTGCTGTTGAAGCGGCGGTTGAACCAGCCAAAGAAACCGGTCTTGGCATGGGCGTGGCCGGCCTCCACGGGCTTGAGCAGCGTGGCGCACAGTGCGGGCGTGAGCGACAGGGCCAGGAAGGCCGAGAACGCGATGGAGCTCACCATTACCGCCGAGAACTGGCGGTAGATATTGCCCACCGAGCCGGCAAAGAACGCCAGCGGCACAAACACCGCAATCAGCACCACGGTCACGCCGACGATGGCGCCCGAGATCTGGCCCATGGCCTTGCGCGTGGCCTGCAGCGGCGGCAGACCTTCCTCGCTCATGATGCGTTCGACGTTCTCCACCACCACGATGGCGTCGTCCACCACGATACCGATCACCAGCACCATGCCGAACATGGTCAGCACGTTGATGGACATGCCCAAGGCCAGCAGTGTGGCAAAGGTGCCCAGCAGTGCCACCGGCACCACGATGGTCGGGATGATGGTGTAGCGCCAGTTCTGCAAGAACAGGAACATCACCAGGAACACCAGCACCACGGCTTCCACCAGGGTCTCGGCCACTTGCGAGATGGAGATTTGCACAAAGCGCGAGCTGTCGTAGGGGATGCTCCACTTCACACCAGCGGGGAAGTAGCTTTGCAGTTCCTCCATGCGTGCACGCACGGCCTTGGCCGCGGCCATGGCGTTACCGCTGGGCGAGAGCTGCACGCCGATACCGACGGCAGGCTTGCCGTTCAGGCGCGCAGACGTTGCGTAGCCTTGGGCACCGAGTTCGATGCGGGCCACGTCCTTCAGGCGCACGGCGGAACCATCGGCGTTGGAGCGCAGGGCGATGTTGCCAAACTGCGCGACGCTGCCGAGCTGGCCGTTCACCACCACCGTGGCGGCAATGCTTTGGCCGGTGATGTTGGGCAGGTCACCAATGGCGCCGGAGGACACCTGCGCGTTCTGCGCGCGGATGGCGGCGTTTACTTCGGCGGCCGACAGGTTGAAGGACGCCAGCTTGGCCGGGTCTACCCACACGCGCATGGCACGCTCGGTACCGAACAGCTGGGCCTGGCCGATGCCGGGCAGGCGCTGCAGCTCGGGCACGATGTTGCGGGAGGCGTAGTCGCCCAGTGCAACGGTGTCCAGCTCGGGGCTGTCCGAGGACAGCATGGTGAACAGCAGGAAGTTGGAGCGCGACTTGTCCACGCGCACACCCTGCTGCGTCACCGCTGCGGGCAGGCGCGGGGTGGCGCGCGACAGGCGGTTTTGCACGTCCACCTGCGCCAGGTCGGCGTTGGTGCCGGTCTCAAAGGTCAGCGTGATGCTGCCGGAGCCGTCGGCCTGCGCCACCGATTCCATGTAGATCAGGCCGGGCGAGCCGTTCATTTCGCGCTCGATGACGGACAGCACGCTGTCCTCCAGCGTTTGCGCCGATGCGCCGGGGTAGGCCGCGTTGACGACGATGGAGGGCGGTGCCACCGGTGGGTACTGCGAGATGGGCAGCTGCGTGATCGCCACGCCGCCCATCACCAGGATGAACAGCGAGATCACCCATGCAAAGATGGGGCGGTTGATAAAAAACTGGGCCATGGAAAAGTGCCTCGTGTGTGCTTATTTGCCTGCGGCCGATGCAGCAGCGGCGGGGGCGGATGCTGCGGCGCCGGGGGCACCGGCCGCGGCAGGCGCAGCGCCTGTCCAAGGCACGGGCTTCACGGGGGCGCCGGGCACCATCATTTTCTGGAAGCCATCGACGATGACCTGGTCGCCTTCTTTCAGGCCGTCCAGAATCACCCACTGGTTGTTCTGGGCGTTGCCGACCTTCACAGGGCGCGGACCGGGCTTGCCGCCTTCACCCACCACCAGCACGCTGTCGCCCTGGTTGGTGCGGGTCACGGCCTGCTGGGGCAGCAGGACGGCGGAGGGCAGCTCGGCTTGCGACAGGCGCACACGCACGTATTGGCCGGGCAGCAGCAGGCCGTCGGTGTTGGGCACCTCGGCACGCAGCGTGATCTGGCCGCTGCTGGCGTCCACCGTCAGGTCGCTGAACAGCAGCTTGCCGGGTTTGGCCAGCTCGGTGCCGTCTTCCAGCACCACTCGCACGGGCACCGAACCATCGCCCGATGCGCGCAGCTGCTTGGAGGCAATCGCCTTGCGCAGGCGTAGCACGTCGGTGCTGCTCTGGGTGAAGTTCACATACACGGTGCCGGTTTGCTGGATCACCGCCATCTGGGTGGCCTCGGTGGCACTGACCAGGGCGCCTTCGGTGACCAAAGACTGGCCAATGCGGCCGGAGATGGGTGCCGTGATGTTGGCGTAGTTGAGGTTGATGCGCGCGGTCTGCACGGCGGCTTTGGCGGTGGACAGGTCGGCTTCGGCCTGGCGCTGGGCGGTCACCAGGGTGGTGTATTCCTGCTTGCTGACGGCGTTGGCCTCCATCAGCGGCTTGTAGCGCTCCGCCTGGGCGGTGGTCTGGGCCACATTGGCCTGGGCCTTGGCCACGCTGGCTTCAGCGCTTTCCAGGCTGGCACGGTAGGGGGCAGAGTCGATCTGGTACAGCACCTGACCGGCCTTGACTTCGCTACCTTCGCGGAACAGGCGCTGCAACACCACACCGTTGACCCGGGCACGCACCTGCGCCACACGCACTGCGCTCACGCGGCCGGGCAGCTCGGACTGCAGGGCCACGGACTGCGCGGCCACGGTGACCACGCCGACTTCGGCCGGGGGCATGCCGCCGCCAGGGCCACCCGCAGCAGGGGCACCGTCTTTGGCACCACAAGCGACCAGGGCAACGGCCAACGGAATGGCCAGCATGGCCACGCGGCCGGTAGAGGTATAGGGCGAATGGCCCTGGGTCTGACGGAGCAGCGACATACAGATTTCCCTTGTGACAAAGGTGGTTGGGGGAGGCAATCGGGGGAGGGCTTGCCGGCGGTTTGATCTAGGGCAAACCCTCGATAAAAACAGAACCATACCGCGGCAATGGGGTTTAGTATACATACATGCACGAATGTATGTTTGAAAAAAACTACAATTCCCACACATTTTCATGAGGTCAAACCATGGCCCGCAAAACCAAAGAAGACGCCCTTGCCACCCGTGAATTGATACTGGACGCTGCGGAACGTGTGTTCCACCAGCGCGGGGTGTCACGCACATCGCTGCAAGAAATCGCCAAGGACGCAGGGCTGACCCGCGGCGCCATTTACTGGCATTTTGAGAACAAGGGCGAGCTGTTCCACGCCATGATGGAGCGGGTGACCCTGCCCATGATGGCGCGCATGACGGAGATCACCCCGGCCGACGAAGAGCGCCCGCTGGACAAAATCCGGCGCAACACGATGGCGGCCCTCCAGCAGATCGCCCACAACCCGCAGGTGCGCCGCGTGTTCGAGATTGCCACCCAGAAGGTGGAGTACGTGGACGAACTGCTCAGCATGCGCGAGCGCCACATTGCCGGGCGCAATGACTGCATTGATGACATGCACCGCCTGATGCAACTGGCGTGCGACAAGGGCCATATGCGCCGGGAGATGGACGTTCGCCACGCCACGCTGGGCCTGTTCGCCCTGATTGGCGGGCTCAAATACAACTGGCTGCTGGACCCGCAAGCCTTCGACCTGGAGCAGGTGGGCATGGCCACACTGGACGCTTATTTGGCTGGTCTGGCGGTGCCCGGGGCACTGTGACGGGCGTGAATTGCTCCTGTTTTGGTAGCTGCTTGCGCAGTATCCACGGGGGCTAGAGGCCTATTTGGCTATAGAATTGCTGCAGCACGGCGGCTGTGGTCGCATCGGCGGGCAAAAAGGTTTCCAGCGCCAGCTCCTGCAGCGTGATGTCCATGGGCGAACCAAAAATGGTCACCGTGCTGATGAAGTTGAGTTGGCCGTGTGCCGTGTCCAGCTGAAACGGCATCACCACGCCGCGGGTCTCGCCCTGCAGGTGGGCACGGTCCGGGCCGTGGCTGGCGTCATACCCCTGCAACTCTTCCAACAAGGCCTGTAGCGCGGTGTCGCCCGTGCTGTGGATTTGTTGGCGCAGGCGTTCAAACAGGTGGTGTTTCCACTGCCCCAGGTTGGCAATGCGTGGCGCCAGCCCCTCGGGGTGCAGGCTCAGGCGCAGCACATTCACCGGGGGTTGCAAAAGCGCAGGCGCAATGTCGGCCAGAAACACGGGTACCAGGCGGTTGGCGCTCACCATGTTCCAGTGCCGGTCCATCGCCAGTGCGGGGTTGGGCTCGTGGCAGCGCAGGATCAGGTCCACCGCCGCACGCGCCTCGGCCATGTCGGGGTGGTCCAGCGGGCGTTCGCGGTACATGGCGGCGTAGCCGGCGCTGGTGAGCAATTGGTTGCGCTCGCGCAGCGGAACCTCCAGCCGTTCGGCCAGGCGCAGCACCATCTCGCGGCTGGGCACCGAGCGGTCGGTCTCCAGAAAACTCATGTGCCGGGTGGAGATGTCGGCCTGCTGGGACAGCTCCTGCTGGCTCAGGCGGCGGTGCTGGCGCCAGTGCCGCAGGCGCTGGCCAAAGCTGGCAGGGGCAGAGGTGGGGGTGTGCATGGCGGCATCGTAGCGCTCCCCCATGCCTTTGCGGCGTGGTGCGCATGACCTCCGAG
Organism: Rhodoferax sp. EU05-FHT12H12; assembly: GCF_058791215.1. Classification (NCBI taxonomy): domain Bacteria; kingdom Pseudomonadati; phylum Pseudomonadota; class Betaproteobacteria; order Burkholderiales; family Comamonadaceae; genus Rhodoferax; species Rhodoferax sp. EU05-FHT12H12. Next base: position 1,021,618 of record NZ_JBYTDI010000001.1, on the reverse strand, counting down.
GTAATGGCTTTGCCGCGCGCTGCGCCGCACCATGCAGGCTCTTTTCACCTTTCAGGAGTTTCGGATGTCTGCTGTTGCTGCTTTTTCTTCTCCCCTGGGTATTCGCCGGGTGCTCTGGCTGGACGCTGTCACAGGCGCGGGTTCGGCGGCCCTGTCCTTGGGCCTACCGGGCTTGGTGTCCACCATGCTGGGCGCTCCGGTGGCGCTGGTGCAGGGCTCCGCCTGGCTGGTGTTGGTGTTTGTGGCCTTCATCGGCTGGCTGCTGGCCCGGCCCGTGCTGCCCCTGCGTGGCCTGCGTTTGCTGGCCGGGTGCAATGCGGCCTGGGTGCTGGCCAGCGTGGGGCTGGTGCTGGCGGGCGGCTTGGGGCTGACGGTGCTGGGCGTGGCCTATGTGCTGGCCCAGGCGGCGCTGGTGGCGGTGTTGGCAGCGCTGCAATGGCTGGCCTCGCGGCCTTGATGTGCTATCTATTCAGGAGCTTCTCGCGCATATACCACGGGGGCTAGAGGTCTTTTTTACTTAAAAAATCCCTTGATGGCGTTGCCCGCTTTCTCCAGTGCCGCACCCACGGAGTTCGCCAGCTTCTCAAAGTTCACCGCGATGGTCAGGCGCTTTTCCAGCGCGTTGGTGATCTCCAGGCCCAGCTCGCCGGGCGTGAGGCCGCCCTTGGCCTTGCCCAGGTCCCGCAGCTGGATATCGGGCAGGGCCACGGTGACCGTCTTGCCATCCATGACGGCCGCGCTGGCCTGCGCCTTGGCCCCGCGGATGCTGAACTCCTGCACGATCAGCTTCTTGCCCGGCCCACTGCTGGTGGACGGGCCGAGGTAGGTGGTGATGTTTTTCTGGAGGGCGTCAAAGTTGGTCATCGCCTCGCCCTTCTCATAAATCACCTCGGGCGCCAACACCACAATCTTTTTCACCAGCACCACGTCTTTGGTCAGTGAAGCCACGTCCACCTCCAGCTCGATGGTGTCGGCCTTCACCGCATACGGTGTCTTGAAGCCTGCCGGGTTGCCTACGATCAGTCCCTTGAGCGCGCCCTGTCCGTCAGCTGCCTTGAGCTTGACCGCCGCGACCTTGACCGTGGCCCCGGTCATCGCACTGCCATATTTGCCAATGGCGGCCTGCACCAGACCATCCAGATTGCCGTGTAACCACAAGGCGCCACCGGCGATGAGCAGTACCAAGACGGCAGCGAGGGCAAGCAGGGATTTTTTCATGGCGGGTCAGGACGGTGCAGTGGATGCGGACTTTGCCGCTATCGTAAAACGCGATGCACCGATTCCGTCTAGGTAGTTCCCGCGAGGCGCTTATTTGTTGGCCATCTTCATCGCGTATAGGCGTTTGTCCGCCACGGCCACCAGGGCCTCCTGGCTGGTTCCGTCTTCCGGAAAGGTGGCCAGCCCATAGCTGAAGGACAGCCGGTACTCCGCATCGCCCAGGCGCGTGGGTTTGGCGCGCAGCCTGGCCCGAATGCCGGCCACGGTTTTCTCCATCACCGGCATTTCGCTCTGGAAGTAGCAGGCAATGAACTCGTCGCCCCCCAGCCTGCCAATGACGTCCGAGTAACGGCAGGACGCGCGCAGCTCATTGGCAATGGCCAGCAGCATCTGGTCACCCGCCAGGTGGCCCCGGGAGTCGTTGGTGGCCTTGAGGCCGTCCACATCAAACAGCGCCAGCACAAACGACTCCTGCTGGCGCTGGGCACGGTCCAGCGACACCTTCAGCAGGTCCTCGAAGTAGCGACGGGTGAACAGGCCGGTGAGGGCGTCCACCTGGTAGCGTTTGATGTTGGTGGTGTAGCGCTCCCGGGCCAGCAGTCCGATCTCGATCTGGGTGCGGAACTGCTCGACGATCTCCACGTCCTGCGTGTTGTAGGTGCCGGAGACGGGGGAGTCGAGGTTCAGGATCCCGAACAACCGGCCCCCGATGAACAAGGGCGCGCTGATGACGGACTTGTACTCCCACTCCCCGGGTTTGAACACGGTTTCAATACTCCGGAAATCGTCGCTGGTGATCAGCCGGGTACCGCGGATATCGCCACCGGTGACCTGGTACAAAAAACTGTCTTCCAGTTTCAGGTGGAACTTGTCGACAAATGCTTCGGTGAATCCGCGCGATGCGGCAAAAGTCAGGTAGCCGTCGTCTCCCAGAATCAGCACCGAGCCTGTGCTGGCCGTGTTGAACACACTGAAGAGGTAATTGAGGATGGTGCGGTAGATGAGCTCGATGTCTTCGTTGAGCAGAATCTCGCGGTTCACCTGCACGTTCATCTCGGCCAGCAGCTTCAAGCGCCGCGAAGATTCTTGAAGGGCCACATAACGCCGGTGCACCAGCACCAAGCCGGCATTCAGCAGCAGCAGGCTGAGCACCAGCACCCCGGCCAATGCCGCTCCGCGTGGGCCAAACCAGGCCAGCGACGCCAAGCTAGCGGCTACGACGCCCACTTGCGCCACCGCAAATAACCCAAATCCGACCCCAAGGGGGTGATATTTCCACCGCATGGGGCTCAGTATGTCATGCGGCAAGGGACTTTCAGTCGAGTCGTGTCACTAGGCCGCCTCCATCGAGATCCCCACGCCGCCCAGCACCGCATTGCCTGACAGCGGATCGCGCAGCTGGTCGTCCAGCAGGGCGTTGATGTTGGCGCCGGGGCGCTCGGCGGCCACGCTGAGCTGGGCGCCGGGCAGGTTGTGGCCCCAGCCGTGCGGCAGGCTCACCACGCCGGGCATCATCTGGTCGCTGATCTGCACCTGGGCCTGCACGCTGCGCGCTCCGTTGCGCAGCGTGGCCATGGCACCGTCCTGCACGCCATGGCGTGTGGCGTCCTCCGGGTGGACCAAAGCGGTGCAGCGGAACGGGCCTTTGGCCAGCGTGGGCAGGTTGTGCATCCAGCTGTTGTTGGTGCGCACATCGCGCCGGCCAATGATGACCAAATCGGGCGCTGGCCGGCGCAGATCCTGCGCAGCGCGCTGCAAATCTTGTAGCAACAGGGGGGGGGCCAGCTCTACCTTGCCGCTGGGCGTGCGCAGCATTTCGGGAATGCGGGGCTGCAGCTCGCCCAGGTCGATGCCACCCGCCGCATTGGCGTCCATCACCTTGGACAAATTCAGCCCTTCCGGCTTCTGGCCGAACTGGTCTCCGTAAGGGCCGCTGCGCAGTGCCACATCCAGCGTGCGCTGCGGGCCGCGCAAGCCTTGGGTGGCTGCCACGATGGCTGCCGCGTGGGGTCCAAACATGCGCTGGGCGTCTTCTTCAAACTGGGCGTCATCCAGCGCATTGGCATCCGCCTGCGCGCCCATGCCCTTGGCGATGGCCGCGATCTTCAGCAGCGTTTGCCATTCGTCCGGCTGGCCCTCTGGCCGTGGCAGCACGGGCGGGCTGTAACGTGCATGGTTGCGCCACGACAGCTGGGGAAACGCCACGTCGTAGTGCATATCCTCCAGCGGCGAGAGCCCGGGCAGGATCACGTCCGCATGGCGCGTGGTTTCGTTCAGGTAAATGTCCAGGCTCACCATGAAGTCCAGCTGTTCCAGCGCGGCCGCCAGACGCGGGCCGTTGGGGCTGGAGAGCACGGGATTGGTGGCCACGGTGATGAGGGCGCGGATTTGCCCTTCGCCCGGGGTTTCAATTTCTTCGGCCAGGCAGGTGATGGGCAGCTCGCCGTAGACCTCGGGCGCGCCGCTCACACGTGCATGGTGGCGGCCGGTGCTCACACCCTTGCCCACACCGGGTTTGCCCGCGGTGTTGCTGGCAAACGCGGCCGACTTGGCAAACAGCATGCCGCCTTCCATGTCCAGATGGCCGGTGAGGGTGTTGAGCACGTCCACCAGCCAGCTGGCCAGCGTGCCGTATTCCTGGGTGCAGGTGCCAATGCGGGCGTACACCGCGGCGCGTGGGGTGCGGGCCAGCTGTCGCGCCAGCGCGCGGATCGTGTCGGCCCCCATGCCGCAACGCGCGGCCACGGCCTCGGGCGTGAAGGGCGCAATCGCCGCCTTGACCTCATCCGTGCCCTTGACCCACTCGGCCACCCGGCCCAGCGTCACCAGCCCTTCGGCAAACAGGGTGTGCACCATGGCTGCCAGCAAGAACACATCGGCGCCGGGGCGGATGAAGTGGTGCGCGTCCGCCATGGCCGCGGTCTCGGTACGGCGCGGGTCGATCACAATGAGCTGGCCACCGCGCGCTTGCAGTGCTTTGGCCTTGCCCTTGAAGTCGGGCACGGTCCACATGCTGCCATTGCTGGCCAGCGGGTTGGCGCCAATCACCAGCAGCAGCTCGGTGCGGCTGATGTCGGGTAGGGCGGTGGACAGCCAGTGGCCAAACATCAGCCCGCTGGCCAGCTGCTTGGGCATCTGGTCCAGCGTGGAGGCGGAAAACACATTTTTGGTGCCCAGTGCACGCGCCAGCTTGCCAAAGTAGGTGAGCAGGCCGATTTTGTGCGCCGACGGATTGCCCACGGCCACACTGGTGGCGTTGGGCCCGTGCGCCGCCATGAGGGGCGGCAGGCGCTTTTCGATCTCTGCAAAGGCTTCCTCCCAGGTGGCCTCCACAAACACGCCATTCCTTTTGATGCGCGGCGTGCGCAGGCGGTCGGGGTCTTCGTGCAGGTCTTTCAGGGCCACCGCCTTGGGGCAGATGTAGCCGCGGCTCAGCACGTCGGCCTCGTGCCCGCGGATGCTGACGACCTGCTGGTCGCGTACCTTGATCTCCAGGCCGCAGCAGGCCTCGCACAAGGGGCAAATACGGTGGTGGGTGGTTTCGGTCATGGTGTCTCTCTCGGGTCGCGTTTTTTGCACATTTACGCATGGCGCGCAGGGCTTGTCGATAACACAGGCGACATGCTGCGCTGATCCGCTTGGACGCGCGGACTTCCCGGAATCCATGCAGGGTTGAAGCGGCCGGTACTGCACGCACCTGGCAATCGCGCCACAATGGGCCCAGTGTGTTTGTCACCCCGTTACAGGAGAGTTCCATGCCCCACGCTTTTGCCTCCACCCTCAAGAACTTCAAGACCGCGTCTGGCAAGGCCGGCAAGTTCTACTCCCTGCCCGCGCTGGCCAAACAGTTCCCCAACGTGAACCGCCTGCCGGTGTCCATGCGCATCGTGCTGGAGAGCGTGCTGCGCAACTGCGATGGCAAAAAGGTGACGGCCGAGCACGTGGCCGAAGTCGCCAACTGGCGCCCCACTGGCCACCGCACTAACGAGATTCCATTTGTGGTGAGCCGCGTGGTGCTGCAGGACTTTACCGGTGTGCCACTCTTGGCCGACCTGGCTGCCATGCGCAGCGTGGCCGTCAAGCTGGGCAAGAACCCCAAGCGCATTGAACCGCTGGTGCCGGTCGATCTGGTGGTGGACCACTCGGTGATGGTGGACCACTACGGCAAAAAGAATTCGCTGGATCTGAACATGAAGCTGGAGTTCCAGCGCAACCGCGAGCGTTACGAGTTCATGAAGTGGGGCATGCAGGCGTTTGACACCTTCCGCGTGGTGCCGCCCGGCTTTGGCATCGTGCACCAGGTGAACCTGGAGTACCTGGCGCGCGGTGTGCACAAGACGGCCAAGGATGTCTATTACCCCGACACGCTGGTCGGCACCGACAGCCACACCACCATGATCAACGGCATTGGTGTGGTGGCCTGGGGCTGCGGCGGCATTGAGGCCGAGGCGGCCATGCTGGGCCAGCCGGTGTACTTTTTGACGCCCGATGTGGTGGGCTTTGAGCTGACCGGCCGCCTGCGCGAAGGCGTGACCGCCACCGACCTGGTGCTGACCGTGACCGAGATCCTGCGCCAGCACAAGGTGGTGGGCAAGTTTGTGGAGTTTTATGGCGAAGGCACTGCCTCGCTGGCACTGCCGGACCGCGCCACCATTGCCAATATGGCGCCCGAATACGGCGCCACCATGGGCTTTTTTCCGGTGGACGAAAAGACCATCGAGTACTTCACAGGCACCGGCCGTACCAAGGTCGAGATCGAGGCGTTTGCGGCCTACTTCAAGGCGCAGGGCCTGTTTGGTGTGCCCAAGACGGGGGACATCGATTACTCGCAAGTGGTGAAGCTGGACCTGGGCAACGTGACGCCCAGCCTGGCCGGCCCCAAGCGCCCGCAAGACCGCATCGAGCTGGGCCAGGTGGCATCGCAGTTCAAATCGCTGTTCAGCAAGCCCAACAGTGAGAACGGCTTCAACCAGCCCGCCGACAAACTGGACCGCCTGTACTCCGCCGGCCCTGCGGTGGTGGACGCCACTTACCCCGGCAAGGAGCCCTTGCCCCTGCTGGTGCAAAACGGTGACGTGTTGATTGCCGCCATCACCAGTTGCACCAACACCTCCAACCCCAGCGTGCTGCTGGCGGCGGGCCTGCTGGCCAAGAAGGCGGTGCAGGCCGGCCTCACGGTGCAACCCCACATCAAGACCAGCCTGGCGCCCGGTTCGCGCATCGTCACCGAGTACCTGACCGAGGCCGGCCTCTTGCCCTACCTCGAAAAACTGGGTTTTGCACTGGCCGGCTATGGCTGCACCACCTGTATCGGCAACGCGGGCGACCTGACGCCCGAGCTCAACGAGGTGATTACCAAGAACGACCTGGTCTGCGCCGCCGTGTTGTCCGGCAACCGCAACTTCGAGGCGCGCATCCACCCCAACCTCAAGGCCAACTTTCTCGCCAGCCCGCCGCTGGTCGTGGCCTATGCAATTGCCGGCACCGTCAACCGTGACCTGATGACCGAGCCGGTGGGCAAAGGCAAGGGTGGCAAGGACGTGTACCTGGGCGACATCTGGCCCAGCAGCGACGAGATCTACAAGCTGCTGAAGTTTGCGATGAAGGGCCGGGCCTTCCGCGAGAACTACGCCAAGGTCAAGACCGAACCCGGCAAGCTGTGGGACAAGGTCAAGGGCGTGTCCGGCCAGGCCTACAACTGGCCCACCAGCACCTACATCGCCGAGCCACCGTTTTTTGCAGATTTTGCTATGGATTCCATAGCTGCTCGCGCAAGTAGTACGGGTGCTACAGGCATAAATGGCACTGAAACTGCCGTGCAGGGCGCGCGCATCATGGCGCTGTTTGGCGACTCCATCACTACCGACCACATTTCGCCCGCGGGCTCCATCAAGGAAAGCTCCCCCGCCGGCCAGTGGCTGCTGGCGCACGGTGTGCACAAGGCCGACTTCAACAGCTACGGCGCGCGCCGTGGCAACCACGACGTGATGATGCGCGGCACCTTTGCCAACGTGCGCATCAAGAACCTGATGATTCCGCCCGACGCCGCTGGCTCGCGTGAAGAGGGCGGCGTCACGATCTACCAGCACGACGGCCCCGACCTGGGCCACAAGATGGCCATCTTTGATGCCGCCATGCAGTACATGGCCGATGGTGTGCCCACGGTGATTTTTGCGGGCGAGGAATACGGCACCGGCTCCAGCCGCGACTGGGCGGCCAAGGGCACCCAGCTGCTGGGTATCAAGGCCGTGGTGGCCAAGAGTTTTGAGCGTATCCACCGCTCCAACCTGGTGGGCATGGGCGTGTTGCCGCTGCAGTTCAAGGGGGCGGACTCCTGGCAGTCGCTGGGCCTCCAGGGCAACGAGGTGATTGATGTGATCCCCGATGCGAAGCTGACGCCGCAGAGCGACGCCACGCTGCGCATCACCCGCGCCGACGGCAGCACCCAGGAGCTGACGCTGACGCTGCGCGTGGACACACCGATCGAGGTGGACTACTACCGCGCGGGCGGCATCCTGCCCTTTGTGTTGCGCCAGTTGCTGGCCTGAAGGCCAGCCCGGCACCGCTACACGGTCAGGGTGGCAAAGTGCTGGACCAGCAGGTCCAGTGCATGGCGCACCTTGGCGGGCTGCTCGCCGCGGCGCACGGTGATGGCATAGGCGTCGTAGTCCGGCGGGCGCCAGTCGGGCAACACCGGCACCAGGCGGCCGTCCGCGAGGGCGCGGCGGTCGTCGTCACTCAGCACAATGCTGATGCCCCAGCCCGCCACACACAAGGAGTGCAGGGCGGTCACCTGCGTGGCCGATGCGCGCGAGGTGACCTGCACACGCGCCACTTGCCCGTCGCTGCTGTGCAGTTGCAACACCTCTTGCGCCGCCGTGTGGGGGCGCCCGCCCAGCCAGTCGTGCCGCGCCAGATCGTCGGGGTGCTGGGGCCAGCCGCGCGCGGCCAGGTAGGCGGGCGACGCACACAGCTGCGCCCGCAGCGTGCCCAGTTTGCGCGCCACCAGGCTGGAGTCCGGCAGGCTGGCCACCCGCACCGCAATGTCCACCCGCTCGCCAATCACGTCCACCAGCGCATCGTCCATCAGCAGGTGCAGGCTCAGCTTGGGAAAGTTGCGCAGCGGCGCCAGCGCGGCGGCCAGCACGCTGCCAAAACCAATGGGCGCCGCAATGCGCAGTTCGCCCTCGGGCTCGTCACGGTGGTGTTCCAGCGCCTGGTTGGCCGCGCGGGCCGCGGCCACCATGGCGGTGCAGCCTTCTACATACCGCGCCCCGGCCTCGGTGAGCGTGAGCTTGCGGGTCGATCGGTGCAGCAGCGCCAGACCCAACGCGTCTTCCAGCTGGCGCAGGTGCTGGCTCACCGCCGACGGCGTCATGCCCAGCTGGCGCGCCGCACCACTCAGGCTGCCCGCAGCCACCACCTCGGCAAACACGGCCATGCGTTTGAGCTGGTCCATGCGTTTCCTTTGATTCGTTAGTTTTACTTCACAGTCAAAGCGAAATTTACCGTCTATTCAGGTTTTGGTGAAGTAATCAAACTAGAGGCTTCTGTTTCAACCCGTTTTCACAGGAGTTTTGTCATGAAAATCGCTCTGATTGGCGCCACCGGTTTTGTCGGCACCCCCGTATTGGCCGAATTGTTGAGCCGTGGCCACCAGGTCACCGTGCTGGCCCGCAACCCCGGCAAACTGGCCGCCCAGCCCGGCCTGACCGTGGTGCAAGCCGATGCGCTGGACGCCGCCCAGGTGGCCCAAGCTGCCGCCGGCCATGACGCCGTGGTCAGCGCCTACAACCCCGGCTGGACCGAGCCCAAGATTGCCGAAATCTTCCTCCAGGCCACCCACGCCATCTTTGCTGGCGTCAAGCAGTCCGGCGTGAAACGCTTTTTGATGGTGGGTGGTGCAGGCAGCCTGTTTGTGGCGCCCGGCGTGCAGCTGGTGGACACGCCCGAGTTCCCCGCCGAATACAAAGTGGCCGCCGGCGCCGCGCGTGATGCGCTGACGCTGATCCAGAAGGAAACCAGCCTGGACTGGACCTTCCTGTCCCCCGCCATGCTGCTGAACCCCGGCGTGCGTACCGGCCAGTACCGCGTGGGTGCCGATGCCCCCCTGTGGGCCGAAGGCGGCGCCCCCGGCAGCATCTCGGTGCAAGATATGGCCGTGGCGATCGTCGATGAGATCGAGAAGCCACAGCACATCCAGAAGCGCTTTACCGTGGCGAACTAAAGGCCAGAGTCCCCACGCTCCGCCGCTGAGTGAGGCGCTACCCCTGAGGGGCCAAGCCGCCTTGGGGCGGCCCGGGGGCGTGGTGCTATTTAGTGCGCGTGCCCATGGTGGTCATGGTCCCCGCCATGTGCCGCCCCAGCCAGCTCTCCCCGCGCCTGCCGCCACACCTGCCAGCCGCCTTGCAACGCCAGCGCGGCCATGCCCAAGGCTACCAGCAGGTCGGGCCAGCCGCTGCCGGTGCCCAGCACGCCCAGGGCGGCCAGCATCACGGCGATGTTGCCAATGGCGTCGTTGCGGGAGCACAGCCAGACGCTGCGCATATTGGCGTCGCCCTCACGGAACGCATAGAGCATCCAGGCCACGGCAATGTTGGCCGCCAGGGCCAGAAAACCCACCACCCCCATGGTGGTGGCATCGGGCACGCTGCCTTGCCACAGGCTCCACACCGCGCGGCCCAGCACCAGCAGGCCAAAGCCCATCATGCTGACCGACTTGAGCAGCGCGGCGCGTGCGCGCCACGCCAGGGCGGCGGACAGCACCGCCAGCGAGACGCCGTAGTTCAGCGCGTCGCCGGCAAAATCAATCGCATCGGCCAACAGCGACAGCGAGCCCGAGCGCCAACCGGCCAGCAACTCCACGCCAAACATGGCCGCGTTGATGAGCAGCGCCGTCCACAGAATGCGGCGGTAGCGTGCGGGGTTTTGCAGGGTGTGGGCGGCTGGGGTGTCGTGTTCGCAGCAGTGTTGGCTCATGGTGTTTTCCTGTTGATGCTTGCATTGGAAACCCTAAAGCCGCTACAGAGTCAACACCCCTGTTGCGCGGCGGGTTTCAGTTGCTGCGTCGGCGTTCCAGCTGGGCCAGCTCGTAGTAGCGTGTTTTGGCTTCAAACATGGCCTGGTCTGCCGCGTGGATGGTGGGCTCGACTTCAGCCGCACTGCTGCAGCATGCAATGCCAATGGCCAGGCTGAGCTTTTGCCCGGGGTAGAACTGGTTGTTCAGGTCCAGCATGGATTCGATGCGCTCCTTGAGCCCGTTGGCCGCGCGTTCATCGCTACCCGGCATCAGCGCCACAAACTCGTCGCCACCAATACGCGCCATGCACAGCGGCTGCTGGTCGCCAGCGGCCTTGGCCAGCACCTCGCCCGCGCGGCGCAGCAGGGCGTCGCCGGCCGCGTGGCCCTGGGTGTCGTTCACCGCCTTCAGGCCGTTCAGGTCCATGGCCACAATGGCCAGCGGCCACGGCCCCTTGCGCGAGATGCGGTTGAGTTCTTCCACATAGAAGGCGCGGTTGCGCAGGCGGGTGAGCGCATCGTGTTTGCCCAGGTATTCCAGGTAGGCCTCGGCCTTCTTGCGCGCGGTGATGTCCACCAGCGATACCAGCACCATGTCCCAGTCGGCCTCGTGGCCGGGCATCACGGCAAACTGCATGTGGATGTTGATGAGCTCACCGCTCAGCGAGTAGTTCACCACCTCGCGGGTTTGCATGGTTTTGTTGTTCCACAGGTCCAGCAGCTGGTCGGCAAAGGAGTCGTGCATTTCGCCCTTGAACACCAGGTCCAGCTTGCCCAGCAGGTCGGCGCGGTCGGTGGCGGCGAACATGTCCAGCGTGTGCTGGTTCACCTCCAGCACACGGATTCGCTCCATGCAGCGACCCACAAAGTCGGGGTGCACACTCAGGAACACCCGAAAGTCCTGCACCCCCGAGTGGCGCACTTCGTCCATCAGCTGCTTCACGCCGCTGAAGTCCTCCACCCACAGCGATACGGGCGAGAGATTGAACAGGTTGCGCGCGTGCTGCTCGCTGCGCTCCAGCAGCTGGCGTGCCTGGGTGTGGGTCGTCATGTCTTGCAGCGAGACCATCACGCGGTTCCAGCGGTCCTCGTGGCCTTGCAGAATGCGCACATGGATCTGCACATCCATGCGCCGCCCGTCCAGCGCGTAGTTCACGCTTTGGCTGGAAAACTCCAGTGCGCCATTCCACATCTGGCACAGCTCGCCCACGATGCGCTCGAACATGTCACCCCGAAACACCTCGGGCAGGCGGCTGATCAGCTCGTTCTGGCTGCTGGCGCCAAACAGGCGCAGGGTTTGCTGGTTGACCTGCAGCACCTGGTAACACTGCGAGCACTGGGCCGCCCGCGCCGGGTCGGCGCGCAAATGGGCCTCCAGGTCGGTCACGCCCTGGGCGCGCCACTGGTCAAACAGATCTTTAAGGGCGCTGTAGTCCTCCAGCCACAGGGAGATGGGGGCGGAGTCAAACAGCAGTTCAAAGTCGGTGGCAGAGGTCATGGTCCGGGACAGAAAGAAGACGTCACAAGCAGTGTAGCTGCGCAAGGTCAATGTCGGGCCCTGCGCAGGGCATGGACAATGGCCCCATGGACAAAGCAATGGTGATTGTGGGCGGGGGTATTGGCGGGCTGGCCAGCGCGCTGGCGGCTGCGCGCGCGGGCCTGCCAGTGCGGCTGCTGGAGCAGGCGCAGGCCTTTGGCGAGGTGGGCGCTGGCATCCAGTTGGGGCCCAATGTGGTTCGCGTTTTGCAGGGCTGGGGCTTGGGTGATGCGCTGGCCCGCGTGGCGGCCTTCCCGGCCCAGTTGGAAGTGCGCAACGCCTTGAGTGCCGAAACCCTGGGCGTGTTGCCGCTGGGAGAGCGGGCTGTGGCCCGCTATGGTGCGCCCTATGCCACGGTGGCCCGTGCCGACTTGCACGCATTGCTGCTGCAGGCCGTGCAAGCCCACCCGGTGGCGCTGCAGCTGGCAACCACGCTGGCCCGGGTGCAGCAAGATGCCGATGCCGTGCACCTGCAAACGGCAGCGGGAGACAGCCTGACAACACCTTTGCTGGTGGGTGCGGACGGCCTCTGGAGCCGGGTGCGGCAAACCCTGATGCCGCATGCGCAGCCGCGCTCCACGGGGCACCTGGCCTTCCGGGCCATGGTGCGCCAAGACAGCTTGCCTGCCCCGCTGCGCAGCCAGGTGGTCACCGCCTGGCTGGGCCCGAAATTCCATGCGGTGCAGTACCCGGTGCGCGGTGGTGAATGGCTCAATGTGGTGGCCATTGTGCAGGGCCATGTGGAGGGTGACCCGCAGTCCTGGGACCACAGTGCCAATGCGACCGAACTGCGTGCACGCCTGGCCAATGCGCAGGCGCCGCTGCTGGACCTGATCTACGCGCTTGACGACTGGCGCCTATGGCCGCTGTACGACCGCCCGCCCATGGCCAGTGCCGCGGAGCAGGCACAGGGTCGCATTGCGCTGCTGGGCGATGCCGCCCACCCCATGCGGCCCTACCTGGCGCAGGGGGCTGGCATGGCGATTGAGGACGCGCAGCAGCTGGTGGCTTCGCTGCTGGCCCAGCCCGCCCATGTGCCCGCTGCGCTGGCGCATTACGCCCAGACCCGCTGGCAGCGCAATGCACGCGTGCAGGCGCGCGCCATCCGCAATGGCCAGATTTTTCACTTGCGGGGCCCGGCACGGCAGGGGCGCGACGCATCTCTGCGCCTGCTGGGAGCACGCCTGCTGGATGTGCCCTGGTTGTACGGCTACGGTGCTTGATTTGCTATTTATTTAGTAGCTGCTTGCGCAATAACCACAAGGGCTAGAGCACTAAAAGGCTTGTATTTCAGCGCAACAGGCTGGCCCCTTGCCAGTGGCCCGTGCTGCACAGCTCGCGCACCAGCGCCAGCGTCACGCCTTCCACCGCCTTCGACGCAGCCGAGCCCGGAATATGGCCCGAGGCACACAGGGCCAGCGTGCGCGTGAGTGGCGGGCTGCTCACCTTGGTGGCGTGCAGCAGGCCTGTGGTGATTTCGTGTTCAAACGGCATCAGCGGCAGCAGCGTGCGCCCCAGTCCGGCCAACAGGGTGGTGCGCAGGATGCTGATGGAGCTGATGTCGGCCTCCACCTGCGGCGGGGCCAGGCCGGCACGCGCGGCCGCGTTGTGAATCGTGGGGCGTACGCCGTGCGGGCTGGCCGGCAGGGTCAGCGGCAGGGCCAGCGCCTGCTTGAGGCTGATGCTGGCCCGGCGCTTCTTGCCGTCCTGCGCGGGTTCGATCAAATACAGCTGCTCGCGGAGCAGTGGTGTGGCAGCAAACTCGGACAGCTGCCCGTCGTCAAACAGCACGGCCAGTTGAATCTGGCCGGTGCGCAACTGCTTGCTGAGGTTGCCGGTCAGCTCCTCGGTCAGCTCTAGCTGCACCTGGGGCAACTGCTGGCGCACCGCCCGCAACAGCGGCAGGGCCAGTGCGTTGGACACGCTGTGCGGAATGCCAAACACCACCTTGCCACTGGGCGCCACACTGTCGCTGCGCGCGCTGGCCATGGCCTCGTCCGCCTGGCGCAAGATGGACACTGCGTGCGGATGGAAGCGGCTTCCCGCCTCGGTCAGCTCTACGCCGCGGCGTGAGCGGTGGAACAGGGGCACCCCCAGCTCGTCCTCCAGCTGGGCCACCTGGTGGCTCAGCGCCGACTGGGCAATAAACACGCGCTGCGCCGCCTTGGAAAACGAGCCGCTGTCGGCAATGGCAAGAAAGTAGCGAAGTTGGCGCAGTTCCATGGGGCGTATGCAGAGTAGGCCGCCATCGTAGCCTATCCATCTTGATTCAAGATGCTTGCATATGAAATGCATATTGGACAGATGGATGACTGCACCGTCTAATCGCTTCACCCACTCTGCTGCCTCGCACTCTTTGGCTACCCGCCAGAGAGCCAGCCGGACCCGGCGCTGCAGGCAGCAGGGGCACCCCGTACCCGGGGTGTCGCTGGTGGGTTGCAGGCCGGCGCGTCTCAGCCTTTGAGCTGCGGCACGGCCGCCTCGATGTCATCCAGCAACCGCGGCCACAGGCGTTCGCCAATTTGCCGGCGGAAGGGGCCAAAGTGGCCAATGTGTGGCACGCCCAGGTCGGCCGGTGTCACATGGCGCAGCTCCGCCACCCCGGGCGCAGCGGCAAAGGCCTGCTGCAGCGCCTCCACCACACGGCGTGGGCCAAACACCTTGTCGTCGCTGATGGCCCACAGGTGCGCGGTACCGGTCCAGCGGTGGGCCGTCACCTCCACCGTTGGGTCGCTGGTGAAGTAGCCCGGCATCAGGCCCCAGCGGCTCCAGTCACGCGCGGCAGCAGCCGGCAGGTCTTCGCCCCCGCCAATGGCCCAGCCCGGCAGGCCACCCAACAGGCGCACGCACAGTGGCAGCCAGAAGCCGAAGAAGAACAGGGCGCCCATGCGCTGGTGCCAGCGCGGCCACAGGCGCCAGAACGGCAACTGCGCCGCCACGCCAATGGCTGCGTCCAGGTCTTCCACGCCCTGGCATTGCGCCAGTGCATGACCGCCCAATGAATGGCCTACCCACAGCGTGGCCAGCGGCGCACCGGCGCCAGCCCGCGCACGGTGCTGCACGGCCGCCAGCGCGGCCTGCAGGTCTTGCTGCATCCAGTCGCGCATGCTGATGGTGTGGGCTGGCTGCGCGGCCAGGCGCGACTCGCCAATGCCCCGGTAGTCCAGTGTGATCACGGCGTAGCCGCGCGTGCTGAGCCAGCGTGCAAAGGCCCGGTAGTAGTGGCGCGGCACGGCGGTGGCCGGCGCCATCAGGGCCACGGCGCGTGCGTGCGGGTGCGGCTCAAACACCGTGGCCCAGAGTTGGGTGCCGTCCTGCGCGGTCAGGCACAGGTCCAGTTCTGCATGGCCCTGGCCTGGGGGGCCTTCAAACGCCTGGGTCAGGTGGTGCATGGCGGGCGTCATGTTGGCCCGGGGCAGCCAGCGTGATGCAATGTCTTGGGTGTTGGTGGAGTTCATGGCGCCATCGTCCGTGGTTTGCGGGTGCTTGACTAGACGACGCACTGCATGCACTCTGTCAACGTTATGGAACCAAAGAAACCCCAACACCCCACGGTTCAACCGGGCCAGGCGCTGGACGCCGACGCACTGGAGCTGTTTGCCCGTGTCGCCCGCGCCGGCAGTTTTTCATTGGCAGCACAGCAGGTGGGGCAGACGCGGGCCGCGGTGAGCCGGCGCATTGCTTCCATGGAGCAACGCACCGGGCAAACGCTGTTCTTGCGCACCACCCGTTCGCTGGCATTGACAGCGACCGGCCGCCGCCTGCTGCCCCACGCCATGGCGGTGCTGGATGCTGCGGCCCAGGCCCGTGGCACGCTCACCTCGGTGCGGGCCGGCCTGGCCGGTAGCCTGCGCATCACGTCTCTGCCCAGTTTTGGCACCACCGTCTTGCCGTCCTTGTTGCTCAAGTTTCGCGAACTGCACCCCGAGGTGAACTATGACCTGCTGCTGTCGGACCGGCGGGTCGACCTGCTGCGTGAGGGAGTCGACATCGCGTTTCGGGTCACGAGCAAACCACCGCCGGATTGGGTGGCCCGGCCCTATTTGCATTTTTATGTCGGGGCCTGGTGTGCGCCGGGGCAGTGGGAGCCACTGCAGCACCCGGACCAACTGACCCCGATGCCGCTGCTTCTGCTCGGTCCGGTTTCCAGCAACCCCGAGATGCACTGGGTGCGCCGCGACGGCGGCGCCTCCGCCATCTGCCCGCGTGCGCCCGCGGCGGTGCAGAGCGACGACCTGACCGTGCTGGTGCGCCTGGCCGAAGGTGGCATGGGGGTGGTGCTGGCCCCCAGCTACTGCGTGCAAGACGCTGTGGCCGCCGGTCGGTTGGTGGAGCTGCTGCCCGGCTGGAACCTGAACATCCGGCAAGGCAATGCCGTGCAACTGCTGACCCTGCCGCGCCCGCAGCTGGGGGCGGTGGCACGGGCGTTTGCCAAGTTTGTGCAGGACAGTGCAGAGCAGCAGGGCTGAAGATTGCTATAAAAAGAGAAGCTGCTCGCGCAATAACCACCTGGGCTAGAGGCCGTTTTCGTTTGGAAATCCCAAGGTTAGGCGCTTTTGGGCGGCACCGCCGACCCAGACTGCAGGCGCGCCATGGTGTCCATAAGCTCGTGCAGGATGGCAGCCACGCACTTTTACGTTAGGCTCGTGCCATGGCTAAAGCACTTGTCAGTCTTTACGTGATCGCCGTCCTTGCATTGCTGGCGACTGCCGTCGCCATTTGGCGCCTGCAGTGCGAGAGCTTTGGGTGCATGGGCGTAGGGGTCGCCTGGTTTGCTTGGGCAATCGCGTTCTGTGTTGTCTTTGTCCTGGGGCTGTTCGCCCGCAACAAGGCGACGTTGGTGGCAGCTTTCGCGCCAGTATGCAACGCTGCTTGGTGGCTCCAGCTGCTGCTGGGCGTGGCCCTTGTCGCGGCCTGGGTGGTCAAGAAGGTGATGTAGCGGTGTGCCGCGATTTGTTCTGCAATTTGGGTTACAGCCATTTTTCTTGAGAGTTTTGGCGCGACGCGTTCGCGATTAATTTGTGTCATGCCGCGGTCGCATCGTCGTCTGTCGGGATCTTCACGGCTGGCGGCACATACCCTTTGGGCACCTGGATGTAGGCGGTGAGTTGCATGCCGTTGAAGCGTTCGTAGTCCATGATTTTGTCAATCAGGCGTTGGTCCAGCACGTGTTTGGCCGATAGCATGAGCAGTCCATTGGGAGTGATCAGGTCGCGCGCGAGCACCATGCCGGGTGTCAGCGCAGAGGAGAGCGCTGCCATCTCGTCATAGGGCGATTTCTGCAGTTCCGGTTTGGGGGTCGTGGGCCAGATGGTTTCCTTGAATGCCTCCACCACGCGCGGGTCATAGCGTTTGCCACTGCCATGGACGATGATGATCTTGGACTCGCCAGGGGTCAGGCATCGCTGGGTCAGGGTGCCAATCTGCATGTTGTCGTAGTCGCTCGCCAGGATCAGGATGCGCGCTCCCAGGGGGATGTCCTCCCCCGCCAGGTGGGTCGGAAAGCCGGAGCCGTCGAAGCGCTCGAACTGGGCGCCAATGTATTCGGCCGATTTCTGCAAGTCTTGCAGTGGCATGAGCAACTGCTCTGCGTGCAGCGAGTGCTTGCGGTAGGCGTCCAGCTGCTCCGGCGTCATCATCGCCACGGGGGTGCCAAGCAGCTCGTCCGGAAACCCTACCTTGCCGATCTCATGGAGCAGGCCGGCGACAAACACCTCCTGCACCTGCTTGCTGTCCAACTCCAGCTTCTGTGCGATCTTGCGGCACAGGTCGGCCACGCGGCGGGAGTGGCCTGCCAGGTTGCCGCCACGCATTTCGATCAGCGTGGAGAACACCTTGATGGAGGTGATGAAGTTGTCCTTGAGCCTGTCGTTGGCAACCTTGAGTTCTGTCGTGCGTTCGGAGACCTTGGTCTCCAGCGAGGCATTGAGCGCCTGCAGCGCTTCGTTCTGCTGTTGGGTCAGCACTTCCAGCCGGGCTTTCTCCAACACCAGCGCCTGTCGCTCCAGGGCCTGGCGCACGATGAGGCAGATGTCGGTGTCGTCCCAGGGCTTGGTGATGTAGCGGTAAATTTCGCCGCGGTTGATGGCACCTATGGTGGAGCTGATGTCGGCGTAACCGGTGAGCAGCAGGCGCACGGTGTCGGGCCAGCGCTGTTTGGCCTGCTCCAGGAACTGGGCGCCATCCATTTCGGGCATGCGCATGTCCGAGATGATGAGGTCAACCTTCTGCGTGGCCAGCACCTCCAGCCCGGCCTTTCCTCCCTCTGCAATGTGGACCTTGTAGCCCTGCCCGCGGAACAGGCGCCGCAGGGCAGAGAGGATGTTGGGCTCGTCGTCCACGCACAGAATGCTGAACGCGGAAGTGCTGTCGCTGCTGCTGGGGGCGGGCGTGTCAAGGCTCATAAGGGGGCGTCGGATTCAGGAGGTTGGGGTTGCAGCAGAGGCAGTGTCACGCGGAAAGTGGTGCCTTTGCCCATTTCGGTTTGAACATCAATGCTGCCGTTGTGTTTTTGCACGATGCCGTACGACAGCGACAGGCCCAGGCCGGTGCCCTTGCCGATGGGCTTGGTGGTGTAGAAGGGATCAAAAATCCGGGGCAGTACCTCCTTGGGAATGCCACTGCCCGTGTCGCTTACCTCAAACCAGACCTTGTCGTCCTGCTGGCCCGAGCGCAGGGTGATGACGCCGCGCTCCGGTCCCATGGCATGGGCGGCATTCACGATCAGGTTCAGCACCACCTGGTTGATCTGCGAGGGCATGCATTGCACGTCGGGAATGGAGCCCAGTTCGCGCACCACATCGGCCTTGTATTTCACCTCGTTGTTGACCACGTTCAGCGTGGTTTCAATCCCGTGGTTCAGGTTGGCAAACTGCCAGTCCAGGGTCTTGTCCACATGCGAGAAGTCTTTGAGGTCCTGCACGATTTCGCGTACCCGCACAATGCCTTCGCGCGACTCCTTCATGAGGGTCGGGATGTCCTCTTGCAGAAAGTCCAGCTCGATGCTGTCGCGCGCTTGCTTCAGTTCGGTCTGCATGGCCTTGTCGCTGGTTTTCTGCTCCCATTCGGCATACACCTCCAGCATGTGGAACAGGTCTGCGAGGTATTTTTCCAGTGTGCCGAAGTTGGAGAAGATGTAGCCAATCGGGTTGTTGATCTCATGCGCCACACCGGCCGCCAGCTGCCCGATGGAGGCCAGCTTTTCGGACTGGATCAGGTGCTCATGGGCTTCGGTCAGTTTGGCGTTGAGGGCATTGAGCTCGTTGTTGCGGTTCAACAGCGTTTGCTCAGCCGCTTCGCGCTGGGCCACGTCATCGCGCAATGTCTGGTTCACCTCGGCCAGCTGCGCTGTGCGTTGTTCCACCACCAACTCGATTTCGGTTTGTGCCTTCAGCAAGGCGGCTTCGGCAATCTTGCGCTCCGAGATGTCTTGCAGAGTCTCAATCGCACCGATCAGGTTGCCGTGCTCGTTGCGCAGCGGTGCCGCCGTGAAAAACAGCCAGCGCCCGCCTTGCCCCAGCGTGGGAAAGAAGCCCTCGGCCTCGTAGGCGTCCGGAATCAGCAAAGAGGCGCGGTATTTGTTCTGGTACAGGTCGTCGATGATCTCCTTCATGGCACCGTCCACGATCAGGTCCGCCATGACCGGACGGTCGTAGCCGTAGAAGACCTGGCCCAGCCCGACTTTGCCGATGTAGTCCTGCGCGGCAATGCCCAGGGTGGTGGCACAGGCCTTGTTCATGTGGGTGACCACATGGTCGGCATTGATGATGAAGGTGGCCACCGGGCTGCCTTCAAAAAAAACTGTCTGGTCAATGCTTCCAAAGCCCAGTCCGGTTGGCAAGGTGGTGCTGTGGGCGTCCATGTGTTGTTTTCCTCAAGAGTCCAGCACGCTGCTGGCCGCTTCGAACTGCTCCAGCACCCTGCGCATCACGCCTTGCAGGGCCTCATCGCTCAACGCCAGTGTGCGCCAGACAACGGTGGGAATGGGCGGCACGGCTTCGCCCGGGTCCTGCGCCAGGTCCAGTGCATGTGCCATGGCGTCAGCGGCCAGCACAATGATCGGTAGCAGGCTGGTGTCTCCTGACCTGACGGCATGGTGGCAAGCCACCGCTTGTTGCACTTCCTCTGGCAACTTCCAGTGCCGGGTCAGTGCTTCCCCGATCGTCGAATGGTTGGTCCCAAGCGTGCGCTGCTCTGCTATCAGAACGCTGCAATCCTGCTGCGCGCGGTAGGCCATGGCTTGCTGGTATTCGGCGGGCTGGTAGGTGGCCAGCGCCAACCGACCCACGTCGTGCAGCAGGCCCGCCACGTAGGCGATGTCCGCAGCCCCACCCGTGGCCTGGGCCAACTCGGCGGCGCACAGTGCGGTGGCAATCGAGTGGCGCCAAAGGGATGTCACATCAAATCCGCCCTGCTTTGTGCCCGGCAGTCCGTCGATGAAGGCGGATGCTGTGGCCAGGCGGTGGATGGTTTTGCTGCCCAGCACCGCCACCGCCTCGCGCACAGTCTTGCTGCGAAAGCTGGTCCCGTAAAACGAAGAGTTCGCCAACTTGAGTGTGCGTGCCGACAGCGCCTGGTCCTGGCTGATTTTTTGGGCCAGTCGGGTGTTGCCGACTTCTTCGTGTCCCAAGCTTTGCAGCAGGTCCAACACCACGGCCGATAGCGAGGGCAGGCTGTGGATGACGGGCAGCAAATCGGGGCTGGTGGGCGAAGTCATGCTTGTGCGCGCTTGAGCAGGTCTTGCAATAGGGTCTTGAGCACCTGGGCCCCCGGGTCCTGCGCCACATGCCGGAACAGGTAATCCAGCCGCTCCTGGCTGGGCCAGGGCAGCGGGGGGCTGGTGTGCTCTGCGGGGGTATTCACGGTGTCTCCTGCAGGTCAGTAAAAGTGATGAGCTTGCCCCTGGACGGTGAGCGCATGCCCATGTGGTTCCACGAGACGGACATGGAGCGTTCGCTCAGTACGACGGGGTGGGGCACATGCTCCGGCGTATTGGTGGTGGCCGCATGCACCTCGGGCAGACACTGTGACAACGCTTCGCCCAGCAGCATGCCACGGTCATGCAGCAGCGCATCAGCCCCCTCGTTGACAAAGGCAATCAAGCCATCGTCGCCCACCCCAATCACGGGCAGCGGGATGCACTCCAGGGCCTCTCGCACAATGGACAAGGTGGTCTCGTCGCGCAGCACCTGGTCGCGCGTGGTCTCCAGCACCGCGTTGAGCTGCATATTGGCGGACACCAGTTCCTGGTTGGTGGTGCGGATCTTGATACCCAACTGCTGGTTTTCTTCCTGCAGCTCCTTGTATTCGAACGCTTTGCGGATATGGTCGCGCAGTTGCTCGTCTTCCCAGGGTTTGGTCAGAAAGCGGTAGATGGAGCCTTCGTTGATGGCGTCGGTGACAGATTGCAACTCCGTGTAGCCCGACAGCACGATGCGGACGGTGTCCGGGTGGCTGGCCTTGGCGGCCCGCAAGAACTCCACCCCGGTCATGCCGGGCATGCGCTGGTCAGAAATGATCACATCCACCTTCTGGGTGGCCAAAATGTCCAGGCCCTCCTGGCCACTGCTGGCGGTGAGGATGTTGTGCCCGTCGCGGCGGAACAGGCGCTTGAGCGAGGCCAGCACATTGGCTTCATCGTCCACCAGGAGCAGGGTGCGCTGCGGCTTTCTGAACCGCAGCAACTCGCTGGGCAGTTGCAGCGGTTGGGCGAACAGCGTTTCCATGGTCTGGGCCGGTACCGAGCGCGAAAAGAAGTAGCCCTGTATTTCGTCACACACATTGGTGCGCATGATTTCACACTGGCTCTCGGTCTCCACCCCCTCGGCAATCACCTTCAAGCCCAGGCCATGGGCCATGGACACGATCACGCGAACAATCACGATATCCGTGCGGTTGTTGGTGATGTCGCGCACAAAGGACTGGTCGATCTTCACCTTGTCAAACGGAAAGCGCTTGAGGTAGCTCAGCGAGGAGTAGCCGGTGCCGAAATCGTCCAGCGACAGGCGCAGCCCCATGGCCTTGAGCTCCTTGAGCAGCGCTTCACTGTGCTGCACATTCTCCATCAAGGCGCTTTCGGTGATTTCCAGGTAGATCTGTGACGGATCAATCTGGAAGTCGTCCAGCGCGCGCTTCACCTGCAGCAACAAGTCGCTGTCCTGAAATTGCAGGGGCGACACGTTGACCGCCACATGGGGCACCACGATGCCTTTGCGTTGCCAGTTCTGGATGTCCTCGCAGGCTTTGCGCAGTACCCATTCGCCAATTCCGATGATCAGTCCCGACTCCTCGGCCAGCGGTATGAAGTTCGCCGGTGGGATCCGGCCCAACTCGGGGTGGGTCCAGCGCAGCAGGGCCTCCATGCCGCTGATCTGGCCCGTCTGCAGGTCGGCCAGGGGCTGGTATTCCAAGCTCAGTTGGTTCAGCGCAATGGCGTTGCGCAAGGCCTTGGAGAGATGGTCATGCGCCATCACCTGCTGGTAAATGCTTTCGTTGTAAAACTGGAAACTGCCCCGGCCATTGGCCTGCGCGCGGTGCATGGCAATTTCGATGGCATTGAGCAGTGCAGGGCAGTCCGTACCGTTCTCGGGGTAGTTGGCAATGCCGATGGTGGCGCTCAGGGTCAGTGTTTGCCCATTCACCTCATAAGGTTGGCCCAGTTTCCAGAGCAGGCTGGTGGCCAGGTGTGCTGCGCCTTCGTTGTGTGTGCCAGGCAGCACCAGTACAAATTCCTTGCCGCCCATGCGGGCCAGCGTGTCCTGTTCGCGCACCGATTGCTGCAACCGCTGTGCCACCTGCTGCAGTACCTGGTCGGCGGCGGCGTAGCCCAGCGTGTCATTGATGGTCTTGAAGTGGTCTATGCCCACCATCATCATGGCCAGCGGCTGTTCGGCACGCTGCACCATGCTGATGGCGTGTGCGGTTCTGTCCTGCAGTAAGAAGCGGTTGGGCAGGCCGGTGAGCGGGTCGAAGTGGGAGAGCCAGTTGATCTTCTCCTGGTTGGCCTTTTGCTCGGAGATATCGCTGAAGGTTCCCACAAAGTTGCAGACCTCGCCCCCTGCATCGCGCACCACGCTGATCTTGAGCCATTGGGGATATTCCACCCCATTTTTACGTCGACTCCAGATTTCGCCCTGCCAGGTGCCTTGAGTCCTGACCGCGTCGGTAATGGCTTGGTGAAAATCGTCGCCATGCCGCTGCGACGCCAGCACCCGCGGCTTTTGCCCAAGCACCTCCGCCTGCGTATAGCCCGAGATATCGGTGAAGGCCTGGTTCACCAGCACCACACGGCCTTTGGCATTGGCCACCATGATGCCTTCCAGCCCTTGGGCGAAGACTTGCTCGGCCAGTTTCAGCATGGACTGCTGGGCCTTGCGCTCGGTGATGTCCAGGTGGGCCACCACCGCCCCTGCGCCCTCGGTGCCCAGGGGCGTTACGCTCATGCTGAACCAGCGCTCCTGGGTTGGGCTGTTGCACGGGTATTCCATGAAGAAGCTGGGCACACGCCCCTGCAGCACTGCCCGGATGCCGTCGCGGGCTTTCTGGCCGTTATCCGTTGCATCGGTTCGTGGCAGGTGGCGGGCCTCCAGATAATTGTCGCCGGGCCCTCCGCGTAGTGTGATGCCCTCCGGCGCACGGTTCTCCGTACAGAAACGCTGCCAGGGTGCATTCACCGCCAGGATGGTTCCCAGCGTGTCCAGCACCGCAATCTGGGCCACCACCGAATCCAGAATGGCCAGGCTGAAAGCCTGGCTGCGGCGCAACGCTTCCTCGGCCAGCTTGCGTTCTGTGATGTCGAGGCGCACACCCATGAGCCGCAGTGGTTTTCCATCAGAGTCCCGCTCCAGCACCCGGCCAATCACATGCACCCAGCGGTAGTTGCCATCGGCATGCAGAAGGCGGCCTTCGTACTGGTAGTTGTCCGAGGCCTTGTCCAGCGCGGCGCGGATCTGCGCCTCAATACCCGCGCGGTCCTCTGTGTGCACTCTGGACAGCCACAGGGCCCGGTCTCCCGGGCCTTCCTCGGGGGCATAACCCAGCATGGTGTAGTAGGTGGGCGACGCATACCAGATGTCGTGTTCGATGTCCCAATCCCACACTCCCACCGAGGCCGCGTCGGTGGACAGTTCAAAGCGGCGCGCCATGGTCTGCAGCCGTGCGGCGCTGTTGACGGTTTGCTTCCACGTCTGGCTGAGGAAATAACACAGGACCAGCACGGCGGCGGAGGCAGCGGTCCAGATCGTTGCAGCAATCCAGGCCAAACGCTCCCACGGTGCCAGCAGCAGCGGGTGCGAAATGCCAACCACCGCTACCAACTGGGGGTACTCGCGCAGTTGCCGGTAAGAAAACATGCGCGTCACCTGGTCGATCGGGCTGACACTCTGGAAATTGCCATAGGTACTGGCTGGCAGCAACGACTTGAAGAGCGGCCTGTCCCCCAAACTAACCCCCATCGCGGTAGCGTCAAATGGCGTGCGCATCATCAGCACACCCTCTTTGCTGAGGAGGGTGATCGAACCCTGGTCCCCGAGGTCGATACGCTCCCACAGCTTGTTCAGGTACTGCGGGTTGAGCCCCATGACCATCACGCCAGTGAGCGTTCCATTGGTGCTGCGCAGGGGCCGCACTGCATTCAAATGCCATTTGCCAGACACCCGCCCCTGTACTGGGGGGGCCAGGTAGAACCCCGTGTCTGCGCTGTGGCGGTAGCGCTGAAAATAGGCACGGTCCGCCAGGTCGATGCCGATGGCGTTGCCGCCCGATTCGTACTGCACCTGGCCGTTGGCATCCAGCACCACCAACTCGGACACAAAAGGGATCTGGTCCCGGCTTTCGCGCAAGGCAATACCGGCGGTGCGGTGCGTCAGGAGACCCCTGGTTTGCAGGTCCGCCAGTTTGCTGGCGGCCAGTTGCAAGCTGATGTCTACCGCTTGCAGAGAGCGTGTGGTTTGCTCCTCAATACCCAGCGCAAAAGACTCCGTCAGCTTGGCGCCTGCCTCCAGCGTCTGGGTGCGCAGGTGCAAAAGCACAAGTACCAGTCCAATCCCCGAAAACACAATGGCCACCCACGCCACCCACATGATTTTGAGTTTGACGGGGCCACGTCTCTGTGATGAATCGGAGAGTGTGCGGCGCGGGGCGCTAGGGTAGAGATGGATCATGTGCCGCTGGTTAAGCCATGGTCCACAGTCTAGGGGTATTACCTGCAAAAACCAAGGACACAAGGGTGCGATTCGTCTACGGGGTTTTACTAGCTATCTTCGTGTGATTTAACTCTGGGTTGCTATAAATATAGTAGCTGTAAGCGCAATAAATGCGGGGGCTAGAGGCCAATTCTTCTTAGATTTCCCAGAGGGCCTGCATGGTGCTCTCGAACGCCCGGGCGATGCGGTCCTGCTCCACATGGCGGCCTGCATGCACCAGCTTGTGGCCTGCCACGTACACCTCGCTGAGGGCCGACGTGTTGGTCGCAAACACCAGCGCGTCCAGCCGGTGAGTGGCGGGCACGCCCAGCAAGCCCGGCGTTTGCACATCCAGCACCAGCGCGTCGGCACGTGCGCCGCGCGTCAGTCCCCATACGCGCTGGCCCGCTGCGGGGCCACCGGCGTGCAGTGCCGCGTCGAACAGGCGCGCGGCCGTGGCTGGTTGCTGCGTGGGGGCGGCGGCCACATTGCGCTGCTGCAGGCGCAGGCGCTGGCCGTATTCCAGCCAGCGCAGTTCTTCGGCCCATTGGCGGTTCACATGGCTGTCCGAGCCCACGGCCATGGGCACGCCTGCGGCTAGCCAGGCGGGCAGGTCGGCAAAACCATCACCCAGGTTGCCCTCGGTGCTGGGGCAGATGACGATGCCCGCGCCACTGCGCGCCACGGTGTCGATCTCGGCTTGTTCGGTGTGGGTGGCGTGCACCAGCTGCCAGCGGGCGTCCATGGGCCAGCGCTGGCCCAGCCAGGCGATGGGGCGCTGGCCGGTGGCGGCCAGGCAGTCGCGCACCTCCTGCATTTGCTCGGCCACGTGGATGTGGATGGGCATATCCGCATCCCCCACCTGGGCGAGCAGCGCGTCGATGGAGTCGGCCGAGGCTGCGCGCAGCGAGTGGATGGCCACGCCCGCATTCACCCGTGGGCGGCCGCCGGTTTGCACCGTGGCCTGCAGTCGGGCAATCACGTCGGGTGTGCCGGCAAAGCGGCGCTGGTCCGGCCGCAGCGTGGGCTGGGCAAAGCCGGCGCGCTCGTACAGCACGGGCAGCACGGTCAGGCCCAGGCCGGCGTCAGCGGCCGCGTCGGCCACGGCCCAGGCCATGGTGGCCTCGTCGGCATAGGGCTGGCCGTCGGGCTGGTGGTGCAGGTAGTGGAACTCACACACCTGCGTGTAGCCGCCCTGCAGCAGCTCCACGTACAACTGCGCCGCCACGGCGCGTAGCTGTGCGGGTGTGATGCGCAGTGCCACGCCGTACATGCGGTCGCGCCAGGACCAGAAGTCGTCTGCTGCCGACTCGCGCCGCTCGGCCAGACCGGCAAACGCGCGCTGGAAGGCATGGCTGTGCGCGTTCACCAAGCCCGGCAGCACGGGGCCCGGCAGCACGGTGGCGTGGGTGGGCGGGGTAGGGACGTTGGGCGTGATGTCGGCCCAGTGGCCTTGCGTATCCACGGCCAGGCACACGTTGTGTTCCCAGTGGCCATTCAGCCAAGCCTGCGGCGCCCATAAAAGTTGTTCGCTCATGCGGGCCTCCAGCTCACCAGGGTTTGCACCAGCGCCCGCAGCACCGGCAGCACGGCTGCTGCACGCGCAGGGTCTATGGCGTAGGGCGGCTCCTCGGCCATGTAGCAGCGCCAGCACATCTCCAACTGCACGGCATGGATGTCTTGGTCCGGGCGGCCGTAGTGGCGCGTGATGTGGCCACCCTTGAAGCGGCCGTCCACCACCTGGCTGAAGTGGCTTTGGTTTTGCAATACTTTCGATAGCTGCTCGCGCAATGCGGGCGCGGCGCTGCTGCCATTTACCGTGCCCAGGTTCAGGTCGGGCAACTGGCCGTCAAACAGCCAGGGCAGCACCGAGCGGATGCTGTGCGCGTCAAACAGCACAGCGTGGCCATGCACGCTGCGCAGGCGCTGTAGTTCGGCGTTCAATGCATCGTGGTAGGGGCGCCAGTAGGTGTCCACCCGGCCCGCAATCTCGGCCTCGCTGGGCGCCTGGCCTTCACGGTACAGCGGCTCGCCGCTGAAAAAGTGTGTGGGGCACAGCTCGGTGTTGTTCACGCCGGGGTACATGGGCGCGTTCTCGGGCGGGCGGTTCAGGTCCACCACGTAGCGGGCGTAGCGCGGCACTATGGTGCCGGCGCCCATGGCGCGCACAAAGGCATACAGCGGCTCCAGGTGCCAGTCGGTGTCTTCGGTGGCCAGCGCGCGCGGCACCAGGCGGGCCTGCAGGTCGGGTGGTATCTCGGTGCCCACATGCGGAAAGCTCACCAGCAGCGGCGTGCTGCCGGGCGTGAGGGTGAAAACGGGGTGTGTCATCACGTGCGCTCCAGTCCGCCCACCACGGTGCGGCGGCAAGGGTTGTGGCCAAACCAGTAGGCCAACTCGTTGGGGTGTTCCAGGTCCCACACGCAGAAGTCGGCGCGCTGGCCGACTGCCAGCGTGCCGCGGTCGTGCAGGCCCAGGGCCCGTGCGCCGTGCACGGTGGCGCCGCGCAATGCTTCTTCGGGCGTCAGGCGGAACAGCGTGCAGGCCATGTTGAGCATGAGCAGCAGCGACAGGCCGGGCGAGGTGCCAGGGTTGTGGTCGGTGGCAATGGCCATGGGCACACCGTGGGCGCGCAGGGCGGCTATGGGCGGCAACTGCGTGTCGCGCAGAAAGTAATAGGCGCCGGGCAACAGCACGGCTACGGTGCCCGCGGCTTGCATGGCGCGGATGCCGGACTCGCTCAGGTGCTCCAGGTGGTCGCACGACAGTGCACCAAACTCGGCGGCCAGTGCGGCACCGCCCTGGTCGCTCAACTGCTCGGCATGCAGCTTGACTGGCAGGCCCAGCGCGCGTGCGGCTTCAAACACGCGCCGCGTTTGGGCAGGGGTGAAGCCAATGTTTTCGCAAAACGCATCCACGGCATCCACCAAGCCCTCGGCCTGCAGCGCGGGCATCCAGGCGCAGACGGCGTCCACATAGTCGTCGGTGCGGCCCGCAAACTCGGGTGGCACGGCGTGTGCACCCAGGTAGGTGGTGCGCACTGTCAGCGGCAGCGTCTGGCCCAGCGTGCGGGCCACGCGCAGGCAGCGGGCCTCGTCCACTTCGCTCAGGCCGTAGCCCGATTTGATTTCCACCGTGGTCACGCCCTCAGCCATCAGGCTTTGTGCGCGGCGCGTGGCACTGGCCAGCAGCTCCTCGTCGCTCGCGGCGCGTGTGGCGGCCACGGTGGAGCGGATGCCGCCGCCGGCGCGGGCAATGGCTTCGTAGCTGGCGCCCTGCAGCCGCTGCTCAAACTCGGCCGCGCGCTGGCCGCCATAGACCAGGTGCGTGTGGCAGTCCACCAGGCCCGGTGTGAGCAGGGCGCCGCCCAGGTTGTATTCGTCTTCCACCTGCTTCATCTGCGTGGCCGGCAGGGCCGATGCTTCGCCCACCCACACAATCCGGTCGCCTTGTGTGAGCAGCGTGCCGTCCTCCATCCACCCCCATGGTGTGCTGCCGTGCAGGGTGGCCAGGTTGGCGTTGCGCCAGAGGGTGAGGGCGGTCATGCGTGGCCTCCGATGGTGGTGCTGGATGAGGAGAAACCCAGCCAATAAGCGCACAGGGTGTGGGTGCTGTCGTCCGCCACAAACTGCCAGGTGGCGCTGCGCGGCGCGGCATGCCACAGCAGCGTGTGGGCGGCCAGGTGCAGCGTTTGTGTGCCATCGCTCCACAGCCCGGCCTGGCAGGTGTAGAGCCCGCATTCGCCCAGCGTGGCAGACCAGCGTTGGCCCGGCCGCACCACCTGCATATGGCCCTTGCCCTGGCGCACCATCAGGTTCAGGTCTTGCGTGGGGCCGTCCAGCAGGCGGCATGGCGGGGCCTCGGCGCCGTCAAAACACAAGGGCGCGTCGCCCGCGTGCAAGGGTTGTTCGCAACCGAGCTGCAGTGCCACGCCTGCCCCCTGCAACACCGCAAACCAGCGCTGCACACCGGGGAAGGCGGAGAAGGGCCCGTCCGCGTCAATGTCGGCGCGGCTGATGCGCAGCTGCCAGTGCGGCCCGGCAGGCCAGGCCAGCAGCTCGCGCGTCTGCCCGCCGCCATTGCGCCAGGGCTGGGGCACGCAGTCGTGTGCGTGGACGAGGTGCGGCTTCATGGCTTGAACTGCCCGTGGATCTGGTAGCGCGCACCGGGGTGCACCAGGCGCGCCAGGGTGATGGGCACATCACGGTTCATGGTGCGGCGCACGACGATGAGGCAAGGGTCTGCGGGCGTGATGCCCAACAGCTCGGCCTCGTGGGTGCTGGGCGGGCCGGCCTCGATGGAGTACTGCGCCTCCCACAGCGGGGCCACGGCCAGCAGGTAGTGCGTGGGTGTGGTCTGGGTGAAGTCCACGCCCAAATAGTCGGGTGCGCAGGCCGGGTTCACATAACGGTCTTCACACTGCAGGGGCACGCCGTTTTCGTAATGCACGATGAGCGTGTGGAACACCGGCGCCCCCAGCGGCAGGCCCAGCTGCTGGGCCAGGCCATCGGCCGTGGGCTCCGCGCGCGACAGCACCACACGTGCCTGGTGCTGGTGGCCGCGCGCCAAGATGTCTTCGTGCAAATCGGTGATGGTGAGGGTGGACGACACACGCGCCAGGTGTGCGGCAAAGGTGCCCACACCTTGCACGCGGGTCACCAGACCTTCGGCCTGCAGCTCGCGGATGGCGCGGCCCACCGTCATGCGGCTGACCTGGAACTGCACCACCAGCTCCGATTCGGATGGCATCTGCGCACCCGGCGTCCAGCGGCCGTCCGCCAGGCCTTGCTTGAGGAAATCTTTGACGCGGGTATAGGGTGCTTGGGCCATGGGATAAATTCTAGTTGCATAGACATGTCTAGACAAGTAGACTCCGCCGCATTCTTTGTTGTTTGTGAGAGAAACCCCATGCCCACCTCCAAGACACCCGCCCAAGCCCACTCCGTGCGCGCACCGCGTGGCACCGAGTTGCATTGCAAGAACTGGCTGATCGAAGCCGCCTACCGCATGCTGCAAAACAACCTGGACCCCGAAGTGGCCGAGAACCCCGACGCCCTGGTGGTGTATGGCGGCATTGGCAAGGCCGCACGCAACTGGGACTGCTACGAGGCGATTCTGGAAAGCCTGCGCCACTTGAATGAAGACGAAACCCTGCTGGTGCAAAGCGGCAAGCCCGTCGGTGTGTTCCGCAGCCATGCCGATGCCCCGCGTGTGCTGATTGCCAACTCTAACCTGGTGCCCAAGTGGGCCACCTGGGAACACTTCCACGAACTGGATAAAAAGGGCCTGATGATGTACGGCCAGATGACGGCCGGCAGCTGGATCTACATCGGCAGCCAGGGCATCGTGCAAGGCACGTACGAGACCTTTGTGGAAGCCGGCAAGCAGCACTACGGTGGCAGCCTGGCGGGCCGCTGGATCTTGACCGCGGGCTTGGGCGGCATGGGCGGCGCGCAGCCGCTGGCCGCCAGCTTTGCGGGTGCATCGTCCCTCAACATCGAGTGCCAGCAAAGCCGCATCGACTTCCGCCTGAAGACCCGCTATGTGGACGAGCAGGCCACCGATCTGGACGACGCACTGGCCCGCCTGGCCCAGTACACGGCCGAGAAGAAAGCCGTGTCTATCGCCTTGCTGGGCAACGCGGCCGACATCTTGCCCGAGCTGGTGAAGCGGGTGAAAGCTGGTGCTACTGGCGGTGTGCGCCCCGACATCGTGACCGACCAGACCTCCGCCCACGACCTGGTGAACGGCTACCTGCCCAGCGGCTGGACCGTGGCGCAGTGGCGCGCCGCACAGGCGGACGACACGCAACACGCCGCGCTGCGCCTGGCCGCCGCCAAGAGCTGCGCCGTGCATGTGCAGGCCATGCTGGACTTTCAGGCCATGGGCATTCCCACCGTGGACTATGGCAACAACATCCGCCAGGTGGCACTGGACCAGGGCGTGCAGAACGCGTTTGACTTCCCCGGCTTTGTGCCGGCCTATGTGCGCCCGCTGTTTTGCCGCGGCAAGGGCCCGTTCCGCTGGGTGGCACTGAGTGGCGACCCCGAGGACATCCGCAAGACCGACGCGAAGATGAAAGAGCTGTTCCCCGAAGACAAGGCCTTGCACCGCTGGCTGGACATGGCCGGTGAGCGCATCGCCTTCCAGGGCCTGCCCGCACGCATTTGCTGGATTGGCCTGGGCGAGCGCCACCGCGCGGGCCTGGCCTTCAACGAGATGGTGAAAAACGGTGAACTCAAAGCCCCCATCGTCATCGGCCGCGACCACCTGGACAGCGGCAGCGTGGCTTCTCCCAACCGCGAGACCGAAAGCATGCAGGACGGATCGGACGCCGTGAGCGACTGGCCCTTGCTCAACGCGCTGCTCAACACTGCCGGTGGCGCCACCTGGGTCAGCCTGCACCACGGCGGCGGCGTGGGCATGGGCTACAGCCAGCACAGCGGTGTGGTCATCGTGGCCGATGGCACCGATGCCGCGGCCAAGCGCCTGGAGCGTGTGCTGTGGAACGACCCCGGCACCGGCGTGATGCGCCATGCCGATGCGGGCTACGACATTGCCGTGCAGTGCGCCCAAGAGCAGGGCATGAACCTGCCCATGATTTCGAAATAGAAAGCACCCCTGAATCGCCTTCGGCGCTACCCCCTCAAGGGGGCGACACCAGCAGCCTGGCAAAGCCAGTTCTGCGGTGTCCCTGATACAAACCTATTCTCCGGACACATTTATGACGCAACTAATCCTCAACCCCGGCAAGATCTCGCTCGATGAGCTGGGCCTGATCCACGCGGGCGTGTGCCAGCTGAGCCTGCCCGAGTCCGCCCGCGTGGCCATGCGCGCATCACACGCGCTGGTCAAGGCCGCGGCCGATGGTGACGCGCCCGTCTACGGCGTCAACACCGGCTTTGGCAAGCTGGCCAACAAGCGCATCGACAAGGACCAGCTGGCCACCTTGCAACGCAACCTGATCCGCAGCCACAGCGTGGGCGTGGGCGAGCCGCTGGCCGCGCCCATCATGCGGCTGATGATGGCCACCAAGGCCGCCAGCCTGGCGCGCGGCTACTCCGGTTGCCGCGAACTGGTGGTGGACACGCTCTTGGCCGTGCACAACGCGGGCCTGGTGCCTTTTGTGCCCGCGCAAGGTTCGGTGGGTGCATCGGGCGACCTGGCGCCGCTCTCGCACATGACGCTGGCGCTGATGGGCGAGGGCGACATGCTGGTGGACGGTGTGCGCGTGCCCGCGTTGCAGGCGCTGCAGAAGGCCGGCATTGCCCCGCTGGAGCTGGAGGCCAAGGAAGGCCTGGCCCTCATCAACGGCACGCAGACTTCCACCGCGTTGGCGCTGCACGGTCTGCTGGCTTTTGAGCCGGTGCTGGAAGCCGCGTTGCTGATTGGCGCGCTGACGCTGGACGCAGCGCGCGGCAGCGACGGCCCGTTTGACCCGCGCATCCACGCCGTGCGCGGCCAGCCCGGCCAGATCGATGTGGCCCAGTACTACCGCGAGCTGCTGGTAGGCAGCCAGATCCGCAAGTCGCACGAAGAGGGCGATGACCGCGTGCAAGACCCGTACTGCCTGCGCTGCCAGCCGCAGGTGGTGGGCGCCTGCCTGGACCAGCTGCGCCACGCGGCGCGCGTGTTGTTGATTGAAGCGAATGCCGTCACCGACAACCCGCTGGTCTTCCCCGACGATGGCGCGATGATTTCCGGCGGCAACTTCCACGCCGAGCCGGTAGCCCTGGCCGCGGATGGCATGGCCCTGGCCATTGCCGAAGTGGGTGCCATTGCCGAGCGCCGCATTGCCATGCTGATCGACAGCGGCGTGTCGCGCCTGCCGCCTTTCCTCACCGCCGATGCGGGCCTGAACAGCGGCTTCATGATTGCGCACGTCACCGCCGCCGCATTGGCGTCCGAAAACAAATCCATGGCCCACCCCGCCAGTGTGGACAGCCTGCCCACCAGCGCCAACCAGGAGGACCATGTCTCCATGGCCACCTTCGCCGCGCGCCGCCTGCAGGGCATGATCCACAACACCGCGCACATCCTCGGCATCGAACTGTTGGCTGCCGCACAGGGCATTGAGTTTTTGCGCCCGCTGACCAGCTCACCCGTGCTGGAAGCCGTGCACGCGCTGCTGCGCAAAGACGTGCCCGCCCACCATGTGGACCGCTACCTGGCGCCCGACATTGCGCACGCCACCCAGCTGGTGCAAAGCGGCGCGGTGGCCAAGTTGTTGAAACCGCTGGCTGGTTTGCCCACGTTGTGGATTCCGGGTTGATGTGGATTTTGCTATTAAAACAGGAGCTTCTTGCGCATATTCCACGGGGGCTAGAGGCCTATTTCTTATGTAAATAGCACTCCGTCCGCCTCTTGCGCGGTCCGCACGCCCAGCGGCACCACGCACAGGCGCACGCCATCCAGCGTGAGCACCAGGCCCAGCTGACCACCCAGTTGAACCATGCCACTGGCGATGGTGTGCGGGGTGGTGGCGGCTGGGCTGACCAGCGCCGGCTGGTGTGCCACCGCGCTGATGGGCGGGTGCCGCAGCATGGCCCACAGCACGTGTGGGTCGCGCAGCTGCAGCGCCTGCAGGTAGAGCCGGAAGACGGTGTCTTCGCCAGGCTCGCGCTCTGGTGGTGTGGGGCCATCAGCCGCACCCCGTGCCTGGCGCAGCCGCAGCAGTGCGCGGCGCAGTTGCTGCCGGTTGGCGGCTTCGGTGTGGCCGCTGGCCTCGGCAATTTCAGCGTGGCCCACGTCAAACACTTCGTGCAATAGCAATGCAGCGCCATCTTCGGGTGCCAGCTGGGCCGCCAGCAGGCGCAGGGCGCGGCTGGCTTCTTGCGCCAGCGCAGCGTCCATCTCGGCGGAGGGCGATGCCTGTTCCGCATCCGCAGTCCCCATGGCCTCCAGCCACTGCTGCATCCAGCTGCGGCGGCGCAGGCGGTCGATGGCCAGGTTGCGCACCACGGTCAGCAGCCAGGCCTGGGCGGAGTTGAGTTCGCCCGGGTTCGTCTCCAGCGCGCGCACATAGGCGTCTTGCACCGCGTCTTCCGCCTCCGCCGTACCCAGCAGGCGGGCGGCGGCGCGCACCAGGCGGTGGTGGTCGGCAGGGTGCGGGGCGCCTGGCAGAGGGGAGAGGGGGCGTGCGTCGTACATGGGGGCATGGTGCCATAGGCAGATTGGGTTTGCCGTGTCACGAAAACTGCCCCGCGTTCGTCAAGGCAGTTCAACCACCAGGAGCCCCCATGGACACCCCAGACACCGCCGACACCCCCACGCCCGCCAGCGCCCCCGAGCCGCGCACCTCCTACCTGGAGGAAAAGGCCTTCAAGTCCCGCACGCTGCTAGTCTTTGGCAGCGTCACCGACGCCATGGCCGCCGACATCACACGCCGCCTCATCGCGCTGGACGCCGACAGCGCCGAGCCCATCGACATGCTGGTCAGCTCGCCCGGCGGCCACCTGGAGTCGGGCGACGCGATCCACGACATCGTGCGTTTTATTGCCGCGCCGGTGAACATGGTGGGTACCGGCTGGGTCGGCAGCGCCGCCACACACTTGTATTTGTCGGTGCCACGCGCGCGGCGCTACTGCACGCCCAACACGCGCTTTTTGATCCACCAGCCCAGCGGCGGCTCTGGTGGCCCGGCCAGCGACATTGCCATCCAGGCGCGCGAGATCGTCAAGGCGCGTGAGCGCATTGCCCGCACCATCGCGCGCGAAACCGGCAAGCCGCTGGAGACCGTGCTGGTGGATATTGAGCGCGACTACTGGATGTCGGCCGACGAGGCGGTGGCGTACGGGCTGGTGTCACGCATCATCGAACGCAAAACCGAACTGCGGGGTGCTTGAGCCCGGGTGTGCCAACACATCTGGTACAAAGGGACGACATTGTTTTTTTGAAAGGCCCGCCATGAACACCACCTCCCCCGTCGCATTGGTCACCGGTGCCGGCACCGGCATTGGGCGGGCCGTGGCCCTGGCGCTGCTGCAAGCGGGCTACCGCGTGGTATTGACCGGGCGGCGGGCCGAGCCGCTGAATGCTGTGGCCCAGGCCAGCGGCACCGACCGTGCCCACCCGGTGTGTGCAGACGTGAGCCAGCCCGAATCGGTGGACCAGCTGTTTGCCACCATCCAGGACAAGTTTGGCCGGCTGGATCTGCTGTTCAACAACGCAGGTGTGGGCGCCCCCAAGGTCAACATCGAAGACATCACGTTTGCGCAGTGGCAAACCGTGGTGGACGCCAACCTCACGGGCTCCTTCTTGTGCGCACAAGGCGCCATCCGCCTCATGAAGAGCCAGACGCCCCAAGGCGGGCGCATCATCAACAACGGCTCCATCTCCGCGCACGCGCCGCGCCCCCACTCTGCTCCCTACACCGCCACCAAACACGCCATCACCGGCCTGACCAAATCCATCTCGCTGGACTGCCGCAAGTACAACATCGCCTGCGGCCAGATCGACATTGGCAACGCGCTCACCGAGCTGTCGGCCCGCATGGCCACTGGCGTACTGCAGGCCCACGGCGAGGTGGCCGTGGAACCCATGATGGATGTGCAGGAAGTGGCCGACGCCGTGCTGCACATGGCCCGGCTGCCGCTGTCCACCAACGTGCAGTTCATGACCATCATGGCCACCAACATGCCCTTTGTGGGGCGTGGCTAAGGTCGCTCACACTGCGGCGGCGTCCACCTCACCTTTGGCGTAGCGCCCCGGCGGAACGCCTACATGGCGTGTGAAGGCAACGCCAAAGGCGCTGACGGAGCTGTAGCCCACGCGCGCTGCAATCTCGGCGATGGCGAGCTCGCGCTGTCGCAGCAGCTGTTGGGCCAGGGCCATGCGCCAGGTCTGCAGGTAGTCCATGGGCGTGACACCGACCGTGCGGCTGAAGCGGTCGAAGAAGGCCGAGCGCGACATGGCGGCTTCGCGTGCCAGCTGCGCCATGTTCCAAGGCGCTGCGGGCTGCGCATGCATGCTGCGCAGCGCCAAGGCGAGCTTGGAGTCCGACAGGCCCCGCACCAGGCCCGGTGATGCCGCCGTGCTGGCGCTGGACCGGAATGCTTCTATCAACAGCACCTCCAGCAGGCGGGCCATCACGATGTCGCGTGCGGGCCGCTCGGTGCGGGTTTCGTCGCCCAGCAGCTGTACCAGAGTGGACAGGCGCGGTTCGCTGCGCACGTGCACCCACTGGGGCAGCAGCGGCACCAGCAAGGCGGCGTCTGGCGAACCCAGCACGCAGTTGCCCACCAGCATGCGCACGTCCACCGCGCCCTCGGGGTCGCCCACGCGCGCACCGCCTGGCATGGCGGTGATGGGCGTGGTCACCACTTCGCCCGCGCGGGGCGGCAGCCGGTCCAGGCTGGAGGTCGCAAAACTGCGCGCCGCGGGGATGAGGGCAAAGTCGCCTGCGTTCAGGGTGATGGTGTCGCTGTGTGCCGGGCCGTCCACCGTGAGCTGGCAGCTGCCCTCCAGCACCACAAAGTAAAACGGCCGGCCCATCTCGGTGCGGCGCACTGCCCAGGGCGCCGAGGCCACCACCACTTTGGAGAACGGTGCTCCCGGCTGCAGCAAGGACACAACTTCTGCCAGCGGATCAACCATATTGGATCATCTCAACAAATAAACGGACATTTAAGCATAGTCAGTCCGGTTTACGGCACGTATCGTACGCAGCTCTTACCCCAAGGAGTTGTTGATGTCTGCCATTTCCACTGTTCTCATTACCGGGTGTTCGTCGGGCTTTGGCCTGGAGACGGCCCGTTTCTTTCTCGACAAAGGTTGGCGCGTGGTGGCCACCATGCGCACCCCGCGCGAAGGCCTGTTGCCCCCCTCCGACCGGCTGCGCCTGCTGGCGCTGGACGTGACCGATGCTGACAGCATCCGGCGTTGTGTGGAGGCGGCCGGCCCCATCGACGCCCTGGTCAACAACGCCGGTGTGGGCTTGCTGGCGCCGCTGGAAGGCATGGCGCTGCCCAGCGTGCGCGAGGTTTTCGAGACCAACACCTTCGGCACCATGGCGATGACGCAGGCCGTGCTGCCGCAGTTCCGGCAACGGCGCGCGGGGGTGGTGGTCAACGTCACCTCCAGCGTCACGCTCAAGCCGCTGCCGCTGCTGTCGGTCTATACCGCCAGCAAGGCGGCGGTGAATGCGTTCACCGAATCGCTGGCGCTGGAGTTGGAGCCCTTTCACGTGCGCGCCCGGCTCGTGTTGCCTGGGCGTGCGCCCAGCACCCGTTTTGGCGACAACGCCCACCCACGCATGGCAGGCAGTACCCATGAGGCCTACGCCGACTTCACACAACGCGTGTTCGCCGCCGTGCGCGACACCGCCACACCGGTGACCTACGCGCAGGATGTGGTCGAGGCTGTGTGGCGCGCCGTGACCGACCCGGCCGCGCCCATGCGCATCCCCGCGGGTGCCGATGCGGTGGCCTTGTCGCAGGCCTGATTGCTATCAAAACAGAAGCTGCTCGCGCATATTCCACCTGGGCTAGAGCCCTATTTGGCTTGTTTTTGCGCGCGGAGCGTCCAGGCCTGGAAGACAAAGCCGGCGAGGAAGATGACGACCCAGGCCAGCAGCGTGCCCTGCACCAATGGGTGCTCCGGCCCGCTGGCCAGGGGTTGCCCGGCGGGCAGGCGGGTCAGCGTCTCGTTGATGCCCGGCACCAGCGTCAGGAAGAAGCTGAACGACAGGCCAAAGGTCGCCAGGTAGGGCCGCGCCCAGCCCAAAAAGGACAGGCGCGGAATCAGCAGGCTGCCAGACACCGCCAGCAGCGCCAAGACGCCCAGGGCGTGTCCGGGGTTGAAGCCGCCGGTGCTGGACAGGCCAAACGCGGTGAGCACCGCAAGCAGCAGTCCACCCAGGTAGACCTTGCCGGACCGCGTGGCCGGTTGGATGCTGCGGTACTTGGCAAAGCTGTAGAGGCCGGCCACCACAGGCACCAGGCTGATGGCGGTGTGGACGATGCCCAGGACGGAAAGAGGGTTTGGCATGGCGAGGTTTCCTATCTATTAGTTGGTAGATTGATGAGGTAAAAAAACGAGGGAGCGACGAACTGCGGAATGCTCAGGGAGACGTCAGCCGGCGCAGCAGCGGCTGAACGATGCGGGGGAACAGGTCCGGCTCACCAAACGCGCGGGCCGAGAGCATCGCGCCGTGCACGGTGGCCATGAAGGTTCTGGCTTCTTCTTCGGGCGTGGCCTGCAGGAAGAACACTTTTTGCGCCGCGCCGCGGGTCAGCACCCCTGTGAGCCAGGCGCTCAATTCAGAAAAATGGCCACGTACTTCGTCTGCCACCTCGGCAGGGATGGCCGGCAGCTCCGCCGCCAGCATGGCGCAGATGCAAAAGGGCAGACTGCCATCCCGGATACAGGCCGACCAGTAATCCGTGTAGGCCTGCAGCTGCGCCACAGGGGCGGGCACCTGCTGCTCCAGCGCCGCCACCCCGGTGCGGATCTCTGCGCGGTAGCGCACCAGCACCACACGCACCAGCTCCGCCTTGCTGGCAAAGTGGTGGTGGATGCTGGGCTTGCTGATGGCCACGGCAGCCGACACATCGGCATAGCTAAACCCGTTGTACCCCCCAGCCGCCAATAGCGACCGCGCGCAGGCAACAATTTCGGCGGCTTTGGGGGAGAGTTCGGTGTCCATGGCGCGTAGTCTACCAACTAGTAGGTTTGTGCGTCAAGCACTTTCTGAGAAACGCCACCCGCAGGCGCCTTTGTGGTGGTGAATGCGTGTTGCAGATGCGCACGCAGCCGCACGATGTCGCCCTCAATATCGGGCTGCTTCATCACATCGAAGCACGAGAAGGAGGGCACGATGTCCATCCCGCAGAACTTGTAGTTGGCGGTGTTGGTGATGAGCACATCGTCGACTGTTCTGCCCTCAAACAGCTCCTGGCGGGCGTCTCCGAAGGCTTCAGCCGGGGCGTTCCAGGTCAGGGACATCATGTACTGCCTGCCCTGCAGCAGGCCGCCAGAGCCATACTGCTTGCTCGGGTCTTCGCGGGTGCGGCCGTCGCTGGCCAGGAACACGCCTTGCATCAGGCTGGCCGTAAACACCTCGTCGACATACTTCTTGTAGATCCATGGCATGCCGAACCAGTACACCGGTGATTGCAGGATGACGACGTCGGCCCAGAGGTGGTGCTGGACTTCGGCGTTCACGTCATAGCCTTGCTCGATGTGGGTGTGCCGTACCTCGAAGCCGAGCAGCCCCATTTCGTCTGCCAGCACGCCGGCCATGGTGGTGTTCAGTCCACCGGCCGCCATGCCTGCGTAGCGCTGGTGGGCGTGGATGATCAATGCCTTTTTCACAATTTTTCCTTGAAGTCGCCTCACCACGAGGC
The DNA here is from genome assembly GCF_058791215.1 of Rhodoferax sp. EU05-FHT12H12. Classification (NCBI taxonomy): domain Bacteria; kingdom Pseudomonadati; phylum Pseudomonadota; class Betaproteobacteria; order Burkholderiales; family Comamonadaceae; genus Rhodoferax; species Rhodoferax sp. EU05-FHT12H12. The sequence goes on along the minus strand of NZ_JBYTDI010000001.1, from coordinate 982,319 downwards.
GTTGATGGGGTTGGGTGCTGGTGACTGTAGGTAGATCGACTTCAAAGAAAAACCCCTGAATGCTCACTACCTTGTGAAGCTAAACTTCACAATATGAAGCTCAATCAACTCGATGGACTGGTGGCGTTCTGGAAGGTGGCCGAGCATCGCGGCTTCTCTGCGGCGGCGGCCGTGCTGGAGGTGTCCCCGTCCGCACTCAGCCAGGCGATTCGGCAGCTGGAAGGCCGACTGGGCGTTCGCCTGCTGAACCGCACCACGCGCAGCATCAGCCTGACCGAAGCGGGCGAAGCCTATTTGCTGAAAATCGCGCCCGCGCTGGGCGATGTGCTCAACGCAGGCGAAGAACTCAATGCTCTCCAGGGGCGGCCATCGGGCGTGCTGCGCATCAGTGCGGCGCGCGTCTCGATTGCCATGGTGCTGCAGCCGCTGTTGGCCGGCTTCATGAAGGCCTACCCCGATGTGCACATCGAATTGTCCAGCGATGAAGGGTATGTAGACATTGTGGAGCGCGGCTTTGATGCCGGTATCCGCCTGGGCGAGAGTGTGCAGAAGGACATGGTCGCCATCCCGCTGGGTGGCCCCGTGGCGGCGGCTGTCGTCGGCTCGCCCGCGTATTTCAAGCAGCACCCTGTGCCACGCCACCCCTCCGATTTGGCGGACCACAACTGCGTGCGGTTTCGGTTTTCGGGGAGTGGGAGCATCCACAAATGGGAGTTCACGGTGGATGGCCGTACCGTGGAGCACGAGATTGGCGGACGCCTCACCATCAGCGACTCTTTGTATGCGCTGGATGCCGCGCTGGATGGCCTGGGGCTGGCCTACATCTTTGAGCAACTTGCGCTTCCCCACATTCGCACCAAGAAGCTCACGCGCGTACTCAGCGAGTTCTCGCCCACCTTTCCCGGCTTCTACCTGTACTACCCCAGCAGACGGCAGCAGCCCGCCAAGCTGAAAGCATTGGTGGAGTACGCGTTAAAGCACTTTGGGCGCGCGTGATGGCGCTGCAAGCTACAGCGCGTTGACCAAGGGCAGCAGGGCGGCCAGATGCTTGCGCCCCAGCGGCGTCACCTCCAGCGCGCGTTCGCCGGCGTGTCGGCGCAGCCAGCCGTGCTGCAGGCAGTGCGCCAGCAGTGCCTTGGGCAGCTTGCCCGCCATGTGGTCGCGTCGTTCGGACCAGTCCAGGCAGCGGTAGGCAAGGCGCTTGGATGCGGAGGGTGTGTCCATGCCGTCTACCGCAAAGCCCATCGCATCCAGCCCGGCCTTGCCCTGGGCGGTGAGCAGGTAGCCATCGCCCGCGGGGCTAAGCCATTCTTTGGACAGCAGCTGCGAAAACATATCCACACCCAGCTGCCCCGCCAGGTGCCCGTAGCAGCAGCGGGCAAAGCGCAGCCGTTGGCGCGTGGGGTTGGCCCAGGTGGCGGTGTGGGTACGGCGCTCGGCCATCAGCGCCAGCGCTTCCAGCGCGTGGGCCACCTCGTCGTCGGCCAGCTTGTAGTAGCGGTGCCGCCCGCGCTGCTCACACACCAGCAGCTCGGCCGCCATCAGCTTGCCCAGGTGCCCGCTGGCCGTGGCTGGCGATACGGACGCGGCCCGCGCCAGCTCGCCCGCGCTGGCGTAGTCCCCCGCCAGCAGGTAGCTCAGCATGCGCGCACGCGTGGCGTCCGCAATCACGGCGGCCACGCTGGCCAGCCGGGGTTCAAACGGGGCGGGGGAGGGAGACGTCATGCGGCTTCAATATAGCCGGTGGGTGCCTGCAGATAACTGGCGGGCACCGGCTGGGGGAAGGTGCGCTCTTCCTTCAGGATGAACCGCTCGCGCTGCGCAAACGCAAAGTTGGCAACGGCCTCGTCGTCGGCACGCAGGCGCTGGCGGTAGGCCTCATACGCTGCCAGGCTGGAGAAGGAGATCAGCCCCCACGCTTCGTAGTTGCTGCCCTCGTGCGGCACAAAGTAGCCCAGCAAATGCCCACCCAGGCGGGGAATGATGCGGGCCCAGTTTTCAGCATAGGCCGTGAACTGGTCTTTCTTGAACGGGTCGATTTCGTAGCGGATGAAGCAGGTGATGGGCATGGGGACTTCTCTTGTGGTGATGAGAGAAGTCTGGAGGAGGAATTCTAGGAATGCTTTGGTGAATAGCGAAATGTGTAGCGACTCAACGTAGCTATAGCGTCGTTAGTTCTTGGCACCTGAGTCCTAAAATGCCTTAGACAATCGGGAGTAAAAATTATGTCTACGCACGAAGTGGCAACGGGAGGATTGCTAGGGCCAATTCCCCTAGCTGAGGTTGATGAGGTTCTTTATCACTATTGTTCTACATCCACGTTTCAGCAGATCATTTCGAACGGGACAATTTGGCTTTCGGCGCTTACTCTTTCCAATGATTCTCTTGAGGGAAAGCTAGTTTCTGCGGTCATCAAAAGGTTAGCTGAATCCGACAAGATTGACGCTCAGAAGATTTCCTCGCTGTTGACGCGTGTTGATTTTCTAGAAGAACTATTTGAAGGACTCGGTCTATGCTTATCTAAAGAAGGCGATCTTCTAAGTCAGTGGCGTGGCTACGCTGATGACGCCAATGGCTTTTCGATAGGTTTTTCAGCCAAGTATTTGGACTGGCTTGGCAGTTTCAACTTTTTCCAACATAGGGCCGGTTTCCAACGCTTTAACGTTCTCTACGAGGAGGATGAACATGAGCGAAAGCTGAGACCTCCGTTTGAGGAAATGAAAGCGAGCTTAAGTGCTGCTGGCTTGAATCAATTGAACAAGCTCGCAGAACTACTCCGCGGCCCAAAGAGTGACGAAGATATCGCCAAAGAAAAAGCAGCAGAAGACCGACTTAGCCAATTGATTCTCTCCCTGGTTGATAAGTGGTTCTTGTTGAAAACGAATGCGTTCAGGGAGGAGCGAGAGGTTCGACTTTTAAGCTATTTAGTTCACGGTCACGATAGTGAGGACGTCAAGTATCGCGCTACTAGGAACAGCATCATTGCCTATAGAGAGTTTTCGTTGTTAGAGAAGGAGCGGATGCCAATTTCACGAGTCATACTTGGACCCAAACAGAAGACACCTTTGCGTGAAGTTGAGCATTTCCTGAGAATTTCTGGGTTTGAAAACGTTAAGGTAGAGAGATCTAAGGCCACCTATCGGTAGGCCTTACTTCATAGGGCATTCGTTTACTTCAAAACATCTAAGCCCGATGCGCATCAAACCCCGCCATCGCCCCATCCGCCACGGCTAGCTTCACATTCCCTGCAGCCCGTGCGGCATCACCACACGCAAACACATTCGGCGCGCTGGTGGCCTTGCCTTCGTCCACCTTTATGAACTGGCCCATGGGGCCGTTTTCTAGCACTGCCCAATTGTTCGTGGCGAGTTACTGCGTGCCACCTTCGCGTTGGCACACCATTTCAACTAATTGCTTCAAGAGTACTTTGGGCTCATTGGCGTTGCTCACCAGTGGAACTGCCCATGCGCCTCCCGACAACTCAAAGTGCCTTTTCCAATCCGGCAACGCAAGCAGCTCTGCCAAGGTGTAGTTCACGGAGTAACCCATCTCCGCGTGCCCGCCTCCAATAGATTCCCCAATGGCGAAAGGCTTCTCGTGGAATGGATAGAGGTAGACGCAATAGACGTGATGGCTGGGGTGCTTATCCGAAGGAGCTTGGTTCTGATAGCCCAAACGAAGGTTTTCAAACTGCAGAGACTCTGGGGGCAAGGGGACAGACTTTTCGTACAGGTAGTCAGTACCCAATATGCGACTTCCAGGCCAGTGAATCCGCTTTTCTGTGTAGACCAGATTCTTGAGTTTGTGTGGGTACGCCAGCTCCTGCCAGTCGAATTCTTCCCGTGCAATAGACGCTTTGAAGAGCCGGTGTCCGTCTTCAAATTCAATCACGAGCTCCCATTTCTCGTTGGGCAAGACAAAGCAAATACGGTGAGTCGTCTGCTGCTTTTCAAGGGCAACGGGAGTACTCCGAGGCATTGAGCCGTTCAGACGTTTGAGAAGTTTGGAAAACATCGGACAGATTGTGAACCTGTCATTCGCCCAGTGGCTTCACGAGAACATGGAAGTCCGATGTGCCCCAAACCCCGCCATCGCCCCATCCGCCACGGCTAGCGTCACATTCCCTGCCGCCCGCGCGGCATCCCCGCACGCAAACACATTCGGCACGCTGGTGGCCTTGCCTTCGTCTACCTTGATGAACACGCCCATGGGGCCATCCTCCAGCGCGCAGCCCAGTTGCTCGGCAATGGGGCTGCTCATCAGTGTGCGCGGCTGGGTGAATAGGCCGTTGAGGGTGATGGTGCGGCCGTCTTGCAGCACCACATCAGCATGGCCGTCTATGCGTTCTATCAACACGGACTCCACCTGTGTGCCACGGCGGGCGATGGCGGCCAAGTCTTCGTCGCTGGGCGTGTAGGTGCCGTTCAAAAATAGAGTGGGGCTGCCCCAGTCCAGCAGCATGAGGGCGTGGTGCAGTGCCAGGGGTGATGCGGCGATGATGCCGATGGGGCCGGCGTTCATCTCGTAGCCGTGGCAATACGGGCAGTGGAAGATGCTGCGGCCCCAGCGCTCGGCCAGGCCGGGTACGGGTGGCAGTTCGTCGCGCACGCCGGTGGCCAGGATCAGGCGGTGCGCGCTGATGGCCTCATGGCCTACGCGGAACTCCAGCCGCCCATCCGCTGCCACGCGCGCATCATCTGCGGTGCCGTGTATCCATTCCACATTGGGGTAGTTCATGAGCTGTTCGCGGGCATCGGCGGCTATCTCGGCGGGGGCGCGGCCGTCTTGCGTCAGGAAGCCGTGGGATGTTTCGCCCGCGGCATCCACAAAGCGGTTGCGCCGCTGGCCGGCGTCCACCACCAGCACTTGGCGGCGCGCGCGGGCCAGTTGCAGGGCGGCGGACAGGCCGGCGTAGCTGCCGCCGATGACGGCAAAGTCAATGTGCTTCACGATATGTGTTCCTTCAGATGGTGGGCCCCCGCGTGGCCTTGCGCTTTGTGCTGCGCCATGCGGTGGTGAAAGTCGTTGGAGAGTGTGGCCAGGGTGACGGTGCCAAAGCGTTTGAGCAGCAGGGCCTCGGCCTCTTGCGCTGCGCCAGCCAGCGCGTCGTTCACCGCTTGGGCCACCAGGCAGGTGGGCCGGTCTTCGCGGAAGCCCAGCGACACCAGCGGTGGCGCGCCCAGCGCCTGGTACACATCGCCCAGGGTGATGCGGTCCATGTCGCACGACAGCACCCAGCCGCCGCCATGGCCCTTGGCCGACACCACAAACCCGGCATCGCGCAGCCCACCCATCAGGCGGCGCAGCACCACGGGGTTGGTCTGCATGGCTGCGGCCAGTGCCTCGGAGGTGGCGGGGCCATCGCCCTCGGCCATGTGCAGCAGCACGTGCAATACGTCAGACAGTTGGCTGTTTTGTTTCATGTAACTAATATAGTTACTTGAAATAAACCTTGCCTGATTCAGGGGTTCTGCACCCGGCCCGGTGATACCAAAACGCAGCACAAGGTCTCTGCCCCGGCGCTACCATGCGCCATGGCCACCAGCGAATCCACGACCAAACGTTACTTGCCCTGGGTGGTCGCCACGGCGCTGTTCATGGAGCAGTTGGACTCCACCATCGTCAACACCGGCATTCCGTCTATGGCGGCCAGCCTGGGCGTGACGCCGCTGAGCCTGAAGGCGGTGGTGAGCAGCTACATCCTGGCGCTGGCGGTCAGCATTCCCATCAGCGGCTGGCTGGCCGAGCGTTATGGCAGCCGGCGCATCTTCATGTTTGCGGTGGCCTTGTTCACGGTGTCGTCGGTGCTGTGTGGGCTGGCGGTCAACTCCACCATGCTGATTGCCGCGCGCGTGCCGCAGGGCATTGCGGCGGCGATGATGATGCCGGTAGGCCGCATGGTCATTGTGCGCACCTTCTCCAAGGGCGAGCTGCTGCAGGCGATGAACTTCGTCATCATTCCCGCGCTGCTCGGGCCGCTGTTGGGCCCCACGGTGGGCGGGCTCATCGTGCACTGGGCGTCGTGGCGCGAGATCTTTTTTGTGAACGTGCCCGTGGGCTTGGCCGCGCTGTGGTTTGCCAGCAAACACATGCCCAATTACCAAAACGACACGCCGCGCCCGCTGGATGTGCGTGGTCTGATTTTGTTTGCCAGCGGCGCGGGGTTGCTGTCGTGGCTGCTGGAGGTGTTTGGCGAAATCAGCCTGTCCAATGAAATGGTGGCCATGCTGGTGGCCGTGTCCCTGGGGCTGCTGGCCGCCTACGGCTGGCACGCCAAGCGGGTGCCGTACCCGCTGCTGCGCCTGTCGCTGTTTTCCACGCGCACCTTCCGCGTGGGGGTGCTGGGCGGCTTTGTCACGCGGCTGGGCGTGGGCGGCATGCCGTTTTTGCTGCCGCTGCTGTACCAGTTAGGCATGGGGCTGCCGGTCTGGCAATCGGGCTTGCTGATGATGCCAGCCGCCCTGGCCGCCATGGCCATGAAGGCGCTGGCTGCGCCCATGCTCAGGCGCCTTGGCTACCGGCGCGTGCTCATCGTCAACACGCTGCTGGTGGCCTGCGCCATTGCCAGCTACGCGCTGGTGGATGCGGGTACGCCGCTGTGGGCCATCGTGGGTCTGGGGCTGGCCCTGGGTTTGTTCAATTCGCTGCAGTTTTCCAGCATGAATTCCATGGCCTATGCCGACATCAACGCCGAAGACACCGCCATGGCCAGCACTCTGGCCAGCACCTTGCAGCAAATGTCCATGAGCTTCGGGCTGGCCTTTGGCTCGCTGATCACGGGGTATTTTCTGGAAGGCCTGCCGCAGTCGGACCGGCTGGCCGTGACAGCCTCGCTGCACCACGCCTTCATCGCCCTGGCGGTGCTGACCGTGGTGTCGTCCGCTGCCTTCTGGACCCTGCGGCCGGAAGATGGTGAAAGCGTCAGCAAGGGGAGCGCGGCGCCGTCTTGAGGGACGCTAACATGGTGGCACCCCAGTGCACCCATCCCGGAACTTGCCATGTCCCTCGCGATGCTGAAAACCCTGTTTGCCCAAAAAACCTGGGCCCATGCCGAGCTGGGCGAGCTGCACTTTGCCGCGGCCGAGACGGACCAGTGGTTTGAGTCCTACCTGGCGGGCTTGAACGAAGCCACATTGGCAGAGAGCCTGCGCTTTCAATTCACCGATGGTGACGCCGGGCGACTTGCTGACCAAATTTCTCCACCAGCGCGAACCTGCCAGACGGCAGGGCTGATGGTCCTCTTTCACTGATAGACGAGCTGATGTATGACAAGCAACACACCTTATGTTTCCAATAGCGCCACCTCCGAAGCCCAAGCCTGGGAAGCACTGAAAGAACTGGGCGACGCCGCGCTGGCCCAGGGCGGCTTGCAGGCCGTGCTGCAGATGTTTGTGGGCACGCTCACCGGCGCCGAAGAAGTGGCCCGCGTGAGCGAGGAGGCCGGCCACCCCGACACCATGACGCCCGAGGTGATTGCCCAATGGGTCTACACCGACTACGCGCCCGGCATGCTGCAGGTGCTGGCGCAGGGTGCGGCAGAGTAGGGCGCGCACAGCCATGCCCCACTACACCGTGCCCTCCACCACCGTGCAAGACTACGTGCGCCAGGGCGCCGTGGTGCTGCGTGGTGTGCTCAGCCCCACCGAGGTGGCGCAACTGGCGCGCGGCATCGAGCACAACCTGACCCACCTGAGCCCGTTGGCCATGGTGGCCAGCCAGGCCGATGACCCGGGCAAGTTTGTCGAAGACTTTTGCACCTGGCAGCACAACGCCGACTATGCGGACGTGATGCAGCACAGCGCCTTGCCCAAGGTTGCCGCGCAGCTGATGCAGAGCGACACCGTGCGCATCTACCACGACCACCTGCTGGTCAAAGAGCCCGGCACGCGCCAACCCACGCCCTGGCACCAGGACCAGCCCTACTACAACGTGGCGGGGCGGCAAAACGTGAGCTTCTGGATTCCGGTAGACCCGGTTCCGCTGGAGAGCACGCTGCGTTTTGTGGCCGGCTCACACGCGGGCACCTGGTACATGCCACGCACCTTCCGCGACCAGCAGGCCAAGTGGTTTCCCGAAGGCGCGCTGGCGGAGCTGCCGCAGATTGACGCGCACCCCGAGCAGTTTGAACAACTGGGCTGGGCCCTGCAGCCGGGCGATGCGGTGGCCTTCCACATGCTCACCCTGCACGCCAGCAGCGGCGTGGGGCCGGGCACGCGGCGGCGCGTGTTCTCCGCCCGCTACTTGGGCGACGACGCGCGCCATGCGGTGCGCAGCTGGCGCACCTCGCCGCCCTTTGCCGGCCTGGCAGACCGCCTGCCCGATGGCGCGGTGATGGACGACGCACTGTTCCCCTTGCTGAACTGGCGCTAAACCGCATGGAGCTGCTGCCGCACTTGCGCTTGCTGCGCGCCCTGGCGGCCGTGGCGCAGGCGGGCAGCAGCCAGCGGGCGGCCACGCTGCTGCATGTGGCGCAGTCCTCCATCGTCCGCGCGGTGCAGCAGCTCGAAGCTGCGCTGACCAGCCCCTTGTTTGAGCGCGGCGGGCGCGGCATGTTGCCCACGGTGCGTGGCCGCCAGCTGGCGCTGCGCGCCACGCGGGCTTTGCAATTGCTGGCCGATGCGGACCGGCACCGCACACGCAGTGCCGCCACGGTCTGGACCGGTAGCCCGCTGGCGCTGGGTGTGGCCGCGCGCCACCTGCAGGTGCTGCAGGCGCTGGTGGATACCGGCAGCGAAGGGCGCGCCGCACAGCATCTGGGTGTGAGCCAGCCCGCCGTGCACCAAAGCCTGCAGCAGCTGGAGCACATGGTGGCGGCGCCGCTGTTCATCCGTTCGCGCAGCGGGCTGCGGCTGGACGACGCGGGCGAAGGCCTGCTGCTGGCCAGCCGCCTGGCGCAAGCCGAGCTGCGCCAAGCGGTGGACGAATGGCCCGAACCCGGTGCAGCCCTGCAGGGGCGGCTGGTGGTGGGCACGCTGCCGTTTTCCACCACCATGCTGCTGGCGCCTGCGGTGGAGCAGCTGCTGGCGCAGCAAGCCCATGTGCAGCTGGTGCTGATTGACGGCACCTTTGATGCGCTGGTAGCGCAGCTGCGCCATGCGGAGCTGGATTGCATCGTGGGTGCGCTGCGCAGTACGCCGCCCGCGGCCGACCTGAGCCAGGAGGTGTTGTTTGAAGACCGCCTGGCAGTGGTGGCACGTGCGGGCCATCCGCTCGCGCAGCGCCGCCGCCTGGGCTGGCCCGCTCTGCGCACGGCACAGTGGGTCATGCCCATGCCCAACACCCCGGCCGAAAAGGCATTTGCACAGATGCTGCAGGCCGCAGGCCTGCCCGCACCGGCCGGGCAGGTGCGCGCCAACAGCGCGCTGATGATGCAGGCCATGCTGCAAGACAGCGACCGCCTGGCCTTGATGTCGCCCCGCCAGGTAGCCCGCGAAATTGCGGCCGGCCTGCTGGTGGAGCTGCCCTTGCCAGTGCAGCACGCGCAGCGGCAGATTGGCGCCATGTGGCGCACTGGCTACCTGCCCACACCGGCGGCGGCACAGTGGCAGGGCATCTTGCGACAGGTGGGCGCGGCACTTGGGGATGGCGCCTAGGCATAAGCAGATTGCATAGGTCAGCAGGCCTTTGCATTGGACGCTGCTGGCCAGGAATTGCACACTGGCGCCGGACACTAAAAAAACCGGAGACAAGCCCATGGACAAACGCAATTTCATCCGCACCGCCGCGGTCACCGCACTGGCGGCCAGCTTGGGGCTGGCCTGGGCGCAAGACGCCACCTTCAAGATCGGCCTGCTGCTGCCGCTGACCGGGCCGTTTGCCTCCACCGGCAAGCAGCTGGAGAGTGCGGCGCGGCTCTACATCGCCCAGAACGGCGACACCGTGGGCGGCAAAAAAGTGCAGCTGATTGTGAAAGACGACACCGGCGTGGCCGACGTGAGCAAGCGCCTGGCGCAGGAGCTGGTGGTGAACGACAAGGTGAATGTGCTGGCCGGCTTTGGCCTCACGCCGCTGGCCATGGCCAGTGCCACCATTGCCACCCAGTCCAAAACGCCCCTGGTGGTGATGGCCGCGGCCACCTCCAGCATTACCGAGGCCTCGCCCTACATCGTGCGCACCAGCTTTACCGTGCCGCAGGTGGTGACCATCCTGGCGGACTGGGCCATCAAGAACGACATCCGCAAGGTGGTGACGCTGGTGACCGACTACGCGCCGGGCGTGGACTCCGAGACCTGGTTCAACCAGCGCTTTGTGGCGCAGGGCGGGGTGGTGGTGGAGTCGCTGCGGGTGCCGCTGCGCAGCCCGGACTTCGCGCCGTTTTTGCAGAAGGTGCGTGACGCCAAACCCGATGCGCTGTTCACCTTTGTGCCGGCCGGTGTGGGCACGGCACTCATGAAGCAGTTTGCCGAGCGCGGCATGGACAAGGCCGGTATCCGCGTGATTGCCGAAGGCAGCGTGACAGACGATGACATTCTGGACGGCATGGGCGAGGTGGCCATGGGTGTGGTGACAGCGCACCACTACTCGGCTGCGCACAACTCGGCACTCAACAAAAAGTTTGTCGAAGCCTTTGGCAAGGCCAACAGCGGCCTGCGCCCCAACTTCATGGCGGTAGGCGCGTATGACGGCATGCGTGTGATCTACGAGGCGGCCAAGGCCACGCAAGGCGGCAGCGGTGATGCGCTGCTGCAGGCCATGAAAGGCCAGAGCTTTGAGAGCCCGCGCGGCCCGGTCAGCATCGACCCGCAAACACGTGACGTGGTGCACAACATCTATGTGCGCAAGGTCGAGGAGGTGGGTGGCCAGCTGTGGAACACCGAGGTGCAGACCTTCTCCGCCGTGAAAGACCCGGCCAAGGTGGGCAAGTGAGCGTGGGCGTGCAAACCCTGGTGTTATTGCCCGGCCTGATGTGTGATGCCGGGGTGTGGGAGCCGCTCTACGCACACCTGCCCGCAGGCGCCACACCGTGGGTGGCCGACTACGGCATGGCCAACAGCCTGCAGGCCATGGCGAAGGGGGTGCTGCAGAACGCACCGGCTGATCGCTTCGCGCTGGCCGGCCATTCCATGGGAGGGCGTGTGGCCATGGAGCTGCTGCGCCAGGCACCGCAGCGCGTGACGCAGGTGGCCCTGATGGATACCGGCTACCTGCCACGCGCGGCGGGAGAGGCCGGTACCCAAGAGGCGGCCAAACGCCACGCCCTGCTGGAGGTGGCGCGCACCCAGGGCGTGCGTGCCATGGCCCAGACCTGGGTGCAGGGCATGGTGCACCCGGACCGGCTGCAGGACGCAGCGCTGATGGAAGCCGTGGTGGCCATGTTTGCGCGCAAGAGCGCCGATGTGTTTGCCGCACAGATCGAGGCCCTGCTGGCGCGGCCTGATGCGTCGGACGTGCTGCGTGCGCTGACGGTGCCCACGCTGCTGCAGTGTGGCGCGCAAGACAGCTGGTCGCCCCCCGCACAGCACGCAGACATGCAGGTGCTGGCGCCGCACGCGATGCTGGACGTGATTGGCCACGCGGGCCACATGGCCCCGATGGAGCGGCCCGTGGGTGTGGCCGCCAGCCTGGCGCGATGGCTGGCGCTGTCGGCATGAGCACGCTGGAAACCCTGGCCGCCGAAGCCGCATGCCGCGCCCTGGTGTTGCGGGGCGCCGAAGCGGTGGACGGTGGAGATGCGCAAGGCTTTGCCGCATCGTTTGCGCCCGATGGCACGCTGGTGCGGCCCGACGGCAGCGTGCTGCAGGGCCGTGCAGCCATCGCCCAAGCCTACGCCGCACGCGACCCCGACCGCCTGACCCAGCACCTGGTGTGCAACCAGCTGGTGACGGTGGATCTGCAGGCCGGCACGGCGCAGGCCCGTAGCAAAGTGCTGCTCTGGACTGGCCGGCACAGCAGCCCCTCCACCCCGCAGGGCCGCCTGGCTGACGCGATCAGCCAAGTGGGCGAGTTTGTGGACCAACTGGAGCACACCCCCGAGGGCTGGCGCATCCGCAGCCGCCGGGCGCAGTTCATTTTGTACCGTGGCGGGGCGTCATAGTTGCTATTGATTTAGTAGCTGCTCGCGCATATTCCACAAGGGGTGGTGGCACTTTTCATTCGTTTTTCCCTGTTGTGTCCTGGTAGCGCAAGCCGGTGCGGTACAGTGCCCATGCTTCGCCAATTTGGGCGGCATTCAGGGATGAATACACATGAAAATCACGCAGGGTCTGGGGCTCATCGTTTTGCTGTTGGCGCAGGCCGCACAGGCGCAAACCCATTACGAACAACTGGAAGTTGGCACCACGGTGCAGGGGGGGATTGGATTGGGCATGTTCAGCAAGCCCTATCCCTTGCCGCCAGGGTCATGGGTGGTGGCCGGACGCACCATCCACGCGATTCCCCTGATCAGCAGCCAGAGCAGGGAGCCAGCGGGCTCGGTGTCTCGCTACGACCTGACCCTGAAAAATGCGCAACCCGGCGGCATGCTGCCGCTGATGGTGGTATCCATCACTGGGCGGCTGACCAATCTGAGCCTGGGTACCAAGCCCTGCACCCCCAGTGTGGACAAAAACAAGTGGGTCGACACGCTGACCGAACGGTCCGCCCCGACCTCCGTCGGTACACAGGGGTGTGCCGTCACCGTCGGTATTTCCAACTTCAAGAAGTATGTGGCCGATGCGGGAACCAATGACAGCGCGTGGATACGCGCCGCGTTGTCTCCCATGTCTCCAGAGGCCTTCACCTTGCCCGACAACGCCCTGATGGTGAGCGTAGCGGCAGGCCGTTTCCGAGGGCACAACATCGAAGGCGCCTTCTTCGTGCGCCAAGAAGGCAACTTGTCGGACCCTGCCTATGCCCGTCATGTGCAACCCTGGGTGCGCGCAACGGGGCTGAGCCTGATGACCGTGGTGGACAACAACACTGCAACCTTGGAGCTGCCTACGCCGTTTGCAGGTGCGGCAACGGACGGCAAGCCGATCGTGATTGACAACCGTCCGATCTCCACCTTGTCGGCCGTGGTGCCGGTGGACAACCTGCAGGTGCAGAAAAAATTTGATTTGGTGGAGGTGAGCCCGGACAACTTCAAGGCGGTTCTGCTGAATTGCATCCCCGAATTTGCCAGCAACATTGCGAGCACCCAATTCCCACCCGCCGCGGTACAGCACGCCACCTACAGGGTAGGAGGGGTATCGAGGCAGTTCATCCTCAAGAAAACGGTGGGCCTGTGCCTCCAAAGCAGTTCGGCCAACTTCCCCATTTTTGCAGCGGAGGCATTTGGGGGGACGGTCACTCCCGTCGGCGTCAGTGATGACGTGGTGTCCGACTGGAATGCGCAAATTGCCCGTTGGGTGGCCACCAAGGGCAGTGCCTATGTGGCGTACCTGTATCCCAACCAGGCCGTCATGGCGGTGAAATATTGGATGGATGCCAGCAACCCCATCGTCATTCGCTACGCCACGGAGTTCAAAGCCCAGGGTAACTGGGCCCCGCAGGCATTCGACGCTGTGTTTGCAGACCCTGGCATGACGGCGGTGAAGTCCAACAACGTGAACGCCAAGGGAGAGGGCAAGAAAGACCTGCCCTTCTGAGCGGCAGTTTTTGGGCGTCTCAGAACTCCGTGATGACGGTGACGCCCGCGACCTCGAACTTGTCCATGTTCATCAGCGCGGCTATGGACTGTTGCAGGTTGATCTTTTTGCCAACCAATTTTTCGGGGGTGAGCTTGCCGGTGCGCACCATGTCCAGCATGGCGCCGTAGCGGTGGGCCTGCATGCCGTGGCTGCCCAGAATCTCCAGCTCATGGGCGATGACCTTGGCCATGGGGATGGCCGGCGTGCTGTTCTCGGCCAGCATCAGGCCCACCTGCACGTGCTTGCCACGCCGGCGCAGGTTGCTGATGGAGTTGAAGCAGGTGGTGGGGTGGCCCAGCGCGTCCAGCGACACATGCGCGCCGCCTTGGGTGATCTCCATCACCGCTTCCACCACGTTGGCCACCTGGGTGGCGTTGACGGTGGCTACCGCACCCATGGCACGCGCCATGGCAAGTTTGTCTTCCGAGATGTCGATGGCCACCACATTGGCGCCCACCGCATGGGCAATCATGATGGCCGACAGGCCCACGCCGCCGCAGCCGTGCACGGCCACCCATTGGCCGGCCGAGGTTTTGCCCTGGTCCACCACCGCGCGGAAGGAGGTGACGAAGCGGCAGCCCAGGCTGGCGGCGGTGGCAAAGTCCAGCGTCTCGGGCAGGGCCACGAGGTTCAGGTCCGCCTTGTGGATGGACACGTACTGTGCGAACGAGCCCCAGTGCGTGAAGCCGGGCTGAAACTGCTTTTCGCAGACCTGCTGGTTGCCGGAGTGGCACTCCGGGCAGCTGCCGCAGCCGCCCACAAAGGGCACGGTGACGCGGTCGCCCACCTTCCAGCGGGTCACGTCTTTGCCCACGGCTTCCACCGTGCCCGCCAGCTCGTGGCCGGGCACGTGGGGCAGCACGATGTCGGTGTCATGCCCGACCCAACCATGCCAGTCGCTGCGGCAGACGCCGGTGGCCTGCACCTTCACGACCACGCCATGCGTCTCGGGCGTCGGGTCCGGCACGGTTTGCAGCTGGGGTGGTGCAGAGAAGGCTTCGTAGACAACGGCTTGCATGTGGGGTCCTTGTGGGGGTTGGCGTGAACGGAAGAAACGAAAAATTATGGGCGCAACCGGCTGGAATTACTTTTCCTTGTTTGCTATGGTTGGGGCTTATTTGGCGGTGAACATTTCACAAAATGCAAGAAATAGAAAGAATCCCCTCCCGTGAGTGACTTTGACAAAACAGATGCCGCCATCCTGGATTGCCTGCAGCGCGATGGGCGACTCTCTAACGCCAAGCTGGCCGAGCAACTTGCGCTCAGCGAAACGCCGTGCTGGCGGCGGGTGAAACGGCTGGAAGAGCAGGGCGTGATCGAGGGGTACCAGGTCATGCTCAACCGCCGCAAACTGGGCCTGGGGGTGATGGCGTTTGTGCAGCTGTCATTCACCCAGCACACCACCGAAGCGACCGCCGCGTTTGAACGCATCATCCAGGCCAGCCCGAACGTGCTGGCCTGCCACAACACCACGGGCGATGCCGACTTCTTGTTGCAGGTGGTGGCACGGGACCTGGACGACTACAGCCGCTTTGTGGAAGAGGTGCTGCGCAAGCTGCCCTTTGTATCCAGCATCCGCTCCAACCTGTCTCTGCGGGAAATGAAGGCCTCGAACCGCTTGCCGGTGACAGACATCTTGTCGGTGTGATGTACGCCGGTCTTCCGTTGTCAATCTATTTGCTATCAAATGAATAGCTGCTAGCGCATACACCACGTGCGCTAGCAGCCATTTTTGCTTGAAATCGCCTAGAGCACCGTGCGCAGCGTCCAGATTTCGGGGAACAGCACCACGTCCAGCATCTTGCGCAGGTAGCTCACACCGCCGGTGCCGCCGGTGCCACGCTTGAAGCCGATGACGCGCTCCACGGTGGTGACGTGGCGGAAGCGCCAGAGGCGGAAGGCGTCTTCCAGGTCGGTCAACTCTTCGGCCAGTTGGTACAGGTCCCAGTGGGCCTTGGGGTCGCGGTAGACCTGCAACCAAGCGGCTTCCACTTCGGGGCTGGCGGCGTAGGGCTGGGTCCAGTCGCGTGCCAGGTGGCTGGCGGGCACGGCAATGCCGCGGCGTGCCATCAGCTTCAGGGCCTCGTCATACAAAGAAGGTGCTTCATACGCGGCTTGCACCAGTGCCAGCCGCTCGGGCGCGTGGGCGTGGGGCTTGAGCATGGCGGCGTTTTTGTTGCCCAGCGAGAACTCAATACAGCGGTACTGAAAACTCTGGAAGCCGCTGCTCTGGCCCAGGTAGGGGCGCATGGCGGTGTATTCGGGCGGCGTCATGGTGGCCAGCACGTCCCAGGCGTGCACCAACTGCTCCATGATTTTGCTCACACGCGCCAGCATCTTGAAGGCGGGCGGCAAGTCGTCCTGCGCGATGTGGCGCATGGCAGCTGTCAGCTCATGCAGCATGAGCTTCATCCACAGCTCGCTGGTCTGGTGCTGGATGATGAAGAGCAACTCGTCGTGCGTGGGCGAGAGCGTGTGCTGCGCCGACAGGATGGTGTCGATCTGCAGGTAGTCGCCATAGCTCATGGTTTTGCTGAAGTCGAGCTGGGCCTTTTCGTCGGCCACTATTTTTTCGGTAGAGGTCATAAGTAATCCAAGAGGTGGACGGGGGGCACAGGTTGGGGCCGATTTGCTGACCCGCAGGGTCTGATGAGGCCCCGGCCTGTGCCGCCCGGCTGCCTCGTGCAAGCTCCAGGGAAGTTCAGGTCACCGCATGCTTCCGGTTGAACTCCGCCTTCTTCCATTCGCCAGATTCCAACACCTGGCGCAGATGCTCCACTGCATTCCACACATCTTCAAAGCCGATGTACAGCGGCGTGAAGCCGAAGCGCAGGATGTCTTTGTGGATGCCACCGTCACCCGCGCGGTAGTCGCCAATCACGCCGCGCGCAATCAGCGCCTGCACGATCGCAAAGGCGCCGGAGCCCAGGTCACCGCCTGCCGTGTGTTCGCGCGTCAGGCACACCTGCGAGCCGCGCTGGGCGTGGTCGCGTGGGGTGGCCAAGCCCAGGCCATAGCCCTGGCAGCGTTCTTCCACCAGCTGGATGAACAGGTCGGTCAGCGCCAGCGACTTGGAGCGCAGCGCCACCATGCCGCCCAGCTTCTCGGCAGCCTCAAAGCCTTCCAGGCCACAGCCCAGCAGCGACATGCTGACGATGGGCTGGGTGCCGCACAGGTAGCGGGTGATGCCAGGGGCGGGCTGGTAGTCGGGCGTGAAGGCAAAGGGGGCTGCGTGGCCCCACCAGCCGGCCAGGGGCTGCCAGAAGCGGTCGGCGTGCTGGGGGTGCACCCACACAAAGGCCGGCGCGCCGGGGCCACCGTTGAGGTACTTGTAGCCGCAGCCTACCGAGAAGTCGGCGCCCGATGCCTTGAGCGTGACCGGCACAGCGCCTGCGCTGTGGGCCAGGTCCCAGATCATCAGGGCACCGGCTGCGTGGGCGGCGGCGGTCACGGCGGGCATGTCGTGCATGGCGCCGGTGCGGTAGTTCACGTGGGTGAGCATGAGCACGGCCACGTCGGCAGTCAGTGCTGCGGCAATCTCTTCGGGCTCCACCAGTTTCAGGGTGTAACCGCGCTCCTTGCACAGGCCTTCGGCGATGTAGAGGTCGGTGGGGAAGTTGCTGCGCTCGCTCACGATGAGCTTGCGCTCGGGCGCGTCTTGCGCGGCGATGGACAGCGCGGCGGACAGCACCTTGAACAGGTTGATGGAGGTGCTGTCAGTCGCCACCACTTCATCAGCATCGGCACCAATCAGTGGGGCAATGCGGTTGCCCAGGCGCTGGGGCAGGCTGAACCAGCCGGCGGTGTTCCAGGAGCGGATCAGGCCCTGGCCCCATTCCTGGGTGACGACTTCGGCCGCGCGGGCGGCGGCGGTTTTGGGCATCACACCCAGCGAGTTGCCGTCGAGGTAGATCACCCCTTCGGGGATGTCAAACAGATCGCGCAGCGTGCGCAGCGGCTCCGTGGCATCCAGCGTCTGGCAGTGTTGGAGGGTAAGGGAAGTGCTCATTTCAGTCCTCAAATTCATAAAGCGGCGCAAAGGTAACACTTGGTTTCAAAGCGTGGTGTCGGTTATTCCCAACAGGTCCACAATCTCACTTTTTACGCAGAAATACAGGAGTCGTTATGCGCAGTTCATTCCCATCCCCCCGCTCTCTGGGCCGCACCGCTGCGGTATGGCTCGCAGGGGCCCTTCTGGTGACCGCCGCCCAAGCAGCCAAGCCGGAGTGGGCCGGCAAAGGCAAGGGCAAACATGGTGAGGAAGAGCATCGGCAGGAGCAGGGCACCTCGGTCGAAATCCGTGTGGGTGGCTACTTTGGTGACGACCAGCGCCGTGCCGCGCAGGACTACTACGGCGCCCAGCAGGCCAAGGGAAAATGCCCGCCAGGCTTGGCCAAAAAGAACAATGGATGCCAGCCACCCGGTCAGGCCAAGAAGTGGTCGCGCGGCCAGCCACTGCCAAGGGATGTGGTCTTCTACCCGCTGCCGCGGGACATCTCGGTGCGTATCGGCCTGCCACCCGCAGGTTACAAATATGTGCGGGTGGCGAACGACATCTTGTTGATCGCTATCGGCACCAGCATGGTGGTGGACGCGATTGAAGACCTGATGCGCTGAGGACGCTCAGGGCCTCAGAGCTTGCCCAGCAGCAGGTACTCCATGAGTGCCTTCTGCACGTGCATGCGGTTTTCTGCCTCGTCCCAGACCACGCTTTGTGGGCCGTCAATGACTTCGGCCTCCACTTCTTCTCCGCGGTGGGCGGGCAGGCAGTGCATGAACAAGGCGTTGGGTGCGGCCACGGCCATCATCTTGCGGTCCACACACCAAGCGGCAAAGGCCTTGCGGCGCACTTCGTTCTCGGCCTCGTAGCCCATGCTGGTCCATACATCAGTGGTGATGAGGTCGGCGCCACGGCAGGCTTCCAGTGGGTCGCTATAAGTTTTGTAGCTGCCTGCGCCCATTCCGCCGGCGCTGGCAGCCAATTTCTCATTCACTTCGTAACCGCTGGGGGTGCTCACACGCAGGTGAAAACCCAGGATGGCGGCAGCCTGCAGCCAGGTGTTGGCCATGTTGTTGCCATCGCCCACCCAGGTCACGGTCTTGCCTTCGATAGGGCCGCGGTGTTCGATGTAGGTGAAGATGTCGGCCAAAATTTGGCAGGGGTGGAACTCGTTGGTCAGGCCGTTGATGACGGGCACGCGCGAGTTGGCGGCAAAGGCCTCCAGCTTGGTCTGCTCGTAGGTGCGGATCATCACGATGTCCGTCATGCGGCTGATGACCTTGGCACTGTCCTCGATCGGCTCGGAGCGGCCCAACTGGCTGTCGCCCGTGGTCAGGTGCACCACGCTGCCGCCGAGCTGGTACATGCCGGCCTCAAAGCTCACACGCGTGCGTGTGGAGGCTTTCTCGAAAATCATGGCCAGCGTGCGGTCCACCAGCGGGTGGTGGCGCTCAAAACGCTTGAACTTGGCTTTGATGAAGGCGGTGCGCTCCAGCAGGTAGCGGTATTCCTCGGTCGTGAAGTCGTCAAACTGCAGATAGTGCCGCACGGGCGGCGCGCCCTGGGGCAGGGTGCTGGGGACTACGGGGTTCATGCAGCCTCCTTCAGCAGGGCCGTGATCAGCGGGGCCAGGATGGCAACGATCTGGTCGGCTTCGGCCGTGGTCAATATCAGGGATGGCACCAGGCGGACCACGGTGTCGGCGGTCACGCTGATCAGCAGGCCAGCGTCTACCGCGCGCTGCACCAGGGCGCCGCAGGGTTTGGCCAGGTCAATGCCCAGCATCAGGCCTTGGCCGCGCACTTCTTTCACGCCGCCGTTGGCAATCTCGGCCTGCAGGGCTTTCTCCAGACTGGCCTTGAGGTGCTTGCCCACCTTCTCTGCGTTGGCCAGCAGGCCTTCGGCTTCCATGATGCGGATGGTCTCGACGCCGGCGCGCATGGCCAGCGGGTTGCCGCCAAAGGTGGAGCCGTGGTTGCCGGGTTGGAAGATCGTGGCGGCCTTGGGGCCCACCACGACGGCCCCGACGGGCACGCCGGAGCCCAGGCCTTTGGCCAGGGGCATCACATCCGGCTGAATACCGGCCCATTGGTGGGCAAACCACTTGCCGGTACGGCCCATGCCGCACTGCACTTCGTCAATCATCAAGAGCCAGTCGCGCTGGTCGCACAGGGCACGCACGTCGCGCAGGTAGTCCATGTGCATGGGGTTCACGCCGCCTTCGCCCTGGATGGCTTCAAAGAACACGGCCACCACATTGGGGTTGCCTTCGGTGGCCTTTTTCAGTGCCTCGATGTTGTTCACCGGTACGCGAATGAAACCTTCCACCAGCGGGCCAAAGCCGGCTTGCACCTTGGGGTTGCCGGTGGCGCTCAGGGTGGCAATGGAGCGGCCGTGGAAGGCCTTTTCGTACACCACGACTTCGGGGCGCTCAATGCCTTTGTCGTGGCCAAATTTGCGTGCCAGCTTCAGGGCGGCTTCGTTGGCTTCCAGGCCCGTAGAGCAGAAGAACACACTGCGCATGCCGGAACGCTCGACCAGCAGCTTGGCCAGCTCTTCCTGCAGGGGGATGTGGTAGTAGTTGGAGGTGTGGATCAGCTTGGTGACCTGGTCTTGCAGCGCGGCGACCAACTGGGGGTGGTTGTGGCCCACGGTGTTGACGGCAATACCGCCCAATGCATCCAGGTACTCGCGGCCATTGACGTCCCACACGCGGCAGCCTTGACCATGGCTCAGGGCGATGGGCAGTCGGCCATAGGTGTTCATCACGTGGGGTGAAGACGGCGTGGTGGCAGGCGTGGCGGCGGTCATGCAATAACTCCGGGGTTGGCTACAAAACAAGGCGGCCCAACATGAACAAAGGCAGGTTGGGCCGTTGAAGCCTGATTTTAGGCGCATGGCCGATGCCAGTTTGGTGACAAATACACATCACAGTGATGCACGCTGGCATAGCTGCTTTGTCATCTGCAAGACAGCGGAGCGGGTAGAATTCTTGTGCGGCGCAGCACGTCACAGGGCTATCGCGATTCACCGCTGCTTTTACTCTCAATCCGATGGCTTCCACACCTTCCAAAGAACTCTACATCCTGGGACTGACCTTGCAAGGCAAGACGTTTCGCCCCAGCGACTGGGCAGAGCGACTGGCCGGGGTGATGAGCCAGTTTCGACCCGGCGGCCCGCAGCCGGGCAGCCATTTGGGCTATTCCCCATGGTGTGTGCCCACCTCGATTGGGCAGGTGAAGTGCGTGATCATCCACGCTGACCTGCGCGACTACGATGTGATGGCGTGGGACTTTTGCCTGAACTTCGCGCGTGACAACGAGTTGCAGGTGAGCGAAACCCGTCCCGAAGTGCCGCCAGCCCGGCCTGCCAAGTCCGAATAGCCGATGGGAAGACAGAAACAAAAAAGCCGTTCAGATGAACGGCTTTTTTGCTTTTGCTGACAGCGCACCCACTACAAACGGCGAATCCTGACCAGCAGGATTCGTGCGATTGCCTAACGAGTTAGGCGGCGAGTGCCAAGGCTTTCACCTTGGTAGCCAAACGGCTCTTGTCGCGGGCTGCTTTGTTCTTGTGGAAGATGCCCTTGTCGGCCACGGTGTCCACCACGGCTTGCATCTTGGCAAACAGTTCACCGGCCTTGGTCTTGTCACCAGCCAGAACTGCTTTTTCCACGTTCTTCACCGCAGTGCGGTATTTGGAGCGCAGGGATGTGTTCGCTGCGTTGATTTTGACGTCCTGGCGGACGCGTTTACGGCCCGACGCCAGGCGCGGGTTCTTTTTCTTGGGTTTTCCAGATGCCATGATTTAAATTCCTTGTGTCTGCGGATGTTGTCAGCAAAGCCAAGGATTATACATCGGCGTCGGATTTCACCCCTCCAAGCGATTTCGCCCGTTCTGTTTGGCCTGGTAGAGGCGTTTGTCAGCAGAGCTGAGCATGCTATTGAGGTCGGGGGCCGCTTCGCCACACATGCCGATGCTGATGGCGATGGTAATCCCCTTGGGGGCTACCGTGGTGGCCTCGGTGGGCAGGCGTTTGCGGAAGGAGTCCAGCTGTTGTCGCACCAGGTCGGCGTCGGTGCCCGCAAAAAAAATGGCGAACTCCTCGCCCCCGATACGGGCAATCAGGTCATCCGGGAAATGCCGCTGCAGGCACTCGCTCACGTGCTGGATCACTTGATCACCATAGGCATGGCCGTAGGTGTCGTTGATGGTTTTGAAGTGGTCGATGTCGATCATGGCCGCCACCCCGGTCTGGCCCTGCTGGAGTGCGCTGCGGTGGCGTTGCTGGCCGTGCTCAAAGAAGTAGCGCCGGTTGTACAGGCCCGTCAGGTAGTCGCGGTTGGCCAGGTTGTGCAGGCTTTCCATGAGGTCCAGCATTTCCAGGTTCTGGTTGACGCGGCAGGTCATTTCTTCAAACGAGTAGGGTTTGGAAATGAAGTCGTTGGCGCCATGCTTGAGGAATTGCGCCGAGATGTCGGCCCGGTTTTCGCCCGAAATCCCAATGATGGCCAAGCGCTCCTTGCCCAGCATGCGCCTAGCCTCCAACACGAACTCAAAGCCGTCGACCAGCGGCATGTTGTAGTCCACCAGCACCAACTGGATGTCGGGTTGTTGTTGCAACAGGGTCAGGGCTTCCCGGCCATTGTGGGCGACCTGAATTTGCAGGCCCTGCATGCCCAGCATGCGTTTGATGATCTCCAGCGACGAGGGGGAATCGTCAGCGACCAGCACCTTGACGCTGCTGTTGCGGTGCAGGCGCCCGACCCACTGCACCACGTAGTCGTAGGACAGCACGCCTTTCTTCAGTACATAGTCCACGATGTGGCCCTGCGCCATCATGTGGCGGATGTCGTCGGTGATGGTGCCTGTCAAGGCGATCGCGGGAATGTGGTGTTCGCCGACCAGATCAATCACCTCGCCATACGGCGCGTCGGGCAGGTTGACATCGCAGACGGCGGCAAAAATCTCGGTGCCCCGTGCGCTCAGCAGGCTACGAGCCTCAGCCAAATTGGCGGCAACCAAGGTTTCGCAGCCCCATGTGTGCTGCAACATGGAAGCCAGCATCTCCGAGAGGGCGCGCTGGTCCTCGACGATCAACACGGGGCGGGGTGTCGACTTGCTGGTGCCGGCCAGCAGAGGGCGCTTGGTTTGTCTGAACGTAGAGGCCATGGTGGATTTCCAGGGTGCGCCTGAGGGGTATCGCCAGATTGAAGCACATCCGTGGCCAGTATTTCAAGGTGGGCACCGCTACACTCGCCGTGTGAGCTTGATCAAATCTGTATCTACCGTGTCCCTCTGGACACTGGCCTCCCGTATTACCGGCTTGGCCCGGGAACTGCTGGTGGCTGCCGCGTTTGGCGCCAGTGCCATGACCGATGCCTTCAATGTGGCATTCCGCATTCCCAATCTGTTTCGCCGCCTGTTTGCCGAGGGGGCTTTTAGCCAGGCCTTTGTGCCGGTGCTGGCGGCCAACAAGGCGCAGCATGGCGAGGCATCCACCAAACTGCTGGTGGACCGTGTGGCCAGCTTGCTGGTGCTGGCGCTGCTGCTGACCTGTGTGTTGGGTGTGGTGCTGGCACCGGTGTTGGTGTGGGCGATGGCCAGTGGGTTGCAGCAAAACGCCGCCGGGTACGACGCCGCGGTGCAGATGACCCGGTTCATGTTTCCCTACATCGGCTTCATGTCGCTGGTGGCCTTGTCCTCTGGCATTTTGAACACCTGGAAGCGGTTTGCCGTGCCGGCGGCCACCCCGGTGCTGCTGAATATGTCCATGATCACCGCCGCGTGGCTGGGCGTGCCCTGGCTGGCTGCGCGGGGCATCGAGCCCATTTACGCCATGGCGGGCGGGGTGATGCTGGGTGGTGTGCTGCAACTGGCGGTGCAAATCCCAGCCCTGGCGCGCTTGGGCATGCTGCCGCGCCTGCGACTCATGGGGCCGGCGCTGCGCGAGGCCTGGACCGATCCCGAGACCCGCCGCATTGGCAAACTCATGCTGCCCGCTCTGCTGGGCGTCAGCGTGGCGCAGATTTCCTTGCTGATCAACACCCAAATAGCCTCGCACCTGCCCACCGGCAGCGTGAGCTGGCTGACCTATGCAGACCGGCTCATGGAGTTCCCCACCGCCATGCTCGGGGTGGCGCTGGGCGTGGTGCTGATGCCGCAACTGGCGGGCGCCAAGGCGACCGGCGATGCGGACAAATACTCGGCCCTGCTGGACTGGGGGCTGCGCATTGTGGTGCTGTTGTCGGTTCCCTGCGCCATTGGGCTGTTGGCGTTTGCCAAGCCGCTGGTCGCGGTGCTTTACCACTACGGCGCCTTCACGGCCAACGATGTGCAGCAGACGACGCTGGCCCTGATGGGCTGGGGCGTCGGGCTGGTCGGGATTGTGGCCATCAAGGTGCTGGCCCCGGGGTACTACGCCAGCCAGGACATCAAGACCCCGGTGCGCATTGCGGTGGTGGTGCTGGTGGTGACCCAGTTGCTCAATATTGGCCTGGTGCCGATGTTCAAACACGCGGGCTTGTCGCTGTCGATTGGTTTGGGCGCCATGATCAATGCCCTGTGGCTGCTGATTGGCCTGCTGCGACGCGGCAGCTACCGGCCGCAGGCGGGCTGGGGGCGTTTTGTGCTGCAAGTGCTGGCGGCCAGTGCGCTGTTGGTGATCTACCTGCTGTGGGCGGCTGGCCTGGTGGACTGGGTGGCGTTGCGCAGCCACAGCCTGCTGCGCATCGGTTGGTTGACCCTGCTCTTGGGCGGTGCCATGCTGGTGTACTTGGGCGCGGCGTGGGCCGCTGGCCTGAACCTGCGGCAGATGCTGCGCCGCTAGACGGAGACCTTGCCATGGCCCTGCAGTTCGCCATTCCGACCCCGCTGGACTATTTCGGCGCCCTGGTGCGCAGCGATGGCGACTTTGCCTTGTTTGAAGCCGCGGTCACCCTGGCGCAGGATGAGTACCCGGAGACCGATGTGCAAACGGTGCTGGGCGAAGTGGACCAGCTCTTGGCCCGTGTAAAACGCCGCCTGGCAGCCGATGCGCCGCCGATCCAGCGCCTGCGCATGCTGAACCGCTTTTTCTACGACGACCTTGGCTTTGGCGGCAACCTCAATAACTACTACGACCCGGACAACAGCTTTCCCAGCGTGCTTTTGCGCACCCGTCGCGGTATTCCCATCTCCCTGGCCGTGGTCTGGATGGAGCTGGCCCAGGGCTTGGGGCTGGAGGTGTATGGCGTAGGTTTCCCGGGGCATTTCCTGGTCAAGGTCATGCTGCCCATCGGTCAGGCCGTGATTGAGCCCCTGACCGGACGCTCGTTGAGCCGCGAAGAACTGTCCGAGATGCTGGAGCCCTACCGCAAACGCAGCGGGCTGGTGGATGCCTTCGAGGCGCCGCTGGGCTTGTACCTGCAGTCGGCCACGCCCCGCGAGATCCTGGCGCGCATGCTGCGCAACCTCAAGGAAATCTACAAATCACAAGAGGATTGGCCACGTTTACTGGCGGTGCAGGAACGTCTGGTGGTCCTGTTGCCAGAGTCCTGGTCGGAGTACCGCGACCGCGGCCTGGTGCATGCCTCGCTGGGCCACCAAGCCGAGGCCTTGGCCGACTTGGAGTGTTACCTGGTGCACGCCGAAAACGTGGTGGATGTGGATGCCGTGGCCGAGCGAGTGAGTCTGATACGGCGGCAGATGCGGCTCTCTTAGCCGCGTGCCGCGCTTAGTGGCGCAGCAAGAACTGTGGCACTACGCCGCCCTGACCCGGCAGGGCACGGTTCAAGTCGACCCCTACCACGGCATCAGATTCGGTTTTAATGCCCGGGGCAAACACACTCAGGCGACTGCCATGCACCAAAGACTCCTGTGCCGGCATCAGGCTGGCGGCCCGGGAGGCATGCACGGTGCCGGGCTGGGCTGCGGGTTGGCTGGCCGTTGCAGGACGCGCGACCACCGCCGGTTGCAGGCGCGCAATGGGGCGCAGCCATTGAAGAATGGGTTCCCACTGGGCCAGGTCGGCTTGCTGGGTTGCACCCGCAGTGTCGAAGAGGGTGATGCCCGTTTCAAGTCCGCGCACATAGCCCTGGGTTTCACGCAGCACACCCAGAAAATTCAGCTTGAGGTCGTCGGCCCATTGGCGCAGCGTCTCAGCGCCCTTGGTGCGTGCGTCCAGCCGCATGCCCACTACACCCAACTGGCACCGCCCCGAGGCGACGCGGGGCAGGGCGGACAATTCCGCCAGGCAGGCGGCGGCAGATTCACGGTCGAACAGGGAGTTGCACACCGGCACCACCACCGCGTCTGCCGACATGACCACGCGGGCCAACTCAAACCCTTGCATGCCGCCCGGGGTGTCCAGCACCACGTGGGTCACGCCAGGGGGCGCTTTTAATACGTTTTTCTGGTCCAGGGCCCAAGGGGAGATGGCTGGCAGGGACGCCGAGCGGCGTTTGAGCCAGGCCTTGGTGCTTTGCTGGCGGTCCACATCACCGAGCATGACGGCCACTCCCTGCTGCGCCAGCCATGCGGCCAAGTGCGTAGCCAAGGTGCTTTTCCCACTTCCGCCCTTGCGGTTGACGATTGCGATAACCGGCATGCTGCTCCGTGTGGTAACCAAGGAAGCGCAAAGTTTGGAGCAAAAAGTGCCAAAAGTCCAGATGGTTACTGCGTGGGCAGCTATAAATTTACTAGCAAAAGCGCTAGGGACGAGGGCTGGGTGATGGCTGGAAGAGCAGCAGGGCCAGCGTCAAGGCCGCAAAACCGGCACCCGCCACGAAGGGCGCCGGCGCACCCAGGCGATCCCACAGCAAACCGGCCAGTGTGCTGGCCGCCAGCAGGACCAGGCCGCTGGCAACGTTGAGCAGGCCAAAAGCGGTGCCCCGCAACTCGGCCGGCGCGGTATTGGCGACCAGTGCAGACATCAGTCCCTGGGCCATGGCCATATGCAGGCCCCACAGCAGCACACCGGCCCAGAGGCCCAGCCCGCCCCGTGCCAGCAGGGCATGCGCGCCCATCAGCACCAGCAGGCTGGCGCCCAGCAGCAGTCGCGGATTGATGCGGTCGGACCACTGGCCAAAGGGGTAGGCCAGCCCGGCATACACCAGGTTCATGGCGATGAGCACCAAGGGCGTCCAGGCCAGTGGCAGGCCATCATGCTGCGCCCGCAGTACCAGGAAGGCTTCGCTGAAGCGGGCCAGGGTCAGGCCTGCGCCCACCGCGACCAACCACCAATAAGGGGCCTGGAGCTGCCGCAGGTTGGCCCGGGTAAGCGGGTTTTGCAGGCGCTTGCGGTCCGCGACGGCGGGTTCGGGCACGCCGAAGTACAGCAGGAACACGGCCAGCACCGCGGGCAGGGTGGCCGCCCAGAACACTGCGCGGTAGTCGTTGGCCCACAGCACCATGAGGCCCATGGCCAGCAGGGGGCCCACAAAAGCGCCGACGGTATCCAGTGCCTGGCGCAGCCCATAGGCCGCACCGCGCAGGGTTTCGGGGGTGACATCCGCGATCAGTGCGTCCCGCGGCGCGTCACGCATGCCTTTGCCGGAACGGTCCATGAGGCGGGCAGATGCGATCAGTGTGACGCTGCCCGCGGCCGCCAGCAGCGGTTTGGCGGCGGCCGACAGGCCGTAACCCAGCAGTACCAGCGGTTTTCTGCGCCCCAGGTAGTCACTGAGGCCGCCTGAGAAGGCCTTGAGCAGCATGGTTGTGGCGCCGGCGGCGCCTTCGATCATGCCAATCACCGACGCGCTGACCGCCAGTTGGGTGACCAGGAACACTGGCAGGAGCCCGCTGACCATTTCGCTGGAAATGTCGGTCAGCATGCTGACCAAGCCCAGCATCCACACACTGGCGTGGAGCCGGGTGGACGGGGCAGGATCTGGCAAGGCCTGGGTCAGGCCACTACGACGGCGGCGCTGTTCCCGATGGGGGCAATGCTGCCAATGGTGTAGACCGACTCGCCTGCGGCGCGCAGGGTGGCGGCCGTTGCTTCGGCGTTTGCCGCATCCACCACCACCACCATGCCGATGCCGTTGTTGAAGGTGCGGTTCATTTCGATGTCGTCAATGCCGGCCGTGGCTTGCAGCCAGGCAAACAGCTCGGATTGGGGCCAACTGCCCTTGACCAGGTGCGCGGCCGTGCCTTCGGGCAGCACGCGGGGAATGTTCTCCAGCAAGCCGCCACCGGTGATGTGGGCCAGGGCCTTGATGGGGTGGACGGCCAGCGCGGCCAGCACGTTTTTCACGTACAGGCGCGTGGGTTCCATGATGGCTTGCTTGAAGGGCTTGCCGTCCAGCGTGGCGGGCACGTTGCCGGCGGCTTCGGCGCGGTCAATGCACTTGCGCACCAGGCTGAAGCCGTTGGAGTGCACGCCATGGCTGGCCAGGCCCAGCACCACGTCGCCCGGTTTCACGTCAGCGCCGGTCAAAATCTTTGACTTTTCCACCGCGCCGACGGCAAAACCGGCCAGGTCGTATTCGCCGGCCGGGTACATGCCGGGCATTTCGGCCGTTTCGCCGCCGATCAGGGCGCAGCCGGAGAGCTCGCAGCCCTTGGCAATGCCACCCACGACCGCCGCTGCGGTGTCCACATCCAGCTTGCCGCAGGCAAAGTAGTCCAGGAAGAACAGAGGCTCGGCACCCTGCACCAGCACGTCGTTGACGCTCATGGCCACCAGGTCAATGCCCACGGTGTCGTGCATATTCCATTCAAACGCCAGCTTGAGCTTGGTGCCCACGCCGTCGGTGCCGCTCACCAGCACGGGTTCCTTGTAGCGCTTGGGCACCTCAAACAGGGCGCCGAAACCGCCAATGCCGGCCAGCACGCCCTCGCGCATGGTCTTTTTGGCCAGGGGTTTGATGCGTTCAACCAGCGCGTCGCCGGCCACGATGTCAACACCGGCGTCTTTGTAGGAAAGGGGAGTGGGGGAAGCAGATTGGGTCATGGGAGGTGGCTTTGGGGCAGAGCAGAGGCAGACCCCGATAGAATTTGCCCAGATTTTACGGGTTTGCTCCCGCCATTTTTTGTATGCAATTCACCCCCACCCAAAAAAGATTCACCGCCTGGCTGCTGATTGCGGGCCTGGTGGTGCTCGCGCTGTGGCTGCTGGCCCCGGTGCTGGCGCCCTTTGTGGTGGCGGCGGTGCTGGCGTATGCACTCACGCCGGTGGTGGATTGGCTGGACGACGTGGGGCGAGGCCGTATCCCGCGGCTGGTGGCGGTGGTGCTGGTGGAGTTGCTGTTTGTGGTGGCCCTGTTGGGCGTGCTGCTGCTGATCGTGCCGATATTGGCCAAAGAGCTGCCCCTGATGCGCGAACAGCTGCCGGTGCTGCTGGACAGCCTGAACACCTCGCTCAAGCCCTGGCTGGCGCAGTGGGGCCTTCACTTCTCGCTGGACGTGGCCAGCATCAAGGGCTTTGTGATGAAGTACCTCAATGCCAATGTGGAAGACGCGCTCGGCTCGGTGCTGGCCTCGGTCAAGTTGGGTGGCAGCGTGGCCTTTGCCATCATTGGCAACGCCATCCTGATCCCCGTGGCCTTGTTTTACCTGCTGATGGACTGGGACCGTTTCGTCCGCCAGGTTCGTGATTTGGTGCCGCCCCGCCTGCGCGAGGGGGTGGACGGGTTTTTGCACGAGGCCGATGAAGTGCTGGGGCAGTACCTGCGCGGCCAACTGCTGGTCATGCTGATTCTGGCGATTGCCTACAGCGTGGGGCTGGCCTTGTTTGGCCTGGACCTGGCCCTGCCGATTGGGGTGTTCACCGGCTTGGCCATTGCCGTGCCTTATCTGGGTTTTGGCGTGGGGCTGGTGCTGGCCACGTTTGCCGGTTTGTTGGAGTTTTCTGGCGGCGGCCTGGTGTACCCCTTGGCCATGGTGGCCGTGGTCTACGGCCTGGGTCAGTTGGTAGAGAGCCTGTACCTCACGCCACGCCTGGTGGGGGAGCGTATTGGACTGCACCCGCTGGCCGTGATTTTCGCCTTGCTCGCCTTCGGCCAGCTGTTTGGTTTTGTGGGCGTGCTTATCGCCTTGCCCGCCAGTGCGGTGCTGTTGGTGGCGGTGCGGCGTTTGCGTACCGGGTACCTGTCGAGCCGCTTGTATCTGGGATGAACACTTGGTAATGCAACAGATCGCGCTGGACATCGGTTTGTCCGCCGGGCCAACCGTGGCCAACTTTTTTGCCGGCCCCAACGAAGCGGCGCTCAAGCACCTGGAGCTGTGGATTGGTGCCAAAAGCAGTGCGCAGGTCCGCTCGCCTGTGCCCACCTACTTCTGGGGCCCCGAGGGCAGTGGCAAAAGCCATTTGCTCAAGGCTGCGCGCGAGGCGCTGCGCGAGCAGGGCGCACGCGTGGGCTGGATGGATGCCAATGTGCTGGAGCCGGCCGAGTTTGACGAAACCTGGGTGGCCGTGCTGATGGACGATGTGCACCTGTACACGGCGGAGCAGCAGCACATGGCCTTCAATTGGTTTGTGAACGCCCAGACCCATCAGCGCCCGGTGCTGGCCGCCGGTGAGTTGGCGCCCATCGAACTGAAGCTGCGCGACGATTTGCGCACCCGTCTGGGCTGGGGCCACATTTATGGCTTGCAGTTGCTGAGCGAGCCCGAGCGCCGTGCCGTGCTGCGCCAGGCGGCCGATGCGCGTGGCGTGTTTTTGAGCGACGAGGTCATGGATTTCATGCTCAAGCGCTTCAGCCGCGACCTGGGCAGCCTCATGGAGCTGCTGGAGCTGATGGACGGCTACGCCCTGCAAACCCAGCGCGCCATCACGATTCCCATGATCAAAGCCATGCTGGACAACCAATGACTCTCCAAACGACGCGCGTGGAGGCAAGACGCCTCGCTTTATTTGACCTGGACCACACCCTGATTCCCCTGGACTCGGACCATGCCTGGGGCGAGTTCACCACCGCCATGGGGTGGACCGACGCGACCGAATTCAAGCGCCAGAACGATGCGTTTTACGAGCACTACAAAGCCGGTACCCTGGATGTGCCGGCCTATGTGCGTTTTGCCACTGCCGCCATTGTGCGCGAGGGTGCTAGCAAATCAATAGCAGCTCACGCAGATTTCATGAGGGCTGTGATCCAAAAAGGCATCAAACCTCAGGCCCTGGAGCTGGTGCAGGCGCACCAGCGTGCGGGCGACACGGTGATCGTGGTGACCGCCACCAACGCCTTTGTCACCCGCCCCATTGCCAAGGCCTTTGGGGTGGACGAACTGATTGCTGTGGAACTGGCGATCGACACCGCGCCCGGCGGCACGGGCTGGTACACCGGCGAGATTGCTGGCACCCCGTCTTTTCGCGAAGGCAAGGTAAGCCGTGTGACCCAGTGGCTGGCCGACCATGGGCTGGACTGGAGCCAGGTGCACACCACCTTCTATTCCGACTCCATCAACGACCTGCCCTTGCTGGAAAAGGCCACCGTCCCGGTGGCCACCAATCCCGATGCGCGCCTGCGCGCCCTGGCCCAAGAGCGCGGATGGCGCATACTTGAGCTCTTTCCCTGACCCGCGGCCCTGACCGCTTGGAACCTTCTCTTGATCAAGAAATTCATCGACAAATTGCTGGGCAAGAGCCCGTCCGCCGCGGCCAAGAAGCCCCAGTTCGGCAAACGGGTGGAAGTGCCTGTGTCTGTGCACGGCATCGACCCCAAGCTGGTGGACGAACGCGCCATCCACGTCGTGCGCACCCTGCAGCAAGCCGGGTTTGAGGCCTATGTGGTGGGTGGCGCGGTGCGCGACCTGCTGGTCGGCCTGCGCCCCAAAGACTTTGACGTGGCCACCAACGCCACGCCCGAGCAGGTCAAGAGCCTGTTCCGCCGCGCCTTCATCATCGGCCGGCGTTTCCGCATCGTGCACGTGGTCTACGGCCGCGGCCGTGAGCACGAGGTGATTGAAGTCTCCACCTTCCGCGCCTACCTGGACAACGCTGCGGCCGAGCAGGTGGCAGGCAACGAACGCACCAGCAAGAACGAGCTGGCCGGCATGAAACACGCCGTGGACAGCACCGGTCGCGTGCTGCGCGACAACGTTTGGGGCCCGCAGGAAGAAGACGCGGTGCGCCGCGACTTCACCATCAACGCGATGTACTACGACCCCGAGACACAGATTGTGGTCGATTACCACAATGGCCTGAAAGACGCCAAGAGCCGCACGCTGCGCATGATTGGCGATGCCGCCACGCGTTACCGCGAAGACCCGGTGCGCATCATCCGCGCCATCCGTTTCTCCGCCAAGCTCAGTCCGCTGGGCTTCAAGCTGGAGGCCAAAACGTCCGGCCCGCTGATCAAGAGCCAGAGCCTGTTGAACGATGTGCCGCAGAGCCGCTTGTTTGATGAAATGCTCAAGCTGCTGCAGACCGGCCACGCCCTGGCCTCGGTGGAGCAACTCAAGTTTTTGGGCATGTCCCGTGGCATCTATCCCTTGCTGGATGTGGTGGTGGAGCGTGCCGAGCAGCCCTTTGTGGCCGCCGCCCTGAAGGACACCGACCGCCGCGTGGGCGAGGGCAAACCTGTGGCCCCCAGCTTCTTGCTGGCCTGTGTGTTGTGGGCGGACGTGCGTGATGGCTGGGACCAACGCGTCAAGAGCGGCCAGCACAGCCATCCGGCGCTGCAGGACGCGATCGAGGACGTGTTCAACGCCCGCATCGGTGATGTGTCGGGTCGCGGCAAGCTGGCTGGCGACATGCGCGAAATCTGGCTCATGCAGCCCCGCTTTGACAAACGCGTGGGCAGCACCCCCTTTGGCATGGTGGACCAACCGCGCTTCCGTGCCGGCTTTGACTTCATGCGCCTGCGCGCCGATGCCGGTGAGATTGATGAAGTGCTGGCTGACTGGTGGCAGGAGTTCAGCATGGCCAGCGACGATGTGCGCCAGGACATGGTGGACCAGGTGCGTACCGAACAACAGCAACAGCGCAAGCAGGCCCCGCGTGTGCACCGCGCTCCCGCCAAGGCCGCTCCGGCTGCGCCTGCCATTTCTGATGCGGCCGACGGTGCCGAGGCCGAATTCCCCTCCAATGACAACGACGCTCCACGCAAACGCCGTCGCCGCCGTCGCTCCGGTGCCGCGAAGGGCGAGGGTGGCACATCCGGCGGCAGCGCCGAATAATCCCACGCGCCA
The DNA here is from genome assembly GCF_058791215.1 of Rhodoferax sp. EU05-FHT12H12. Lineage (NCBI taxonomy): Bacteria > Pseudomonadati > Pseudomonadota > Betaproteobacteria > Burkholderiales > Comamonadaceae > Rhodoferax > Rhodoferax sp. EU05-FHT12H12. The sequence goes on along the minus strand of NZ_JBYTDI010000001.1, from coordinate 949,601 downwards.
CCATGCGTGCGCCGGTACTGGCCTACATCGGCCTGGGGGCCAACCTCGGCGCACCAGTGGCCGCCCTGCAGAACGCGCTGGCTGCCCTGGCCGCGCTGCCACAGTGCACGTTGCTGGGCCACTCCGCCTTGTACGGCAGCACCCCGGTGGACTCCAGCGGCCCTGACTACGTGAATGCCGTGGCCGAACTCTCCACTACGCTCACCGCCCCGGCCCTGCTGCAGGCCCTCCAGCAACTGGAGCAGGGGGCCGGGCGCGAGCGCCCCTACCGCAACGCCCCCCGCACCCTGGACCTGGACCTGCTGCTTTTTGGGGGCGCCACCATCCACAGCCCCACCCTCACTGTGCCCCACCCCCGCATGCGCGAACGCGCCTTTGTGCTGCTGCCGCTGGCCGAACTCCTGCCCGCGCACTTCAGTGCTGCTGATTTAGCGGCGGTGCAAGGCCAAGGTATTTGGCGCATGGCAGGGTAAATCCCGTCCTTTCAGTCGCTTTCCACGCGCTCCTGCATGGTTAAATTACAGAATAATTAAAGGAGATTGGAATGCGCTTTGACCGACTTCGCCTGGCCACCAAGCTGTGGGCTGCGATGGGGCTGATGGTGGTGCTGTTGGCCATCATCATTGCGTTCACCGCCCTGCAATCCCGCAAGTCCCGCGAAGCCTATGGCGCGGTCAATGCGGCCATGCTGGTGCAAATCAAGACGGCCAACCAGTGGGCCGCCCTGGTGGACGTGAACACCACCCGCGCCTATGCGGTGGTGGTGTCGGTGGACCCCGGCGTGGCCAATGCCTTCAAGGACGAGATTGCCCAGAGCAATGTCAAGATTGAAGAGCTGCAAAAAGCCATTGAGGCAGCCGATCCGACGGAGGCCGACAAAGCCCAGCTCGCCAAAATCACCGATCTGCGCAAGAAGCTGCAGGACCTGACCAGCCAGACAGCGCTGCTCAAGGTCACCAAACCTGGCGAAATGCCCGCCTTTGTGGAGACCCAGTACCGCCCGGCGGTGAAGGCCCTGCAGGACGCACACCAGCAGTTTGTGGTGATGCAGGACGCTGCCAACGAAGCCCTGCGCGAGGGCTTTGAGGCCGAGGGACGCAAACTGATTCTGATGTCTGCCGGTGGCCTGGTGGTGCTGATTGGCGGCATTCTGGTGGGCGCTGGGTTTCTGATCCGCTCCATCAAGCAGCCGCTGCTGCAGGCCAACGACCTGGCCGCACGTATTGCCGAGGGCGACCTGAGCGGCCAAGTGGACGAAAGCCGGGCAGACGAGTTTGGAGACCTGATGCGCTCGCTGGCGGCCATGAACCGCTCACTGGGCCTGATGGTGTCGCAGGTGCGCCAAAGTACCGACAGCATTGCCACCGCCAGCACCGAGATTGCCACCGGCAACAACGACCTGGCCCAGCGCACCGAACAAACCTCCAGCAACCTGGCCTCCACCGCATCCAGCATGGACAGCCTGACCCATGCGGTGCGCATGAGTTCGGACAATGCCCACCAGGCTGCCACGCTGGCCGCCAGTGCCTCTAGCGTGGCCCAGCGCGGTGGGGAGGTGGTGACCCAGGTGGTCAGCACCATGCAGGAAATTGACGCCAGCAGCAAGAAGATCAGCGACATCATCAGCGTGATCGATGGCATCGCCTTCCAGACCAACATCCTGGCCCTGAACGCAGCCGTGGAAGCCGCGCGTGCGGGTGAGCAGGGCCGTGGTTTTGCGGTGGTGGCGAGTGAAGTGCGCTCATTGGCTGGGCGCAGCGCCGAAGCGGCCAAAGAGATCAAGGGCCTGATCGGCACCTCGGTGGAGAAGGTTGAGTCGGGCACCAAGCTGGTGACCGATGCCGGTGCCACCATGCAGGAGATCGTGCAAAGTGTGCGCCGCGTGGTGGACGTGATTGGCGAAATCACCGCGGCCTCCAGCGAGCAAAGCGCGGGTATTGCCGAGGTCAACCAGTCGGTGGGCAACCTCGATCAGATGACGCAGCAGAACGCTGCGCTGGTGGAGGAAAGTGCTGCCGCGGCGGAAAGCCTGCGCGACCAGGCAGCCCAGTTGGCACAGGCCGTGGCGGTGTTCAAGGTGGCGCCGCAGTTGGCACACCCCGGGACGCAAGGCGCACCTTTGTTGCTGCACTAGTCAGCAGCATTCGCCCACAAAAAAGCGCTGCCTGGCAGCGCTTTTTTTATTGCGGTGGGCCAGTGCCCCGGTGATCAGGCCACTTCGGCGATCAGCTCAATCTCCACACACGCACCCATGGGGATTTGCGCCACGCCAAAGGCGCTGCGTGCATGCGCGCCCACTTGCGGGCCAAACACTTCGCCCAGCAGCTCGCTGCAGCCATTGGTGACCAAATGTTGTTCGGTGAAGTCGCCGGTGGAGTTGACCAGGGACATGACCTTGACGATGCGCTTCACTTTGTTCAGGTCGCCCACGGCGGCGTGCAGGGTGCCCATCAGGTCGATGGCGATGGCGCGTGCGGCAGCCTTGCCTTCTTCGGTGCTGGTGTTTTTGCCGAGTTGGCCGACCCAGGGTTTGCCGTCTTTCTTGGCGATGTGGCCGCTGAGGAAGACCAGGTTGCCGGTCTGCACAAAGGGCACATAGGCCGCTGCAGGCACGGCCACGGGCGGCAGGGTGATGTTCAGGGCGGTGAGTTTGTCGTAAATGCTCATATCGATTCCTTTGAATAAAAAGTGCCGCTAGCGCCCATGGGTAGTGCGCGAACAGCTATTTAATTGATAGCGCCCTGGCTTTGGCTCTGGCCTCCGCCCTGGGATTGGCTTTGGCTCTGGGACGCCGCAGTGGCGGGTGCAGAGTCGGTATTGTCGCCGCGGATGTCTTCCACCGTCACACCCACGGTCAGCGTGTGACTGGCCCCGCCGTGGATCACGCCGCGCAGGGGCGACACATCGCCAAAGTCGCGCCCGGTGGCCACGGTCACGTAGTCCACACCGGGGGCAAACCAGCCCCAGCGGTTGTTGGTCGGGTCCAGGTCCACCCAGCGCTGGCCCTCGGGCAGGTCGCCCACGTAGACGCTGACCCAGGCGTGTGAGGCATCACTGCCGATGAGCTTGACCTCGCCCGGCGCGGGCCGGGTCAGCAGGTAGCCGCTCACGTAGCGCGCGGGCAAGCCCATGCTGCGCAGGCAGGCCAGCATGATGTGGGCAAAGTCCTGGCACACGCCCTTGCGCTGTTCCAGCGCCTGCAGGGCGGGGGTGTTGATCTGGGTGCTTTCGCTCTCGTAGGTGAAGTCGGTGTGGATGCGCTCCATCAGGTCCACCGCCACATCCAGCACGCTGGCGTTGGCCCCAAAACTGGGCCGTGCATAACCCGCAAACTCCTGGCGGCGTGGCACAAAGGGCGAGGCGAAGACGAATTCGGACGCCGCCTCAAATGGCGTGTGGGCCTGGTAGCGCAGCCGGTCGCGCAGTTGTTCCCACGCTTGCTCGCTGGTCGGTCGGGCGTGGGCGCTGGTGGACACGATGCTCATCGCCTGCACCTCCAGCACCGTATGTGGCACCTGCAGCGAGAAGAAGCAGCGCGTGTTGCCATACACGTCCAGCGTGTTGCGCTGTTGCGCCGGCTGCGGGCTGATGGTGAGGGCGTGGCTCAGCAGGTGTTGCCCGGCATGCTGCAGCGGCTGCAGGTAGGCCACGTGCTGTGCAGTTTCGACCGCGGGCTGGTAGTCGTACCGTGTGTGGTGGGTGATTTGCAGCAGCATCAGGTGCCCACGCTGTGTTTGGTGTGGCCCGAGTGGGTGAAGTAGGTGGTGCTGATGTCCTCGGACACGGTGAACGCACACTCGCTCAAGGCGTCCAGCAGATTGCGCAGGGCCGGTGCGCTGGGTTCGCCCTGGGGCGTGTCACACAGCTGGGCCAGGTCCCAGGTATCGGGGTTGGGCACCTGCAGCGACATGGTGCTCAGTTCTCCTGCCGGGCTCAGGGCCAGTTTGGCCAGGCGTCCGCGCAGCGTGTGGGCGACCCAGCCCAGCGAACGCGGGTTGTCGCGGTCCAGCACCAGCAGGTCGGTCAGCGCGGCAATGTCGCGGCTTTGCTGGTACTGGGCATGGAAGGTGATGGTGCTGTCGAACAGCGCGAGCAGGGCCTCGAAGCCGCCGTTGCTGTCCACCGCACCGGTTTCAAAACTGCGCGCCAGGGCGTTGGCCAAAAAGTGCAGTCGTTCCACATGGCGGCCAATGCTGAGCAGGCGCCAGCCGTCGTCGCGCGTCATGCGGTCGGTCTGCGCGCCGGTGATGGCGGCCAGCTGGTCGCTCAGGTCGCCCAGCACGCGCAGCGCCTGGGCTGGGGTGTAGTCGCCCTGGGCGCTCAGGCGGGCGCACTGGGCAAACAGGGTTTCTTCGGCCCGCACGATGGTGTTCCAGTGCTCTTGCGAGAGGCGCTCGCGCACCGTGGCCGCCGCCATCTTGAGCGCGCGCACATTGAAGCCCACGCTGGTGGCACCTTCGGCCGAGGCCAGGCTGGCGACCAGCGCGCGCTCGAACACGCGGCGCGCCTGCATGGGGGATGGTGTGCCCGGCAGCACCAGGGTGTTGGCCACGGCCATCTGGCTTAGCCACTGCAGCAGCGGGGCGGAACTTTGTTCTTCGCCGCCCAGGCAGTCCAAGGTGAGTGCCGCCAGACGCACGGAGTTCTCGGAACGCTCGGTGTAGCGGCCCAGCCAGTACAGGTTCTCAGCGGCGCGGCTGGTGACCAGACGCTTGCGCTGCGCCAGCACGGCGGGCGTGAGTGCCGTGGGCAGCAGGGTGGTGGTGTCCACCTCGCCCTCGGTCAGCGCCCACACATCGGCACTGCTGCCGCCGCGCTGCATGCTGGCAATGTCGGCCGTGGTGCCGGCCACGCGGGCCAAGCCTCCGGGCAACACGCGCCAGTGCGGGCGGCCAGTGGCATCCAACCCGTCAGAGACGGCAAACACCCGCAGCAACACGGAGCGCGCCACCATGGTGCCGCGCTGGCCGGGGCCGGCGCTGTGCCAGGTGGGTATTTGTGAGAGCGGCATGTAAGCCTGCACCGTGTGGTCTTCGCTCTGGCGCATGATGCGGCCGGCCCAGGCGTCCAGCGCGGTCTGGCCCAGGGTGTTGCCAATGACGGACTCGAAACTGGTGTGGATGCTGGAGCCGGGGTAGGTCGGCTTGATGGTGTGCTCGCGCAGGCGGGCCAGTGCGTCTTCCATGGCGCTGCGCTCGCCGCACCACCAGGTCGGCAGCGCGGGCAGGCTCAGCTCTTCGCCCAGCGCATGGCGCGCCAGCGCAGGCAAAAAGCCCAGCAGCGCGGGCGATTCCAGAAACGCCGAGCCCGGCGCATTGGCCACCAGGACATTCCCGGCGCGGATGGCTTGCAAGAGGCCGGGCACACCCAGGGTGGAGTCGGGGCGCAGCTCCAGCGGGTCCAGGTACTGGTCGTCCACCCGCTTGAGCAGGCCGTGCACCGGCACCAGGCCACGCAGGGTTTTGAGGAACAGGCGCTCGTCGCGCACGATCAGGTCGCTGCCTTCCACCAGGCTCAGGCCCAGGTAGCGGGCCAGGTAGGCGTGTTCGAAATAGGTTTCGTTGTAGGGGCCGGGCGTCAGCAGGGCAATGTGGGCATCGGCACCGGCCGGGCTGTGCGCCTTGAGGCTGTCCATCAGGGCGCGGTAGGTGCTGGCCAGGCGCTGCACCTTGAGTGCCTGGAAGGCCTGTGGAAACTGGCGCGACACAGCCAGCCGGTTCTCCAGCAGGTAGCCCAGGCCGCTGGGGGCCTGGCAACGCTGGCCTACCACCCACCAGTTGCCATCGGGGCCGCGGGCCAGGTCAAAAGCGGTGACATGCAGGTGGCGCCCGCCCACGGGCCGCACGCCGGCCATGGCACGCAGGTAACCCGGGTGGCCGTGCACCAAGGCCGGGGGCAGCAGGCCCTGGGCCAGGTAGGTTTGCGGGCCATACACATCGGCCATCACGGCCTCCAGCAGGCGCATGCGCTGCTGTACGCCGGCTTCGATGTGCTGCCAGCTGGGGGCATCGACCACCAGCGGGAACAGGTCCAGCGACCAGGGGCGCTGCGGGCCCTCGGCATCGGCGTACACGTTGTAGGTCACGCCGTTGTCGCGGATCTGGCGTTGCAGGCTGGCGGCGCGGGCGTCCAGCTCGGCGCTGGTGCGGGCCTCCATATTGGCAAAGAATTGGACCCAAGCCCCCGTGAAATCTGCGCGAGCAGCTATGAAATTGCTAGCGTTTTCAGTGCCGGAGCCGTTTGGGCTGCCGGCTTTGGGGGACACGGTGGCGCGCAGCTCGTCAAAATGCCCGGCAGCGGCCATGCACAGGCGGGCCCGGGACAGCACATCGGCGTCGGTGGCGGGGCGGTTCACGGCAAGGGGATCAAGAGAGGAATTCACTGGCCTGAGTATGCCAGCGCAGGGGCCGCGGCTATGGGCGTACGGAGACGCCGGCTAGCGCGCAAACAGCTGGCCCAGGTCCTTGAACGCCTTGAACTCCAGTGCATTGCCACACGGATCCAGCAAGAACATGGTGGCCTGCTCGCCTACCTGGCCCTGGAAGCGGATGCCCGGCTCCAGCACAAAGGCGGTGTTGCGGCTTTGCAGGCGCTCGGCCAGCGCGTGCCAGGTGTCCCATTCCAGCACCACGCCAAAGTGCGGCACCGGCACATGGTGGCTGTCCACCTCGTTGGTGTGGGCGTGGGTTTGCGAGTCGTTTTTGGGCGCCAGGTGGATCACCAACTGGTGGCCGAAGAAATTGAAGTCCACCCACTGCGCGCTGCTGCGGCCCTCGGCGCAGCCAAACACCTCGCCATAAAACTGGCGGGCCAAGGCCAGGTCATAGACAGGAATGGCAAGGTGAAAGGGCTGGAGCGACATGGCAAGTTCCTTGGTGGCAATGGCAGTGGTGGATGCTAACCCAGCGTCAGCCCAGCGGCAGGGCGTCCAGGGTGGCGTAGCTGTTCTTGAGCCAGGTCTTCACCCGCTGGCGCTCCAGCATGCCCAGCGCATCGTCACCATCCTTGCGGTGAATGGCGGCCCAGAAGCTGGCGTTTTGCCGGTCGATCTTGCGCATGCTGGCCTCGTGCAGCTGCGCCAGGCTGATCACATGGCCGCCCAGGGCCATGGCCTTCTTCAGCGCAGCGGAATCCTCCAGTTGAGAAAAGTCGCTACCCCGGCCCTGGTTCTTCACCACGATGTAGTTGGGCCCGGCGCCGTAGGTGGCCACCAGACGGTCCAGCAGGTCCACCGAGTCTTTGCCGGCATCGGCCACGTGCCAGAAGTTCACCGTCACGCCCAGGCTGGCCATCAGCGAGACCAGGTCCGAGTCTTTGACCCAGCGCGCCAGCGGCGCAGCGGTCTGGGCTGCCAGATCCACGATCACATTGGGCGGCAGGCCCACCACAGGCTCTTCTTCAAACACCCCGGCAATCAGGTCCAGGCCTTCATACGTGTCCACCACCACCGGGGCTGCGTAGTCGGCATAAAAACGGGTGAACGAGGTGTGCGAACGGTCGGTGTCAAAGCCGGTGAAGGCACGCCCCTTGTCGATGAAGTACTGCGCCAGCACACGGGCCACGACCGATTTGCCGACTCCGCCTTTTTCGCCGCCAATGAAGTTTATAGAAGACATGGATTTCCTTAGGTGAGGCCCCAGAGTATGCAATTTGTATGCAAGCCCAAAGGCAGGGCCGTGGTTCGGCCCGGTGGCGACAGCCCCGCTGGAGCGTAGTTTTATAAATTTAAATAATAAAAAAGTTTATTTTTATATGGTAAAGATATACTGCAGCCCGGTGTTTCACCGGCATTTCGCTTCCCCCGCGCTGCAGCGCCACTTGATGGCCCCGCACGCTTCTCTAGAAAGGCTCTGACATGAGCAGCAAAATTTACGTGGGCAACTTGCCCTACTCCGTTACCAACGAAAGCCTGCAAAGCAATTTCGGCGAGTTTGGTGACGTGACCTCCGCCAAGGTCATGATGGACCGCGACACCGGCCGCTCCAAAGGCTTTGGCTTTGTGGAAATGGCATCCCCCGAAATGGCCCAAGCCGCCATCAATGGCCTGAACGGCCAATCGGTGGATGGTCGCTCCATCGTCGTGAACCTGGCCCGCCCCATGGAACCCCGTGGCGCCTCTGACGGCTACCGCGGCGGACGCAGCAGCTACTAAGCCGCACGCGTTCACCAAATAAAAAGGCCCCTTGATTGGGGCCTTTTTTTGTCCAAATTTTTCTTATTTGGTCGGTGTCGCGCTGCTGGGCACCACGGGTTTCTTCTTGGTGAACTTCAGCGCCGCCTCCGCCAACTTCTGCTTGCGCTCCTGGTTCAGCCGCTCCAGCTCGTGGTGCGTGCTCTTCTTCATGTTGGGGTCTTTGCCGAATACGCCTGCCATAGTGATGTTTCCTTTGGGGGCAGTCTAACTGGCTTTGCTCGTACGAGTACTTGCGGGAGGCGAGTAGTGCTGTGTTTTGTTAGGTGCGCAGAGGCGGTTCTAGACTGAGAGCGGGCATTGGCCATCAGTGGCACTTGCCAAGCCTAGTCCTGGAAGTCCCAAGGTATCTCCTTTTTGAACCTCGCAATCGACTCCTCCACAACTGAGAGAGGAACGTCCCGCTGGTATAGCGTTACTTCCCTAGCCTTTTTTGTGTCATCGCGAAAGATTTCCAGAACAATTTCGCCATCAATCTCAAGCTCAATGCCGATTCCATCGCGGTCACTGACATCGCTTGCAACCGTCCATGACGATTTTTTAGCCTCGACCATTGGAAAATCCCCTGTACTTATGTGTCCCGGTGCAAAGACCGCTTCCGCCGCGTAGCTGAGGCGCCTGCAGACTGGAAGCCGACTTTCACTGTGCTCTGAAGCGGTCGTTAAAGTTGAGTTAACCGACACGCAGATTTGCCCGCGAAGTTGAATTCTCCAACTGTATATCCGTACTCAGCGCAAATAGGATCGCTATGGTCAATTGCGCCCCGAAAAGATTTGGACAACTCAAATGCAGAAATGCTTATGAATAAACCAAGGTGAGTATCGTGAATGTCGTGATCAACAGCCATCCAGCAATCTTGCCCTTGTTGCGTGCAACCCAACCCAGCGCGCGATTGATTGCATCGTCAGATAGGTGTCTCTGAAGTGGGTGGTCTTTCGCTAATATCCGGCGCAACAACGGACCACCAAATGCAATCACTACCGAAAGGAAAATAAGAATGAGGAGAGGAAAAATTATCGCCATGAAGTCACCTAAAAGTGATTAACGAATAGTGTGTGGAAGTGTCATCAGCATCGTATCAAACTGAGTCTTGCCACGGGATGACCGCTTCCGCCGCAAAGCGGCCGTGACCCACCGTAGCCCGTCTTTCGTCAGCGCACCAACCATCTCACCCACAGAGCAGGGGGAATGGCCCCCCGCCGATTTCTGGGCGTTTGACAGTATGAGGCGGGGGGCCGTTCCCCCTGCTCTGCGCCCACACCTCACACCAAAGCATGCTATCAATCCAATAGCTGCTCGCGCATACGCCAAAAGGGCTAGAGCCCGATTTGGCTTAAAAACGCCTAGCCGCGCCGCAGATCCCGCGTAAACGGAAACTCCTTGCTGCCCGCCACGTTGATGGTGGCCGGTGGCACTACCAGCTTGCCGGGCGTGTGGCCCATGGCGGCGAAGCGGGAGAGGCGGCGGCTTTCGGCTTCGTAGCCGTTGACCGGGAAGGTCTCGTAATTGAGCCCGCCGGGGTGGGTGACAAAGTACTGGCAACCGCCCAGTGAGCGCTTCATCCAGGTGTCCACAATGTCAAATGTGAGTGGGGCGTGCATGCCGATGGTGGGGTGCAGGCTGCTCGGTGGGTTCCAGGCCTTGTAGCGTACGGCGGCCACAAACTCGCCTACGGTGCCGGTGCTCTGCATGGGCAGCGCCTGGCCGTTGCAGGTGACCACATAGCGGCTTTCGTTCAGGCCGGTCACACGCACCTCGATGCGCTCCAGGCTCGAATCCACATACCGTGCCGTGCCGCCAGCGGAGCTTTCTTCGCCCATCACATGCCAGGGCTCCAGCGCGTTGCGCAGCGTCAGTTCCACACCGGCGGCCTTGACCGCGCCGATCAGCGGGAAGCGGAACTCGTAGTGCGGCGCAAACCAGCTGCTGTCAAACGCATAGCCCGCCATGGTCATGTCGGCCATCACATCATCAAAGTCCATTTTGATGAAGGTAGGCAGCATGTAGCGGTCGTGCAGCTCGGTGCCCCAGCGGGTCACCGGCGCCTTGTACGGCGTCTTCCAGAAGCGGGCCACCAGCGCGCGCAGCAAGAGCTGTTGCACGCTGCTCATGTGCGGGTGCGGCGGCATTTCAAACGCGCGCAGTTCCAGCAGGCCCAGGCGGCCCGTGGCCGAATCGGGCGAGTACATCTTGTCGATGGAAAACTCGCTGCGGTGGGTGTTGCCGGTCACGTCGATCAGGATGTTGCGCAGCGTGCGGTCTACCAGCCAGGGCGGCATGCTCTGGCCATACAGCTCGCGGTTTTTGTAGATCTGCTCGATGGCGATTTCCAGCTCGTAGAGTTGGTCGTTGCGGGCCTCGTCCACACGCGGGGCCTGGCTGGTGGGGCCCACAAACATGCCGCTGAACAGGTAGCTCAGGCTCGGGTGGTTGTGCCAGTACAGCAGCAGGCTGGCCAGCAGCTCGGGCTTGCGCAAAAACGGGCTGTCGGCCGGTGTGGCGCCGCCCATCACAAAGTGGTTGCCGCCGCCGGTGCCGGTGTGGCGGCCATCGGTCATGAACTTCTCGGCCGACAGGCGCGACTCAAACGCCGCGTTGTACAAAAACTCGGTGTTGGTGACCAGTTCTTTCCAGTTGGTGACCGGGTGGATGTTCACTTCGATCACGCCGGGGTCGGGGGTGACTTGCAAGAGCTTGAGGCGCGGGTCGCGTGGGGGTGGGTAGCCCTCCAGCACGATCTGCATCTTCAGTTCGGTGGCGGTGGCTTCGATGGCGGCCAGCAGGTCCAGGTAGTCTTCCAGGCGCTCCAGCGGCGGCATGAAGATGTACATCACGCCGGACTTGGTGCCCACGGCCTCGGCCTTGGGGCCGCTGGCGCGGCGCGGGTCGCGCACTTCCACACACAGCGCGGTGCGGGTGATCCAGTGGGCGGATTCGAAACGGCTGGGGGCCTCGGCGTAGCGGGCGGGCTCGGGCTGGCGCGCGCTTTGGGCGGCCGTGGCGTCACCCGTGGGAACGCGGCCCTTGGCGGTTTGCATGGTGCGGCGGGCTTCGGCCGTGGCCAGGTTGCCGGCCAGGTAGGGCAGGCCGCTGGGCGACACGCTGCCGCTGGGGGTGGTGGTGGTGCCGGGCGCGCCACTTGCACCGGGTGCATACCGCGCGGCAAAACTGGTGTGGGGCGGCAGCTGGCCGCGCGCCACCGTGGGGTCGCGCTCCACCAGGTAGGGGAAGTCGCCCTCGCTGACCCAGGGCAGCGAGTCCAGCGGCAGGCGCAGGCCCATGGGCGAGTCACCGGGCATGAGGTACATGCGCTCGTCGCGGAAGAACCAGGGGCCGGTGGTCCACTCCGGGCCACCCAGGCCGGGGTTGCCGCTGGCGCCCACCTTGAGCGGCAGCACATAGCCCACCACGGAGTCCAGCTTTTGGGCGAAGACGCGGCGCAGGCGGGCGCGCTCCATCTCGTCGTCGAGCTTGGCGTTGAACGGGTCCACGTTGACCGGCAGGCGGCGCTCGCGCCACAGGTAGTACCAGGTGTCTTCATAGCCGGCTTGCACGTACTTGTCGGTCAGGCCCAGCTTGCCGGCCAGCGTGCGAATGAAGTAGCCCGCGTCTTCGGCCGAGTAGTGGGTGGGCGTGCGTTCGTCGGTGAACAGGGCGGGGTTGCCCCAGACCTTTTGCTTGTCGGCGCGCCAGTAGATGTTGAGTGCCCAGCGCGGCAGTTGCTCGCCGGGGTACCACTTGCCCTGGCCAAAGTGCAGAAAGCCGCCTTGGCCGTATTCGTCGCGCAGCTTGTGCACCAGCTCGGTGGCGAAGCCACGTTTGGTGGGGCCCAGGGCGTCGGTGTTCCACTCGGGCGCGTCGCGGTCGTTCACGGCCACAAAGGTGGGCTCGCCGCCCATGGTCAGGCGCACATCACCGGCCAGCAGGTCGGCGTCCACCTGGTCACCCAGATTCATGACGGCGGTCCACTGCTCGGGGGTGTAGGGCTTGGTGACGCGCGGCGATTCGTAGATGCGGGTGACCTGCATGTGGTGGCTGAATTCCACTTCGCTTTCGTCCACGCCGCCCTCAATAGGTGCCGCGCCGCTGGGTTGCGGGGTGCAGGCCAGGGGAATGTGGCCCTCACCGGCCAGCAGGCCGCTGGTGGCGTCCAGGCCAATCCAGCCGGCGCCGGGCAAATACACCTCGCACCAGGCGTGCAGGTCGGTGAAGTCGACCTCGGTGCCGCTGGGGCCGTCCAGCGATTTCACATCGGGGGCAAGCTGGATCAGGTAGCCCGAAACAAAGCGCGCAGCCAGGCCGCAGTTGCGCAGCAGTTGCACCAGCAGCCAGGCGGAGTCGCGACAGGAGCCGGAGCCCAGTGCCAGCGTTTCCTCCGGCGTTTGCACGCCGGGTTCCATGCGGATGGTGTAGTCCACCGACTTGTGCACCAGGGTGTTGAGGTCGACCAAGAACAGCACGCTGCGCCGCTTGGTGCGGTCGATCTTGTCGAGGTAGGCCTGCAGCAGCGGGGTCACCGGGTCTGCGGCCAGGTAGGGGGCAAGTTCCTGCTTGAGCTCGGGGGCGTAGGTGAAGGGGAACTCTTCGGCCTCGGGCTCCAAAAAGAAGTCGAACGGGTTGTAGACCGCCATCTCCACCACCAGGTCGACGGTGACCTTGAACTGGGTGGTCTTGTCAGGGAAGACCAGGCGGGCCTGGTAGTTGGCAAACGGGTCTTGCTGCCAGTTGATGAAGTGGGTGCTGGGCTCGACCTTGAGGGAGTAAGACACCACTTTGCTGCGGCAGTGGGGGGCGGGGCGCAGCCGGATGACCTGGGGACCGAGATTGACCAGACGGTCGTAGGTGTAATGGGTGACGTGGTTCAGCGCTGCGTGAATGGACATAGCCGGTCTCTCGGTAATCTCGCACTGGGTGCGGGTGCAGCGGTTGCTACACCAGCCCCATACTAACAATCGGGTTTGACGCAGGGCTTGAAGCAAGTCCCGCGCCATGCCCGGAGGCCCGGTGGGCGCGGGTTAGCATGGGGCCATGTTCTCTGCCGCCCACCGCACCAGCGCGTGGCCCCGCACGGTGTTTGCGGCGCTGCTGGGTTGGGTGTTGGGGGCGGCATTGCAGCTGCAGCAGGCGACGCTGGGTTCGCTCTGGTTTTATATGCCTTTTATGCTGCTAGCCCCCGTCTTGTATGCGCAAGCAGCTCCTGAAAAGATAGCAAAAATCACCCGCAGACCCACCCCCTTGGGGCTGGTGTCGGCGCTGGTGCTGCTGGCCGGCATGGCGTTGGGCTGGGGCAGTACCGGGGCGCGGGCCGTGGTGTTTGCCAGCACGGCGCTGGCCCCCGCCCTGGAGGGGCGTGACCTGCGCGTGACCGGTGTGGTGGAGGGCCTGCCACAGACCAGCGAAGCCGGGCTGCGTTTCACGCTGCGGGTGGAGCAGGCACTGCTGGAGGGGCTGGAGGTCACCGTGCCCGCGCGTATGGCCGTGGCCTGGTACGCCACGGGTTATGCGTTGGGGGGCGAGCAGACGGGCCTGCAGCGCGTGCCCGCCCCGTTGTCCGCAGGCGAGCGCTGGCAATTCACCCTGCGCGCGCGGGCGCCCCATGGCAGCATGAACCCGCACGGGTTTGACTACGAGCTGTGGCTGTGGGGGCAGGGTGTGCAGGCCAGCGCCTATGTGCGCGCCGGGCCCAAAGATCCCGAACCGCTGCGCCTGGGCCAGACCGGCTGGGCCCCGGTGGCTCTGGCGCGCCAGGCGCTGCGCGACCATATGGTGGCCACGGTGCAAGACCGGCGTGCCGCCGGCCTGCTGGCCGCGCTGGTCGTGGGCGACCAGGCCGCCGTGGAGCGCAGCGACTGGGATGTGTTTCGTGCCACAGGGGTGGCCCACCTCATCAGCATCTCGGGCCTGCACATCACCATGTTTGCCTGGGGCGCGGCTTGGCTCTGCGGTGCGGCGTGGCGGCGCTCGCGGCGCCTGTGTCTGGCCTTGCCCGCGTCATCGGCAGCATTGCTGGGCGGGCTGGGGCTAGCCTGTGCTTATGCGGTACTGGCGGGCTGGGGTGTGCCCGCGCAGCGCACCTGCCTGATGCTGGCCACCATCGCCGTGCTGCGCCTGGCCGGTGCCCGCTGGCCCTGGCCGCTGGTGTGGATGCTGGCCTGCGCCGTGGTGGTGGCACTGGACCCGTGGGCGCTGTTGCAGCCGGGTTTCTGGCTCAGTTTTGTGGCGGTGGGGGTGCTGTTTGCTACAGATTCAGGAGCTGCTCGCGCAGATTCCATGGGGGCTGGAGGCCTAATGAAGGGCCAATCTTCCGCCGGGCAGCCCCAAGGCTCTGAACCGCTTGGCGGTCAGCCCCGACAGGGAAGATTAGCCCCTTTGGGGGGCAGCGCACTACGCGCAGCGAGAAGCGTGGGGGCCATGTTCCGGGAGCAGTGGGTCATTACATTCGCCTTGGCGCCGCTGAGTTTGCTGCTGTTTGGCCAGCTCTCCGTTGTGGGCCTGGTGGCGAATCTGCTGGCCATTCCCTGGGTGACTTTGTTGCTCACGCCACTGGCGCTGCTGGGTGTGGTGTTGCCCGCGGTGTGGGGGCTGGCTGCGCAGGCGACCGATCTGCTGTGGTGGTGGTTGAGCATGCTGGCTGCCTGGCCTTGGGCCACCGTCAGTGGGCCATTGCCTCCCCTGGGGTGGGGTTTGTTGGCCGTGGCGGGCGGGCTGTTGTGTGCGCTGCCCGTGCCCTGGCATCTGCGCGCCCTGGGGCTGCCGCTGCTGGCACCTTTGCTGCTGTGGCACCCGGCTGTACCCGCCCCCGGAGAATTTGAGCTGTTGGCGGCTGACGTGGGGCAGGGGAATGCGGTGCTGGTGCGCACCGCGCGCCACGCTTTGCTGTTTGACGCCGGCCCGCGCTACAGCCTGGAGAGTGATGCCGGCCACCGGGTGCTGGGGCCGCTGCTCAAAGCCTTGGACATCCGGCTGGACACCGTGGTGCTGAGCCACCGCGACTCCGACCACGTGGGGGGCGCGGCGGCCGTGCTGGCCATGCAGCCGCAGGCGGCCTTGCTGAGTTCCATTGAGTCCGAGCATCCGCTGCAGCAACTGCGCACGGTGCAACGCTGCGAGGCGGGCCAGCGCTGGCTGTGGGATGGTGTGTCCTTTGAGGTCTTGCACCCGCAGGCGGCGGACTACGCGGCGCCCGCCAAGCCGAATGCGCTGTCGTGCGTGCTGCGCATTGGCACAGGTGACCACAGTGCGCTGCTGGTGGGCGACATAGAGGCCGCGCAGGAGGCGCGCCTGGTGCAAACCTGGCAGGGCACGGACCATCTGCGTGCGGCGGTGCTGCTGGTGCCGCACCACGGCAGCAAGACATCGAGCACGCCCGAGTTTCTGCAGGCCGTGGCGCCGCAGTGGGCGCTGGTGCAGGCGGGGTACCGCAACCGCTTTGGCCACCCGGCGCCGCCGGTGCTGGCGCGCTACACCGGGGCTGGCATCAATTTGGTGTCATCGCCCCAATGTGGTGCCATGCGCTGGCGCTCGGAGCAGCCCCAAAATGTGGCGTGCACACGGGAGGATGATCGCCGGTATTGGCACCATCTTGTGCCATAGTGGTGCACGCGCAAGTGAACGTGGCGGTGGCCCGAAGCTTGCATACGGTGCGATCAGAGAGGTCTTTTATGCGGAAATTCGACGAGATGTACACCCAGCTTCCCTACGAGTTTTTCACTCAGGGCAAGCAGATACGAGACCACTACAAAATTTACGACGAATGGCTGGCGCGCCAACCCGGCGACATGATGGCCAAACGCCGTGAAGAAGCGGAGATGATTTTCCGCCGCGTGGGCATCACCTTTGCCGTCTACGGCGAGAAGGACGAAGACGGCTCGGGCACCGAGCGCCTGATTCCGTTTGACCTGATTCCGCGCATCATCCCGGCCCACGAGTGGACCAGCATGGAGAAGGGCCTGACGCAGCGCGTCACCGCGCTCAACCGCTTCATCCACGACATCTACCACGACCAAGAGATTCTGAAAGCCGGCATCGTGCCGCGCGAGCAGATTGAGGGCAACGCCCAGTACCGTCCCGAGATGGTGGGCGTGGATGTGCCCAACGGCATCTACTCGCAAATTTCCGGCATCGACATCGTGCGCGCACCGGACGCCAAGGGCAATGGCGAGTACTACGTGCTGGAAGACAACCTGCGGGTGCCCAGTGGCGTGAGCTACATGCTGGAAGACCGCAAGATGATGATGCGGCTGTTCCCCGACCTGTTCAGCGCGCACCGCGTGGCGCCCATTGCGCACTACCCCGACCTGTTGCTGGAAACCCTGCGCGCCAGCAGCCCGGCCACCACGGCCGAGCCCACGGTGGTGGTGCTCACGCCCGGCATGTACAACAGCGCCTACTTTGAACACGCCTTCCTGGCGCAGCAAATGGGCGTGGAGCTGGTCGAAGGGCAAGACCTGTTTGTGAAGGACAACTTCGTCTACATGCGCACCACACGCGGCCCGCGCCGGGTGGACGTGATTTACCGCCGCGTGGACGATGACTTTTTGGACCCCACGGTGTTCCGCCCCACGTCCACGCTGGGCTGTGCGGGCCTGCTGGGCGCCTACAAGGCGGGCAATGTGACCATCTGCAACGCGGTGGGCACCGGCATTGCGGATGACAAGTCCATCTACCCCTATGTGCCCAAGATGATCGAGTTCTACCTGGGCGAAAAGCCCATTTTGAACAACGTGCCCACCTACATGTGCCGCAACAAGGACGACCTGGCCTACACGCTGGCGAACCTGAAAGACCTGGTGGTGAAAGAGGTGCACGGTGCGGGTGGCTACGGCATGCTGGTGGGGCCCGCCGCCACCAAGGCCGAGATCGAAGACTTCCGCAAGGCGGTGGAGGCCAATCCGAGTGGCTACATCGCACAACCGACACTGAGTTTGTCCAGCTGCCCCACCTTTGTGGAGAGCGGCATTGCGCCGCGCCACATTGATCTGCGACCCTACGTGCTCTCAGGCAAGACGGTGCAGATGGTGCCCGGCGGGCTGACACGCGTGGCCTTGAAAGAGGGCTCGTTGGTGGTCAACTCCTCGCAAGGCGGGGGCACCAAGGACACCTGGATTCTGGAAGACGATGCGTCGGCTGCTGCTGCCACCACGCAGACCCAAAGCCAAACCCCAAAACAATAAGCGAACTGCGGAGGTACCACCCTATGTTGTCAAGAACCGCCGACCACCTGTTCTGGATGTCCCGCTACACCGAGCGGGCCGAGAACACCGCGCGCATGCTGGACGTGAACTACCAGACTTCGCTGCTGCCGCAGAGCCAAGCGGTGGCCCAAGTGGGCTGGCAAGGCCTGCTGTCCATCAGCGAACTGCTCTATACCTACCAAGAGAAATACGGCGACATCCAGGCCCGCGAGGTGATGGACTTCATGGTCAAGGACGAGAGCAATCCGTCTTCCATCATGTCCTGCCTGAGTGCCGCGCGTGAAAACGCGCGTGCGGTGCGCGGCGCCTTGACGACCGAGGTGTGGGAAACACAGAACACCACCTGGCTCGAAGTCAAACGCATGATCAAGACGGGCGAATTTGAAAAAGACCCGGCCCAGTTTTTTGAGTGGGTGAAGTTCCGCTCGCACCTGTCGCGTGGTGTGACCGTGGGCACCATGCTCATGGACGAGGCGCTGTTTTTCATGCGCATGGGGACGTTCCTGGAGCGGGCCGACAACACGGCGCGTCTGGTGGATGTGAAGTTCCACGCGGTGCAAAGCGACTTTTTTGGCGCCGCCAGCGAGAAGGACCAAGAGTACGACTTCTACCACTGGAGCGCGATCCTGCGCAGCGTCTCCGGCTTCGAGGTCTACCGCAAAGTCTACCGCGACGTCATCAAGCCCGAGCGCGTGGCCGAGCTGCTGATCCTCAAGCCCGACATGCCGCGCTCGCTGCACGCCAGTCTCAACGAAGTGGTCAACAACCTGCGCCTGGTGGCCAGCGACCCCGGCAGCGAAACCCTGCGCCGCGCCGGCAAGCTGCGCGCCGAGCTGCAGTTTGGCCGCATCGACGAAATCCTGGCCACCGGCCTGCATGCCTACCTCACGCAGTTTTTGGACCGTGTGAACGACCTGGGCGCCCACATCAGCCGCGAGTACCTGGTGCCGGTAACCTGACGCGCTGCAGGCAGGGTAAACGCGGCCCCCCAACCAGCCCGGATTGCGCCTCACAGGGGCTGGTTTTCCGCATAATGTCTTCAACAAGGAGACAGCATGCGCGTAGCTGATATCGACCGGGAAATTGAAACCGCCAAGGCAGCGGGCACCCTGCGGGACATCGTGATCCAGCCTTGTCCGGCCTTGCTGACGGACCTGCGGGTGGAGTTCAACCGCGAAGATCCGGAGCCCGCCACCATTGCCAAAATTGCCTCGCGCGATGTGGCCATGGCGGCCGCGCTGATCCGGGTGGCCAACAGCCCCATTTATGCCCGCTCCCGCAGCGCCTCCACGGTGGCCGAGGCCGTGGCCCTGCTGGGTATTGCCCAGACCGTGTCCATCCTCACCGGCTTTTTGCTGCGCGAGACCATCACCGCCAAATCGCCGCTGCTGGAGCATTTTTGGGAAACCTCGACCCGCCGCGCCTACGCCATGGGTTACATCGCGCGCCAGATGTACGGCATCAACGCTGACATTGCCCACACCTGTGGCCTGTTTTGCCATGTGGGCTTGCCCATCATGCTGCAGGGCTTGCCGGGGTACGAGGCCACCTTGGCGCAGGCCATGCAAGACCAACAACGCACCTTCACCCAGGTGGAGAACGATGCCCACCGGACCGACCACGCGGTGGTGGGGGCCATTGTGGCCAAGACCTGGCGCTTGCCACCGATCGTCGCCATCGCCGTGCGCCTGCACCACGACTTCACCGTGCTGCGGGACGACCACATCCCTGCCGAGGTGCGCACGCTGGTCGCCATGTCCCTGCTGGCCGAACATTTGGTGGCTCTGCACGAAGGGCAAACCGAGCATGTGGAATGGGACCAGTACGGTGCAGCCTGCCTGGCCCACTTGCATGTGAGCGAGGTGGAAATCGAACACTGGCTGGACGCGCTGCAGGCCCAGTTTGAAGGACCTGCGGGCTTTTGAACCCGGCTCCGGCCGCTACTGCGGCGCGATTTGGGCGTCCAGGCCCATGGCGCGCACTTTGTCGGCCACCCGTTCAGCCTCTGCCTCGGTCTCGAAAGGGCCCACCCGTACCCGGGTGCGGGTGCCCTGGCTGGTTCTGACCGTTTGGGTGCTGGCGGGCAGGTCGGCGTCCGTCAATTGGGTGAGGGCGTTGCGGGCATTGTTTTCTTGGGCAAACAGGCCCACATTCACCACATAACGCAGTGCCTGTGCGGCGGGTGCGCTGGCTGCCGCCGTGGCGGTGTTTGCCGTGCCAGCCCTGGCGGTGGCGGACTCTGCGGCCACCGGCCGGGAAAGAATGATGATCTTGCCCGGCGCCGAGCTGCTGGCGCGCGGGGCGACTGCCACCGCGGCGGGCGCAGGCGGCGTGGCGGTGGCTCGGGGGGCGGCAGACGCAGCGGCCCGAGGTGCCGAGGCGGCTTCCACCCGTGCGGGGGCGGTCACGCTGGCCGAGGCTTGCGTTAGCGGGGTAGGCGGAACCGCGGAGGCTGTGCCCAGGGGGGCAGGGGCTGGTGCCGAGGCCGCGGCTTCTGGAGTGGGGGCTGGTGGTACCGACACATCAATGGTGCGCCCCACTGCAATGTTGCGGGCATCGGCTGCCGTGGGCGTGGGGACCGGCGCGGGTGCCCAGCCTTCAAATTGCACCCAGGCGTAGGCCAGCAGGGCCAGCACCAATGCGTTGGCGACCATCTGGGCGATCAGGCTTTGGCGGGTGGGCGCCTTGCGGCTCAGGAAGGTGCAGGCCTCGGCCACGGTGTGGGTGGCCTTGAGTGCCGCGGCCATGCGCTTGCGTGTGGCCGCATGCAAGACGGCATTGCCGCCCAAACCTGGCAGCAAGACCGACAGCAACACCAGGGCGCCCACCAGGGCCCACTGCGTGGTGTCCGAAAACTGGAACACCAGGCGCCCGATGCCAAAAATGCCCAGTGCCAAGCCCACCAGCACCCCGGCATACACCAGCGCGGCGTGCCAGAGCTGGCGAAAGGCCAGCCAGTTGAGGGTGTAGAGCGCAGCCGCACCGTTCCAGCTCAGGCCTGGGCGGTCGGCCGCTTCAAAACGTGCAAACAGCGGCAGGTAATAGGCGCTGTTGACATCGCCCACCGCCGCACGGTACAGCGCGGTCGTGGAGTGTTCGTCCGTGTTGTCCAGGGCGGTGTCGGCGGGTGTAGGCATGGTTTATTTTGGCACGCCGGGAGGGGTGGGCAAAGCGGCGGCCACCTCTTGCCCCAGCTCGATCACCGCCAGCGCGTAGTAGCTGCTCCAGTTGTAGCGGGTGATGGCGTAGAAGTTGTCGGTGCCGGCGATGTACAGCGGTGCGTCGGCACCGTTTTGCAGTTCCACCAGCGCCAGCTTGCCCGTGTGTGCGGCCGCTGCCGTGTCCAGCAGCACGCCTTTGTCCTGCATGGCCTGTGCGCTGAAGGTGGGCAGGATGTCCGGCGCCAGCAGCGTGGCCCGGTCCAGCCGGGCCAAGTCGAACTGCACCGGGTAGTGCGTGGGCTGGCCAGGCTGCCACTTGAAGGTGACGAAGTAGTTGGCCACCGAGCCAATCACATCGGCCGCACTGTGGAACAGGTCGACACGGCTGTCGCCATCAAAGTCCACCGCGTACTTGGCCCAGCTCGACGGCATGAACTGTGGCAGGCCCATGGCACCGGCGTAGCTGCCCTTGAGGGCCAGCGGGTCGGTGTTGGTGCGGGCGGTGAGGCTGAGAAAAGCCTCCAGCTCGGAGAGGAAAAACTTGGCACGATCCGCTGCACGCGGGTGGGCGGCAGGAAAGTCAAAGGCCAGGGTGCTGAGCGCGTCGATGACCCGGTAGTTGCCCGTCTGCTGGCCGTAGATGGTTTCCACCCCGATGATGCCCACGATGATTTGCGCGGGCACGCCGGTTTCGCGTTCGGCACGTTCCAGGGTGGCGCGGTTGTCCTGCCAGAACTGCACGCCGGCCTTGATGCGGATGGGGTCGATAAAACGACTGCGGTAGACGGCCCAGTTCTTGGGGGTACCCACCGTGGGCGGTGTGCTGGCGCGCTGGATGGCCGGCACCAGCCGGGCCTGGCCGATGGCCTGGCGCACCCAGGCCGGGTCCAGGTTGCGGCGCTGGGCCAGATCGTCGGCCACTTGCATGACCTCGGGGCGGGTGGCGTACAGCGGGCCGGTGGTGGCCACCTGGGCGGCGGCGGGTGCTTTGGGCCGGTGGGCCGGTTTGCCTGCAGATTTATGGCGTTTTTGGGTGCTAGCCCCCGCAGATATTGCGCAAGCAGCTATCAAAAGCGTAGCAATTAGGCGAATTGAAAAAGTCACAAGGTCCAATGTTCAGGTCAGGCGCGTGGGCCAGGGCAGTTGCCTGCATTCTCGCTGCAATGCAGCCAGGCTGGCGGGGGCTTGCGGCGCGTAGCGCCAGGCCTCCAGCCGCAGCAGCCAGGCGGCAATGGTGGTGGTGTCCGTTCGATCCGCGCCGTGGGCCTGCAGCCGTGCGGCCAGTTGGCGCGGGGTGTCTTGCGTGCCTACGGTCCACCCGGCCTGGCGCAGCCGGGCCTGGGCGCGGTGCAGCAGGCGCAGCCACGGGTCTTGGTGGTAACGCTCCCACAGCGTCCACACCGCGCCCATACTGCTGGCCAACACGACCAGGGCGATCAGCACATAGCTCAGGTCTTCCCAGCTGGGCGCGTCGAAGCCCAGATTGCGCAGCAGGTCCATTTGCTTGGACTGGCTGTAGTTCAGCACCCACTGGTTCCAGCGGTTGTTGGCCGCTTCCCACATGGCCCGCAGGTTGATGGCAAAGCCGGGGCTCACGGTGTTGAGTGCCTGGGTGAATACGTTTTGTGGCGCTTGCAGGCGGGTGAAGGTTCCGGTGCGCCCCGGTGCCACGGCCGAGGTGGGGTCCACCCGCACCCAGCCCTGGCCCGCGACCCAGACTTCGGCCCAGGCGTGGGCGTCGCTCTGGCGCACGGTCCAGAAGCCATCCACACTGTTGACCTGTCCGCCCTGGTAGCCTGTGACCACGCGGGCCGGTACATCCAGTGCACGCATCAGCAGCACGAAGCTGGACGCAATGTGTTCACAAAATCCGGCTTTGCGGTCGAACCAGAACTCGTCCGCCGTGTGGGTGCCGTAGACGCCGGGCTCCAGCGTGTACTCGTAGCCGCCGGTGCGCAGGCGTTGCATCACGGCGTCTACCAGCTGGGGCGTAGTGGCGCGTGCCAGTTCGGGGCTGCGGCGCATGTCGGCTGCCAGTTGCAGGGTGCGTGGGTTGAAGCCGCTGGGCAGGTCCACATAGTCTTGCAGGCCCACGGCCAAGCGTGTGGGCCCGTGGCGGAACTGCGGGTAACTGGTGGCGCGGTAACGCACCAGGTCGGCCATGGGCTGGTCGGCCAGCCACTGCAGGTCACTTGCCATGGTGGGGGTGTAGCCCACGATCTCGGGTTTGGTGGGCGTGGCATCCAGCACCAGCAGCCAGGGGCGGTTGTTGGCGGCCAGCGTGACTTGGTAATTCACGGGGGGACCTTGCACCTGCACATCGGCCGCCAGCTGGTAGCGGCTGGGGAAGGTGGAGCGCAATGCGCGCCACTCACGCCCGTCAAAGCTGGAGAACACCGGGCCGCGGAAGTACAGCTCGCTTTGCGCAGGCGGCGGTCCGTCAAAACGAATGCGCATGGCAATGCTGTCGTCCAGCGCCAGGCTGGCGATGGTGCCCACCTGCATCTGGCCCGAGAGGCCGCTGCGCCCGCTCATGGCGTCACCCGGCAGGCCCCACAGTGGCGCAATGCGTGGAAACAGCATGAACAACACCGCCATGATGGGGGCGCCCAGCAGTGCCATCCAGCCTGCGGTTTTGGCAGCCTGCAGCAGTGGCGGGCGGCCCACCGGCATGTGGCTGTTGACCAGTGCGGTGAGCAGACCCAGCAGCGCCACCAGCATGGCCGCTGCCGTGAGCAGGCTTTGCGAGAAAAAGAAGTTGCTGAGCATGGTGAAGAAGCCCAGGAAGAAGATCACAAAGGCGTCGCGCCGGGCGCGCATCTCCAGCGTCTTCAGCGTCAGCAACACCACGATGAGCGTGACACCCGCATCGCGCCCCAGCAGGGTTTTGTAGCTCCACCATGTGGCGGCGCTGGCCAGGGCCAGCAGGCCCAGCAACCACCAGCGCGCGGGCAGGGGCTGGCCTTGCACCGCGATGTGTCCGCGCCACAGCAGCACCACGCCGGCCATGGCGCTGCACCACAGCGGCAGGCGCTCCACCTGCGGCAGGATCACCCAGGCAATCACCGCCAGCAGAAACAGGGTGTCGCGCGCTTCGCGGGGCAGGTGGGTGAGGCGTTGCAGCATGGAACTCAATGGGGGGTGCTCAGGCCAAGGCCAGCGCCTGCAGGCAGTTCTTTTGGTGGGCGGGGCCGCTGTCGGGTGCGATCTGCTGGCTGCCCAGGCGCAGGCCATAACGCATGCCTTGTTTCTCGGCCAGCAGCACCCAGGCGCACAGGCGCGAGAGGGCGTGCTCGCGCGAGGCGCCCGCACCCTGGCCGGCGTGGGCCAGGTCTAACCACAGATCAAAGCGCTGCGACTGCTGGGCGTCGCGACTCACCAGTTCGTCGGCCTTGGCGACTTTTTTCCAGACCACCAGCTTGAGCGGGTCGCCACGCCGGTAGGCGCGCACGCCGTCGAATTCACCGGTGTGTTGCTTGTGGCTATTGGCCGCGCCACCAGCCTTCGGTTCGCCCGGAGGCAGGGGCGGCGGGTGGGCCTCGGGGGCCGGGTAGACCAGCACCTGCGCGGCCGGGCGCCACACCGTCCACACGCGGAAGGTGCCCAGCGGGAAACGGGTCTCAGCCGTCAGCGCCGGCAGGCGGTGCAGGCCGCGCTGGGTGGGGGTGAAGGCCACCTGCACCTTGGCACTGCCCTGGGCCGGCACATCAGTCCAGCTCCAATGCTGGGTGCCCAGCACGGCCAGGCCAATGCCGTAGCGCACGCGTCGGCTGTCGCTTTGCAGTTGTATGCCAATTGGCACGCTAGCCCCCATGAACTGTGCGTCAGGTGCTATCAAATGCATAGTGATTCCGCGCAGGGTGCCATGGCACACATGCATGCCAATGACGGCGCTGCCGGTCAGCAAAAAGGTCAGCACATAGCCCAGGTTGAGCTGGTAGTTGATGCTCGCCACCAGCAGCACCAAGAGCGTGAGGCCCAGCATGAGGCCGGGGCGTGTGGGCAGGATGTAGACGTTGCGCTGCGTGAGCGTGGTGCTGTCCTTGAGCGGCAGGCGCGACTCGAACCAGGCGCGGAACCGGCGCCGCATCAAAGTGACGGGGTTCCAAGTCAGGGCACCCGTGGAGCCGGCTGTGCCGGGCCACAGGGTGCGCCCCCCTGGGGGGGAGGCGCCGGAGGCGCTTCGGGGGGGCGTCATCAGGGGAGAGGAACGGCTTGCAGCATGGCTTGCACTTGCTCCACCGCGCCACGGCCCGAATCTCCCACGGGAATCAGGCGGTGGGCAATGGTCTGTGGCAGCACCGCCTGCACATCGTCGGGCGCTACATAGTCGCGTCCGCTGAGCAGGGCCTGGGCTTTGGCGGCGCGCACCACGGCAATGCCGGCGCGTGGCGACAGGCCCTGCAAAAACCACTGGCCCGAGCGGGTGGCGGCAATCAGGTCCTGCACATAGTCCAGCAAAGGGCCTGCGGCATGCACGGCCAGCACAGTGGCTTGCAATTGGGCCAGCTCGCCGTCGGCCAGCAGGCTGGGCAACTCGTCGACCATGGCGCGCCGGTCGGCACCGGCCAGCAGCGCGCGCTCGGAAGCCCGATCGGGGTAGCCCAGCGAGATGCGCATCAAAAATCGGTCCAGTTGTGATTCGGGCAGCGCGTAGGTGCCCAACTGGTCCAGCGGGTTTTGGGTGGCAATCACAAAGAAGGGCTGGGGCAGGGGGCGGGTTTCGCCTTCCACGGTGACCTGCTTTTCCTCCATGGCTTCCAGCAGCGCACTTTGCGTCTTGGGGCTGGCGCGGTTGATCTCGTCGGCCAACAGTACCTGCGCAAAGATGGGGCCGGGGTGGAACACAAATGCCTCTTTGGCGCGCTCGTAAATCGACACGCCTGACAGGTCGCTGGGCATCAGGTCCGAGGTGAACTGCACGCGCGAAAACTGCAGGCCAAAACTGCGTGCCAGTGCGTGCGCCAGCGTGGTTTTACCTACGCCCGGGACATCGTCAATCAACAGGTGGCCACCGGCCAGAAGGCAGGCGACGCAGTCCTGGATTTGCGCGGGTTTTCCCACAATCACCATGTTAAGCTGGGCCAGCAATGATTTAAGCTTGTGTTGTGCGTCCATGGCACGACGTTACCCGAAAATCCTGAATGACGAGCGCACTGGCAAACAAGACCGGATACTTTTCGCACCGCGATTGCCGCAAGCATGAGATGGGCGAGGGCCACCCCGAATGCCCCCAAAGATTGGATGCCATTGACGACCGCCTGCTGCTGAGCGGCGTGGCCGATGCGCTGGACTCGCGCGAAGCTCCTCAGGCCTCCATCACCGACCTTGAACTGGCCCATGGCCGCATGTATGTGGCCTCGTTGCGCGGCCTGACCGACAGCTTGCGCGAAGAGATGGCCGCCGGTGGCCCCACCCATGCGCAGATGGACCCCGACACCAGCCTCAATGTGCACACCTGGGATGCCGCCTTGCGCGCCGCCGGTGCTGCCGTGGCCGCCACCGATGCCGTGATGGCCGGTGAACTGGCCAATGCCTTTTGCGCCACCCGGCCGCCCGGCCACCATGCCTGCAAAGACAAGGCCATGGGCTTTTGTTTCATCAATAACGTGGCGGTAGCCGCACGCCATGCGCTGGAGCGGCATGGCCTGAAACGCGTAGCCATCGTCGACTTTGATGTGCACCACGGCAACGGCACCGAAAACATCGTGACCGGTGACCAGCGCATTCTGATGGTGAGCTTTTTTCAGCACCCGTTTTACCCTGAGGGCGGCTCGCGCTCGCATGCCAGCAACCTAGTGAATGTGCCGGTTCCGGCCTACACCAAAGGGGCCGTGGTGCGCGAGTTGGTCGCTCAGCACTGGTTGCCGCGGCTGGAGGCCTACCGTCCTGAGATGGTATTTATCAGCGCGGGTTTTGATGCCCACCGCGACGATGAGATGGCCCAGATGGGTCTGGTAGAAAATGATTACGCGTGGATCACGGCGCAGATCAAGGCGGTGGCTGATCGCCATGCGCAGGGGCGCATCGTCTCCTGCCTGGAAGGCGGCTACCACCTGGAGGCCCTGGCCCGCAGCGTAGAGGCGCATGTGCGCGTACTGGCAGATTTGCAATGAACTCTCTGAAAAACCTTCCTGCTCCCAAACCCATTGATGATTTCGAAGCCTGGTTGAGCACCTTCACGCAGCCCACGGTGCTGCTGGAGCTCTTGGCGCTGGCGCTCAGCGTGGCAATGGCCTGGGGGCTGGTGGCGGCGCTGCGCCGTACCCTGGGCATGCACGAGGAGCGGTCCATTTGGTTTGGCAAGCGGGTGGTGGACGGTGTGCTCTTTCCGTTGGCCTTGCTGTGCCTGGGCTATGTGTCGCTGGAGCTGTTGGGTAATTTTGTGCCGGTGGCGGTGTTGCGTATTGCCATTCCGGTGCTGATGTCTCTGGTCGTGATCCGTGTGGGCGTCAAGGTGCTGCAGGCCACGTTTGCCGAGTCGCGCTGGGTCAAGCCGCTGGAGCAAACCATTTCCTGGGTCGCCTGGCTGGCCATGGTGCTGTGGGTCAGTGGCTTGCTGCCGGTCATCCTGAACGAGTTGGACCTCATCACCTGGAAGGTGGGAGGCACCACGTTATCGGTGCGTACGCTGATTGAGGGTCTGATTACCGCAGGCGCGGTGCTGATCATCACCCTGTGGATATCGGCCGGTATTGAGGCGCGCTTGTTGCGTTCCGCCACGGGTGGGGAGTTGTCGCTGCGCAAGGCGGTGAGCAACGCGGCGCGTGCGCTGCTGATGTTTGTCGGCCTGATGCTGGCACTGTCTGCTGTGGGCATCGACCTGACTGCCTTGTCGGTGTTGGGCGGTGCCGTCGGCGTGGGTATCGGTTTTGGCTTGCAGAAGTTGGCGGCCAACTATGTGAGCGGGTTTGTGATCCTGGCCGAGCGCAGCATGCGCATTGGCGATGTCGTGCGGGTGGACAACTTCGAAGGCACGATCACCGAGATCAACGCGCGTTACACCGTGGTGCGTTCCCAGACCGGGCGCGAGTCCATCGTGCCCAACGAGATGCTGATCACCCAGCGCGTGGAAAACATGTCGCTGGCCGACAGCCGGGTGAACCAGGTCATCAACATTGCGGTGGGCTACGAGAGCGATGTGGAGCAGGTCATGGCCTTGCTGCTGCAGGCTGCGCTGAGCCAGCCGCGCGTGTTGCGGGAGCCGGCTCCCGCCATCAGCCTGGCCAATTTTGGCGCTGACGGGCTGGAGTTCACGGTGGGCTACTGGATCAATGACCTAGAGAACGGCCAGGGCAATCTGCGTTCCGACATCAACCTGGCCATCTTGCGCGCCCTGCGTACGCATGGCATCGACATTCCCTACCCGCAACGGGTGGTGCATACACGCACAGCACCGTGAATTTGATGAGTTGCCTCTAAGTTAAGTCACCAAAGCGCCAAATGGCGAGGCTGGCGCCGCTATAATCGAAAAAAAGCACGATCGTTCTATTTTGTGATGAGGATGGCAGAGCGCAAGCGATAGTCAGGGGCAACTCGCCGTCCCGCATAGAATCGACCAATTGACGTGCACGTCAACTAAAACTGAGCATTTTTTAACCATCTGGAGTGGCAGCAATGAAAGTCCTGGTACCCGTCAAACGTGTGGTGGACTACAACGTGAAGGTCCGAGTGAAGTCGGATGGCACGGGTGTAGACATCGCCAACGTCAAGATGAGCATGAACCCCTTTGACGAAATTGCGGTGGAAGAAGCCGTGCGTTTGAAGGAAAAAGGCGTGGTCACCGAGGTGATCGCCGTGTCCTGCGGTGTGGCCCAGTGCCAGGAAACCTTGCGTACCGCCATGGCCATCGGCGCCGACCGCGGCATCCTGGTGGAAACCACCGAAGAACTGCAGCCCCTGGCCGTGGCCAAGCTGCTCAAGGCCCTGGTGGACAAAGAGCAGCCCGGCCTGGTGATTTTGGGCAAACAAGCCATTGACGATGATTGCAACCAGACCGGCCAGATGCTGGCGGCCCTGGCCGATTTGCCCCAAGCCACCTTCGCCTCCAAGGTGGAAGTGGTGGACGGCAAGGCCCATGTGACGCGTGAAGTGGACGGTGGCCTGGAAACCCTGGCCGTGACACTGCCCGCCATCATCACCACGGACCTGCGCTTGAACGAGCCCCGCTACGTGACCTTGCCCAACATCATGAAGGCCAAGAAGAAGCAGCTCGACACCTTCAAGCCCGAAGACCTCGGCGTGAACGTGGCCCCGCGCATCAAGACTTTGAGCGTGGCCGAACCCGCCAAGCGCAGCGCGGGTATCAAGGTGCCCGATGTCGCCACGCTGGTGGACAAACTGAAGAACGTTGCAAAGGTAATCTGACCATGACCGCACTCGTAATCGCCGAACACGACAACGCCTCCATCAAGGGCGCCACCCTGAACACCGTCACTGCAGCGGCCCAAGCCGGTGGTGACGTGCATGTGCTGGTGGCTGGCAGCAATGCCGCCGCTGCCGCTGCCGCCGCTGCGCAAATTGCCGGTGTGTCCAAGGTCATCCATGCCGACAGCGCCGATCTGGCTCACGGCCTGGCCGAAAACGTGGCAGCCCAGGTGCTGGCCATCGCTGGCAACTACAGCCACATCGTGTTCCCTGCCACCGCATCGGGCAAGAACATCGCCCCCCGTGTGGCTGCCAAGCTGGACGTAGGCCAGGTGTCCGACATCACCAAGGTCCTCAGCGCCGACACGTTTGAGCGCCCCATCTACGCTGGCAACGCCATTGCCACCGTGCAGGCCACCGATGCCGTGAAAGTGCTGACCGTGCGCACCACCGGTTTTGACCCTGCTGCCGCGACCGGTGGTTCCGCCGCAGTGGAAACCATGGCCGCCGCTGCTGCCAGTGCTGGTGTGGCCTTTGTGGGTTCCGAGATCGCCAAGAACGACCGCCCCGAGCTGACCGCTGCCAAGATCATCGTGTCGGGTGGCCGCGCGTTGGGTTCCAGCGAAAAATTCATGGAAGTCATGACGCCCTTGGCCGACAAGCTGGGTGCCGCCTTGGGTGCTTCGCGCGCTGCGGTGGATGCGGGCTACGCCCCCAACGATTGGCAAGTGGGCCAGACCGGCAAGATCGTCGCGCCCCAGCTGTATGTGGCCTGCGGTATCAGCGGTGCCATCCAGCACTTGGCCGGCATGAAGGACAGCAAGGTCATCGTGGCGATCAACAAGGACCCCGAAGCACCGATCTTCAGCGTGGCCGACTTTGGCCTGGAAGCCGACCTGTTTGTGGCGGTGCCCGAACTGATTGCGGCGCTCTGATGTCCGTGTGAAAAAGGGCATCGCGTGCGATGCCCTTTTTTTTGGCCTGCAGGCCTGCGTAACCCGCTTGTAACTAGAATTTTTGGAGACTCCCATGAGCTACGTCGCCCCCGTCAAGGACATGCTGTTCAACATCCAGCACCTGGCCAATATTGAACAGATCGCGCAACTCCCCGGTTTTGAAGATGCGGGCCTGGACACTGCCCAAGCGGTGTTGGAAGAGTCTGCCAAGTTCACCGAAGGCGTGCTCGCTCCGCTGAATTGGGAAGGTGACAAGAACCCGTCGAGCTGGAAAGACGGCGTGGTCACGGCCACCCCGGGCTTCAAGGAAGCCTTCAAGCAATTCACCGACGGCGGCTGGCAAGGCCTGCAGCACCCCACCGACTTCGGTGGCCAGGGCCTGCCCAAGACGATTGGCGCCGCCTGCGGGGAAATGGTCAACAGCGCCAACATGAGCTTTGCGCTGTGCCCGTTGCTGTCTGACGGTGCGATTGAGGCATTGCTGACCGCGGGCTCTGACGAACTCAAGGCGACATATCTCGAAAACCTGGTCAGCGGCAAATGGACCGGCACCATGAACCTGACCGAGCCACAAGCTGGCAGCGATCTGGCTGCGGTGCGCAGCCGCGCCGAGCCGCAGGCCGATGGCAGCTACAAGGTGTTCGGCACCAAGATTTTCATCACCTGGGGTGAGCACGATATGGCCGAGAACATCGTCCATCTGGTGTTGGCCCGCGTGACCGGCGCGCCCGAAGGCGTGAAGGGCATCAGCCTGTTTGTGGTGCCGAAGTTCATGGTGAACAAGGACGGAAGCCTGGGTGCGCGCAACGATGTGCACTGTGTCTCCATCGAACACAAGATGGGCATCAAGGCCAGCCCGACCGCCGTGCTGCAGTACGGCGACCATGGTGGCGCCATTGGCTACCTGGTGGGCCAGGAAAACCGCGGTCTGGAGTACATGTTCATCATGATGAACGCCGCGCGCTACGGCGTGGGTGTGCAGGGCATTGCGATTGCCGAGCGCGCCTACCAAAAGGCCGTGCAGTTCTCCAAAGACCGCGTGCAAAGCCGCCCGGTGGATGGCTCCATGCCTGCCGCTGCACCCATCATTCACCACCCCGATGTGCGCCGCATGCTGATGACCATGCGCGCCTACACCGAAGGCTGCCGTGCCCTGGCCAGCGTAGGCGCCAGCGCCTACGACGCGGCCCACCACCACCCCGATGCGGATACGCGCAAGCAGAACCAGGCCTTCTATGAGTACCTGGTGCCGCTGATCAAGGGCTACAGCACCGAGATGAGTCTGGAAGTCACATCCCTGGGCGTGCAGGTGCATGGTGGCATGGGTTTCATCGAAGAAACCGGTGCGGCCCAGTACTACCGCGACGCCAAGATTCTGACCATCTACGAAGGCACGACCGCCATCCAGGCCAATGACCTGGTGGGCCGCAAGACAGCGCGTGATGGCGGCCAAACTGCCAAGGGTATTGCCGCGCAGATCGAGAAGACCGAAGCCGAACTGGTTGCCAGCGGCTCGGCCCACGCATTGGCTGTGGCCCAGCGCCTGAAGGCCGCACGCCTGGCATTCATCGACGTGGTGGACTTTGTGGCGGGCAACACCAAAGCCAGCCCCAACGCCGTGTTTGCGGGCAGCGTTCCCTACCTGATGCTGGCCGGCAACTTGATGGCAGGCTGGCAACTGGCCCGATCGCTGCTGGTGGCCGAGCAACACATTGCTGCCGGTACCGATGTGCCTTTCATGCAAGCCAAGATCACCACCGCGCGCTTTTACGCCGACCACCTGCTGAGCAAGGCCGGCGGCCTGCGCGACAGCATTGTGGAAGGTGCTGACAGCGTGACGGCGTTGTCACTGGATGCGTTCTGAGCGGAGTTCGCGCTTTATTTGCTACTGAATTGCTAGCTGCTCGCGCAGTATCCACGGGGGCTAGCGCCTGATTTCATATAAAAATTGACCCGAGGAGACCCCATGTCCAGACTGCCTGCACCGCTAGACCGCTTGCCTTTCCCCGTGATCGGCTCGCCGCTGTTCATCATCAGCAACCCCAAGCTGGTGATCGCCCAGTGCATTGCCGGTGTGGTGGGTTCCATGCCTGCGCTGAACGCCCGCCCGGCCGAGCTGCTGGAAGACTGGCTCAAGGAAATTACCGAAACGCTGGCTGCGTATAACGCCGCCCACCCCGACAAGCCTGCTGCGCCGTTTGCCATCAACCAGATCGTGCACAAGAGCAACGACCGGCTGGAGCACGACATGGCGCTGTGCGTGAAGTACAAGGTGCCCATCATCATCACGTCCTTGGGCGCGCGCGAAGAGATCAACGCCGCGGCCCACAGCTACGGTGGCGTGGTGCTGCACGACATCATCAACAACAAGCATGCACACAAGGCGATCGAGAAGGGCGCGGACGGTCTGATCGCCGTGGCTGCGGGGGCTGGTGGCCATGCGGGCGTGAAGAGCCCGTTCGCACTGATCCAGGAAATCCGCCAGTGGTTTGACGGTCCGGTCGCACTCAGCGGCTCCATTTCCACTGGCGCCGCTGTGCTGTCGGCCCAGGCCATGGGGGCGGACTTTGCCTACATCGGCTCGGCCTTCATCGCCACCGAAGAGGCACGCGCTGCACAGGAGTACAAGGACGCCATCGTGGCGAATGACTCCGATGAGATCGTCTACAGCAACCTGTTCACCGGCGTGCACGGCAACTACCTGGCACCCAGCATCCGAGCTGCGGGCCTGGATCCGGCCAACCTGCCCGAGAGCGATCCCAGCAAGATGAACTTTGGCGGTGCATCGGCCAAGGCCTGGAAGGACATCTGGGGCTGCGGCCAGGGCATTGGCGCCGTGACCAAAGTGCAGCCGGCGGGCGAGTATGTGGCCCAACTCAAACGGGAGTACGCCGCTGCCAAAGCCGAACTACTGGCCCGCAACTACGCGTAAATTGCAAAGGGTTTAAGCCTGTAGCGCCCGCGCCATCTGCGCGAGGCGCTATTTTTTTGAGAGCGCCTGTTGCGCCTCAGGCTTGCAGGCGCAACCCGTCGTCGTTGTCGGCCATGAGCCGGTTCAGCGCTCGCTCCACAATAGGTGCCTGCTCCAGCAGCTGCAGGTGGCCCAGGCGCAACATGTTGGCCACTTCGCGTTCGGAGCGCACAAAGGCGTCAAAGCCTTCCCGGTTGGTGAATAAAAAGCGTGTGCGCATGGGGCTGACCCAGCTCAGGCGGCAGCGGTGTGGCGCGGTGCCGGGCTCGGCCACTTCAAACCAGACGCCGCGCGTCAACAGCTGGGCGCTCGCATCGAAATCGTCCATAGCCGAGGGATCCTGCACCGTGAGCTGCGTGGCACGCCGCTGGTCCAGGGCTTCCATGGCGGCGTCGCCCGCGCTTTCTTCCAGTGCTGCGCTTTGGGTATCGATGGGGGGTGGCACCTTCATGCGGATGGCCAGCATGTGGGTGCCGATCAGGCGGCGCGTGAAGGTGGCGCGCGGATCACCGTACCACTCCATAGCGTCCAGCTCTACGTTCAGCGTACGCACCAGTTCGGGCAATACCGCGACCAGCGCCTTGCGGTCTTCCGGGGTGGTCTTGGGCTGGGTGCTCCAAATCAACTGGTCCATGGTCTGCAGTGCGGCATTCCAGCGGCCGGGCTCGTCGTCTTCCCGCATCCACGCCGCAGCAATGACCTGGCGCCACTGGGTCGTCAGAAACGGCTTGAGAAAGGGCACCAGCGGCAGCTTGTCGGGCAGGGCGCTGATGCGGGCATGCACGATCTCGTCGGCATGGGCCAGCGCGGCGTTCAGGGCCTCCTGGTCGCGTTCCTGATTGGCGACAGGTTCGATCTGTTGCTGCGCCTGCTGTTCGCTCTCGAACAGGAATTCGGTGAATTCGGCCAGTAGCAGGCTGAACAGGGTGAGGTCGTCTTCAAACTCGTGCAGCACACGCTGCACCGTGTGTTCGATGCGCCGGTAGAGCGGGTCTTCTTCGCCCTTTTCCGGTGTCCACGCCACTGAGGATGAGGCCAGTGTGTCCACCAGCTTGCGTGCCGGGTGCTCGCTGCTCAGGAAGAAGTCGCGGTCCATCATGGCGGCGCGCAGCACCGGGATCTGCAGGCGGCCAATCACCACCTTCATTTGCATGGGAATGGCCTGGTCGGCAAACACGTAGTCAAACACCTCGGCCAGTGCGTCCACCGTGCCGCGGTCCAGCTCGGGGGCTTGGCGGATGGCGTCCTGCTCGCGGATCTGGCGCAACACGTTCTGGTGGCCGTGCGGGCTGTCTTGCGGCTGCAAGAACTGAAACCGTGAGGCGTTGGGCCCGGCGTCTGCCTGCATTTGCCCCAGGTAATTGAGCAGGGCAGGGTCGGCTGGCGCCCTATGGCCTGCGGGCGGCAGGGCGTAGCCGCGGTCGCTGCTCTCCGCGTCGCCGTCGTCGTGCCGGGCGGTGCCTGCGGTCGGGTTGGGGGCGCCAGAACTTGTGGCACCCGTGGGGCCCGGTCCGGCCCCTACACCTAGGCGCTGCAAAAAAGCCTTGACCTGGGTGGCGATGTGCTGACCCGCGGGCGCAAGGCCGCTCCAGGCGCTGCGCGCGGGCTCTGCATCTGGGGCGGGTGTTGCGTGTGGTGTGAGCGGGGCCGGTGCGGATTGCAGGGGGGCCTGGCTGCTCTGGCCCGCATCACCCAAAGGGGCTGCACCGGACAGCGGTGCGTAGGCCGAGGACACCGATTTGCGGATGCGGTGTACGGCGTGGGCCTGGATGCCGGCTTGGGTGAGTGTCGCGCTCAGGTCGGTGTAGAGCGGTGCCAGGTCGATGGTGTGACCTGGCTCCAGCGCTTGCAGCAGGTGTTCGGTGGCCTGGGGTTCAAATTCGCCCTTGTCCCAGGCCCGCATGAAGGCCCCCAGCAGCACTACGGGACGGAAGGGATTGGACGAGAGGGACGGGGACTCGTTGCCAAACAGGGTGCCCAGCTTTTGCGTGAGAGGGGTGAGGCTGTTTTCGTAACGGGTGTTGAACTGTTGGGCCACGCGGTCCAGCAGAAGGATGCGGTGGACCTCGTCCACGTCGATCAGGCTCAGCGTCATGCCGTCCAGTGCGTGGTCGTTGGCCGGGGCGGGTTTGGCGCCCAGTTTTTCCATTTCGGGCCAAACGGTCTGGATGTCTTCCTGCAAACTTTGCTGCAGGGCATCGCGGTACAGGCGCTTGAATTTATCGGCTTGGCGGTCCAGCAGCACGGCTGCGGTGCGCAGGTTTTGGGATTGCAACAGGGGCAGCTTGCCGTCGGCCAAGTCCAGGAGGTGGGCCCGGATTTGTTTGAGCTGGGCGTCTTCGCGGTCTTCAAAATAGCCTAGCGTTTTCCCCATCATCGCGCGCACCAGCCGCAGCGCTTGCGCGCGCGACTCCGGGGTGCTATTGCTGGTGGAAAAGGGCTGAAATGCGCTCATGTACCGCTGAAAGGTGCCGCCGCCCCGTGAGGCTGGCGGCTCCTTCGTCCATCGACTGAATTTGTGATGCGGAATGATCGCATGGACCGTGGGCCATCCCTAGCCCTTGACAGGACCGGGTGCCCAGATTTACCCACTTGATACACAGTTTCTCGTAACGAGTTGTAAATTTCCCTCAAGGGGGTGGAAAAATCACTGTGGCCTGCCCAGGTGCCCACGCGGGTTGTTTGTCCATGGTGCACAGGTAGCTTGTGGATTGCTCGAACTGCACCAGCCAGGCTTGCAATGCGGGCCAGTCCTGCTGGGCAAACCACAGCGCATCAGTGTGCGAAAACTGGCGCACAAAGGGGGCCAAGGCAGCATCGGCCAAACCAAAGTGCGGGCCCGAGAGAAAGGCTTGTGCCACCAATGTCGCGTTGAGGGTTTGCAAAAACACGGCACCTGCAGCCCGGTGGGCCAGTCCGTCGGGCAGGGCGTAGCGGTGGGGGTATTTGTAACGGTCCAGGGCGTGTTTGAAAGGACCGTCGTTTTCGGCAATCCAGGCGTGCGTGCGCTCCCACTGGGTCTCGGTGCGGGGCAGCCAGTGTTCCGGATCACGGGCCTGCAAGGCCCAGCGCATGATGTCCAGGCTTTGGTCGATGACCGTGCCATCAACCAGCACCAGGACCGGTACCGTGCCTTTGGGGGATGCCAGCAGCAGTTCTGCCGGTTTGTGGGCCAACACCACCTCGCGCAGCTCACAGGGTTGCTGGCTCACTGCCACCGCCATGCGGGCCCGCATGGCGTAGGGGCAACGCCGGAACGAATACAGCACCGGCAGTGGCATGCGGACCTCAGCCGGTCACTGGCTTGGGCAGCACGGCGCCTATGTGCACCTGCTGACGCGTTTTGGCCAACTCCCACTGGCGTTGGCGTTCGCGGGCACTGGCTTTCTGGGTGTCGCTGGTGGTGGCGTGGCAGCGCGGGCAGCTGACGCCGGCCTCAAACAGGGGCGATGCGGTGGCGCCATCTTCCAGCGGCTGGCGGCAGGCCCGGCACAAGCCGTGCTGGCCGGGCACCAGGCCGTGCCCCACGGACACGCGCTCATCAAAGACAAAGCACTCACCTTGCCACAAACTCTTTGCCGGGGGGACGGTTTCCAGATACTTGAGGATGCCGCCTTCGAGGTGGTAGACCTCGTCGTAGCCCTGTGCCCGCATGTAGGCGGTGGATTTTTCGCAGCGGATGCCGCCGGTGCAAAACATCGCGACTTTCGGTTTTTTGCCATCTTGAGGACGTAGCCGCTCGGATTGCTGCACCCATCCGGGCAGTTCGGCAAAGGTCTTGATGTGGGGATTGATGGCACCGCTGAAGGTGCCAATGTCCACCTCGTAGTCGTTGCGGGTGTCCACCACCACCACGTCGGGATCGGAGATCAGCGCATTCCAGTCTTCGGGTTTGACGTAGGTGCCCGCCATCTGCGTGGGGCTGATGCCATCCACCTGCATGGTGACGATTTCCTTCTTGAGGCGTACTTTCATGCGGTAGAACGGCGCCTTGCTGGCAAACGATTCCTTGTGCTGCAAATCGGCCAGCAGCGGGTCAGTCCGCAAGTAGGCGAGGACGGCATGTACATCGTCGGGCGCCCCGGCGATGGTGCTGTTGATACCCTCACGGGCCAGCAAAATCAGGCCCTTGACCTTGTGTGCCTCGCACAATGCCAGCAGCGCTGGCTTGCGCTCGGCGTAGTCGGGCAGGTCGACAAATTTGTAAAACGCAGCGGTCAGGTAGCGGGTGGGAGACATCGTGCAATTGTGCCTTGGGGCAGGGCGGTGTGTGGGCTTCAGCAGGGCCAGGTAGAGCCATGCTCAGGCACGAGCGCGCGCCAGTGCAGTTCGTGTTCGATGCGTCCGCGCAAAGTGTCTGCAGCTTCCATGTCGCCATGCACCACATAGACCTGGTCTGGCCGACTCGGGCTGCTACGCAGCCAGTCCAGCAGCTGGTTGGCATCGGCGTGGGCCGAAGCCGATTCCAGCTGCACGATTTCGGCGTGCACCTCCACCTCGCGGCCATGGATGCGCACGCTGTGGGCACCGCTGGCCAGCGTGGCGCCGCGTGTGCCGGGCGACTGGTAGCCCGTGAGGATGACCATGTTGCGGTGGTTGCCCGCGTGGTGGGCCAAGTGGTGCAACACCCGACCTCCGGTGGCCATACCACTGGCCGACAGAATCACCATGGGGCCGTGGCGTGCGGCCAGCGCTTTGGACTCGTCGGTGCTGTTGACCATGGTGGCCGCATGGGTCATGGCATGCACCGCGTCGCGGCTCAGGCGGTGCTCTCCGGGATGCTGTTCAAACAGATGGGTGGTGTGCACCGCCATGGGGCTGTCCAGAAATACCGGTAGCCCGTGGGGCAAGGTGCCTTGGGCCTTGAGCTGGGCAATGGCATGCAGCAGGGCCTGTGCGCGACCGACCGCAAAGACGGGTACCACAGCCACACCCCCGCGCGCCGCCAGGCGCTGTAGCGCAGGCCCCAGTTCGGCCAGCAGATTGTCCTGGGGGTGGGTGCGGTCTCCGTAGGTGGATTCGATCAGCACTGTGTCCGCCTGCGGTGCGGGGGCCGGTGGGTTCATCAGGGAGTCATCGGGTCGACCCAGATCACCCGAGAACAGAATGCGGCGGCCCGCTACCTCCAGCAGGATGCTGGAGGCGCCCAGGATATGGCCGGCAGGCTGGAAGGTGGCGCGCCAGTTGGGAAGCGGCTGGAACGTACTTCCGTGGTGTACGGTCTTGATCAGTGGCAGGCAGTCTAACGCATCCTGACGGGTGTAGAGCGGCAGCGCGGGCGAGTGTTTGGAGAAGCCATGGCGGTTGGCAAAGGCGGCATCTTCTTCCTGGATATGGCCGCTATCGGGCAGCAGCACCCGGCACAAATCACGCGTGCCGGTTGAGGCGTAAATTGGCCCGCGGTAGCCTTCTTTGGCCAGCAGCGGCAGGTAGCCACTGTGGTCCAGGTGGGCATGGGTAAGCAATACCGCATCCACTTGGTCGGGGACGATGGGCAAGGGCGCCCAGTTGCGCAGGCGCAGCGGCTTGTAGCCCTGGAACAGGCCGCAGTCCACCAGCAGGCACTGGTCGCCGTGCCGTACCAGGTATTTGGAGCCGGTGACCGTGCCCGCTGCGCCGAGAAAGGTGATGGAAACGCCCATGGAGTCCTCCAGAAAAAAAGCCGCTGGGTCGTTTATAGACCGAGCGGCTTGTAGAAGGGACGGAGAGGTCCCGATTTTCTTGACCTGTATCAGCTAAAGAAGCTCTTCAAGCGATCGGTCCAGCTGTCACCCGAGGGCGAGTGTTTGCTGCCGCCTTTCTTGAAGGACTCGTCCAGCTCCTTGAGCAACTTTCGCTGGTGCTCGCTGAGTTTGACCGGGGTTTCCACCGCAATGTGGCAGTACAGGTCGCCGGGGTAGCTGGAGCGCACGCCCTTGATGCCTTTGCCGCGCAGGCGGAACTGTTTGCCGGTCTGGGTGCCTTCGGGAATGTCGATGGCAGCTTTGCCGGCCAGCGTGGGCACATCAATTTCACCGCCCAGCGAGGCTGTGACGATGCTGATGGGCACCGAGCAATGCAGGTCGTCACCATCGCGCTCAAAGATGTCGTGTTTCTTCAGGCGAATCTCGATGTACAGGTCGCCAGGGGGACCACCATTGGTGCCCGGTTCACCGTTGCCCGCGCTGCGGATGCGCATGCCACCGTCGATACCTGCGGGGATTTTGACTTCCAGCGTCTTCTGGCGTTTGATCTTGCCCTGGCCGCTGCAGGCAGTGCAGGGTTCGGGGATGACCTTGCCATTGCCGCGGCAGGTGGGGCAGTTTTGCTGCACGCTGAAGAAGCCCTGGCGCATTTGCACGGTGCCAGCGCCATTGCAGGTGCCGCAGGTTTTGACCTGGGTGCCGGGCTTGGCACCACTGCCTTTGCAGGTGTCGCAGCTGTCCCAGCTGGGAATTCGGATTTGCGCATCTTTGCCGCGGGCGGCTTCTTCCAGCGTCACTTCCATGGCGTAGCTCAGGTCGCTGCCACGGTAGACCTGGCGACCTCCGCGCGCACCGCCGCCACGCTGCTGGCCGAACATGTCGCCGAAAATGTCGCCAAAGGCCTCGGCAAACCCGCCGTAGCCTTCGCCCCCCCCACCGCCACCGCGGTTGGGATCCACGCCGGCGTGGCCGTACTGGTCGTAGGCAGCGCGTTTCTGCGCGTCCGACAGCATCTCGTAGGCTTCTTTGCCTTCCTTGAACTTCTCTTCGGCGGCCTTGGCCGCATCACCCTGGTTGCGGTCAGGGTGGTGCTTCATCGCCAGCTTGCGATAGGCCTTTTTGATCTCTTCTTCCGAAGCGGTTTTGGAAACGCCCAGAATTTCGTAATAGTCTCGTTTGGCCATGTGTGTCTCTGTGCCCGTTTACAACAGAAAAGCCGCGTTGAACCCCAGCTGGCGTTCAACGCGGCATCTTTCAGCTGCGCGTGTCAGCGCAATCAGCCTTTTTTGACTTCCTTGACTTCGGCGTCCACGACGTTGTCGTCGTCTGCAGGCTTGGAGGCCTGTGCGCCTTGGTCCGCAGCGGGCTGCTCGCCACTTTCGGCAGCCTGCTTGGCTTGCATGTCGGCGTACATCTTTTCGCCCAGTTTCTGGCTGGCCGCCATCAGCGCGTCGCTCTTGGCCTTGATCGCGTCCTTGTCGTCGCCCTTGAGGGTGTCTTCCAGGTCCTTGATAGCGGCTTCGATCGCACTCTTTTCAGCGGCTTCGAGCTTGTCGCCATATTCGGTCAGGCTCTTCTTGACGCTGTGGACATTGGCATCGGCTTCGTTTTTGGTCTGCACCAGTTCCAGTTTCTTTTTGTCGTCGGCGGCATTCAGCTCGGCGTCTTTCACCATTTGCTGGATTTCGTCTTCAGACAGACCCGAGTTGGCCTTGATGGTGATCTTGTTTTCCTTGCCGGTGCCCTTGTCCTTGGCACCCACGTGCAAGATGCCGTTGGCGTCGATGTCAAACGACACTTCGATCTGTGGCGTGCCACGGGCTGCGGGCGGGATGCCTTCGAGGTTGAACTCACCCAGCATCTTGTTCACGGCGGCGATTTCGCGCTCGCCCTGGAACACCTTGATCGTCACGGCCGGCTGGTTGTCTTCTGCGGTCGAGAAGGTCTGCGCGAACTTGGTCGGGATGGTGGTGTTCTTGGTGATCATCTTGGTCATCACACCGCCCAGGGTTTCAATGCCCAGGGACAAGGGTGTCACGTCCAGCAGCAGCACGTCCTTGCGGTCGCCGCTCAAAACCTGTCCCTGAATGGCGGCGCCCACGGCCACAGCTTCGTCAGGGTTCACGTCCTTGCGGGGTTCCTTGCCGAACAGTTCCTTGACCTTTTCTTGCACCTTGGGCATGCGGGTCATGCCGCCGACCAGGATCACGTCATGGATCTCGGAGGCCGATACGCCTGCGTCTTTCAGCGCGGTGCGGATCGGGGCGATGGTGCGCTCGATCAGTTCTTCCACCAGGGCTTCCAGCTTGGCGCGGGTGAGCTTGATGTTCAGGTGCTTGGGGCCGGATGCATCCGCCGTGATGTAGGGCAGGTTGATGTCGGTCTGCGAGCTGCTGGAGAGTTCGATCTTGGCCTTTTCAGCGGCTTCTTTCAGACGTTGCAGGGCCAGCACGTCCTTGGACAGGTCGACGCCTTGCTCTTTCTTGAACTCGGAAATGATGAAGTCGATCACGCGCTGGTCGAAATCTTCACCGCCCAGGAAGGTGTCGCCGTTGGTGGACAGCACTTCAAATTGTTTCTCGCCGTCCACGTCAGCGATTTCAATGATGGACACGTCAAATGTGCCGCCACCCAAGTCGTACACGGCGATCTTGCGGTCGCCCTTTTCATTCTTGTCCATACCGAATGCCAGTGCAGCAGCGGTAGGTTCGTTGATGATGCGCTTGACGTCCAGACCAGCAATACGGCCAGCGTCCTTGGTGGCTTGGCGCTGTGCGTCATTGAAGTAGGCGGGCACGGTGATCACGGCCTCGGTCACTTCTTCGCCCAGGTAGTCTTCCGCCGTTTTCTTCATCTTGCGCAGAATGTCGGCGCTGACCTGCTGGGGAGCCATGCGGTTGCCACGCACTTCCACCCAAGCGTCGCCGTTATCGGCTGCAGCGATGGTGTAGGGCATCAGGTCGATGTCCTTCTGCACTTCTTTCTCGGAGAACTTGCGTCCGATCAGGC
Source organism: Rhodoferax sp. EU05-FHT12H12 (assembly GCF_058791215.1). NCBI lineage: Bacteria > Pseudomonadati > Pseudomonadota > Betaproteobacteria > Burkholderiales > Comamonadaceae > Rhodoferax > Rhodoferax sp. EU05-FHT12H12. The sequence goes on along the minus strand of NZ_JBYTDI010000001.1, from coordinate 908,068 downwards.
GTTTGACCGCGTACAGGGTGTTCTTGGGGTTGGTCACCGACTGGCGCTTGGCGGACGCACCCACCAGCACTTCGCCGTCTTCCTGGTACGCAATGATGGAGGGCGTGGTACGAGCACCTTCCGCGTTTTCGATCACTTTGGCCGTGTTGCCTTCCATGATGGCGACGCAGCTGTTGGTGGTACCCAAGTCAATGCCGATGATTCTTCCCATGATTTACTCCTGCTAACTTAAAAATTCAGATGTGGATAAGGTGTGGGCTACTGTCTGGCTTTCAAGAGCCCACATTCCTCAAAGTGGTATTTTTTAGGGTGCTTGCTTTATTTCGCAGCGGCCACGGTCACCAGTGCCGGGCGCAGCACGCGGTCGGCGATCGAATAGCCTTTTTGCAGTACGCTGACCACGGTGTTGGCTTCCTGGTCTGCAGGTACCACGCTGATCGCCTGGTGCTGGTGTGGGTCAAACTTGGTGCCCGCAGCGGGAGCAATGGCAATCACCTTGTTGCGCTCCAGTGCAGCCACCAACTGGCGCAGGGTGGCCTGGGCGCCTTCGCGGATTTGCTCGGGCGTGGCGTCCTTGATCACCAGACCGGCTTCTAGGCTGTCCGCCACGGGCAGCAAGCTTTCGGCGAACGACTCGACGGCAAACTTGCGGGCTTTGGAGATTTCGTCTTCGGCGCGGCGGCGGGCGTTTTCGGCCTCGGCCTTGGCGCGCAGGAATTGGTCGGCCAGCTCGCTGCTCTTGGCTTGCAAGGTGGCCAGTTCGGCTTGCGCCTGGGTCAGGGCATCCGCCTCGTTGGCGGCCTGGGCTGCAACCATCTCCTCGGTGCTCTGGTAGTTGGCGGCCGTGGGATTGGGGGTAGGGGAGGAGGAAGTGTCAGACATGCGTTTGGATCGAAGTTAGGCGGGTTTGCGCCCCAGTTGGTGTCCCGGGGCGCAGTTTCAAGGGGCTTTAGCCCGATACGCCGAGCAATTCCACATCAAACTTGAGTGTGGCATTGGGCGGAATCACACCACCGGCGCCGCGGGCGCCGTAGCCCAGTGCGGCGGGGATGATCAGGGTGCGGGCACCGCCCACTTTCATACCGGCTACGCCTTCGTCCCAGCCGCGGATCACCATACCGGCGCCCAAGCTGAACACAAAGGGGTCATTGCGGTCTTTGCTGGAGTCGAACTTGGCGCCCTGGACGCCGTCGTTGTAGAGCCAGCCGGTGTAATGCACGGTCACGCTCTGGCCTTTGGTGGCCACAGCGCCGGTGCCTTCGGTGATGTCTTCAAATTGCAGGCCGCTGGCGGTGGTTTGCATGGGGAGTTCCTTGTTTGCTATAAAAAGAGTAGCTGCTGGCGCACATGGGACGTGCGCTGGAGGGCAGAAAAGCCCTAAATTATGCCGCAGACGAAAAAAAGACAGGCCAAGCCTGTCTGGTGGGTACTTGCCGTCGGCTTCTGCCGACCCGGTTTACTTGGCCTTTTTGGCCAGGCTGGTGGACCACTTGACGGCAAAGGCCTGCAGGTCGCCCAGGCGTTTGAGCAGGTCGGCGCCGGCGGCGGTGACTACATAGCCGTCACTGCCGTGCGTCAGCAGGCCGGCTTCGCGCAATTCCTTGATCCGGGTGTTCAGGGTGTTGGGGGTGATACCGCCCACGCTGTCCTGCAGCAGGCGGAAGGTTTGTGCATGGCCGTCGCGCAAGGCCCACAAAACGCGAATCGCATACCGGGATTCCAGCAATCCCAACAGTTGTCCCACTGCGATCGATTCTTTTGCACTCATTACCTTGCCCTTTGTCTGTACCGTAACAGATTGCGCCCGTGGGGCCGCAACCGCTGAAATGAGCGGAAACTATAGCGCAGATTTTCGGCTGCTACAAGTTTCATAGCTGGTGACGCATGTTTTTCGGGCAATCCCTCCTAAAAACGCCACTATTGTTGTGCCGTCCGGGCAGTCTTGCAGCCCTTGCCAGTGCGCAGGGGAGGTGCTAACGTTCTTGGCAAGACCCCCTCTGGGGTGAGCATCTTGCGGAGACCGTCATGAATTTCAATTTCGAACAAGTCCACAATTATTACGAACGCCTGGTGTTCGAGGAGGTGGTACGCCGGGCCCAGGCGTTTCCCGATTTCAGCAACGACATGCTGGCCGATGTGGCGTGCGTGGCGCTGAACCGCCTGCCCGCGCGCTATGTGCGCCACGATGTGGACATGATGTTCTACCTGACGGAGCAGGAGCGCCATGCCATTGAGCTCTCGCTCGAAGAAGTGTTGCAGTTCGCCTTTGGTTTTGTACAGGAACGCGCTCCCAAGTCCCCCCGCTAGGCCCTAAAAGCTGGCCAGTACCTTCTCCATCAGGGGGGGGGAGATGGCTGGCAGCGGACCAAACCATGCTTCAAACGCCGGGCGTGCCTGGTTGAGTAGCATGCCCAGTCCGTTGACGGTGGCGTTCCCCCGGGCTTTGGCTGCCACCAGCAATGGCGTTTCCAAGGGAACATAAACGATGTCCGACACCAGCGCGGTGGCGGGCAGTGCGTCCAGTCGCAAATCCAGTGCCTCTTGACCGTGCATTCCCTGGTTGGTGGTGTTCACCAGCAGGGCAACGCCTTCCAGCGCTGCATGGCGTTCTGCCCAGGGTACTGCACGCACCCGTGGGCCAAACTCCTGGGCCATGTCCATCGCCTTGGCATCACTGCGGTTGCTCAGGCGAATTTCGCTAGCCCCTTCGTCCAGCAGTCCCGCCATGACGGCGCGCGCCGCGCCACCGGCACCCACTACGCAGGCAGGGCCCGCATCGGCGCGCCAGCCGGGTTGCGCATCGCGCAGACTCTGGATAAAGCCATAGGCGTCAGTGTTGCGGCCGGTGAGCGCTCCGTCTGCCCCGACGACGATGGTGTTGGCCGCACCAATGCGCTGCGCCAGCGGTTCCAGATGGTCTACGATGGCCATGGCGGCCACCTTGTGCGGGATCGTCAGGTTGCAACCGGCAAAGCCCAGCACGGGCAGGGCACGCAGGGCCTGTTCAATCTTATCGGGTTGCACCGGCAGCAGCACGTAGGCGCCGCGCAGGCCGTGCTCGGCAATCCAGTGGTTGTGCAAGAGGGGCGAGCGGGAGTGGGCGACGGGCCATCCCATCACACCGGCGAGTCGGTACGCTTGTTCGTTGGCCATGGGAGCAATACAGATTTATCTACTATCAAAAAAATAGCGCCCCGCGCACATTCCATGTGGGCTGGGGCGCTAAATGGCTTGCAAAAGCCGGATGGCTTTACAGCGTGTCGGTGAAGCTGCGCAGCTTGTCCGAGCGGCTGGGGTGCTTGAGCTTGCGCAGTGCCTTGGCTTCGATTTGGCGGATGCGTTCGCGGGTCACGTCGAACTGCTTGCCCACCTCTTCCAGCGTGTGGTCAGAGGTCATTTCGATACCGAAGCGCATGCGCAGCACCTTGGCTTCGCGCGGCGTCAAGCTGTCGAGGATGTCCTTGACCACATCACGCAAGCCGGCTTGCATGGCGGCTTCCATGGGTGCGGTGTTGGCGCTGTCCTCGATGAAGTCGCCCAAGTGGCTGTCGTCATCGTCACCGATCGGCGTTTCCATGGAGATCGGCTCTTTGGCGATCTTCATGATCTTGCGGATCTTGTCTTCCGGAATTTCCATCTTTGCGGCCAATACCGAGGCATCGGGCTCAAAGCCAAACTCCTGCAGGTGCTGACGGCTGATGCGGTTCATCTTGTTGATGGTTTCGATCATGTGCACCGGAATCCGGATGGTGCGTGCCTGGTCCGCGATGGAGCGCGTGATGGCCTGGCGGATCCACCAAGTGGCGTAGGTCGAGAACTTGTAGCCGCGGCGGTATTCAAACTTGTCCACCGCCTTCATCAGGCCGATGTTGCCTTCCTGGATCAGGTCCAGGAACTGCAGACCACGGTTGGTGTACTTCTTAGCAATGGAGATCACGAGGCGCAAGTTGGCCTCGATCATTTCCTTCTTGGCTGCACGCGACGAGTACTCGCCTTCGTTCATGCGCTTATTGATGTCTTTCAGCTGGTCCAAGGGCACCACCACCTGGGCTTGCAGATCCATCAGCTTTTGCTGCAGGTCTTGCACCGGCGGAATGTTGCGTCCCATGACGGCTGCCCAGGGCTTGCCGGAAGCGGCCTGCTTCTCGATCCACTTGAGGTTCAGCAAGTTGGAAGCCACCTTGTTACCCGCTTTGTCGCGACCGCTGAAATCGGCAATGAAGTGTTCTTGCGGGTAGCCGCACTTGTCCACAATGATGCGACGCAGCTCGCGCTCCTTCTTGCGCACATCGTCGACCTGGCTGCGCACCATGTCGCACAGCTTTTCAATCGCCTTGGCGGTGAAACGGATGGTCATGAGTTCTTCGCTCAGGGCCGTTTGCGCCTTTACGTAGGCGGGAGTGCCGTAGCCTTCCTTGTCGTATACCTTGTGCACCTTCTCAAAGAGCTCGCGCATCTTGTCGAAGCGCTCCAGCGCTTGCTTCTTCAACTCTTCGAGCTTCTTGGTCAGTGCCTTGGAGCCGCCCTTGCCGTCGTCATCGTCGGCTTCGTCGAATTCGTCGAAGTCTTCTTCGGCCACATAGTCGTCGGCTTCGTTGGGGTTGGAGAAGCCGTCCACGATGGTGGTGATGACGACCTTGCCTTCGCGGATGTCTTCACCCAGGCGCAGGATTTCCGCGATGGTGGCGGGGGAGGCGGAGATCGCCTCCATCATGGCCATCAGACCGCCTTCGATGCGCTTGGCAATTTCAATTTCGCCTTCGCGAGTCAGCAACTCGACCGTACCCATTTCGCGCATGTACATGCGCACGGGGTCGGTGGTGCGGCCGAATTCGCTGTCCACCGTAGACAGGGCAGCTTCCGCTTCCTCTTCGGCTTCTTCCACCGTGGCTGCGGTGGACACGTTGTTGTTCAGCAGCAGGGTCTCTGCGTCCGGCGTTTGCTCGTACACCGCCACGCCCATGTCGTTCAACATGGAGATCACCACTTCCAGCGTTTCCGCATCGACCAGCTTGTCGGGCAAGTGGTCGGAGATTTCGCCGTGGGTCAGGTAGCCGCGGGTCTTGCCCAGCGTGATCAGGGCCTTGAGGCGCGCGCGGCGCTTGGCCATGTCTTCTTCGGAGAGGACGGTTTCATCCAGGCCGAATTCCTTCATCAAGGCGCGTTCTTTTGCCTTGCTGATCTTCATGCGCAGAGGCTTGACCTTTTCCCCCGGTGCGGCGGCGACTTCGGGCTCTCCGGCCAAATCGGCTTCGATGTCCGACATGTCCATGTCATCACCACTGGACTCGGTGGCAGCCTTGGGTTTGCGGCCGCGCTTGGCGCCAGTGGTGGCCTTGGCTGGGGCGCTGGATTCTGCCGCTGCGGCCTTGGCTGGACGGCCAGCTTTTTTCTTGGCGGGCGTATCTGCGGCGGCCAGGAGCGCGTCGGCAGCCTCTTTTAACTGGGCGGCTTTGGATTTTGGTGCGGGCACGGAGGAGGCTTTCTTATCGGTCTTCGGGGCGGACTTGCTGGCGGACTGGACAGGCTTGGCAGATTTTGAAGCGGGCATGCAAAAACCTCAGGTCAACAAAAAAACAGGCAAACAGATCAGGCGCCAGCTACGTCACGCGGTGGGCGAAGTAGGTGGCAAGACGGGGCGGTAATACCCCTGTGGCAAGATGGGAGGGCGATCATTTGGGGTGCAGTCCTTGCGGTGAGGTGGCCGGTTGTGACTTGGTGTCAACGTGTGGCCTAGCCCGGAGGTGCTGCTGTCGCTCTTGCCGAAATAATCCAGCATTATAGTTGTTAAATGTATTTATTCAATGGTGTTCTGCTTCTGGCTGCCCTGCTCGCGGGCGGGCCATGGGCTTCTGCACAGCCCCAGGCGCCCACTTTGCAGGCGCTGACGGAGTCGCTCCCCCCGCTGAACTACGAACACGAGGGCAAGATCACCGGTTTTGCCAGCGAGTTGCTGGACCTGATGGCTGCCGAGGCTGGCATCCCCCTGCAAAAGCAGCTGCTTCCCTGGGTACGGGCCTATGACCGCGCCACCAAACCCGGTGACACGGTGTTGTACTCATTGGTGCGTACGCCGGAGCGGGAGTCCCTGTTCCGATGGGTGGGGCCCATCGGGCCGCGGCGCATCCTGTTCTACAAATGGGCAGACCGCAGCGACATCCAGCTCAAGTCGCTGGACGACGCCCGGGCCTACCGCATCGGTACCACGCTGGAGTCGGCAGCGACCAAAAACCTCATCAAGCAGGGCTTTGTGCCCATGCCCATGGACGGTGCCGTCTCGGGGCTGGAGCAGGGCGTGAACGACGAGCAGAACATGCGCAAGTTCATCGCCAAGCGTTTTGACCTGCTGGTGTCGCTGGACTGGGCCGCTGCCTACAACGCCAAAAATGCCGGCATTGACCCCGCGGACCTGGTGCCCGCGCTGGTGCTGGATGACAGCCTCAATTACTGGTACGGACTGAACCTGTCGGTAGACCCGGACGTCGCCAAGCGTCTGAATGCGGCCTTGCAGAAGCTGCGCAACGACGGACGCTACACCCAGTTGCGGCAAAAGTACCTGCTCAAGGCCGCCAAATAGCCCCACGGCTGCTGGTGCGCTGGCGGCGTTTAACCTGCGGCCGCCGCGTTGGGCTGCACGGCCAGCTCCAGCTGCTTGCGGCGCAGTTGCAGCTCCCGGTAGCGCTGCAGGGCGCTGGTGTCATGGCTGGCGGCGGCAATGGCCTCGGTTTCCAGCTCTTTGATGCGGTCAATCAGCATGCGGTTGAGCAGGTCACGCAGCTCGGGGCCCGATTCCGCCAGCGGCTCGCTAGCCAGTGTGGGGCCCGCCATGAGGCGCAGCGCCAAGTCCTCGGCCTGGTGGCCCACGATGGCATCGCGCAGGGTGCCGCGTGACACCGGCCCGTGTTCGTGCAATTGGCCCTCCAGCCAGATGAACAGATCGCCGTGTGGCGAGGGCAGCTCGCACAGCAGGCCGTGGTCTTCGCTGGTCAACACCTCCCACAGTTCGCTGTGGCTTAGCAAAATGCGCGCGGCGTGGTCGGCGCGGCTGTCCAGTTTGGCGCGCGGGCCGCTGGGGCGGGGCTCGCGGGCGCCAAAGCGGCTGCCGCCTTTGCCTTCCCACTTTCCCTCCCATTTGCCGCTGCGTGGCGTCCAGCCGTCCTTTTTCCAGTCGGTTTTCTTCTTCCACTCTTCCTGCGGAATCCAGGGCTCGGCCGGCTCTTCGTAGACAAAGTGGCCGTCATCCGGTGCGCCGTCGTACTGCGGGGGCGGTGCACTCTTGCGACGCTGGGGCTCGGCGGCCGGTTTTCCGGTAGCGCTGCTGGCCCACAGTGCGCCCAGTTCGGCGCTGTTGAGTTGTACCAAGTGCGCGATTTCGGCCAGCAGCTGCAGCTTGAGTGCGCCGTCGGGCAACTGCGTCCACAGTGGCTTGGCGTTGCTGGACATATGGGCGCGGCCTTCGGCGGTCGTGAGGTCGCAACCCTCTTGGGCCGCCTCCACCAGAAACCGGCTCAGCGGCGTGGCCTTGGACACGTAGTCGGCAAACGCCTCATTGCCATGGGCGCGGATGAAGCTGTCGGGGTCGTGCTCAGCGGGCAGGAACAGAAACTTGATGCTGCGCACATCGGTGGCAAAGGGCAGGGCGCCGTCCAGCGCCTTGCGTGCGGCGCGGCGCCCTGCGGCGTCACCGTCAAAGCTGAAGACCACCGCATCGGTGAAGCGGAACAGCTTTTGCACATGCTCGTTGGTACAGGCCGTGCCCAGCGTGGCCACCGCGTTGGGAAAACCCAGCTGCGCCAGCGCCACCACGTCCATATACCCTTCGGTGACCAGCACGTAGCCAAACTCGCGCAGTGAGCTGCGGGCCTCGAACAGGCCATAGAGCTCGCGGCCCTTGCTGAAAACCGGGGTTTCCGGTGAATTGAGGTACTTGGGCTTTTCGTCGCCCAGCACGCGGCCGCCAAAACCAATGCACTCACCTTTGATGTTGCGGATGGGGAACATCACGCGGTCGCGGAAGCGGTCGTAGCGCTTTTCTTCACCACCGTTTTCGGCCTCGTGCAGGATGACCAGGCCGCTTTCCACCAGCAGCGGGTCGTCGTACTGCGGGAAGATGCTGGCCAGGCTGCGCCAGCCCTCGGGGGCGTAGCCCAGGCCAAACTGCTTGGCGATCTCGCCCGAGAGGCCGCGACCCTTCAGGTAATCAATAGCGCGCGGCGACTCCTTCAGTCCACGCTTGTAGGCGTCGCCGGCTTTCTCCAGCACGCTGGTCAGGGTGTTTTGTTTTTGGCGCTGCTCCTGGGCGCGGGCGCGGTCTTGCGGGCTGCCTTCTTCTTCCGGGATCACCATGCCGTACTGGCCGGCCAGGTCCTTCACCGCTTCAATAAAAGTCATACCGGCGTGGTCCATCAGAAAGCTGATGGCGTTGCCGTTTTTGCCGCAGCCAAAGCAGTGGTAGAACTGTTTGGCGGGGCTGACCGAGAACGAGGGCGATTTCTCGCCATGGAAGGGGCACAGGCCCATGAAATTGGCGCCGCCCTTTTTGAGCTGCACATAACGCCCCACGATCTCCACCACGTCCGTGCGCGCAAGCAGTTCCTGGATGAAGGTTTGGGGGATGGCCATGGGGTGATTGTAGGAACGTGGCCCCCACGTTCCGCCGCTACGCGGGTCGTTGCCCCCTAAAGAGGCTAATTGCCTAGCGGCGCTGGCCGCCAAGCGGTCCAGAACCGCTGGGGGCGGCCCGGCGCGGAATCGCAGGCTCGGTTCTGAATTTGCTATGGTTTATATAGCTGCTTGCGCAATATCTGTGGGGGCTAGGTGCCAATTTGGCTTGTAAAAATCAATCCCCCAGCACCACACCCTCACGCCGCGGATCGGCACCACCGAAATAACCGCCCGGCGTGCGCTGGATGGCTTGCAGCCCGCTAGGCATGGGAATTTCCACCACCGTGTGGCCACGTGCCTGTAGGGCATTGAGGGTGGCGGCATCAAAGCGCTTCTCCTCCAGCAGCGTGGGCCCGTTCAGCGAGGCGAAGTTGGGCAGGTCAATCGCCTGCTGGGTGCTCAGGCCCCAGTGCAGCACGCCGTACAGCGTCTTGGCCGTGAAGTGGATGATGAGCGCGCCGCCCGGGCTGCCACCGCTCATGACCAGTTGCCCGGTAGCCTTGTTGAACACCAGCGTGGGCGACATGCTGGAGCGTGGCCGCTTACCCGGCTCCACTCGGTTCGCTACGGGTCGGCCGTCGGTGCCTGTGGGGCTGAAGCTGAAGTCGGTGAGCTGGTTGTTCAGCAAAAAGCCACCGGCCAGGCCCACGCCGCGGTTCACCATCTGGCGCGAACCCCAGGCGTCTTCAATGGTGGTGGTCATGGCCAGTGCGTTGCCATAGGCGTCCACCACCGAGATGTGCGAAGTGCCGTACTCCAGTTGGTGGGGCATGGGCGCATAGGCCACGGGTGTGGCGCCCGGGTTGCCGGGTGGGGCCGTTTGCATGCTTTTGCCAGCTGGTCCCGTGTCGATGGCCTGAGCGCGGCGGGCCAGGTAGGCCGGATCCAGCAGGCTCAGCCAACTGCCCGCAGGCGCCTGCACAAAGGCCGGGTCGGCCACAAACTGTGCGCGGTCGGCAAAGGCGAGACGCGAGGCCTCGGTGTACAGGTGCAACCAGTCGGCGGTGGGCTGGCCTTGGGCCAGGGGCAGGCGGTCGGCCGGGGTGTTGTCCAGCAACCTGAGGATTTGGCCGATGGCAATGGCGCCCGAGCTGGGCGGTGGCATGCCGCAGATGCGGTAGTCCCGGGCAGCGGCGTTCACGGCGTAGTCAAAACACAGCGGCTCGCGCACCAGCGGCTGGTAGCCAGCCAGGTCTTGGGTATTCAAGGTGCCGGGGTTGCTGGGGTGGCCTTGCACCTTGCGGGCGATAGCCTGGGCCACCTCGCCTTGCAGCAAAGCCGCAGGCCCCTCGTTGGCGATGCGTTGCAGTACCGCAGCCAGCTCCGGGTTGCGCAGCACGTGGCCGGCAGGCCAGGGCTTGCCAGCCGTGTCGTAAAAATAGGCGGCGGCCACCGGGTCTTTCTTCAAGTGTGGCTCGCTGGCCAGCAGCGTGGCCATGCGCGGGCTGATGGCAAAGCCTTGCGTGGCCAGTGTGATGGCCGGGGTGAAGAGCTGGGCCCAGGGCAGGCGCCCGTGCTGCTGGTGAGCCCGGGCCAACATGGCCACCGCACCCGGCACGCCAACAGAACGACCGCCCACCACCGCATCTGCAAACTTGAGGGCTTGGCCACTGTCGTCCAGAAACAGCCTCGGTGTGGCACCGGCGGGGGCGGTCTCGCGGCCGTCAAAGGCCTGCGTTGTCTGGCCATCGAAGTGCAGCAGAAATGCGCCGCCACCAATGCCACTGCTTTGTGGCTCCACCAGGGCCAGCACCATTTGCACTGCAATGGCCGCGTCCACCGCGCTGCCACCGGCGCGCAGCACTTGATGGCCGGCGTCAGTTGCCAGCGGGTTGGCGGCGGCCACGGCGTAGCTGCGGGTGGCCCAGCCGGGTTTGGCAGTGCTGCCACTGGCGCCTTCGGGCTGTACGGGCACTGCGTACTGCCAGGCCGTGGGTGCGCTGGTGCAGCCCGCCAGGGCGGCAACCAGAAGAGCAAGGCCGACACGGGTGTTTGGGCGTGCGCGCAACATAGCGCTTACTTGGCCTTGGGCACCCGGCCCAGCAGATAAAACTCGGGGTTGGGCATCATGCTGGTGACATTGGCCATGCGGTTACTCAGGCCAAAAAACGCGGTGATACCGGTAATGTCCCAGATGTCCTCGTCATCAAAGCCGTGGGCGTGCAGCGCCGCAAAGTCGGCGTCTTCCACGGTGTGGCTCTCCAGGCAGACCTTCATCGCAAAGTCCAGCATGGCGCGTTGGCGGGGTGTGATGTCGGCCTTGCGGTAGTTCACTGCCACCTGGTCGGCCACCAGCGGTTTCTTCTCATAGATGCGCAAAATCGCGCCGTGCGCCACCACGCAATAGAGGCAGTGGTTGGCCGCGCTGGTGGTGGTGATGATCATCTCGCGCTCGCCCTTGGTGAGGCTGCTGTCCTCACGCAGCATCAGGGCATCGTGGTAGGCAAAGAAGGCGCGCCATTCGGCCGGGCGGCGGGCAAAGGCCAGAAACACGTTGGGCACAAATCCCGACTTCTCCTGTACCTCCAAAATCTTGGCGCGGATGTCCTCTGGCAGGGTGTTCAGATCGGGCAAGGGGTAACGCGTGCTGGCCATGGGGTGTCTCCTGTTTTTGTAAAAGCTATTGCGGCAATGTGATTAATCGAATGTACATATGGGGTGCACATTCCTACCATTCATCCTACTGCGAACCCCCTTCCACCACCGGAGCACACACCATGGCACAACTTCAAAAAACTCTGGGCCTCTCTATCTGGAGCAGTGGCCTCGTCGTCACCCTGGCCAACTTGGCGCAATGGCATGGCGGCTAACATCCAGGGCATCGCCACCTTGCCCTGATGGAGCCTCGCATGCCCCTGGACCCCAACCGCTTGCCCCCTTCGAACCAAGCTGAAGCCTTCGACAAAGGCCTGGCCATGCGCACGCAGGTGATGGGCGAGGCCTTTGTGGAGGCAGCCTTTGCCAACGCCACACCATTCACCGCCCCCATCCAAGAGCACATCACACGTGCCGCCTGGGGCGACGTGTGGCAGCGCCCGGGGCTGGATCTGAAAACCCGCAGCCTCATCACCGTGGCCATGCTCACGGCGCTGGGCAAACAGAACGAACTCAAGGGACACGTGCGCGGCGCGCTCAATAATGGCGCTACGGCGGCAGAGATTCAAGAGGTGCTGCTGCACGCCGCGGTGTACTGCGGCGTGCCCGCATCGGTGGAAGCGTTTCGCACTGCCAACGAGGTCGTGGGCGGGCAGGTCTGAGACCGCCCCCGGCAGCAGCCGGGGCTGCAGGGCGTTCATCGGCATCTCTGGGGTGGGAATGGCCCAGCGGCAAAGGCCGGGTACGAAAGTCACAGCATTGCCTGCCCCCAGGGTTTAGCAATGCGCCCATGTATGTCTTCGGCAGATGTCGACCCAAAGCGGAAATCGACAAGCTCAGACTCGTTGCTCGATAGGAGACATTTAGGACTGGCATGCCAAGCAGGTACGATGGACAGCCGATATGCGGCGTTACCAGTCTTTGGTGAAAGTCAGCTTACGGGTAGTCAGTCTGTGTGCCAGTAAGTGGGCAATCGTAGACTTCAAGTTTGCCGCGGAAGCTGCCGTTCGAGGTGATCTTTCGGTTTGAACGGAGCCTAGCCAAACTGAGCTAAGCTAGCCGTCGACTTTGTCGTTTTCACCATACCTGTACATCTATCTAGTTTCTTTTCGCAGGCGACTGATTCTCATGATGAATTCCAAAATTTCGGTGCCACGTAATCTGACTGGCTCCCGTGTTATCCCGCAAATCTGCGGGATATATCAATAGTTAGGCCTCGAATGCGGCATCTACTGAAGCTCAAATTGACAATCTATGCGCTGCTGGGACTGACCGTCCACGCCGCTTCGGCAGACAGCTCGCACTTTGTCTGCGTTATTACGAAAAAGCAGCACTATCGCGCTGACGACCCTACGTTGATCGACGGGCCAAACGGCACTCTGCCGGGTAGGCCTGGAACTCAGTTCACGGTAAACCGGATAACAGGCGAAATCGCTGGCTTTAACAGTCATCTTGGCACCTTCTCGAAGCCGGTCTTCATGGAAACAGCCAGCAGAGACAAGATCTTCTTTGTCTACTATGCGGAAGCCATTGACGGTATCGTCCCGGTCCTGAGCGTCAACATTTTTCCGAACGTTTCGGCCACCAAGAAGCCATTGACAGTTCTGCTTGGTCGGCTAGTTTTCGAGGGTGAATGCGAATGATTAAATGGCCCAACCTCGCATTCGTGTGGGACGGCTTTGCCGCCCAACATCTTGTACGTTGACCTGCCATTTAATTCCCACTTCGAAGTGGTGGAAAAGCCAGCAATTAGCCCATGACTGCAGCTCACTAAGATGAACAACTTGCCACGAAGCAACCCCTAGAACGTGGATGCCAATGTCCGTTCTGGCGCTGGCCGGGTAACAATGGCTAGGACAGCATTCAGTCTGCAGGCGCCTCTGCTCTGGGGTGGAAGCAGACCTTTAAAAATCACCCGTTTAGGGGATATTTTGAAGCTGACAAATCGGTATAAATCTGAACCGAAACACCTCTAAAACCCGAGCGGCACTGCAACTTGGGAGGCAATGGTCTGTAAAAGGACTGAGCCAGTGCTATTCATCAGCCAAAAATTTGGACAAGAGTGGCTGCAGCGCATCAATCAGAGGTTCTGGTGATGCAACCATTCCATTTGTAGACCAACAAGCCTGAAATTCAGAAATTTCAAGTCCGACGAGTTCGTTCTTTGCTAAAACTGTCGCTGCTTGCTGCAAATCGGCCACCGTCAGACCACCAGGTACTAGATATTCTGTTGGCACAGTGCCGGGCTCCAGAACATCGCAGTCAATGTGCACATACACCGGTCTGTCCCCGATGGCCTCAGCTAGTCGCTGGGCCAAATCGCTGCCTGCTTTCACCAGCATTAGTTGTTTGCTATCAATCAGTAATTGTTCACCAGCATCAATGTCACGCGCCCCGACCAGTACGACGTTGTGGAGCTTCAAACCTCCGGGTAAACCGGTATGCCAAAGACCGGCGGCGCCAGTCAGCACTAGACCGCCGAGATAACCAGATTCCGAGGTGCTTGGCAGGTTGCTGTCCGCATGTGCGTCAAACCACACAACGACCGCATCCGGACGATATCGCGACACCACGGGTAGCGTGCCCAAGGATGCGGCGCACCGTCCCAGTGTTGTTACAGGAATTTCACCGCGCTCGAAAGTCTGCGCCAGTGAAGACGATAGCGCAGTCAGTCCGGGGCGTGCAGCTTCCAGCTCAATATCCCATTTGGCAGACAACGGTGGCGCGGGAGTCCCCAGCGTATTTGGCGTCAATCCAATTCGCAGCGCCAAAGCCTCTCCTAAATGCTTTGAACCAAGCATGCCCAATGGGTTGCGGTCACCCACCCGCCCCAAGAACATGGTCAGAGATGCCGGTTTACTTGGATGCCTTTTTGCATGAATGTTGGAATTTTGCATATCTATTTTCAATGGTCGCGCAGGTATTATGCAAAGCAATATGCACGACCATTCGTCCCAAACTGCAAATACAACAAGAAGTTCTGCCATTCAATTGCATTACTTTCCCAGTGCCGCCAGCATGGCGCCGCATATTCTTTTGGAGGAGTTGGAAATCCCGTTCGAGTTGATAAAAATTGACAAAGACGGCGGCGGCCTTGATTCTGAAGCGTACCGCGCACTCAACCCTAACGGACTTATTCCGGTGCTGGTGGAAGGCGATCTGGTGTTGTACGAGACTGCTGCGATCTGCTTGCATCTGGCCGACACTCACCCAGATGCGGGATTGATGCCCAGAATGGGAAGCGTAGAGCGTGCACATGCATATAAGTGGCTCAGTTGGTTTTCGACTACTTTGCAGCAAGCGCTAATCGTGTACTTTTACCCAGAGCGCTGGGCCGATTCCGTTCATGCCATTGAGCAGATCAAATCACATGCACAGCAGCGTGTTCTGTTCTTGTTGGAACAAATTGAAATGCACCTTGCTACAACAGCGGCACCTTGGATGTTGGGCACGACGTTCAGCGTACTAGACGTGTACGGGATGATGCTGTGTCGTTGGACCCGCAATTTTGAAGGACGCAAGGCAAGGGATTTTTCGCACATTGGTCCATGGTTAGCGCGCGTTCTGGCTCGTCCGGCAGTACAGCGAGCATTTGACAAAGAGGAGTTGCCGCTGCCTTGGGTGTAGAAACTGCCAATGGCCACCTCAGCCTGATGCTTGTGACAACTTCCAATTTGGGGCTTGATTTGAATCGACCCGGTTCAAATTGACATTTTGAAACATTGTCGAGACCAGAAAGCAGTCACTCACCAACGCCGGCAACTGGCCCATTGCGTCACTTAAATGTGAGTACGCATGTCTGGCTTTCAGCTGCAAGCAGCGACTCAACCTGTGTCGCTGCCGAAGGTTCTAGTCCGGGGTAGTCAAAAGCGAGATAGTCAATCACAGCATCATGCTCCCATGGACCGAGTGAAGCCTTGTACTCCGCATATCGGTCTTGTATCTCACGCCACGTTGGGAAGCTCTCCTTCGAAAGGAGCATTTCCGTTTCTGTGTAAATGATGTGAAGTTCCATGCCTCGAACGTGATGGTGCAACCGATTGGTTGTAGTCCGAATCTACCACCCGATAGTAGACGTTGGGCAACGCCGGCTCCTGGCCCACTGCCGAATTTCAACAAATGACACCGCCTCAGTGGCCAGCCCTGCCGACCTGATCAACCCAGCTCACACCTGCTCAGTTCGTACCTTGGTGTCGGTTTGTAATGCATGGCACACACCGCTGGCGCTGGCGTGGGCGGACATGAGCAGCTGTGCCCAGTCTGCCTGTTCGGCCTGCCACACGCCCAGGCCGCGCTCGTAGGCCTCGGGCATCGAGGCTAACAGGCTGGCCACCCGCTGTGGCGCACGTTTGGCCATGGCCAGGGCGACCAGGCAGCCAGCGGGCACTTGCTCCGGGCCGGCATCACGTGCAATGCCTTTGGCCAGGGTGCCCAGGCTGCCAATCAGCAGGCCCACATCGCAACCCAGCGCCACCCAGGCGTCGCGCTGGGTGTGCCAGGGAGCTGCGGGCACAGCCAGATCCAGGCGCTGGGCGACATCACGCACCACATCGGCCCCGTGTTCTGGGCTTTGCGCCAGCGTGCCACCCAGTTGCACTGCCAGCGCATCCGTCGCGCTATGCGCCAGCCGTTGCAGCCCCCGCAACAGGGGGGCAGCTGCATCTGAGGCGCCCAGCGTCTGCAGGATGTGCGCGCAGCGTTGCACATCGCCGCGCAGCCGCTCCAGCACATCGCGCGTGATGAGCACCGTGGCCGTGTCCACCAAGTCTTGTTTGGTGCAGGCAAAGTGCACATAGGGCACCGCCTCGGGGTTGAACAGGCCTACCGTTTCCTTGAGGCTTTTGACCAGGGGTATGGCCAGGCTGCCCGCACGGCCGCTGTCGCGCACGATGCGGGGCGCATCAAACAGGTCGACCTTGCAGGTGCCAACGATAGACTGTGCGGCCGAGGCCGGAATCATGCCGCAATGGGCCTGCGCTTGGGCCAGCGCGGATTCCACGCGCAGCATGGCCGCCACAAAGCGCTGGGCGCCAAAGGCATCCAGCACCTCGGGCGGGTGCAAGAAGTCGTCAAACACACTGCTCATGGCATTCAGCGCACGGCTTGTTTCAGGCGCAGCTGGTTGGGCAGGGGCACGGAACGGCGCAGCACGTCTTCACCCAGCCACAGCGCAGCACGGCGTGCGCGTGCGGCCACGGTCTCCAGCGGCATCTGCTGGTAGTCGTCGTTGAACACTTCAAAGCTGTAGTCGCCGCGGTAGCCCAGCTGGTGCAGCTTGAGTACCAGCTCGGCCAGGGCCTCGCTGTGCACGCCTTCGCCGGGGAACACGCGGAAGGTGCGTGCTGTGGTGATGCGCTCTTCCACGGTCTTGATTTCGTTCCACATGAAATCGGCCAGCTGCACCAGGAAGATCTTGCTGGGGTCCAGAATCTCCAGATCCTCCAGCGGCGTCTTGGTGGCGAACATATGGAAGGAGTCAAAGCCCAGGCCCAGGTTGGGCATGTCGGCCTGCATGATGAGGTCCCAGGCCTGCGGAAACTCGTTGATGGTGCGGCCCCAGGACAGCGCCTCAAACGCGATCTTGATGTTCATGGGGATGGCCAGCATCGCCAGCTTGCGCAGGTCTTTGACCAAGGCGTCGGTGTCGCCGGTGGCGTGGGTGGACGTGCTGGAGCAGGCCAGCATGACACGGCAGTCCAGTGCGGCGCACATCTCCATCATGCTCTTGGCGATGTCCATCTTGTACGCGTGCAGGTGGCCACTCAGGCCCTCAAAGTCGCGCAGCACCTGAAAACCGGTGACGCGCAGGCCGCTGTCTTTCACTTCCTGCACGGCGGCTTGCCAGCCATCGGGGTGGCCCACCAGATCACGCGCCAGCAGCATCACCTGGGTGAAGCCGGCGGCCTTCATGGCGGAGAGCTTGGCCTTGAGTGGACCCGCCAGCGAGATGGTGTCCATCCCGAAGTCGTCAAATTTGCCTTCGAATTGGCTCATGGTGGTCTAGCTCCGCACGTGGTGAACCAGCTCGAACATGGCGTTGCCCATGGTGGGGCGGGTGAGCGCGCCCTTGTCGTCCTGCGTCGGGTCTTTGGACGGCACAAAGTCCACGCCGCGCGCGCGCAGTGCGGCGACGGTGGCTTTCACATCGGGGGTGCCCAGGCCCACGCGCTGGAAACATTCATCGTCCTCCACATCCAGCACGCCGGGTTCGGGCTCGATGAGCTGCAGATAGAAGGTCTTGCAGGGGCTTTGCAGAATACGCCCCTTGGGCAAGATGCCAAAGCGGGTTTCGGGCTCCAGCGCAGTAAAGCCAAACAGGGCACCATAAAACTCGGTCCAGTCGTCCACGCGGTCGTTGCCGATGTACTGCACCACCCCAAAGAAGTGCAGGCCGGTGATGGCGGGCGGTTTTTTTTCTACCGCGGGCACGGGGGTGAAGTCCACGTCGTAGATGGAGAACTCGCGGTGGCGGTCGACAAAGTAGATGCGGCTGTTGCCCACGCCATGCACGGCCGGGATGTGCAGCTCCATCACCTCTACCTGCACCGGCACGGCCCAGGCACCACGCTCCAGCGCGCGGCGGTAGGCGGCGGTGGCGTCCTGCACGCGCAAGGCGATGGCGGCAATCACCGGTTTCTCGGTCAGCGCCGCGCCGCGGCCGTGGGCGTTGACGATGACGTTGATGTCGCCCTGGCGGTACAACAGCACCTCGCGCGAGCGATGGCGCGCAATCGGGCGAAAACCCATGGCCTCCAGCACCTGACCCAGGGCCTGTGGCTTGGAGGTGGTGTACTCGATGAATTCGATGCCTTCCAGCCCCAGGGGGTTGGGGCCTTCGTCGATGTGTTCGCGGTCAGCGCCGCTGGGGCGTGTGGAGGTGTCGGCCATAAAGTCTCCCGTGGACAAAAAAAATTAAACAGTGGTCGCAGCCGTGGTGTGCGCGCCACCCAAAAACAAGCGCTCGATGTTGGGGTCTGCCAGCAATTCCGATGCCGGCTTTTGCAGCACCAGGCGGCCCGACTCCAACGCAATGGCTTCGTCCGAAATCTTCAGCGCGCTCTTCACGTTCTGCTCCACCATGAGCACCGTCGTTCCCTGGTCGGCCAGTTTGCGCAAGAGTTTGAACACATCGGCCACCACCATGGGCGAGAGGCCGATGGAGGGCTCGTCGATCAGGATGACCTTGGGGCGCAGCAGCAGTGCGCGGCCAATCTCCAGCTGCTTTTGCTCGCCACCCGACAAGGCTGATGCCGCCGAGTGCAGGCGCTCCTTCACGCGCGGAAAGAACTCCAGCACCTCGGGAATGCGCTCGTGGGTGGTCTTCATGCCCAGCGTAATGCCGCCCAGCTCCAGGTTCTCCCACACGCTGAGTTGGCCAAACAGGTTGCGCCCCTGCGGCACAAAGGCAATGCCCTGGGCCAGCAGCGCCTTCTGGCTGGCGCCGGCCACGCTCACGCCGTCCAGCAATATGTCGCCCTGGCGTGGTTTGAGCAGGCCAAACAAAGTTTTGAGCACCGTGGACTTGCCCGCGCCATTGGGGCCCAGCAGCAGGGTGATGGTGCCGCGCTTGGCTTTGAACGACAGGTTGTTCAGGATCATGAAATCCTTGTAGCCCGCCACCACGTCCTTGAATTCAATGCAGGTGTCTGTGGTCATGCTTCAGCTCCCGAGGTAGGCGTCCAGCACCTGTTTGTTGCTGCGGATTTCTTCCGGTGTACCGATGGCCAGCACTTGGCCTTCCACCATCACCATGATGCGGTGGCACAGGTCCATCACAAAGTCCATGTTGTGCTCGATGACGACGAAGGAACTCTTCTTGCCGAACTTTGGGTTGCGGTTGAGCTCCTTCAGCAAGGTGCTGATGCCGCCCACCAGACTGGGGTTCACACCTGCGCAGGGTTCGTCCAGCAACACCAGGTCGGGCTCGCTCATGAATGCCATGGCAATGTCCACCAGCTTTTGCTGGCCGTAGCTCAGCTCGCCCGCTTTTTTGTCGGCCACGTGGCGGATGCGGAACTGGTCGATCAGCGCATCGGCCTTGGCGCCCAGGCCCGAATCGCTGGGGGCAAACATGCGGCTCAGCATGCTGCCTTGGTGTTCCTGCGCGGCCACGATGAGGTTGTCGCGCACGGTCATCTTGCCAAACACCTGCAGGGTTTGGAAGGTGCGGCCCACACCCAGGCGGTTGAGCTCCAGCGGACCGGCGTGGGTCACGTCTTTGCCCTTGAGTTCGATTTTTCCGGCGTCCGGCGTGATCTGGCCCAGCATGCTGTTGAATAGCGTGGTCTTGCCTGAGCCATTGGGTCCGATGACACCAAAGATTTCTCCGGGCATGACTTCGAAGGACACACCGCCCACCGCCTGGATGGCGCCGTAGGCCTTTTTGATATTGCTGACTTTGAGGACAGGCTGGCTCATCACTTGGCTCCCTGTTGTTGGGCGGCGGCCGCGCGTGCGGCGCTGGCTTCGCGCGCCTGGCGCTTGGCCTTGATGCGGTCGGGAATGCTCAGCAGTCCATCGGGCAGCCAGATCATCAACAGCACCACGGCAGCGCCAAAGACAAACAGGTACCAGGCCTGCGCAAAGCGCAACCACTCCGGCAGGATCACGCCCACCGCGGAGCCCAGCAGCGGACCCAAAAAGTAACCCGGGCCACCGACGACGACCATCAGGTACATCATGATGGACGCACCCACGGTGAAGGGTGCGGGCTCGATGAACTGCACCAGCGAGGCAAACAGCGCACCGGCAATGCCCGCATACACCGCACCAATCGCAAAGCTCAGCAAGGTGTAGCTGCGGGTGTTGATGCCCAGGCTCTCGGCCCGGATCGGGTTGTCGCGCAGCGCGGTAAACGCCTTGCCCCAGGGGCTGCGCAGCAGGCCCCACTGCAGCGCGCCCAGCAGCAGCGCCGTGGCCAGCACAAAGTAGTAGTAGGCGAGGTTGCCTTCGAGCGAGAAGCCCAACAGGCTAGGGCGGGCAATGTTGTTGATGCCGAAGGTGCCCCCGGTCAGCCACTCTTCATTGCGCATCACCAGCCACACCGCGGTGTTGAAGCCCAGGGTGGCAAAGGCCAGGTAAATGGTCTGCACCCGCAGCGCCGGAAAGCCCAGCGCAATGCCGACAAAAAAGCAGATGAACGCGGCGGCTGGCAGGCCCAGCCAGAAGCTGATGCCGGCTTTCATCAGGATGGCCACGGTGTAGGCCCCGATACCGAAGAAGGCCGCATGGCCCAGGGACTTTTGCCCGGCGTAACCCACGGTGAGGTTCAGGCCCATGGTGGCGATGACAAACACCAGCCAGTAGGACAGCAGGTAGATGCCGTAATTCTTGAGAAAAGGCGGTGCAGCCAGCAGCAGTACTGCGCAAGCAGCTATCAAAATGAGAGTAATTTTTTTCATGTCAGACCTTGCGCTCCACCTTCTTGCCCAGCAGCCCTTGCGGCTTGAACAAGATCACGACCATGAAAATCACCAGCGCCACCGCGTCCTTGTAGGCTGGGGAGATGTAGGCCGCGGCCAAGTTTTCACACACGCCCACAATCAGCCCGCCCAGCAGCGCACCACGTGAGTTGTTGAAGCCGCCGATGATGGCCGCGAAGAAGGCCTTGTTGCCCAGCGACTCGCCCATGTCGAACTTGGCCAGATACGTGGGCGTGACCAGGAGGGCTGCTGCCACCGCCAGCACGGCGTTGATGGCAAAGGCGTAGAAGATCATGCGTGGCACGTTGATGCCCAGCACCGAGGCGCTCTCGGTGTTTTGCGCCACGGCCTGCATGGCGCGGCCGGTCACGGTTTTGGTCATGAAGGCCTGGGTGGCAAACACCAGCACCAGCGCAATGCTGAAGGTGCCCACATCGGCCAGGGTGATGGTCACGCCGGCGATGTTGAACAGCTTGTCGGCAAACAGGCTGGGGAAGGGGTGGGCCTCGGCGCTGTAACCGGCGCGCAGGCCGTTGCGCATGGCAATCGACAGGCCGATGGTGGCCACGACGATGGGCATCATGCCGTACTTGAAGAGGGGGTCGACCAGGCCGCGCTTGAACACCCAACCCAGCAGAAACACCGCCAGCACCACGGACATGGAAAAGCTCACTGCCATGGGTGCGCCCAGGCTCAAAAAGCCCAGCATCATGAAAGCCGGCAGCATCACAAACTCGCCCTGGGCGAAGTTGATGGTGCCGCTGGCTTGCCAAAGCAAGGTAAAGCCCAGCGCAGCCAAGCCGTAGATGGCCCCGGTGGCCATGCCACTGAAGAGCAGTTGGAGGAAGTCGGTCATGGGAGGTCCCGCGGTGTGACGTGGATAACGCAGGCCCGGCAGCGGTGCATGGCGGCCGGGCCGGGCAGGCTTACTTCTTGGCAGGCGCCGCTGGCTTGGCAGCAGGGGCTGCAGCGGGCTTGTTCACCGCAATCGGGTTGAGCGGGGGCAGGGTGGCCACCACCACTTGCTGGCCGTTCTTCACCTCCACCAGAAAGCTCTCGCGGTCCAGGTCACCGTTTTGGTCAAAGGCCACGTTCATCAGGATGCCGGGCTCCTTGTCGGTGGTCACCACCAGGCTGTGCAGCGCGTTGGCCACGGCCTTGCGGTCCAGCTTGCCCACCTTTTCGATGGCGGCCTTGAGCACGTAGACGCCGGAGTAACCCTTCATGCCGTTGTGGTCGGACACATATTTGTAGTCACGCTCGAACTTGGCGCGGAAGGCGCGGATCGCGGGTAGGGGGGCGTCTACCGTCAGGCCCACGTGGGCCACGGCGCCGTTGGCGGCTTCGCCGGCCAGCTCAATCACCTTTTGGCCGGTGAGGGTCGTTTCTCCAATGACGGGTTTGTTCCAGCCCTGCTTGCGCAGCTCGCGCAGCATGCGGGCAGACTCTTCTTCGTTGGAGTAGACGAACACGCCGTCGGCGCCGCTTTGCTTGGCCTTGAGCACGGCGGCAGAAAAGTCCACCTGGCCCGAGTCGGTGGAGATCTCGGCCACCACCTTGGTGGACGACTTGTCTAGCGCCTTCTTGATCATGTCCAGGCCGCCCTTGCCGAAGTCGTTGTTCACGTAGACCACGGCCAGAGTCTTGAGCTTGGCGGTGTCGCTGATGTAGCGGCCCACCTTGGGCATGGCAGTGGCCTGGGTGAAGCTGGTGCGGAAGATGTAGGGGTTGCCCTGCAGGGTGATGCTGGCCGCCTCACCGCCCGTGAAGTTGGGGATTTCGGCTTTGCGGCTTTCCGCCATGGACACCATGATGGAGCCCGAGAACACGGGGCCGAAGATGGCAAACACCTCGTCGTCCACGGCCTTCTGGGTCAGGCCCTTGGCCACGCCAGGGTTGGACTGGGTGTCGGAGGTGATGGTCTGGATCTTCTTGCCCAAGATGCCGCCTGCGGCGTTGATTTCCTTCACGGCCAGTTCCACGCCGTTCTTGAAGTTGGTGCCGGCGGTGGCGCCGCCACCGGAGAGCTCCACAATGTTGGCGATCTTGATGGTTTCTTGGGCAAAAGTGGCTGTAGAGCACACCAATGCTGCGCAAGCAGCTATCAATTTGAGAGTGTTTCGTTTTTGCATGTCGTTGTCTCCTCGTTTGAATCAATAAAAGGCCAGGGTGAAAGGGCGGGGTGAACAGGTCAGAGCAGCGCGGGGATCAGCCGGTGTGGCTCGCGCCCGCGGATCTCGCTGTGCAGCGTGTGGGGGTAGATCTGCTCGCGCAGAAAGGTGGCATCGTCGCGCACCAGCTGGGCAGCCTGGTGCAGGCCAAAAAACTCCAGATACGGCACGGTTTGCTGGATCAGCATCTCAAACCCGGGTTGTGCCTGCAGGCCACGGGCCCGCGCTGCGCGCACCCAGCGGCTGGGTTGGTGCTTCATCACAATGTCCATCACAGCCGCATGGGGCTCCATGCGCTGCACATCGCAGGGCAGGGCATCGTCGGGGTGCAAGCCCAGCGGGCTGGCATTGATCACCAGGTCAAACCCGGCAGGGTCGTTGGTGGTTACGGCCGCAACCGGCGCAGGGGTAGCGGCGGCAATGCGCCTGGCCAACGCCAGGGCTTTGCCGGGTGCAGGGTCATAGAGGCAGACCTGGGCGGCTGCATGAGGCGCAGCGCTGGCCAGTTCCGTGGCGATGGCGGCGGCGGCCCCTCCGGCGCCCAGCACCAGCACGCGCCGACCGCTGTAGGCCATGCCAAAGTAATCCAGCGCGGCGCGCAGGCCCTGGCCGTCAAACAGCTCACCTTCCAAATGTCCGTCCGCATGGCGGCGCACAGCATTCACTGCGCCGGCCATGTGGGCGCTGGGGCTGCTGCGGTGCATCGCGTCGGCCAGCGCACTCTTGTGGGGAATGGTGGCACACAGGCCCCGCACGTTGGGAGCCAGGAACGCAGACTTCACAAACGCCAGCAGGTGCAGGGGGGCAATTTCCACGGGCACCATCACGGCGTTCAGCCCTGCGCGGGCAAACACGGCATTGAACAGGGCTGGCGCCTGCACCTGGGCCACCGGGTAGCCGACGATCAGGTAAACGTCGGTGGTGCCCGAAAGCGTGGGGAAGGCGGCGGAGTGCATGGTTTGTTCGTTTGTCGATCAATATCGCGATTTCGCAGCGAACTTTAGCCAAGCATCTCGCGTATCAAAAGGATAATCTCGTAAATATGTTCGATCATCGAACGTATTTGTACGATGATCGATCGTAGTGCGGGTTATTACTAGGCCTTTCACCATTCCTTGCCGACAGAATTTGCCCATGCCACGCACTGCCACCCCACCTGCCGCCCAGACCGAAACTGAAACACCGGGACTGGACAAAAAAGACTGGATCGCGGGTCTGGAAAAAGGGCTGTCCATCATTGAGACCTTTGACGATGCCCACCCCCGCATGACCGCCAGCCAGGCCGGTGAGCGCTGCGGTATGACACGCACCGCTGCGCGGCGTTACCTGCTGACCCTGCAATACCTCGGTTATGTGGCCACCGACGGCAAGTTGTTCTGGCTGACGCCCCGCGTGCTGCGGCTGGGCCAGTCCTACCTGGAGTCGGCACGGCTGCCGCGCATCGTGCAGCCGTTTTTGCAACGCGTGACGGCGGGCACGCAGGAGATTGCCTACGTGTGTGTGATGGACGGCGATGACATTGTGTATATCGCCCGCAACGGCACCAACCGCAGCATGAATACGGGCTACGTGCTGGGTGCACGGGTGCCCGCGCAGGTGACGGCGGCGGGCATGCTGCTGCTGTCCATGCGCGAGCCGGAGTGGCTGGAGCGTTGGCTCACCACCCGGGACCTGCGCGCCTATACCTCGCACACCATTGCCAGCAAAGACCGCTTGCGCGTAGAGTTGGCGCGCATCCGCCAGCAGGGCTGGGCCATCTCGGAGCAACAGTTGGAGCTGAACCACCGCGGTGTGGCGGTGCCGCTGATGGACCGGCACAGTGTGCTGGTGGGGGCGCTGAATGTGACTATGCCCATGGGCAATGAGTCCACCGACGACGCCGTGGCCCGCGTACTGCCTGTGTTGCAGGAAACCGCGCGCGCCATGCGCAATCTGATTTGAAGCAAGGAGACCAACGAATGAGCAAAGGCTATTGGGTGGCACGTGTGGACGTGACCGACACGGAGCAGTACAAAACCTATATCACCGCCAATGCGGTGGCATTTGCCAAATACGGGGCGCGTTTTCTGGTGCGCTCGGGGGCGTTTGAGGCCGTGGAGGGCACGGCACGCAGCCGCAATGTGGTGATTGAGTTTCCCAGTTACCAGGCGGCGCTGGATTGCTGGAATTCGGCCGAGTACCAGGCGGCGCGTGATTGCCGGGTGGGGGCGGCGACGGCGGATGTGATTGTGATTGAGGGGTATGACGGACCTCAGTCGGGCTGATTCTTTTTTGGGCCTGGACCACTTTTTTTGACACCCACTCCCCCAGCCAAAGAGCAAGGGGCAGCCCAGCCTCACCCCACCAACACCTTCCCCGCAGTCCCTTGCACACATTGGCTCAGCCGCGCCAGTTCCGGCAGGGGCAGCTTGGCTACTTGCCAGTACAGCGGGATGTCCAGGGGGCGGTCTGGCAGCAGCTCCACCAGGCGGCCCGTGGCCAGGTGTTCCTGCACCAGCGCCAACGGATTCATGCCCCAACCAATGCCTGCCAGTGCCCCGTCGATAAACGCCTGCGACGAAGGCAGGCGGTGGGCGGGCAGCACCATGTCCTTGCGGGTCAGGCGGCGCACCCATTGCTCCTGCAGGCGGTCGTTGCGGTCAAACACCAGGCTGGGTGCGTGGGCCAGGGTGTCGGCACTCACGCCTGTGGGAAACCAGCGCTGCATAAAGGCGGGGGACGCGGTGGCGCAATAACGCAGGGTGCCTAGTTTGCGGCTGCGGCAGCCCTGCACTGCCTTGGCCAGCGAGGTGACGGCGGCCAGCACCTGGCCGCGGCGCAGCCACTCGCTGGTCTTGTCCTGGTCGTCCAGCGTCACGTCCAACAGGGTGGCACTGTCGGAGCAAAACGCCTGCATGGCGTGCACAAACCAGGTGGCCATGCTGTCGGCATTGATGGCGATGCGGATGGTGGCTACGGGTGTGGTCACCGTGTCATGGCGCAGGGCTGGCATGGTGCGGTGCAGCTCGCTCTCCAGCAGTGCCACCGTGTCGGCATGGCGGCACAGGTGCACACCGGCTTCGGTGGGGGTGCAGGGCTGGCCGCGCACCACCAGTACCGTGCCCACCCGCTCTTCGGCCAGGCGGATACGCTGGGACACGGCAGAAGGGGTGAGGTGCAGCGCACGTGCCGCGCGCTCGAAGCTGCCTTCGCGTACAACGGCAGCCACGGTGGCCAGCAAAGCAGTATCAAGCATGGGTCTTTGGGTAAGCGTTACTGTTTCTACATTAGCAGATTTCAGTAGCTAAAGCACTGTTTGGTGCGGATACTCTGGGCATGTTTTCTTCATTCAGTCCTCCTGTTTTTCTGACCGGCTTCACGCTCAGCCTGTCCCTCATCATGGCCATTGGGGCGCAAAACATGCATGTGTTGCGCCAGGGGCTGCGGCGTGAGCATGTGGCTGCCGTGGTGGCCGTGTGTGCGCTGTTGGACATTGCCTTGATGGCCGTGGGCGTCAGTGGGCTGGCAGCCTCCCTGGGGCAGTACCCGCGGGTGTTGGACGCCCTGGGGCTCGTGGGGGCGCTGGTGTTGGCCGTGTATGGCGCGCAGGCCCTGCGCCGGGCGGTGCGGCCCGGTACCCTGCAAGCCACAGCCAGCGGCGTTGCGGTGCCAGTGGGTCGCATGGTGGCGCAGACCTTGTCCCTGAGCTTGCTCAACCCCCATGTGTACCTGGATACGGTGGTACTGGTGGGGGCCGTGGGGGCGCAGCAGCCTGTGGGGACGCACGGTGCCTTCTTGCTGGGGGCGGGGGGCGGGAGCGTGCTGTGGTTTGTGGCGCTGGGCTTTGGTGCCCGCATGCTCACCCCCTTGTTTGCCAAGCCCCTGGCTTGGCGCCTGCTGGACCTGCTGGTGGCGGGCATGATGTGGAGCATTGCCGCCGGGCTGCTGGTGCGCAGCCTGCATCTGTGATGTCTCAGCCGCCGGCCATGAGCTTGTGTACGAGGTCGGCGGTGGTGGAGGCCTTGTACTTGCGCATGAGCCGGGCACGGTAGATCTCCACCGTGCGGTGGCTGATCTCCAGCGTTTTGCCAATGTGTTTGGAGGTCAGGCCCTGCATCAGGTGGGCCGCCACCTCGCGCTCGCGTGGCGTGAGTTCTGCTTTCACCGGGCGGCGTGCGCTCAGGTCCTCAAAACTCCAGATGCCGGCTTCGTGCGGCGCATCGCGGTTCAACGCACGTCCGGTGACGTGGCACCAAAAAGTCTCGCCCTTGAAGCGGCCGTCCAGCCGTTTCATGATGCGGTCGTCGGCATAGGTGCCACTGCGGTTGAGGATGGGGCTGATGCGGGCGCCGGTGCGTTCGTATTCGTCGGCGCTGGGATAGAGCACCTGGAAGGACTGGCCAATGAGCTGTGCGCGCCCGGCCCCAAACATGTCACACAGGCGCTGGTTGCAGTCCACCATGGTGCGGTTGCGCGATAGCGCCAGGCCCACCGGGGCCATGTCAAACGCGAGTCGGTAGTCAATGTCCATAGGGTTGGGCTTTACGGGGAACTACGTAGGGTCGTACGTAGTATCGTACGGTCGTTGCTTCTTTTTATGGAGACTCTGCTGTGAACAAGATTTATCCCAGCGCCGCCAAGGCACTTGAAGGCATCGTCCAGGACGGCCAGTTGCTGGCCGTGGGCGGCTTCGGACTGTGCGGCATTCCCGAGGCGCTGATTGATGCGCTGAAAGACAGTGGTGCCAAGCATCTGACCGCCATTTCCAACAACGCGGGGGTGGACGGCTTTGGCCTGGGCAAGTTGCTGGAAACGCGCCAGATCAAGAAAATGATTTCCAGCTATGTGGGCGAGAACAAGGAGTTCGAGCGCCAGTACCTGGCGGGCGAGCTGGAGCTGGAGTTCACCCCCCAAGGCACGCTGGCCGAGAAGCTGCGGGCCGGCGGTGCCGGCATCCCGGCCTTCTTTACCAAGACTGGTGTGGGCACCATCGTGGCCGAGGGCAAAGAGTTGCGCGAATTTGACGGGGAGACCTATGTGATGGAGCGTGCCCTGGTGCCCGACGTGGCACTGGTGAAGGCGCACCGGGCCGACAAGTCCGGCAACCTGCAGTTCCGCTTTACCGCGCGTAACTTCAACCCTGCAGTGGCCATGGCCGGCAAGATCACCGTGGTGGAGGTGGAAGAGATTGTGGAGACCGGCGAGATTGCACCCGACCAGGTGCACCTGCCCGGCATTTATGTGCACCGCATCGTGCTGAACGCCACACCGGAAAAACGCATCGAAAAACGAACCATCACTGAAAAGGGAGGGGTGTAACCATGGCCTGGAACCAAGACCAAATGGCGGCCCGCGCGGCCCACGAGCTGGAAGACGGCTTTTATGTGAACCTGGGCATTGGCATCCCCACGCTGGTGGCCAACCACGTGCCCGCGGACAAGGAAGTGTGGCTGCAGAGCGAGAACGGCATGCTGGGCATTGGCCCGTTCCCTACCGAAGACGAGGTAGACGCCGACCTGATCAACGCGGGCAAGCAGACGGTGACCACCATCAAGGGCAGCAGCATTTTTGGCAGCCACGAGAGTTTTGCCATGATCCGCGGCGGCAAGATCAACCTGTCCATCCTGGGGGCCATGCAGGTCAGCGCCAAGGGCGACCTGGCCAACTGGATGATTCCCGGCAAGATGGTCAAAGGCATGGGCGGCGCCATGGACCTGGTGGCGGGCGTGAAGCGCGTGATAGTGCTTATGGAGCATGTGGCCAAGAAGAAGGACGGCTCCACCGACCTGAAGATCTTGCCCCAGTGCACCTTGCCGCTGACCGGCGTGGGCGTGGTGGACCGCATCATCACCGATCTGGCCGTGATGGACGTGACGCCCGAAGGCCTCAAGGTGGTGGAGCTGGCGCCCGGTGTGACACGTGAGGAGCTGCAGGAGAAAACAGGGGTTCCCCTGCTCTGAGTAGCGCCTGACAGCGGGTAAGATACTTTCGCCATTTCAAACCCGGGGAAAACATGTCCAGAGCTCTCAAATTCCTGATGTTCATTTACTTCGTGGTGTTCTTCACCACGGGGGCCTTTATGGTGCTGATCGTCAACGCAGATGAGAGCTCGCAGCCCTGGATCACCTTGCTGGTGCGCAACCACAGCATCGTGTATGCATGGCATCTGGTGTGCTGGATGATTCTGGGCATGTTCACCAACTACTACTGGGACCTGTTCAACATGGGCAAGGGCATCGAGTCCATGCAACCGCTGCGCATTGTGCTGCCATTGCTGGTATCGCCTTTTGTGTTCATGCCCACCTACAACCTGTGGCTGGCCTCCAGCTCGCAAAGCTATATGCTGTTTGCGGTGATTGCCATCCAGAGTGGGTTCTTCTGGCAGGCCTTGTTGGCCAAAGTGGCTCCTCTGGACAAGCCGGCCAGCATTCCCTGGTCGGTGAACAACGGTGCCAACCGCACCAACCGTATGGCGGCAACGTCCAATGGTCCGGAACTGGGCTGATTGGAGTTTGAGCAAATAAAAAAATCGGGGCCCAGGCCCCGATTTTTTATGGCTGCTTGCCAGCCCCGGTCTCAATGCGCAGCCGCTGCCGCGTCGGCCGCTGCGCCACCTCCGGCGCCGGCACGTTGGGGGCGTGACAGCCACACTAGCGGAATTAGCGCCACAAAAATCAGAGCCGAGGCGTAAAACACATCGTTGGCGGCCAGCGTGGCGGCTTGCTGGTCGATCATCCGGTTGATCTGGCTGAGGGCTTGTTCCGTGCTCAGCCCTGATGCGTTCAGGCCGGCCAGTGCGCTGTTGGAGGCAGTGCTGCCGCGGTTGATCATCTCTGTCAACTGGGCATGGTGCAGGGTGGTACGGTCCTGCCACAGGGTGACGGAGATTGAGGTTCCGAAAGAACCAAATAGCACCCGGCAGAAACTGCTCAGGCCCGAGGCCGAGGCAATCTTCTCGCCCGGCAGTCCACCCAGAATGATGCTGGTCAGCGGGATGAAGAACAGCGCCAGCGCAATGCCCTGGATCAGCGTGGGGATCATCATGGTGTTGAAATCCGACAGCGTGCTGAAATGCGAGCGCATCCAAAGTACCAGGGCAAACACCAAAAAGGCAATGGCCGCAAGTCGGCGGGTGTCGAACTTGGTGATGTTCTTGCCAATCACCGGGGACAGGATGATGGCAAAGATCCCCACGGGGGCCATCAGCATGCCCGCCTGCGTGGCGGTGTAACCCATGAAGCTCTGGAGCCATAGCGGCAGCAGCACGATGTTGCCCATGAACAGGCCGTAGGCGATCGACATGGCCACGGTTCCGGTCAGGAAGTTGCGCACCTTGAACAGCTTGAGGTCCACCACCGGATGCTTGTCCGTCAGCTCCCACGCGATCAGAAAGGCAAAGGCCACCACGGACAGTACCGTCAGGGCAATGATTTCGTTGGAGTGAAACCAGTCCAGCTCTTTGCCTCGGTCCAGCATCATCTGGATGGCAGTCACTGCAATCACCAGCAGGGCCAGGCCTACGGTGTCAATGGGCAGTTTGCGGGTGGGCGTTTCGCGTTTGTGGAAGATGCTCCAGGTGATGAAACCAGCGACCAGGCCGATAGGCACGTTGATGAAGAAGATCCATCCCCAGTGGGCGTTGTCAGTGATCCAGCCGCCCAGCAATGGGCCCATCACCGGTGCGACCAGCGTGGTCATGGCCCAGAGCGCCATGGCCAATCCGGCC
This sequence comes from Rhodoferax sp. EU05-FHT12H12, assembly GCF_058791215.1. NCBI lineage: Bacteria > Pseudomonadati > Pseudomonadota > Betaproteobacteria > Burkholderiales > Comamonadaceae > Rhodoferax > Rhodoferax sp. EU05-FHT12H12. The sequence continues at coordinate 877,511 of NZ_JBYTDI010000001.1, read as the reverse complement.
AGGGCCGGCGGGTAGCTGGAGAGCAGCAGCGTCTGGGCCAGCGGCATCATGGGGCCGGCCACAAAGCCTTGCAGCGCGCGCGCGCCGATCAGAAAGGGCATGTTGGGGGCAATGCCACACAGCCAGCTGGACAGCACAAACAGCAGCACGCTGGTGATGAACAGACGCACCTGGCCGAAGCGTTGCGACAGCCAGCCGGTCAGGGGAAGGGCAATGGCGTTGGCCACACCGAAGCTGGTGATGACCCAGGTGCCCTGGTTGGAGCTGACACCGAGATCGCCGGCAATGGCGGGCAGGGACACGTTGGCAATCGACGAATCCAGCACGTTCATGAAGGTGGCGGCGGACAGGGCAATCGTGCCCCACAGGCGCGCCGAACCCTGCAAGGGCGCGGGCGCAACGTAGGCGGCAGGGGCGCTCATGGGGCTTACACGCCGGTACCGGGTTTGGCCGCCGCATGGACATTGGCTTTGACGCCCCGGCCCAGGTTGGAGGCAATGACCTTGCGCACCTCCGTGTTGGCCTGTTGGTCCAGCACGGTGTACACATCGGTCTGTGTGACAGAGGCGGTGCGCGGGGCATCGGCCAGCGACTTGCCGCTCTGGTCGGTCACGTCCACCGTGGCTTCCATGGACAGTCCCACGCGCAGCGGGTTCTGGGCCAATTGCTCGGCGTCCAGCGTCACACGCACCGGCACACGTTGCACCACCTTGATCCAGTTGCCCGTGGCGTTTTGTGCGGGCAGCAGCGAGAACGCTGCGCCGGTACCGACGCCCAGGCCGGCCACCGTGCCTTTGTATTCCATCTTCTTGCCATAAAGGTCGGCGGTGAGTGTGACGGGCTGGCCGATGCGGATGTTGCGCAGTTGCACTTCCTTGAAGTTGGCATCCACCCACACCTGGTTCAGCGGGATGATGGACATCAGCGGAGCACCCGCTGCCACGCGCTGGCCGAGTTGCACTGTGCGTTTGGCCACATAGCCATCGACGGGGGCCGGCAGTTCGGCGCGGTGCAGGGCCAAAAAGGCTTCACGCACCTTGGCCGATGCGGCCACCACGCTGGGGTGGCCTTCCACACTGGTGCCGTCGGTTAGCGTCTGGTTGCTGGAGAGCTGCTCGCGCGCGGCCGCCACGCCAGCCTGGGCCGCGGACAGGGCGTTCTGGGCGGTGCTGAGCTGCGACTTGGCGTGGTTGAGTTCCTCTTTGGACACCGCACCGTTGCCGGCCAGAGCCTGGCGACGGTTCAGGTCGTCGGTGGCACGGGCAATCTCGGTCTGGGCCTTGGCAATGTCGGATTCGCGCAGGGTTACCTGGGCCGAGAGGCTGCCATTGTTGGCGTACAGCGTGCGCACCTGGCGCACGGCTTGGGCCAGGTTGGCTTCGGCCTGGTCGAGGGCGACCCTGGCGTCGGCCGGGTCCAGCTTCACCAGCGCCTGACCGGCTTTCACGAAGTCGGTGTCGTCGGCCATGATGGCGGTGACGGTGCCGCCGACCTGGGGGGTGATCTGGATGACGTTGCCCTGCACATAAGCGTTGTCGGTTTCTTCGGAGTGGCGCGCGCCGTAGTACTCAAAGCCCCCGTAGACCAGGCCCAGCAGGACGACGATGGAGAGGGCGGTCAGGGCTTTTTTGCGTGCGGGGTTGCCGGCAGGGGTAGCGACGGAGGTGGAAGGTGTGCTCATGGTGCTGTCTTTCAATCAGGTTCGGTCGGTGTCTGAGGGGCTTAGTGGGCGGCGGTGTTGCCGGCCTGCGCGGTGCTGATGTCTGTCTCGTTGAAGCCACCACCCAGCGCGCGGATGAGTTGGATTTGCGTGTCCACACTGCGGGCCGCCAGGTCCACGCCCAATTTGCGCTGGGTCAGGACGGCGGTTTCTGCGGTGAGCACGTTGAGGTAGTTGCCCAAGCCGGCTTCAAAGCGTTGCACGGCAATGGCGTAGGCCGATTCGGCAGACTGTTGCGCCGCTTTCTGCTCCCGCTGCTGGCGGGAGATGGCTTGGGTGGAGGCGAGCTGGTCGGCCACGTCCCGCACCGCGTCGACGACGGCGGCGTTGTAGGTCTCGATGGCGGCGTCCAGGTCGGCGGTCTTGCCCTTGAGGTTGGCGCGCAAGCGACCACCTTCAAACAGGGGCAGGCGAATGGCCGGGCCCACGCCCCATTGCGCGCTGCTGCTTTGCACCAGCTTGTCAAAACCGATGCTCGAAAACCCGGCGAATGCGGTCAGGTTGATGTTGGGGTAGAACAGGGTCTTGGCGTTGTCCACGTCGCGGGTGGCCGCTTCCACACGCCAACGGGCAGCCACCACATCGGCGCGGCGGCCCAGCAGGTCCAGCGGCACGGTTTGCACTTTGGTCTGCGCATTTGCTATGGAATTGATAGCTGCTTGCGCAGGTTTTAAAAGCGCTAGCGGGCTGTTTTGTTGTGAAGTCAAGGCGCTGAGCGTGTTGAGCAACAAGGCTTCCTGTTCTCTGAGGACCTCGATCTGGAAGCGGGCATCCGGCAAACCACTCTCGCTTTGCTGGAGTTCAAGCTGGGTATCAAGGCCGGCTTGCAGGCGGTCCTGTACCAACTGCTTGGTCTGTTCGCGTTGGGTCAGGGTGCGCTGTGCGACTTCAAGTTGGGCCTGTACCCGCATCCATTGAAAGTAGCTGCGCGCCACATTGCTGGCCAGCAGCATGCGGGCAGCCTGGGCATCGGCCTGGGCGGCACGGCTTTGGCCGATGGCCGCATCGAGCGCTGCACGGTTCTTGCCGAACAGGTCCAGTTCCCAATTGCCGGAGGCTTGCAGGGTGGCAATGTCGCGCTCGCTGCCTGCAATCGGGGCGGGCACCAGGCCGTTGCGGGTGTAGAGCTGGCGAGTGGCATCCAGGCTGGCATTCAGTTGGGGGGCGCCCGCAGCGTCCGCGTTGTCGATGGACGCCATCACGCGCTGCACGCGGGCCTGGGCCACGCGCAGGCTGGGGTTGTTGGCCAGGGCCTTGTCCACCAGTTGGTTCAGTTGTTCATCGCCGTAGGCTTTCCACCATTGGCTGTTCAGGGCGACGCTGTCGGCCGGAATGGCTTGGGTGGACAGGCCGGCTTGCTGGGCTGCAACGGGCTTGGCCTGGGAAAAGATGCCGGAAAAATTGGCGCAGGCGCTCAGTGAGGCGAGTGCAGCCGCACTCAGGGCAAAGCGGCTCCAGCGCAGTGCCCGGGATGAGGCGGTGGTGGAATTAAACATGGGGCGTTTCGGTTTCTGTGTCGGGGATCGCGGGGGCGGCCTGGCTGGCAGCCTTGATGCGTTGGGCGTTGTCAAGAATGCGGCTCAGAAAGCCTTGGAGCGCTTCAAACTCTGCGCGACTAAAGCCCTCAAGATGGGCGTTTTGTACGTCGCTCAAGATGCGCGGGATATCGCCTGCAGCGGTCTTGCCAGCCGCGGTGAGTTCGAGGTTGACGACGCGGCGGTCTTGTTCGGAGCGCACCCGTTGGCACAGGCCTTTGGCCTCCATGCGGTCGAGCAGGCGGGTGGTCGCGCCGTTGTCGATCTCGCAGGCGCGGGCGAGTTCGGCCACTGTAGAGGCCTTCTTGGTGTAGAGCTTGAAGAGCGGAATCCACTGTGCATTGGTGAGCTCGGTGTGTGCGAGTTCCCGGTCAACGGCCTGGGCCACGTGATTGAGGATGCTGCGCATCAAGTACCCCATGCTGGCCTCCGGCTGGTAGTTGTCGGGGCTGTAAAACGGAGTCGTTGGTTTGGACATGGCGCGAATATTAATTGCCTAAGCAAATATTGTCAAGGCTGATATTGCATAGGCTGTTATTGTTTCGGCAAAGGCTTGGACGCAAAAAAGCCCGCCGAAGCGGGCTGATGTGGGGTGCCGAGTGGTTTTACTTCAGGATGTCGCCCAGGCAGAGGTACTTCACCTCGATGTAGTCGTCCATGCCGAAGTGCGAGCCTTCGCGGCCCAAGCCGGATTGCTTGACCCCGCCGAAGGGCACGTGTTCGGTGGCCAGAATGCCCACGTTCACGCCCACCATGCCGTACTCCAGCGCTTCGCCCACGCGGTAGATGCGGCCGATGTCGCGGCTGTAGAAGTAGCTGGCCAGGCCGAACTCGGTGGCGTTGGCCGCGTCAATGGCTTCCTGCTCGGTGGTGAACTTGAACACTGGCGCGAAGGGGCCAAAGGTCTCTTCACGGGCGCACAGCATGTCGGCGGTGGCGCCGGACACCACGGTGGGCTCGAAGAACTGGCCTTGCAGGGCGTTGCCGCCGGTTTCCACCTTGCCGCCCTTGGCCACGGCGTCCGCCACATGGCGCTTCACCTTGGCCACAGCGGCATCCTCGATCAGCGGGCCCTGCAGCACGCCGTCTTCAAAGCCGTTGCCCACCTTCATGGCTTTCACCCGGGCAGCGAACTTGGCGACGAACTGGTCGTACACACCGGCCTGCACGTAGAAGCGGTTGGCGCACACACAGGTCTGGCCGGCGTTGCGGTATTTGCTGGCCAAGGCGCCTTCCACGGCGGAGTCCACATCGGCGTCGTCGAACACGATGAAGGGCGCATTGCCGCCCAACTCCAGTGACAGTTTTTTGACCGTAGGCGCGCTTTGCGCCATCAGGATGCGGCCGACTTCGGTGGAACCGGTGAAGCTCAGGTGGCGCACCACATCGCTGGCGCAGATGACCTTGCCCACGGCAATCGACTGCTCGCTGTCGGCGGTGATCATGTTGAGCACACCGGCCGGGATGCCGGCGCGGATGGCCAGTTCGGCGGCTGCCAAAGCCGTCAGGGGTGTGAGTTCCGCGGGCTTGATGATGACCGGGCAACCGGCTGCCAAGGCAGGCGCCACCTTGCGGGTGATCATGGCCAGCGGAAAGTTCCAAGGCGTGATGGCCGCGCACACGCCGATGGGCTGCTTGATGACCATCAGGCGGCGGTTGTTGTCGAACTGGGGCAGGGTCTCGCCGTTGACGCGCTTGGCTTCTTCGGCAAACCACTCCACAAAGCTGGCGCCATAGGCAATCTCGCCCTTGGCTTCTGCAAAGGGTTTGCCTTGCTCGGCGGTCATGATGCGGGCCAAGTCTTCCTGGTTGGCCATGAGCAAGTCAAACCACTTGCGCAGGATGATGCTGCGCTCCTTGGCGGTTTTGCCTTTCCAGGCAGGCCAGGCGGAGTTGGCGGCGGCAATGGCGGCTTCAGCGTCTGTGGCACCGAGGTTGGCGACATCGGCCAGGTGCTGGCCGTTGGACGGATCGGTCACCGCAAAGCGGCTGGCGCCTTTGACCCATTGCCCGTTGATCAGGGCATCGGTCTTGAGCAGGCTGGGGTCTTTGAGCAGGGAAAGCGGCGATGTGGACATGGTGTCTCCTCGATATTTAAACAAAACTGGCTGCTGGCGCCCATGGAATATGCGCAAGCAGCTATGAAAAACGTAGCAATTACGGCTGCGGCATCTGCACTCAGCGCACCGGCACTCCGGGCAGCACACACAGCATCTCGTACAACAGGTTGGCCCCCAGCAGGGCGGTGTTGCCCGTGGTGTCGTAGGGCGGTGATACCTCCACCAAGTCTGCCCCAACGATATTAAGCCCACGGCAACCCCGGATGATTTCAAGCGCCTGTGGCACGGTCAGCCCGCCGATCTCCGGCGTTCCGGTGCCGCCGGCGTAGGCCGGGTCGATACCGTCAATGTCAAAGCTCAGGTAGCACGGAGTGTTGCCCACGCGCTGGCGCACTTGCTCCATCACCGGTGCCAACGACTGGTGCCACACCTCGTGGGCAGGCACCAGCGTAAAGCCCTGGCGGCGCGGCCAGTCGAAGTCGTCGGCCGCATAACCGGTGCCGCGCAATCCGATTTGGGTGACCTTGTTGCAGTCCAGTAGGCCTTCTTCCACCGCGCGGCGGAACGGTGTGCCATGCGCGATACGCTCGCCGAACATGTCTTCATTCACGTCCGCATGCGCATCCACATGCACCATCGCCACCGGGCCGTGCTTGGCGGCCATGGCCCGCAAAATAGGCAATGCAATGGTGTGGTCACCGCCCAGGGTGAGCGGTATGCAGCCATGGCCCAGCACTTCGGTGTAGCAGGCGGTGATGATGTCTACCGACTTGAGCAAAGAGTAAGTGTTGATGGGCACATCGCCCAGATCCGCCACCTGCAGGACATCAAATGGAGCGGCGCCGGTGGCCATGTTGTAGGGGCGCAGCAGACAGGACTCGGCACGGATCTGGCGCGGGCCGAAGCGCGCACCCGGGCGGTGGCTGGTGCCTATGTCCAGTGGTACACCGATGAAGGCGGCATCCAGCCCGTGGGCAGACGTGGCGACCGGCAGGCGCATCATGCTGGCGATGCCGCCGAAGCGCGGCATGGCATTGCCGGAGAGCGGTTGGTTCAAATCCATAGGGACAGGGTTCAGGATCAGGCTTTGCGGCCGCGCAGCCACTCCAGCACCAGCAACATGGTGGTGGTGAACAGGATCAGCAAGGTGGCCACGGCCGCAATCGTGGGCGAGATGTTTTCGCGGATACCGGTAAACATCTGGCGCGGCAGGGTAGTTTGCTCCGCACCCGCGAGGAACAGGGTGACCACCACTTCGTCAAACGAGGTGGCAAAGGCGAACAGTGCGCCGGAAATCACGCCCGGTGCAATCACCGGCAGGGTAACGCGCATGAAGGTGTTGAACGGTGTTTCGCCCAGGCTCAGCGAGGCACGCACCAGGTTGTGGTTGAAGTTGGCCAGTGTGGCCAGCACGGTGGTCAGCACAAAGGGCGCACCCATGGCCGCGTGCACTGCAATCAGGCCCACATAGCTGTCGCTCAGGCCCAAGGGGGCGAAGTACAGGTAGGTCGCCACGCCGATCACGATCACCGGGACGACCATGGGGGCGATCAGGAAGGCCATCAACAAACCCTTGAAACGGAACTCGGTGCGGGTCAGACCCACAGCGGCCAAGGTACCCAGTACGGTGGCAATCACAGTGGCGGCAGGCGCCACGATGAAGCTGTTGCGCATGGCGTTGGACCACTCGGGCGCGGTGAACAGGTGGCTGTACCACTTGGTAGACCAGCCTGGGATGGGGTAGGTCAAGAATGAGCTGCTGGAAAACGACAGCGGAATGATGGCCAGGATGGGCGCCAGCAAGTAGCCCAGCACCAGCACACACACAATGCGTAGCAGCCACCAACCGGCCTTGTCGGCCAGCGTGAAATAGAGGGGGAATTCAGGCAGTTTGAACATGGGTGTCTTTCTTATGCCAAGGCCAAGTCGGATTTGCCGATGCGGCGGTACACGGCATACAACACCAGGGTGGTGGCGAGCAGCAAGGCACCCAAGGCGCAGGCCATGCCCCAGTTGACTTCGACGTTGGTATAGCGGGCGATGTAGTAGCTCAGCATCTGGTCATCCGCGCCACCCAGCAGGGCCGGCGTGATGTAGTAACCAATGGCCAGAATGAACACCAGCAGCGCACCGGCACCCACACCAGGGAAGGTTTGCGGCACGTAGACCCGCACGAAGGCGGCCAGCGGAGCACTGCCCAGCGATACGGCAGCGCGCACATAGGTGGGCGGCACGCTCTTCATCACGCTGTACAGCGGCAGGATCATGAACGGCAGCAGGATGTGCACCATGGAAATGATCACGCCGGTGCGGTTGAACAGCAGCGCCAGTGGCTCGCTGATCACACCGATGCCCAGCAGCGCACCGTTGACCAGACCTTCTGATTGCAGCAACACGATCCACGCCGCCACCCGCACCAGGATGGAGGTCCAGAAAGGTACCAGCACCAGAATCATCAGCACGTTGGCTTTGCGCTCCGGCAAGGTGGAGAGCCAGTAGGCCAGTGGATAAGCCAGCACCAGGCACAGCAGGGTGACGATAAAGCTGATCTGGAAGGTGCGCACCAGAATGCCACCGTAGGCGCGCTGGTCTTCGGGCATGCGTTCGATATGGCCGTTGGCGTCGCGTTTCAGGTCCACCGAGGCCAGCAGGTAGTCGGGTGTCCAGCGGGCGCCGTTTTTGGCAATGGCCTGCCAGAACTCAGGCTCGGCCCAGCGGGCGTCTTTGTCCAGCAACTGCTGGCGCACAGTGTCTGCATCCCCTTCGATGGGCAAGGCCTTGTAGGCACCCATGATCAGCGAGCGGGCGCCGGGGGCTTCGGTATTCAGGCGGCGCGCCAAGGCGCCTGCATCTGCCGTGTCCGGCAGGTGCGATAAATCTTGAACCAAGGCGGCATAGGCGGCGGCTTGGGGTTGGGACGTGCGGTCCCAGCCGGCCAAGGCTTCTACCGTAGTGGGTAGGGCCTTGGCGACTTCGGGGTTTTCCACCGCGCGCATCAACAGAGCGGCAATGGGAACCAGCAGGGTCAGGAGCAAAAACACCAGCAAGGGCAGTGTCAGGCTGAAAGCCCGCCATTTGCGGCGGGACTCCGCACGGGAGAGTGCCGCACGGAGATCGCCCGGGGGCTGGATGGCACTGGCTTGCATGGACATGGGTTCAGGCTCCTGACGGTCTACGGATTACTGGGTGGCCCAGGCAGCAAAACGCTTTTCCAGAGCTTCGCCCTGGTCAGCCCAGAAGGTGGTGTTGAACTGCAAGGCTTCCTTGGCGTTCTTCTCGGAAGTCGGCAGGTCACCCAACACCTTGGCGCTGAGCTTGGACAAAGCCTTCTTGTTGGTCGGGCCGTAAGCGATGTTTTGGGCGTAGACGGCTTGGTTCTCAGGCTTCATGGCGAAGTTCAGGAACTTGTAGGCAGCGTCTTTCTTGGCAGTGCCTTTGGGGATGACCCAATAGTCCAGGTCATAAATGCCACCGGGCCAGTAAATCTGCAGGTTGCGGCCTTCGCGGTTGGCAGCATCAATGCGGCCGTTGTACACGGTGGACAAGACCACATCGCCAGCCACCAGGAACTGGGGCGCTTGGGCGCCGGCTTCCCACCATTGGATGTTGGGCTTGAGGGCGGTCAGTTTTTTGAAGGCGCGCTCTGCGCCGTCTTTGGTGGCCAGCACCTTGTAGACGTCAGCAGGCTTCACACCATCGGCCAGCAAGGCGAATTCGAGGTTGTAGCGGGCGCCTTTGCGCATGCCGCGCTTGCCGGGGATCTTGGTGGTGTCGAAGAAGTCAGCCCAGCTGGTAGGGGCTTTCTTGAGCTTGTCGCCGTTATAGGCCATCACGGTGGACCAGACAAAAATGCCCACGCCACATTCGGTCACAGCAGAGGGCAGCAGGTCGGCCTTGGGGGCGATTTTGCTGTAGTCGAGTTTTTCGAACAGGCCTTCGTCGCAGCCGCGGGCCACGTCGGGGGATTCCACTTCCACCAAGTCCCAAGTCACGTTCTTGGTTTCCACCATGGCCTTGATTTTGGCTTGTTCACCGTTGTATTCCACTGCAGTGACCTTGATGCCATCTTTGGCAACTGGCTCGTAGTACGCGGCCTTTTGGGCGTTGGCGTTAGCACCACCGAAGTTCACCACGGTAATGGCGTCTTGGGCATGGACATTCATCGCGAAGCAGGCAGCAACAGATGCCAATGCGATCAGGCTTTTTTTCATGGAGCAATTTCCTTTGGAGGTTGAGGAAGGGACAGGGAGAAAAACTTCAGAGCGCGTAGAGGCGCGTAAACGGAGTCGGGAACTCGAGGTGCACCGTGCTGCCCATGGCGGGCGGTGTAAGGGCGCATGCGTGGGTGAGCGGCAGCTTCACGGTGGCTTGTGCTTGACCGGTGCCCAGTTCGCATTGCAAGCGCACGTGGTCGCCGTAGTACACGATGCCGGCCACCTGTGCTGCCACCGTATTGAGAGCGGCCGGAGCTTGCACGTGCAGTGCAATCCGCTCGGGCCGCACACAGGCTTCCACTGCTGCGCCTGTAGCTGCATTGTTGACATTGATGCCCGGCAGCGTCTGGCCTTGGCCGAGAACGATGCAAGGAGCGTCTGCAGTACCACCCAAGGTGCCGCGCAGCACCGTGCTGTCGCCTACAAAGCCGGCCACAAAGCGGTTGCTGGGAGTTTCGTACAGGCTCTGGGCATCGGCCAGCTGCTGGATCACGCCTTCGTTGAACACCGCCACCCGGTCGCTCATGGTCAGGGCTTCACCCTGGTCATGAGTCACATACACAAAGGTCACACCCAGCTGGCGGTGCAGCTCTTTGAGTTCCAGCTGCATGTGTTCGCGCAACTGCTTGTCCAGCGCGCCCAAGGGCTCGTCCATCAGCACCAGTTGGGGCTCGAACACCAGCGCCCGTGCCAAAGCCACGCGCTGCTGTTGACCGCCCGAGAGGCGGGCGGGCAGGCGCTCGCCCATGCCGGTCAGGCGCACCATGTCCAGTGCCTTTTGCACCCGCTTGGTTTGCTCGTCTTTGGGTACTTTGCGCACGGTGAGCGGATAAGCCACGTTCTGTGCCACGGTCATGTGGGGGAACAGCGCGTAGTTTTGGAACACCATGCCGAAGTTGCGCTTGTGCGGCGGGGTGCGGGTGATCTGCTTGCCGTCGAGCAGGATGTCGCCTGCTGTGGGGGACTCGAACCCGGCCAGCATCATCAGGGTGGTGGTCTTGCCGGAGCCCGAGGGTCCGAGCAGGCTGAGGAATTCACCGCGCTGGATATCGAGGTTCAGCTCCCGCACCACCAGCTGCTCGCCGTCGTACGTTTTTTGTACGCCGCTAAAGCGCACCAAGGGTTCAGTAGAGGACATGTGTTTTTTGAGGAGCAGATTCAAAAGAGGCGATCAGGCCACGGCAGCAAAGCTGTCGGCCAGAATGGCCAGACCTTCTTCGAGCAGGGCGTCCGGCGCGGTCAGGGGCACCAGGATGCGGATGACGTTGCCGTAGGTACCGCAGGACAGCAGGATCAGCCCGCGGCGTGCAGCCTCTGTGACCACCTTCTTGGTCAATACGGCGTCAGGGCGGTGTACATCGCCACCTTCAAACAACTCGATGGCGACCATGGCGCCCAAGCCGCGGACGTCGCCGATAGCGGGCACCTTGGTGGCAATCGCCTTGAGCTTGTCCACCAGGAAGGTGCCCATGTCTTTGCTGCGCTGCAGGAGTTTTTCTTCTTCAAAGGCCTTGATCACCGCCAGTGCAGCGGCGCAAGCCACGGGGCTGCCGGCATAGGTGCCGCCCAAACCACCTGCGGCTGGCGCGTCAATCACGTCAGCACGGCCGACCACACCGGAGAGTGGGAAGCCACCGGCCAGGGACTTGGCGGTGGTAATCAAATCAGGAGCCACAGGCCATTGCTCGCAGGCAAACCAGGTACCGGTGCGGCCCGCGCCGGTTTGCACTTCGTCGGCAATCAACAAAATGCCGTACTTGTCGGCCATTGCCTTGAGGCCGGAGATGAACTCGGGAGGGGCCACGTAGAAACCGCCTTCGCCCTGCACCGGTTCCACAATGAAGGCAGCGACCCGTTCCGGTTCCACATCGTTCTTGAAAATCAGTTCCACCGAGTGCAGGGCATCTGCCACGCTTACACCATGCAGTTCATTGGGGAACAGGGCGTGGAACACTTCGCCGGGGAAGGGGCCGAAGCCCAGCTTGTAGGGCGCCACTTTGCCGGTGAGGCCCAGTGTGAAATTGGTACGGCCGTGGTAGCCACCGGTGAAGGCGATCACGCCGGGGCGCTTGGTGTAAGCGCGGGCGATCTTGATGGCGTTTTCCACGGCTTCGGCGCCGGTGGTCAGCAGCAGGCTCTTTTTGGCAAAGTTGCCGGGCGCCATTTCGTTCAAGCGCTCGCACACTTCCACATAAGGCTCATACGCCACTACCTGGAAACAGGTATGGGTATAGAGGTCGAGCTGGGCTTTGACCGCTTCGATCACCTGGGGGTGCAGGTGGCCGGTGTTGAGCACGGCAATGCCGCCAGCAAAGTCGATGAAGCGGCGGCCTTCGACATCCCAAAACTCGGAGTTCTTCGCGTTTTTGATGAAAATTTCATGGGCCTGACCGACTCCGCGAGCGACGGCTGATTGGCGGCGGGCATACAGGGCTGCGTTGTGAAGTTTGCGATCGGCTTGCATAAAGAGGTCCGGTGTTGTTGAACAGGTGGCGGAACTATAGAAACGGTTTGCACAATCCACCATGTACAGTGATATGAAAGTTTCGAGACACTGTGCAGGTCTAGAATCCTGTACAGGGTTTCCCTAGTTTGGTGCGCAAGCCGCATGGTCAGTTCGTCGTTTTGTCCCCCGATGCTCACACTCAGTACGGAAATTTCAACACCTTTGGTCAGCCAGATCGTGGACGGGTTGCGCGGCCTGATTGCAGGGCAAGTGCTCAAGCCCGGTAGCAAACTGCCATCTATCCGAGCATTTGCTGCGTCCCACAATGTGAGTGTGTTTACAGTGGTGGAGGCCTACGATCGCTTGGTCGCGCAAGGCTGGCTGGTGTCCCGCGCGCATGCTGGTTTTTTTGTCAAACGCCGTGACGATTTTTCCGGCATGGCTGGTGGAGCTATCCTGTTGCCACCAGAGACGCCCCGTTTTGATGCGCGTTGGTATCTCAAGCAGATATTCGAGAACCGAAATTTGCCACTCAAGCCAGGGTGTGGGTGGTTGCCGCATGATTGGTTGTTTGGTGACGCGGTGCGCCGCAGCATGCGCCAGCTCTCCACGGATGGGCCTGAACTTGACGGCTATGGTCTTCCGTATGGACATATGGCCCTGCGCATGATCATTGCAGAGTCGTTGGGAGAGCAGCACATTTCTGTTGAGGCCAGCCAGGTGCTGATGACCCATGGCTCCAGCCAGGCGTTGGATCTGGTCGCCCGTTGTCTGCTCAAGCCTGGCGACACGGTGCTGGTGGACGACCCCGGCTACCCCAACTTGATGTACATGCTGCGCTTTTTGGGTGTGCAGCTGTTAGGGGTGCCACGCACGCCCACGGGCTACGACTTGCCTGCGCTGGAGGCCCTGCTGCAGACCCACCAGCCCAAAGCATTCTTTACGCAACCCCGCTTGCAGAGTCCTTCCTGCTCCGTCGCTTCCACCGCACAGCTCCATCGTCTGCTGCAGTTGGCAGATCAGCATGACTTTGTGCTGGTGGAAAACGATATTTATGCGGACATGGATGTCTCCGTACGTGCCACGCTGGCAAGTCTGGATCAGTTGCGGCGCGTGATCTATGTGGGTAGTTATTCCAAAACCATTTCTCCAAATTTGCGTGTAGGCTACCTTTTGGCCCGCGCGGATCTGTTGGCAAATTTCGTGCAACTGAAGATGATTGCCGGTCTCACCTCGTCTGAGATCGCTGAGCGCGTGACCTTTGGTGTCATCACAGACGGGCGCTGGCGCAAGCACTTGAAGTCCTTGCGAGACCGGTTGGGCGATGCCCAACGCAAGGTCGGAAGGCGGCTCGACAGTCTGGGCTTTGAGCTCTTTCATGAGCCTGAAGCTGGCATGTACCTGTGGGCCCGCCACCCTGATTTACCCGACAGCGCGGAGCTCTCCCATGCGGGAACCGGGGAGGGCATCATGTTGGGGCCCGGGCAGTTGTTCTTGGTAGACCCTCGCACGACGGGCTGGTTGCGTTTCAACGTGGCCTTTTGCGAGGACGAGCGTTTGTGGCGCTTTCTGGAACAGCGTATCGAGATGGCCCAGCGCGTCGCGCAGGACTGAGCGCTCAGAGCAACCCGCGCTTAGCCAAGTTGCGCATCAGGTGCGAAGCGCCGAAAGTCCAGGGTGGGCAGTGGTCGGTGTGCTGCATGCGGTTGCGTAGCGTGCCGAGCTTGGCGCTGGTGATGGTCACCACATCGCCCAGCTTGTGGGTGAAGCCGCTGCCAGGGGCGTCGCGGTCTTGCACGGGGGCGAACAGCGTGCCCAAAAACAGCATGGCACCATCGGGGTACTGGTGGTGGGGCCCCATGAGCTGGCCGGCCAGTGCCAGCGGGTCGCGGCTGATGCGGGCCATGGAGGAGTAGCCGTCCATCACAAACCCGTCTTCACCTTCCACCCGCAAGCTCAGCTCCGCTTGGCGCACGTCGTCGATGCTGAAGCTGGCATCAAACAGGCGAATGAAGGGGCCAATGGCGGCCGAGGCATTGTTGTCCTTGGCCTTGCCCAGCAAGAGTGCAGAGCGGCCTTCCACATCGCGCAGGTTCACGTCATTGCCCAGGGTGGCGCCAACCACCTGGCCGCGGGAATTGATGGCCAGTACCACTTCGGGCTCGGGGTTGTTCCAGTGCGACGCCGGGTGCAGACCGGCGTCGGCGCCACTGCCCACTGCCGCAAGCACCGGGGCCTTGGTAAAGATTTCTGCGTCCGGCCCGATGCCCACCTCCAGGTACTGGCTCCACACACCTTGCGCAATCAGCACCTGTTTCAGTGCCATGGCCTGTTCGGAACCAGGCGTCAGCTTGGAGAGGTCGTCGCCAATCAGTGCCTGAATTTCGGTGCGGATGGCGGCCGCTGCAGCCGGGTTGCCGCGCGCCTTTTCCTCAATGACCCGTTCCAGCATGGAGGTGGCGAAAGTCACACCGGCTGCCTTGATGGCCTGCAGGTCACACGGCGCCAGCAACCAGGGGCGGTCTTGTTTGCCTGGGTAGGCGCTGCTGTTGGCCAGCAACTCTTCAAGGGTACAAAGCACGTCGCCCTTGGCGGCACGCAGGGCCGCGGCGGGGTCGGGGGCTTCGCAGACATCGCGCACGGTGGGGTAGCTGGCGCTGATATCTACCACCATGCCGTCGCGCAGTGCCACCACACTGGGGCCTTGCGCATCAGGTCGCCAGATGCGACCCACCAGCGCACCGTGGGTGCCATCGTGGGGGAGGGTGTTGTCAGGGGTGAGTTGCATGGTGGGGTTATCCGGTTACATAGCCCATGGTCTGGGGCAGCCAAAGCACGATTTGGGGGAAGCAGGTGATCGCCAGCAGCAGGCACAGCAGCATCACTAAAAAGGGCCAGCCTTCTTTCATCATCTCGCCAATCGGGATGCCGGTGAGCGCCTTGGTGACGAAGAGCAGCATGCCAAAGGGCGGGTGGATCAGGCCAATCATCATGTTGAGCACCACCAGCACACCAAAGTGCACCAGGTCCACGCCCAGCAACTTGGCCGCAGGCAAGAGCATGGGCACAAACACCAGCAGCAGCACCGACACATCCAGAAAGCATCCCAGCACCAGGAACATGACGTTCACCAGCAGCAGGAACTGGATTTTGGTGAGGTGCATGCTGTCCACCCACATCGCCATGCTTTGCGGCACACCTTCGGCGGTGAAGGCGTAGTTCAGCATGAAGGAGCCGGCCAGAATGATGGTGATGACCGCACTGCCACGGGTGGATTCCAGCACCACGCCCCAGAAGCTGCGCCAAGTGAGTGCCCGGAAGAAGACGGTCGACAAAATCAGCGCGTGCAAGGCTGCAACCGCCGCTGCCTCGGTGGGGGTGAAGGCGCCCGAGTAAATGCCACCGAGCAAGACGATGGGCATGGACAGGGGCAGCGCGCCGCGGAAGATCAGGCCGGCCCATTCCGAGCGTGGTACAGGCTCGTCGCGTGGCATATTGCGTTTGACCGCAATGATGTGCACCACGCCCATCATGAGCCCCGCCATCAGGAGGCCGGGAACTACGCCGCCCAGGAACAGTGCGCCCACCGATGCGCCTGACACCAGCGCGTAAATCACCATGGGAATGCTGGGCGGAATGATGGGGCCCAGCGTGGCGCTGGCCACCACCACGGCGCCGGCAAAGCCACGGGTATATTCGGGCTTTTTGAGCATCTGGCGGATGGTGACCAGACCGGGGCCTGCCGCATCGGCAATCGCGCTGCCGCTCATGCCCGAAAAGATCACACTCACCAGGATGTCCACCTGCGCCAGGCCGCCACGCATGCGGCCCACCAGAATGCGGCAGAAGTCAAAAATGCGCTCACTCACAGTGCCGGCATTCATGATGTTGGCGGCAAAGACGAACAGCGGTACGGCCAGCAGCACATAGCTGTTGTACAGGCCATTGCCCACTTGCTCGGCCACCAGGCCAATGTCTTGGCCTTTGACCAGCAGGTAGGCCACACCGGACACCAGCATGGAAAAACCGATCGGCATACGCAGCAGCAGGCCTGCCACCATCACGGCAACAAGAATCCAGATTCCAGAGGTCATAGTCGTAGTTCCGCTTCCAGGCCAATGCCACGCACGGCGTTCCAGATGGCCCAGGCGCTGCGGATGACCAAGGCGATCAGCAGCAGCACAAACGGCAAGAAAATCCACATAAATGGCAGACCCAACACGGGCGAGCCTTCGCGGGCCATGAAGCGCACGTAGTCCAAACTGGCGGGTATGGCGACCAGGGCCAGGCCACCGATCATCAGGTTGCCGACGATGCGCATGGCTTGGCGGGTGCGGGTGTTGACGCTGTTCCACACCAGATCAAACACCACATGTTCGCGCTCGGGCACCACGGCGGCGGCGGCCCACAGGATCACCCACACATACAAAATCACGGCCGCCTCATCGGTCCATGGCAGCGGCTTGTTGAAGCCAAACCGTGCCACGATCTGGATGATGAAGACGACAAACAGGGTCAGAAAAAAACCGCCGCCCAAAAGGTTGGCGGCCTGTTGCAATCGACGCAGCATGTTGTGTGCGTCTTACTTGGTCGCGTTGATGCGGTCCAGCATTCCCTTGGGCCAGACCTTGGCGTAGTCGGATGCCTGGTAGGTGGTCTGTACCGATTTGCGGAATGCGTCTACATCGGGGGTGATGACCTGCAGGCCTTCTTTCTTGAAGAACTCGACCAGCTGGCCTTCTTCCTTGATGCGGTTTTCGTTGTTGTAGGCCGCAGCCGCCTGCGCGGCGGCTGTCACCTTCTGCTTTTGTGCGGCAGTGAGTGCGTTGAAGCTCTTGTTGGAGATGGCAATGAAGATGCCATCCACCAGGTGGCTGGTCAACACGATTTGCTTGGTCACCTCGTAGAACTTGGCGGCGCGCACGGAGGGCAGGGGGTTGTCCTGGCCGTCGATGGTGCCGGTCTTCAGGCCCATATAGACCTCGCCAAAGGCCAGTGGGGTTGCGGTCGCGCCCAGGGCTTCACCCAGGAACAGCCACTCCTTGGAGCCGGGCATGCGCAGCTTCACGCCTTTCAGGTCGGCCGGGATCTTGACCGGTTTGGCCTCACGCATGTTGACCTGGCGGGTGCCCAGGTACACGGTGGCCAGGGGTGTGACTTCCATCTTTTCGGACACCAGCTTGAACAGCTCGGCGCCGATGGGGCCATTGAATATCTTTTGCTGCTGATCGGGGTCACGCACCACGTAGCCTGCCGTGAAGATGGAGAACTCTGGCACCAGCTTGGCAATGTCAAATGCCGAGATGCTGGACAGCTCCAGGTTGCCACGTGCCATGGCGGCGGGCTCCGTCCCTTGTTTGAACAGCGTGGCGTTCAGGTTGATCTGCACATCAAATTCGCCGGGCGCCGTTTTTTCCAGCTGCTCCTTGAACACAGTCCACATCTTGGCGTGCCAGTCGTCCGGCACCGCTGGGGTGGAAATGCGCAACACCGTTTTGGATTGCGCCATGGCGGGCAGGGCGCTGGCGCCCAGGGCGGCAGCGGCACCCAGCAGGGTGCGGCGGTTCAGGTGGGAAGTGGTCATGGTTGTGTCTCCTTTAGTTATTGCAATATCAACTCACAGGTGGCTCAAAGCGCTACCGATGGCACGATAACCGCTGCGCACGGTTTCCAGCTCGGTGTTATCCAAGGGGCTCAGTGGCGCGCGCATGGTGAGCCACGCATCATCGCCGGTTTGTTCTGCCAGCATGGCCTTGTACACCCCCACAAAGGGTATGCCAGGCTTGATGGAGAGCAGCTTGAGCAGGTCCAGAATCAGCTGGGCATCCGCGGGCGCCACTTTATCCGGTGCGCTCATCACACGCTTCATCAGGCGCGGTGCAATATTGGCCAGCCCGTTGATGGAGCCGGAGCCGCCTTCACACATCACGGGGGCCACATCGGGCTCGGCACCCACCAGGATGGCCAGTTGCGGGAAAGCACGCGCCAGCGCCAGCGAGTGTGCGCGGTCGCCGCTGCTGTCCTTCACGCCCACCACCTGGCCGGGGTGTCGGCGCACCAGTTCGGCGATGGTGGCGTGGGAGAAACCAAAGGTGCTCATGGCAGGGAAGTGGTAGAGCAGCAGCTTCAAGCCATCGTCACCAATGCCGCGCACCACTTGCGACACGGCCTCGATGATGCCCGCGTCGCGCGGCTGGTTGAAGAAGAAGGGGGGCATCAGCATCTGCCGGTGCACACCCAGGCGGCTGGCGTGCTGGCCCAGTTCAATCGCTTCGCCCAAGGCCAGCGCCGTGGTGGTGACGATGATCTGGTCGGCGCGAATGCCTGCGCCCAACAGGGATTCGAGCAAGCCCTTGCGCTCCGCCATGGTGAAGGCCGGGCCCTCGCCGGTGGTGCCAAACAGGGTCACGCCGTCGCAGCCTGCGGCCAGCATGCGCTGGGCATGGGCCAGGGCGCGCGGGGTATCGAGTGCGCCGGTGGCGGTAACGGGTAGCAAGAGGGCAGGCCAGAGGCCGTGGATATCGGGGTTCAAACGTTTCTCCTTGGGGGGTGGGGGGTGTTCCATTCGCTGCGCACTTGATCCAACGGTGCATTCATCACGCGGCTGCGTGCACTGCTGATGTGGTCTTCGAGCAGCTCCACGGCCAGTGCGGCGTTGCGCTGGCGCAGGGCTTCAATAAATCGCAGGTGCTCCTGCATCGCCGGTATCAGGCGGCTGGGTGTGATCACGCTGTGCTCCAGCTTGATCAGGCGCACACGCAGGCTGTTCACGCGGTACTGCTCGGAAATGATGTCGTTGCCCAGCGCATCGACCATGCGGTCGTGCAGGCCCCAGTCCACGGCCTGGGCATCGTCCAGCAGGGCCACGTCATTCAGAGCATCGGGAGCTTCGGCGCGCTGCAGGATGTCGCGGTGGCTGGCCTCGATGGCGGCCAGCTCGGTCTCGCTGGCGCTGCGCACAAAGTTCAGCACGGCCTCACGCTCAATCATGGAGCGCACCTGGAAGGCATTGCGGATCAGTTTCAGGTCCACATGCGCCACCTGCAGGCCGCGCTGGGGCACGGTTTTCACCAGCCCGGCGGCCTCCAGGCGCGGAATCATCTCGCGCACCGCGCCCAAGGGCATGTCCAGCAGTGCCATCAGCTCGCGTTGCGAGATGAATTGCCCGGCGCGGATGCCGCCCGTAAAAATTTGTTGCGTGAACCCTTGGTAGGCCCGCGCACGCTGGCTGGTGGTGTCGTCGGGGGCGGTGGCTGCAGCCTGTGTCATAACTAACATGTTAGTTAAATTTCAACACGTGCATCATGGTGTTTACCCTTGCTTGGGGCCTTGCGGGGCGCGGGCGGGCGATCGGCGCGGGGCGGCGATAATATAAGGCTCTATTGACCCCACGCGCGAAGAAAACCTGACATGACCCAGCCCGTAATGAGTGTTGCCGACATTCGCAAAACCTTCCTCGACTTCTTTGCCTCCAAGGGCCACACCGTGGTGGCGTCCAGCCCGCTGGTGCCGGGCAACGACCCCACGCTGATGTTCACCAACTCCGGCATGGTGCAGTTCAAGGACGTGTTTCTGGGTACCGACAAGCGCTCGTATGTGCGCGCTGCGTCCGTACAGGCCTGCCTGCGTGCCGGCGGCAAACACAACGATCTGGAAAACGTGGGCTACACCGCCCGCCACCACACCTTCTTCGAGATGCTGGGCAACTGGAGCTTTGGCGACTACTTCAAGAAGGAGAGCCTGAACTGGGCTTGGGAGTTGTTGACCACGGTTTACAAGTTGCCCGCAGAAAAGCTGTATGCCACGGTGTACCTTGAAGACGACGAGGCCTATGCCATCTGGGAAGATATCTTTGTCAAGTCCGGCTGGACGCCTGAGCGCGTGAAGCAAGAGGGGCGCATCATCCGCATTGGCGACAACAAGGGTGGCCGCTACAAGAGCGACAACTTCTGGATGATGGCCGACACCGGCCCCTGCGGCCCCTGCAGCGAGATCTTCTACGACCATGGCGCCCACATCCCCGGCGGCCCTCCCGGCAGCCCGGACGAAGATGGCGACCGCTTCATCGAGATCTGGAACAACGTGTTCATGCAGTTCAACATGGACGAAACCGGTGCCGTCACTCCCTTGCCCGCACCCTGCGTGGACACCGGCATGGGCCTGGAGCGCCTGGCGGCCATCCTGCAGCACGTGCACAGCAACTACGAGATCGACCTGTTCGATGCGCTCATCAAGGCGGCGTCGCGCGAGACGGGTTGTACCGACCTGGGCAACAAGAGCTTGCGCGTGATTGCCGACCACATCCGCGCCACCGCTTTCCTGGTGAGCGACGGTGTCATCCCCAGCAACGAAGGCCGTGGCTACGTGCAGCGCCGCATCGTGCGCCGCGCCATCCGTCACGGCTACAAGCTGGGCCAGAAGACCCCGTTCTTCCACAAGCTGGTCAAGGACCTGGTGCAGGTCATGGGCGCGGCCTACCCCAACATGGCGTCGCAAGAAGCCCGCATCACCGAGGTGCTGCGTGTGGAAGAAGAGCGTTTCTTTGAAACGCTGGCCACTGGCATGCAGATTTTGGACGAGGCCCTGGCTGGCGGCGTGAAAGTGTTGCCTGGTGATGTGGCCTTCAAGCTGCACGACACCTACGGGTTCCCGCTCGACCTGTCGGCCGACGTATGCCGCGAAAACGGGGTCGAAGTGGACAGCGCTGGCTTCTCCGCCGCCATGGAAGCGCAAAAGGCTAAGGGCCGCGCCGCCGGCAAATTCAAGATGGACAAGGCGCTGGAGTACACCGGTGCAGGCAACACCTTCGTGGGCTACGAGCACCTGACCCAAGCTGCAAAAATCGTAGCGCTCTACGCAGACGGTACGCCGGTTAGCGAGCTAAAAGCCGGTCAAGACGGCGTGCTGGTGCTGGATACCACGCCGTTCTACTCCGAAAGCGGCGGCCAGGTTGGTGACGAAGGCGCGGTGTTCTCGGACGCCGGCCTGTTTGAGGTGGGCGACACCCAAAAAATCAAGGCCGACGTGTTCGGCCACCACGGCACGCTGAAGACTGGCAGCCTCAAGGTAGGCGATAGCGTCACCGCGCATGTGGACGCCGCCAAGCGCGCCGCCACCGTGCGCAACCACAGCGCCACCCACCTGATGCACAAAGCCCTGCGCGAAGTGCTGGGTGAGCATGTGCAGCAAAAGGGCAGCCTGGTGAATGCCGAGCGCACCCGTTTTGACTTTGCGCACAACGCCCCCGTGACCGATGCGCAGATTCGCCAGATCGAAACCATCGTTAACGCCGAGGTGCTGGCCAACGCCGCTGCCCAAGCGCGTGTCATGGACATCGAGTCGGCCCAGAAGACTGGCGCCATGATGTTGTTCGGCGAGAAATATGGCGAGACCGTGCGCGTGCTCGACATCGGCTCCAGCCGCGAACTCTGCGGCGGCACCCACGTGCAGCGCACCGGTGACATTGGCCTGTTCAAGGTGGTGGGCGAGAGCGGTGTGGCCGCAGGCGTGCGCCGTGTGGAGGCCGTGACCGGCGCCAACGCACTGGCCTACCTGCAAGACCTGGAAGACACCGTGGGCGCAGCCGCCGCCACGCTCAAGGCGCCCGTGGCGGAGCTGGGTGGTCGCCTGGGCCAGGTGCTGGACCAGATGAAGGCGCTGGAAAAAGAAGTGGCCGCCTTGAAGGGCAAGCTGGCGTCTGCCCAGGGCGACGAACTGGTTGGCAGCGCGGTGGACGTGAATGGCGTGAAGGTGCTGGCCGCCAAGCTGGACGGTGCCGATGCCAAGACCCTGCGCGACACCATGGACAAGCTCAAGGACAAGCTCAAGACCGCCGTCATCGTGCTGGGCGCGGTGGATGGCGACAAGGTGCAAATCGCCGCGGGTGTGACCAACGACACCACGGGCAAGGTCAAGGCCGGTGAGCTGGCCAACTTTGTAGCCGCGCAAGTGGGTGGCAAGGGCGGCGGCAAGGCCGACATGGCCATGGCCGGTGGTACCGAGCCCGCCAAGCTGGCAGGCGCGCTGGCCAGTGTGCAGGCCTGGGTGACTGCCAAGCTGTGACCGGGTGCCTTTTGCTATCAAAAGGGGAGCTGCTCGCGCATATTCTATGCGGGCTAGGGCCATATTTGATGCATAAATGCCAATGAGGCGCCGACAGGTGCTGGGCCTGCTGGGCGCAGCCAGTCTCGTGTCGGCGGCAGTGCCCGCTACGGCCAATTCCGGCTACGACGTGCAGCCCTGGGGGCCCAAACAGGCGGTGCCCGTGGGTGACCTGGTGGATCTGGAAGGGCAACACTGGAGTTTGCCTGCCCTGCGGGGCCGTGTGGTGCTGCTCAATTTCTGGGCCGGCTGGTGTGAGCCGTGCCGCGCCGAGATGCCCGCGCTGCAAACCCTGGCCGCCCGGGAGTCCGAGCGCATGGTGGTGCTGGCCATCAACCTGAAGGAGTCGTTCGACGCGATTGCCCGCTTTGTCCAAAGCACAGGCCTGGTGTTGCCCGTGGTGCGCGATGTGCAGGGCGATATCGCCAAAGCCTGGGGCATCCGCATTTACCCCTCCACGGTGCTGATCGACACCGAAGGCCAGGTGCGCGGGGTGGTGCGCGGTGCGCTGGACTGGGCCGGACCCGAGGGTGACCGCCTCTGGCAGCCCCTGCTGCCGCCTCAGCGCGCGCGCAAGCGCTGAGCCAAGGCCACTACGTCTGGCGCCTGCACAGGGCGGGCGTCTGCGGCACTGCTGGACTGGATGAGCCGGCGCAGCGTCTCCAGGTGGGGCATCACGGTGCCAAAAAACCGGGGCTGCTCGCCCTGGGCAATCAGGATGGTGGGAAAGTTCTCCACCTCGATCGGGTCCACCAGGTCGGCCTCATCCTCAATGTCCACCCACACAAAACGCGCGCCCGGAAACTCGGCCTGTAGCTGGGCAAACAGTGGCTGGTACTCGGTGCAGGTGCCGCACCATTGGGCGCACAGGCAGGCCACCAGCAGGCTGGGGAGGGCAGTTTCGGGCAGTACGGAGGCGTGGGGCATATCGGTCGCGCTAATGACTCAAATCAATATCGATATAACAAGTCGCGGGGGTATGGAGTTTTACAATATAGGGTTTCGCCCTAGCCGAAAGTGGCCGCGGGCATTTCCCACTGACTGAACCTCACCCAAGGCCCCCATGAGTGCATTTCTGGAAGAAACAGTTTTAAGCGTACACCACTGGACAGACCGTTTGTTCAGCTTCACCACCACTCGGGACCCGGCCCTGCGTTTTTCCAACGGTCACTTCACCATGATTGGCCTGCGCCAGGAGAATGGCAAGCCGCTGCTGCGCGCCTATTCCATCGTCAGTGCCAACTACGAAGAGCACCTGGAGTTCCTGAGCATCAAGGTGCAAGACGGCCCGCTGACCTCCAAGCTGCAGCACATCCAGGTAGGCGACAAGATTGTGGTGGGCCGCAAGCCCACCGGCACCCTGCTGATCGACTACCTCTTGCCCGGCAAGAACCTGTATTTGCTGGGCAGTGGCACCGGCCTGGCACCGTTCTTGAGCGTGGCGCGCGACCCCGAGACCTACGAGAAGTTTGAAAAAGTCATCGTGGTGCACGGCGTGCGTGAGGTCAAAGAACTGGCGTACTACGACTACTTCAAGAACGAGTTGCCCAAGCACGAGTTCCTGGGCGAAATGGTCACGAACCAGATGCTGTACTACCCCACGGTGACCCGCGAGGCCTTCGAGCACCAAGGCCGTATCACCACGCTGATCGAGTCCAACAAGCTGCCCGCCGACCTGGGCCTGCCCCCGCTGGACCCGGCGACGGACCGCATCATGATCTGCGGCAGCCCCGGCCTGAACAAAGACATGCGCGAAATCCTGGACGCCAAAGGCTTCAAGGAAGGCAACACCACCACCCCAGGCGACTACGTGGTGGAACGCGCCTTCGTGGAGCAGTAATGCTGGAAGGCCTGGTCGCCGGAACATTGGTGGGCTTGGCCGAGACCCGGCAGGGCAAAAACGGCAGCACGTTCGCACTGGCCAAAGTCAAAGCCACTGCGGGCGATGGCGAGAGCCTGATCGTGAACGTGATTGCCTTTGCAGCAGAGGCCAGCGCCGCACTGATGGCGCTGGATGATGGCGATGCGGTGGCACTGGCCGGCGCCTTGACGCCCAAGGTGTGGACCGACAAACAAGGTAACACCCGCCCCGCGCTGGACATGGTGGCCACCCAGGTGCTAACGGCCTACCACGCAGCGCGCAAGCAGCAGGTGCTGGGTGGCGCTGGTGATACGCCCCTCAGTCCTTGAGTTCCACCCCTAGCGCCAGCAGTTTTTTGGCATACGAATCCCGGCGCTTGGCCGCCTTGGCCGCCGTCTCCACCGCCGCCTGAATCGCCTTGGGCCCCTTGCTGGCCACCACTTTGATCAAGCCGAACTTGTGCGCAGCCTCCGCTTCTGCCCTGCGGTAAGTGGCGATGAGATCGGCGTGGGCGGGGGATGGGTTCACAAGTACCTTTTGAACGAAAACGGTATTTTCTCCGGTCGGCAGCAGTTTGAAACTGATTTCTGCAAAGGGCCAGGTGCGGGCTTTTGCAGATGACTGCTTTCATCACTGCGCAGAGGTGTCTACAGACTGAAAGCGGGCATCTGAGTTTAGTTTGCGCGCGAACCAGGATCGAGTAACAAGCGCGCATTTTCTACATAGCGATCGAAAAACTCTTCCAAGGAGGTTGCTACGAGCGTTGGCTCGGTTCCGTCAAAATAATCAACATAGACGGCACTTTCTTCCTCGGATATTGGCCGCAATCTGTACTCCCAGCACGAAAGCATGTAGTCGGCAAATAAGACCCCTTTGTTCGTTGGCTGCTGGGCAGCAACTTCAGAGAGCGGCCATAAACGCCAGATTTGGTTATCTCCAACATCCATCCCACCGATTTCGCCATACAAATGAACAATATCTGATGTGGCTGTATAGCCTGCCGCAGAGAATGCCGTCAGCACGGCTTCCTTAGATTCGTGTGGTCTAGGCCCTACATCTTCCAATTGCCATCGCAACAATAGTGTTCTAAGTGATTGCATTACCGAGTAGTTCCAAGCCCGACTGGACTGTTGTATCTGGGGATACTGCGAACGACCGCGTCCGCCACCTATGCGTCTTCTACTTCAACTGGACCAAACTGCCCAGTAAGTGCTTCAATAAACACGCCAAGGAAATTGAAATAGCTCCCGTCTCTTTCCGACAAGAGCCCGCTGGGAAAAATCTCACAATCGAATGTGAAGGACTCTCCGCCGCGTGGTGTGAAGACAAAGAATTCTCCTCTGTCTTCTACGTTCACCTCTTCGCAAAGGCTGCGTAAAAACGTCTGGACTTCTAATGCAGTCGAGTACTTAAACCTAAAGTGCTGACGTATTCCCATGCTGCCTTTCAATGTCTGCTTCCGCCGCATTTCGGCTGTCCATCGTACCTGCCTAGCACACCAGTTCTGAATGCCCGCAATCGAACGATGCGTTGGGGACCGTCAAAGACCGCGCGGGGGTGTTTCCTGTCTGGTGAACCCACCGCGCCCGGTTAGTGGCCCACCACCCGCGTCCCCAACTTATAAGCCGGCAACCCCGCCAGCATGCGTTTGCCATAACTCGTCTGCGTCAGCCGCTTGTCGTAACAAATGACCTGGGCACGGTCTTCTTCGGTGCGGATGGCGCGGCCGGTCCATTGCAGCAGCTTTACCCCTGTGGCGGGGATTACCAGTTCGTTGAACGGGTCGCGGCCCACGCTGCGCAGCCATTCGGCGCGGGCCTCGTCCACGGGGTCGCTGGGCGGGGCGAAGGGCAGCTTGGCGATGAACACGGTCTCACACAGGGCACCGGGCAGGTCCAGCCCTTCGCCAAAGCTTTGCAGGCCAAACAGCACGGACGGCAAACCACTCTCCACGCGATCGGCGTGGGCGGCCAGCAGGCGGGTGCGGGACTGCGTGCCTTGCACCAGTACCATGTCCATCAAATGGCCGGGCAGGGCCTCGGTGGCGGCGCGCATCTGCGCGCGGCTGGTGAACAGCACCAGCGCGCCGCGTTTCACTTGTTCAATGTCGTCCATCAGCGCACGCACCATCTCGGCGGTGTAGGCGTCGGCGTGTTTGGGGTCGGCCTGGGTGTGCACCACGGTCAGGCTGCCCTGGGCGCTGTAGTTGAAGGGGCTGGCCACTTCCAGTGCGGTCACGTAGGGCTTGTTGGACAGGCCCGCTTCTTTGAGGAAGTAGTCAAAACTGCCGCAGCTGGTGAGCGAGGCGCTGGTGACGATGGCGCCGCGCACTTGGCTCCACAAAAACTGGCGCAGCAGGTCGCCCGGCACGATGGGGCAAGCGTGCGCGGTCATGGTGAGATAACCGTTTTCGCTTTCGGCCTGCAGCCACTTGGCCAACGGCTGCTCGCCATGCTCCAGCAGCAGCTGTGCGGTACTCACCAGGCTACCCAGGCGCGGTGCCAGGCCGCCCAGCTGCGCATAGAGCTGGGCGCACAACACGGCCTGGCTGGGGTCATCTTTGGCGATGGCTTTCACGTCCACGCCCAAGGCTTCCAGCGCCTTGGACAGGCCATTGGCCTGCGCGTGGATTTGCGTGACCGGGTCGTGCAGCGCATCGGGCAGTACGCCATTGGCAAAGCGCAGCGTGCCGTCATTGCCTTCGCCACGTGCGTTCTGGCCGGTGTGGGCCCACACCAGGTCCATGGCCATGCGCGCCAGCGTGGTGAGCGCACCCTTGAGTTGGCTGGTTACGGTTTGCACGTCTTCGCCCACATGCAGGGCCAGCTTGCCGGCCACCTCGTTCATGGCCTTGGGTAGCTTGTCTAGCCAGCGCAGGTTGCTCAGGTCCATGGCGTTGGAGAACTGGTCCAAGGCCACCGCGGGCAGGTGGTGGCCTTCGTCAAACACCACCAGGCAGTTGTCCAGGTCGGGCAGGGTTTTCATGCCCAGGCTGGCCAGCACCAGGTCGTGGTTGGCCACGATGACATTGGCCTCGGCCAGCTTGGTGCGGGCGTTGTAGTAGCTGCATTCCTTGTAGCGCGGGCAGTGGCGCGCGGTACAGGTGTGGCGCTCGGCGGCCACCGCCGACCAGTCGCGTGGGTCCGGCGTGTCGGGCAGGGTGTCGCGGTCGCCATCCCAGCTCACCACGGCCAGCTTGTGCGCCATGCTCTCGTAGAGCGACTGGCGGCGTTCTTCGATGGCCTCCTGCGACAACGCGCTCACTTTGGGCTGCGGCAGGTCGTCGTCAAACATGTCGTCCTCAGCCGCACCGCTGCCCACCAGGCGCTCCAGCTTGACCTTGCAGACGTAGCGCCCGCGGCCCTTGGCCAGGGCGTAGGCAAAGGGCTGGTCCATGCTGCGCGCCAGGGCGGGCAGGTCCTTGGTCATCAGCTGCTCTTGCAGGGCCACGGTGGCGGTGCTGATGATGACGCGGGTCTTGCGCTCCAGTGCCATGGCGATGGCGGTGCTGGCATAGGCCGCGCTCTTGCCCACGCCGGTGCCGGCCTGGATGACCGCAATGGCCTTGGTGGGGGCAGGGTGCTCGCCGATGTCGGCCTGCGCCAGCGTGGCGGCCACGGTCTCGGCCATCTGGTGCTGGCCGGGGCGGCGGCGAAAGCCGGACGTGCTGCCCACCACTTGCTCAAAGGCGTTCAGGGCGTGCTGGGCCAGGGCGGCGCTGGCGGGCGGCAGGGAGGAAAAGTCAGACAACGGGGAGGACCTTCAGCGCGGGGGAGGGCTGAATATACAGGCAGCAGGGATAATCGGGTCTGCGCCACCCGGGGTACTTTCTGTTACGCCGTACGCGCCGCCTTTTCATCCACCCGGAGATCTCTGTATGACCCCCGTTACTTCTTCTGCCCCCGTGGCCTCCGCTGCGGCTTCGCGCCGCAAATTTATGGCCAATTCGGCTGTAGCCCTTGTAGGTACTGCGCTACCTGCTATCAATTTTGCACAATCTGCCAGCACGGCCGAGCGCCAGTTCAGCCCCAAGCCCGGCGTGTGGCGCACCTTTGAAGTGACCACCCGCGTGGACATTGCCAAGCCCCAGGGCGCCACGCGCCTGTGGTTGCCGATTCCTTCCGTCAACAGCGACTGGCAGAAATCGCTGGAAAGCAGCTACCAAACCAATGGCACGGCGCGTCTGGAAGACGACAACACCTATGGCGCACGCATGGTGTTTGTGGAGTTTGCCGCCGACCAGGCCAAGCCTTTTGTGGAGCTGACCAGCCGCATCCAGACGCAAAACCGCGCCCAGGACTGGACGCAAAAGTCTGTCCCGGTCGAAGACGCCGCCAGCCTCAAGTACTGGACCCAACCGACCAGCCTGCTGCCCACCGACGGCATCGTGCGCACCACGGCGTTGGAAGCCACCCGCGGCGCCAAGACCGATGTGGAGAAGGCCCAAAAGCTGTTCGACTGGATCGTGACCAACACCTACCGCGAGCCCACCGTGCGCGGCTGTGGTGAAGGCGACATCAAGACCATGCTGGAAACCAACAACCTGGGCGGCAAGTGCGCCGACCTGAACGCGCTGTTTGTGGGCCTGTGCCGCGCTGTTGGCATTCCGGCGCGCGACGTGTACGGCCTGCGTGTGGCGCCCAGCGCCTTTGGCTACCGCGAGCTGGGTGGCAACTCCGCCAGCCTCAAGGGCGCGCAGCACTGCCGCGCCGAGGTCTACCTCAAAGGCCATGGGTGGGTGGGCATGGACCCGGCCGACGTGGCCAAGGTTATGCGCCAGGAAACCCCCGCGTGGATCAAGTCCGCCAGCAATCCGCTGGTGGCCCCGGTGAACAAGGGCCTGTTTGGCGGCTGGGAGGGTAACTGGATGGCCTACAACGTGGCGCACGATGTGACCCTGCCGCAATCCACCGGCCCCAAGCTGGGCTTCTTCATGTACCCCGCGGCCGAGACGGCAGCGGGTCGCCTGGACTCGTACGCGCCGGACGACTTCAAGTACCAGATCAGCGCACGCGAAATCACCGCGTAACATCCGCACTGCCTATGCCCCATCCCCATGCCCTGATTGATTTTGCAGACCCCCAGCAGCCCGGCGCAACAGCTTTGCCACTGGCCTTTGGGGAGCCCGATCAGGTGCTGGTGGCGCATGCCGTGGATGAGGTGGCTGCTGTGCTGGCGCAGGTGGATGCGCTGAGCCGCCAGGGGCACTGGTGTGTGGGGTATGTGCGCTACGAGGCGGCACCAGCGTTTGACGCCGCGCTGCAGGTGCACGCAGCCGATGGGCCCTTGGTCTGGTTTGGGGTGCATGCGCAGCCCTTGCCAGAGGTTGCCAGCGAAACCCTGCCCGAGCCCACTGTCGCCTGGAAGGCCGCCGTGGCGCGCCCGGTGTTTGACCTGAACATGGCCGACATCCACCGCGCGATTGCGGCTGGCGAGCTGTACCAGGTCAACTACACCGCGCCACTGCAGGCGCAGTTTGCGGGCAGCGCGCTGGCTTACTTTCAGGCGCTTCGCCGTGCCCAGCCGCGTGCCTACAGCGCGTTCATTGATGCGGGGGGGGCGCAGGTGCTGTCGGTTTCGCCCGAACTGTTTTTTGACTGGAACGGCGAGCGTATCCTCAGCCGCCCCATGAAGGGCACGGCCGCCCGCGGCGTCACCCCGGCAGACGACGCTGCCAACGCCACGCAGCTGCGCAACACCCCCAAAGAGCGAGCCGAGAACGTGATGATCGTGGACCTGATCCGCAACGACCTGTCACGCATTGCGCAGCCGCACAGCGTCAAAGTGCCGCGCCTGTTCCACCTGGAGGCACTGCCCACGGTGTGGCAAATGACCTCGGATGTGGAAGCGACCACGCGCCCCGGCACCACGCTGCTGGACGTGTTCACCGCGCTGTTCCCGTGCGGCTCCATCACCGGCGCGCCCAAGGTGCAGGCCATGCGCATGATCAAAACCCTGGAGCCCGAAGCGCGTGGTGTGTACTGCGGTGCGGTGGGGGTGGTGCGGCCCGGCGGCCACGCCACCTTCAATGTGGCGATCCGCACCGTCACCGTGCAGGGCGACAAGGCGCGCTGCGGCATTGGCAGCGGCATTACCTTTGACGCGCAGGCCGACGGCGAGTGGGCCGAGTGGCGCAGCAAGCGCATGTTTCTGGAGCGCGCCAGCCAGCCCTTTGAACTGCTGGAAACGCTGGCGCTGCACGATGGCGTGCTGCCCCATGTGGACATGCACCTGGACCGCATGGCCATGGCGGCCCAGCACTTCGGCACGCCGTGGGACCGGGCGCGTGCGCTGCAGGCACTGCACGCGCTGGCGGCTACGCACCCGCAGGGCCGCTACCGCGTGCGCCTGCTGCTACCGGCGAGCGGACATTTCCAGGCCCAGGCCTTTGCCTTGGCCGCCACGCCGCAGCCCGTGTGCTTGCAGCTGGCGCATGCGCCCTTGGCCGATGCACATGGCGAGTTTGTGCGGTTCAAGACCACACGCCGCGCACACTACGATGCTTTCACGCCCACCGATCCCGGCGTGCTTGACACCGTGCTGTTCAATGCCGAGGGTGAAGTGACCGAGTGCACCCGCGGCAACCTTGCCGTGCTGCTGGACGGCTGCTGGGTCACGCCGCCGCTGTCTTGTGGCCTATTGCCCGGCATTGGCCGCGCGGTGCACCTGCAAAGCGGCCGCCTGACGGAGGCGGTTGTGCGGGTGCAAGACCTGCCGCGTGCGCAGGGCCTGGCGTTTATCAACAGTTTGCGAGGGTGGCTGGATGCGCGCTTGGTCTGACTGCTGGAAGGTGATGGCGCTGGTGCTGCTGTTCGCCCCATGCGCCTGGGCGCAGAAAACACCCGAAGCGCCCGCTCTCTCGGTGCCCCGTATTGCGGGGCGGCTCACCGCAGCCGAGGTGGGGCTGGTCATCAACACCGCCGACCCCTATTCGGTGGAGGTGGGCGAGTACTACGCAGCCCGGCGCGGCATAGCGCCCGAGCACATCGTGCGGGTGGCGCTGCCCGTGCGCAACAGCCTCAATGTGCTGGAATTTGGCGCGCTCTACAGCCAGGTGCGTGACCAGATGCCGCCCCAGGTGCAGGCCTTGGCGCTGGCCTGGACGCAGCCGTTTGCGGTGGAGTGCAACTCCATCACCTCGGCCCTGAGCCTGGGGTTTGAGCCCGAGGCCTGCCGCAAAACCTGCGCGCCCAGCCGGGCCTCGCCGTACTTCAATACACGCACGCACAAGCCCTTCACCGAGCTGGGTATCCGCCCGTCCATGCTGCTGGCCTCGCGCTCGGTGGCCAGCGCCAAGGCGCTGATTGACCGGGGTGTGGCGGCCGATGACAAATTGGGCAAGCTGGGGGCACCCTCGGCCATTGCGGTGTTTGTGAACACCCAGGACCGGGCGCGCAATGTGCGGGCCGCCCTGTTTCCGCCCGCGGGGCGCATGGGGCAAAGCGGTGTGGCCGTGGTGCGGCGCGAGCAGGCCGACCCTGAGCCCTTGCGCCGCGTGGTGCTCTACCAGACTGGCCTGACCCGGCAACACCCGATTGATACGCGGCAGTGGTTGCCCGGTGCGCTGGCCGACCACCTCACCTCCACCGGCGGGCAGCTGATGGATGGCAACGGCCAGATGAGCGTGCTGGAGTGGCTGGAGGCGGGCGCCACCGCCAGCTACGGCACGGTGAGCGAGCCCTGCAACCACCTGCAAAAGTTTCCGCATCCCCAGGTGCTCCTGCTGCACTACCTGCAGGGAGCCACCGCGCTGGAGGCTTACTGGAAAAGTGTGGCCTGGCCGGGGCAGGGTGTGTTTGTGGGCGAGCCGCTGGCCGCTCCGTTTGTGCTGCGCTAGGCGCGCACCTTTGCCATGCTGTCCAGCCCCTCCCGCTCGCTCACCGATTTGATGCGCGCTCCGGCGTCTGCTGCACCCGTGGTTTGCGCCGTGTTGGTGCTGAACGTGATGGTGTTTGTGGCCATGTTGCTGGCCGGTGCCGGCTGGTGGCATGCGGCGCAAGGTGTGCCGCTGGCGTGGGGGGCCAACTTTGGCCCGGCCAC
The DNA here is from genome assembly GCF_058791215.1 of Rhodoferax sp. EU05-FHT12H12. Lineage (NCBI taxonomy): Bacteria > Pseudomonadati > Pseudomonadota > Betaproteobacteria > Burkholderiales > Comamonadaceae > Rhodoferax > Rhodoferax sp. EU05-FHT12H12. The sequence goes on along the minus strand of NZ_JBYTDI010000001.1, from coordinate 845,534 downwards.
GCAAGACGGCCAGTGGTGGCGCCTGGGCACGGCCATGTTTGTGCACTTTGGGGTGATGCACCTGGCGCTGAACATGTGGGCGCTGTGGGACGTGGGCCGCCTCATGGAGGGCCTGCTGGGCCGCTGGCGTTTTGCCGCGCTGTACCTGGGCAGCGGGGTGCTGGGCAATGCCGTGTCGCTGGTGGTGCAGGGCAACCAGGCGGTGTCGGGCGGGGCCTCGGGGGCGGTGTTCAGCCTGTATGGCGCCTTGCTGGTGTTTTTGTGGCGTGAGCGGCGGCAGGTCGACCGGTCGGAGTTTCGCTGGCTGTTTGGTGGCGCGCTCTTTTTTACCGCGCTGATGCTGGGCTTGGGGCTGGTACTGCCCGGCATTGACAACGCCGCACATGCCGGCGGCCTGCTGGCGGGGGGCTTGTTGGGCAGCTTGTTGGCGCGCCCGTGGACACCGCAGAGCCCGCCGGTGCGCGGCTGGCGGCGTGCCTGTGCTGCGGGTCTGGCACTGCTGGTGGTGGTGCTGTGGCGCACTTTGCCGGCACCGCCCTACCTGATGGGCGAAGAACTCAAGGCGCGGGCTGGCATTGCCCGGTTTCTGCAAGACGACCAGCGCATCAGCCAGCGCTGGGGCAGCCTGGTGCAGGGCGGCCCAGACACCGGGCTGAGTTTTGAGCAACTGGCTGGCCGTGTGGACGAAGTGGCCGATGGGTACGAGCGCAGTTTTGACCACCTGGTGGCCGCCACCCCGGCGGGCCAGGCCCCCTCGGCGGCAACCCTGGAGGCCTTGCAAGCCTATGCGGTGCAGCGCGCCGAGGCGGCGCGCACCTTGTCCGAGGGCCTGCGCCGTGGTGATCCCCAGGCCCTGGCGCAGGCGCTGCGGCCCGCCTCGGCGCCAGCTGCAGCGCCATAGGCTGCCCGGGGCCGCATTTCTACTACTGAATTAGGAGCTGCTTGCGCAGTATCCACGGCCTCTACAGGCACTTTTCTTATAAATCTTGGAGCGTCAGCAGCTGGCGCTGGCTGGCAAAGCTGCGGCCCTTGCCCGTGACCGGGTCGGTGAACGCAATGTGCTGCGCCAGCAGTTGCAGGGGGCGGCTGTAGTCGGTGGCGTCTTCGGGCGTGAGGGTGGGGTAGATGCCGTCAAACAACAGCGGCAGGCCCAGCGCGGCCATGTGCACACGCAGTTGGTGGCGCTGGCCGGTGAGTGGGCGCAGCTGGTAGCGCGCCCAGGCGCCGTGGGTCTCCAGCACGTCGATGTCGGTGATGGCATTGACCGGCCCGGGCACCTCGGCCTGTTGCATGAAGTGTGCGCCTTCGCCAATACGGCTTTCGCGGTGCACAGGCCAGGGCAGGGCGGAGTTGCTGGGGGCAATGCATTGGTAGGTTTTGTCCACCACGCGGTCGCGAAACAGCGCCTGGTAGGCATTGCGTGTGGCCGGGTTCACCGAAAACAGCACCAGGCCCGCCGTGTCGCGGTCGATGCGGTGGATGGGGGAGAGGGCCTCGAGCCCCAGCTGCGCCTTGAGCCGCACCAGCACAGTCTCTTGCACGTATTTGCCCGAGGGAATCACGGGCAGAAAGTGTGGCTTGTCCGCCACCAGCAGGTGCTCGTCCTGCCACAGCACCGTGGCCTCGAAGGGAATGCGTGGCTCGGTGGGCACGCTGCGGTAGTAGTACAGGCGCCGGCCCGGCCTCGGCACATCGTGGGCGCGGGCAGTGTGGCCCTCGGCATCCACCACCTCGCCAGCGTCCAGCCGGGTGTGCCAGTCTGCAGCGGTGACGGAGGGGAAGCGCTGCTGCAAAAAATCAACCAGCGTAGGCCAGGGCCCGGCGGGCAGCACCACGCAGCTGGGGCTTACGCCGTTGCGCGCGGGTGGGGCGTTGGGCCGGTGGCGGGCCATGCCAGCGGGCCTAGATGCGTTCGAACACCACGTCCCACACGCCATGGCCCAGCTTGATGCCGCGGTTCTCAAACTTGGTGAGCGGGCGGTAGTGGGGCTTGGGTGCGTAGCCAGCCAGTTCGGGGTGGTCGGGCAGGGCGCGGTTCTTGAGCTTGGGCTCGGCGCTCAGCACTTCCAGAATTTGCTCGGCATAGGGCTGCCAGTCCGTGGCGGCGTGCAGGTAGCCGCCCACCTTCAGGCGCGCGGCCAGCTTGGCCACCAGCGGGCTTTGGATCAGGCGGCGCTTGTTGTGTTTGGTTTTGTGCCAGGGGTCGGGGAAGAAGATGTGCACGCCATCCAGGCTGCCCGGTGGCAGCATGTGGTCAATCACCTCCACCGCATCGTGGTTGCAGATGCGGATGTTGGGGATGTTGTGTTCGCCAATGCGCTTGAGCAGCGCGCCCACACCGGCCTCATGCACCTCGCAGCACAAAAAATTGGTGCCCGGCAGCGTCAGCGCAATTTGCGCCGTGGCCTCGCCCATGCCAAAACCAATTTCCAGCACCACCGGGCGCTGCACGTTGGTTGGGGCATCGTTTTGGTCGCCAGCCCCCGCTGCACCTGCGAAAGCAGCTTCGAAATTGATAGCGCCTGGCTGGTAGGGCAGCAGGAATTTGGGCCCCAACTCCTCCCGCGCCTTGATCTGCCCGCTGCCCATGCGGCCCGCGCGCTTCACAAAACTCTTGACGGTGCGCATGAAGGGCTTGGCGCCTTCATCGGCAGGGTTCTCGGGCGGGGTGGTGTCGGGTGTGGAGGTGGTCATGGTCAGCAGTCGCGGCAAAAAGGCCGGGCCTGCATTGTATGCAGGGGCGATGGGCGGGCGGTTTTGTGGGGCGGGAAGGGCGGGGTTTGGGCCAACTGCAGTCACTTGCGAATGGCAGCTATCTGGAACCCAGAATTTCAAGGAAGGCGTATCCCAACTGGCATTTGACCACCCAAAACGGATGTTCAGCACACGCAGAGACTGTCCGGTGCGTCCCCGCGTCGTCTGTCTTTCTCGGCATTGTGTTGCGTGGTGCAACTATGTGGTTGTATCATGCAACTTTTAGAGAATGCGTTGACTGTGAATACTGATCTGTCCGTGGTTGAAGAAATACGTGCCGTGTCCCGCGCGATGGTTCGTGAACTGGGATTCATGGGTGAAGATTTCGCCGGAACCAATCTTTCGCCATCCGCCGTACATGCGTTGATCGAGATTGAGAAAGGTGGTGTCACAGCGCGGGACCTCGGCGCGCTCCTTCGCCTGGAAAAATCAAGCGTCAGTCGAATGTTGCGCAAGTTGGTGGAATCCGGCGACGTGCAAGAGGCGGCTGGAGAAAGCGACACTCGCGTCAAGGTGCTATCCCTGACCGCAGTCGGTGAAAAGCGGGTTGCGGCTATCCACGCCTTTGCCCACGCGAAGGTCGTCGATGCGCTTGGTCGCCTGAAACCCGGCCAAGAGCGGACTGTGCTGGAAGGTATGCGCCTGTACACCCAAGCCCTCGCCCCTACGGCTGACAGCGCCTATCCCGCTCCGGGTGTGGAACTTGTGCGCGGCTACACACCGGGCCTGATCGCACGCATCACGGAAATGCACGCGCTTTACTATGCGCGTGAGTGGGGCCTTGGCCAGAGTTTCGAGTCGGTGGTAGCAAAGGGCCTGGCGGATTTTTGTTATCGACTGGAGAACCCACAGAACGCCCTCTGGACGGCAAGGCAAGACGGCGTAATCCTCGGATCGGTCGCCATTGACGGCGAGGACATTGGCGCGAATACCGCGCACCTGCGCTGGTTCATTCTGGACGATGTGGGGCGTGGCAGCGGGGCAGGGAAAAAGCTGCTGGACGCTGCGATGGCGTTCGTGGATGAGAGAGGTTTTGCCGAAACCCATCTATGGACGTTCTCGGGATTGGACGCGGCGCGTCATCTTTATGAATCGCGGGGTTTTGTGCTGGCAGAGGAATGGCTCGGTTCGCAATGGGGCAAGGAAGTCTTGGAGCAGCGCTTTGTACGACGCCGTCCATGACCAAGGCTCCTTTGCACATCGACCTTCGATGGCTTGTGAATCCCTGTGCGCAGCCGCGGCCTGAATCCCAATGTCTTTGAATGACCGCTCAGTGACAACGCCAACTCCGGAGATAGCCCCCACATGACATACCGCTGGTCTGAATCCACCGACGCCCTGGACTGGGACGAACTTGCTGCGCTCTACCGTGCTGCGCCCTTGGGCAACAAGACGCCACAGGGGCTCAAGGTGGCGTTTGGCAACAGCATGTTTTGCTGTTTTGTGTATGACGGCGGTGCGCTCGTCGGCGCCGGGCGTGTGCTGGCAGATGGTGTGGACTGCGCCTACCTGTGTGATGTGGCTTTGCTGCCCAGCCACCAGGGCACGGGGCTGGGGCAGCAGCTCGTGGCGCGGCTGGTGGAGTTGTCGCGTGGGCACGGCAAAATCATTTTGTATGCCGTGCCGGGCAAGGAGCCGTTCTACCGCAAGTTCGGCTTTCGCCGCATGCGCACGGCCATGGCGATTTTTCAGGACCCCGAGGTCGCGGCCGCACGGGGTTATACCGACGAAACCTAGAGGACTTCCAAATGTACAAACTGCATTGCTTCGCCCAGTCGGGCAATAGTTTCAAGGTGGCTTTTTTGCTGCGCGCCCTGAACCAGCCCTATGAACCGGTGTTTCTGGATTTCATGAACGGCGCTTCGCGCGACCCAGCCTGGCGCGAGTCCACCAACCCCATGGGAGAGGCCCCGATCCTGGAGGACGGTGCACGCCGCATCACGCAGTCTGGTGCCATCCTGACCTACCTGGCCGAGAAGCACGGGGCCTTTGGCGGCAATACACCCGAGGAGAAACTGGAAGTGCTGCGCTGGCTGCTGTTTGACAACCACAAGTTCACCAGTTATTTCGCAAGTTATCGCTTCAGCAAATCGTTCGGCCCGGTGGCCCCCGAGCCGGCCGTGATGGCGTGGCTCAAGGGGCGGCTGGAAGCGGCCTTCGACATCGCCAACAAGCATCTGGCCCACACGCTTTTTATGGTGGGCAGCGCGCCCACCATTGCCGATTTCTCGATGTGCGGCTATGCGTTTTACCCCGAGGAAGAAAACGGCCTGGACCTGCACACCCGCTACCCCCATGTGGGTGCGTGGGCGCAGCGCATGAAGGCGCTGCCCGGTTGGGCGGCCCCTTACGACCTGATGCCTGGTGAGCGCATTACGCCCAAGTGGTGAGGCGGCTGTGCAACCAGTGCGCAGTCCAGCGCGCCAGCGCGTCGGCAACAGCGCCTGTCTGCGGTGGCAGGCCCAGGGTGTGCGCGGCGCGGTTCAGCGTGTCCAGCGGGTGTGAGGTGTCCAGCGCCTGTGCGCCGTTTTGCTTGCTGAGCTTTTCGCCGTTGGGGCCCAGCACCAGCGGGGTGTGCAGGTAGTGGGGGGTGGGCAGGCCCAGGGCGCGCTGCAGGCCGATTTGCCGCGCGGTGTTGTCGGCCAGGTCTTCGCCGCGCACCACATGGCTAATGCCTTGCGCCGCGTCGTCCACCACCACGGCCAGCTGGTAGGCCCACAGCCCATCGGCCCGCTTGAGCACAAAGTCGCCCACCGCCTGCGCCACGTCCTGACTTTGCGGGCCCAGGCGGCGATCCGTCCAGTGCAGTGTTGTGCTTTCTGGCGCTATGGTTTCAGGAGCTGTTGGCGCAGCATTTATGCGGGCTATAGGCCAATTTGACTTAAAAATGGCAGTGTCGGTGCGCAGGCGCCAGGCGCGGCCGGGCTTGCCGTGCAGGCCGCCGCGCTCGGGCCTGCAGGTGCCGGGGTAGACCAGTTCGCCATGGCGTGGCTTGCCGTCGCCCCGTGCGGCCAGTGCCTGTTCAATGTCTTTGCGCGAGCAGGCGCAGGGGTACGCCAGTTCAGCGTTCACCAGCTGGTCCAGCGCCTGCTGGTAGCGCGCGCCGCGCTGGCTTTGCCACTCGGCCGGCGCATCGGGGTGCAGGCCGCAGGCGGCCAGCTGTTGCAGGATGGTGTGGTCGGCACCAGGCACACAGCGGGGCGTGTCCACATCTTCGATGCGCACCAGCCACTGCCCGCCGTGGGCGCGTGCGTCCAGCCAACTGGCCAGCGCAGCCACCAGCGAGCCCGCATGCAGCGGGCCCGTGGGGGAGGGGGCAAAGCGACCTCGGTACATGGGGATAAAAAATGGCGTGAGCGCCGCCGGGCCGCCCCAAGGCGCGAAGGCCCCCTTGGGGGCAGCGACCCGCGCAGCGGCGGAGCGTGGGGGCTAGATTGCCAGTGCCAGCTCCAAACCGGACACAAACGCATCTTCCACGCGGTGGCCCAGGCACCAGTCGCCACACACCCCCAAGCCGGCCTTGGCGTCCAGCAGGTGGCTGTGGCCCAGGGGCTGTTCGGTCTTGGCGTACATCCAGCGGTGCACATCGGCGTGGGCCGGTTCGGCGCGGATGCCGGTGATCTCGGCGAAGGCCTTGATCAGCTTGGCCTGCACGCGGGCCGGGTTGTCGTTCAGGTGCTCTTGCGACCACGCCGCGCTGGCCTGCACGGTCCAGCGCTCCACGCGGCCGCGGCCGGGTTTGCTGGATTCACGCGTGAGCCAGGCAATGCGGTGGTGGGTGCTGCGTGCAGCGTTCCACTGGGGCCCCAGCGTGGTGAGGCCGGGCTGCACGGCTTGGGGGAAAGCCAGCATCAGCGTCCAGCACGGGGCCACCGACACCTTGGCCGTCTTTTTGGCCAGCGCGTCGCCCTTGGGGGTGGTGGCCAGCAGGGCCTGGGCTTGCGGGTGCGGGATGGCCAGCACCACGGTATCAAAGCCGCTGTAGACGTGGCTGCTGTCGTCGGCACCGGTGGTGTGCAATTCCCATTGTTGTTTGTTCAGGGCATCGGGGGCGATGCGCATGACCCGGGTGTTGAGCTCCACACGACCAGCGTCTGCCAGCGGTTGGGCCCAGGCGCGCACCAGGGCGTTCATGCCGGGCGACGGCACCCAGTGCGGCTCGCGTGCGGGCAGGCCGGCAGCGGCCACGCGGCCATGCGAATCGAGCACGCGCACGGTGTTGGCGCTCCAGGGGCGGCACAGGCCGGCGGTGGTTTGCAGGGCCAGCGCAAAACGTTCGTCACGCACCGTGAAGTACTGCGCGCCGTGGTCAAAGGTGCCAAAGTCGCTGTCGCGTGTGGACATGCGACCGCCCAGCCCTCGGCTTTTTTCAAACACCGTCACCCGGTGGCCTGCCTGCACCAGCGTGCGTGCGCAGGTGATGGCGGCCATGCCGGCGCCCACGATGGCGATGTTTTTGGGTTGGGTCATGGGCGCAATCTCCAATAGTTGTAGTGGTCTCTTTATACACGCTGGCCGGGCCCTGCGGGCTTACGCGCTGCGGTGTTCTTCGAGCAGCGCGTTGCGCGTGGCCGGGCTTTCCAGCTGGCTCAGCCACCATTGCAGGGCGCGGCCTTGCTGGGTGGTTTTGCTCAGGCGCCAGGCGTAGTGCAGGGGCACCTGGCGCTGGGCGCGTTCGGTGCGCTTGACGACCAGGCGGCCGGTGTCGATGTAGCTGTCGGCCATGCAGCGTGGCAGGTTGCCGCCGCCCAGGCCACGCAGTTGCGCGTCCAGCTTGGCCTGCATGGTGGGCACGGTGAACACGTCTTGCCCGCTCAGCAGGCCAAAGGTTTGGCCCGCACCGCGGCTGATGGAGTCGGCCACGGCCACGGCACGGTGTTTCTGGATCACCTCGTCGCTGAGCGGTTCCGGTGCGTTGGCCAGCGGGTGGTGCGGCGCCACGGCATAGACAAAGGTGATGTGGCCCAGTGGCTTGCTGTGCACGCCGGCCGTGCGCGCCGAGTCCGGGCCCACACCAATGGCCAGGTCGGCCTGGCCGCGGGTCAGGGCTTCGAGCGTGCCCGAGAGGGTTTCTTCGCGCAGGCGGATGCGCGTGGGGGGCGACTGGCTGAAAAAACTCTCACACAGCTCCATCATGGTGGGCTTGGAAATGACGGTGTCGATGGCGATGGTGAGCTGCGGCTCCCAGCCCGTGGCCACACGTTTGACGCGATTCGCCACCGCGTCAATTTCTTCCAGCAGGCGCGCGCCTTCGCGCAGCAGCTCGGCCCCGGCCTCGGTGAGTTTGGCCTGGCGGGAGCTGCGGTCGTACAGCAGCACGTCCAGCGCGTCTTCGATTTGCCGCACGCGGTAGGTCAGCGCGCTGGGCACCATGCCCATTTCACGCGCCGCGGCGGCAAAACTGCCCGCAACCGCAATGGTCTGCAGCATGGAGAGGGCGTCGGGCGTCAAAAAGTCGCGGGCGTTTTGCATGAAGCGGGCATTTAAGTTGAATTGGTTTGAATGATGCCATCAAACAGCATGGATGGAAAAGGCCTTGTCGGAGCCTAAAGTTCAACCCATCAACAAGACACATCCAGAAAGGACATCGCTATGTTGACCTTACGCAAATCCCAGGACCGCGGCCATGCCGACCATGGCTGGCTCAAGTCGTTCCACAGCTTTTCGTTCGCCGGTTATTACGACCCTGCCCACATGGGCTGGGGCAATCTGCGCGTCATCAACGAAGACCGCATTGCCCCCGGCACCGGCTTTGGCACCCACGGCCACCGCGACATGGAAATCATCAGCTACGTGATGTCGGGCAACCTGGCGCACAAGGACAGCATGGGCAACATCAAGGGCATTCCGCCCGGTGATGTGCAGCGCATGAGCGCGGGCAGCGGCGTGCAGCACAGTGAGTTCAACCACGCCCAGGGCGAGACCACACACTTCTTCCAGATCTGGATTGAACCCAATGTGCGCGGCATTCCGCCCAGCTATGAGCAGAAGAGTTTTGATTCTGCCGGGAAGCAAGGACGGCTGCAGCTGGTAGCCTCCCCCGACGGCGCTGAGGACAGTGTGTTGATCCACGCCGATGCCAAACTCTACAGCGGCCTGTTTGACGGCGAACAAGCCGCCGAACTGACCCTGGACCCCACCCGCAAGGCCTATGTGCAGGTGCTGCGCGGCGGGGTGGATGTGAATGGCACCGCACTCAGCACCGGCGATGCCGCGCTGCTGGAGGGCGAAAGCCGCCTCACCCTGGCCCAGGGCAGCGGTGCCGAGGTGCTGGTGTTTGACCTGCAAGCCTGATTTTTAGTTTTTTAACCAACGAAGGAGATCCCCATGTTTGACAAATTCCAAAACCCCCTGGCCCTGGTGGCCCGCGTTCTGCTGGCAGCCCTGTTTGTGCCCGCCGGCATCAGCAAGATTGCCGGTTTTGCCGGTACCGTGGGCTACATCGGCTCGGTCGGCCTGCCGCTGCCTATCGTCGGCGCGGTGCTGGCGATCGTGGCCGAGGCGGGCGGCGGCATCGCGCTGTTGCTGGGCTTCCAGACCCGCATTGCAGCGCTGGTGCTGGCGGCGTTCACGGTGGTTGCCGGGGTGTTCTTCCACGCTTTCTGGGCCGCCGCCCCAGAGGCCGCACAAATGCAGCAAATCATGTTCATGAAGAACATCGCCATCGCCGGTGGTTTGCTCATGCTGACCGCTTTTGGCCCCGGTGCCCTGAGCCTGGACGCCAAACGCGCTAACTGATCTCCCTTGGACCCGCTGGTGGCGGGTCTTTTTGTTCGCCTTAACCTTCACCTTTTTCAAGGAGCTTTGACATGGCAAAAGTAGCAGTGGTATTCCATTCCGGTTACGGTCACACCCAGCGCATGGCGCAGTCGGTGGCGCAGGGCGCGGGTGCGGACCTGATCACCATCGACGCCGAAGGCAATGTGCCCGAAGCGGCCTGGGACATTTTGGCCGCGGCTGACGCGATCATCTTCGGCTCGCCCACCTACATGGGCAGCGTGAGCTGGCAGTTCAAGAAGTTTGCCGACGCTTCCAGCAAGCCCTGGTATGTGCAGGCCTGGAAAGACAAGGTGTTTGGTGGCTTCACCAACAGCGCCAACGTGGACGGCGACAAGCACTCCACCTTGCATTACTTCATGACCCTGGCCATGCAGCACGGCGGCTTGTGGGCCGGCACGGGCATGGCCTACAACAACCACAAGGGTTCGCAACGCGCCGATGTGAATTACATGGCGTCCAACGCCGGCCCCATTGCCCAGACCCCGGGCGACGCCAGCGCCGACGAGATGAATGCCGGTGACCTGGAAACCGCACGCAAGTACGGCGAGCGTATTGCCGCACTGGCAGGCAAGCGCGCCTGAGCGGGCGACGGCTCCCAGTAAAACCCAGGCAGTGTGCTGCGGCACCTGCCTGGGTTTTTTTTGCATCCGGCTTGCTAAGATGGCGCCGGCACTTTTGCCGACAACCCGAGGTCTATGCTTTTATGCAACACCGTCGTGCTATCTCTTTGCTAGCTGCTTGCGCAATATCCATGGGCGCTGCAGCCCCTTTTTATGCCCAAGCGCAGACCGACGTATCGGCCTTTAGCGCCTTGTCCACCATGCCTGTGGCCTCGGTGGTGGGGGCCAGTGCAGGGGCGGTGGTGGCGGTGCCGGTGGCCTTGTCCACGGCCGGTGCGGTGTTGGTGGTTAAGGGGGTGGAAGCCTCGGCCAAGGGCACGGTGTATTTGCTGGAGCGGGTGTCTGACGGCGCACGTGTCAGCGTGGAGGCGTCAGGCAAGGCGGCCAGCGGTGTGTCCACCGCCGTCGGTACCGTGGTGACCGTGAGTGTGATTGGTGCCGGTGTGGTGCTGTCGGTGGCAGGCACCGTCATTGCGTTTATTCCCAATGAAATTGGCAAGGCGCTGCTGCACAACGAGCGCGTGAGCCAATGAATCGCCAGGGTTTTGGCGCGGCTGCTGCAGCCCTGCTGTGCTTGGCGCTGCTGGCCCCGGCGCATGCCGGACGCCCTTGCAACGAGCCCCAGGCCCTGAAGGCCGAAACGCTGGAGCGCGCAATGGGCTTGGCCCTCAGCACGCTGAACACGCTGGATGCCAGTGGCGCCAAGGTGGTGGTGATGGCCCGCGCCGGTCAAGACCTGAGCAAGTACGGCATCCGTTACTCGCATCTGGGCTTTGTCTACCAGCAGCCCGACGGGCAGGGCGGCCAGGTGTGGCGCGTGTTGCACAAGCTCAACCAGTGCGGCACGGCCGAATCCGCCATCTACCGCCAGGGTCTGGGCGACTTTTTCATGGATGACCTGTGGCGCTACGAGGCGGCCTGGCTGGTGCCTACCGAGGCGGTGCAAAAGCGCCTGCTGGCCTTGTTGTTGGACGAAAAACAGGTTCTGCAGTTGCACCACAAGCCCTACAACATGGTGAGCTACCCGTGGGCGCAGAAATACCAGCAATCCAACCAGTGGGCGATTGAAACATTGGCTCTGGCGGTGACCGCGGGCAGCAAGGCCCCGGTGCTGGACCGGCCCCAGGCCCAGGCCTGGCTCAAGCAGCAGGACTACCAGCCCAGCACGCTGACCATCACGGCGCTGACGCGCCTGGGCGCGCGCATGACCAAGGCCAATGTGGCGTTTGACGACCACCCCGATGTGAAGCGGTATGCGGACAAGATCGAGACCGTGACGGTGGATTCGGTGTTTGACTGGATGCCCCGGGCCGGGCTGGTGGACAAGCCGCTGGTGACCCAGCGCTAGCGGCTTCAGGAGGCCGAAGGTTCGGCCTGCAGACCCACGGTGTGCAGGTCGGCGCCCAGGGCGCGGCGCTCGTCAAACACAAAACAGCCGCCGTGGTAGTGGCTGCCATCGGTTTCCTCAAAGTACTTGAGGATGCCGCCTTCGAGCTGGTAGACGTGCTCCAGCCCCTCTTCACGCATCAGGATGGCGGCTTTTTCGCAGCGGATGCCGCCGGTGCAAAAGCTCACCACGGTTTTGTCTTTCAGGTCGTCCAGGTGGCTGCGCAGCGCATCGGGAAACTCGGTGAACTTGGTGATGCGCCAGTCAATGGCGCCGTCGAACGTGCCTTCGTCCACCTCAAAGTCATTGCGGGTGTCCAGCGTCACCACCGGCCGGCCGTTGTCGTCAAAGCCCTGGTCCAGCCAGCGCTTGACGGTGGCAGGCGCCACGGCGGGGGCGCGGCCATCGGCGGGTTTGATGGTGGGGTGGTTCATGCGGATGATTTCACCCTTGACCTTGACCAGCATCTTCTTGAAGGGCTGCGTGTCAGACCAGCTCTCTTTGGGCGCGATGTCGGCAAAGCGGGGATCGGTGTGCAACTGGGTCACAAAGCCGCGCACATCATCGGCCGGGCCGGCCAGGAACATGTTGATGCCCTCTTCGGCCAGCAGGATGGTGCCTTTGAGCTGGCGGTCCAGTGCGCGCTGCAGCAGCAGCTCGCGCAGCGCAGGCGCATCGCTGATGGGGACAAATTTGTAGGTGGAGATGTTCAGGATGGTGTTCACCCCCTGATTTTAAGATTGTCAGGCGCGGCCCAATTGCTGCAGCAGCCACAGGCGTGCGCCCTCGGGGTCGACAAACACCCGGGCGTCTACCACGCCGTCCAGCAGGGTCTCAAAACGGGGGGTGAGCAAGCTGGCGCCTTCCACCGTGGGGGCAATCACAAACGCAACGGCCCGCAGGCGTGAGTCAGCCGGGCGAGATGCGTAGTCCTGGCGGGCACTGGTGTACAGCGCTTCGCTGTAGACCAGGGTGTCATGCAAGATGTTGCAGATGGCCCAGGGGCCGGCCGCATTCAGGGCCGGGGCATATTGCCGCATTTGTTGGGCGGTCTGGCTGCGCATTTCGGCATTCCAGTCGCCGCGCATGTGGACCGTCAGGATGGCGTCGGACAGTTCTACCAGGGCAGTACCGTGCGGTCGAAAGGCGGATGTCGCCATGTTTCTTGCTCCAAATCGGGTCGAGGCGGGTGTTCCCGCTTATTTTGCCTCCTGCGGCCCGATTGTGGCGCAAGGCCCGCCCCGGAGACCGGCTTGCTGCGGTGGCAAAACTACAATCAAGCCATGTTTGTACACCTGCGCCTGCACACCGAATTTTCCGTGGTGGATTCCACCAACCGCATTGACGAGGTGGTCAAGGCCGCAGCCAAGGATGGCCAGCCGGCCATGGCCATTACTGACCTGAACAACCTGTTCGGCGCCATCAAGTTTTACAAGGAAGGCCGGGGCAGGGGCGTCAAGCCGCTGATTGGGGCCGAAGTCATCATCGAAGGCCTGGGCGGCGACCCCGCTGCACTGTCGCGCATCATTGTGCTGGTGCAGAACAAGCAGGGTTACCTGAACATCTCGGAGCTGATTGCGCGCGCGTTTACGCAAAACGTGGTGAAGAACCAGGCCGTGGTCAAGATGGCCTGGTTGAAAGAACTCAACGAGGGCCTGATCTGCCTGGCCGGTGCGCAGGCCGGCCCGGTGGGCCAGGCGCTGGTGCAGGGTGACACGGCCCGCGCCTACGAGGCCGCCATGCAACTGGCCGGTGTGTTCCCGCACCGCTTTTACCTGGAGGTGCAGCGTGCAGGCCGCACCGATGACGAGGCCCACGTGGTGGCCACGGTGCAGCTGGCCGCCCGCATGATGCTGCCGGTGGTGGCCACACACCCTATCCAGTTCACCGAGCCCGACGACTTTGAGGCGCACGAGGCGCGTGTGTGTATTGCCGATGGCGAGATCCTGAGCAACCCCAAACGGGTGCGCCGCTTCACACGCGAACAGTATTTCAAGAGCGCGGCGCAGATGGAGGCGCTGTTTGCCGACATCCCCTCGGCCATTGCCAACACGCTGGAGATTGCCAAACGCTGCAGCCTGACGCTGGTGCTGGGCAAGCCGCAGCTGCCGGTGTTCCCCACGCCAGAGGTCAATGGCCAGCGCATGTCGCCAGAGGAGTATTTCCGCTACGCGTCCTTTGAAGGGCTGAAGGAGCGCATGTTGCACCTCTACCCCAAGGCGGACGCACGCGAGGCGCAGATGCCGCGGTATGTGGAGCGCCTGGAGTTCGAGCTGGCCACCATTTTGAAGATGGGGTTTCCGGGTTACTTTCTGATCGTGGGCGACTTCATCAACTGGGCCAAGAACAACGGCTGCCCGGTGGGGCCGGGCCGGGGCTCGGGTGCCGGCAGTTTGGTGGCGTATGCGCTCAAGATCACCGACCTGGACCCGCTGCAATACAACCTGCTGTTCGAGCGTTTTCTGAACCCCGAGCGGGTGTCCATGCCCGACTTCGACATCGACTTTTGCCAGACCAACCGCAACCTGGTGATCGACTATGTGAAGGACAAATACGGCAAAGACGCCGTGAGCCAGATTGCCACCTTCGGCACCATGGCCGCACGTGGCGTGGTGCGCGACGTGGGACGGGTGCTGGACATGAGCTACACCTTTTGCGATGGCATCAGCAAGCTCATTCCCAACAAGCCGGGCACCAACGTCACGCTGCAGCTGCCGCCCGCGGATGGCAAGAAGAACGACAAGTACGTCTACGCCACCGAGGCGGAGCCGATTCTGGCCGAGCGCGAAGAGAAAGAAGAAGACGTCAAGACCCTGCTGGAGCTGGCCCGCAAGTTGGAGGGCATGACCCGCAACATCGGCATGCACGCCGGGGGCGTGCTGATTGCCCCCGGCAAGCTGACCGATTTTTGCCCGCTCTACCAGCAGCCCGGCAGCGAGTCGGCCGTGAGCCAGTACGACAAGGACGACGTGGAGGCGATTGGCCTGGTGAAGTTCGACTTCTTGGGCCTGGCCACACTTACCATCCTGGAGATCGCGCGCGAGTTCATCATGAAGCGCCACCCCGGCCAGGAAAACTTTGCCTACGAGAACCTGCCGCTCAACGATGCCAAGGTCTACCGCCTGTTCTCCGAGGGCAAGACCGAGGCCGTGTTCCAGTTTGAAAGTGTGGGCATGCAGCGCATGCTGGTGGATGCCAAGCCCAGCCGCCTGGAAGACCTGATTGCGCTGAACGCGTTGTACCGACCGGGCCCCATGGACCTGATCCCCAGCTTTGTGGCGCGCAAACACGGCAAAGAGGTGATTGAGTACCCGCACCCGCTGGTGGCCGAGATGCTGTCCGAGACCTACGGCATCATGGTCTACCAGGAGCAGGTGATGCAGACCGCCCAGATTTTGGGTGGCTACTCGCTGGGCGGTGCCGACATGCTGCGCCGCGCCATGGGCAAGAAGAAGGCCGAGGAGATGGCCGAGCACCGTGCCATCTTCCGCGCCGGTGCGGCCAAGAACGACATCAGCGAGGAAAAAGCCGACGAGGTTTTTGACTTGATGGAGAAGTTTGCGGGCTACGGCTTCAACAAGTCGCACGCCGCTGCTTACTCGCTCTTGGCCTACCACACGGCCTGGATCAAGGTGCACTACGCGGCCGAGTTCTTCTGCGCCAACATGACGGTGGAAATGGACGACACCGACAAGTTGAAGGTGCTGTTCGAGGATGCCGAAAAGATGGGGCTGAGCTTTGAGCCGCCCAATATCAACCGCGGTGTGTACCGCTTTGAGCCCATCTCGAACAAGGAAATCCGCTACGGCCTGGGCGCCATCAAGGGCACGGGCGAGCAGGCCATCCAGGCCATCGTGGCCGCGCGTGAAGGCCGTGGCCCCACCGAAGAGGCGGGCCCCTTCAAGAGCCTGTTTGACTTTGCCCGCCGCGTCGACCGCACGCGCCTGAACAAGCGCTGCGTGGAAGCGCTCATCAAGGCCGGTGCCTTCGACTCCATCCACCTGAACCGTGCTTCCTTGGTGGAAAGCATGGACCGCGCGTTCGACTTTGCGGCCGCCAGTGCCGCCAATGCCAACCAGCACGGCCTGTTTGACATGGGTGGCGAGGACACGCATGGGTCCAGCACGCAAGAGCCCGATCTGGTGGAGGTGTTGCCCTGGGGCGTGCGCGAGCAGCTGACGCAAGAGAAGTCTGCGGTCGGCTTTTACCTCTCGGGCCACCTGTTTGACGAGATGGCACTGGAAGTGCGCCGCTTTGCCAAACGCCCGATTGAAGAGGTGCTGGAGACCCGCGACCCCCAGGTGCTGGCCGGCATCATCAGCGGCTTCAAGGTCATCAACGGCAACCGCGGCAAGGTGGGCATCTTCACGCTGGACGACAAGTCCGCCGCCATCGAGACCACCGCCGATGAAACCCTGCTCACCACCTACAGTGAGCTGCTGCGGGACGACACCCTGGTGATTGTGAGTGGCCGCCTGCAACAGGGGCGCAATGGTTTTGCGGCGCGTTTTGTCCTGCAGCAGGTGTGGAGCCTGGAGCAGGCGCGTTGCCGCTTTGGCAAGTTTCTGCGGGTGGCGGTGCAGCTCGACGGGCAGCAGCGTGCGCCGGATTTACACGCCTTGGTGCGCGAGTTTCCGGCGGTGCGCGAGATGTCGGAGCAGGGCGAGCTGGTGCGTGGCCTGCCAGTGCGTCTGCAGCTGCAGTGCCTGACGCCCACTGGCGAGGTGGACGGTGCTGCCGTGGACCTGCATCTGGACGAGCGTGCCAAGTTCTTCCCCAGCGATGCGGCCCTGGCCAGCTGGCGTGCCCAGGCCTACCAAGGCAAAGCTGCCATCGTCTACGATTTATAAGCCTTTTTGGCCTCTAGCCCTCGTGGGTACTGCGTGGGCAGCTATTAAAATAATAGCGCTCTGCGAGGTCTTATGGACCCAGCAGCGTTTGCGGCGACAGCACGATCACCAGCGGTGACCAGACCTTGCCGTTGTCCAGGGGCAGCTTCTCGGTCTTGTCGATGGCGTTGAGGGCCGCGTTGTCCCAGGCGTTGTTGCCGCTGCGCTTGCTGATGCGGCGGCTCAGGATGTCGCCGCTGGGGCTCAGCGAGACTTCAATTTCGGTGACGGGGTTGCCCGAAATGATGTCGGTGTAGGTGACATTGGGTTTGATACGCGCTGCCACCCGCCCAAAGTAGCTGGCACCGGGGCCTGCGCTTTTGGCCGCAGTGCCCGTGCCGCCTGAGCCTGTGGTTTCGCCGCCGGCCAGCGCGGCCATGCGTTTGAGCTGGTCGTCGCGGTTCTTTTGCGCCGCCAGTTCCGCGGCCTTGGCGGCTTTTTGCTTGGCCAGTGCCTCGGCTTTGGTCTTGTCGGTTTTCTCCGCTTTGGCCAGCTTCTCTGCTTTTTCGCGGGCGGCTTTGGCTTCCTGTTCCTTGCGCAGCTTCTCTGCGGCCAGCTTGTCGGCAGCCTGTTTCTCGCGTTGCAGTTTGTCTTGCTGCGCTTTGCGCTCCTGCTCCAGCTTGGCCTGTTGCAGTTCTTTCTCTTTCTGCAACTTGGCTTTTTCTTTTTCCTTGGCCAAGGCGATGTCTGCGGCCTTGGGCGCGTCTACCACGGGCGGTGCCGGTGGTGGCGCGGGGCGGGCGGGCAATGGGGGCTCTGGCTCGGGCTGTGGTGCTTCGGGTTCTGGCTCAGGGGCTAATGGCGCGGCTTCTTGCGGTACGCTGGCCCAGAGTTCTGCTTCTACGGCTACCGGGGGCGTCTCCCGCTTCCAGGCCACTCCGATGGCCAGCACGGCCACCAGCGCCAGGTGGGCCACCAAGGCCAGCAACACGGCGCGTACCAAACCCGGTGTGGCGGGCGGCGCAAATTCCAGATGGTGGCGGGTGGCGCTCATGGGCGGTTAGTTGGCCAGTTGCACCGACAGGCCCACGCGCTGGATGCCCGCGCGTTGCAGCGTGTCCATGACCTGGACCACACTTTCGTATTTCACGGCCTTGTCGGCACTGATGACTACGGCCGAGTTGGGGGCGGCGCCATCCTTGGTGGCCTGCGCATTGCCCTGCGCACGTTTGACGGCGGCAGCCACGTCCTTCAGGACGATGGACGTTGTCTGCTCTTTCACCTTCATCTCCAGCTTGTCGTCTTTGCCGATGACGATCTGGATGATCTGGTCGGGTTGGCGCGACGCCTTGCCCACGCTGGGCAGGTCGATCATGCTGGGGGTGATCAGCGGGGCGGTGACCATGAAGATGATCAGCAGCACCAGCATCACGTCGATGAAAGGCACCATGTTGATCTCGTTGATGGTGCGGCGGCCTCGGCCGCGTCCGGCTACTGCGGGCATGGGGGTGTTCCTGGCGGTGGCTTAGCGGGTAGCCGGGGCAGAGGCCTGTGCGCTCACGTTGCGCTGCAGGATGTTGGAGAACTCTTCGATGAAGGTCTCTTGCTGGATGGCAATGCGGTCCAGGTCCCGCGCGAAGCGGTTGTAGGCCACCACGGCGGGGATGGCGGCAAACAGGCCAATGGCGGTGGCCACCAGCGCCTCGGCAATGCCGGGGGCCACGGTGGACAGGGTGACCTGCTGCAGCGAGGCCAGGCCCGTGAAGGCGTGCATGATGCCCCACACGGTGCCAAACAGGCCTACGTAAGGCGACACCGAGCCTACCGAGGCGAGAAAGGAGAGGTTGCTCTCCACCACGTCCATCTCACGCTGGAAGCTCGCACGCATGGCACGGCGGGCGCCGTCCATCAGTGTGCCCACGTCGGCCACGCGGCGCTCACGCAGCTTTTGAAACTCGCGCATGCCGCTGGCAAAAATGCGTTCCATGGGGCCGCACTGTTGCGCGTTTTTGCTGGCTGCGCTGAACAGGTCGTTGAGGCTGGAGCCCGACCAGAACTCGCGCTCGAAGGCCTCGTTTTGGGCCTTCACACGGTTCAGCGAAAACAGCTTGCGGAAGATGGCAGCCCAGCTGGCAATGGACACCAGCATCAGCAACAACATGACGGCCTGCACCACGATGCTGGCGTTGAGGACCAAATGGAGGATGGAGAGGTCTTGGTTCATCAGGATGGTTCAGGTGGTCAGGTGGAGAGCATCGCACGCAAGCGTGCAATCGCTGTTTCCAATTGTTTCATGGAGCTGGCGGTGGAGAAACGCACAAACTGGGCGGTTTGCGCGGTGCCAAAGTCCCGCCCTGGGGTGATGGCCACGTGGGCGCGGTTCATCACCTCGAAGGCGAAGTCCCAGCTGTCCTTGATGCCCAGCTTTGTGCAAAGTTCCGAGCAATCGGCCCAGGCGTAAAACGCGCCATCGGGCATCACCGGCACGGTCAGCCCCAGGGCATTGAGCGCGGGGATGAAGTAGTCACGCCGGGCTTTGAACTCGGCACGACGCTGTTCATACAGCGCAATGCTGGCGTCTTCAAAACAGGCCAGCGCCGCGTGCTGTGCAATGGTGCTGGGGCAGATGAACAGGTTTTGCGCCAGGCGCTCCACCACGGGTACCAGCACCTCTGGCACCACCATCCAGCCCAGGCGCCAGCCGGTCATGTTGAAGTACTTGCTGAAGCTGTTGATGCTGATGAGGGCGTCGTCCAGCGCCAAGGCGGTTTGGCCAAACTGGGCGTCATGGCTGAGTGCCAGGTAAATCTCGTCCACCAGCGTGATGCCGCCACGTGCCTGCACCACCTGGTGGATACGGCGCAGTTCGTCAGGGTGGATGGAGGTCCCCGTGGGGTTACTGGGAGAGGCCAGCAGCACGCCGCGCGTGCGCGGGCCCCAGGCCGCTTCGACCTTGGCGGCACTGAGCTGGAAACGCTCAGCGGCCGTGGTGGGGACCAGCACGGCCTTGCCCTCGGCCGCACTCACAAAGTGGCGGTTGCAGGGGTAGCTGGGGTCGGGCATCAAAATTTCGTCGCCAGACTCGATCAGGGCCATGCAAGCCAGGTGCAGCGCCGCCGACGCACCGGCGGTCACCACAATGCGGCTGGCCGGCACCTGCACGCCAAAGCGGCTGGCATACCAGGCGCTGATGCGCTCGCGCAGCTGCGGCAGGCCCAAGGCGGGGGTGTACTGGGAGTGGCCGTTGCGCACCGCGCGCTCGGCTGCCTCTTGCACCAGCGGTGGGGCCGTGAAGTCGGGCTCGCCGATGTTCAGAAACACCATGGGCGCGTCGGTGTGTGCCACCTGGGCACCCAGGGCGGAAGCAGCCTTGGCTACCTCCATCACATAAAACGGTTCGATGTTTTGTGCGCGGGAAGAAATCTGCATGGGCTTGCGGACGTCAGGCCTTGCGGGGTTTCTTGGCCTTGTCGGCTTCCACTTCGGCGGCGCGCAGGCTGGGCGCCACGCCGTTGAGCACGCCGTTCACGTACTTGTGGCCATCGGTACCGCCAAACTCCTTGGCCAGCTCCACACACTCGTTGAGCACCACGCGCCAGGGCACATCCAGGCAGTGCTGAAACTCATACACACCGATCCACATCACGGCGTGTTCCACGGGTGAAATCTCGCTCCAGGGGCGGTCCAGCAGCGGAGCGATCAGCGCATCGATGGCTTCGCCTTGCGCCACACAGCCGTGCAGCAAGGCGTCAAAGTGGGCTGCGTCCGCCTTGTTGAATCCCGCCAGGTCGCGCGTGAACGGGTCGATGTCGTCTACGGCATTGCGGCCCACCAGGCTTTGGTAGAGGCCTTGCAGGGCAAACTCGCGGGCCCGCGTGCGGTTGGATTTTCCGGCGGCCTTGCGGGCACCCGTGGCTGTGAGCCCGGTGCGGGACTGGCGGGGAGGGCGCTTGGTGGCAGAGGAAGGGGTGTCGCTCATCAAATACTTTCCAGAAGGTTGGCCATTTCGACGGCTACACGGGCCGCATCGCGGCCTTTTTCGTCCTGGCGGGCAATCGCCTGGGGCATGTCTTCGGTGGTCAGGATAGCGTTGGCGATGGGCAACTGGTAGTCCAGCGCCACGCGCGTGACAGCGGAGCCGGACTCATTGGCCACGAGTTCGAAATGGTAGGTCTCGCCGCGGATGATGCAGCCCAGGGCCACCAGCGCGTCGTACTTGCCTTTTTCGGCCATGGCTTGCAGGGCCACGGGCACCTCCAGCGCGCCGGGCACGGTCACATGGTCAATGTCTTTGTCGGCCACGCCCAGGGCGAGCAGTTCGGATTTGCAGGCGGCGGCCAGCGCGTCGGTCACGCTGGCGTTGAAACGCGCCTGCACGATGCCGATGGAGAGTTTTTTGCCGTTCAAGCGGTCTTCGGTGGTGGTGCCTTTGTCTGCGCCAAACATAGTCAGAGTCCTTTCAAGTTGCGGACAGCGCTAAAGATCTGTCCCGCAAGGTTATGTGGTTGTTTACTTGCAGATGTAACCGGTGATTTCCAGGCCATAGCCAGTCACGCTGGGCATGCGGCGCGGGCTGCCCATCAGTTGCACCTTGTGCACGCCACATTGCAGCAGGATCTGGGCGCCAATGCCGTAGGTGCGCAGGTCGATGCGGCCACGCTCGGGCGCTTGCGATGCACGGGCGGTACCTTCAAACTGGGCCAGCAGCTGTTCGCCGGTTTCGCCGCAGTTCAGCAGTACCAGCACGCCTTTGCCCTCTTTGGCAATGTGGGCCAGCGCGGTGTCCAGGCTCCAGCTGTGCATGGAGCGGTTGATTTCCAGCGCGTCCAGCACCGACAGCGGTTCGTGCACACGGGCCGGCACCACGGTGTCGGCGGTCCAGCTGCCCTTGACCAGGGCCAGGTGCACGCCCTGGCCGGTGGTATCGCGGAAGGCGTGGGCACTGAACTCGCCGTAAGCCGTTTGCATGGGGCGCACGCCCAGCTTTTCGATCAGCGATTCGTTGCGGCTGCGGTGTTCGATCAGGTCGGCAATGGTGCCGATTTTCAGTCCGTGCTCGGCGGCAAACAGCTGCAAGTCGGGCAGGCGGGCCATGGTGCCGTCGTCCTTCATGATCTCGCAGATCACGGCAGCGGGCGTGCAGCCGGCCATGGCGGACAGGTCGCAACCGGCTTCGGTGTGGCCGGCGCGCATGAGCACGCCGCCGTCGACTGCTTGCAAGGGGAAGATGTGGCCGGGTTGCACCAGGTCGTTGGCCACGGCGTTTTTGGCGACGGCGGCCTGCACCGTGCGGGCGCGGTCAGCGGCGGAGATGCCGGTGGTCACGCCTTCGGCGGCTTCAATGGAGACGGTGAACGCGGTGCTGTGTTTGGTGCCATTGCGCGTGGCCATGGGGGGCAGCTTGAGCAACTCGCAGCGTTCGCGGGTCAGGGTCAGACAGATAAGGCCGCGGCCAAATTTGGCCATGAAGTTGATGGCCTCGGGGGTGACGTGGTCGGCCGCCAGGACCAGATCGCCTTCGTTTTCACGGTCTTCCTCGTCCACCAGGATGACCATGCGGCCTGCGCGCATGTCGGCGACGATGTCTTCAACCGGGGAAATGGGGACGGGGGAGAAGGCGGTCATGCGCAAGGTACTTTCAAAAGAGCGGTCCAACAAGGCCGTGCCGATGGCAGGCGTACCTCTCGATTATCGCCGCAAACCCCAAGCCAAGACCCTGCAGAGGGTTTCAGTGCCGGGCCGCCCCACGCGGCTTTGAACCGCCTGGCGCTCAGCCCTGCAAAGGAAACGCGCCCCTGGGGGCAGCGCCCCGCGCAGCGGTGGAGCGGGGGGCTTAGTCCACCGATGCGCTCCAGCGGTCACCCCAGCCTTTGTCCAGCGCACGGCGGTCCCGCTTGGTGGGGCGGCCGTGTTCGATGGTGTGGGCCGGTTCGGCGGCCAGGCGCTTGTGTTCGGCCATGTTGGCTCGTTTGGCAATGCTCTCGGGCGTCTCTTCGTACAGCTGTTGCGCCACAGATGCTGGGCCGCGCTGGTCACTGACCCCTTTGACGACCACGGTGCGTGGCACTTTGGCTTGCCAGATGGTCAACACATCCCCCACCCGGATGTCCTTGGAGGGTTTGATGTCGTGTTGCGCCATCTGCACGTGGCCCTTGTTCACCTCGTCGGTGGCCAGGGAGCGGGTTTTGAAAAAGCGCGCGGCCCAAAGCCATTTGTCGATGCGGGTGCTGTCCATGCGGGTTCAGGTGGGCGAAGTGTGGAGGGGCAATCGTACACAGGCATCCAGACCCACGCACAGGCCCTGTTCGTACAGGTTGGTGAGGGTGATGTTGCCGCCCAGCGCCTTGACCATTTCGCGCGTGATGGTCAGGCCCAGGCCGGAGCCCGAGTGTGCGTGGCCCGCAGCAAAGGGCTGGAACAGGCGCAGGCGCAGTTCGTCGGAAATGCCGGGGCCGCTGTCTTCAATGTGAAGCTCGGCCATGCCATCCTGCTGCAGCAGGCGTACGCTGAGGCGGCCACCCCGCGGGCTCAGGCGGATGGCGTTGTGCAGCAGGTTGCGCGCCATTTCGCGCAACATCCATTCGTGGGCATGTACCAGGCTGGCTTCGGTGCGAATGTCAAAGTCCAGGTCTTTTTCGGCAATCAGGGCCGACACGTCCAGGGCTACCGCACGCAGGGGCTCGGCCCAATCCATCGTAGAAAAATCCTGCTGCTGCTTGACCTGCTCCACCTTGGCCAGCGAGAGCATCTGGTTGGCCAACTGGGTGGCACGGTCCACCGTGGTCTGGATCTCTTGCAAGGCTTCCGTGGGCGGCACGTCTCCGCGCAGCGCGGACTGCACCTGCACCTTGAGCACGGCCAGCGGCGTGCGCAGCTGGTGGGCCGCGTCACGCACAAAACGTTTTTGGTGGTCCAGCAGGTGCTGCAGGCGCTGCATGACCTGGTTGGTGGCCTCGGTCAGCGGGCGTATTTCCAGTGGCAGGTGGGCGGCGTTGAGTGGCGTCAGATCGTCCTCGGGGCGCTGTTGCAGCTCGCTGCTCATGCGGCGCACCGGGCGCGTGACACGCTGGACTACCACCAGCACCACGGCGGTGATCACGGTGATCAGGATCGCCTGGCGCTGCAGCGTGTCGATCAGGATTTGTCGGGCCAGCGTACGGCGCAGCTCCAGCGTTTCGGCCACTTGCACCATGGCCATGGTGCGTTCGCGCCGTGTGGCCACAGGCTGCAGCAGCACGGCCACGCGCACCGGGTCGCCCCGGAAGCTGTCGTCGTAAAAGTCCACCAGGGCGGCGTAGGGCCCTTGGTTGGGCAGGGTACCGCGCCAGGCCGGTAGGTCTTCGGCGCCGTCCACCCACTGACCACTGGCATCGGAGATGCGGTAGCTCATGCGGCTGCGGTTGTCGGCTTCAAAGGCCTCCAGCGCAGAGTAGGGCACTTGCGCGCGCAGCCGCGCCTGCGGGCCGTCGCCTTCAATGTCCAGCAACTCGCCAATCGCCTTGGCCGAAGCCAGCAGTGTGCGGTCGTAGGCGGTGTTGACCGCGCCCAGCGCCTGGCGGTACAGGCTGACGGTGTCCACCACCACAAACAGCACGATGGGCAGCAGGATGCCCAGCAGCAGGCTGCGCCGCAACGACAAGGGGGCGTGGTGGCTGGGCGTCATGTCAGCCTTCGGCCTTGAGCAAATAGCCCAGGCCGCGCAGGGTGACCAGGGCCACGCCAGTGGCGGACAGCTTTTTGCGCAGGCGGTACACCACCACCTCAATGGCTTCAAACTGCACGTCCGCCTCGCCCGGAAACACCACTTCAAACAGGCGCTCCTTGCTCACCGCATGGCCCGGCCGGGCCATGAGGGCTGCCACCAGGGCCAGCTCACGCGGGCTCAGGTCCATGATCTGTTGGCGGTGGTAGAGCGCACCGCTGCTTTTGTCCAGCCGCAAAGCGCCCAGTTGCAAGTCCGGGCTGGCGCCGGGGCTGCTGCTGCCGTGGCGGCGGTAGAGGGCGCGCACCCGGGCTTCCAGCTCGTCCAGGTCAAAGGGCTTGGGCAGGTAGTCGTCGGCGCCGGCGTTCAGCCCCAGCACCTTGTCGCCCACGGTGCCACGGGCGGTGAGGATCAGCACCGGCGTGCCCAGGCCCTCGGCCCGCGCCGCTTTCAGGATGTCCAGGCCGTCGACCCCCGGCAGGCTCAAGTCCAGCACCACCACATCGGGTTCGGCGCTGCGCCAGTGGTCCAGCGCCAGGCGGCCATCGCTGCAGACATCCACCCGCATTTGCGCACGCACCAGGCTGCGTTGCAAGGTGGTATGCAGGGCGGGGTCGTCTTCGATGAGCAACAAGTGCATGGGGTTTTCCCTAGGCGTTTGGACAGCCGTTTGACAGGCTGGGCTCGCATCATAGGGCCTGCATTCAACACTAGGAGACATCCCATGCGTCGCGATACCTTTCTGAAGTCCATGGCCGTTTTGGCTGCAGCGGGTGCTTTGCCCCTGTCGGCCCGTGCCGCTGCCAACCTGAAGATGATGATCCCTGCCAACCCCGGTGGCGGCTGGGACGGCACAGGCCGCGCCTTGGGCAAAGCCCTGATTGATGCCAAAGCGGCAGACACCGTGCAGTACGAAAACAAGGGCGGTGCCGCCGGCGTGATCGGCCTGGCCCAGTTTGTCAACGCCGCCAAGGGTGACCCCAATGCCATGTTGATCACCGGCGCCGTGATGGTGGGCGGCATCATCACCGGCAAGCCCGCCGTGTCCCTGGACAAGGCCACGCCCATTGCACGTATCACTAGCGAATACAACGTGTTTGTGGTGCCTGCCGACTCCCCCCTCAAGACCATGAAAGATGTGGTCGCCCAGATGCAGAAAGACCCCGGCAGCGTGAAGTGGGGCGGCGGTTCGCGTGGTTCCACAGAGCACATCTGTGCCTCCATGCTGGCCACCAAGGTCAACGTGGACCCCAAGAAGGTGAACTACGTGGCCTTCCGTGGCGGCGGCGAAGCCACCGCAGCCATTTTGGGTGGCAACGTCACCGTGGGTGGCAGCGGCTACAGCGAGTTTGCCGAGTACATCACCGCGGGCAAGATGCGCGCGATTGGCGTGACATCCGAAAAACGCTTGCCCGGCATTCCCAACATCCCGACGATGAAGGAGCAGGGCTTTGATGTAGTGCTGGGCAACTGGCGCGCGGTCTACGGTGCCCCTGGCATCACGGCCGAACAGCGCGCTGCGCTGACCGAGATGGTGGTCAAGGCCACCAAGTCCAAATCCTGGGCCGAGGCCCTGGAAAAGAACGGCTGGACTCCCGCCGTGCTGACCGGCAAGGCGTTTGATGACTTCGTGGACAACGAGTTCTCCAGCCTGCGCGGTGTGATGCATCTGGCCGGCATGTTGTGATGCGTGCGGTGATCAAAGTGCGCCAGCAAACGGCGCTGGCTCTGGGGGTGCTCTTGATTGCACTCGGGCTGGCTGCCGGGGCCTGGGTTATCCCCTCCGAGGCAGGGTACGCGGGCGTGGGCCCGGATTTCTTGCCTTGGGTCGTATCCTTGGCGTTGTTGCTGTGCGGCGGCTTTCTGTTGTGGGAGTCCCGCACCGGTGGCTTTCGGGACCTGGACGCTGACGAAGACGAACCGCTACCTTACTGGCTAGGTTTTGTCTGGATGTCGGCAGGCCTGCTGGTTAATGGCGCCTTGATCACCACCATCGGCTTTATCTTCAGCTGCACCTTGTGTTTTGTGCTCGCCTCCCGCGGTGTGCGCATGTCGCAGGGGCAGCCTGCCGGGGGCGCACGCTCTTGGCTGCTGGACGCGGTGGTGGGAGTTCTCATTTCCGCACCGGTGTACTGGATGTTTACCAAGTTTCTGGCTATCAGCTTGCCAGGTTTGACGCAAAGCGGGTGGCTGTGATGGATATCTGGAACCAACTCCTTCAGGGTTTTATGACGGCGGGTACGCCCGTCAATTTGCTGTGGGCCTTTGTGGGCTGCGCGCTGGGTACCGCGGTGGGCGTGTTGCCCGGTATTGGCCCGGCTACTGCGGTGGCCATGTTGTTGCCCATCACCACCCAGGTGGAGGCCACGGCCTCCATGATCTTTTTTGCTGGCATTTATTACGGCGCGATGTACGGTGGCTCCACCACCTCCATCCTGCTCAACACCCCCGGTGAAACCTCCAGCATGGTCACTGCCATGGAGGGCAACAAGATGGCCAAAAGCGGGCGCGCGGGCGCTGCACTGGCCTCGGCTGCCATCGGCTCCTTTGTGGCTGGCACCATTGCCACCATCGTTGTCACGCTGTTTGCGCCGCTGGTGGCCGAATACGCGGTCAAGCTGGGCCCGCCCGAATATTTTTGCCTGATGCTGCTGGCCTTCACCACGGTGAGCGCAGTGCTGGGCCAGAGCACGTTGCGCGGGCTGACGGCTTTGTTCATCGGTCTGGCGATTGGCCTGATTGGCATGGACCAGATCACTGGCCAGGCACGCTACACCGGGAACATGCCTGAGCTGCTGGACGGTGTGGAAATCGTGTTGGTGGCGGTGGGCCTGTTTGCGGTGGCCGAGGCGCTGCATGCCGTGCTGTTTGAAGGCAAGGTGGTGGAGACCGAAAACAAGATGAGTCGCGTCACCATGACGGCCTCGGACTGGAAACGCTCCATCCCCGCGTGGATCCGCGGCAGCGCAATTGGTGCGCCGTTTGGCTGCATCCCCGCCGGTGGTACCGAGATCCCGACCTTCCTGAGTTACGCCACCGAGAAAAAGCTTGCCAAACCCGAGCACCGGGCCGAGTTCGGCACCAAGGGCGCCATTGAAGGTGTGGCTGGTCCCGAGGCCGCCAACAATGCCACTGTGACCACGGCGTTGATCCCGCTGCTGACACTGGGCATTCCGGTGTCCAACACCACCGCGGTGTTGCTGGGCGCGTTCCAGAACTACGGCATCCAGCCTGGCCCGCAGCTGTTCAGCAGCTCGTCGGCCCTGGTGTGGGCGCTGATCGCTTCGCTCTACATTGGCAACATCATGCTGCTGGTGCTGAACCTGCCGATGGTGGGCCTCTGGGTCAAGCTGCTCAAGGTGCCCAAGGCCCAGCTCTACGCCGGCATCCTGATTTTTGCGACGGTGGGGACCTATGGCATGCGTCAAAGCGCGTTTGACCTGTTCCTGCTTTATGCCGTGGGCGTGCTGGGTCTCGTGATGCGCCGTTTCAACTTCCCGACCGCACCGGTGATTGTGGGCATGATCCTGGGCCCTCTGGCCGAGGCCCAGCTGCGCAACGCCATGTCGATTGGTGAGGGCAGTGCCATGGTGTTCCTGCAGCGCCCCATGTCGGTGACTCTGCTGGTGGTGGTGGCTGCGGTGCTGGTCCTGCCACGGGTCTTCAAGCGAATTTCCCGCAAAAACATCGAAGCGATTGGGTAAGCCGGTTTCGGCATGAAATAGGCCTCTAGCCCGCGTGGATATTGCGCGAACAGCTCCTGAATTCATAGCAATTCAGGGGCTGTTCCTGCGTTAACATTGCCGCATGCCCATCTCTGACTCCCTGCCGCGCGACGCCCAGAGCATCCTGGAACTGGCAGCGCGCTCCATGTTTGCGCTGTTCTCCAGTGCGAGCGAAGGCATGATGCTGGTGGACCGCCAGGCCCGCGTGGTGTGGATCAACGAGCAGTACAAACGTTTTTTGCCGGCCCTGGGTTTTGAGCGTGAAGAAGACTTTGTGGGCCACCCCGTTTCCATGGTGGTGCACAACACGCAGATGCACCAGGTGCTGGAGACCGGCAAGCCCATCCTCATTGACCTGCTGACCAACCGCGCGGGCACCTTTGTGGTCAGCCGCATTCCGCTGCGCGACGCGGCGGGGCAGGTCATCGGTGCCTTGGGTATTGTGTTGTTTGACCACGCCGAAACCACGCTGCAGCCGCTGATCGACAAGTTCTCGCTGCTGCAGCGCGACCTGGACGACGCCCGGCGCGAGCTGGCCACCCAGCGTCTGCAGGCCCCGGGCCAGCGCCAGTCCAAATACACCTTTGCCAGTTTTGTGGGGCTGAGTCCGGCGGCGGTGGAGGTCAAGCGCCATGCGCGCCGTGCTGCGCTCTCCAGCAGCCCGGTGCTGCTGCTGGGCGAAACCGGCACCGGCAAGGAGCTGCTGGCCCATGCCATCCACGCTGCGTCCAGCCGGGCGCGCGGCCCTTTCATCAGCGTCAACATTGCGGCCGTGCCCGAGACGCTGTTGGAGGCCGAGTTTTTTGGCTATGCGCCCGGCGCCTTCACCGGGGCCGACCGCAAGGGCCGCGACGGCAAATTCCGCCTGGCCGATGGCGGCACGCTGTTTTTGGACGAGATTGGCGACATGCCGCAGGCCCTGCAAAGCAAGCTGCTGCGCGCGCTGCAAGAGGGCGAGATCGAGCCGCTGGGCTCCAACAAGCTGCTGCCTGTGAACGTACGTGTGATTGCTGCCACCTCGCGCGACCTGGCGGGCCTGGTGCGTGCGGGTACCTTCCGCGAAGATTTGTTCTACCGCCTGAATGTGCTGCCGATCCGTGTGCCGCCGCTGCGCGAGCGGCGGGCGGATATTGCGGCGCTGCTGGAGGTGCTGGGCGAAGACGTGGCGCTGCGTAGCGGCCTGCCGCCGCCTGAACTCACGCCCGAGGCACTGGCCCTGCTGGAAGCCCAGCCCTGGCCCGGCAATATCCGTGAGTTGCGCAATGTGCTGGAGCAGGCGGTGATGCGCAGCGAAACTGCCCGTGTGGAGGCCCATGTGTTTGCAGCGGTGCTGACTGAGTCCGGCGTGCAGCCTCTGCAGGCCGCGTTGCGCGTTCCCCCGGGCCCTGAGCCGGCTGCCAGCGTGCCGCCCGTGGTGCGGCCTTTATCGGAGCAAATCGCTGCGCTGGAGGCACAGGCCATACGCGACGCTATGTTGGCCCTTGGCGGCAACAAAGTGGCGGTGGCCAAGGCCTTGGGCATCTCGCGTGCCACCCTGTACGCACGTTTAGAGCTGTCTGAATAATAGGCATATGACTAAATTTCAGACGATGAAAATGTCTGAATATCAGGCATATTGTGGCGATTTATTGGTGTTGTTGTGATTTTCTTGAATGAAATCAATCACTTGCGTTTTGGCACGTTATGTGCAAATTGAACAATATCAAGCTACAACAACAGGAGACAGACATGCACCACCCCCGCTGGGCCGCCCGTGCCACGCTCATCGCAGCCAGCCTGTGCGCCGGCCTGATTTCTGGTGCTGCTTTTGCGCAGTCCAAAGAAATCAAGATCGCCCACATCTACAGCAAGACCGGCCCGCTGGAAGCTTATGGCAAGCAAACCCAGACCGGTTTCATGATGGGCCTGGACTACGCCACCGGCGGCACCATGACGGTTGCTGGCAAAAAGATTGTCGTGATTGAAAAAGACGACCAGGGCAAACCGGACCAGGGCAAGAGCCTGCTGGCCGCTGCGTATGGCGACGACAAGGTGGACTTGGCCGTGGGCCCCACCGCATCGCCCGTGGCGCTGGCCATGCTGCCCGTGGCCGAGGAATACAAAAAGATTCTGCTGGTCGAGCCCGCCGTGGCCGACTCCATCACCGGTGACAAGTGGAACAAGTACATCTTCCGCACTGGCCGCAACAGCAGCCAGGACGCGATTGCCAACGCCGTGGCGCTGGACAAGGCTGGTGTGACCATTGCCACCATGGCGCAGGACAGCGCCTTTGGCCGCGACGGCGTGAAGGCCTTCAAGGAAGCCATCAAGAAGGCCAAGCTGGTCCACGAGGAATACCTGCCGCCCGCCACCACCGACTTCACGGCCGGTGGCCAGCGCCTGATCGACAAACTCAAGGACCAGCCCGGCCGCAAGGTGATCTTCATCATCTGGGCCGGTGGCAACCCCTTCAAGATCGCGGACATGGACCTCAAGCGCCACGGCATCGAGATTGCCACGGGCGGCAACATCCTGCCAGCCATGGTGGCCTACAAGCAGTTCCCCGGAATGGAAGGCGCCGCTTATTACTACTTTGGCATGCCCAAGAACCCGGTGAACGAAGCCATGGTGTCGCGCCACTACAGCCAGTTCAAGGCTCCGCCCGACTTCTTCACCGCCGGTGGTTTTTCGGCCGCCATGGCCGTGGTCACCGCGCTGAAAAACAGCAATGGCGACACCAGTGCCAATACGCTGATCAAGACCATGGAAGGCATGAGTTTTGACACGCCCAAGGGCAAGATGACCTTCCGCAAGGAAGACCACCAAGCCATGCAAAGCATGTACCACTTCAAGATCAAGGTGGACCCGGCCTTTGCCTGGGGTGTGCCCGAGCTGATCCGCGAGATCAAGGCCGAAGAAATGACCGTTCCGGTTCGTAACCAGCGTTGATGTTCCGGCGGCACTGTTGCGGTGCCGCCTCTCTTCACCCCGACCAGCGGGGACCCTATGCTTGAAACCAAAGACCTCACGATCCGCTTTGGCGGCCACGTGGCGGTGAATGCTGTCAGCTGCAATTTCCTGCCTGGCACCTTGACCGCCATCGTCGGCCCCAATGGCGCGGGCAAGACCACGTATTTCAACCTGATCTCGGGCCAGCTGCAGGCCACGCAGGGCAGGGTGTATCTCAATGGGGTCAACCTGTCGTCCCTGAGCCCCTCGGCACGCACGCGGGCCGGGCTGGGGCGGGCGTTTCAACTCACCAACCTGTTCCCCAACCTCAGCGTACTGGAGAACGTGCGCCTGGCGGTGCAAGCGACGCAGGAAGGCAAGCACCTGCGCGGCCTGAACCTCTGGAGCATCTGGAGCGACCACCGCGCCTTGACCGAGCGTGCATTGGAGATATTGCAAAACGTGGCCCTGCGCGACAAACAGGAGGCCACCGTGGCCAGCCTGCCGCATGGTGACCAGCGCAAGCTGGAAGTGGCGCTGCTCATGGCGCTGGACCCCGATGTCTACATGTTCGATGAACCCACGGCCGGCATGAGTGCCGATGAGGCGCCTGTGATCCTCAATCTGATCCGTGCACTCAAGCAAGACCCGACCAAAATCATTTTGCTGGTGGAGCACAAGATGGACGTGGTGCGCGAACTGGCGGACCGCATCATCGTGCTGCACAACGGCACACTGGTGGCCGATGGCGATCCGGCGGACGTCATTGCCTCGCCCGTGGTGCAACAGGCTTACCTGGGCGTTGCGCCTGCCGACAAGGAGGCCGCATGAGCGCCGCCGCCAATAATTTGCTCACCCTTGAAGGGGTGCATACCCATATCGGCGCGTACCACATCCTGCATGGCGTGGACCTGGCAGTGCCGCGCGGCCAGCTCACCATGCTGCTGGGTCGCAACGGCGCGGGCAAAACCACCACGCTGCGCACCATCATGGGCCTGTGGCATGCGAGCCAGGGGCGTGTGGTGTTTGACGGCAAAGACATCACCGCCACCGAGACTCCGCAGATTGCGAGCCTGGACATTGCCTATGTGCCCGAAAACATGGGCATCTTTGCCGACCTGACGGTGCAGGAGAACATGCTGCTGGCCGCGCGCAAAGCCAAGCGTGCGCAGCACATCGATGGCGAGCGCCTGAAGTGGATCTTCTCGCTGTTCCCCGCGGTAGAGAAATTCTGGAACCACCCCGCGGGCAAGCTCTCGGGCGGGCAAAAGCAGATGCTGGCCGTGGCGCGTGCGATTGTGGAACCGCGCAAGCTGCTCATCGTGGACGAGCCCAGCAAGGGCCTGGCGCCCGCCATCATCAACAACATGATCGACGCGTTTGCCCAGCTCAAGCAGACCGGCACCACCATCTTGCTGGTGGAACAGAACATCAGCTTCGCCAAACGCCTGGGCGACCAGGTGGCCGTGATGGACGATGGCCGCGTAGTGCACGCGGGCGCCATGCAGGCCCTGGCCGAAGACGAAGCGCTGCAGCGCACGCTGCTGGGGTTGTCACTATGAAAAAGTTGGATTTCGACTGGAAGCCGTTGGCCCTGGTGCCGCTGCTGGCCGTGCTGGCCCTGCCCCTGGTGGGCTCG
This sequence comes from Rhodoferax sp. EU05-FHT12H12, assembly GCF_058791215.1. Classification (NCBI taxonomy): domain Bacteria; kingdom Pseudomonadati; phylum Pseudomonadota; class Betaproteobacteria; order Burkholderiales; family Comamonadaceae; genus Rhodoferax; species Rhodoferax sp. EU05-FHT12H12. The sequence goes on along the minus strand of NZ_JBYTDI010000001.1, from coordinate 813,170 downwards.
CCCAGCACCTGGCTCACGCTGACCGTGGCCGGGCTGGCCATGGGCATGATCGTTTTCATCATCGCCTCGGGCCTCACGCTGGTGTTCGGCCTCATGGACGTGCTGAACTTTGGCCATGGCGTGTTCATTGCGCTGGGCGCCTTTGTGGCCACCACGGTAATGGGGTCCATGGGAGACTGGACCGGCTCCACGGAGCTGTGGCGCAACCTGGTGGCGGTGTTCCCGGCCATGCTGGTAGCCATGGCGGTGGCAGGTGCGCTGGGCCTGGCGTTTGAGCGTTTCATCGTGCGGCCCGTGTATGGCCAGCACCTGAAGCAAATCCTCATCACCATGGGCGGCATGATCATTGGTGAGGAACTCATCAAGGTGGTCTGGGGCCCCGCGCAGATTCCGCTGCCACTGCCAGAGGGCATGCGCGGTGCGGTGCTGCTGGGCGATGCGGCCATCGAGAAGTACCGCCTCATGGCGGTGGTGGTGGGGCTGGCGGTGTTTGCTGCACTGGCCTGGGTGCTGGGTCGCACCAAGATCGGCCTGCTGATCCGCGCGGGTGTGCAGGACCGTGAGATGGTGGAAAGCCTGGGCTACCGTATCAAGCGCCTGTTCATCGGTGTGTTTGTGGTGGGCAGCGCGCTGGCCGGCCTGGGCGGCGTGATGTGGGGCCTCTACCAGCAGACCGTGACACCGCAAATGGGCGCGCAGGTCAATGTGCTGATCTTCATCGTCATCATCATCGGTGGCCTGGGTTCCACTGGCGGGGCGCTGATTGGTGCCTTGCTGGTGGGCCTGATGGCCAACTACACCGGTTTTCTGGTCCCCAAAGTGGCGCTGTTTTCCAACATCGCGCTCATGGTGGCCATCCTCCTGTGGCGCCCACAAGGCGTCTACCCCGTGGCAAACCGCTGAAGGAAACACCATGCTCACTCGCATTCTTTCCAACGACCTGCCACGCAGCCGCTGGCTTGCCTTGATCCTGACCGTGCTGGTGCTCGCACTGGCGCTCACACCGTTTATCTTCCCCGGCGTCAAGGCGCTCAACGTGGCGGCCAAGGTGCTGGTCTTTATCGTGTTGGTGGCCAGCTTTGACCTGCTGCTGGGTTACACCGGCATCGTGAGCTTTGCGCACACCATGTTCTTTGGCATCGGGGCCTACGGCATTGCCATTGCCACCACACGCCTGGGCGCCACCTGGAGTGCGCTGGGCGTGGGCGTAGGGGGGGCGCTGGTCGTATCGCTGTTGCTGGCTTGGCTCATCGGCCTGTTTTCGCTGCGTGTGCGTGCCATTTTCTTCGCCATGATCACGCTGGCGGTAGCCTCGGCTTTCCTCACCTTGGCTTCGCAGCTGCATGAATTCACAGGCGGCGAAGATGGCCTGACCTTCAAGGTGCCGGCGGTGCTGTCGCCCAGCTTTGAGTTCAGCGAAACCCCGTTCCTGGGGGCCTCGCTCGATGGTCGCTTGCTGTGCTTCTATCTGCTGTTCGCAGTGGCCACAGTGCTGTTCCTCGCGCTGCTGCGCATCGTGAATTCCCCGTTTGGCCGCGTGCTGCAGGCCATCCGCGAAAACGAGTTCCGCGCCGAAGCGATTGGTTACCGCGTGGTGGTGTACCGCACCATCTCCAGCATCCTCTCGGCCGTGTTTGCCACGTTGGCCGGTGCCATGCTGGCGCTCTGGCTGCGCTACAACGGGCCGGACACTTCGCTGTCCTTCGAGATCATGATGGACGTGCTGCTCATCGTGGTGATCGGCGGCATGGGCACGCTGTATGGCTCCATCGTCGGCGCAGTCCTCTTTCTGGTGGCGCAAAGTTATCTGCAGGACCTGCTGCGCGTGGGCAGCGAGGCGGCAGCCAGCTTGCCGTGGTTGTCCGCACTGCTGTCACCTGACCGCTGGTTGCTCTGGCTGGGCGTGCTGTTTGTGCTGTCGGTCTATTACTTTCCGACCGGCGTGGTGGGGCGCCTGCGGGCGGCCAGCCTGGGGAGCAAGTCATGAGTACCGCAACACCCACCTCCCACTACCTGCGCTGCGCGGGTTACGAAGTGCACTACACCGAGTGGGGCGCAGCCGATGCCCCGGTGGTGATCGCTTGGCACGGCCTCGCGCGCACGGGCCGCGACATGGACGAGCTGGCCCAACACCTGAGTCCACGATACCGCGTCATCTGCCCCGACACCCCGGGACGCGGCCTGAGCCAGTGGAGCCGCAAGCCGGCCGAGGAGTACTGCCTGCGGTTTTACGCCCGCCTGGCCGCGGATCTGTTGGACGCGCTGAAGATTGCGCGTGCCCATTGGGTGGGCACCTCCATGGGAGGGGCCATTGGCACGGTGTGCGCCAGCGGGCTGTTTGAGCCGCAGCTGCAAGGCCGCATCCAGAGCCTCACGCTCAACGACAACGCACCCGAGTTGGCCCGTGCAGCACTGGACCGCATCCGTGCCTACGCGGGCAAGCCACCGGCGTTTGACACCGTGCTGGAGCTGGAAGCTTTCTTCCGGCAGGTCTACCAGCCCTACGGCTGGCTCAGTGACGCGCAGTGGCGCCGCCTGACCGAAACCTCCACGCGCCGCCTGCCCGATGGCCGAGTGACGCCGCACTACGACCCGGCCATGGTGCAGCAGTTCACCGCGCACCCGGACGACTACCGCATCTGGGAGCACTACGACCGGATTCAGGTACCCGTGCTGTGCCTGCGCGGCGCAGAGTCCGATCTGGTGCTGCGCGAAACCGTGCAGGCCATGGCCACGCGGGGGCCCGGTGCTGCCGGGCGCTTGCAACTGGTGGAGGTGGCGGGCTGTGGCCATGCGCCAGCGCTGAATGTGCCGGCGCAGCTCACGCTGGTGTCCGATTTCATCGATGCGGCGCAGGCCGCAGCAGTCAGAATCTAAGCAAAATAGGGCGCTAGCCCGCGTGGATATTGCGCGAACAGCTCCTGAAATAGGAGCGATTTGGCTTAGCCCCCGACTGCCAGCACCACGGCCGCATCGTCAAACACCGCCACCGCGGCCTGGCCCACCTTGAGTTGCAGGCCTGGTGCGGCAAAACCCACCATCTGCAGGCCACAGGCCAGCGTCAGCACAATTTCGTCCCCCGCCGTGGAGCGCGCCAGCCGCGCGATCGTGCCATGCAGCCGGTTCACCGTGGCCACACCCGTGGCCGGTGCGGTCACCACGCTCACCGCCGTGGCCTTGGCCAAGGCCAATACCTCGCCGCCCACCGCCAGGCCCAGTAGCTCCGTACTTTCGCGGGTAATACGCGAGACCACCGTGCTGCCATCGCTCAGGCCCAGGCGCACCTGCATGGCGCGCCCGGCGCGCTGCAGTGCCAGCACCTGGCAGGGCAACTGGTTGCGCATGCTGGTGCGCAGGCCCAAGCCCGCTAGGCGCGGCGCCACGCCGTCCGCCGGGGCATGGCGCAGGGCCACCTGGGCCAACGCCTGGCGGCGCAGGGCGGCCAGGGTGTCGGCGGCTTCCAGCAGCTGCAGGCCGGTGGCTGTGAGCTGCGCGCCACCGCCACCACTGCCGCCCACGGTGCGCTCTACCAGTGGGGCGCCGGCCAGGTTGGTCAGCGTGTCGATGGCCTGCCAGGCGGCCTTGTAACTCACATCCGCGCCGCGCGCGGCTTCAGAAATGGAGCCGACTTGGCCGATACGGCGCAAGATGTCCAGCCGCTTGTCTGCCGCCTCGTGGCCCAGCGCACCGGCGAGCCCTGCGCCGCTCAAAGAAGGGGGAGATGTCATGTGGGCTATGCTACGCTATCCTTTTTTGGAATAACGATGTTTCCATGAACTTCCGGCAAAAAATTCTGCATGGGGCCCGTGTGCTGGCCCTGCTGGCCCCATTCGCCAGCGGCGCCCTGCATGCCGAAGAAGTCACCGTAGCGGTGGCTGCGAACTTCAGTGCACCGGTGCAAAAAATTGCCGTCGCCTTTGCCGCAGCCACCGGCCATAAGGCGACGGTGGTGGTGGGCTCCACGGGCAAGTTGTATGCGCAGATCAAGAACGGCGCGCCGTTCCAGGTCTTGCTGTCTGCCGACGACGAAGCCCCCACGCGCCTGGGCAAAGAAGGCTCCGCCGTGGCCGCCTCGCAGTTCACCTATGCCACGGGCCGCCTGGTACTCTGGAGCCGCCAAGCCGGAGTGGTGGACGACAAAGGCGAGGTGCTGCGCGGCGGGCGTTTTGATCACCTGGCCCTGGCCGACCCCAAACTGGCTCCCTACGGCGCGGCTGCAGTGGAGGCGATGACCAAGCTGGGCCTCGCGGCCAGCCTGCAACCGAAGCTGGTGCAGGGCGAAAGCATTGGGCAGGCTTACCAGTTTGCGGTTACCGGCAACGCCGCGCTGGGTTTTGTGGCGCTGTCGCAGGTGATGGTGGACGGCAAGATCCCCCAAGGCTCGGCCTGGGTGGTGCCTGCCGCCATGCACAGCCCCTTGCGGCAGGATGCCATCGTGCTGAACACAGGCAAAGACAAGGCTGCTGCTACGGCTTTCATGGCCTTTTTGCGCAGCGACGCCGCCAAGGCCGTGATCCGCAGCTTTGGCTACGAAGTCTGAGTTCACAAGCTCCCATGCCCCTCAGTCCCGACGACCTTGGCGCCATCTGGCTCACATTGCGTTTGGCCATCGTGACGACGCTGCTGCTCCTGGTGCTGGCCACGCCGCTGGCCTGGTGGTTGGCGCACACGGCCTCGCGCTGGCGCGGGCCGGTGGGTGCCGTGGTGGCGCTGCCACTGGTGCTGCCGCCCACGGTGCTGGGCTTTTATTTGCTGGTGAGCCTGGGGCCACAAGGGCCCTTGGGCCAGCTCACCCAAGCGCTGGGCTGGGGGCTGTTGCCCTTTACCTTTGCCGGGCTGGTGCTGGGCTCTGTGGTGTATTCGCTGCCGTTTGCGGTGCAGCCTTTGCAGCACGCGTTTGAGTCCATGGGCCGCCGCCCCATGGAGGTGGCGGCCACTTTGCGAGCCAGCCCGCTGGATGCATTCCTGACCGTGGCCGTGCCGCTGGCGCGCCCGGGTTTTGTCACCGCAGCGGTGCTGAGTTTTGCGCACACGGTGGGTGAGTTTGGGGTGGTGCTGATGCTGGGCGGCAATATCCCGGAGAAAACCCGCGTCGTCTCCACGCAGATCTACGGCCATGTGGAGGCCCTGCAGTACACCCAGGCGCACTGGCTCTCTGGCGGCATGGTGGTGTTTTCATTTGTGGTGCTGCTGGGGCTGGGTTGGCTCAACCCGCGTGGCAGCAGGCTGCGCCCATGAGCACGGGCAGTCACCATATCCGTCTGCGCCTGCCGCGCCCCAGCTTCACGCTAGATGTGGATCTGGCCTTGCCCGCGCGTGGCATCACCGTGTTGTTTGGTGCTTCGGGTTCGGGCAAGACCACCGTGCTGCGCTGTGTGGCCGGGCTGGAGCAGGCGGCGCAAGCCCATATCCGCATCCACGGCCAGCTGTGGCAAGACGACACGAGCGGCATTGCGCTGCCCGCCTGGCGCCGCCCGGTGGGTTATGTGTTCCAGGAGGCCAGCCTGTTGGCGCACCTGGATGTGCGCGGCAACCTGGCCTACGCCCAAAAGCGTGCGGCCAAAGCCACGGGTGCCCGCCAGGCCCTGCTGGCACTGGACACCGCGATTGATTTGCTGGGCCTGGCGCCGCTACTCACGCGCGCCACTGCCGATTTGTCCGGCGGAGAGCGCCAACGGGTGGCGATTGCCCGCGCGCTGGCCACCCAGCCCGAGCTGCTGCTGCTGGATGAACCCCTCGCCGCGCTGGACCCGGCACGCAGGCAAGAGGTGCTGCCCTGGCTGGAGCGGCTGCGCGACGAGCTGCACATCCCCATGCTCTACGTCACCCACTCGGTGGACGAGGTGGTGCGCCTGGCCGATACCCTGGTGGTGTTGGCGCAGGGGCGGGTGCAGGCCAGCGGCCCGGCAGCGCAGGTGCTGTCCCAGGTGGCCGTGCCGCTGCGCCTGGGCGACGAAGCCTCGACCCTGCTGCATGCCCAGGTGGCCGAGCAGGATGCCCGCTGGCACCTGGCCCGGCTGGCGTTTGCCGGGGGCAGCCTGTGGCTGGCGGACGCCGGGCTGGCCGTGGGCACGGCGGTGCGCTTGCGCGTGCTGGCGCGCGATGTGAGCCTGGCCACCCAAGAGCCGACGCACACCAGCATCCAGAACGTGCTGCCCTGCACCGTGCTGGCCATTGCTGACGACAGCCACCCCGCCCAGGCCTTGGTGCAGTTGGGTTGCGGCCCGGACCGCCTGCTGGCGCGGGTGACCCGGCGCTCCGTGCACACACTGGGCTTGGCGGTGGGGCAGCCGGTGTGGGCCCAAGTCAAGGCGTTGGCCCTGGCCAACTAATTAAGTAAGAAAAATTTATTAAAAAACGAACGCAAATTCACCCGTTTGGGGGAGTGACAGCGGCGGTGGACGGGACTACGCTGGGACCTATCTTTTTGATGCACTGCAGCACCATTTCCTCCACTTCCTATGCCCGTTTGCGCGCCACCCGACTCCTCGGTGCCTGTGATGCAGGTGCTGCACCAGGCCCAGCTGGCGCTCAAGCACGGCGATGTGACGCACAGCCTGGTGCTGGCCAAGGCTGCGCTGGCGCGGGCCCAGTCGGCGCACGACCTGCCCACTGAGGCACGGGCTTTGCTGGCTTTGTCGCAGGCGGACCGCATGGTGTCGCGCTTTCGGCGGGCGCAAGAAACCGCGCAGCGTGCGGCTACCCTGTTCCAGATGTGCGAAGACACCCGTGGCGAAGCCGAAGCGCTGGCCACCTTGTCGCACACCCTCAGCGTGATGGGCCACAGCGAAGAGGGCGTGGAGGCTGCGCTGCTGGGGCTCAAGCTCAATGCCGATGCGCCGGCACTCTCCCAGGCGCTCTCTTACAACTACCTGGGCGTGGCCTATGCCCATGGTGGCAGTTTTGACCGGGCCGATGCCGCCTACCGCACAGCCATTGGGCTGCTGGAGGACAGCGGCCACTGGATGGAGGCCTACCTGCCACGTGTGAACCAGCGTGCCATGGAGGTGAGCCGCTGCTTTTTTGACCGCTACTACCAGGGCCACCTCTCCGGACTGGAGCGCCTGGCCGACCTGCGCCACACCAGTGCGCGCTCGGCCCAGGTGGCCCCCAATTTGCTGGTGTTTCAGGGGGCCTACCTCAAGACGCAGGCCATGCTGGGTTTGGGCGATGGTTTTGAAGCCTGCTGGCTGGGCGACCTGGCGGTGGCCCAAAGCCATGCCGACTTCGCCCAGGCCGCCGAAACCCGGGGCGACCCCAACCCCTCGGTCACCTTGATGGAGCTGTGGCTGCGTGCCGAAATTGCCTGGGCCGCGCAAGACTGGCCCTTGGCCGAGTACCACTGCCACCGCATGATGCAGCTGGCCATGTCCATCGACCACGAACACATGGTCGGTATTTCTTATCTGCTGCTGGCCCAGATTCTCACGGCACAGGGCAAAGAACGCGCCTCGCAAGCCCAGCTGCGCGCACTCAAGCAGCGTGAAACCGATCTGCGCCATGCCGCCTTGCAGCAGCGCGAGGAGCGCATCGAGTGGCAGTTGCAAGCCCGCGCCAGCCGTGCCACCGCCCGCCGCCTGGCCCAGCACGCCCAGCAGCTGGAGCAACTGGCCATGGAAGACGCGCTCACCGGCCTGTTCAACCGACGCTACCTGGAGCGCAGGGTGCCCGAACTGCTGCGCAAGGGCGTCGACCGGGGCCTGTCACCGGCCATGGCCTTTGTGGATGTGGATTACTTCAAGCGCATTAACGACCAGTACTCCCACCAGGTGGGCGACGCCGTGCTGCAGGAGCTGGGCCATATTCTGCGCAGCTTTGTGCGCGAAGGCGATGTACCCGTGCGCCTGGGCGGCGATGAGTTTGTGGTGGCCTTTGCGCATGTCGACGAGGCAGCCGCCCACGGGCTGGCCCAGCGCATCCAGGATGCCGTGGAAACCCACCCCTGGGCCCGCCTGCGCCCCGGGCTGTGTGTGAGCGTGAGTGTGGGCGTGGCCGGTGCCCAGAGCGGTGACAGCCTGCAGAGCTGGCTGCACCGCTGCGACCTGGGCATGTACGTCGAGAAAGACACCAGGCATAAAATCCTGGGTTAGCCCCCGCAGCTGCTGCGCCAGCAGCTCCTGATTTGATAGCGTTTCAGCTCTTGGCGCCCACCATCAGTGCGGCAAAGCCCACAAACACCCCACCCGTCAGCCGGTTAAACGCGCGCATCACACTGGCCCGCTGCAGGTAGCGCGCCAATTGCTTGCCGCTGGCGGCGTACACAAAGTACCAGCTCACCTCCACCACCGCAAAGGTGCCCAGCAAAATGCCAAACTGCGGCAGCTGGGGCAGCGCCGGGTTCAGGAACTGGGGAAAGAAGGCCGCCGCAAACAAAATCGCCTTGGGGTTGCTGGCCGCCACCAGTGCGCCCTGGCGGTACAGCGCCCAACTACTCAGCGCAGCGCCCAGGTTGCCGCCCTGGGCCGAAGCATCGGCCGGGTCGCTCTCTTGCACCGGGCTGCGCCACACCTGCACGCCCAGGTAGGCCAGGTAGGCCGCACCGGCCAGGCGCAGCGCGTCGAACACCGCGGGAAACGCCTGCAGCAGCGCACCCAGCCCGGCGGCCGACAGGCTCAGCATCAGCATCAGCGAGGTCATGCAACCCGCCATGCTGGTCACCGCGCCACGCAGGCCCTGGCGCGCACCGGTGCTCATCACCAGCAGCATATTGGGGCCCGGCGTGGCCGACACCACAAACGTCATCATCACAAACAGCCACCAGGTATGCAGGCTCATGGGTTCAATCCTTGGGTTGAGTGGTTTAGTAATGGGGCGGCAAATCGTCGCGCAGATTGCGCGCGGTGGCCGGTTCGCTGGCTTGCTGGCGCAGGTGCGTCAGCTCCCGTACCAGCAGGTCAATTTGCTCCTGCTGGCGAACAATGATTTTGTCGAGCTGGTCCAGCGCATCTTCGGCAAAGCTGGCCTTGATCTCCAGCTCGGTGAGGCGCTGCTCGGTACGTTCAGTGGTATCCATAGAACCCTATTGGACACCATGCGGGGCCTGTTTTTAGCCGGCGCTCTGCGCCGCGGCCAGCGCCAGTGGCAAATACTGGGCCAGCTTCTTGTTCTTGATGTCGTCCAGCGACATGAGCTTGAGGTGCCTGCGCCCCTTACCCGCACCTTCCAGGTGGCCATGCGCATCGTCAATGCGCGCTCCATGGCTGAACTCCACTGACACATGCCCCTTGTACGCAAACACCCCGCAGAACGGCACCCCGGACGCAAACAGAATTCCGCCGTACTTCACTTCTTCCGCGATGGGCTTGAAGCTCTTGTTGACCAAGGCGCGCACCGCTTCCACGACGGCGTAACGTTCTTCGCTTACGAGGCGGATGTCTTCGAGCAGGGTTGGGACGGATTTCGTCGGCATGGCGGTGTAGGGGGGGCGCATTCAGACTGAAAACGGCCATCTGAGGCCATTAAACCGGTTGAATCCGCCCCGTTGAGACGCCTTTGTCAATTCGTCCATACGGTGGCGGTTTCATGGATGAAAAACTGTGCGTGGTTTTCCTTGCACCACAACTCAAGCTCCGTTTTTAGAGTGGGCCACAGCTCTACCGCCCAAGAGGGGGCTCGACTCCGCCAAATCTCTTCTGTTGGCAAATAGGCGGAAAGCACCGCCATGGGAAGCTCAAGAACAAAAATCCCACCTGGGCCGGTGCAAACCAACTCCTCTTTCCATCTTGGCTGAAATTTGAACATCGCGGTAAGGATATTTGCCTATGGGAAGGTCTAGTGAAGTACCTACTGTGGGGACGATTTTCGCTGTCCGCTTCCGCAGCCTAGCGGGGACGTCAAAAGACTGATAGCAGACTTCTGATCGCTCCATTAAAACCAATGTTGTCGCATATCCGACAGGAATGCCGTTGTGATTGGATAGCCAGAATTCGAGCCAATAACTGAATCGATTCCACAGCTCGGGCACAGCGCAGTTGTTCCCAAATCGAGTTGTTGGTCTTCTGGCGCATCTAGCGGAAAGTCCACCCAGTCAGTTATGGTCACTGGAGCGAAGATGCTCAAGCAATAAAAACATCCACAGACGGAACTAGCCAACACCTCCATTCGATGGCTTGAGCAATGACTGTGTGCGGCAATGATGTCGTTCATAGACTGAAAGCGGTCAAAACACTCACCAGTTATGTGTAAGTAGTTCAGCGGGGATTGGGTCGCCCCAAGTACTCCATCCGTGCTCTGCCAACTTCTCAAACCATCTATCTCGTCGAGATGGTGGGAGCTTAGAGCCACAGAAAGGACAATGATTTATCTGCAGAACTTCGGCCGAAGGCTGACAAATCAATCCGTATTCGTCGAACACTGGCGACCAATAGATTCGCTTGTCAGTTGAACCCAGCAGAGGACTTTCTGCTGCCGGAAAGGACATGTTGCTTTGCTCCGACATGTCCGGGCAGCAATGATCTTTTACATGCGTAGGTTCATCAACTAAGACGAATGAAAATGTCATATTGCGGCTAGGTGAACTATGGATTGGGCAATGTTATCGACACTTGAAATGTCAGATTCTGCCGAGTATTGGAAGAAAACAATTCATAGTTTCCGGCGCATTCGGTGAAAGCCATGTCGGATGAGGAAAATACCCAGAGCAGACACCAAGCGGCAAAAAGCAACAGCAACGCAGCAAGTGAAAAGAAGCTTAGCCTGACAACGGATTTTCGGTGCATTTGTAATTTCATAAGGCTGCCTCAGACTGACTGCAGACATTCGGTGCGCTCCGAAGCAGTCCTCAACGTGGAAGTCAGGGGCAGCCGGAGCGAAGCGGAGGGAACCACAAGCGCAGCTTGTGGCTGTCCCGCTCGACTGCAGGGTTATGCGGCTTCACGTTGCCACCGCTTAATAAGGCGGGGATCCCGCGCCGTACCCGGCCAGAGGTACACACGGTATAAATCCTCGGCAGGCTCCCACTCGGATTGAATGGTGCCGATACCACCTGCCACGGACAAGAGTTGAAATGTGCCGGGTTTCACTGAGATTCGTGGTGCGTCAGGTAGATAGCCGGTGCAACCCATGACGACGAGCTTGCCTGATGGGATGTTTATTGAGGCTTCAACTGCATTGTCCCAAGCAGACAAATCGATCTCTGGCGATTGATCAAGAACTTCAACTTCTACTGATACATCCACGTTTCGCAGTGTGCCGGGACAGATTGCGGAGTGACCAACTGCCAGCATTCTGCTTAAAGCATCTTCCGTCCAGATAACAGAGAAGTCATCTTGAGAGCCCTCATCCATGAGCACGAACTGAAAGTAATCTGCAAAGACTGTGAATCTATGCACCGGCACGCTCTCCTGACGCATAACGTTGAAGGCAACCGGACCGCAACGCTTGCGGCAAAGCCGCCTCCTGCAGTTGCGGGTCCGTGTTGGCCGACCTGTTAAACGGTGTCCAAAAGCTCGGGTTCATTCAAACTCCTTAAGAACAGTCGGATGCCCCGCCCGGATCACCTGACCGCGGAAGCGCACATGCCAATTGGGATCCCAGTCACGATGGGCGTGAATCTGAAAACCGCCATCAACGGGTTCAATGTCCAATGGAAGTAGGTCCGCGCTCGGTCTAGCAAGCAGTTCAACGGCGTGCCCGGGAGAGAGGACGACTTCTTCTGGAACCATCTCTAGGAACAGCCGAATATCGGCCTGTGTGTCATTCCGAAAATACCCCACCACTGGATAAAGATCAGGCTGCATGCTGTAGCCGTTTAACGTTAAAGCTCAGCGGGCGGCGAAGCCGTCCGCTGCAGCGAGAGGTTAGAAGGCGCGGCGGCAACAACCGTTGGATCTTCTTTGGTTAGGACAGACACGCACTCGTTGCGACCGATAACCAAGTACTCGCGCACCCAACTTTGGCGACCAGAAAAGAAGGTTGGACGGGAGAGCTCCAAGGCCTTCCAACCATTGGCTGTGACTTCGAAGAACCAGCCGTCACGCAGGGAGCATTGCGACCAGAACTCTGTCAGGTCCAGTTCGTCCAACACGCGAAACCCGTATGTCTGCGTGAACGTGACCTTTGCATCCCACTGAGCTGACGAGACCGAAATAGCTAGACCATCAGACGAAAATTCCACCGACGAAACGTCGATCGTTTCGTCTGAGGCAAAGGGGGTGGGAACAGCAGTAATGCGCGGCGGATCAATCACCGAAACAAGCCTTTTAACGTAATGTATGTCGCAAAACCTGCGGAATATTCTGGCGGCTGCGGGATAAACTGGGCGCGAATTGAACTTGGAAGCCGCTCGCAGTAACGATTTCAGCAAATTTCATATGCGTTTGTACAGGTATAAAAATTCCGACAAACCCCGCAGGTTGTAAGAAATGGAGTGAGTCACTGACATGAAGATTCTTACTTCTCGGAAACGGCTTGAACATCCCCCATTTGGGTGATTTTTTGAACATCGGCTTCCGCCGCATTGCTGCCTTCTGAATTGAATTCAGTCCCTACGCAAACCCACCCGCTCACCCGCAGAGCTGGGGCTAGGGGCCTCCGCCGATTTCTGGGCGTTTGACAGTATGAGGCGGGGGGCCCTAGCCCCAGCTCTGCCCACCCACGCTGTGGCCAGCAAGGCAAATATGCTATCAATTTGGTAGCTTCTCGCGCATATTCCACGAGGGCTAGAGGCCAAAAACACTACTATTTAGCCCACCCGCAACCCCAAGCCAAGCAGCCTACTGCTTCGCCCCTAGCGCCACCGCCGCCGCACGCGATGCCTGCAGTTCGGCCGCATCTGGGGCTTCCAACGTAGGCCAGCCTTGCAGATGCTTTTGTGCCAGGTTGCACAGCGCGGTGATCCACTCGGGGTCGTCGTTGAGGCAGGGGATGTAGTGGAACTCTTGGCCGCCGGCGTGCAAGAACGCCTCGCGGCCTTCCATGTTGATTTCTTCCAGCGTCTCCAGGCAATCGCTGGTGAAGCCGGGGCAGATCACGTCCACGCGCTTCACACCTGCCTGGCCCAGTTTGATCAGGCTGGGTTCGGTGTAGGGCTCCAGCCATTTGGCGCGGCCCAGGCGGGACTGGAAGGTGACCTGGTACTGGTCTTTGTTCAGGCCCAGCGACTCACCCAACAGGCGTGCGGTCTTGAAGCACTCGCAGTGGTACATGTCCCCCAAGTGCAGCGTGCGTTCAGGCACGCCGTGGAAGCTCATCACCAGTGTGTCGGGTCGGCCGTTCGCCTTCCAGTAGCGCTGCACGCTGGCGGCCAGGGCGCTGATGTAGCCCGCGTCGTCGTGGTAGCGGTTGATGAAGCGGAACTCAGGGATGGCGCGGGTCTTGGCGGCCCATGCATATACCGCGTCGCACACACTGGCGGTGGTGGTGCCGCTGTACTGCGGGTAGGCGGGCAGCACCAGCACGCGGGTCACGCCTTCGGCCTTCATGGCGTCCAGCTGCGAGGCGATGGAGGTGCTGCCGTAGCGCATGGCCCAGCGCACTTTGACCTGGTGGTTGCGCTGGCCCAGCCAGCCTTGCAGCAGCTTGGCCTGCTTTTCGGTCCACACCTTGAGCGGGGAGCCCTCGGGCGTCCACACGCTGGCGTATTTGGCGGCCGACTTGGCAGGGCGCGTGCGCAGGATGATGCCGTGCAGGATCAGCAGCCACAGCAGGCGTGGGATTTCGACCACACGCGGGTCGCCCAAAAATTCTGCCAGGTAGCGGCGCACGGCAGGGGCGGTGGGTTCGTCGGGTGTGCCCAGGTTGCACAGCAGCACGGCGGTGCGGGGCACCTGGCCGTGGGTGAACGGGGGCTCGGGCTGGAAGGGGGATTGGAAAAGCATGCGGTATTCTCCCGCACCTATGCTGCAACTCTCCACCATCAAGGCCATTACCCTGGACCTGGACGACACCTTGTGGCCCATCTGGCCGTGTATCGAGCGGGCCGAAAAAGTGTTGCATGCCTGGTTGCTGCAATACGCACCGGCCACCGCCACCCTGTATGCCGACCCACACGCACGGCGCACCCTGCGCGAAGACACCGAGCGGCAGTGGGCCGCCCAGGCGCACGACCTGAGCGTGCTGCGCCGCGAGTCGATTCGCCTGGCGCTGCAGCGCGCGGGCGATGACACTGACCTGGCCGACCCGGCCTTCGACGTGTTTTTTGCCGAGCGCATGCGCGTGGAGCTGTTTGACGACGCACTGGAAACGCTGGACTGGATGGCGCAGCGCTGGCCGCTGTATGCGGTGTCCAACGGCAATGCCGATGTGAACCAGGTGGGTTTGGGGGCCTACTTCACGGGCGCCGTGAGTGCGCGCGACGCGGGGGTGGGCAAGCCGGACCCGAAGATATTTTTGGCCGCGGCGCAGGCCTTGCAGGTGGCACCCCAGCAGATCTTGCACGTGGGGGATGACGCCGCGCTGGATGTGCTGGGCGCGCTGGATGTGGGCATGCAGGCGGTGTGGGTGAACCGCGCCGAGCACCTGTGGAGCCACGCGCAGCACCCGCATGCCACGGTGGCCAGCCTGACCGAACTGCGCGACCTGCTCAGCGCGGGCTGAAACCCGGCCTGCGCCAGGCCGTCAGGGCGCTGGTTGGAAGCGCAGGCTGCTCTTGGTGTGCGCCCGCACATCGTCCTCGCGCAGGTGCTGCGGCACATAAGCACCGGCGATGTATTGCTGGGCCTGGTCGGCATAGTGCGTGTCAAACAGCACACCGCTTTGGCCCACCGGGTTGATGCCCACGGCGCGGCTGGCATCGGCAAAGTCGATCACCCGGCGCGTGGACGGCCCATAGCTCACTGCCCAGGGCGCAGGGCCCACGGGGTTGGACAGGTTGTTGGGCGTCTCGCGCCCACCCGGGGCCGGGAAGGGGCCCACATTGAACAGCAGGTGCAGCGGCTTTTGCCGGCCCAGCGGGTGGCCGTGGGTGACGGTGTGGGTCACACCCCAACGCCAGTCCAGCAGGCTGGTGCCGTAGAGGCCCTGCAGGTGCTTGAGCGTGTTGGCCCAGGCGATGCGCACGGTCTCAAAATGGCTCTCTGGCGCCTTGGTGTTTTTGTTGTCCCACCAGGGGGATTGGGGATCGGCCATCAGCAAGGGAAGGGCGGCATCCAGCGCGCGGGTGTTCAGCAGGTTCTTGAACTGCACCTCGCCCAGCTCGTCCTCCATCGCGGCTTTGGCCAGCTCGTACAGCATCTGGCTGAACAGGGTGGCGGCAATGCTGTCGGTGCTGTAGTTGCCGTCCCATTTCTCCAGCGGTTCCATGAAGGCTTTTTCGTTGGGGTCTGTTACCACCGCATGCATCACGGGCAGCAGGTTTTGCAGGACGCGGTGGCCATAGCCGTTGCGGGTGTCCAGTTGCAGCGTTTGTGCGGCTTGGGTGTCCCACAGGGTCTGGGGGTTGGAGAGCACGGCGTCCAGGCGGCGGGCGCGGTCGGGCAGGTTGTAGTAGCCGGGCACGGGCACGCCGCTGCTGGGCTGGGGCTGGTGGTTGGCCGACATGATGTAACCACGCGCGGGGTTTTCTTCCTGGGGGTTGAACACGAAAGCGTAGAAGCCCGGTTTCTCGGCCTCGCCCTTGGCCGCGTCCAGGATGAAGGTGGGGTTCACCCCCAGCGGGCGCTGCGGCAGCTTGGCCGAGGCCCACCAGCCGATGTCGCCCTTGGCATTGGCCCACACCACGTTCAGGCCGGGCGCGTGGATCTTGCTGGCGGCCTCGCGCGCCTTGTCGCGGGTGTCGGCGCGGTTGAGTTCGTAGAAGGCCTGCAATGCCGGGTTTTCGGTTTCCAGAAAGGTCCACCACATGGCAATCGGGGTGTCGCCCAGGCTGTCCTTGAAGGCGTCGTTGATGATGGGGCCGTGCGGCGAGCCGCGCAGGGCCAGTTGCACCGGCGCAGCGCCCTTGACCGAGATGGTCTCCGACCGGGTGCTGAGGTTCACCCACTGGCCGTTGTGCCATACCTGCTGCGGATTGGCGGGGTTGGTCTTTTCGGCGATCAAGTCCATGTCGTCGTTCTGGAACATGGTCAGGCTCCAGCCAAAGTCCATGTTGTGGCCCAGCAGCGCAAAGGGGCTCAGGGCCTGGAAGTGGCCGTAGAGCTCGAAGTCGGGCGCGCTCAGGTGGGCCTCGTACCAGACGCTGGGGGTGGAGAAGCCAATGTGCGGATCGCCCGCCAGCAGGGGCTTGCCACTGGCCGTGCGCTTGCCCGAGATGGCCCAGGCATTGCTGCCCTCAAACAGGGGCACACCGGCCAGGTCCATCGCGTCCTGGCTGATGGCGGCGATGCGGTTCAGGCTGTTCCAGTCGCGGCTGGTGAGCTGTGCCAAGGGGGTGACCACGCCTTCGGGGTGCCAGTTGATGTCAAACGCGCGCAGGTAGTCGGCGCCGAGTTTGTCGCGGATAAAGGTCATGGCCGGTTCGGTGCGAAACGCCGCGGCAAAGCTGTAGGCCAGGTAGCCCGACACCGCCAAGGTGTCCTCGGGGGTGAAGGGCTGGTGGGGAATGCCCAGAATGTCGAACTCGATGGGCGCGCGGTGCGTGTCCTGGTACTGGTTGATGCCGTCCAGGTAGGCCAGCAAGGCCTGGTTGGCCGGGGTGGTCATGTCCATCTTGGCCGCGGTGGCCTTGGCGTGTGCGCGTATGCCCAGGGTGCGGAACAGGGTGTCCACCTCCACCAGCTTGGGGCCCAAAATGTCGGCCAGCTCGCCCTTGGCCAGGCGGCGCACCATTTCCATCTGGAACAAGCGGTGCTGGGCATGCACATAGCCCAGCGCGCGGTAGAGGTCAGCCTGGTTCTCGGCGCGGATGTGGGGCACGCCCCGTTCGTCAAACTGCACCTGCACCGGGGCGCTGAGCTTCTGGATGGCCAGTGTGCCGCTGCGCACGGGCTGCTTTTGGTACAGGTACCAGCCGCCCAAGGCCAACGCGGCAAGCAGGAGCAAGGCGATCAGGCCGCCAACAATTTTCAGGACAAGCTTCATGGCGGCTATGGTGCCACCAAAACTGCCCGCCACGCCTTAAAAAATCCAGGGATTGCGGGTGCGCACGCGGGCACCCAGGCTGCGCAGCATTTGCGTCATCCCCAAGTGGGCGCGGTCAAAGTGCGGCAGGTCCGGGGGCACGGCACGCAGGTAGTGCGTGGCGGTGCGCCGTGCGGCTGCATCGGGTTGGGGCGGCGGTGGCAGTTGGCCAAAGTCGTACACCGCGCTCTGCAGCGGCAGGCATTGCCAGTCCTGCCAGCCCGCCAGCGCGGGTAGCAGCTCGGTTTCAAAGCGCGGGAGGTCCAGCGCCGGGTCAATCAGCCCCAGCGTCAGGTAGGCGTTGCGCAGTGCAGCCGTGTCTTTGGGGCGGCGCAGTGCGGCCTTCCAGACTATGGCGGCCTGCTCACAAAACAGCGGCGACAGCGTGCGCGTACAACCGAAGTCCAGCAGGCCCAGCCGGCCCTCGTCCATGAACAGGTAGTTGCCCGCATGCGGGTCGGCCTGCAGCCGCTGCAGGCCCCAGGCGCACTGCATGAAGGTGTCAAACAGCAGCTGGCCGTAGTGGTCGCGCTGGGCTTGGCTGGGCTGGGTGGCCAGCCACTCGGCCAGGTGCAAGCCGTGCAGGCGCTGCATGGTCAGCAGGCGCGGCGTAGTGCGGTCCATGTACGGCTGGGGCAGCACCAGCTGCGGATGTTGCAGGTGCCGGGCAAACCACTGCAGCTGGCCAGCCTCGTGCAGATAGTCCAGCTCCTGCGTCAGCGTCTGGGCGATGTTGTCCATCACACGGGCCTGGATGTCGGCGTTGGGCAGTGCCTCGGGCCCCAGGCTGATGCCCTTGAGCAGCAGGCGCAGCAGGGTCAGGTCGCTCTGGATGGTGGCGGCCATACCGGGGTATTGCAGCTTCACGGCCACGGCCTCACCGCTGTGCAGCGTGGCGGCATGCACCTGGCCCAGGCTGGCGGCGGCAAAGGCCTGCAGGTCGAAGTCGGCAAACAGCGCCTCGGGGCTGTCGCCCAGCTCCTGGCGCAGCAGCTTGAGCACCAATGCGCGGTTCAGTGGGGTGACTTGGTAGTGGGCCCGGGCCAGCTGTTGGCGCACGCCTTCGGGCAACAGGCCCAACTCCATGCTCAGTAGTTGCGAAGCTTTGAGCGCCGTGCCTTTGAGCTGGTTGAGCGCGGTGAAGGCGATGCGGCCCATCTTGGCCTCGTGCTCCACACGCGCAGTTTCCTTGTCAGTCGCACTGGTGCCGCGTTGTACCAGCCGCGTGGCCGAGCGTGCCAGCTGTGTGGCCCCAGCCTGTGCTGCGGCCGCGCCCACAATGGCGCCGCGCGCGAGCTTACTGGTGCGCGGTGCGTGCGGCATGCAGGGACTGGCTGAGCATTTTGGGGACGATGAGCCGATGCACCGGTCCCACGATGGCCATGTAGGCGCGGCCCAGCGCGTTGTGGTTGTGCACTACGGTGCTGACCGACACCAGGGGCTGGCCGTCTTGCTGGTGCTTAAAGACCGATAGCTCTACACGTAAGTGCTTGTCGTCATCGAAGAGGATGACCTCGGGCGCAGACAGGTAGTCCACGCTGAAGATGCCCGCACGGTCGCCCACGGAGTAGCTGGCGGCGGGCTTGGCGTCTTGCGCCTGCATCTTCACCTCCAGGCCACCCAGGTGTTTGAGCCCCACCAGCCGCACGGCCTGGTTGCGCACCGACATCAGAAAGTTCATCCAGCCCGGGCTGTAGCCCATCACGGCCAGATAGGTTTCCATGGCGCTGCTGCCGGGCTGTGGGTCAGCAAAGGTGTAGCAGTCGGCAAAGTCGGCACCTGCGGTGCGCAGGGCAATCTGGCTGTGTGCGGGCAGCGGGGTTTCGGTGATGGTGGCGGCGTTCATGGGGTCTTGGGAGTTTGTAATGTTTGGCGGGCGCGTTGCATCAGGTCCAGCCAGCCGCCGCCGGGTTGCAGCAGGCGCGCAAGCTGGCTGCGCAGCAAAAAGCCACCCAGCTCCAGCAGGCGGTCCACCAAGCCGCTGCGCAGGGCCAGGGTCAGCACGCCCAGGCTCAGGTCGGTCATGCGGGTGGTGTCGGCAAAACCGTCAGACGTGTCGCGCAGCCAGAAGCCCAGCACCGCGTAGACATAGTCCGCCATCAGGCTGGAGAGGCTGCCCTGAAAGCCGCAGGGCGGTATCTCGCCGCTGGCCTGCGTGGCTTCCAGCATCTCGGCAAACGCGGCCTGCAGCAGCGCCTTGCCGGGCAGGGTGCCGCTCAGCATCGCCAGGGGTGCTTTGTTGAGCAGCTGGTGCGCCAGGGCTACAAACTCGCGGTCGGGCAGCAGGGTTTCCAGCAGGTGGTCCACCAGCAGCTGCATGCGTTCTTGCAGCACAAATTTGTCCAGTCCTTTGGTCTTGCGCATGGCCGCCAGGGCGTCTTCCACGGCCTGTTCAAAGTAGGCCAGCACCAGTTTTTCCTTGCTGGGGAAGTACTTGTAGATGGTGGCATCGCCCATGTCGGCGGCGCGGGCGATCTGCTTCATGGTGGTGCCGTCAAACCCGTGCTGGGTCATCAGGTCCACCGCTGTGCGGATCAGCAGGCGGTGGCTTTGGGCTTGTTGGGCTTTGGTGGTGCGCATGGGGGAGTGTGGGCGTTTAGAGGGTGCCGTCCCAGCGGGCATCGGCGCGCAGGGCAGAGTAGGTCCAGAGGCCACCGGCCAGGTCGGCCAGGCCAAACAGGATGATCATGGGGTTGCCCAGCTCGGCGAGGGCAAAGGCCGTGAACGCCACGAAGACGATAAAGCGTGTGTAGACGGACGCGACGAGGAAGGGCTTGAACTCATGGCTGGCGGCCACCCAGGCGTACACGCCGATCATGAAGGCCACCAGCCCCACCACGCGAATCCACACGTCGGGCGTGGGCGGTATCTGCAGCAGGGACAGCAGCAGGTTGGGCACGGTGATGAGCACGGCACCGGCCAAAAACAGGTAGACGGCGAAAACTTTGGCGCTGAAGGCGGAGCTGGACATGGAGGCTTCCTTTTTAGAGCGAGAGCCAACCGTAGCCAGTGGCAATGAGCAGGGGCCCGGTAGGCAGTGCGGCCCAGAACGGGGACTTGGGAAAGGCCGCGGCACCCAGCACACCGGTGAACAGCAGATAGCCGCCCACGATCTTCAGCAGTGCCAAGTCTCCCGTGGCCACTGCATGCAAGGCTGCGTGGCCGGCCAGCACCAGCAGCGGACCCAAGATCAGGAACCAGAAGGCGGTGCGACGTTCTTCCGTCGCACCGAACTGGCCGATGAAGCCACCGGCCCACGCCGCCCGCAGCGGGGCGTGGTACTTGCGCAGGCCATAGGCGATGTGCCCCAGACCGAGGAGGACCAAGAACCAAGCGGCAGTATGTGCCATGCAATGCCTTTATGAAAACTAACTTTTCATAAATGTAGCATTAATGCGTATTTAAGGATAGTTGGTTTTGTAAATGTCTGCGATGGCCACGCCACTGCGCACCGCGCCCTCCAGCGTGGCGGGGTAGGGGCCGTCCACATAGTCGCCACAGGCCCACAGGCCGGGCGCGATGGCCTGGCGGGGGCGCACCAGCCCCGGCGTGCAGGCGAAGGTGGCGCGTTTTTCCACCACGGTTTGCAGCGGCGTGAGCGCCAGACCCAGCTGCGCCTGCGCTTGGGCCAGCACTTGGGTTTGCAGGGTGTCGCGGTCGCCCTCGCTGGCGCTGACCACAAAGGCCAGCAAGCCCAGCGGGCCACCGAGCTGGCCGCGGTCGAATACAAACTGGGCCGGGTAGGCGCTGTCACTGCGCAGCGCCAGCATGGGCTGGCTCAGGCGCGCGTTGGGCGCGTGGGCGTAGACGGTGGCAATGGCTTCAAACTGCAGGGCCTGCGCCGTAGCGGCCCAGGCCTGCATCGCGCTTGCTATGGTTTTAGGAGCTGCTTGCGCAGATTCCATAAGGGTTAAGGCCGCATTGGATGATGAAGTCGCCCACAGTACGGCATCAAAGGGCTGGCCGTTCACCCGCCAACCGTTGCCTGTGGCTTGGGGGCTGATCTGCTCCACGCGCGTGCCCAGCTGCACCACGCCGCCCTGCGCCTGCAGCCAGTTGGCTGCTGCCTGCGGGAACAGCGTCGCCAGGTCGGCGCGCGGCAAAAGCAGGTTGGAGCTGCCGCGCCCGCCAAACAAAGAGTCGCGCAGCACGGTGAGGAATACCTGGCCGCTGGCGCGTGCGGCCGGCGTGTTGAGGGCGGACACGCACAGCGGGTCGATCATGGTGGCCAGCACGGTGGGCGTGAGCGTGCGGCACAGGTCGGCCACACTGGTCTGCGGCGCGCAGGCAAAGCCGCCCAGTTGCCAGCCGGTGGCGGCGCGCAGCAGGCTCCCTTTGTCAGCCCAGGTCCAGCCCTTGGCGCGCGCAATGCCGGCCAGCGCATCCAGCGGGCTGGGCCAGTCGGGCAGGGCCAAGCCGTCGCCGTCGGGGAACAGCAGCGTGAGCGGCAGGCGCAGCAGTGTTTGCTGCGGGTCCACACCCACGGTGCGCATGAGCTTCAGGGTTTCGCTGTAGGCGCCAATCAGGATGTGCTGGCCGTTGTCCAGCACCACGGGGGTGCCGTCTGGCAAAGTGCCATTTAAGGCTCTAGCCCGCCCCCCGACTGCGCGGGCTGCTTCGAAAACGGTAGCGTGGTGGCCGGCTTGTGTGGCGGTCACTGCCGCCGCCATGCCGGCCCAGCCGGCGCCGACGATGGCTACGTGCATAGGCCAGCCGAAGCAGGTTTGGCCGCCGGGCCGCCCCAAGGCCAAACGCAGCCCCCTTGGGGGGCAGGGAGCCACACGCAGTGGGCGACCGTGGGGGCCATGTTCATAGACGGCCGAGGGCTTGCACCTTCCACGCCAGCCAGAGCTTGCGCAGCGGCGTGAGTGCGATGCGCTGGTGCAGCACCTGGAAGTTGTCGGCCTCGATCTCGCGTAGCAGGGCGCGGTAAATGCTGGCCATCATCAGGCCGGGCTTTTGCGTGCGGCGGTCGGCGGCGGGGAGCAAGGCCAGGGCTTCGTCATACAGGCCCTGTGCGCGGGCGGCCTGAAATTTCATGAGCGCGGTGAAGCGGTCCGAATACGTGCGTTTCAGGATCTCGTGCGCCTTCACATCAAACTGCTGCAGCTCGTTGACGGGCAGGTAGATGCGCCCGCGCATGGCGTCTTCGCCCACGTCGCGGATGATGTTGGTGAGCTGCAGGGCTTGGCCCAGCTTGTGGGCGTAGGCGGTGGTGTGCGGGTCGGTCTGGCCGAAGATGCGCGCCGCCACCTCGCCCACCACGCCGGCCACCAGGTGGCAGTAGCGCTGCAGGCCGGGGTAGTCCAGGTAGCGGGTTTGCTCCAGGTCCATCTGGCAGCCCTCGATCACGCCCAGCAGGTGGCGCGCCTCGATGCTGTAGACCGTGGTGTGCGGCATCAGCGCCTTCATCACCGGGTGGCTGGGTTGGCCGGCAAAGGCCTTGCCGACCTCGGTTTGCCACCAGGCCAGTTTGGTCGCAGCCACGCCGGCGTCCACCATCTCGTCCACCACGTCATCCACCTCGCGGCAAAACGCATAAAACGCGGTGATGGCGGCGCGCCGCGGTGCGGGCAGAAACAGGAAGGCGTAGTAGAAGCTGCTGCCGCTGGCGGCGGCTTTGTCCTGGACGTATTGCTCTGGGGTCATGGCGGGGATTGTTACATCCCGCGGCCGCTTATTTGAATTCAGCGGGCTTGAAGAAGTACTCGTCCGGAATGGCCTGGAAGGCCTCGGTCAGCAGTGGGGTGTCCAGGGTGATGGTGTCGCGCTGAGAGAGCTTGGCACGCAGCAGGGCGCGGCGCACCGAGGGATCGGCGTTGAGTAGCTTCTGGAAGGAGCCGTCGGCAAAGGCGCGCTTGAGGCCCAGCAGAATGCTGGCGTGCAGCTCGGTCTGGTCCGGCCGCACATAGAACAGGCGGGCAAACTTGTAGACCAGCAAGGTGTGTGGCTCCACCACCATGGACGGGGCAAAGTCGCCGTACTGCTCCGAGTAGCCGTACACCTCATTCAGGCCCAGGGGCAAAAAGTCAAAACGCCTGGCCTCCAGCATGGAGAACAGCGACTCCAACGTGGGCCCGGTGACGACCGCGATGCCGGCGGCCTGCATGATGGCGTTGTTGGACCAGCCAATGCCCTGGCCGGCACGGAAGCGTTGCAGGTGTGTGAGGTTGCGGACTCTGGCGAATTCCGCCTCCAGGCTATGGTGGATCAGGCTGATGCGGTAGCCCAGCAGGCCGCGGTCGATGGGGAAGTAGACGGCGCTGAAGGTTTTTTCAAATTCAGCGCCCGAGCCAAAGTCGCACACGCTGACCTCGCCCCGGCGCAGCAGGGCGCGGGCACGCTCGTCGTTCACCGCCATGGGGTGCAGGCTCAGGCTGTAGGGCTTGCCGGACTTGGCCAACGCCAGTTCCAGCATGCGGTAGCCCAGGTTGTCCGCACCGTTGCCATTGAGGTTGGGGTAGATCACGGCACTGCCTTGGGCGCGGCCCGTGGGCAGGACGCCCAGCGCCACGCCAGCTCCGGCAAGGCGGAGCAGGCTGCGGCGGTTCCAACGGGGCTCTTTTTGTATCGCGTCTGGCGCAGGCAAAGGCATGGCGCCGATTGGAGCACGCTTACATGCGCGCAGCGCGCCACAGCAGTAGGGGAAAGTCCCAAGCCCGCAGCACCGGGCGCTGCGAGAGGGTGGTGTAGTGCAGCGCGGCGATCTTGTCCAGAATGCGCAGCCCGCCTTGCACCACCAGGCGCAGCTCCCAGCCCGCACGGCCTGGCAGGCGGTGTACCAGTTGCGAGCCTTTTAGCATGCTAGCCCTTGCCGCATCTGCGCAAGCAGCTATTAATTTGGTAGCGTTCTCGGTCTGGCGCTGGGCCAGGATGTCGGATTGGGGGACCCCAAACCGGGTGCGGGCGGCGTGGCTCAGGTAGTAGCGGCCGCGCGGGATGTCCACACTCAGGTCTTGCCAGAAGTTGATGAGCTGCAGCGCGGTGCAGATCGCGTCACTCTCGGCCAACGCCTGCGCGCTGTGCACGCCATACAGGTGCAGCAGCAGCCGGCCCACGGGGTTGGCGGAGCGGCGGCAGTAGTCCCACAGTTCGGCGTCGTCGGCGTAGCCCGCGCCGTCGCGGGTTTTCTCGATGTCTTGCACGAAGGCGTCCAGCAGGTCGTGCAGCAGCTGCACCGGCAACCGGTGCGTGGCGATTGAAGCCTGCAGGGGGCCAAAGACCTGGGGCCAGCCGGCAAATGCCGTGCCACCGTCGGCCGCCTGCTGCAGGGCCTGGCGGTAGGCCTGCAGGCTGGCCAGGCGCTGGGCCGGGGCGGCGTCGCCTTCGTCGGCGATATCGTCCGCGGTGCGGGCAAAGTGGTAGATGGCGGCAATCGGTGCGCGCAGGTGGGCCGGGCACAGCCAGGAGGCAACGGGGAAGTTTTCGTAATGCGTGATGGGGGCGGCTGCGGTGGGCGCAGCGGGCAGGGGGCTTGGCATGGGCGCCATTGTGCCTTTCGGCCTATTTGCTGGGCCGCGCCTTGACAAAAAACAGTGCGTACCCTAAATTACTAACCATTCGGTCATTAGTGGTGCTGGGCGACGTGTCTGGCACCGTTTGTTTTTCTTTATTGCCTCCCCACCACCATGTCCACCAGAACTTTTTACACCGCAGGCGCTGTGCTCGCTGCCGCGCTGCTTGCCACCGCCTGCTCCAAGCCCGCCCCCTCCGAGGAGCCGGTGCGCGCGGTCAAGGTCAGCACGGTGGGCGCGTCCAGCATCCAGTCCGGCTCCGAGTTTTCAGGCGAGGTGCGGCCCCGCATTGAGTCGCGCCTGGGCTTTCGCGTGGCGGGCAAACTGGTGCGCCGCCCCGTGGAACTCGGGCAAATGGTGAAAGCCGGTCAGGTGCTGGCCCAGTTGGACCCGCAGGACTACAAACTGGCCACTGAAGCTGCCCGCGCCCAGGTAGCCGCTGCTGCCACCAACCGCGACCTGGCTGCTGCTGACTTCAAGCGCTTCAAGGAGCTGCGCGACCAGAACTTCATCAGCGGTGCCGAACTGGAGCGCCGCGAAGCTACCCTCAAAGCCGCCCAGGCCCAGCTGGACCAGGCGCAGGCCCAACTCAACAGCCAGGGCAACCAGGCGTCTTACACCACCCTGGTGGCCGACATGGCGGGCGTGGTGACCGCCATCAACGCCGAACCCGGCCAGGTGGTGAGCGCCGGCACGCCGGTGGTGCAGATTGCCCAGGATGGTCCGCGCGACGTGGTGTTCTCGGTGCCCGAAGACAAGGTGGTCATGATCAAGGCGGGCTCTGCTGTGGATGTGAAGGTGTGGGCCAGCAAGACCACCGTAAAAGGCGTGGTGCGCGAAGTGGCGGCCAGTGCCGACCCGGTGACGCGCACCTTTGTGGTGAAGGTGGCGCTGGATGCCAAGGATTCCCTGGCGCTGGGTACCACGGTGTCGGTGGTGCCGCAGGCGTTTGACCGCAGCGGCGTGCAAGTCATCAAGCTGCCCACCAGCGCGCTGGTGCAGAGCGGCAAGTCCACCGCCGTGTGGGTGCTGGACAGTGCCAGCATGACCGTGAAGCTGCAACCCATCACCGTGGCCACGGCCGATGGCAACGAGGCCGTGGTGGCCGATGGTTTGCAGCCCGGCATGCAGGTGGTGATTGCGGGTGTGCATGTGCTGTCGCCCGGCCAAAAGGTCTCCATTTACAAGGAAAAAATGCCTCTAGCCCCCGTGGGTTCTGCGCAAGCAGCTCCTGAAATCGTAGCGCCTGCGGTGGCCAAGGCCACCAGCGACACGGCTGCGAAGTGAGGCTGGCATGAACCTCGACGAACCGAAACCAGGCTTTAACCTGTCCAAGTGGGCCCTGGACCACGCGGCGCTCACGCGCTACCTGATGATCGTGCTGCTCTTGCTGGGCGTGGCGTCCTACTTCCAGCTGGGGCAGGACGAAGACCCGCCGTTCACCTTCCGCGCCATGGTGGTGCGCACCTACTGGCCCGGCGCCACGGCGCAGCAGGTGGCTGAGCAGGTCACCGACAAGATCGAGCGCACCCTGCAAGAGGTGCCGTATGCCGACAAGATTCGCAGCTATTCCAAGCCCGGCGAGTCGCAGATCATTTTCCAGATCAAGGACTCCAGCAAACCGTCGGATGTGCCCAACGTCTGGTACAGCGTGCGCAAAAAGGTGGGTGATATCCGCGGCACCTTGCCCGGTGGCGTGGTCGGCCCGTTTTTTAACGATGACTTTGGCGATGTGTATGGCGTGATCTACGCGCTGGAGGCCGATGGCTTCAACTACGCCGAGCTCAAGACCTTTGCCGACGACGTGCGCCAGCGCCTGCTGCGCGTGCCCGATGTGGCCAAGGTGGAGTTGTTTGGTGCGCAGGACGAGAAGCTGTACATCGAAATTTCGCAAAAACGCCTGGCCCAGTTGGGGCTGGACCTGAACCAGGTGCTGGCGCAACTGGGCCAGCAAAACGCAGTGGAATCCGCCGGTGCAGTGCAAACCCCGCTGGACGTGGTGCAGGTGCGCGTGGGCGGCCAGTTCAACCGGGTGGAAGAGCTGCAGGCGATGCCAATCCGCGGCGCCTCGGGCAACCAGTTGCAGCTCAAGGACATTGCGACCATCGCCAAAGGGTATGTGGACCCGCCGGCGGTGAAGGTGCACCACCAGGGCAAGGAAGTGATTGCGCTGGGCGTTTCCATGACCAAGGGCGGCGACATCATTGCGCTGGGCCATTCGCTGGAATCGGTGTTCAAGGGCATCGAGAAGGATTTGCCGGCCGGTATCAAGCTGGTGCAGCTGCAGGACCAGCCCAAGTCGGTCACCTCTTCGGTGAGCGAGTTTGTGAAGGTGCTGATCGAGGCCGTGGTGATTGTGCTGGCGGTGAGTTTTATTGCGCTGGGCCTGCACAAGCGCCCCGGCAAGAACCCTCTGTGGAAGCGCTGGATTCTGGACATCCGCCCCGGCCTGGTGGTGGGTATCACCATCCCGCTGGTGCTGGCGGTGACATTCCTCGGTATGTATTACTGGGGTATTGGCCTGCACAAGATTTCGCTGGGCTCGCTCATCATTGCGCTGGGCTTGCTGGTGGACGACGCCATCATTGCGGTGGAAATGATGGTGCGCAAGATGGAGGAGGGCTACGACAAGGTGCGCGCCGCCACCTTCGCCTACGAAGTTACCGCCATGCCCATGCTGACGGGCACCTTGATTACCGCGGTGGGCTTTTTGCCCATCGGCCTGGCCAAGTCCACCACCGGTGAATACACCTTTGCCATTTTTGCGGTGACGGTGCTGGCGCTGATCCTGAGCTGGTTTGTGTCGGTGTACTTTGTGCCTTACCTGGGCACGCTGCTGCTCAAGGAGCACAAGCACCATGCGGGCGAGGAGTCGGTCCACGCCGAGCACTTTGACACGCCGTTCTACAACATCTTCCGCAAAACGGTGAACTGGTGTGTGCAGCACCGCTGGATGACCATTGGTGCCACCATTTTGGTGTTCGCCTTGGGCATCGTCGGCATGGGCAAGGTGCAGCAGCAGTTCTTCCCGGACTCCAGCCGCCCCGAGGTGCTGGTGGATATCTGGTTCCCCGAGGGCACGTCCTTCGCGGCCAACCAGGAAGTCACCCAGCGTGTGGAGCAGCGCCTGATGCAGGAAGAGGGCGTCAACACCGTGAGCACCTGGATCGGCTCTGGCGTGCCGCGTTTCTATTTGCCGCTGGACCAGGTGTTCCCCCAGTCCAACGTGTCGCAGTTCATCGTCATCCCCAAAGACCTGAAGGTGCGTGAAACCCTGCGCGTGAAGCTGCCTGCGCTGCTGGCGAGCGAGTTCCCCGAGGTGCGTGGCCGCGTCAAGCTGCTGCCCAACGGCCCGCCTGTGCCGTACCCCGTGCAGTTCCGCGTCGTCGGCCCCGACCCGATTGCGCTGCGCGAGCGCGCTGATGAGGTGAAGGCCGTGGTGCGCACCAGCCCCAATATGCGCGGTGTGAACGACAACTGGAACGAGTCGGTCAAGGTGCTGCGTCTGGAAGTGGACCAGGCCAAGGCCCGCGCACTGGGCGTGACCAGCCAGTCCATCGCCCAAGCGTCCAAAACCGTGTTGGCTGGCACCACCGTGGGCCAGTACCGCGAAGGTGACAAGCTGATCGACATTGTGCTGCGCCAGCCGCTGGACGAGCGCAACGCCATTACCGACATTGCCAACGCCTACCTGCCCACGGCCAGTGGCAAGTCCATTCCGCTCACGCAGATCGCCAAACCGGTGTTCACCTGGGAGCCCGGTGTGATGTGGCGCGAGAACCGCGACTACGCCATCACGGTGCAGGGCGACATTGTGGAAGGCCTGCAGGGCGCCACCGTGACCGCTGAGCTGATGCCCCAGCTCAAGGTGCTGGAGGCCAAGTGGCAGAAGGCGGACATGCAGGGTTACCGCATCGAGGTGGCGGGGGCCGTGGAGGAAAGCTCCAAGGGCTCCGCGTCCATCGTGGCGGGAGTTCCCGTCATGCTGTTCCTGACCTTTACGCTGCTGATGCTGCAGCTACAAAGCTTCAGCCGCGCGCTGCTGGTGTTCATCACCGGGCCGCTGGGCATTGCCGGTGTGGCGGGGGCGCTGATCCTGCTAGGCCGTCCATTTGGTTTTGTGGCGCTGCTGGGTGTGATCGCCCTGATGGGCATGATCCAGCGCAATTCGGTGATCCTGATCGACCAGATCGAACAGGACCGCGCCAATGGCATCCCGGCCTGGGATGCGATTGTGGAGTCCGCCGTGCGGCGTCTGCGCCCCATCGTGCTGACGGCTGCCGCTGCGGTGTTGGCCATGATTCCGCTGTCGCGCTCGGTGTTCTGGGGGCCCATGGCCGTGGCCATCATGGGTGGGCTGATCGTGGCGACCGTGCTGACGCTGCTGGCCTTGCCCGCCATGTACGCCGCATGGTTTCGGGTCAAGAAGGAGCCTTCCGCAGCGACTTGAGGAGAGTCGGTCTTTCCGCAGGTTAAAATAGCGGGCTGACCGATTTCAAATGGGTGGTCCAGGCCTTGTGGGTATGTCCCGCAAGTGCATCAGGCCTCCCATTTCTGTTTTTTGCGCGGGTGGCGAAATTGGTAGACGCACCAGGTTTAGGTCCTGACGCTGGCAACAGTGTGGGGGTTCGAGTCCCCCCCCGCGCACCAACCTTTAACAGGCACCTTTGACCGGTGCCGCAGGTGAAAGTCCTGCCAAAACCACAATTAGGAGTTAGCCATGGCCGTTACTGTAGAAACTCTGGAAAAGCTGGAGCGCAAGATCACGTTGACACTGCCTGTGGGCGTGATCCAGACTGAAGTGGACAGCCGTCTGCGCAAGCTGGCCCGTACCGTGAAGATGGACGGCTTCCGTCCCGGCAAAGTGCCCATGAATGTGGTGACACAGCGCTACGGTTACTCCGTGCACTACGAAGTGATGAACGACAAAGTGGGCGAGGCTTTCGCCACTGCCGCCAACGAAGCCAAGCTGCGCGTGGCGGGTCAGCCCAAAATCACCGAGAGCGAAACCGCTGCTGAAGGCCAAATGGCATTCGATGCCATTTTCGAAGTGTTCCCCGAAGTCAAGATCGGTGACCTGGCTACCGCCGAAGTCGAAAAGCTGGCTGCTGACGTGACCGACGAAGCCATCGACAAGACCATCGAGATTCTGCGCAAGCAGCGCCGTACCTTTGCCCAGCGCGCCCAAGGCACTGCTGCGCAAGACACTGACCGTGTCACTGTGGACTTCGAAGGCAAGATCGACGGTGAACCCTTTGCCGGTGGCAAGGCCGACGACTTCCAGTTCATCCTGGGCGACGGCCAGATGCTGAAAGAATTTGAAGACGCAACACGTGGCATGAAGACTGGCGAAAGCAAGACTTTCCCCTTGGCTTTCCCCGCTGATTACCATGGCAAGGATGTGGCCGGCAAGACTGCTGATTTCATGGTTACCCTGAAGAAGCTGGAAGCTGCCAATTTGCCCGCCGTGGACGGTGAGCTGGCCAAGTCCCTCGGTATTGCCGAAGGCACTGTGGAAGCGCTGCGTGCAGACATCCGCAAGAACCTGGAGCGCGAAGTCAAGTTCCGTTTGCTGGCCCGCAACAAGCAAGCGGCCATGGACGCCTTGGTGTCCAAAGCTGAGCTGGACTTGCCCAAGTCGAGCGTGCAGGCAGAACTGGATCGCATGATCGAAAACGCCCGTGCGGATCTGAAGCAACGCGGCATTAAAGATGCTGACAAGGCACCGATTCCTGACGACATCTTCCGCCCCCAAGCTGAGCGCCGCGTGCGCCTGGGCCTGGTAGTGGCTGAGCTGGTGCGTGCCAATGACCTAGCTGCCAAGCCTGAGCAGATCAAGGCCCACGTGGACGAGTTAGCTGCGAGCTACGAAAAGCCTGCTGATGTGGTGCGTTGGTACTTTGGTGACAACCGCCGTATGGCTGAAGTGGAAGCGATCGTGATTGAGAACAACGTGACCGATTTCGTGTTGGCCAAGGCCAAAGTCACTGCCAAGGCGGTGTCCTTTGACGAACTGATGGCGCAAAACTGATCGGCCATGCGATTGGCGTGCCTGGCGCGCTAAATTGAAAATGGGGCTTGCGCAGGACTTGCAGTCCGGCGGTCAAGCCCCATTTGCATGGCGGGTTCGGTTTTTTCGGTACAGTTACACCATTCAATTTGGAGAGCTTATGAACGTGAAATATGGAATGTCCGGCGCAATGGAAACGCAGGCTTTGGGCATGGTTCCCATGGTCATCGAGCAGTCAGGCCGCGGCGAGCGCTCCTACGACATTTATTCACGCCTGCTCAAAGAGCGCGTGATTTTCCTGGTCGGTCCGGTCAATGACCAGACCGCCAACCTGGTGGTCGCGCAGTTGCTGTTCCTGGAAAGCGAAAATCCTGACAAGGACATCTCGTTCTACATCAACTCTCCTGGTGGCTCGGTCAGCGCCGGCATGGCGATTTTCGACACCATGAACTTCATCAAGCCTGATGTCTCCACCTTGTGCACCGGCATGGCCGCCAGCATGGGCGCGTTCCTGCTGGCTGCTGGAGCCAAGGGCAAGCGTTTCTCGCTGCCCAACTCCAAGGTCATGATTCACCAGCCTTTGGGTGGCACGCAAGGCCAGGCCACGGAGATCGAGATCCACGCTCGCGAAATCCTCAAGACCCGCGAGCAGCTCAACAAGATCTTGGCTGAGCGTACGGGTCAGCCGCTGGAAAAGATCGAGCGTGATACTGAGCGCGATTACTACCTGTCTGCCGATGAAGCCAAAGAATACGGCTTGGTGGACCAAGTGATCACCAAGCGCCCCTGATAGTGCGGCTTTAGCCCCCTCCGACGGTGTCTTTCTGCTCGAAAGGCACCGTTTTTATTTGGTTATCATTGCTTAACTTAGCGAAAAAGGCAGACTTCACATGGCCGAGAAAAAAGGCGCAACCGGCGAAAAAACCTTGTACTGCTCTTTTTGCGGCAAGAGCCAGCATGAGGTGAAAAAGCTGATCGCCGGCCCGTCGGTGTTTGTGTGCGATGAGTGCATTGAACTCTGTAACGAGATCATTCGCGACGAGCTCCCCGCCACCACCGAAGGCAAGGATGCGCGCAGCGATCTGCCCACCCCTGCCGACATCAAGGCCAATCTGGACAATTACGTGATCGGCCAGGAGCCCGCCAAGCGCACACTGGCGGTTGCGGTGTACAACCATTACAAGCGTCTCAAGCACAAGGAAAAAGCCAAGAAGGACGACGTCGAGCTGGCCAAGAGCAATATCTTGCTGATTGGTCCCACCGGCTCTGGCAAGACCCTGCTGGCCCAAACGCTGGCGCGCATGCTCGATGTGCCGTTTGTGATGGCAGATGCCACCACGCTAACCGAAGCGGGTTATGTGGGCGAAGATGTGGAGAACATCGTTCTCAAGTTGCTGCAAAGCTGCAACTACGATGTGGAGCGGGCCCAGCGCGGCATTGTTTACATCGACGAAATTGACAAAATTTCGCGCAAGTCGGACAACCCCTCCATCACGCGTGATGTGTCGGGCGAAGGCGTGCAGCAGGCTTTGCTAAAGCTCATTGAAGGCACCATGGCCAGCGTGCCGCCCCAGGGGGGGCGCAAGCATCCCAACCAGGACTTTGTGCAGATCGACACCACGAACATCCTGTTTATCTGCGGTGGCGCCTTTGCGGGCCTGGAGAAGGTCATTGAGCGTCGCACCGAGTCTTCGGGTATCGGCTTTGGAGCCGCCGTCAAGAGCAAGCAGCAGCGCGCCTTGACCGAGGTCTTCAAGGAAGTGGAGCCAGAGGATTTGATCAAGTTCGGTTTGATTCCCGAATTGGTCGGTCGCATGCCCGTGGTCGCGACTCTGGCCGAGCTGACCGAAGATGCGTTGGTGCAAATCTTGACCGAACCCAAGAATGCCTTGGTCAAGCAATACGCCAAGCTTTTGGCCATGGAAGGCGCTGAGCTGGAAATCCGCCCCGCTGGCCTCAAGGCGATTGCCAAGCGTGCTTTGGCACGCAAGACCGGCGCACGTGGGTTGCGCTCCATTTTGGAACAGTCCCTGATTGACACCATGTACGAGTTGCCCAATGCGGGCAACGTGGAAAAAGTGGTGGTGGATGAGTCCACCATCGAAGAGAACCAGCCTCCCTTGCTGGTGTACCGCGAGTCGGCCAAGAAGGCGTAATGCATTTCCGCCCAAGGGTCCAATTAACAGGGCTTTTGGGTGAGTACACCTGAAATCGCAGGCCATGCTGCCAACCATAATGGCAGTGCGCTTGAATTTCAGGCAACTCGGTCCATATTCAACAGGTAACGAAAAGGTTCCCCATGTCTGGCCACACACCCCTGCCTGCTACCCCCATTGATTTGCCACTGTTGCCGCTGCGTGACGTGGTTGTTTTTCCCCACATGGTGATCCCGCTGTTTGTGGGGCGCCCCAAGAGCATCAAGGCGCTGGAAGCCGCGATGGAAGCCGATCGTCGCATCATGCTTGTCGCCCAGAAGGCTGCGGCCAAAGATGATCCTGTCGTGTCGGACATGTTCGATGTGGGCTGCGTGTCCACCATCCTGCAAATGCTGAAGCTGCCGGATGGTACGGTGAAGGTGTTGGTGGAAGGCCATCAGCGCGCCACCGTGAACGAAATTGTTGAGGGTGAGCAGCACTTCTCCGCCAACGTCACCCCCATCGAAGCCGCTGACGAAAACACGGATGACGCCCGCAAGGCCGCCAGCGAAGTGGAGGCTCTGCGCCGTGCGGTGATGCAGCAGTTTGACCAGTACGTCAAGCTGAACAAGAAGATTCCGCCCGAGATCCTGACCTCCATCTCCAGCATTGACGATGCCGGCCGTCTGGCCGATACGATTGCCGCGCATTTGCCCCTGAAGTTGGACAGCAAGCAGACCGTGCTGAGCCTGCCGCTGGTCAAAGACCGTCTGGAAAACTTGTTCGAGCAAATCGAGCGCGAAGTCGACATCCTGAATGTGGACAAGAAAATTCGTGGTCGCGTGAAGCGCCAGATGGAGAAGAACCAGCGCGATTTCTATTTGAATGAGCAAGTCAAGGCTATCCAGAAGGAGTTGGGCGAGGGCGAGGATGGCGCTGACATCGAGGAGATCGAGAAGAAGATCAAGGCAGCCAAGATGCCCAAGGAGGCCTTGAAGAAGGCCGAGGCTGAACTGAAGAAGCTGAAGTTGATGTCGCCCATGTCGGCCGAGGCCACCGTGGTGCGCAACTACATCGAGGTGCTGACGGGTCTGCCCTGGACCACCAAAACCAAGATCAAGCACAACCTGGTGAATGCCGAGAATGTGCTGAACGAAGACCACTACGGCCTGGACAAAGTCAAGGACCGCATCCTGGAATACCTTGCAGTGCAACAACGCGTGGACAAGGTCAAGGCGCCCATCCTGTGCCTGGTAGGCCCTCCTGGCGTGGGTAAGACGTCTCTGGGTCAATCCATTGCCAAAGCCACCGGCCGCAAGTACGTGCGCATGGCCCTGGGTGGCATGCGGGACGAGGCCGAGATCCGTGGCCACCGCCGTACCTACATCGGTGCCATGCCTGGCAAAGTGTTGCAAAGCCTGTCCAAGGTTGGTACCCGCAATCCGCTTTTCCTGCTGGATGAAATCGACAAACTGGGCACGGACTTTCGAGGTGACCCCAGCAGCGCGCTGCTGGAGGTGCTGGACCCCGAGCAGAACAACAAGTTTGGCGACCACTATGTCGAGGTCGATTACGACCTCAGCGATGTGATGTTTGTGGCGACATCCAATTCGATGAACATTCCTCCGGCCCTGTTGGACCGCATGGAAGTGATCCGTCTGTCGGGATATACCGAAGACGAGAAGACCAATATCGCCATCACTTACCTGCTGCCCAAGCAGATGAAGAACAATGGTGTGAAGACGGCGGAGCTGGCAGTGTCGGAAGACGCGGTACGCGATATCGTGCGCTATTACACGCGGGAAGCCGGTGTGCGTTCGCTGGAGCGTGAACTCTCCAAGATTTGCCGTAAGGTGGTCAAGGGCTTGTTGCTCAAAAAGCTGACGCCTCAGGTGCTGGTGACGGTGGACAACTTGAACGATTTCCTAGGCGTGCGCAAGTACACCTACGGCCGTGCTGAAGAGCAGAACCAGGTCGGCCAAGTGGTTGGTCTTGCCTGGACGGAAGTCGGTGGTGATTTGCTGACCATTGAAGCCGCTTTGACGCCCGGCAAAGGTGTGATCACGCGTACTGGTTCGCTGGGCGATGTGATGAAAGAGTCGGTTGAGGCTGCCCGTACCGTGGTGCGTAGCCGTTCACGTCGTTTGGGCATCAAGGATGAAGTGTTCGAGAAGAAGGACATCCACATCCACGTGCCCGATGGTGCAACTCCCAAAGATGGGCCCAGCGCAGGTGCTGCGATGGCGACTGCGTTTGTGTCGGCTTTGACCGGAATTCCTGTGCGTGGGGACGTGGCGATGACCGGCGAAATCACCTTGCGGGGCGAGATCACCGAAATCGGCGGACTCAAGGAAAAGCTGCTGGCCGCGCTACGTGGTGGCATCAAGACAGTGTTGATTCCTGAGCAGAACGCCAAGGACCTGCAGGACATTCCTGAGAACGTGAAGAACGGTCTCGAGATTGTGCCGGTGCGTTGGATAGACCAGGTGTTGGAGCTGGCGCTGGAAAGCCATCCCATTCCCCTGACGGACGAAGAGGTGCTGCCCGCGACGGCTGTGGCTGCCATTGCGCCTGCCGTGCAATTGGATGATTCCGTCAAACACTAAGTGCTGACATTTTTTGAGTCGTAGTGGACTTAGGCTAAGAAAGTAGGCTATAATTTGAGGCTTGAAACGCG
>NZ_JBYTDI010000001.1:0-777744 GCF_058791215.1 Rhodoferax sp. EU05-FHT12H12 | reverse complement strand
ACGCGGGAATAGCTCAGTTGGTAGAGCGATACCTTGCCAAGGTATAGGTCGAGAGTTCGAGCCTCTTTTCCCGCTCCAATTTCGTACTGGAGTGTCGTTTCTAGTGCAGTGTCAGTTTATGCGGGAATAGCTCAGTTGGTAGAGCGATACCTTGCCAAGGTATAGGTCGAGAGTTCGAGCCTCTTTTCCCGCTCCAATTCAAAAAATGGAAGTCTTGACTTCCATTTTTTTATTCAAAGTGGCGCGGTAGCAAAGCGGTTATGCCCCGGATTGCAAATCCGGTTAGTCCGGTTCGACTCCGGACCGCGCCTCCAGATTTTTCTGGTCACAAACGCCTCGTCGGCCTCGGTTGGCGGGGCGTTTTTGTTTGACAATAGACCCACGTGCCTGAGTGGTGAAATAGGTAGACACATCGGACTTAAAATCCGCCGCTTCGTGAATAACGGGCGTACCGGTTCGATTCCGGTCTCAGGCACCAACCACTACTGCTATGTCGAACTACAACGCCCCTTTTGAAATCCATGTCCATGGTCAGGTGATGCTGCGTGCAGACGTGACCTTCGCCCAGTTGCAAGATGCGTTGAAGCCGATGTGGAAATACGCTGGCGCCAAGTCGCTGACGGACGGCGCCAAAAGCAGCTACGAGGATGAACCGGGCATCCAGCTTGATGCGCATGACCATGTGCTGCAGATGTGCTGGACCGTGGCCGGGGATGAAGACTTCCGCCAGACACTGGACGAAGTTTGTATGAACCTCAATGAGTTGGCCGATGCGGGGGCCGCGATTGAGGTCACTTTCTATGACTCCGAGTTCGACGAGGATGAGCCGTCTTCCAGTGCCGCGTCACGGGACGATTTCGTGGTCCTGTTCGTCGGCCCTAACCCGGCCTCCATCATGCAAGTCCAGCGCGATCTGTTGGTGCAGGATGTCATCAACCTGATGGAGCGCCACTTTGATGGCTCTGAGTTGGGCGGTGTGGTAGCGGAAGTCGACAAGCTGTTTACCCAGCGCTTTGATGCGCTCGTCAGCTCGTTGGAGATTGGCAAGCCCCCACGGGGATCGGGGGGCGGTTTTGGCGGTGGCCACGGCAGCGGACGCAAGCCACGGCATTTGCACTGACCCCTTTTTTTGCGTGTTTGGGCACGCTGGCACGTATACTGAATTCACCGTTGGCCATGTAGCCTGAGATCCCTAGATTTCCGTGTCGTTGCGCGTTTCCAAAAAGACATCCATGCTTAAAAAAATTAGCGTTCAGCAATTGACAGTTGGCATGCACCTCAAGGAGTTTTGTGGTTCGTGGATGGAGCATCCGTTCTGGCGCACTGGCTTCGTCATCACGGACCCCAAGGACATCACCACGATCTTGGCCAGCAGTATCAAAGAAGTCTGGATTGATAGCAGCAAGGGCCTGGATGTGGCCGATGGGCAGTTTGTGGTCACCGAATCTGAGTCGGAAGAACTGGTGGAAGAGGAGTTGCGCCAAGCGGTGTCAGCCCAGCGCGAAGTAGCACCGGTTTCGATGAGCGTTGAATTGCAACGTGCTGCCAAGATTTGCTACCAATCCAAACAGGCCGTCATGTCCATGTTCCAGGAGGCCCGCATGGGCAACACTGTGGATGCGGGCAGTGCCAAGCAGATGGTGGAAGAAATCACGGACTCGGTGACGCGCAACCCGGGTGCTTTGATCAGTTTGGCCCGACTCAAGACGGCAGACGACTACACCTATATGCATTCTGTCGCCGTGTGCGCCATGATGGTGGCGCTGGCCAAGCAACTGGGCTTGGACGATGACCAAACCCGTCTGGCTGGCTTGGCCGGCCTTATGCATGATTTGGGCAAGGCAGCCATGCCCATGGACGTGCTGAACAAACCGGGCAAGTTGACTGATGCCGAGTTCGCGATCATCAAAACCCACCCCCAAGAAGGTTTCCGGCTGCTCAAGACGGGTAAGGATGTGGACCCGGTGGTGCTGGATGTGTGCCTGCACCACCACGAAAAAACCGATGGCTCTGGCTACCCGGAGGGTTTGAAGGCTGACCAGATCAGTCTGTTCGCCAAGATGGGGGCGGTTTGCGATGTGTACGACGCTATTACCTCCAACCGCCCTTATAAAACTGGCTGGGACCCGGCCGAATCGTTGCGCAAGATGGCCGAATGGGCCAATGGACATTTCGACGGCAAAGTCTTTCAAGCCTTTGTCAAAAGTCTGGGGATTTACCCGATTGGATCACTGGTGCGACTGAGTTCGGGGCGCTTGGGCGTGGTGGTGGAGCAGACAACAAAGTCGCTGACGACGCCCTGTGTGAAGGTGTTTTTTTCCACCAAATCCAATATGCGGATCGTCCCCGAGATGGTGGATTTGTCCAAGCCCAGCGTGAACGACAAAATCGCCAGCCGCGAAGATCCGGCCAAATGGCGCTTTACCGATTTGAACGAGTTATGGTCCGGCTTGCCCAATGCGCCTTGGTAAGGATGCGGATTTTGAATGAAATAGGTCGCTAGCCCTCGTGAATGCTGCGTGAGTAGCTATCAAAAAAAGAGCAAGTGTTCGGGCACTTGCTCTTTTTTTGTTTTAGCAGCCTCGGGTGATGGGCATCTCAACCGGTTTGGGATTGAGTGCGTATTTTCCCAGTTCCAGTTTGGCAATGGCGTTGCGGTGCACCTCATCCGGGCCGTCAGCAAAGCGCAGCGTGCGGGCTTGGGCGTAGCTGTAGGCCAAGGGAAAGTCGTCGCACATGCCGCCGCCACCGTGTACTTGTATTGCCCAGTCGATGACTTCGCAGGCCATGCTGGGAGCCACGACCTTGATCATCGCAATTTCATTTCTGGCAAATTTATTGCCACCCATGTCCATCATCCAGGCCGCCTTGAGCGTAAGCAGGCGCGCCATGTCGATTTTGCAGCGGGCTTCGGCAATGCGTTCTTGTGTCACCGTCTGTGCAGCAATCGGTTTGCCAAATGCAATACGGCTGGAGGCGCGTTTGCACATCAGCGCCAGCGCACGCTCGGCCAGGCCGATCATGCGCATGCAGTGGTGGATGCGCCCGGGGCCGAGGCGACCCTGGGCAATCTCGAAGCCGCGACCTTCGCCCAACAGGATGTTGGAAGCCGGCACGCGCACGTTTTCAAACAGCATCTCCATGTGGCCATGGGGTGCGTCGTCGTAGCCAAACACATTGAGCGGGCGCACTAAGGTGATGCCTTGGGTGTCGGCCGGCACCAATACCATACTTTGCTGGGAATGGCGAGGCGCCTCGGGATCGGTCTTGCCCATGGTGATGTAGACGGAGCAGCGTGGGTCACCGGCACCGGAAATCCACCACTTGCGGCCGTTGATCACATACTCATCACCTTGGCGCTCAATACGCGTTTCGATGTTGGTCGCATCGCTGGACGCCACATCCGGTTCAGTCATGGCAAAAGCCGAGCGGATCTTGCCCTCCAGCAGGGGCTTGAGCCAGCGCGCCTTGTTCTCGTCCGAGCCATAACGGGCGATGGTTTCCATATTGCCGGTGTCGGGGGCCGAGCAGTTGAACACTTCGCTGGACCACAGGACGTGGCCCATGATCTCGGCCAATGGGGCGTATTCCTGGTTCGTCAAACCTGCGCCGTGGTAGCCCGACGCCTCGGCGCTGTCCACCGGCAAGAACAGGTTCCACAGCCCTGCAGCTTGGGCCTTGGGTTTGAGGTTTTCGATGGTTTGCAGCGGGGTCCAGCGCTTGCCGGCCGCGGTGTTGGCCTCGATCTCTGCGTGATACGCGCCCTCGGAGGGGTAGATGTGTTCGTCCATGAACTTGAGCAGGCGGGTCTGCAAGTCTTTGGTCTTGGGGGAGTAGTCAAAATCCATGGAGTCTCCGGGGGGGGTAGATGTGTGTGTGGTGTAGAAAGCTTCAGGCCTGGCGGGCAAACTTCCATGCCATCTGGGCCAGTGGGCGGGCACCTGCAGCGGAGCTCACGGCCTGTGCGCTGGAGGCCGTGCCAGCCTCTACGCGCTTGGCAATACCTTGCAAGATGGCCGCGATGCGGAACATGTTGTAGGCCATATAGAAGTTCCAGTCCGCCTTGAGCTGCGCGGGCTCGGCCAGGCCAGTGCGGTCGCAGTACATGCGGATGTAGTCGTCTTCGCTGGGGATGCCCAGCGCAGCAAAGTCCAACCCGCCAATGCCGCGGAAGGCGCCGGGCGGAATGTGCCAGGCCATGCAGTGGTAGCTGAAGTCGGCCAGTGGGTGCCCCAGCGTAGATAGCTCCCAGTCCAGCACGGCACGTACCTTGGCCTCGCTGCTGTCAAACATCAGGTTGTCCAGGCGGTAGTCACCGTGCACGATGCTGACCATGCTGTCATCGCGTGCCATGGCGGGAATGTTCTTGGGTAGCCATTCCATGAGCTGGTCCATCTCGGGGATGGGCTGTGTGATGGAGGCCACGTACTGTTTGCTCCAGCGACCAATCTGCCGCTCGAAGTAATTGCCGGGCTTGCCATAACCCGCCAGTCCGCGTTCCGCAAACTTGACCGTGTGCAGGGCGGAGATCACGCGGTTCATCTCGTTGTAGATGGCGCCACGTTGTTCGGTCGTCATGCCGGGCAGGGACTGGTCCCACAACACGCGGCCCTGCATGAACTCCATCACGTAGAACGCACGTCCGATGACGGATTCGTCTTCACACAGACAGTGCATCTGCGGCACCGGCACATCGGTGCCATGCAGGCCCTGCATCACCGCAAACTCGCGCTCCACTGCATGGGCCGATGGCAGCAGCTTGGCTACCGGGCCGGGCTTGGCGCGCATCACATAACTTTTGCCGGGTGTGTTGAGCTTGTAGGTGGGGTTGGATTGGCCGCCCTTGAACATCTCCACTTCCAATGGTCCGGCATAGCCTGGCAGGTGGCCTTGCAGCCAGCTGTCCAGGGCTGCCACGTCAAATACGTGTTGGCCGGAGACGGAACGGGTGCCGATAAAGTGGTCAAAGTCGCTCATGCAGATGGCGTCGTGTAAAGGTCGAAAACTAGTTGTCGGCGTCAATGATGCGCATGAGCGCGGCGCGATCGCGTATCACCAGGCCGCCGGGTTCGATGCGAATGGCATCCTCGCGCTCCATGGCCTTGAGCTCCTGATTCACGCGCTGGCGCGACGCACCCAGTAGCTGCGCCAGTTCTTCCTGTGCCAGTTGCAGGCCAATACGCACCTCGCTGCCATCGCTGAGCGAGGGCACACCGTAGCTGCGTACCAGGTGTAGCAGTTGCTTGGCCAGGCGCGCGCGCAGGGGCAGGGTATTCAGGTCTTCCACCAAGCCGTAGAGCTGGCGAATGCGCCGTGCGTGCAGGCGCAGCATGGCTTCGTACAGCTCCACATGGTTGGCCAGGATTTTGCGGAAATCCGCCTTGGCCACGCAGAGGATGGTGGTGTCCCCGTGCGCATAGGCGTCGTGGGTGCGACGGTCCCCATCGAAGATCGCCACATCGCCAAACCAGATGCCCGGCTCCACATAGGTCAGCGTGATCTGCTTGCCCGAGATCGAGGTGGAGCTCACGCGCACCGCACCCTTGGCGCAGGCAATCCATTCTTCGGGCGGCTCGCCGCGCGCTGCAATCAGCTCGCCGTCTTTGTAACGTTTGACGTAGGCGCATCGAAGAATGTCGTGTTTGAGAGAAGGCGAGAGGGATGAAAACCAGCGCCCCGCGTTGATTGCAGTGCGTTCATCAATGGTAAGAATGGGGTCGTCCATGGCCTGTCTTTTGGGTGACTTGCTGAAGGGAAATCTCGCCCACATTGTCACCCCCGGGACCTCGCTGGGTGCATGCGGGTGTCGCCAGTGCGTCTGGTGCCGGTACTACTCTTCTTCGTGCAGCAGGCTCAGGCCAATGGCGCCGCGCCGCCGCAGCCATGGGCTGGGGCGGTAGCGTGGGTCGCCGTAGACGGTTTGCATGTTGAACAACACTTCCAGCACATTGGTGGGGCCACACAAATTGCCCAGTGCCAAGGGGCCCATGGGATAACCCAAGCCCAGTGTTACTGCGGTCTCCAGATCCCTGGGGCTGCAAATGCCTTGTTGACACATATCCGCCGCAATGTTGACGATGTTGGCCACCACGCGCTGGGTCACAAAGCCGCCGCTGTCGCGCACCACACTCACGGCTTTGCCATCGCGCGCAAACAGCGCATGGGCAGCATCGCGCATGTCGGTGCGCGTGGCCGGGTTGGTTGCCAGCACGCGGCGCTTGGTGCCTGCATCGTCCAGCAGCATGTCGATGCCCACCGTGCGCGCCGGGTCCAGCCGCTCCACCACGGCCACGGTGGTGATGTCAAAGCCCAATGGCGCCACCAGCGTCAGCGCCAGTGGGGAAGGGGATTGCCCGGTCTCGATCTTTGCGCCCAGGTTCTTCAACAGCATCAGCAGTTCCATGCGCCGGGATGCACGGGGCGACAACCACACGGGGGGCATCTCGTCGACCACGGGCACGGGCGGTTCGGCGGGCAGCGTGGCGTGGTCGTCGGCGTATTGGTAGAACCCTTCGCCAGCCTTGCGCCCGGTCAGGCCCCCGGCCAGGCGCTGGGCGGTGATCACGCTGGGACGGTAGCGCGGCTCCTCGTAGTACTGCTGGTAGATGGATTCCATCACCGGGTGCGACACATCCAGCCCCGTCAGGTCCATCAACTCAAATGGCCCCAGCTTGAAGCCGACCTGGTCGCGCAAGATGCGGTCGATGGTGGCGAAGTCCGCTACACCTTCCGACACGATCCGCAGGGCCTCGGTGCCATAGCCACGCCCAGCATGGTTGACGATGAAGCCTGGTGTGTCTTGTGCCAGTACCGGTGTGTGGCCCAGATCCTTCGCGTATTGCTGCAAGGCCTGCACCACTGCGTGCGCAGTCTTGAGGCCCGGGATCACCTCCACCACTTTCATCAGTGGCACCGGGTTGAAGAAGTGAAATCCGGCCAACTGCGCCGGACGTTGCAGACCCGCTCCCAGTGCAGTAATGGACAGGGACGAGGTGTTGCTGGCCAATATGGCGGTAGGGGGTAGGCAGGATTCCAGGGTTTGTAGCAGTAGGGTTTTGACATCCTGCTGTTCCACCACGGCTTCCACCACCAGTGTGCAAAGCGACAGCGCTTGCAGAGTCGCAACCGGGCGGATGCGGGCCGTGAAGATGTCCACATCACTCGCAGCGATGCGGCCCTTGTTTGCCAGGGTGCGCCATTGCATTTGCAAGGTGGTACAGGCAGCTTGTGCGGTGCCTGGGGCTGTGTCAAACAGCCAGACGGTGCTGCCGGCCTCGGCTGCTATTTGGGCAATGCCGCGCCCCATGGCGCCGGCACCGACGATGCCAATGTGTTCAAAGTAAGGATTCATGCCCGAATTATCTGGCGCAGCAGCCCAGGTGTCAGGGGTGTTGCCGGTGGCTCGGCCCCTTTTTCAGGCCGTTGGGGTGTGCGAGAATCGATTGCATCAATGAAGCCGGTCTTTCAATTCAACCATTCCGCCCTTGGGGTGGTGCTCCTGTGTGCCGCCATGGGCAGCAGTGCATTGACCCTGGGCCGCGCCCGGGGGGCTGCCTTGTTGGGGCAGCCCTTGCAGATCACCGTGCCAGTGCAGATTGCCGCGGATGAAGATGCCAGCGGCGTGTGTT
Source organism: Rhodoferax sp. EU05-FHT12H12 (assembly GCF_058791215.1). Classification (NCBI taxonomy): domain Bacteria; kingdom Pseudomonadati; phylum Pseudomonadota; class Betaproteobacteria; order Burkholderiales; family Comamonadaceae; genus Rhodoferax; species Rhodoferax sp. EU05-FHT12H12. The sequence continues at coordinate 770,116 of NZ_JBYTDI010000001.1, read as the reverse complement.
TTGAGGCCGATGTGTTTTACGGTGAGGTGCGCCAAGAGTCCACCCGGGTGTCCATCACCCCTGAGCGAAATGCCGCAGGTAAGCCGACGGCTGTGCGTATCCAGGCTCGCATGCCGGTCGATGAGCCTGTGGTGTCGGTGTACCTTCGGTCGGCCTGTGGAGTTTCCACATCCCGCCGTTACGTGCTGTTGGCCGACTTGGTCTCCGAGCTCAGCCCGGCACTGGTTCCCAGCGCACAGGTCCAGCCCGCACGTCCGTCAGCGGTGGTGTCATCCGGGGAGCGTGCCCCATCCAGCACCCCGGCTGCGGTAGATACGGGGAATATGGCTCCCACCGCAACGTTGGTGGTCAAACCAGCACCGACGCCTGCGGCACCTGCCAAAAGAACAGCTCCGCGCACCGATGCCGCCCAACCCAGCGGCAAGACGCCAACCGCCAGTCGGCCACGCCTCAAACTGGCACCGCTGGATTTGTCGCAGGATTGGGATCCGGCGCTCAAGTCGTCTTCTGAGTTGTTGGTGCCGCCGGTGGAGGATTTGCAAAAACGCCTTGCGGCAGCGGCACTCTGGAAAACCCTAAACCTCACCCCAGAAGAGGTCTTGCAAGATGCTGCGCGTTTACAAGGGCTTGAGCAAAGCGTAGGCAAGCTCTCTGAGCAAACTGCACAAAACCAACGCCAGATGCAGACGCTGCTGGCGCGCCTGGAAAAGTCAGAATCCGAACGCTATTCCAATCCGCTGGTCTATGCCCTGGTCGCCGGATTGCTGGCCTTGGCTGGTGGCATGGTGTGGTTGTGGCTCCGCTTGCGCAATGCTGGCGATTCTCCTTGGTGGCGTGGGCAGGGCGAATCGCAGTCGACACCTGTGGAGCGCGAAACTACGGCTCCAGACACCCCTGCAGTCAGTCTTCCCGCCGTTTCTGCGCCTGTGCTTGCCACGGCGGCCCGCGCTAAGCCAGTGCCAGCGGATACCCGCAAGCCCTTGAAAGATGTGGACATCGATTTGCATCTGGATGAGCTGTCGCCGCCAACTCCGGTGGTGGTGCCGACGGCATCGGCGCCGCTTTCTTCCCGCATGATGGGGCTGCGCGATTTTTCGCCCAGCATGTCCGGCTCACTGCGTTCCATCAACACCCAGGAGGTGCTGGACGTACGCCAACAGGCCGATTTTTTTATGACGCTGGGGCAGTACGATGATGCCATCGCCCTGCTGGAGCACAACATTGCCGACCACGCGGAGTCCAACCCGCTGGTGTATCTGGATCTGCTCAAGGCCCTGCATACTCTGAGTCGCAAGGAGGCGTTTGACCGCTACCGCGACGAGTTCAATGCCTTGTTCACGGGTGAGGTGCCGCCCTATACCCAGTTCAATCAGCCCGGTCAGGGCCTGGATGCCTATCCCGAGTTGTGCGCCCACATCGCCTCGGTGTGGCCCAGCAAGGCCGCGCTGGAATTCATTGAAAAATGCCTGGTGCGTGCCCCTAATGCGGCCGCCGACGTGCGTTTCGATTTGGAGGCCTTCCGCGAGTTGCTGCTCTTGCATGCGTTGCTGACACGCTTGTCAGGGGAGGCGACCAGCGGTCTGGCACCGTTCAGTGCCGCCAAATCGGTGGAATCGTCGCTTCAGCCTTCTGCAGACACGGGGGCGGTTCCGGTGGAGGCAGCTTTGCCCTCCATGGACATTGACTTGGATTTGTCCGAGTCCGTGCCCGCGTCGGACAATCTCATCGAGTTCGACGCCTCAGGCCTGTCCCTCACACCACCGTTGACCTCGCGTCGCTAGAGCGGCGGCGTGGCCCGAGGTTCAGCGCCGCACCTGAAGCGCGCCGGGATTGATGATGTTGGATGGTGTGCCCTTGATGAAATTCACGACATTGTCGAACGCCGCACCGAAGTACATCTCATAGCTATCCTGCTCCACATAGCCGATGTGGGGCGTGCAAATGCAGTTCTCCAGACGCAGCAGTGCGTGGCCTTGCAAGATGGGTTCGGTTTCAAACACATCCACTGCGGCCAGGCCCGGGCGACCACGGTTCAGGGCACCGATCAGGGCGTCTGTTTCAATCAACTCAGCCCGTGAGGTGTTGACCAACAGGGCCGTATTCTTCATGCAAGCCAGGTCGGCGCTGGTGACGATGGAGCGAGTGTTGTCATTGAGTCGCAAATGCAGGGTCAGCACATCGCTGCGCGAGAAGAAGTCTTCCCGGTCTGTGGCGCTTTGGTAGCCATCTTGCACGGCTTTTTGGCGCGAACCTTCGCTGCCCCAGACCAGAACGTGCATGCCGAAGGCGCGGCCATAACCCGCTACCAATTGGCCAATGCGGCCATAGCCCCACACCCCCAGGGTTTTGCCGTGCAGCACGTTACCTAGCCCGAAATTCGCGGGCATGGAGCCCGCCTTGAGTCCGGACTGCTGCCAGGCACCATGCTTGAGGTTGCCAATGTACTGGGGCAGGCGGCGCATGGCCGCCAGAATCAAGGCCCATGTCAATTCCGCAGGGGCGACAGGGGAGCCCACGCCCTCTGCCACGGCAATGCCACGCTCGGTGCAGGCTTGCACATCGATGTGTGCGCCAGCGCGACCGGTTTGGGCGATGAGTTTGAGACGAGGGAGCTTCTCGATGAGGGCGCGGGTGATTTGGGTGCGCTCGCGGATGAGGACGATGACGTCGGCATCCTTGAGCCGGATGGACAATTGACCCATGCCTTTGACGGTATTGGTGTACACCTTGGCCGGGAAGGCATCCAGCTTGGCGGAGCATTGCAGCTTGCGCACGGCATCCTGATAGTCATCCAGAATCACAATATTCATGCCTGCCATTGTGCCTTGGGATGCTGGCTGCCCGGGCGGGCGCAGGGCAAATTTGCCCTGCTTTTGTTACGCAGTTTCGCAGGCAGCCAGACGGTCCAGCTCGGCGCAGACGTCGGCCATGCGCCCCGAGATGACCATGCGACCGACCTCGGAGCGGGATTGTCCGCTTTCCAGGACGCGAACCACCCGCAAGGGCTTGGATTTACAGGAATTTTGGCCTCTAGCCCCCGTGGAATCTGCGCGCATAGCTATCAAATGAGGAGCATTGCAATGCTCGGTAGATCGGGCTGAGGCGTAGCGGGGGGCACGCTGGGGCGGACTCGGCAGCAGCCATGTCAGCAGTAGTCGCAAGGGGGCCAGAAAGTCGGGTTTCATCACGAGGGCGGTATTCATGGTGGGTGCTTTCTGTCTGCGTTACATCAACATGGTGTTACGAATCAGGCCTACGGCCAGGCCTTCGATTTCGAAAGGTTCACCGGGCTCAACCACGATGGTCTGGTAGTCGGGGTTTTCGGGGTGCAGCTCGATCAGGTGCTTGTTGCGGCGAAAGCGCTTGACGGTGACTTCTTCACCCAGGCGGGCGACGACGATCTGGCCGTTTTTGGCATCTTTGGTGGCTTGTACGGCCAGCAGGTCGCCGTCCATGATGCCGGCGTCGCGCATGGACATGCCGCGCACCTTGAGCAGGTAGTCGGGCTGGCGCTGAAACAGGCTGTTTTCGACGTAGTAGGTTTGGTCCACATGCTCTTGGGCCAGGATGGGCGAACCGGCGGCCACACGGCCAATCAGGGGCAAGGCCAATTGGGCCAGGCCTGGCAAGGGCAGGGCGAACTGTTTCATGCGCGACTCTTGCATGGAGCGCAGCACCTCGCCCTTGAGACGGATGCCGCGGGAAGTGCCACTGACCAGTTCGATCACGCCTTTGCGGGCCAAGGCCTGCAAATGCTCTTCGGCTGCGTTGGCGGACTTGAAGCCCAGCTCGGTGGCGATTTCCGCCCGGGTGGGGGGGGCGCCGGTGCGCGCAATGGCGCCCTGGATCAGATCCAGAATTTGCTGTTGGCGGGCGGTGAGTTTGGGACTTTCAAGCATACTGACTCCTTCGTGGTGGGTCGGCGCTGGCTGTGTGTCTGTACACACTGTTTTCTCATCCAGTAACTGTATTTTTAACCAGTTTTTTGATTAATGCAAGTGGGGCAGTGATATATGGGTAAAAAAGTGGTGGTTTTGGGCACGGGCGGCACGATTGCAGGCCGATCGGAACGGGGATCGGACAATGTGGGCTACAAGGCCGGGCAGGTGGGCGTGCAGTCATTGCTGCAGGATATTGCCCCGCTGCAAGCTGCGCTGCAGGGCCGCACGCTGGTGGCCGAGCAGGTGGCGCAGGTGGACAGCAAGGACATGGGCTTTGCCGTGTGGGCGGTGTTGGCGCAGCGTTGCGCCCAGCACCTGCAGGACGCCGAGGTGGATGCCGTGCTGATCACCCATGGCACTGACACGCTGGAAGAAACCGCTTTCTTCCTGGAGCAAGTGCTGCCGCCAGCGCTATTGCAGGCCAAGCCTTTGGTGCTGACCTGTGCCATGCGCCCGGCGTCAGCGCTGACGCCTGATGGTCCGCAAAACGTGCTGGACGCAGTGGCTGTGGCGCTGGATGGCACGGCGCGGGGGGTGCTGGTCGTGTGCGCGGGCGCTGTGCACAGCGCCCGCTTGGTGCAGAAGTGCCATACCTACCGCGTGGACGCGTTTGACTCGGGGGATGCCGGGCCGCTGGCTGTGGTGGAGGAGGGGCGGGTGCGTTGGTTTGGCGTGTCAGCCTCCACAACCCCGTCGCATGCGGTGGACTTGCAGGCCTGGGCCAAGGTGGCTTGGCCGCGGGTGGAGATTGTGATGAATTACGTGGGGGCGTCGGGGGCCATGGTGCGCAGCCTGGCCCGGCCGGACGACACCGTTGCACCATTGCGCGGCCTGGTGGTGGCCGGAACCGGCAATGGCACGCTGCATGTGGACCTGGAGGCCGCTTTGCTGGAAGTACAGGCGCAGGGTGTGCAGGTGGTACGCGCTAGCCGCTGCGCGCGTGGCCAGGTGGTGCAGGGCGAGGCGACTGCCGCTCTGCCGCATTCCCGGGGCCTGTCTCCGGTCAAGGCACGGATTGCGTTGACGTTGCAGTTGATGGCGTAAAAAAAGCCGCTGACGCGGCTTTTTTTGGGGGGGAGGCAGGTCGCTTACGCAGACAGTGCTTCCATCACCCGTTGGGTAATGGCATCTACATCGCCCATGCCGCTGATGGCGCGGTATTGGGGGGCGGCAGTGGGATCTTTTTGGGCCCAGCCGGAGTAGTACGCCACCAGCGGGCGGGTCTGGGCGCTGTAGACGTCCAGGCGTTTCTTGACGGTTTCTTCTTTGTCGTCGTCGCGCTGAATCAGCGGTTCGCCGGTCACGTCGTCCTTGCCTTCTGCCTTGGGCGGGTTGAACTTGACGTGGTAGGTGCGGCCCGAGGCGGGGTGAGAGCGGCGGCCGCTCATTCGCTCAATGATGGCGTCGAAGGGCACATCGATTTCGACCACGTAGTCCAGCGCCACACCGGCGGCCTTCATGGCGTCGGCCTGGGGGATGGTGCGGGGGAAACCATCGAACAAAAAGCCCTTGGCGCAATCGGGCTGGGCGATACGTTCCTTGACCAGGTTGATGATCAGGTCGTCACTGACCAGGCCACCGGATTTCATGACGGCATCGGCCTGCAGGCCCAGTGGGGTGCCGGCCTTGACGGCGGCACGCAGCATGTCGCCAGTGGAGATTTGCGGAATTCCGTACTTTTGACAAATGAAGGTGGCTTGCGTGCCTTTGCCAGCGCCAGGTGCGCCCAACAGAATCAGTCTCATGGATAACCTCGGGTAAAACAAAACTTTGGCGCTTGTTCGGCACCTTGCTGGTGCATTTTTTTTGCGCGCGTGTAGCGCTGGAGAATAGCACGGGCTGTCCCGTGCTTAACTTACAGCTTGGGAGCCAACCCTGCGAGGATGGCACGTACGCGTGCCAGGTCTTCGGGGGTGTCTACGCCAGGGCCTGGAGCGTGCTCGCTGACATGCACCACGATGCGGTGGCCATGCCACAGCGCGCGCAGTTGCTCCAGCGCTTCCACCACCTCAATGGGGGCCTGGGGCAAGCGCGGAAACTCGCGCAGAAAACCCACGCGGTACGCGTAGATGCCAATATGGCGCAAGGGCGCCGGCGAGGGCAGGCTGCTGATGCCATTGGCAAAACCATCGCGCCACCAACTGATGGGCGCACGGCTGAAGTACAGGGCAAGGTGGGCTGCGTCATGCACCACTTTCACCACATTGGGGTTGGCAAAGTCGGCCACCTCGGTGATGGCGTGGGCGGCCGTGGCCATGCTGGCCTGCGGGGTCGTTTGCAGCAGGGCTGCCACTGCCTGCACCAGGTCGGGGCTCATCAGGGGTTCATCCCCCTGCACGTTGACCACGATGTCCTCGTCGGCCAGGCCCAGAATGTCGCAGGCTTCGGCCAGGCGGTCGCTACCGGAGGGGTGGTCCTGGCGTGTCAGGATGGCTTGCACACCATGGGCGGCGCAGGCCTGCACGATGGAGTCGCTGTCGGCGGCCACTACCACGCGGTTGGCCTGGGGGACGCCTTCACTGACCCGTTGGGCTACCCGCACCACCATCGGAATGCCCCCCAGGTCTGCCAGAGGCTTGTTGGGCAGACGGGTGGAGGCCAGGCGGGCCGGAATCAGAACCGTGAAGCTCACAGGCCGAGCTCCGCGTCACTCAGAACACGTGCCTCGTTTTCCAGCAGGATGGGAATGCCATCGCGCACCGGGTAGGCCAGGCGCGCGCTGCGGGAGATGAGTTCCTGCTGGTCGCGGTTGTATTCCAGGGGGCCCTTGGTGACGGGGCAAACGAGCAATTCGAGAAGTCTGGTGTCCATGTCAGGATGATAGCGGGGCAGGGCGAAGGGGTTGCAGGCAGCGGTCCAGCGCGGCATAGAACTCGGGCGGTGCGGTTTGCACCAGCGGGACAGCACGGGCCAGGGGCGCATGCTGCCACAGCTTGGATGCGTCTTTTTCGGTGCAAATAAGGGTGTAGCCCTCGTGGATGCTGCGCGACCAGCTATCAAAATCATAGTGATCTGGTAGCGCCATGGTACTTTCCAGCGTCACTCCGCGCGCGCGTAGCAGCGCAAAAAACGCCTCGGGTTGGGCGATGCCCGCCACTGCACGCACAGGGCCGGCACCTGGTGCATGCAGCGCGGCCAACGGTTGGATATCTCCCGCGGCACCCACGGTGTGATCGGCCAGCTGGCGCTGTGCCGCATAACCCGTCAGGGCACTAGGGCCGGTTTTCAGCACCAGCAAATGTCCGCTGCGCTGACCTACTGCGGGCAACGCGCGCAGCGGCCAAGGCTCGCGCAGCGGGCCGGCCGGCAACAGCCAGCCATTGCCCGTGCCGCGGCTGTCGAAGACGCAGACCTCCACGTCGCGGTACAGCGCGTAGTGCTGCATGCCGTCGTCGCAAACGATGATCTGGGTGTGAGGATGGTCTTGCAGCAGGGCCCGTGCGGTAGCCGCGCGCTGGCGGCCCACGTACACCGGAGCCCCGGTCTTGCGCTGCAGCAGCAAGGGTTCATCACCCACCTCGGCCGGAGTGGCGCCATCGTGCACCGCCAGAATGGCATCACCCTGGCGGCCATAGCCACGCGAAACAATGCCCACCCGCCAACCCTGCGCCTGCAAATGTGCCACCACGCCAATGACCGTGGGGGTCTTGCCGGCCCCACCTGCCACCACATTGCCCACCACCACCACGGGCACAGGCAGGCGCTGGGTGGCCAGCCACTGTTGGCGGTACAGCCAGCGTCGCAAGGCAATCAGGGTGCCATAAAGAAACGCCATGGGCTGCAGAGCCCAGGCCAGCGCACCGCGGCCTGTCCAGGCCCGCAGCAAGGCCTGTTGCAGGCCGGGGTGCATGGCTTACTGACCGCCCGCCTGGGCGGAAGACTGGGTGGCGAAGGTGATCTGGTTCAGCCCGGCACGGCGGGCGGCCTCCATCACGGTCACCACGGCTTGGTGCTTGGCACTGGCGTCGGCGCTGATGATGACCACGGTGTCTTTGCCTGCTTTTGCATTGTCGGTCAGGGCGATGGCCAGGCTGTCCAGGTTGCGGCCCGCGATGGCGTTTCGGTTGATGCTGTAGCTGCCATCGGCACTTACTGCCACGATGAGTTCCTTGGGGTAGTCGCGCTGGGCATCGGTGTCGGCTACGGGCAGCTTGAGCTGCAGCTCGGTGAACTTGCTGTAGGTGGTGGACAGCATCAGGAAGATGAGCACGACCAAGAGCACGTCGATAAACGGGATCAGATTGATTTCGGGCTCTTCGTGACGACGGGGACGGAAGTTCATGGGGTGGCGGCTCCTGCGGGCATGCCCGGCTTACTTGCGCATGGCCTTGAGGTGGCGGCTCAAGTGATCGGCAGCCAGCTCCAAGGTCAAGAGGTAGCCATCGACGCGGGCTCGGAAGTAGCGCCAGAAAATCAGCGAAGGGATGGCCACAATCAGGCCGAAGGCCGTGTTGTAAAGCGCAATCGAAATGCCGTGTGCCAGCTGGGCCGGGTTGCCGCCTGTGCTGCCGCCGGGCGCCTGCGAGCCGAAGATCTCGATCATGCCCACCACGGTGCCGAACAAGCCCATGAGGGGGGCGGCTGAGGCGATGGTGCCCAGGGCGCTCAGGTATTGTTCGAGGCGCTGCGAGACCCGGCGGCCTGCGCCTTCCATGGTGGCGCGTACATCGTCTTCGGAAATCTGCGGGTCGGCGTTGACAGCGCGCAAACCGCTGGCCAGCACTTCGCCCAGGGCCGAATTCTTTTCGAGCTGGGTGACAACGTCGGGAGCCGGGACGCTGGTGCGGGTGACGCTGAGCACTTCTTCCAGCAAGCGGGGGGGGGCCACCTTGGCCACTTTGAGGCTGAGAAATCGCTCAATCACGATGGCCAGGGCCAGGATGGAGCAGGCAATCAAGGGCCAGATCGGCCAGCCTGCGGCTTGTATGATGGAAAACAAGAGTGAAACCCCACGCAGAGTAAAAGCTGGCTGATTATGGCGTACCCCAGTGCGCCCATTTTTCACAAAATGTGTGGATAAGTGTGTGGGCAACTGCACTTGGGATACCTCTCGGGCCCGTCTGCATGCGGGTGCCAACAGTTTGATGACAAATACAGCAGTGAAAAATCCAATCAATTCAATGACTTGCTACGAACGCCCATGCGTTGGCGTGTGCCGGTGGCGTGTGTATGGCAGCGTTTGAGTCTGCGCCCCCCGTGCGGCGGGTGTGGCCGGTGTCGGCCTTGTGCCGCGCGCTGGCTGACACCCTGGATGCGCGCTTCAATCCGGTGCGCGTCACCGGAGAACTGGCCAGCTTCATGCGGGCCAGTAGTGGCCACTGCTACTTCACCCTGAAAGATGCACAAGCCCAGCTGCGTTGCGCCATGTTCAAGCGAGCAGCGTCACAGCTGGACTTTGCACCACGCGAAGGTGAATTGGTGGAGCTGACCGGACGGCTGGACATCTACGGCCCGCGCGGCGATTTGCAGCTGATTGTGGAAAGCATGACGCGCCAGGGTCAGGGCAATCTGTTTGAGCAGTTCATGCGCCTCAAGGCGGAGCTGGAGGCCGAGGGTTTGTTTGACACCGCACGCAAGCGCCCCTTGCCAGCAGTGCCACGCACGATTGGCCTGGTGACGTCGCTGGGGGCTGCGGCCCTGCACGATGTGGTGACCGCCCTGCGCCGACGTGCGCCCCACGTGCAGGTGGTGCTGGCGCCAGCCTTGGTGCAGGGTGAGGGCGCGGCCCCCGCGCTGGTGCAGGCCCTGGCGGCGCTGTACCGCTACCGCGATGCGCAGTCGCAGGGGATGGATGCCATTTTGTTGGTGCGGGGTGGCGGTTCCATGGAGGATTTGTGGGCTTTCAACGACGCGACCCTGGCCCGTACTATTGCCGCCAGCCCAGTGCCAGTGGTTAGTGGCGTGGGGCACGAAACCGACTTCACGATTGCTGATTTTGTGGCTGACGTGCGGGCTCCCACGCCCACGGCGGCGGCCGAAATGGTGAGCCCGGCCACGCAGCAGTTACAGGACTTGGTGGACGGCCAGCAAGACCGCCTGCAAGCGGCCCTGATGCGCGTGGTGGACCGGCAGGCGCAGCGTCTGGATGGTGTTGCGGCGCGCCTGGGGCGGCCTTCGTCCATCGTGGCTCAGCGCAGTGCCGGTTTGGTGTATCTGCGCCAGCGCATGCTGCACGCCATGGCCTCCGAGGTGCAGTGGCGGCGCTCTGCCTGGCAGCACATGCAACAAGGCCTGTTGCCCAGCTTGGCACGGGCACACCAGGCCCAGCAGCAGCGCACCGCAAGCGCAGGCTTGCGCTTGGAGCTACTGGACCCCAGCCTGGTTTTGCGCCGGGGTTATGCCTGGCTCAGCGACGCATCCGGGCATGCGGTGACCCGCGCCGCCCAACTTCGGGCGGGTGAGTCCGTGCGGGCCACCCTTGCCGACGGTGCGGTTGATCTTGTGGTCACCCAACAGGTTTCCAATTAGTTTCTACAATTCCGTTTTCTTGCTAACCAACTCAGAGGACTCCATGGAACATACCTTGCCCGCCTTGCCCTACGCGATCGACGCTTTGGCTCCCGCCTACTCCAAAGAAACCTTGGAGTTCCACCATGGCAAGCACCACAATGCCTACGTGGTGAACCTGAACAACCTGCAAAAGGGCACCGAGTTCGAGAGCATGACGCTCGAAGAAATCATCAAGAAGTCCAGCGGCGGCATCTACAACAACTCCGCCCAAATCTGGAACCACACCTTTTTCTGGAACTGCATGAAGCCCAACGGTGGCGGCGAACCTACCGGCGCGTTGGCAACTGCCATCAATGCCAAGTGGGGCAGCTATGCGGCCTTCAAGGAAGCGTTTGTGAAGTCGGCTGTTGGCAACTTTGGTTCCGGCTGGACCTGGCTGGTAAAGAAGCCTGATGGCTCGGTAGACATCGTGAACACTGGCGCGGCCGGCACGCCCCTGACTACCGCTGACACAGCACTCTTGACCGTGGACGTGTGGGAACACGCGTACTACATCGATTACCGCAATATGCGCCCCAAGTTTGTCGAAACTTTCCTCGACAAGTTGGTGAACTGGGAATTTGCGGCACAGAACTTCGCCTGAAGCGCGTTTTGTCTTAGCCGAAAGGCCAACAGGGTGACCTGTTGGCCTTTTTCACGTTGGGGTCATACTTTCATCTCGAAAATTTTTTTCGCCAGAATGAAGTTAAATTTCGTATCGTGAGAATGCATTGCAAAAAACAGGGTTTGGGTCAGACCACTGAAAGCACAATCACGCACTATCCGGTGAATAAAGTCGGTGGGGAGTGCAGACCCACGGCGCCACACCTTTCTATTTTTTGGAGACAAGAGATGAGTACCCAGCAACCCACCATCATCTACACCCTGACCGATGAGGCGCCTCGCCTGGCCACGGCGTCGTTTTTGCCCATCATTCGCACCTTTGCGGCGCCTGCGGGCATCAACGTGACCGAAAGCGATATCTCGGTGGCTGCCCGGGTGCTGGGGGAGTTCCCAGAATGTTTGCCCGAAGCCCAAAGACTGCCCAACACCTTGGCCGAGCTGGGCAAAAAGACGCTGCAGCCGGATGCCAACATCATCAAATTGCCCAATATCAGCGCCTCGGTGGGTCAGCTGCAGGCTTGTATCAAGGAGCTGCAGTCCAAGGGCTACGCCATCCCTGACTACCCCGAAGCCCCTCAAACCGACGAAGAAAAAAGCATTCGCGCCCGTTATGCCCGCTGCATCGGCTCGGCTGTGAATCCCGTGCTGCGCGAAGGCAACTCGGACCGCCGTGCGCCCAAGGCCGTGAAGGAGTACGCCCGCAAGAATCCTCACAGCATGGCCGAGTGGAGCCAAGCTTCGCGTTCGCACGTGTCGCACATGCATGCCGGCGATTTCTACCACGGTGAAAAATCCATCACTCTGGACCGTGCCCGTGAAGTGAAGATGGAGCTGATTACCAAGAGTGGCCAGACCATCGTGCTCAAGCCCAAGGTGTCGCTGCTGGACCGGGAAATCATTGACAGCATGTTCATGAGCAAGAAGGCCTTGCTGGAGTTTTACGAGAAGGAAATCGAAGACGCACGCAAGACCGGCGTGATGTTCTCACTGCACGTCAAGGCGACCATGATGAAGGTGTCTCACCCCATCGTGTTTGGCCATTGCGTCAAGATCTTTTACAAGGAAGCGTTTGAAAAACACGGGGCCTTGTTCAAGGAGCTGGGCGTCAACGTCAACAACGGTATGGCCGACTTGTACGGCAAGATTGCTACCCTGCCGCAAAGCAAACAGGACGAGATCAAGCGCGACCTGCACGCTTGCCACGAGCACCGCCCCGAGCTGGCCATGGTGGATTCGGCCAAGGGCATCACCAACTTCCACTCGCCCAACGACATCATCGTGGACGCGTCCATGCCCGCCATGATCCGTAACGGCGGCAAGATGTGGGACGCCAACGGCCGCCTCAAGGACGTGAAGGCGGTGATGCCTGAGTCGACCTTTGCCCGCATTTACCAGGAGATCATCAACTTCTGCAAATGGCATGGCAACTTTGATCCCAAGACCATGGGCACTGTGCCCAATGTGGGTCTGATGGCCCAGCAGGCCGAGGAGTACGGCTCGCACGACAAGACTTTCGAAATTTCGGAAGATGGCGTGGCCAACATCACCGACTTGGCTACGGGTGAAGTGCTGCTGAGCCAGAACGTGGAAGCGGGCGATATCTGGCGCATGTGCCAGGTTAAGGACGCTGCGATCCGCGACTGGGTCAAGTTGGCCGTCAACCGTGCGCGCAACTCCGGTATGCCAGTGGTGTTCTGGCTGGATTCGTACCGCCCGCACGAGGCGCAACTGATCACCAAGGTGAAGATGTACCTGCACGAGCACAACACCGTGGGGCTGGACATCCAGATCATGAGCCAGGTGCGTGCGATGCGTTACACATTGGAGCGTGTGATCCGCGGCCAGGACACCATCAGTGCCACCGGCAACATCTTGCGCGACTACCTGACCGACCTGTTCCCCATCATGGAACTCGGCACCTCGGCCAAGATGCTGTCCATCGTGCCGCTGATGGCCGGTGGTGGCATGTACGAAACCGGTGCCGGCGGCTCTGCGCCCAAGCATGTGCAGCAGTTGGTGGAAGAAAACCACTTGCGCTGGGATTCACTGGGTGAATTCCTGGCCCTGGCCGTGTCGCTGGAAGACCTGGGGCTGAAGACCGGCAATGCCAAAGCCAAAGTGCTGGCAAAGACCTTGGACGCTGCGACAGGCAAACTGTTGGACAACAACAAGAATCCTTCGCCCAAGACCGGCCAGCTTGATAACCGTGGTAGCCAGTTCTACTTGGCCCTGTATTGGGCGCAGGAACTGGTGGCGCAGACCGAAGATCCTGCGCTGGCGAAGCTGTTTGCTCCCCTGGCCAAGCAACTGGCAGACAACGAGCAAACCATTGTGGCGGAGTTGGCTGCGGTGCAGGGGAAGTCGGCGGACATCGGCGGCTACTACCTGCCAGACACCAGCAAGCTGGATGCCGTGATGCGCCCCAGCCAGACACTGAATGCTGCTTTGAAATCGGTCAAGGCCTGATGCCGGCGGGCCTTCAAAGGCCTGCCACCAAATAGTGCAAAGCCCCAGCAGACGCGAGTCTGTTGGGGCTTTGCACTATGGGGGCGGAGCGCGCCTGTTACTCAGTTGCGCTTGTCAAATGGTGCGCCACCCAGCTTGCTTCCCGCCTTGAAACCACGTTTTGCAAACCAACCCTGGTTCATTTCCAGCACGTAGCGCACCGGTTTGCTGGCGCAATGGGTATCGGTCGTTTGTGGCTTCATGTCTGCCAAGTTGACGATGGTGCCATCGTCAGCAACAAAGGCGGCAGTCAAGGGCAACAACGTGTTCTTCATCCAGAAGCACAAGCCTGAGGGGCGTTCAAAGACAAACAACATGCCCTCGTGGTGTGGCATATCTTTGCGGAACATCAGGCCGATGCTGCGTTGGTCGGGCGTTTGTGCCACTTGTGCGTCGATGCGATGCATCCCGGCTGTGAGCTGAACGCGGGGCAAATCCATTTGGGGCGCCTCTTGCGCGAGTACGGCCCCGGCTGTTGCCATACACAGTGTGAGGAGGTAGCGGCCGAGAGATTTCATGTGGTGTCAGTGTTCGAGTGGGTGGGCGAATACGATTTGAATTGTGCGCCATGCGCAGAGGCAGATGGCCAGGCATTTACAACTAAAATTCCATGGTTCCAGTCTGGGTGCTGCGCGTTGTCATGCGCCCTCAGGCATCACATTGTTACCGTATTGAACACGGAGTCCTGTTTCTATGTACCAGCACATCAAGGTGCCTGAGCAAGGCCAAAAAATCACCGTCAATGCCGACATGACATTGAATGTGCCGGATCAACCCATCATTCCCTATATCGAAGGTGACGGCACCGGACTCGACATCACACCGGTAATGCTCAAGGTCGTTGATGCGGCGGTCGCCAAAGCCTATGGTGGCCAGCGCAAGATTCAGTGGATGGAAGTGTATGCCGGTGAGAAATCCACCAGAATGTATGGCCCCGATGTTTGGTTGCCCCAAGAGACTCTGGATGTGGTGCGTGAGTACGTGGTGTCCATCAAAGGGCCGCTCACAACCCCGGTGGGCGGTGGCATTCGCTCGTTGAACGTCGCGCTGCGCCAGGAGCTCGATCTGTATGTGTGTCTGCGTCCCATCCAGTATTTCAAGGGTGTACCCAGTCCGCTGAAGGAGCCCGAGAAGACTAATATGGTTATCTTCCGCGAAAACTCGGAAGACATTTATGCGGGTATCGAGTTTGAAGCTGAGTCGGACAAGGCCAAGAAGCTGATCAAGTTTTTGCAAGACGAATTCGGTGTCAAGAAGATCCGCTTCCCCAATACTTCCGGAATCGGTATCAAACCGGTATCGCGCGAGGGAACCGAACGCTTGGTGCGCAAGGCCATCCAATACGCCATCGACAACGACAAGCCCAATGTGACGATCGTGCACAAGGGCAACATCATGAAATTCACCGAGGGTGGTTTCCGGGACTGGGCCTATGCGTTGGCGCAAAAAGAATTTGGTGCCGAATTGATTGATGGTGGCCCATGGTGCAGGTTCAAGAACCCCAAGACCGGCAAGGACATCATCATCAAAGACAGTATTGCGGATGCCTTTTTGCAGCAAATTCTGTTGCGCCCGGTGGAGTACAGCGTCGTGGCGACTCTCAACCTCAATGGGGATTACATCTCTGACGCATTGGCTGCCCAAGTCGGTGGCATTGGCATTGCCCCTGGTGCCAATTTGTCCGACACCGTGGCCATGTTTGAAGCGACCCATGGCACCGCCCCCAAGTATGCGGGTAAGGACTATGTGAACCCTGGGTCCGAGATTCTGTCGGCTGAAATGATGCTGCGCCACATGGGCTGGAAAGAGGCAGCGGACCTGATCATCCGTTCGATTGAAAAGTCGATTGCCAGCAAGAAAGTGACCTACGACTTTGCCCGCCTGATGGATGGCGCCAAGCAGGTCAGCTGCTCCGGCTTTGGCCAAGTCATGATCGACAATATGTGAGTTTTGTGGTGCGGCACTGTCTGCTGTGCCACTCCAATCGTTCAAACCGCTGTGGGGCATGGCCTTGCAGCGGTTTTTTCTTGGTCGGGCTTGAAACCCCTGCGTTTGCCACCAACTCCAGACAACATCGCCAGCGTGCACGCAAGCAAGCGCCCGATAAAATCCAACGCATGGCTACCAACAAACCAACCCAACCCACGATTTCGCCGCCCTCCACTGGGGAGGGAGATGGCTCCGTCGTGATGGAACGACTGACGCAGAAGGTGCAACCACCCTCCATGTACCAGGTGGTGATGCTCAATGACGATTACACCCCCATGGAGTTCGTGGTGGTGGTGATTCAGGAGTTTTTTGGCAAGGATCTGGAGGCCGCGACACAAATCATGCTCAAGATCCACTTGGATGGACGGGGGGTCTGTGGTGTCTATTCCAAAGACATTGCGGCAACCAAGGTGGATCAGGTGATGGAAGCGGCACACAAGGCCGGCCATCCTCTGCAGTGCGTGAGCGAACCGGTGGATTTGTAGGGTATTTGCGGCGTGAGCGCTTCGGGCGACGTAAAACGCATTACAGTTATTCAACACAGCAAGGCAAAAAGGAATTCATATGATTGCCCAAGAATTGGAAGTCAGCCTGCATATGGCGTTTGTCGAAGCGCGGCAGCAGCGACATGAGTTCATTACCGTAGAGCACTTGCTGTTGGCCCTGCTTGACAACCCCAGCGCTGCCGAAGTGCTGCGGGCCTGCGCAGCCAACATCGATGATTTGCGCAAATCCCTGAGCAACTTCATCAAGGACAACACGCCCCAGGTGGCGGGCAGCGATGAAGTTGATACCCAGCCGACCTTGGGCTTTCAGCGCGTGATTCAGCGTGCCATCATGCATGTGCAGAGCACTGGCAGTGGCAAGAAAGAGGTCACGGGCGCCAATGTGCTGGTGGCCATCTTCGGCGAGAAGGATTCGCATGCGGTCTACTACCTGCACCAGCAGGGCGTGACACGCCTGGATGTGGTCAACTTCATTGCCCATGGCATCAAGAAGAGTGACCCGCCAGAAGCCGCCAAGTCCAGCGAGAACCCTGCGGAAGCAGAAGAGGGTGGTTCTGAAAAGAACGAGAAAGCCTCCCCGCTGGAGCAGTACACCCAGAACCTGAACCAGCTTGCCAAGGAAGGCAAGATCGATCCGCTGATTGGCCGTGAGTACGAGGTCGAGCGGGTGATCCAGATCCTGTGCCGCCGTCGCAAGAACAACCCCTTGCTGGTGGGCGAAGCCGGCGTGGGCAAAACGGCCATTGCCGAGGGCTTGGCGTGGCGCATCTCCCAGAACGACGTGCCGGAAATTCTGGCTGATTCCGTTGTCTACTCGTTGGACATGGGCGCCTTGCTGGCAGGCACCAAGTACCGCGGTGATTTTGAGCAACGACTCAAGGGCGTCTTGAAGGCACTGAAGGACAAACCCAATGCAGTGTTGTTCATTGACGAAATTCACACACTCATCGGTGCCGGTGCCGCATCGGGCGGTACGCTGGACGCCTCCAACCTGCTCAAGCCGAGCCTGAGCTCGGGCCAACTCAAGTGCATTGGTGCAACGACATTCACGGAGTACCGCGGTATCTTCGAGAAGGATGCTGCACTGTCCCGCCGTTTCCAGAAGGTGGATGTGGTGGAGCCCACCATTGACCAGACCGTGGAAATTCTCAAAGGGTTGAAGTCGCGTTTTGAAGAACACCACAATGTCAAGTACGCCCTGGCTGCATTGCAGGCTGCGGCGGAACTGAGCGCGAAATACATCAACGACCGCCACTTGCCGGACAAGGCGATTGACGTGATTGACGAGGCGGGCGCTGCCCAGCGAATCCTTGCCCCCAGCAAACGCAAGAAAACCATCAGCAAGACCGAGGTGGAGGAGATTGTGGCGAAGATCGCACGCATTCCTCCCGCCAATGTGTCCAACGATGACCGCAGCAAGCTCAAGACGCTGGAGCGTGACTTGAAGAGCGTGGTGTTTGGTCAGGACAAGGCGTTGGATATTCTGGCCTCTGCGGTCAAGATGGCGCGCTCGGGTCTGGGCAAGGGTGACAAGCCTATTGGCTCCTTCCTGTTCAGCGGCCCCACGGGGGTGGGCAAGACCGAGGCTGCCAAACAGTTGGCCTACATCATGGGTATTGACCTGATTCGCTTTGACATGAGCGAGTACATGGAGCGCCATGCGGTGAGCCGTCTGATTGGCGCGCCTCCCGGTTATGTGGGCTTTGACCAGGGCGGTTTGTTGACGGAGGCTGTGACCAAGAAGCCACATGCCGTGTTGCTGCTGGATGAGATTGAAAAGGCCCATCCGGACATCTTCAATGTGCTGTTGCAGGTCATGGACCATGGCTCATTGACCGACAACAATGGCCGCAAGGCGGACTTCCGCAACATCATCATCATCATGACGACCAATGCGGGCGCCGAGACCATGAACAAGGCGACCATTGGTTTCACCAACCCCCGAGAAGCGGGTGACGAGATGGTGGACATCAAGCGACTGTTCACGCCGGAGTTCCGTAACCGTCTGGACGCCATTGTGGGCTTCAAGGCCTTGGACGAGGTCGTGATCCTGCGCGTGGTGGACAAGTTCTTGTTGCAACTGGAAACCCAGCTGGCCGAGAAGAAGGTGGATGTCACCTTCACCGACAAGCTGCGCAAGCACTTGGCCAAGAAGGGCTTCGATCCATTGATGGGCGCACGTCCGATGCAGCGTCTGATTCAGGACACGATTCGCCGTGCCTTGGCAGATGAGTTGCTCTTCGGTCGTCTGGTCGATGGTGGTCGACTCACCGTGGACTTGGATGATGCTGTGGCGGACAAGACGGAAGTGATTCTGGATATACAGCCGCTTCCCAAGAAGGAAGGCAAGTCAAAGCCAGAAGAGGCTACGGCGGGCTGAGAACTTTGCGACAGGCAAAATAAAAAGGGGCGCTTCAAGCGCCCCTTTTTATTTTGCCGTTAGCCATTTCAGTTGGTGTTGAGTTGGGCTCGGATCGCCTCTATACGCTGGCGGTTTACACCAAAGTCTTTGCGCCCGATGCGGCTCGCAGAGCGCACCTGAATTTTCTGTTGCGCGGCATCCAACCAAAACTCGACATCGTCGGTAAAGCGCAGCAGCTGGGTCGTACTTTGGGCATACAAATAGTCATCGGTTTGCGACACGATCACTGTACCTGACTGAGCTTGCAGCACGCCCACCAGTTTGGCCATGGCCGCTTTGGCATCACCCTGGTAATCCAGGGGCGCAATTGCTGCGTACTGGGCTTGTGGATGATTTGGGTAAAGGTCGGCCTGGCTGCTCACACTGTTGGGTGTGTGGGCCGGTGGTTTCAGTCGACCGTCTTTGACTCCCAAATCGGAGGGCTGTGTCCCTTTGAGCCAGCCCAACTGGCCTGCCAGAAAGAGCAGCGCGGCAATGACTACGGCCACCAAAGCAATGAACCAAACGACTTTCATGGCGAACCTCCTCTAGGCAAGTGTGTTGTGGTTGCACCCTGCCATTGGGACAAGGTTCAACCAAACCCAAGCTTACTTGAAGCCGACGCGGTCCAGCATCTGCTGAACCTTGACTTGGTTCATCCCCACCACACTGATGGGAATGGTTTCGCTCTTGAATGAACCACCGCCCATTGCCTGCAGTGCGGGGTTATTGGACTTCACGCCTTTTGCCGTGGGCCATTCATTGTTGCCATTGGCAAAGTGCTCTTGGGCAGAGGGGCTGGCCAGGTACTCCAGAAACTTGACCGCATTGGCCACGTTCTTGGAATTCTTGGCGACTGCGCCGCCTGCAATGTTCATGTGGGTGCCCCAGGTCGCTTGGTTGGGGAATACGACGCCGACACGCTCTACAACTGCCTTGTCGGCGGGAGCCTCAGAGCGCATCAAGCGCGCCAGGTAGTAAGAGTTGGTCACGGCAATACCGCACTCTCCGCTGGCCACCGCCTTGATCTGGTCCGTGTCGCCACCTTTGGGCGCACGTGCCATGTTGTCGACCATGCCCTTGAGCCATTGTTCGGCGGCGGCGTCGCCCAAATGCTCGGTCACGGAGCCAAACAGCGACAGGTTGTAAGGATGTGAGCCGGAGCGGATGCACAGCTTGCCTTTGTTCTTGGCGTCACCCAGCTCTTCGTAGGTGTCCACGTCTTCTTTTTTGACCTTGACCTTGTCGTACACAATCACGCGTGCGCGGGTGGAGAAGCCATACCAGGGCGTGCCACCGTCGGCGGCGGTTTTTCCGCGCAGCTGTGCAGGAATTGCGTCTTCGAGCAGCTTGGATTTGACCGGCTGGAACAGACCATCCACTTCACCGCGCCACAGGCGGCTCGCATCCACCAGCAAGATAATGTCAGCCGGAGATGCAGTACCTTCAGCCTTCAAGCGCGCCAAAATGCCGGCATCATCGGCGTCCACACGGTTGAGTTTGATGCCTGTGGCCTTGGTGAAGTTGGTATACAGGGCTTCATCTGTGGGGTAATGGCGTGCTGAATAAATGTTCAGCGTTTGCTCTTGCGCCATGGCGCCCGTTGCGTAAACGGCCATCAGTGCGGCCAAGGTAATGCGAGAAATTTTCATGGTGTGTCGCTTGGATGTTGTGAGAACCAGTCGCATCATAGAGCAAACACGAATCATTCGTAATAAAGGTGGATTGATGCTGATCACGGAGTGGATAAAAAGAGGATGGATGACGTCGGTCGTCTCGGGGAGCGTCTGGGTTTTGGTGGGCTGCGCATCGGTGCCGGTAACAGAGGCTCCCGTGGTTGATGTCGTTCCGTCTGTGCCTGTACCCCCCGTCTTGGTGGTGAAGCCTCCGCCAAAGATAGGGCTGGCACTGGGTGGAGGGGCTGCGCGCGGTTTTGCGCATGTCGGCGTGATTCAGGTGCTTGAAGAGAACGGCATCCGCCCAACCCTGGTGACAGGCACCTCTGCAGGTAGTTTGGTTGCGGCCATTTATGCCAGTGGCAAGACTGGGGCGCAACTGCAGCGTGTAGCGGAAACAATGGAGGAGGCCGCCATTGCGGACTGGACCCTGCCGATCTTCAGTCGGGGCATGCTGCGGGGGGAGGCACTTGCGCGCTACGTGAATACCCAGGTGGGCTCGCGCCGGATCGAAGACATGCCTTTGCCTCTGGGCATCATTGCGACGGACCTGAATACCGGCAAGGACGTTATCTTCCAGCGCGGCGACACTGGCACAGCGGTTCGGGCTTCCAGTGCTGTGCCAGCAGTGTTTCAGCCCGTCAAGATTTCGGGGCGTGAATATGTGGATGGCGGACTGGTGTCGCCCGTTCCTGTGGGGGCTGCGCGCAAGATGGGGGCAGATTTTGTGATTGCGGTGGACATTTCCAGCCCACCCGAAGGTAGCTTGACGGGGGGAACGCTGGAAATTTTGCTGCAGACCTTCTCCATCATGGGCAAGAGCATCAACACCTTTGAACTGCGCGATGCCGACGTGGTGGTACGTCCCGCCCTGCAGGGTATTGCCAGTTCCGATTTCAGTGCCCGCAAGCGCTCGATCGACGCTGGCCGCCAAGCCATGCTGCGCGCGATTCCCGAACTCAAGGCGGCATTGGCCGCCCGCATGCGTTGAGGGAAGGGGGGGAGTGGCGGGGCCAAAAAAAAGGCCCCGTTTTGCAACGAGGCCTTGAAGGGATCCCTGAACCTGAAGGTTTCGAAAGGACCCGAGGAGACAACCGGTGGAAACAAACTTTGTTTCCGATGACTGAATTATCTCAGGGTTTTCCCTTGGTAGCTAGGGAAAAGGCTCAAATTATTGAAAAAACTTCGAGCCCTGGCCTGAATTAACGCTTTTTGGCGGCAGCCTTGGTGGCGTTGGTCGCAGTGGCGGCCACAGCGTTGAAGTTGGCTTCGGCCACATCAGTCGCTTGCTTCACAGCTTTTTGCACGGATTCCAGGGCGTTGTTGGCAGCAGCCACCGAGCTCTTCAGGATCGCCACAGCGGCTTCGGAGCCGGCAGGTGCGTTCTTGGCAGCGCTGTCGACCAGGCCGGCAAACTTCTTCTGGGCTTCGGCAGCCTGGCCTTCGACTGTCTTGGTCAGCTCGGCGCTGGCGCCGGAAGCGATGTCGTACAGGTGGCGGCTGTAAGCAGCCGTCTTTTCAGCCAAAGGCTGCAGCAGGCTGGATTGCAGGGCCAGCAGCTCTTGGGCGTCTTTCACGCTCAGGATGGACTGGGTGTGGCCAGCGACTTCGGACAGGGCAGCCTTGGAAGCAGTCAGGTTCAGTTCAACGATTTTTTCCACGCCTTCGAAGGCCTTGTTGGTCAGGCCAAACAGGGTTTCGATGTTGGCTTTGTGGGAAGCGATTACTTGTTCAACGGTCAGCATGTTCATTCTCCAGTAGTTAAGGTGAAAATCACTATCTGCTCCGTAACCTGGCCCCTTGGCTCTGTTTATGTTGCAGTGCAGCATGGGGTGAATTGTACCGATGCTGCACTGCAATGCAAGCATTATTTGTTGCGGTGCAACAATTTAGATGCGAAGGCCTAGTTCGGCACTTTTTCATGCCTTTGTCACCGCAGGCCACTAGGGTGCCATGCGCTGGCAGAATGGACCCATGGATCACGTTCCTGCCAAACCCCACGCCGAACCGCGCAGCGCCTACAAGGCATTCCGTCCCATCTCCACCCGCTGGTCGGACAACGATGTCTATGGCCACGTGAACAACGTCGTCTATTACAGCTGGTTCGATACCGCGGTGAACGCCTACCTGATAGAACAGGGGGTGCTCGATATCCACCAGGGCGCCACGATTGGCCTGGTGGTGGAGACGCAGTGCAACTACTTTGCCTCGCTGGCTTTTCCGCAGGCGGTGCAGGCCGGCATCCGGGTGGCGAAGCTGGGCAATTCCAGCGTGCGTTACGAGGTGGGCATCTTTGGCGAGGGTGAGCTCACCGCCGCCAAAGGCCACTTTGTGCATGTGTATGTAGACCAGATCACCCGCAAACCGGTGGCGTTGCCACCGGCCCTTAAAAAAGTACTGGAGACCCTTGTATGACCGCTTCCGTGGTGGACGATGCCATTAGCTCCCGCATGTCGGTGCGGGCCTTTGCCGGGCAGCCGGTGGCGCGTGCGGACCTTGAAGCGATTCTGGAGGTTGCCAGCCGGGCGCCCAGTGGTACCAACTGCCAGCCCTGGAAGGTGTATGTGCTGCAGGGTGCCAGCCGCACCGGGCTGATGGACAAAGTCTGTGCCGCGCACGATGCCATCCGCGCCAACCCGGCGCTGGCGGCCGAGTACCAAGAAGAATACGACTACTACCCGGGCCAGTGGGTCAGCCCCTACATTGACCGGCGCCGTGAAAACGGTTGGGGCCTGTATGGCTTGCTGGGCATTGGCAAGGCCGACAAGGACAAGATGCACGCCCAGCACCAGCGCAATTTCCGCTTCTTCGACGCACCTGTGGGCCTGATGTTCACCGTAGACAAGGTCATGGGCCGCGGTTCACTGGTGGACTATGGGGCGTTTTTGCAGAACATCATGGTGGCCGCGCGTGGGCGTGGCCTGCATACCTGTCCCCAGGCGGCTTGGAACGGGTTTGCCAAGATCATCTTGCCGCACATTGGTGCGGGCGAGGGCGAGATGCTGGTGTGCGGCATGTCGCTGGGTTACGCGGATGCGCAGGCTCCCGTGAACGGTTTTCACACACCGCGCGTGCCGGTGGCCGAATTCACCCATTGGCTGGACTAAGGTCGGTAATTTATAAGAAATAGGGCCATAGCCCTCGTGGATGCTGCGCAAGCAGCTATTAAAAGCATAGCAAATCAAGGTGCCACAGCGGCGCCGCCTGTCACACCATGATCATCGCCAGCCTTCTGGATACCGACTTGTACAAGTTCACCATGATGCAGGTGGTGCTGCACCAGTTCCCGGGTGCGCAGGTGGAGTACCGCTTCAAATGCCGCAACCCAGGGGTGAACCTGGCGGCCCATGCCGAAGAAATCCGGGAGGAAATTCGCAGCCTGTGCAACCTGCGCTTTCAGGACGACGAGCTGGCCTACCTGCGTTCGCTGCGCTTCATCAAAAGCGACTTTGTGGACTTTCTGGGCCTGTTCAAGCTCAACGAGAAATACATCACGGTCACCCCCTTGCCCACAGGTGAGCTGGAGATCGTGATCGAAGGGCCTTGGCTGCACACCATCCTGTTCGAAATTCCGGTGCTGGCCATCGTCAACGAGGTGTATTTCCGCAATACCCAGCCACAACCGGACCTGGAGGAGGGGCGCCGCCGCCTGGACACCAAGATTGCCGAGTTGCGCGTGGCCGGGTTGGGTGACCTGAAGATCGCCGACTACGGCACGCGGCGGCGCTTCTCGCGTGCCTGGCACGAGGAAGTGTTGCAGGTGTTGGCCGCCAAGCTGGGTACGGTGCGCAGCCCGGGCCACACCGATGCTGCTCCGGGTCAACTGGCCGGTACCAGCAATGTGCTGCAGGCCATGCGCATGGGACTGTTGCCGCTGGGCACCATGGCGCACGAGTACCTGCAGGCCTCGCAGGCACTGGGGCCACGCTTGCGCGACAGCCAGATATTTGCCTTCGAGTCCTGGGCCCGCGAATACCGGGGCGACCTGGGCATTGCGCTCAGCGACGTGTATGGCATGAACGCCTTCCTGCGCGACTTCGACATGTACTTTTGCAAGTTGTTCGATGGGGCACGCCATGACAGCGGCGATCCCTTCACCTGGGGCGAGCGCATGCTGGAGCACTACCAACGCAACCGTGTCAACCCGCGCACCAAAACACTCATCTTCAGCGATGGCCTGACGGTGCCGCGCACCATCGAGCTGTACCTGCAGTTCCGGGGGCGTTGCCAGCTGGCATTTGGGATCGGTACCAATCTCACCAACGACCTGGGTTACGAGCCCTTGCAAATCGTCATCAAGATGGTGCGCTGCAACGGCCAACCGGTGGCCAAGTTGTCGGATACTCCATCCAAGAATATGTGCGATGACGAAAAGTACCTGGCCTACCTGCGCCAGGTCTTCGAGATCACGCCACTGGCCTGACAGCTGCGGGCTGTTCAGCGTTTTTTCAGGGAATCACCAAAGCATGTCTACCAAGCCCCGCATTCTTGTGGCCCGCGCCATTTTTCCGGAGGTGCTCGACTTCCTCTCCCAGCACTTCGAGGTGGAGTCCAACCAGGCTGACCTCGACTGGAGTCCCGAGGAATTGGTCCGGCATTTGCAGGACAAGGATGGCGCGCTGACCACTGGCAGCGTCTCCATCAGCGCCGCACTGCTGGCGGCCTGCCCGCAACTGCGTATTTGCGCCAACATGGCGGTGGGTTTCAATAACTTTGATGTGCCCGCCATGACGGCCGCCGGTGTGCAGGGCACCAATGCGCCCGATGTGCTGACCGAAACCACCGCCGACTTCGGCTTTGCCCTGCTGATGGCCACCGCCCGGCGTGTGACCGAGAGCGAACACTACCTGCGCGCCGGCAAATGGACACGCTGGAGCTACGACATGTTTTGCGGCTCCGATATTCATGGCGCCACGCTGGGCATCATCGGCATGGGGCGCATTGGGCAGGCCATTGCACGCCGTGGTGCCTTGGGCTTTGGCATGCCGGTGATTTACCACAACCGCAGCCGCCTGGATGCGGCCACCGAAGCTGCCTGTGGCGCCCGCTATGTGGACAAGGACACTCTGCTGCAGAGCGCCGACCACGTGCTGCTGGTGGTGCCGTACTCGGCGGCCTCGCACCACACCATTGGCGCCGCCGAGCTGGCCCGCATGAAGCCCACGGCCACGCTGATCAACATCGCCCGGGGCGGCATCGTCGACGACGCGGCCCTGGCCGTGGCCCTGCGCGAGGGGCGCATTGCCGCCGCCGGACTGGACGTGTTTGAAGGCGAGCCCAAGGTTCACCCCGACCTGCTGACCGTCCCCAACGTGGTGCTCACCCCCCACATTGCCAGCGCCACACGGCGCACGCGCCTTGCCATGGCGCAACTGGCTGCGGATAACCTGGTCGACTACTTTGTCCGCGGAACGGTGCGTACGCCCGTCAACACGCCACTGCCCGTGGCCCGCAGCGCATGAAGTGGTGGCCACAGACCGATGCCGACAGTGGCACGGGTGGCACTCCATCGGCAGACGAGCTGGTTGGCATCGGTGCGGTAGCCCGCGGCTTCAACGCCAGCATTTTTGTGGTGTGTGGCCTGGTGATCATCGCGGCCTACGCGCTGGGCCTGTTCACCGACGGCCTCAACATGCGCAACATGGTGCTGCTGGTGTGCCTGGCCGCGATGGTGCAGGTGTTCCTGATCCGGGGCTGGGTGCGGTCCAGCTCCGCGGTGGTGTTGGTGTTGCTGTTTGTGGGCGTGTTCTCCAGCATGGTGCGCTTTGGCTCGGTCAGCATTGCGCAGGCCGCGCTGGCCGGCATACCGCTGATTTACTGCGTCATCATTCTGGGCGAGCGTGCGGGCCTGCTGCTGTTGTCCTTGTCGATTGGTGCCAGTGCCTGGATCACCTGGGCCCAACTGTCGGGCAGCCTGCCACCGTCGTCCCCCACGGTGCCGCAAGCCCAATGGGCCATTCTGGCCGCTGGCCTGTTTGTGGCCTACCGCATGGCGGTGCTGATCAAGCGCCACCTGCTGGATGCCTCCCAGCGCATCAACGCAGCGCAGAAGATGCTACTGGACGAGCGCGACGCCAGCAACGCACGCGTGCTCAAGGCCTTGTCGGAACTGGAGCGCCAGCGCTATGTGATTGACCAGCACGCCATTGTCACCATCATGGACCTGGGCGGCCACCTGACCTATGGCAACCAGCGCTTTGTGGAAATCAGCGGCTACGCGCCCCAGGAGTTTCTGGGCAAGAGCTACCGCATGATGGACTCGGCCCAGCACGACGACCGCTTCTATGCCGACCTGCTGCACACCATTTCCCAGGGCAAGGTGTGGCGCTCGGAGTTGTGCAACCGCGCCAAGGACGGCACCCTCTACTGGCTGGACATCACGGTGGCCGCCTTCATGCACACCGATGGCACGCCGCGCGAGTACATCACCGTCAGCACCGACATCACCCAGCGCCGCCAGGCCGAGCAGTCCGCGCTGGCGGCCAGCCAGGCCAAGTCACAGTTTCTGGCGAACATGAGCCACGAGATTCGCACGCCCATGAACGGCGTGGTGGGCATGGTGGACTTGCTGCGTGCCACTGAACTCACGCGCGAGCAGCGCCGCATGGTGGGCACCATCCACGACTCCTCGATTGCACTGCTGCAAATCCTCAACGACATCCTCGACTTTTCCAAGATCGAGGCCGACAAGCTGGAGGTGGAGGCCATGCCCACCCACCTGCGCGAGCTGGTCGAAGGTGTGGCCCAGCTCATGGTCACCATCTCGGCCGGCAAGGACATTGACCTCTCGGTGCTGGTGGACCCCGACCTGCCAGCCTGGGTCTGGGTAGACCCTACGCGCCTGCGCCAGGTGCTTTACAACCTGGTCGGCAATGCCCTCAAGTTCACCCTGGGACGGGCCGAGCGGCGGGGCAATGTGCGTCTGTACGTGCGCGCGGCGCAGCAGACCCAGGGCGTGCCCATGCTGGAACTCAGCGTGATGGACAACGGCATTGGCATGGCACCTGAGCTGGTGGAGCGTTTGTTTGAGGCCTTTACCCAGGCCGACGTGAGCACCGCACGCCAATTTGGCGGCACAGGGCTGGGCCTGACCATTAGCCGTCGCCTGGTCGAGATGATGCATGGCCGCATCCTGGTGCACAGCACCCAGGGGGAGGGCTCCATCTTCACCGTGCTGCTGCCACTGCAGGTGGCCACCGTGGGGGGCGAAGTGGTGCCCGGCGTGCGCCTGGAAGGCACGCAGGTGCTGCTCGTCACCGACGACCCGGACTGCGCGCAAAACCTGCCCGGCCATCTGCGTCTGGCCGGTGCCCAGGTGCAAAGCGTGCACACGCTGGACCAGGCCGGCCCCTGGCTGGCAGCAGCCCCCCACCAAGCGGTGCTGCTGCTGGATGTGGAGGCGGCCTGGGACGAATCGGTGGAGGCCTGGGCCCAGGCCGGCAGTGGCCGCGGTGTGGTGCGCCTGGTGCGGCAAAACCAGAGCAGCCTGCCTGGCCGCTCGGTCACCGTCTGCGCCCGGCCGCTGCTGCTGCAGGAGTTGCTGCGTGGCATTGCGCTGGCCTGTGGGCACCTGTCGATACCTGCCGTGGTGCCCAGGCCCGTGGCGGCATTACCGCTGGGGCCGGCTTCCTTGTCGGTCGAGGCCGCGCGCGATGCGGGCCGCCTGATTCTGCTGGTGGAAGACAACGAGACCAACCGTGAAGTGATGCAGGAGCAACTGCGCATCCTGGGCTATGCCGCAGAGGCGGCACCGGACGGCGCCACCGCACTCACCATGTGGCGCACCGGCCGCTACGGGATGATGCTGACCGACTGCCACATGCCACACATGGACGGCTTTGCGCTGACCGATGCCATCCGCCAAGCAGAGGACCCACAGCAACACATGCCCATCGTGGCGGTGACGGCCAATGCCATGGACGGCGAGCTGCAGCACTGCCTGGAGCGTGGCATGGATGACTACCTGACCAAGCCCCTGCGCCTGAGTGAGCTGGGCGCCATGTTGGTCAAATGGTTGCCGCGCAACACCGATGTACAAACCGCACCGCCGCAGTGGGACAGCCAGGCCCTGAGCCGCATGGTGGGCGATGACCCCACCATGCACCGCCGTCTGCTGGACCGCTTTGTCACCACCACGTCCACGCAGATGGGCGAGCTGGAGGTGCTGCGTGCCGCGCAGGACCTCAAGGGGCTGGCCGCAGTGGGGCACCGGCTCAAGTCATCGGCCCACACGGTGGGGGCGATGCAACTGGGCGCTCTGTGCCAAGACCTGGAAACCCTGGCCCGCCAGGGCAAGGCCGAGGAGGCCTTGGCGCTGGTGCCGGCCATCCAGCAGGCGTTTGCCGCGGTGGAGCCGATGCTGCGTGGGGCATAGGCTGCTATAAATTCAGGAGCTGCTTGCGCATACTCCACGGGGGCTAGAGTGGTTTTTTATTCATATTTGACTGGGTGTGGCAATGCAATGGTTTGAAGGGCTGCTCGTCGGCTTGGCGGTGGTGCAACTGGCGGTGTTGCTGGTGCTGCTGGTACGGCGTGCGGCAGTGCCGCCGCCCAGCCCCTTGCAGGAAGCGCAGCGCCAGGAGCTGTTGGCGCTGGTGAAGACCAGCAGCGAGCGGCTGGAGCGCGAGCTGCGCCGCGAGGTGACCGAGTCCGCCCGCGATGGCCGCCAGGAGTTGTCGCACAACCTGGCCACCTTTCAGAAGGCCTTTGTAGAGCAGGGCGCCGAGGCCACACGCACCCAAAACACGCAGATCGACGCCTTTGGCCAGCAGCTGGCCCTGCTGCAAAAAACGCTGTCGGACACACTCACCAACCAGCTCTCAGGCTTGAGCGAGTCCAACGCACGGCGCATGAATGAAGTGCGCGAGACGCTGGAGAAACAACTCGCCCAGCTGCAGACCACCAACGCCGCCAAGCTCGACGAGATGCGCGCCACGGTGGACGAGAAGCTGCAGACCACGCTGCAGGCCCGCCTGGGGGAGAGCTTCAAACAGGTGGCCGAGCGCCTGGAGCAGGTGCACAAGGGCCTGGGTGAGATGCAGACGCTGGCGCAGGGCGTGGGCGACCTCAAACACCTGCTGACCAATGTGAAAACCCGCGGCATGTTTGGCGAAGCACAACTGGCCGGCCTGCTGGAGCAGGTGTTTGTGCCCGACCAGTACGCCACCCAGGTGGCCACGCGCCCAGGCAGCAAAAACGTGGTGGACTTTGCGATCAAGCTGCCTGGCAAGTCGGACGACGGCACGCCGCTCTGGCTGCCCATCGACGCGAAGTTTCCCAACGAAGACTACGAACGCCTGCTCGATGCCCAGGGCCGCGCCGATGTGCTGGCCGCCGAGGTGGCGGGCAAGGCGCTGGAAATGCGGATTCGGCTGGAGGCCAAGTCCATCTCCGAAAAATACGTGGAGCCGCCGTACACGACCGATTTCGCGATTTTGTTCTTGCCCACCGAAGGTCTGTACGCCGAGGTGCTGCGCCGCCCCGGCCTGATGGAAAGCTTGCAGCGCGACCACCGCATCACGCTGGCCGGCCCCACCACCTTGTTGGCCATGCTGAGCTCCTTGCAAATGGGCTTTCGCACGCTGGCGCTGGAGAAACGCTCCAGCGAAGTCTGGCAGGTGCTGGGCGCCGTCAAAACCGAGTTTGGCAAATTTGGTGATGTGTTGGCCAAGGTCAAGGCGCAGACCGAGACGGTGCTCAAAACGCTGGACAGCGCCGAGGTGCGCAGCCGTGCCATGGGCCGGGCCCTCAAGAAGGTGGACGCATTGCCAGATACGCAGGCGCAAGCCTTGTTGCCCACCGACCGCGACTTTGACCGTGACGCCGACGCGGCCTCGGCATGAGCCGTTCTGCTGGCGAAGCCTCTGGGGCACACGCCAACGGCAGCATTGGGGGGCTGCTGCGGCTGGTGGCCGGGCAGGTGTGTCTGCATGCCAGCATGGCCGGTATGCGCATGGCGGCACCGCTGTGGGCTCTGCAGCAAGGGTATGGTCCGCTGGCGGTGGGCTTCTTGCTGGCCTTGTTCTCGCTGAGCCAGGTGTTTCTGGCCTTGCCGGCGGGCCGGTATGCCGACCGCCACGGCCTGCGGCGTCCGGTGGCGTTGGGGATTGGGGCGTCCATGCTGGGGGGCGGGCTGGCTGCGCTGCTGCCCCATTTTGCGATGCTGTGTTTGAGCGCCTTGCTCATGGGCGCCGCCACCGGGGCTGCCTCGATTGCCCTGCAGCGGCATGTCGGGCGTGCTGCGCATGGTGCACAAGAGTTGCGGCGTGTGTTCAGCTGGTTGTCCATCGGACCGGCTGTCTCCAACTTTCTGGGGCCGGTGTGCGTGGGGCTTTTGATTGACCATGCCGGTGTCTGGTTGGGTGGGCATGCCGCAGACGCCAATGGTTTTGTCGCCGCATTTGCCCTGACGGCTTTGGCACCCGCACTGGCCTGGCTGTGTGTGCGCCATGCCGTGGAGTTGCCCAGCCTGCACACCAAGCCCGGCGCAGCTGCGCCCAGCGTGTGGCCGCTGCTGCGCGAGCCACTGATGCGGCGTTTGCTGTTGGTGAATTGGTTGCTCTCCAGCTGCTGGGATGTGCACACTTTTGTCGTCCCGGTGTTGGGCCATGAGCGGGGTTTCAGTGCTTCGGTCATCGGCACCATCCTTGGCGGATTTGCGGTGGCGGCAGCTGCGGTGCGTGTGGTGATGCCACTGCTGGCGGCCCATTTGCGGGAATGGGCGGTCGTGACCGGGGCCATGGTCGCCACAGCCGGGTTGTTTGCGGTTTACCCCTTCATGCCAGGCGCCTGGTCCATGGGCCTGTGTTCGGTGCTGCTGGGGCTGGCCTTGGGCGTGGTGCAACCCATGATCATGAGTACCTTGCACCAGATCACGCCCCATGCCTTGCATGGCCAGGCCATCGCGCTACGGCTCATGAGCATCAACCTCTCCAGCGTGATGATGCCCATGCTGTTTGGCACGGCTGGTGTGGTGGTGGGCGTGTCGGTGGTGTTCTGGACCGTGGGCGCCCTGGTGGGCCTGGGGGCCCGCACCGCCTGGGCGTTGCGGCCCCGGGCGGTGTCTTAGCGGCGCTTTTTACACGGTCAGGCTGTAGAAAGTGCGGATGGTGTCCCAGGCGTCCTGCGGGTCGTCGGTGTAGTGGAGCAGGTTCAGGTCTTCGGGCGAGATCGCGCCTTCTTCCACCAGCACGTCCATGTTGATCAGCCGCTTCCAGTAGTCGGTGCCAAACAGCACGATGGGCACGGGCTTGGCCTTGCGGGTCTGTACCAAGGTGATGACTTCAAACAACTCGTCCAAGGTGCCAAAACCGCCAGGGAAGGCCACCAGGGCCTTGGCACGCATCATGAAATGCATTTTGCGCGTGGCGAAGTAGTGGAACTTGAAGCTCAGTGAGGGCGTGACATAGGGGTTGGCCCGCTGCTCGTGGGGCAAGGCGATGTTCAGGCCCGGGGTGGGGGCGCCCATTTCAAACGCGCCGCGGTTGGCCGCCTCCATGATGCCGGGGCCACCACCGGTGCAGATGAAAAGGCGGTCTTTGAGTGGCTTGCGTGCGCTGTAGCCCGCCACCAGGCGGGCAAACAGGCGGGCGTTTTCGTAGTGCTTGGCGTTGCGCACGTGGCGCTCGGCCAGCGTCAATTGCGCCGCGTCGCCGCTGGCCTTGGCGGCCCTGAGTGCCGTGTTGGCGTCTTCGGGGGAGGGGAAGCGGGCGCTACCAAACACTACGACGGTGTTCTCCACTCCTTGGGCGGCCTGGTCCAGATCGGGCTTGAGCATCTCCAATTGGATGCGCATGCCACGGGTCTCGCGGCGCAGCAGAAATTCAGGGTCGGCAAAAGCCAGGCGGTAGGCATCGGCCTCCAGCATGTTGCCGAGGTCGGCGTGGGCTTGCAGGTCGGCCCAGGCATTGGCCAGGCGGGCTTCGTTGAGGTTTTGCGTGTTTTCCATGCGTGCATTGTGCGGCAAATGCAAGGCAGCAAAAAGGCTCCCGAGGGAGCCTTTTTGCGGAGCACGGAGCGTGGTTTAGACGCGTTTGCGATATTCGCCAGTGCGGGTGTCGATTTCGACCTTGTCGCCTTGGGCCACAAAGATTGGCACACCGATTTCGAAGCCGGTAGCGATCTTGGCGGGCTTGAGCACCTTGCCGGAGGTGTCACCCTTCACGGCGGGTTCAGTCCAGGTGATTTCGCGCTCGACGCTGGTGGGCAGTTCCACCGAGATGGCCTTGCCTTCGTAGAACACCACTTCGGCAGTCATGCCGTCTTCCAGGTAGTTCAGCGAATCGCCCATGTTTTCGGCTTCCACTTCGTACTGGTTGTAGTCTGCGTCCATCCAGACATACAGGGGGTCGGCAAAGTAGGAGTAAGTGCAGTCCTTCTTGTCCAGAATGATCTGGTCGATCTTGTCGTCGGCCTTGAACACGACTTCGGTGCCGAAGTTGGCGATCAGGCTCTTGAGCTTCATGCGCACGGTGGCAGAGTTGCGGCCGCCGCGGCTGTATTCGGTTTTCAGGACGACCATGGGGTCTTTGCCGTGCATGATCACGTTGCCGGCGCGGATTTCTTGAGCGATTTTCATAGGATTGCGAGAACGTATGTCGCGTGGTGCGACTGTAGGCCGCTGTCTGCG
Source organism: Rhodoferax sp. EU05-FHT12H12 (assembly GCF_058791215.1). Lineage (NCBI taxonomy): Bacteria > Pseudomonadati > Pseudomonadota > Betaproteobacteria > Burkholderiales > Comamonadaceae > Rhodoferax > Rhodoferax sp. EU05-FHT12H12. Next base: position 737,357 of record NZ_JBYTDI010000001.1, on the reverse strand, counting down.
GCGGGGCATGACTTGCCCCAAAACTCAGGCGGCAAATTCAGCAAAGCCTTGGATTTTATCTTTTTTTCTGCACGAAATCGGTGAGCTGGCTGGCCAAGTCGTCCATTTGTAGCAGGCGGTGGCGCCAAGCGTGTGCAGCGGCGGACCATTCCGCCAGGGGCAGGGCTCCCCAATCCAGGGCCTGGGGGCCCGCCCCCGCCGTGGCTGCCAAGCCATTCCAGGCGCATTGGGCGGCATGCAGTGAGGCGGGGGCCTGCATCTGGTCAAGCAGCGCCTGCAGCTTGTCGGCGTGGGCGCCATCGTCCTGGGGGTAGATCTGCCACAGCCACGGCTGGCCGGCCCAGATCGCGCGCACCAGCGAGTCTTCCCCGCGCACCAGGTTCAGGTCGCAGGCCCAGAGCAGTTCGTCGAAACCGCATTGGGTCAGCGGCTGCAGCCAGTGCAGGGTCAGCGATCCCTTGCCCGTGCTGGGCCAGTCCCACGGTGCGAGCAGGACTTCCACCGCCTGGCGTGCCCGGCCCGGCGTGACCAGCAACAGCGTGGAGATGTCGCTCTCTACAAGCCCTTGCAAAAATTCCGCCAGCGCGGGTGGTTCGTAACAAAACAGGGAGACCACGCGTTGGTCTTGCCATGCAATCCCTCGTTGAGCCAGCCAGTTCCGGCGTGCCTCCGTGTCAAACGCAGCCTGACGGGCCAGGTAATCCGGCTCGCGGATCAGACCGCCCGTGCCTGCAGTGAAACCGGGGTAGTAGAAATGCTTGGTCCAGCCTTGGGCCGGCCCTTGCATCACCGGTGAGGGCAGGGCGTGGCAACGTTCCACATAGGCCTCGGCCGAGAGGTACTCCAGGTTGATCCACACGGGTGGTTTGTGGTAATTTTGGCCACTATCCCTTGTATTCATTGCGCGAGCAGCTATAAATTCAGGAGCAATTTCGCAGCCAAAGCCTTCTACCCATACATCGGCAGGAGGCAGTGCCTGCAGCACGGCCGGGGTCTGTGCGTCCCCCCAGGGGTGCACCTGCACACCGGGCCACTGGCCCTCCGCGGCGCCAGGCGCCATCCAGGCCAGGGCGCTGGTGTCATCCACCCACAGGCGCACCGCGTGGCCGCGGTGGGCGAGGTCGGCGCACAGGCGCCAGCACACGCCGATGTCGCCAAAGTTGTCGATAACTCTGCAGAAAATATCCCATTGCATGGCGGCTATTGTCCATGCGGTGCTGGCTTGCCCAAGGAGCACGCACAATAGCGTCCCATGTCTGAAGTACCCTCCGCAGAAACCCATTCCGACGCGCTGCTGCGCGAAGTGGCGGCTCTGCCGCCGCTGCCCGGGGTGTACCGCTACTTTGATGCGGACAACCAGCTGCTCTACGTGGGCAAGGCCATCAGCCTGAAGAAGCGGGTCAGCAGTTATTTCCAGAAGGACCACGGGGGCACACGTATCGGCCACATGGTCAGCAAGATTGTGCGCATGGAGACCACGGTGGTGCGCTCCGAGGCCGAGGCCCTGCTGCTGGAAAACAACCTCATCAAGACGCTGAACCCGAAGTACAACATCCTGTTTCGGGATGACAAGAGTTATCCCTATTTGAAAATGACCGGCACGCCGCCCGTGCCCAAGAACCTGGCGCCCGCTGATGCGTCCGGCAAACCGCGCCCACCGCAGCCCGTGGAGTTTGCCCGTGTGTCGTACTACCGCGGCGGGGTTGAGAAGAAACACCGCTACTTTGGGCCTTACCCCAGTGCCTGGGCGGTGAAAGAAGCCATCCTCCTGATGCAAAAGGTGTTTCGCCTGCGCACTTGCGAAGACCCGGTGTTCAGCAACCGCACCCGGCCCTGTCTGCTGTACCAGATCAAGCGATGCTCCGCACCCTGTGTGGGCCACATCAGTCCGTTGGATTACGCACAGGACGTGGCCAATGCTGAACGCTTTTTGCGTGGCGAGGCGCAAGACGTGATGCGGGGCCTGGAGGCCCGCATGATGGCGCACGCGGACAAGCTGGAGTTTGAGCAAGCGGCCGAACTGCGCAACCAGGTGGCGGCGCTGTCCAATGTGCTGCACCAGCAGTCGGTGGACAACGTGTCGGACCGCGATGTGGACATCCTGGCCGTGAAGGTGCAGGGCGGCAAGGCCTGTGTGAACTTGGCCATGGTGCGTGGCGGCCGCCATCTCGGCGACCGACCCTACTTTCCCGTGCATGTGGAGGACGCCACGGTCATGGGCGAGGCCGATGACAGCGAGGTGAAGAAGTCGGTGGAGGCCCAGGTGCTGGAGGCATTTTTGGCGCAGCACTATATCGATGTGCCCATGCCCGGTGCGCTGGTGGTGAGCGAGCCGGTGAGCAAGGGGCTGCTGCAGGCGCTGTCTGAACAAACCGGCATCAAGGTCACCGCCGTGCACCAGCCACGCGAACAGCGTCGCGCTTGGCTGGACATGGCACAGACCAATGCTGCATTGCAACTGGCCCGCCTGCTGGCCGAAGAGGGCTCGCAGCAGGCGCGCACGCGCGCTTTGGCCGATGCGCTGGACTTGGCGCTGGAGGACCTGGATGCGCTGCGCATCGAGTGCTTTGACATCTCGCACACCGCTGGCGAGGCCACGCAGGCGTCGTGTGTGGTGTTCCAGCACCACAAAATGCAGAACAGCGAGTACCGCCGCTTCAATATAGAAGGCATCACCGGCGGCGACGACTATGCCGCCATGCGCCAGGTGCTGACGCGCCGCTACAGCAAGCTGGCCGAGGCCCTGCGTGAGGCCAAACACCAGGGCACCACACCCAGCGGCACGGCGCGGCTGCCCGATCTGGTGTTGGTGGATGGCGGCAAGGGCCAGGTGGCCATGGCGCGCGAAGTGTTTGAGAGCCTGGGTCTGGACCTGTCGCTCATCGTGGGTGTGGAGAAAGGCGAAGGCCGCAAGGTGGGGCTGGAAGAGTTGGTGTTTGCCGATGGCCGTGAGAAGGTCTACCTGGGCGCCGACTCCGCAGCCCTCATGCTGGTTGCACAGATCCGTGACGAGGCACACCGCTTTGCCATTACCGGCATGCGTGCTGCACGTGCCAAGGTGCGCACCGGCGGCGGCAAGCTCGAAGAAATTCCGGGCATTGGCCCCAAGCGCCGCGCCAAACTGCTGCAGCGTTTTGGTGGTGTGCGCGGTGTGGCGCTGGCCAGCGCACAGGACATTGCCACGGTGGACGGGATATCGCGCGAACTGGCCGATGAAATCTACCGGGCCCTGCATTAGCCGTGCCACAATCCCGCCATGTTTATGACCATCCCCACCCTCATGACCTGGACGCGGATCTTCGCGATTCCCCTCATCGTGGGTGTCTTCTATTTGCCCGACTCCATGGCGTCGGTGTACGAGCGAAACCTGGTAGCCACCATCATGTTTGTGGTGTTCGCGGCGACGGACTGGCTGGACGGTTACCTGGCCCGCAAGCTGAACCAGACCTCGTCATTCGGAGCGTTTCTGGACCCGGTGGCAGATAAGTTTTTGGTGTGCGCCTGCGTGCTGGTACTAGTGCACCTGCAGCGCGCCGATGTGTTTGTGGCCCTCATCATCATTGGCCGCGAGATTGCCATCTCTGCCCTGCGCGAGTGGATGGCACAGATTGGTGCATCACGCAGCGTGGCCGTGCACATGATCGGCAAGGTCAAGACGGTGGTGCAGATGGTGGCCATTCCCTTTCTGCTGTTTGATGGCCGGTTGTTTGGTGTGATCGACACGCACCAGTGGGGTGTGTGGCTCATTTGGGCCGCTGCGGTGCTCACGGTTTGGTCCATGGTCTATTACCTGCAAAAGGCCTTGCCGGAGATCCGTGCACGAGCCAATTAACAAGTTCGCCATGCGCGCGCCCCTAAGCGGTGCATCCCGCATGGCGCCTACACTTTGTTGCATTTACAGCGGCCCCCCGCAGCCGAAAAAACTTCCAGCCTGCGCCAAGTTTTAGAAAGAATTGCGTCTAGAATTCGCCTCCGCGCTGTTGCAATGTTGCAGGGCATATTGACACGGAATTAGGCCGTGGCTTTAATGCAATGCAGCAGCTTCGACTGCTATCGCCAAACCACTGTGTGCCTGCGTTGTGTTCCATTGCGCAGTCCTTGGTGGGACTGGGCGGTACAACCAAATTTGAAGAGACAATCCATTAATTTGCTTCCGTACAAGGGGTCTTTGTGAATAAAACAGAACTGATTGAGCACATCGCAAAACACGCCGACATTTCCAAGGCTGCTGCAACACGTGCTCTGGAATCCACCATCGGTGCAGTGAAGACCACCCTGAAAAAAGGCGGCACAGTTTCCTTGGTCGGTTTTGGTACTTTTGCCGTGGGCAAGCGTGCTGCGCGCACGGGTCGCAATCCACGCACTGGCGCTGCGATTAAAATCAAGGCTGCCAAAGTGCCAAAGTTCCGTCCAGGCAAAGCATTGAAAGATGCTCTGAACTAAAATTCGGTTTCGGTTTGGGTGATTAGCTCAGTTGGTAGAGCGTCTGCCTTACACGCAGAATGTCGGCGGTTCGAGCCCGTCATCACCCACCACCCACCCAGCAAAGGCGAACAGTGTGTTCGCCTTTTTTGTTGTTTACATGGAGAGTTAGTGCATGTTTGAATTTGTCCGCCGGAACACCAAGTTCATCGCGGCGCCATTGTTCTTGCTGATCATTGCCGCTTTTGTGTTGGTGGGGATTGACGGTTACAAAGGTGTCGCCTCCACGGGAGCCACCGTGGCCCAAGTCGGCAACACCAGCATTACCCAAGAAGAATGGGACTTCGCACACAAGAATGAAGTGGACCGCTTGCGTGCCTCCATTCCGAACCTGGATGCCAAGTTACTCGACTCTCCGGAGGCCCGTTATGCGACGCTTGAACGTTTGGTGCGTGAGCGGGTCATGGCTGCTGCTGTCAATGACGCGCATCTCACCACCTCGGATGCGCGCTTGGCCCGTGAGCTGCAGCAAAATCCGACAATCGCCGGTTTGCGCAAGCCCGATGGCTCGCTGGACATGGACCGTTACCGCCAGTTGGCAGCTAGTCAGGGCCTGACTCCGGAAGGTTTTGAAGCCCGTGTGCGCACGGATCTGTCGCTGATGCAGGTGGAGTCGGGTGTGACGTCCACTGCCTTTGCGTCCCATGCGCTGGCGGACATGGCCTTGAATGCTTTTTTTGAGCGACGCGAGGTGCAGATCACACGTTTCAGCCCTGCCGATTTCGCCAGCAAGGTCAGCCTGTCAGACGCAGATGTCGACGCCTTCTACCAAGCCAACCTTTCCCAGTACCAGTCGCCTGAATCCGCCACCGTTGAGTATGTGGTGTTGGACTTGGATGCGATCAAGAAATCGGTGGTGCTGAATGAGGCGGACCTCAAGTCGTACTTCGAACAGAATGCCAGCCGCCTGAGCGCCAAGGAAGAGCGTCGCGCCAGCCATATTCTGATCAATGCCCCCAAAGACATGCCTGCCGCCGACCGTGAAAAGGCCAAGGCGAAGGCACAGTCCCTCTTGGAGCAAGTCCGCAAAGCGCCTAACAGCTTTGCCGATCTGGCCAAGAAAAATTCGCAGGACACCGGTTCTGCGCCCAACGGCGGCGACCTGGATTTCTTTGCGCGTGGTGCGATGGTCAAACCCTTTGAGGACGCCGCTTTTGCCATGAGCAAAGGTGATGTCAGCGATGTCGTCGAATCTGATTTCGGTTTTCACATCATCAAGTTAACGGACGTCAAAGCTTCCAAACAACCCGTGTTTGAAGAAGCACGGGCGGGACTGGAGGCCGAGTTGCGTCTGCAGCAGGCTCAGCGCAAATTTGCCGAAGTGGCAGAAACCTTCACCAACGCGGTGTACGAACAATCGGACAGCCTGAAACCCGTGGCCGAACGCCTCAAGCTGGACGTTAAACAAGCCACCAATGTGCAACGTCTGCCTGCAGGCGATGCCAAAAGCATGCTGGCCAATGAGAAATTGCTGGCTGCCATTTTTAGCGCCGATTCACTCGAAAAGAAACGCAATACCGAGGCGGTGGAAACTGGCCCCAACCAGTTGAGCGCAGCGCGTGTGGTGTCATACAGTCCCGCGGCTGCATTGCCCTTGTCCGTGGTACGCGCGCAGGTGCGTGAGCAACTGGTGGCGAGCCGTGCACAAGAGTTGGCCAAAAAAGAAGGTGTTGCCAAGCTGGAAGCATGGAAGGCAACGCCCGCATCCGCCAGCTTCCCCGCTGCCGTGACCGTATCGCGCGAAGCCAAGCAGCCCGTGCAGGGCCTGTTGCTGGATGCCGCCTTGCGTGCAGACCCCGCTAAGCTGCCTGTTACCCTGGGTGTGGATTTGGGACGTCAAGGCTATGCCATTGTGAAAGTCAACAAAGTGTTGCCACGCAATCCGGTCGCCGACGATGTGACCAAGCAAGAGCGCAATCAGTACGCCCAGTGGACCGCCAATGCGGAGAGCTTGGCCTACTACGCGGCCCTCAAAGAGCGCTTCAAGGTGCAAATCAAAGTGCCTGCACCCACAAGTTCTGCCCCGTCTGAGGCTCCATAAGGGTTTTATCGGGTTATAATTTCGGCTCTGCGGTGGCTGTAGCTCAGTTGGTAGAGTCCAGGATTGTGATTCCTGTTGTCGTGGGTTCGAGCCCCATCAGCCACCCCAAGGTATGTAAAAACCCTGTTTTCGCGAGGAAACAGGGTTTTTTTACGCCTGGTCGATTCCCTTGGCCTGCGTGCGCTTGAAGAAACTTTTTCTGCCATCCGATATCTCATCCACCTGACCCGGGTGCGCGCAGCGTTTGGTCGCTGCTGCAGCCACCGGGCAGTCGTTGGATGGAGAAAACACATGGTTGAAGACAGCATCTTTTTCAAGACGATTGATGCGGCCTTTCCGAACATCGGAAAGAAGATCAAGCTGTTCTGGGGGCACCCGGAATTTGTGGCGCTCATGCACGAGCTGCAGCACGACATGGGCGAGAGGCCGCGGGCCGGGTTTCCTGCAGAGGTGTTGATGGCCATTCATGAGTTGTCGAATGACCACGATGCAATTTACCCGCAGCTCGCCCGCAAGGATGCCAATCTCTGGCACCTTTGAGGCGCTTTGACGTACGCGGCCTAGTTCACCATTACCAGCTTGCCCATCACGCCGCGTGAGCCCATGTGGGCGTAGGCAGCCTTAAGCTCGGCCATGGGCATGGTGCGGTCGATGACCGGCTTGATCTTGCCTTGGCCGTACCACTGGGCCAATTCACCCATCATGGCGGCATTGGCCTTGGGTTCCTTCTTCGCAAAATCGCCCCAGAACACGCCGACGATGGATGCGCCTTTGAGCAATGCCAGGTTGAAGGGGAGCGCGGGAATGGGGCCGGACGCAAAGCCCACCACCAGGTAGCGGCCGCGCCAGGCGATGGAGCGGAAGGCTGGTTCAGCAAAGTCACCACCCACCGGGTCGTAAATCACGTCCGGGCCCTTGCCGTCGGTCAGGGACTTCAATGCTTCGCGCAAATTTTCTGTGCTGTAGTTGATCGTGGCGTCTGCACCAATGGATTTGCAGAGGTCGCATTTCTCTTGTGTGGAGGCCGCGGCAATTACCCTGGCTCCCATCGCCTTGGCAATCTGGATCGCGGAGGTGCCCACACCACCTGCGGCGCCCAGCACCAGCACCGTCTCACCGGCCTTGAGCTGTGCGCGGTCCACCAGCGCGTGGTACGACGTGGCGTAAATCATGATGAAGGCCGCGGCATCCACCATGGGGAATCCTGCGGGGAGCGGCATGCACAGGGCTGCAGGGGCGATGGTGTGGGTGCCAAAGCCGCCGGTACCGCTCAGGCAGGCCACGGATTGGCCGACTTTCAGATGGGTGACACCTTCGCCCACGGCTTGCACGATGCCCGCGTACTCCGAGCCTGGCACAAAGGGCAGGGCAGGTTTCATCTGGTATTTGTTTTGCACGATCAGGATGTCGGGAAAGTTCAGGCTGGCGGCTTTGATCTCCAGCAGCACCTCGCCGGCCTTGGGCTGCGGTGTAGGCAGCTCTTGCCAGGTCAGGGCGTCGATGCCGGTGGGGTTGTCGCATAACCAGGCGTGCATGGGGTGTCTCCAAAAAAGTTGGCAAATCATAGGTGGGGGCAGGCTTGAAAAATGTCTCTCGTGCGACCAGGTTTCACCCCCCCCACCTACAATGCCAGCACACTCTGCACTCCTATGAAAATCCTGATTTCCAACGACGACGGCTACCAGGCCCCCGGCATCGTGGCGCTGTATGAAGCACTCAAAGACATTGCCCAGGTGGAGGTGATTGCCCCCGAGCAAAACAACAGCGCCAAATCGAACGCGCTGACCCTGCATTCACCGCTCTATGTGCACCACGCGGCCAACGGCTTTCGCTACGTGAACGGCACCCCTGCCGACTGCGTGCACATTGCGCTCACCGGCCTGCTGGACTACCGGCCTGACTTGGTGGTGTCTGGCATCAACAACGGCGCCAATATGGGTGACGACACGATTTACTCCGGCACGGTGGGTGCGGCCATGGAAGGCTTTTTGTTCGGTATTCCGGCGATTGCCTTCTCTCAGGTCGAAAAAGACTGGGTGCACCTGACCTCGGCTGCCCAAAAGGCACGCGAGCTGGTGCTGTCCATGCAACAGCAGCAGCTCATCACCCCCAAGCCCTGGCTGCTTAACGTCAACATTCCCAACCTGCCGTTTGACGAGATTGGCAGTGTGAAGCTGTGTCGCCTTGGCAAGCGCCATGCAGCGGAAAAAGTCATTCAGCAGCAAAGCCCACGTGGCGAGACCATGTACTGGATCGGTGCGGCCGGCCCGGTGAAAGACGATGCCGATGGCACCGACTTCCATGCCACGGCGCAGGGCCATGTGGCCATCACACCGCTGAAGGTGGACCTGACCGACCACGACAATCTGGGCTACTGGGCGCAAACCGCATCCCGGTTGGCACCGCACCCTCCCGTCGCCGCATGAAGCCACGCCCGTCCTTTCCTGCCCGGCTTGACGCCACGCTGGCCAAAACGCGGCCCAATCCGCATGGCGCCGTGGTCAGCACTGCGGTGGCCGCGTCCAAGTCCGTGGCGCAGGCTGCGCTGGCCAAGCCCACGGTGGTGCCGACAGCGCGCGCCAAGGCCCCACTGCCTCACGCGCCCCACATGCCCCAGGGCCATGGCATGGACTCCCAAGCCGTGCGCCAGCGCATGGTGCAGAAGTTGGCCGGGCAGGGCGTGACCGACCCACTGGTGCTGGGTGCCATGGGCGCGATCGAGCGCCACCGGTTTGTGGACAGCGCGCTGGTCAACCAGGCCTACGAAGACACCAGCTTGCCGATTGGGTTGGGACAAACGATTTCCAAGCCCGGTGTGGTGTCGCGCATGATCGAGCTATTGCGCAATGGCGCCACCGGACGTGTGGGGCGTGTGCTGGAAATCGGTACGGGCTGCGGATACCAAGCCGCGGTGCTGAGCCTGGTGGCCGATGAGGTGTACAGCATCGAACGCCTGCGCGGCCTGCACGACAAGGCACGCGAGAATCTGCGCCATCTGCGCCTGCCCAATGTGCACCTGTTGTTTGGCGATGGCATGGCAGGCTACGCCAAGGGCGCGCCGTATGCCGGCATCATTGCCGCAGCCGGTGGCGAGGCGGTTCCCCAAGCCTGGGTGGACCAATTGGTCGTGGGGGGACGCCTGGTGGCACCGGTTGTCACAGGCGGGGGGACGCAGGCCTTGTTGGTGCTGGACAAGACCCCACAGGGCGTGCGCCAGACGCTTTTGGAGGCTGTGCATTTTGTCCCCCTAAAATCGGGCATTGCCTGAAGGGAATTAAACATATGTTTGGTGTGCGTCGTTTAGCGTTGGCCGGGGCTTGTGTGGCCGTGGTGGTCTTGTCCGGCTGTGGCTCTACGGCTGTCAACCGGGCACCGGTGGAAGACCGTGGCAGCTCCGCTGGCAAGGCCGGCACGGTGATTGACCCACGCACCCAGGCAGTGAAGCAGCCGCCGGGGTTCGAAAACGCGGGCAAGGCGGGTTACTACACCGTCAAGCCCGGCGACACCCTCATGCGCATTGGCCTGGAAACCGGCCAGGGCCACAAAGATATCGCGCGCTGGAATGCGCTGGATAATCCCGACAAGATTGAAGTGGGTCAGGTGTTGCGTGTGGTGCCGCCCGTCGCCGACACCGTGGCGGTGGCCAAACCCGTGGCAAGTTCGTCGGCTACGACCACCTCTCTGCCCGCCGCGGGTGCGGCGTCGGCACCCGCCAAAGCTGCGTCCACACCGGTGGCGGCCGCATCGGCACCCAGCACACCAGCGCCAGCGGCAGCCGCCTCTGGTGAGGATGAGCTGGCCTGGATCTGGCCCGGCAACGGCCCGGTGGTGGCGGGTTTTGACGAGGCAAAGAACAAAGGCCTGGACATTGGCGGCAACGCGGGCGACCCGGTGCTGGCGGCTGGCGAAGGCAAGGTGGTGTACGCCGGTGCTGGCCTGCGCGGTTATGGCAACCTGATCATCCTCAAGCACAACAACACTTACCTCACGGCCTATGCCCACAACCAGACCCTGCTGGTCAAGGAAGACCAGACGGTGAAGAAGGGCCAGAAGATTGCCGAGATGGGCAGCAGCGACGCCGACCGGGTGAAGCTGCACTTCGAGGTACGCCGGCAAGGCAAGCCAGTGGACCCGGCCAGGTACCTCCCCGCCAGATAGCAGGCCCCCATGAAAAAGCCCAGCCCCCCCGCCCCGGATGACGCTCCCGCCCGTCCGAATAACGCGGGAGGCAGTTGGGCATCCCATGTGCCTCCAGAGCGCATGGAATCTGCGCGAGAAGCTCCTGAAAATATAGCAAGTGCTGCTCCCGAGGGCTGGCCAGCAGAGCTGGCCCCGTCCGCTGCGGGCGAGGAAGTGGCCGATGCACTGGCGGTTTACCTGCGCGGCGTGCGGCGTACCGAACTGTTTACCCCCGAAGAAGAGTTTGCGGTGGCTACCCGCGCCCGTGCGGGTGACTTCGCGGCGCGGCAAAGCATGATCGAACACAACCTGCGCTTGGTGGTCAGCATTGCCAAGGGTTACAACGGGCGTGGTGTGCCCATGTCCGACCTGATCGAGGAGGGCAACCTCGGGTTGATGCACGCCATTGACAAGTTCGAACCCGAACGGGGATTCCGCTTCTCTACCTACGCCACGTGGTGGATACGCCAGTCGGTGGACCGGGCGCTCATGTACCAGGGCCGTGCCGTGCGCTTGCCGGTCAATGTGGTTCGCGAAGTGCAGCAGGTGTTGCGTGCCCGCCGGGCGCTGGAAAATGACGCGGCGCTCGTGGCGCAGCGACCCGAGGGTATCCGCGTGGAGGACATTGCTGCGCTGCTGGGCCGTGAGGCGCCCGATGTGGCCGATTTGCTGGCCATGTCCGAGGCGCCACGTTCGCTCGATGCGACGCTGGACCCGGGCGGCGAGGAGCATTCGCTGGGGGACAGTCTGGTGGATGAGCTGGCACTGGACCCGCAGGCGCAGGCCCATGCCCACGAGGTGGATGGGCTGCTGGAGGAGTGGATTGCCACACTGTCTCCGCGGGAGCGCGAAATTCTGGAGGGTCGCTTTGGCCTGCATGACCGTGAGCCTGAAACGCTGGACGTCATCAGTAGCCGGCTGGGCCTGACGCGTGAGCGTGTGCGCCAGGTGCAGAACGAGGCGCTGTTCAAGCTCAAAAGGCACCTGGCCCGCCGCGGCATCAAGCGCGAATTCCTGATGTAGCCCGTGGCCCCCACGCTCCGCCACTGCGTGGGGCGCTGCCCCCCCCCGAGGGGGCTAATTTCCCTCTTTCGGAGCTGGCCGCCAAGTGGTTCAGCACTTGGGGTGGCCCGGCGATACATTGCCCTCTCTCCGACCTGAGACAATTGGGGTATGAGCGACGTTATTTCTCCAGACACCCTGTCCCCGATCTCCCCCGACACTCCCACAGAACCCGCACTGCCTGAGGGCTGGTTGCGCGTCAAATCCCTGGACCTGGAAGCCCAGGGCGTGGCCCACCGGCCTGATGGCAAGGTGGTGTTCATTGACGGTGCGCTGCCGTTTGAGGTGGTCAGTGCCCAGATCCACCGCAGCAAAAGCAGTTTTGAGAAGGGCACGCTGACCGAGATTCACCAGGAATCGTCCCAGCGCGTGCGCCCGGCCTGCCCGCACTTCGGCCTGCACGAAGGCGCCTGCGGCGGCTGCAAGATGCAGCACCTGCATGTGAGTGCCCAGGTGGCGGTGAAGCAGCGTGTGCTGGAGGACAACCTGTGGCACATCGGCAAGGTCAAGCCCGACAACATTCTGCGCCCCATCGAAGGGCCGGCCTGGGGTTACCGCTACCGTGCGCGCCTGTCGGTACGCCACGTGCGCAAAAAAGGTGCGGTGCTGATTGGCTTCCATGAGCGCAAGAGCCGCTACGTGGCCGACATGAAGGAGTGCCATGTGCTGGCACCCCATGTGAGCGCCATGCTGGTGCCGTTGCGCCGCCTGATCGAGTCCATGGACGCGGTGGAGACGTTGGCACAGATTGAGCTGGCCATGGGGGATATGGCGCCTACCGCGGGTGCCAATGGCGGTGCGGGCGAGGTGATTGCCATGGTGCTGCGTCACCTGGAGCCTTTGTCAGAAGCTGACTTGAGCCGCTTGCGCGAATTTGCGGCGGCCAATCCTGGCTTGCAATGGTGGTTGCAGCCCAAGGGGCCGGAAACCATCCACCGCCTGGACGAACTGCCCGGCCACACCACGGGCCAACTGGCCTACCAGTTGCCCGACTTTGGCATCACCATGCCGTTTCGCCCCACGGACTTTACCCAGGTGAACCCGCATATCAACCGCGTGCTGGTGTCGCGTGCATTGGGTCTGTTGGCGGTGCAGAAGACCGAGCGTGTGATCGACTGGTTCTGCGGCTTGGGCAACTTCACGCTGCCGCTGGCTACCCAGGCGCGTGAGGTGCTGGGGGTGGAAGGGGCGGAGTCACTGGTGGCGCGTTCGCGCGAGAACCTGAAGCTCAATATGACTGCAGATTCTGAGTCAAATCGCACGCAAGCCCCTGCGAAACCTGCGCTGGCAGCTACCAAATTTGTAGCGCGCAACCTGTTCGAGATGACGCCTGAGCTGCTGATCGGTGATGGCGCTGCCGACAAGTGGCTTGTGGACCCGCCGCGCGAAGGTGCTTTCTCCCTGGTGCAGGCGCTGGCCGCTTTGCACCAACAGCCCGAGCTGCGCAAGGGCTGGACGCCGCCCCGGCGCATTGTCTACGTGAGCTGTAACCCCGCTACGTTGGCGCGTGACGCGGGAGTGCTGGTGACGGAAGCCGGCTACCGCTGTACCAAGGGCGGGGTGGTCAATATGTTCCCTCACACGGCGCACGTGGAGAGCATTGCGGTGTTTGAGCTGGCGGACTGAGCCGCCACACCACACAAACTAACGAGGAAAAGATCAAGACTTGCCGCTGGCTTTCGCGGTGGGCTTGGTCTTTTCTTCTTTGGTTTCGGTGACGATTTCTTCTTGCGGTGGGGGCGGCTTCAGGCCCGAGGGCGCAATGCCTTCGATCTTGTTGTCCCGCATGTATTGGTCCATGTCCTTCCAGCCCGCAAACACCGCGGCCTTGGAGGCTTTTTCATTCAGCGCATAGCAGTCTTCAATGCTGCGCAGGCCGTGGCGGCAGGCGCTGCCTATGGCTTTCGCATCGGCCTCACGCTGGGCCACGCGCGGATCCGCCAGCAGGGCCTCCAGGTCGCAGCCGGCCAGCAGCAGGGTGAGGGTGATGGGGAGTAAGCGCAAATACATGGGTGCAAGGAGTGGTCTAGGTCATTTATCGGCAGATTTTGCGCCTTATTGAGCGCACCATGCAAAAAGGCCCCGAAGGGCCTTGTGTGCAGGGGGTGTGCGGCGTTTAGTCGCGTTCACCACCGAAGATGCCCAGCAGGGCCAGCAGGCTCTGGAACACGTTGATGATGTCCAAGTACAGGGCCAGCGTAGCACTGATGTAGTTGGTTTCACCACCGTCAATGATCTGCTTGATGTCGTAGAGCATGTAGGCGCTGAAGATGCCGATGGCAGCCATGGACATGGCCATCATGCCGGCCGTGGAGCCGACAAAGGCGTTGATCACGCCACCCACCATCAACACGATCACGCCCACAAACAGCCACTTGCCCATGCCGGACAGGTCACGTTTGATAACGCTGGCCAGGCTGGCCATCACCAGAAACACACCCGCTGTGCCGCCAAACGCGGTGAGCACCAGCTCGGAGCCGTTGCGAAAGCCCAGCACCTGGCCAATCAGGCGCGACAGCATCAGACCCATGAAGAAGGTAAAGCCCAGCAGCACGGGCACGCCGGCCGCAGAGTTTTTGGTCTTTTCGATGGCGTAGATGAAGCCGAAGGCACCGGCCAAAAACACCACCATGCCCAGAATGCCGCCCAGCGACTGGGTGATGCCGGTGGCCACGCCCACCCAGGCGCCCAGCACGGTAGGCACCAGGCTCAGGGCCAGCAGCCAGTAAGTGTTGCGCAGCACTTTGTTGCGCTGTGCGGAAGATGCGCCATAGCCCAGGCTGTGGCCCATGGTGGTTATGCGATCAGTCATAGTCTTAGCTCCTTGTAACTGCAGTCTGCAGGTGCGGACATTCTAGGGATAAACAAGGTGCTCGCCGCATTTGGCCTTGTGATTGGCCGGGTTTTGTGCAGGGCTGTTCTTCGATGGCGATGGCCAATGCGCTTTTTGCAAACGGTATGCTTGGGGTTTTTCCCTATCCGCATCATTTCTACCTACAGGGTCTCGCCATGAAAACCAAATCCGTTCTCGAATTCTCCGACGTCAAAGCCATCGCCGCGGCTGCCGAAGCCGAGGCCCTCAAAAACAACTGGGCTGTGAGCATTGCCATCGTGGACGATGGTGGGCACCTGCTGTCTTTTCAGCGTCTGGATGGTGCTGCCCCCATCTCGGCACACATTGCGCCAGCCAAGGCCCACACCGCGGCCATGGGCCGCCGCGAAAGCAAGGTGTATGAGGACATGATCAACGGCGGCCGTGTGTCTTTCCTGAGCGCTCCCAACCTGGAAGGCATGTTGGAGGGGGGCGTGCCCATCCTGAAAGACGGCCAGTGCCTGGGCGCCGTGGGTGTGAGCGGAGTGAAGTCCAACGAAGACGCCCAGATCGCCAAGGCCGGCATTTCCGCCATCGGCTTGTAATGTCTGGTGTGTAGCAATCAATAGCTACAAAAATAATAGCTGCTAGCGCACGATGGACGTGGGCTAGCAGCTATTTTTATGCCTATTTGGTGAGAATCAGCTTGCCTGAGCGGGTGCTCTGCAGGCGGTAACGCTGCCCGTTGTGCTCAATTTCAATGGCCTGGCGCTCGCCCAGCAGTGCGCTACTGGGCAGCACGGCATCCTGCGCATGCCAGTACGCCAGCGCCATTTCGGCGGCGGCATGGTCGGCGGGGCCCCTGTCGCCAGACGCCAACGGTGCGGGTTCTGTCACGCCATCTCCTGTCAGGGTTTGGGTTCGGTGATAAAGCCGATCTTGCGCAGCCCGGCTACCTGGGCCGCCCCCATGGCTTGCGCCACAAACTCGTAACGCACAGCCTTGTCGCCGCGGATATGCAGCTCGGGCTGGGGCTCCTTGGCGGCCTCGGCCTGCAGCACGGCAGGCAGGGTGTCGGGTGCCACCGGGTTCTGGTTCAAAAAGTAGCCGCCCTGGGCGTCCACGCTGAGCTGGATGGTTTCGGGTTTGGTGTTCTGGGGCTGGCTGGTGGCGGTGGGCAGCTCCACGTTCACCGCGTGTTTCATCACTGGCACGGTGATGATGAAGATGATCAGCAGCACCAACATCACGTCCACCAGGGGCGTCATGTTGATCTCGTTCATCACCTCGGATTCGCCGTCCGCGCTGGTGTCTTGCATTCCAAAAGACATACGCTGCCTTACGCCTTCTTCATGGCAACAACCTTGCCGTCTGCCTGGTGCTTGCCCACACGGGCACCGGTCACAAAGTAGGCGTGCAGGTCATGGGCAAAGCGGTTGAGCTTGGTCAGGATGGACTTGTTGCCGCGCACCAGCGCGTTATAGCCCAGTACCGCAGGAATGGCCACCGCCAGGCCCAGTGCCGTCATGATCAGCGCCTCCCCGATGGGGCCTGCCACTTTGTCGATGGTGGCGGAGCCCGCAGCGCCAATGCCCATCAGTGCGTGGTAGATGCCCCAGACGGTGCCAAACAGGCCCACAAACGGCGCGGTGGAGCCGACCGAGGCGAGGACGGCCAGCCCGCTCTGAAAGCGTGCTGTGCTGTCGTCAATGCTGTTGCGCAGGGCGCGGCTGATCCAGTCGCTGATGTCCAGCGCGTCATGCAGCTGGGTTTGGGTGTTGCGGTGGTGGGCGGTGGCTTCTTGCCCAGCCTGGGCCAGTTGCACAAAGGGGTTGCCTTGCTGGGGGCCCAGGGCTTTCAGGCCGGTAGAAAAGTCTTCGCTGTGCCAAAACGTTTCGGTGCGCTGGCCGAGGGATTTGAACTTGAGAATGTCCAGCGCCTTGATGAGGATCACGATCCACGAGGCCAGGGACATGCCCAGCAACAACACAGCGACAGATTTGGTAACCCAGTCACCTTGGGTCCAGAGGGTGACGAGTCCGAGTTGCGATTCCATGTACTACTCCACTAAAAAGATCCAGAAAAATTACTGCAGTACCCA
Source organism: Rhodoferax sp. EU05-FHT12H12 (assembly GCF_058791215.1). NCBI lineage: Bacteria > Pseudomonadati > Pseudomonadota > Betaproteobacteria > Burkholderiales > Comamonadaceae > Rhodoferax > Rhodoferax sp. EU05-FHT12H12. The sequence continues at coordinate 720,680 of NZ_JBYTDI010000001.1, read as the reverse complement.
GTTCACGGGTACGTCAAACCACATGGCCTCGGGCACGCCACCGCGCTTGCCGGGCACGTAGCGCCATTTGAGAACGGTGTTCAGCGCTGCCTGGTCTAGCCGCTCGAAGCCACTAGACGTTTTCACGGAGGCCTGCGAGGCCTGCCCCTCTGTGCTGATATACACCCGTACCACCACCTTGCCCTGTTCCTGCAGGCGCTTACTCAGGGCTGGGTAGGGCGGTTTGGGGTTGTTGAGGTAGTCCGCATCGCTGGAGGGCAATTCCACCTTAGGCGGAGCGGGTGGTGATGGGGGCGCGTTGGTAGCGCTGCCGGTGTTGGTGCTGGCAGCCGCCGCGGCCACCGCGGTCGGGGCTGCGGCAGAAGGAGCGGGTGCGTTGGCTGAAGGCGCAATCGCCAGCGGCGTCGGGGTTGGCTGCTGGGCCACTGCGGGTGTTGGGGTTGGTGCCACGGGTTTGGGGGTAGGGGCCTTCACCTCAACCTTGGGTTGCGGCTGGGGCTTGGGTTGTGGCGCCGGCGGCGCTGCAGGTGGCGCCATGATTTCCACCAGAATTTCGGCCGGCACCACGGCCTCGACCACCCGGCGCAGCAGGCCCACTTGCATGGCCCACAGCACCGCCACGTGCAGGGCAATCACGCTGACAACGATAGTGGTATTGCGGCTCATGGCGGGACGCGCGTAGGGGCGGGGCAAAGCGGAAGTGGACATTGTGGAGGAGGGGCGGCAGGGGCGCGGAGGGCTCAGGTGTCGGCCCACATGCGCAACATATTGTGGTAGACGCCAGTCAGCGCCGTGGTGTGGGCGTTATCGCCATGCTGCTGGCGTAGGGCCAGCAGGTTCATATCCAACTCGTACAGCATGCGGCGCTGCTCATCGCTGCGCACCAGGCTCTCAATCCAGAAAAAGCAGGCCAGGCGGTAGCCTCGGGTAACGGGTTTGACCTGGTGCAGGCTGGTGCCGGGATACAGCACCGCATGGCCGGCTGGCAACTTGACCGATTGCTCACCATAGGTGTCGGCAATGCAGAGTTCACCGCCGTCATAGTCCTCTGGGTCTGACAAGAAGATGGTGCACGACACATCGGTGCGCAGGCGCCCACTGCTGTCCGGCAGGTAGCGCACCGAGCCATCGATGTGGTTGCCGTAAAAGTTGCTGTCGCCGCCATACCGGTTCAGGCGGGGCGGAAACACCTTTTTGGGCAACGCTGCCGAAAAGAAAGTCGGGCTACGGTCCAGCCCGCGCAACACCATCGCGCGGATGGTGCGCGCTGTCTCGCAGTCGTGATCCAGTTGCTCGTTGTTCTTGACCTGCCGCGCCAGCTCTCCAGCCCCCTTGCGCCCGTCGGCCCACGGCGCTGCGGCCAGCAGGGCTTGGGCCTGGGCGACTTCGTCAGCAGACAGGATGTCGGGCAAATTAAGGAGCATGGCGTGGCGTTCTTTAGTTTTAGAAATTGATATTCATACTGAGCTGCAAATTACGTCCAGAGCCTGGCACATAGTGGCCGTTATAGACAGAATCGACATAAAGTTTGTCAAATACGTTGATCAAATTCGCTTTCAGGACATAACGTTCGCTGAACTTGTATTCGGCCATCATGTCCAGCGTCGCATATGGACGGGTTTGAACATCACGGTTGGTGTTTGCGTACTGTTCGCTACGGAAGTTGATGCCACCGCCCAAACGAAATTCCTGTGTGAATTGGTAGGTTGACCACACGGTTCCGCTGTGGACAGGAGTCAAACCCGGTCGGGAGCCCACTGCATTGGTGCTTCCGGACGATTGGGCGCAATTCCCAGTGGCTGGGCATGGGGCTGCAGCATCTACTTTCGCGTGTGGCATCCACATGTAGGAGCCGAATACTTCCCATTTAGGAGAAAGTCGTCCTGTTAGATCAATTTCAATGCCAGCCGTGCTGCGGCGTCCGGACAGAATTTGAGTTGCTGCTGCAGAATCTGGATCAGTATTCCGCTCGTTAAATTTGGTCGAGTGGAAGAGCGCTAAGCGCGTGGTGTAACGTTTGTCAGCGCTATCCAGTTTTGCACCAAACTCAACGTTTTGGCTTTTCTCTGGAGCCGCATTGACGGTTGTTGATGAGTATGAATAGGTGTCCGCTGAGGTGTTGTATGAAGTGCCGTAAGAGACGTGGTAGGAGCTCAGCTCGGTCGGCTGAAAAAGAAGACCGAGGCGAGGGCTCCAGTTGCTAATTGTTTGCGAGAACTTTCCGGTACTCACTCCTGTACTGGCGTTGAAGCTCTCGTAATTGCCTCGCATGCTGTCGTAGCGCAGGCCGCCCAGTACTTTCCAATGTTCCGCGACTTGCATCATGTCTTGGGCATACAAGCCAAAATTGTCTGCAGTGAACGCGCCACTTTTTCCGACGGGCCGTCCATTTTCATCGTAAGACGCATCTGTGTTTGGGGTACCCACGGTAGTGAACGGTTTGGCAGTGGTATTTGTAGGGGCATAGTTGTTCTTTGCCTCATGGGCCAAATCGATACCGGTCAACAATTCATGTTTCAAGCCCAAAGCAGAGAATTTCTTGCTGTAGTCGCTCTGTACGTACGTTCCGTGGAAGTCTTGAATTTTGTTCCGGCTGTTGTTGTTGTTGTGATTCAGACGTGTCGAGTCCGTGATGTTGCTCGTATTCGTTCCGGCGGCATAGCTGAGTGTGTCAGAGCGAAGATCGCGTGTGTACACTCCGTTGCGCAGCTGCGTTTTGAGCTCTGCATCGTCTTGGAATCGATGGGTGTGTGACAACGTGATGTGGTCCGCCGAACCTTTGTTCTGGTCGCTTGCCATACCGTAATTGTTCGTCGGACTGACGTTGAGCATTGCACGCTCGGACGAACCCGCTACTGGGACCCACGGAATTCCCAGGTTCATGCCATTGTCGTTACGCAATGAGTAGAGGTTGACAGCGAATTCGTCAGCGGTACCTATTCCAAAACGGTATGTAGCGGCCAACCCCTTTTTATCAATTTTTGTACCAGCACCGTTGTTGTCTGCTTTGGTCGCCATTGCGTTGATACGCAGACCCGCGTCTTCCCCTGTCTGGATGTTGAAGTCGCCCGTTACTCGGCGATAGTTGTAACTGCCAACCGTTGTCGTGACTTCACTTTGGTCCATTGCGCGCGCTTGCTTGCTGACCTGGTTGACTGCGCCGCCTGTGGAACCACGGCCAAACAGCATGGAGGCAGAACCGCGTATGAGCTCTATTCGATCGTGATTGAAGGTGTCGCGATCGTAGGCTGCCGGGTCACGAAGGCCGTCCAAGTAGATGTCGCCTGTAGTTGCAAGTGAGAAGCCACGTAGGCGGATGTCCTCCTCACCACCTTCTGCCGCTTGAAACGCGACACCAGCGGTGTTGTGAAGCGCATCTTTCACAGTCTCTTGTGCGCGGTCATCCAGTAACTTTTCTGTGACTACGGTAATGGACTGGGGAATATCGCGAAGCTCTTGCTTGCCCTTTCCGATCGTGGTTGTAGTCGTGCGTAGGGTGTCTTTACCTTGAACTTCATCTGCTTTTTCCGTGATGGTGACGGGCTTAAGCGTTTTCACCTCCGCGTCATTGGCTTGCTGCGCCAGCGCACTGCCGGAACTGGCAAGCAGCATGGCGCCCAAGGGCAACAGTGGTGCGGTGTAGATAGGGGATGGGCGAGCGAAAGCAGGGGCAAGGTGTGGCATGGCGCGTAGTCTTCAGGGTAGAGGGCTGGCTGGCTATGTCATGGCTGCCGGACGGCGGCCAGGTGTGGCTTGCTGCTGTGGGTTAAAACCAAGTAAACAAGAAGCGTTCTTGTTTACTGTCAAAAAAAAGCGGTCGATTTACCGGGACATGGATACAGCAATTGGCATCCAGCTTTGCTGGGCGATGCTGGCTTGGGCATGGCATTTGTCGATCACATCACGGGCGCAATCTTCGCAGCGGCCACACTGGGTCGCAACGCCAAGTTCAAACTGGATGTCGTCAAATCCTTTGCCCTCGCTGGCGTGCAGAGCAATCTCTTTCTCGGACACGCGGCGGCAAACGCAAACAATCATGGCAAATCGGGGTGGCTGATATTGATGGATGAATTTTAAATGAGAATCTGTCTTATTTGTATTCTATGTAAAGAAAAATGTCTGAAAAAAATTGATATGGGTCAATGGGGGCTGGCCGCTGGCATGAATTGCGACATGCTTACGCGTGGGGTAGCAACGTGGCGTGGTTATCCCACGGCAGGGAAACCCCATAGCGCTGTGGTTGGGGAGTGTGGCTCCGGTAGAGCAGGGCTGCCGTGCCGCCACCGACGATCCAGCGCCCACTATGGGCGGCCAGCGCGCCAGCACCCACCAGGGCCTGGGTCTGTAGCTCGTCTCCCGCAGCAGACCACGACGCCAGCCAACCGGCATGGGGGGCGCTGACCCAGAAGCGCCCCTCCGCCCAACACACGTCACCTGCGTACCCGTCCCAAGCGCTGGGTGCTTGACGGGTTTGCCAGTCCACTGTGCGCAGCTCCTCGCCTTTGAGCAAGGCCAGCGCGGGCGCGCGTTCACGGTCCAATGGCTGCGGGTGTTCTGCCTGTAGCGCAATGCCCAGCGTGCCGTCGGGCGCGAAGGCCAGGTGGCGCAAACTCAGATAGTGGTCGGCCAGGCGGTACTGGGCCAACGACTGGCCACTGGCCACATCCAGCCGCGTCAGGTTGGAATCCATGCGGCCAATGTTGAGCTTGCGGCGTCCGGTTTCGGGCAGGTTCAGGATGCCACCATTGGCCACCATCAGGGTGCCTGCGGGCTCCAGCAGCAGTGCGTGGGGGCCAATGCCGCCGCTGGGAAACTCGCGCAGCTTTTCCAGCGTGTGCAGGTCACGCTCGGCAATCAGGCCTTGGCCGGTGTCGCCATCGGTCTCGGTGGTGAAAAAGGTGTTGCCGTTGGCGGACAGTGCTGCATGGCCACCGAGGTAGCGGTCGTCTTCCATGGTGTGCCACTGCAGGGCTTTGCCGCGCCGCGGGTCCATGCGCAGCAGGTATTCACCGGGGCGGCGGGCCAGCACCAGCGCTTGCAGCGGGGTGCCCTGCGTGCCGGGCACCAGCAGCAGTTGGTGCGCGCGTGCGGGCAGGGCGATGCCACGCGGCGTTTGCCCCGGCGTCCAGACACCGGCCCAGGATTGCTCGCCGCGCATCCAGGCGGTCAGCACGCGGAGGGCATCCGGGTTGCGGGGTGTGGCAGCCCAAGTGTCTATGCCGCTGCCAGCCACGCCCAGCACGGCGGCGGCCTGGCCCAGAAAGGCGCGGCGAGAGGGCAACACAGTCATGCAGGCTCAGTCCCCATCAGCGTCGGTAAAGCCCATGGTGATGGTCAGCACGTCGCTGGCCAGGCCATTGGCCAGTGCTGAGGCCTGGGCCAGCGCGGCTTGTGCGGCGCGCACCGAGGCGGGGTTACCAGGTCGTGCGGACTGCACGGCACGCAGCATGGCCGCGCTGCGCTCTTGCAGGGCCAGGCCGTCGCGCAAGTGGCCGCGACCCAGCAGCAGGCTGTGGAGGCTGCCCGCCACTGGCCAACCCGGTGTGGCGGCCTGTGCGGCGGGTGCGCCGACCAGGAACGCCTGCAGGCCCTGGGCCTGGGCTTGCCAGCAGGCGGCGGTCTGGCCGCTCAGGCCGCGCACCCAGGGGGCGCTGTCTTTGCCACGGGTGTCTGGCACCATTTTTTTGATGCGCAATTGGTCCAGCCCGCCCACGGCTTGGCCAAACCATTCGCCGTACAGGGTCCAGGCGTCTTCCTCTTCCCGCTCGGTGCTAGCCAGTGTTTGGTAGCCAGTTTGCAGGGCATCGCTCTCGGCCAGCACCTGCTGGGCGAGCACGCTGGCGTAGGCGGCGGCGTGGCCGCTGCCGTCGGTCTTCCAGAGCAGCCACTCCAGCGCGGGCAGGCCGCGTGCCGTGGCGCCCACGGTGTCCAACTGCTGCACGCGGGTGACGCTGCCGCTTTCCAGCAAGCGCTGGATTTGGGCTGGGCGGGTGGGCCAGAAGTCGATCGCGCGCGCCGAGCGCCGCTCCAGCAGCGGCCCCACGGCCACCGCCGCCAGCCGCTCCCAGGCCAGCATGGTGGCCACCCACAGCGCGCGGTGCTGGGCCCAGGGCGCCTTGGCCTGCGCCAGAGACTGCACCAGCGCCTGCGCGGCCTGCTGCAGGGCGGCGGCGCTGGGCTGCAGGTGCTGGGTCAGCAGGCCCTGCACCATCTGGCCCGCCGAGATGTAGGGTGCTGCCACCTTGGGAGTTGCTATGGTTTTAGTAGCTGCTTGCGCAATATCCACAAGGGCTAGGGCACTAAAAGGCACCGATTTTAGAAGTGCACGTCGTTTCACAAAGACTCCACAAAAGCGACCAGCGCTTGCCGGTCGCGGGCATTGAGTTGCAACACTTGCTGCCGGGCCGCCTGGGCTTCGCCGCCGTGCCACAAAACGGCCTCCAGCACGCCATTGGCCCGGCCGTCGTGCAGCAGGCGGCGGTGGCCGTTGACGTCATGCACCAGGCCCACGCCCCACAGCGGCGGGGTTTTCCACTGCTGGCCGTTGGCCGCGTAGTCGGGGCGACCATCGGCCAGGTCGGGGCCCATGTCGTGCAGCAGCAGGTCGGTGTAGGGCCAGATTTTCAGGCCCTGCACCTTGGGGCTGGACAGGCGCGGAAAGGGCGCCGCACCCGTGGTGTAGCTGGGCCGGTGGCAGGCGCTGCACTGGGCTTGGGCAAACAGGGCTTGGCCGCGCAGTACCTGCGCGTCATTCACATTGCGCCGCGCAGCCGGGGCCAGGGTGGCCTGGTAGAAGATCACCTCGCCCAGTGTGCGCTCGTCAATCTCGGGCGCCTTGCCCTGTGCGCCGCGCGGGGCAACCTGGCAGTCTTTTTGCGCAGGCATGCAGGCTTCGTCCGGGTGCTGGGCCGAGGTGATGCCGATGTCACCCAGGAAGGCACCAGCCGTTTGGCTGGCCACGCTAGCCTGGTTGGCCTTCCAGCCAAAGCGGCCGACACGCTTCGCCTGCGCAAAGTCATCCCACACGTGGTTGGGCTGCCCTTTGATGGGGCCGGGGCTGGCGGCCTGTAGCGACGCGTTGGCCAGGATGTCGGATTCGGGTATTGCTTCGAGCAGGCCCACGCCGGCCATTTGCGGCGCAATACGCGGGCTGATCATGGCCCCGGGCGCCAGTGGGCCATAGGCCAGGTGGGTCAGGCTGTAAACGGGTTTGCGCAAGGTGTAGCGGGTGCCGTCGGCAAATTGGCCACGCAGGGACTGGTAACGGATGCGCACTTGACCCTCGGGCGCGACGCCCTGGATGGCTGCGTTGTTGAGCTGGTCGCCATAGACCGGGTCGGGCACCACACCGCCGTGGGCGCCGATGCCGGGAATGGACAGGCGCATGAGCAGTGCCACAGGCGGCTCGCTCAGGCCTTTGCGGAAATCGGGTGGTGCACCGCGGCCGTCTTGCACATGGCAGCCCCCACAGGAGCGGGCGATGAAGTGCGGGCCCAGGCCGTCGCGGGCGGTGGTGGAGGCGGGGGCTTCCACCCAATTGCGGCGGAAGAAGGAGTTGCCCACGGCAAAGCGGGCGCGCTCGTCGTCGTCCAGCGTGGGGAAGGGCATGGAAAAGGCGTTGCGCCCGGTGGCAAAGGCTGTCGCCTCTCCGGCCGTGAGTTCACCCTGAACGGCACCGGAGAGGTCTGCTTCGCCATGGCCCCATAGGGGCCACAGCAAACCCGCCATGGCGCCCGCCGCAGTCAGCGCCAGGCCGACTTTTTGACGGGTGCGCAACTTCATTTGGCTTGGGCCAGTTTGGTGATGCCCAAAGCGGCTGCGGCTTCGGTGATGTCCTTGGACTGCTGCACCAGGCTGTCAATCGTCTTCTGCACGCGGATACGGCCGGGGGCGTCTTTGGCACCCACGATTTCGCGGTCAAACGGGGCCTGGATGGCGGTGGCGTTGGCCACGCTCTGGGCGATCTGCTTGCTCACCTTGTCGGCCAAGCCGGCATTTTTGGTGGCCACCAAGTCTTTGAGGGACGCGCCTTGCAGCATGCTGCCGTCCAGGCGCTTGTAGCTGCCCAGCCAGACGTTCTCAATGCCCTGGGCGTTGGTCACCACGTCGCGGTGGGTGTTGTCGGAGAAGCAAGAGTGTTCGTCTTCCTTGTCCTGGGTGTTCATGGCCACCTCCAGGCGTTCACCGGCCAGTTCGCCGCGCGACAGCGAGCCCATGCCCACGATCATTTTGCGCACCGACTGGATGCCACCTTGTTCAAACTTGGCGCGGTAGTTCTTGGCGCCGGGTGTCCAGGCTTTCACTAGGAAGCTCAGGTCGTCGATCAGCAGCTCGGTGACGGTGACCAGGTAGGCGCGGCGGCGGTCGGCGTTTGCGGCCTTGCCGTCCACAAAGTCTTCGAACGATCGGCTGCCGGGGCCGGTGTCGCTCTGGTCCTGGCCCCACAGCGAGAACTCGATCGCGTGCCAGCCGGCTGCAATGTTTTCCTCACCACCACGTTCGTTGAGCTTGGCCAGGTTGGCCTTGGTGATCTTGACCTTGGGGTTGTTGACCAGGCCAGCCTTGGGCTTGCCGGTAACGCTGTCGATGTAGGACTCGTCCAGCGGCCAGGCGTTGATACGACCTTCGGGGCCGTTGTCGTCGTCAATCGGGCCACTGTAGAAGCGGAACACTTCGGTCTGGCCATAAAACTCGCGCGCGGCCAGCCAGGCTTTTTTGGCATCTTCCAGGCCTTGGGCCGAAGGTGCGGCGGCAAAAGCGGCGATGGCCTTTTGCAGGGTCTGGGCACTGGTCAGCACGTCGCTGTAGTTGGCATGCACCAAGGTGGCGTAGTGCTGAACCACGGCTTTGGGCTCGGTGGTTTGGGCGTGGGCAGACGCACCCAACAACATGGCTGCGCTGAGCAGGGTGGTCTGGAGGAAATGACGCTTGTGCATGAGGAACTTTCGAGAAAAAGACGGAGGCTGATCATATGCCAATACAAATCGTTCTCATTTTGGTTGAGTCAAGCTTCCTTAAATTTTCATGATCCGGTAAGCCACTGGCCCAAGTCGGCCTGTCGCAAACAACTTTCTTGTGCGCGCAAAAGAAAAGTGTCTGCCGCTCGCCATACTTCACGTCAAATAGAAATCATTCTCAATTACATTGGAGTAGGACTATGAACGATGTCTTCAAGGGGGTGATCGATGCGCAGGCCGAAAAGTTGCTCTCGGGCTACCGCAGCAGCGATCCATTTTTCTTTGCCACACCCGAGCACACGCTGCTGGCCCGGGGCCACTATGCCCGGGTGCCGCACGCAGCGGGATTGCCTGCGCTGAGCGGCGTGGTGGCTGAGGCCTTGAAAACCGCCCAGCGCAACGGCCACCCGAACCCAGTCGTCGTGGGTGCGATTCCATTTGATTCGCATCAACCGGCGCGCCTGTCGATTCCGCACCACGTGGTGTTTGCGGGGCCTTTGAGCTGGCGCGGCGAAGTGTTTGAGCGCCGGCCCAGCAGCTACACCGTGCAGCCCATGCCGGCGACGCAGGTGTATGCCGATGCGGTGGCTACTGCGGTAGACCGTATCCGAGCCGGAGAGCTGAGTAAGGTGGTGCTGGCCCGCACGCTGGAGTTGACCGGCAGCAATAACATTGATGTGCAGTTTCTACTAGAGCGCCTGGCGCGCCGCAACCAGCACGGCTATACCTTTGCCGTCGATCTGGGAGGCACCGAGCCCGGTACGCTTGTGGGGGCCAGCCCGGAGTTGTTGATCAGCCGCAGAGGGCTGCAGGTGCGATCCAATCCGCTGGCCGGTTCGGCGGCGCGGTCGGTGGACAGCCAGGAGGACATTCGACGCAGCCGGGCGCTAGCGAATTCGGCCAAGGACTTGCATGAACACCAGGTTGTGGCAGACGCCGTTGTCAAAGGCATGCAGCCGCATTGCCGCATGCTGGATGTACCCGACGGCCCATCGCTGATCCACACCGCAACCATGTGGCATTTATCGAGCGATATCCGCGGCGAACTGGCCTCCGCAGACACGAACGTGCTGAAACTCGCGGCCAGTCTGCATCCTACGCCGGCCGTATGCGGTTATCCCAACGCGGCAGCGTTGGCCCTGATTGACCAGTTGGAGCCGTTCGACCGGGACTTCTACACCGGCATGGTGGGTTGGTGCGATGCCGAGGGCAATGGCGAATGGGTGGTGACTTTGCGTTGTGCCAAGGTGCAGGGGCGTCGCATGCGCCTGTTTGCTGGCGCGGGCATCGTGGCGGACTCGGACCCTGTGAGCGAAGTCGCCGAGACTGGCGCCAAGTTCCGAACCATGCTGAATGCACTGGGCCAGGTTCCGGCGGAGGTGGTGTGATGTTGCCGCACTGCACCTCATGGCCCGAGGACCTTGCTGCACGCTATCGCAGCCGGGGGTATTGGCGTGGAGAGACATTTACGGGCATGCTGAACGAACGCATTGCGCGCCACGGAGACCGTTTGGCCGTTGTCAGCGACACGCGGCGCTGGAGCTACCGCGATCTGGGCGCGGAGGTGGATCGGTTGGCGCGCGGTTTTCATGCGCTGGGCATTACGTCCAATGACCGCGTGGTGGTGCAGTTGCCCAATTGCGCCGAATTCTTCTCGGTGCTGTTTGCTCTCTTTCGGGTGGGCGCATTGCCCATCTTTGCCCTGCCTGCGCACCGGCAATTTGAGATTGGTCATTTTTGCCAGCATGCTGAGGCGGTTGCCTACATCATTGCCGACGAACACGGCGGGTTTGACTACCGCCAGTTGGCCCGCGATGTGAGGGCGGTTGCACCCAGCCTTCAGCATGTCTTGGTTTTAGGTGCGTCGGCGGAGTTTCGTGGGCTGCATGACTTGCCGCCGCTATCGGGCGCGTTGCCTGTACTGCCACAGTCGCACGAAGTCGCTTTTTTTCAACTCTCCGGTGGCAGCACAGGCACACCCAAGCTGATTCCGCGCACGCATGACGACTACCTGTACAGCGTGCGCGCCAGTGCAGAGATATGCCAATTAAATGGCGACAGTGTGTACCTGAGTGTGATTCCGGCAGGGCACAACTTCACCATGAGTTCTCCAGGCTCGCTGGGTGCCCTGTATGCCGGTGGCGCGGTGGTGATGTGCGCGCATCCCAGCCCCGATGTGGCGTTGGACTGGATTGCGCGTGAAAGCGTCACCATTACGGCGCTGGTGCCACCACTGGTGCCGGTGTGGTTGGACGCAATCCAGCGCCTGAAGCCCGACCTGCGCAGCCTTGAGGTGGTACAGGTGGGCGGTGCACGCTTCAATACGGAGATGGCACGGCGTGTCACGCAGGAACTGGGTGTGACCTTGCAGCAGGTGTTTGGCATGGCGGAAGGGCTGGTCAACTACACCCGCCTGGACGATACGCCGGATGCCATCTTGCACACGCAGGGTCGGCCCATCTCGCCGGATGACGAGGTGCGCATTGTGGATGACGATGACCACCTCGTGCCTGAAGGTGAGGTAGGCCACTTGCTCACACGTGGGCCGTACACCATTCGTGGCTACTACCGCGCAGATGAGCACAACCAGCGCGCCTTCACGCTCGAAGGTTTTTACCGCACGGGTGACCTGGTGCGTCGCACCCCCGAGGGCAATCTGGTGGTGGAGGGGCGCGCCAAAGACCAGATCAACCGGGGTGGTGAAAAGATTTCTGCCGAAGAGGTGGAGCACCAGCTGCTGGCACACGCAGGCGTGGTGGACTGCGCCATGGTGGCCATGCCCGACGCCTACCTGGGTGAGAGGAGTTGTGTCTTCGTGATTCGCAGGGACGAGCAACTGCGCAGTGTGGATCTGATCCGTTTTCTGCGTGAACGTGGCTTGGCGACTTACAAGATTCCTGACCGCATCGAGTTCGTGAACCAGTTTCCTAAAACCAGCGTGGGCAAGGTCAGCAAGAAACAGTTGCGCCACGACATAGCAGCGCGCCTGGCGGAGCTGCATCCGCACACACTCTAACTTTTCCGTACAAGAGATACACAACCATGACCATACCCAAAATTACCTCCTACCCGATGCCCACACATGCGGGTGACAGCCGGGTGGTGTGGCAGCCCGATGCCAAACGCGCCGTGCTGCTGGTGCACGATATGCAGGACTACTTCCTGGACTTTTACGACCGAAGCCTGGCACCCGTGCCAGCGCTGATCCAGCATACGCGCCAACTGGTTGATCTGGCGCATGCCCAGGGCATTCCTGTGGTCTACACGGCTCAACTGCCAGAACAGTCTGTAGCCGACCGGGGCCTGCTGCAGGACATGTGGGGGCCGGGGCTGACTGCTCAGCCACAGCGCAGCCGCATCGTGGCCGCACTGGTGCCCCAGACGCAGGATACGGTGTTAGAAAAATGGCGCTACAGCGCGTTTCAGAAGTCACGCTTGCTGGCCCTGATGCGCGAACAATCGCGTGATCAGCTCATCATCTGCGGCATTTATGCGCACATCGGTTGCATGATGACTGCGTGCGAGGCTTTCATGAACGACATCCAGCCGTTCTTTGTGGCCGACGCGTTGGCCGATTTTTCGGCGCAAGAGCATGAGATGGCCTTGCGCTTTGTGGCCCAGCGCTGTGGCCAGACGGTGCTGACTCAGACTCTGCAGGACAGCCTGCAGCCCCGTTTGCCGGCATCGCTGCACGAACTCAAAACCAACATCGCGAACAGCTTGCAGGTCTCTGCGGAGGAGCTGCAAGACGATGACAGTTTGCTGGACTGGGGGCTGGACTCCATCCGCATCATGTCCCTGTTGGAAGGGTGGCGCCGCGCCGGCCTGGAGATCAATTTCATGACCCTGGCAGAGCAGCCCACGCTGGCAGCTTGGTGGGGCCTGCTGAACCAAGAAGAACTGGTGACCAACGAATGACGCCCCCATGTATCCCTGGAACAAAAGTCACCCGGCGCCGTGCCGCACTGCTGTGCGGACTCTGGCTACAAGCCTGCATGCCCCTGCAGGCACAAACTGCAGTGGCTACTGAGCTGGTGTCGGTTCCAGCCGAATGGCGGCCGGCAGAACTGTCCCGCAGCCTGAGTTTTGACGTGAGTTCCAAGTTCACCGGCCAGCGCTACCGCATCCTGATCGGCTTGCCGCACAAGGCTGTCCCGGCGGGGGGCTACCCCGTACTGTGGGCATTGGATGGGTTGGCCAGCTTCCCAATGATGGAAGTGGTGCGCCCCAGGCCCCCCGCCGCGAACGAGAGCGCTGAGTGGCGCCAGAAAATTGGCGAGGAACCGGCCGGGCTGATTGTTGCGGTGGGGTATGCGAGTGGCGATGCTATAGATGTCAACGCGCGCGCATTGGACTACACCCCCGGGGTATCTGGCAAGACTGGTGATGCGTTTTCGACCCAGCATGGTGGTGCGGATGCGTTCCTACGCTTTTTGACCGAGGAGCTGCGCCCGCAACTGGCACGGTATTTCCCTATGCATCCGCAAAAGCACACGCTGTTTGGGTTTTCGTATGGCGGCCTGTTCACGCTGCACACCTTGAGCACCCAGCCCCAGCACTTTCAGCGCTACTGGGCGGCCAGCCCGTCGCTGTGGTTTGGAGGATCGGTGACGATGAAGGAATTGCCCCAGCGTCTGCGGGCGCTGCAGTCGGTGCGGGGTGTGAAGAAAGTGGTGGTCACTGTGGGGTTGGACGAGCAGTATCCCGCCAGTTTTGCTTCACCCGAGGTGAGGCAGCGGCTGCAGGTCCGCACCATGGTAGACAACGCCGCGCTGTTTTCGCGCTTGTTGACGGAGGCCGCGCCGGCCGAGCTGCAGGTGCAATTCCAAAAACTGGCGGACCATGATCACCAGGACATGCTCATGCATGGCGCGCGCCGGGTCGTAGATTTTGCATTTGCGGAGTGACGGCATGCGCAGTACAGCTTCCCAGCGCATGGCCACTACTTCGGCCCAATACGGTATCTGGATGGGCCAACAAATGGTGCCCGAGAGCCCGTGCTATCTGACCGCCGAGGTAATCGAACTGCGTGGTGCTTTGGACTTGCAGGCCCTGTGCGATAGCGTGGCGGAGGTGCTGAACAACTGCCAAACCCTGCATATGCGCTTTCAGATGACCGAGGAAGGTCTGTGGCAATGGCCGCAGCCCGTGTCCGATACGTCGCTTCCCCTGCATGACTTTCGCAAGGAGATAAATCCGGAGGCTGGTGCGCGGCAATGGATTCAGCAATCGCTTTCGGTGCTGTGCGATCCAACGCGGGATTCGCTGTACCGCACTGTGGTCTTGCAACTGGCCGACGATAGGTATTGGTGGTACTTGCAGGTGCACCACATAGCGCTGGACGGTTACGGCTACAGCCTGGTGTGCCAGGCAGTAGCCACACGCTACAGCCTGCGTGTGCGGAACGAGTCCTTGCCCGCGCTGCCAGACTGGACGCTGGACAAGGTGGTGCAGGCCGAGCAGACCTACAAAGCCAATGGCAAGTTTCAGAAAGACAAGGACTTTTGGGGCCAACACCTGCACCGCGCGCCCTTGCCCGCAGTCGTGGATGCGGCGCAGGAGTTCTCGGATGACATCGCGCGCAACAGCACGCGCCTGAGCCAGGCGTCCATCGACCAGTTGCAGCAAGCTGCCCAGCGCTGCGGACAGGACTGGGGCAGCTGGATGTTGGCGGCCATCGGCCTGTGGCTGGCCAAACACTCGGGGCAGCGCCAGCTGACCTTTGGCCTGCCCGTCATGAACCGGCTGGGAACCCCTGCACTGGGCGTGCCCTGCATGGCCATGAACATCGTGCCCATGAGCGTGCATGTGGATCCCGAAGCGGACATGCAAAGCATGGGCAAGCAGCTCGCGGACCGCATGCGTTGCATGCGCCCGCATCTGTATTACCGCTACGGCTGGATCCGCGGGGATCTGGGCTTGCTGGAGATCCAGAAGCACCTGTTCAACCAGGCCGTCAACCTGATGCCGTTCGACCGCCATGCACCGTTTGAAGGGCTGGACAGCACGGTCCTGCCCATTACGGCGGGGCCAGTCAAAGACCTGAACATCAGCGTGTCGGTGCTGAACGCCGAATGGCGTCTGCTCACCGAAGCCAACCCCAATGCCTATAGCGTCGAACGTCTGGCCGAGCTGCATGAGGACTTGTTGCAGTGGTTGAGCACGCTGGCGGCGTACTCCGAGCGCACGCCTCTTGCCCCCCTATTACAGGATATGCCACCGGTGTCCATTTTGCGCGGCCCTGAATTGGACCGCCCCGTGACCCCCGTGCTGGAGTTACTGCTGGCGGCTGCGGCAAGGCGGCCAGACAAGGCGGCGATCGAAACCCGGGGTGAGTTTCTTACGTATGCAGAGTTGCTGCGCCAAGTCCAGCAACTGGCGGCACGTCTTGCAGAGGGCGGGCTACAGGCGCAGGACCGCGTTGTTATTTTGTTGCCGCGCGGTCCTCAAGCCATTGTTGCCATTCTGGCCACCCTGTGGGCCGGCGGCTGCTATGTGCCCCTGGATCCCTTGGGGCCGGGAAGTCGGCTGACCATGGTGTTGGCCGATGCGGCGCCACAGCAAGTCATTACCCTGGCTTGCTGGGCCGGTAAGGCGGGTGCCTGGCCCGTACTGAGCCTGAATGACGCCAATGTGGCCATGGGGAGTGGTGCCATGGAGCACCCGTATGCCGCTTCCAGTGCGCAACCCGCATATCTGCTCTATACATCGGGCTCAACCGGCAAACCCAATGGCGTGGTTATGGGGCATGGCGCGCTATCGCATTTTGTGGCCAGCGCGGGCCAGTTGTACGGCGTGCATCTCAATGACCGGGTGTTGCAGTTCGCGCCCCTGCATTTCGATGCCAGTATTGAAGAGGTCTTTCTGGCGCTGTGCCATGGGGCCACGCTGGTTTTGCGCGACGATGCCGCGCTGGATTCGGTAGCAGCTTTCGCGGCTTTTGTGGCGCAGGCGCGCATCAGCATCCTGGACTTGCCCACCGCCTATTGGCACGTACTGGCGCATGCGCTGGACCCCGAGCAGGCCGCCTTGCTGCAGGGGGTACGGTTGACCATCATCGGTGGTGAGGCCGCATTGCCCGAGAGGGCGCGACGTTGGCGTGCCTTGCTCCCTGGCAATGTGTTGATGAACAGCTATGGTCCTACGGAAGCATCGGTGATTGCCACCACTGCAGCCCTGAGCGGACCAGGAGCAGTCTGGAATGGCCAGGACACGATGCCCATTGGCTTGCCCCGGCCTGGGGTAGATGCCATCGTTGCAGATGAACACGGCTATCCAGTGGCCGTGGGTGTGGCGGGTGAGTTGTTGCTCAGCGGCGATGCACTGGCTTTGGCGTACCGCGGAGACGCTGCGTTGACAGCGCGCCGATTCGTGACGCTGCCTGCGCTGCTACAGCGGCCGCGTGCCTACCGCACAGGCGACCGTGTCTGCTTGCAGGATGGGCAATTGGTATTTTTGGGGCGTCTGGACAACGAGGTCAAGATCAGTGGCTTGCGCATTGACCCTGCCGAAGTGGAAAACGCGTTGCTCACGCATACCGGTGTGCAGGAGGTGGCTGTGGTTGCTGTGCCTCGTACTCAGACCGGTTGGGCTTTGGTGGCATTTGTGGTGGGGGGCGACCTTGATCCGAAAGCATTGCGCCACCATCTGGCGGAGCTTCTGCCCGCTGCCGCCATACCTGGTCATTGGCAAGTGCTGGATAGTCTGCCTCGCAATGTGAATGGCAAGTTGGATCGCAAGCAGCTTGTGGCTCAGATGGATGGGCAGCTGGGGACCGTGCCAGCACAGGCAACGGTGCTGGAGAAACAGATTCTGCAGGTGTGGAGCAACGTGCTGGGGGCCATGCCAGAGAGCGTGGAAGCTAACTTTTTTGATTTGGGTGGCAAATCGCTGCAAGCCATCCAGGTGTCTAGCCAACTCAGCCGTTTGCTCCAGCGTGAGATTGCGGTGTCGGCTCTCTTTAAGCACGCCACGGTGCAGGCCTTGGCGCAGGCGCTGTCGGCACCGGTGGCCCATCGCCCGCCGCCTGCGAGTCAGGACCAGGCCTTTGCCCCGGTGTTGACCATCCAGCAAGGGCAGCCCCCCGCGCTGTTCTGCCTGCCGCCCGCGGAAGGCTTGTCCTGGTGCTATTTGGGCCTGGCGCGTCATTTGCCGGACACCGCGATTTATGGCCTGCAGGCCTCCGTGGTGCTGGACGGGTTGCCATCCAGTTTTGACGCGATGGTCGACCGCTATGTGGCCTTGATACGCCAACAGCAAGCAAGCGGACCTTACCGTTTGCTGGGTTGGTCGCTGGGTGGTGCACTGGCCCAGGGTATTGCTGTGAAGCTGACGCAGCTTGGCGAGGCGGTGGATCTGGTTGCGCTGATGGACAGCTATCCGGTCAGCGCGTTTACGCAATGGCGTGCGCCCACGCTGCATGACGCGCTGATTGCATTGCTGAGTGTGAATGGCGAGCTGGTGGCAGAGACGCCGGAATCCATTTACCAGCGTTTGTTGCGTCCGGGTAGTCCGTTGGCTTCCCTGGGGCGCAGTGCGCTGGAGCGCTGGGGGGAGGCGGCACTGCACGGTATGCAGCTTTTTCGCAGCAGTGACACCCCCCGTTACGAAGGGGATTTGCTGCTTTTTTATGCACGGGAAGGGGGGGCAACAGCGCCACAGCCCGCCTCGTGGAGGCCCCACCTTGCGGGCCGACTCGACACCGTGGGGCTGGATTGCAACCATTTTGGGATGAGCGACCCAGGGCCCATGCAGGCCATTGGTATGGAGCTGGCTAGGCGCTGGAACAAAGCTACTGCATTGGCATAACAGGAGGGAAGAGATGAACGACAAATTGGCTGTAGTGACGGGGGCGGCGCAGGGCATTGGCGCTGCAGTGGTGCGTGCTTTGGTGCGTCGCGGTGTACGCGTTGCGGCGCTGGATATTCAGATTGACGCTTTGCAAAATCTGGCCGCCCAGCAAGACGGGGATGTGAAGGCCTATGGCGTGGACTTACGTTCCAGCCGGTCGGTCAACACCGTGGTCGAGACCATTGAAAAGGACATGGGGCCCATCGACATGCTGGTGAACGTGGCAGGCATCCTGCGGATGGCGAACGTGGTGGAGGTGAGTGATGAAGACTGGGAGAATACCTTTGCCGTGAATACACATGGCGTGTTCTATCTCTCCAGGGCCGTGGCGCGGCGCATGCAGCCACGCAAGCGTGGGGTCATTGTCACGGTCGGGTCCAACGCTGCAGCGGTTCCACGCATGCAGATGGCTGCCTATGCCGCGTCCAAAGCGGCAGCTTGCCATTTCACCAAGTGCCTGGGACTGGAGCTGGCGGGGTCAGGCATCCGCTGCAACATTGTCTCGCCGGGTTCTACGGATACCGCCATGCAACGGCAGCTTTGGCAATCTGATGCCGATGCACATAAAGTGATTGCGGGTTCTTTGCCCAGCTTCAAGACGGGCATTCCGTTGGAACGTATCGCCAGCCCGGACGACATTGCGGCTTCCGTACTCTTTTTGCTCAGTGATGACGCGCGCCACATTACGCTGCACGATTTATGCGTGGACGGTGGTGCCACTTTGGGTGTGTAACGCATGTTTCTTGAAGGCCCTTTTCTGATCGGCATGTACGACTTGACGCCTGCCGGGGCGCCGGCGGAGCTCGATGTGTGGCTGCTGGAGTTGGCGCTAGGCCGGGGAGGGCTCAAGGCATTGCTGCCATGGTTGTCCGAGCAGGAGCAGGCCCGGTGTTTGCGTTATCGGCGGGGGGAAGACCGGATGCGCTATGCCGCTACCCGGGCAGTGCTGCGGCACATGCTCGCCCATCGGCTCGATTGTCCGTTGCAAGACATCGCGCTGGTATTCAATGCGTTTGGAAAGCCGGGCCTCGCGCCTCACTTGTTGGAGAGGCAGGGGTTGCATTTCAATGTGTCCCACGCTGGCAAGTTTGCGGTGATTGCCTTGTCGTCCCTGGGTTCTGTGGGGGTGGATATTGAGGCCATCACCTCGGTAGATCAGATCTGGCCTCTGGAGACGGGGCTCACCGACGTTGTGCAACGCTATTGCCGGGAGGGCGAGGGCGCTGAAGCGTTCTTTCGCATCTGGTGCGGCAAAGAGGCGGTATTGAAAGGACTGGGGGTGGGCATTTCCCAGCATCTGTCGTCGGTGTCCGTCGTTCCGGATACGGAGCATGGGTACTCCGTGGCACTGCCCATGGGGAATCCGCCCGTGCAGGCTTGGCAATTGCAAGCTCCGGCAGGCTTTGCGGCCGCACTGGCCGTACTAGAGCCGGTTGCGGCAGTGCTTGGGCATCAGGCCGAAATGGCGACGGAATGCAGTTGAAAAATTTGCCTGGCTGCTGTAGCCGGCGATCTCGGCTGCACGCGCAACGCTGACGCCGTCATGACGGAGCGCCATGGCCGCGCGTTGCAGGCGTTGCTGACGCAGGTAGTCAAAAATGGTTTGGCCACACACTTCGCGAAAATGCTGCTGCAGGGTGTTGGCATTGCAACCAATGGCTTGGGCGATGGAGCGCATGTCTAATTGGTCTGCCTCTCCGCTGTCCAGAAATCGCTTTAACCGGTCTATACGGCGCAGGGCACTGCCTGGCAGCGCGTGCTTGCCCGGGGCGTCGGTTGTCAGAGTTTGTGTCAGTGCTTCGGCTACCAATTCCAGCGCCCGACTCTCCTGATGCAGTTTCTGCATCACGTTGTTCAAACCTTCAGGGCGTATGAGCAGTTCTGCGACGGAGATGGCGCGCGGGGTGGGCGTCCAGCTATGCATGGCGAGGTGTTCACCGATGAAATCGCAGGGCAAATCTGCGGCATCGAACCATGCGGGCGTCAATGTGAGGACCACCATGCGCTGCCGTGAGCCGGCCCACGAGTGGCGCCGAAATGTAGCTGGCGCATTCAACGCCACCACCGCACCCTGTGGCCTCGCCTTTCTGCCTTCACCAGCGCCCAGGGGTAGGCTGTGTGCATCCATGAATACTTCTGCATCCCCCTCCAGTTTTAGCAGCACTTTGACGCCTTCACTGCGTATTTCAAACTGCGTTGTCATGTCCTGCAACTGCAGCAGGTCCGTGCAGTGCAACGACAAGCCTTCGCGC
Source organism: Rhodoferax sp. EU05-FHT12H12 (assembly GCF_058791215.1). Lineage (NCBI taxonomy): Bacteria > Pseudomonadati > Pseudomonadota > Betaproteobacteria > Burkholderiales > Comamonadaceae > Rhodoferax > Rhodoferax sp. EU05-FHT12H12. Next base: position 700,621 of record NZ_JBYTDI010000001.1, on the reverse strand, counting down.
AGCGGGATGATGGAAAAACTGCCTTGCATGAGAGGCGAGGCACTCCGAATGCCGGGGGTCAACAGCTGGTGGTCTTGGCCCATTTGCATACGCAAAGCGCTGGCATGAATGGGCTGAGGTGCGGCCAAAGGTTGCTGCGGTGATGGGGAAGGGTTGTGCACAAACATCTTTCTTGCTCCGGCAAACAAAAAACGGGGTGTCTATTGCCATACTATTGGCTATTCTAAATGATAACGATTCGCAATAACTTTGGGCTCCGAAAGCCCTTTTAAGGAAAAGACATGCAGGCTAGTGTGGTGGGCATACGGGTAAAGCCGTTGGTGATGGCGCTGGGGTTGGCGTATGCAGCGTTTCCGGCAGCAGCCCAGGAGCCCGTGAAGACTTTGGCTGAAGTGGTAGTTCTGGATACGGCTGAAGACGCCCTAAAGCAGGCGTCCGGGGTCTCCATCATCACAGTGCAGGATATTGAGAAGCGCCCACCAATCAATGATTTGTCTGAAATCATTCGAACCATGCCGGGCGTGAACCTGACCGGTAACTCCACCAGTGGTCAGCGCGGCAACAACCGCCAGATTGATCTGCGCGGCATGGGGCCGGAAAACACGCTGATCCTGATTGACGGCAAGCCCGCGAGCAGCCGGAATGCGGTTCGCTATGGCTGGCGTGGTGAGCGTGACAGCCGTGGTGACAGCAACTGGGTGGCGCCAGAGTTGGTGGAGAGCATTGAGGTTATTCGCGGCCCGGCAGCGGCACGTTATGGCAACGGTGCGGCGGGTGGTGTGGTCAACATCGTTACCAAAAAGGCCGCCAAAGAAACGCATGGACAGGTCAGCTTGTACGCGAACGCTCCGGAGCACTCCGATGAAGGTGCGACGCAGCGCTTGAACTTCAGCTTGAGTGGCCCTCTGGCTGAAAACTTCTCCTACCGGCTTACGGGCAATACCAATGAAACGGGGGCTGATGGCAAATACATCAATGCTGGCAAGCAAGCGCCAGGGTATGGAACTGTGTTGCCGGCAGGTCGTGAAGGGGTGCGTAACCAGGACCTGAGTGCGCAGTTGAGCTGGAATTTTCTGCCAGATCAAACCCTGGATCTTGATGTCAACTACGGGCGCCAGGGAAACATCTACACGGGGGATACGCAAAACGTCAATACCAACACCGCTGTGGATGCCTTGCGCGGCAAGGAAACCAATATTCTCACGAAGCGTGCCTACGCGCTGACGCACAAAGGCAAATTCGATTTCGGCCGAACCAGCAGCTATTTGCAGTACTCCGAAACGGAAAATGCGCGGGTTCAAGAAGGGCTGGTAGGTGGTACGGAAGGCATATTCCTCACAGGAACACCAACCTATCTGACAAGTCTGCTGCAGGATATGACGGCCCATTCCGAGGTGAACCTGCCTATCCGTGGCACCTGGAACCAAATGCTGACTACCGGTGTGGAGTGGACCGGACAGAAGTTGCAGGACCCCAGCTCCAACTCGCAGGTCAATACGTTCGGGAACATTCCCGGTGTCAGCAACTCGGGGCGTGGTGCAGACTCATCTGCCAATATTGTTTCTGTGTTTGCTGAGGACAACATTGAGGTGGCCGCCAACACTCTCTTGACACCCGGCATTCGCTTTGACAACCACACACAGTCTGGTGCCAATTGGAGCCCCTCGCTGAACCTGATCCAGATGTTGGGCAGCAATCTGACGGTGAAGGCTGGTGTAGCGCGTGCCTACAAAGCGCCCAACCTGTTCCAGAACAATCCTAACTATCTGCTCTACAGCTCTGGCAATGGTTGCCAGACGGTAGGTAACGGAACCACTGGGTGCTTTTTGCTGGGCAATGAAAATCTGAAGGCTGAAACCAGTGTCAATAAAGAGCTGGGTATCGAATACAAGGACGGGGGGCTTTCCGCCGGGATTACGTGGTTCCACAACGATTACCGCGACAAGATCCAGGCTGGAAGCACACCCATTGGCATATCGGCTACCGGCAACCGCAGCATCTATCAATGGACCAACGTTGCTGCAGCCGTAGTGCAGGGGCTGGAAGGCAATGTCCGCGTGCCGGTGACCAAGTCATTGGACTGGATCAACAACTTCACTTACATGATCGAGTCCAAGAACAAGGACACGGGCGACTACCTGTCCGTGATCCCGGAGTACACGGTCAACTCGGCGCTCGATTGGCGTGTCAGTGGCAAGCTGGGGCTGATGTTTACTGCCACGTTTTATGGTGAGCAAAAGCCGATGAAGTACGACTACAAAGGGGCACTGGTCACCGGTACCTCTGCTAACTCCGTATCGCCATATGCCATTGCCAGCTTCAGTGGTAATTACGAGATCAACAAGGGTTGGAAAATGAGCGCGGGTATCAACAACTTGTTCGATAAACGCCAATTCCGCCAGGGCAATGCGGTGTCGGTGACCAGCACCCCGGTGTATGGCACGACAGGTGGGGCTGGGGCCGCCACCTACAACGAGTCAGGCCGCACCGTGTATGTGTCATTGACGAGTTCGTTCTGATGAGCACCACGACATTGCAAGGAAAAGGGGTGCTTTGGCGCACAGTGTTTGCCGCCGTTGTGTGGCTAGGCCAGGCTGGGGGGCAGGGCGCAGTCGCACAAGAGGTGGTGACAGACCTTGCGGGGCGCAGTGTGCGGGCGCCAGCCAAGGTCGAGCGCATTCTGCTGGGAGAGGGGCGATTGGTGCCACTGCTGTCGGTGCTGGAGCGTGGCGACCCGCTGCGCCGTTTGGTGGGCATGTCGGCGGACTTTGAAAAGCTGGACCCGGCGGGTTATGCGCAGTATGCGAAGCGCTTTCCTGCGATCGGGCAGATTCCCCGCACGGGCCGCACCACGGGCGACAGTTTCAGCGTGGAAAAGGCAATTGCCCTGAAACCTGATTTGGCCATTTTTGGTCTGGGGGGACATGGTCCCTCGCCCAAGGATCGGGAAACCTTGGCGCGCCTGAATGCGGCAGGCGTGGCGGTGGTGTTTATCGACATTCGCTTGGAGCCGTTGCGCAACACTTTACCCAGCGTGGAGGTGCTGGGCAAGGTGCTGGGACGGCGTGTCGAAGCGGCTGAATTCATGGGCGTTTACCAAACTCAAATGACCCGTGTCACCCAGCGTCTGGCCCGGGCCAAACCGCGTCCCCCCTCGGTGTTTCTAGAAAACCGGGTCGGCATGAATGAGGAGTGTTGCGACACCATGGCCAACGGCATGCTGGGCCACGTGCTGGATGCTGCGGGAGGGCGCAATATCGCCAGCAGCATGGTGCCCGGTGCATTTGGCACACTGAGTCTCGAGTATCTGTTGAGCCATCCGCCTGAGGTGTACATCGGCACGGCCATTGGTGCCAGTGACAGCGTGGCACGCACCCCCAACCTGATTGTTCTAGGGGCAGGCGTCGATGTGCGTACGGCACGTGATTCGCTGGTGCGAGCCACCCAGCGCCGCGGCATTGCGCATTTGCCCACGTTCAAGCAAGGGCGGGTGCACGGTATCTGGCACCACTTCTACACCTCGCCATTTAACGTGGTGGCGGTGCAGACGATGGCCAAATGGCTGCACCCGGCACTGTTTGCCGATCTGGACCCGCAGGCCACCCTGCAGATGTTGTATCAGCGCTTTCAGCCAGTGCCATTGGATGGTGTGTATTGGGTGTCTTTGGAGGCTGCGCCATGAAGGGCGCAAGTCTCGTGGCACGTTATGACCAACATGTGCGCCAACGCCTGCGTCGCCTGCTTGGGTTGCTGGTATTGGTGCTGGTACTGGTTGCCATCGATCTGGCCACCGGCCCTTCGGGCATGCCACTCCCGGTGTTGTGGCGAGGCCTGTGGGACGCACAGAGTCTGCAACTTGGTCAGCGTGTCATCTTGTGGGAGGTACGCATGCCGTTTGCGGTGATGGCCGTGCTGGTGGGGGCTGCCCTGGGGCTATCGGGGGCACAAATGCAGACTGTGCTCAACAACCCGCTGGCCAGTCCATTCACCCTAGGGCTGTCGGCGGCGGCCACAGTCGGGGCCGCATTGGCCATCGTCACCGGGTTTGACGCCTGGGGCTTGGGCCTCCATGTGGCATTGCCCCTGTGTGCGTTTGGTGGGGCGGCTACAGCGGCCGGGCTGATTTATTTGCTGACTTGGCGTTGGGGGGCTTCGATCGGGGCGGTGGTGCTGTTCGGGATTGCGTTGATGTTCACCTTCGAGGCGGTGTTGTGGCTGTTGGAGTTCATTGCCGACAGCAATGCCCTGCAGCAAATTGTGTTTTGGAACATGGGCAGTTTGGGACGAAGCACCTGGCCCAAAATTGCGACCCTAGGACTTGTGCTGCTGGTGTGTGGCGTGTGGACTCAGAGCCAAGCCTGGCAACTAACCGCCTTGCGCGCTGGGGAGGACCATGCGCGCAGCAGTGGCGTGGCTGTTGAACGTCTGCGCTTGCTGAGTCTGTTGCGCGTCTGTGTGTTGAGTGCAACGGCGCTGGCGTTTGTGGGCACGATTGCCTTTGTCGGGCTGGTGGGGCCTCATATCGCGCGCATCTTGCTGGGGGAAGACCATCGGTTTTACCTGCCCGCCAGTGCCTTGGCCGGGGCGGTCATGCTGGCAGGTGCTTCCATCTTGAGCAAGACCCTGGTGCCGGGCGTAGTTCTGCCGATTGGCATCGTGACGGCACTGGTCGGTGTCCCCGTGTTTTTGGTGCTCGTTCTGCGCGCCAAAGGTGGATTGCAGGTATGACGCTGCAACTCAAACACATGGGGGTAGCCTATGCAGGCGTGCCTGTGGTGCAGGGGCTGGACCTGGCGCTTCCCGGGGCGGGACAGGTGGTGGCCCTCGTGGGGGCCAATGGTGCAGGAAAGTCCAGTACTTTGCGCGCTATTGCGGGTTTGTGCGGCATGACCGGTGAAGTCTGGCTGGATGGTGAAAACTTGGCTGACCTGAGCCTGGCGCAGAGGGCGCGCCGTGTGGCCTACATGCCGCAGAGCTTGCCCCAGGCCACATCACTCACCGTGTATGAGTCTGTGCTCAGCACACTGCGCATTGCCTGTTCGCACTGGTCGTCGGCACAGGTGCATGCGCGCATTCCTGAGGTGTTGCAGGCGATGGGCTTGGAGTCGCTGGCACTGCGGGCACTGTCCACACTGTCCGGTGGGCAAAGGCAAATGGCCGGGTTGGCCCAGCTGTTGGCGCGTAGTCCACGGCTATTGCTGTTGGACGAACCTACCAGTGCACTGGATGTGCGCTGGCAGCTGCAACTTTTTCAGGTCTTGCGCACGCATGTGGCTGCCCATCAAACGCTGTGTGTGATGGCCGTGCATGACCTCAATCTGGCGGCCCGGTTTTCTGACGTCATGCTGCTCATGGCAGATGGCCAATTGCTGGCCAGTGGCCCTCCAGCGCACGTGCTGACACCTGCGTTGTTGCACCAGGCATACGGCGTGGAGGCTCGGGTGGAGCGCTGCTCCCGTGGCATGCCGGTGGTGCTGGCGGATATGGCCGCACCATTCACCGATTGATTCAACTTTTTCTGACAAAGAGAAACGCATGCTATTTCTGCAAGGCTATATGAACAGTGCTGAGCCCAGCCGCTACATGACACGACTGTGCTATCACTTTTCCAAAAAAATCGAAGTGCAGTACGACGAGGTTCAGGGCGTGGCGCTTTTCCCTTGGGGTCGATGTACTTTGACGGCGATGGAGGATGGCATTCGCTTTGCCTGTGAGGCGGAGGATGCCAACAAGATGACCCAAGTTTGCAACGTGATCGACTCTCACGTGGTCCTGTTTTCCCGCAGAACGCCATTACAGGTTGTCTGGGATGCCCCGCGTGGGGAGTCAGGCCCCAGCGATGTGGAGGCCTGACCGTAGCAGTTTTAGGGCAGCTCGCCCATCTGGCTCTGCAGGTAGTTTTGCAAGCCCACTTTGCCAATCAATTCGATCTGGGTTTCCAGAAAGTCGATGTGTTCTTCGGTGTCATCCAGAATTTTTTGTAGCAGGTCGCGTGACACATAGTCGCGCACCGATTCGCAGTGGGCGATGCCGGCCTTGACAGTGGCCTGGGCGCCGACTTCGGCCTTCAGGTCGCATTCCAGTGCCTCAGGCACGTTTTCGCCGACCAGGATTTTGGCCAAGTCCTGCAGGTTGGGCAGACCGTCGAGCATGAAGATGCGGTCCATCAGCATGTCGGCGTGTTTCATTTCGCCAATCGACTCGGAGTATTCCTTCTTGGCGAGCTTCTCCAGTCCCCAGTGCTTGTACATGCGGTAGTGCAGGAAGTACTGGTTGATGGCGGTCAGCTCATTTTTGAGTTGGGCCTGCAGATGGCCAATGACTTGTGCGTCGCCTTTCATGGGGGGCTCCTTGTAGTGAAGGGGTAATTATCCCCAAGTGCCAGGATCCCAACGAATTCTCCCGCAGTGAATAACCCCCAAATAGAAACCATAAAAATATTGCAAATGAGAACGATTCGCATATACTAAATTTATTCGCAATGAATCAGACGCACTGATCAGCCCAGGAGAGACCATGCAAAGCATCCCGCAAGCCCACCCCAACGAGGAGTACACCCTGCCTTGTGCCGAAGCCCTGTTGGCCGGCACGATGGCGCTGATGACGGGCCACGTGCAGGCCTGCTGCGGTGCGCACCGCGAGGCCATGGTGGGCAAGATCGTCGCCAACCTGACTGCGCTGGCCGAAGACCCCTTGCTCTCGCCCGGCTTCAAGACCTTGCTGTGGGCCCTGCGTCAACGCTGGCAGAGCCAGGGGCAGGGCGCCGCACTGGCGCAACTGCCTGCCACCGAGCGTAGCTTGTGGCACAGCAGCCCGGAGGTTGTGCAATGAGCTCTGCAGTGCAAGCTTTGTTGGAGGGTCATAGCTCGGCGGCCCGCCATGGCAAACGCAGCGCCTACCGCGCGATGTGCGCGTGTTGTGCGCCCGAGCCAACGGCCCACGACGGCAAGCCCCAACGCCAGGGCGCCAAGCGCCCGGTCTTGGCCTGGCGCACCCGCCTGGCGCTGCAGCAGACCGAGGCCGCAGGTCTGGAAACCCCTGCCGTATAAGCAAAAAATAGAGCCAAAAGTGCCACTAGCCCTTACAGATGCTGCGCAAGCAGCTATTAAAAACATAGCATTTGGAGGCCCGCCCATGCTGAAGAATCTGCCTAGCCCTGAGATCCATTGCCACCACGACCACGTGGCACCCCCGGCATCCGGCTCGCGCCGTCGGCGCCTGTGGGACCTGGACCACCATTGCCATTGCCCACTGGTGGGGGTGAGTTTGCCCATGGACACGCTGCGCCGTTTGGTGAACAAGGCGCTGGGCGGCAGTGCCGTGGCCAATGACTACGAGGTGCACGCTGGCGCCGTGTCGGAGTGCGCGCGCCGATGCAAGCTGTCAGAGTTGATGCAGGCCGAACTGGACGCGCGGTATGCCCGCGAAATACAAATCTTCAAAGGGGCCAAAAGCGCCCTGGCGGTGGCGGAGCTGTGGATCAAGTACCTGAAAGCCGGTGATGTGGCGGGCGCCTTTTGGGCGGCGCTGAGCCATCCGCGTTGTGATGTGCCGCTGCAGGAAGCCATGTGCAAAGACTTGCACATGTTTCAGCATCAGGCAGGTGCCGGGGTGCGTCTGGAGATCGCTCGCTTCAATGCACTGGCCGAAGAGAATGCGGTGCTTGGGCGCGAGCTGGGCAAGGTGCAAGAACGCATCACCCGGGTGATGGCGCAGAAGACAGCGGATATGGAGCGCCTGCATGCCGAGCTGCTGCAGGCGCGCGCCGACGCGATTGCCAAAGACAGCCGTATCGCCTTCATGGCACAAGACCTGGAAACGCTGCAGGCCTCCATCCCGCAACTGGAGGACAAGCAGCGCCTGCAAAAGCGCGTGGACCAGATGGCCCAGCGCCAGCAGGAGCTGGAGGCGAGCAACGCGGACCTGCGCCGCCGGCTGGCTGTGGCAGAGCGCGCAGTTGCAGAGCGATCAGGCGTGGAGCGTTCGGTGGCTGAGTCGCCTGCCGTGCCGGATGTGCAGGCGGTGGTGGTGCAGCTGCACCAGAAGGTGGTGTTGTGCGTGGGCGGACGCAGCGGCAACATTGCCAACTACCGTGACGTGGTGGAGCGCGTGGGCGGCAAGTTTGCTCACCATGATGGTGGCGTGGAGGACAACGCCTCGGTGCTGGACGCGAACTTGGCCGCTGCGGATTTGGTGATATGCCAGACCGGCTGCATCAGCCACAACGCCTATTGGCGCGTCAAAGATTTTTGCAAACGCACGGGCAAACGCTGCGTGTTCGTGGAGAACCCCAGTGCGTCGTCGCTGGAGCGCGGCCTGGCTCAGATCACCTTGCCCAGGCCGGTAGCCGATGTGTTGGCGCCTGAGCTGCCGCGGTGAAATAAAGTGTCGGCAACAATGTAAATGCGAATACTTCTCAAGTAGAATAAGTTACTTAGAGTAGCAAGCCAAGCCAATCAAGGGCGTCTATCCAGGCGCCCTTGGCATGCCCAGCCAGCCAATGTGAAACAACCGTTTTTCCAATAGGTGGTGTATGGCAGGTATCCGTGTGTCCGGGCAGTTTTCGCTGACCCGGTTGTCCTTGTGTTTGGGCTTGGCGTTTGGCGGCAGTGGCGTGTGGGCCCAAGAGGCGCCAGTCACAGAGCGCCCGGTGGCGACGCTGAAGGAAGTGGTCGTCAGTGCCAGCCGTGTCGAGCAGGAGTTGGAGGATGTGCCTGCCACTCTCACCGTGATTACGGCCGAAGACATTGCGCTGGAAAACCCCACCGATCTGGAGGAACTGCTGGCGAACGAAGTGGGTGTGTCGGTGCGCTCCCAGCCCAACCGTTCTTCGGGTGTGTTTTATGCCACCGGACGTGGTGGAAATGAGGGCGTGAATATCCGTGGCCTCGAGGGTGATCAGGTTCGCTTGCAGGTGGATGGCGTGAGCTTGCCCTCCACCTACGCCAGCGGCCCTTATGCGGCAGGCCGTGGTGACACGATCGACCCGGAAGGGTACAAGCGGGTTGAAATACTGCGTGGGGGCTCCAGCAGCCAGTTCGGTTCGGATGGATTGGCTGGAGCGGTCAGTTTTGTCACCAAGGAACCGGAGGACTTGCTCACCTTGGGTAAGCCCCAGCAATTCACCCTGAAATCCGCCTATGCATCGGTGGACAACTCGTTCCAGCTTGCGCCCAGTTTTGCGTTTGCGGGTGATGGCGTTAAAGGCATGGTGTTGGCGAGCATGCGGCGCAGCCACGAAACCGACAACATGGGCACCAACGATGCCGCCAACACCAGCCGTACCACGCCTAACCCGGTCAACAACCAGGCGGACTATGTATTGGCAAAACTGGTCTTGTCGCCCAGTGCTGCACACCAGGTCAAGCTGAGCGCAGAAACCATTCGGCGACAGAACAACACGGACATCAAGAGTTTCTTCGGTGATCCTTTCACCGTGGCCACGTTGACAGACGTGGATGTGCGCGAAGACATTTCCCGCGACCTGGTCAAGCTGGATTACCGTTATGCGCCCAGTGGCGCGTGGTTTGATGTGTTGAGCGTTGGGGTGTACGCACAGCAATCCAAAAACCTGCAGTACGGCTATGAGGCGCGTTCGACAGCCCCGCTGGTGCGCACGCGGGACACCAGCTACGGGGAAAGCACGCTGGGGGCAAATCTGCAAATGGAAACCAACCTTGGTGATCGCATCAAGCACCGATGGGTTTATGGCCTGGATACATCCGTCACCGATGTCACTTCGTTGAAAGAGGGATACAACAGCTCCGGCACCGCCTTTGTGCCCAACAAGAGCTTCCCGGATACGGACTACCGTGTGTTGGGGGCATTCATCCAGGATGAAATCAACTTGGGTTCTGTGAGTGTGACGCCTGGTTTGCGATACGACAGCTTCAAGCTCACTCCCAAGCCCGATGCCCTGTACCGGGTCAACAACTCGGCAACCCCATCGGAGTTGAGTGACTCTGCACTTTCTCCGCGTTTGGGTGCTGTGTGGAAGCTGGCGCCCATGGCCCAGTTGTTTGCGAACTACGCGCATGGCTTCCGGGCTCCCAAGGCGAGCCAGGTGAATGGTGGTGTCACCAACTTGACGGCCGCAGATCCTTACACATCAATTGGCAATCCGAACTTGAAATCAGAGACGAGTGACTCCGTGGAGTTGGGGTTGCGTGGCCATATTGCCGACACCAAAAATTCTTACAGCGTTTCCGTTTTTCACGGCAAGTACAAAGACTTTATTGCCAGCAATGTCAAGGTGACGGATAACGCGGCGCCCACGCCGGATGTGTACCAGTCCATCAACTTGAGCAAGGTCACCATCAGCGGCTTTGAGGCACGTGCCAACTGGGCGCTGACGAAGAACTGGAACGTGTCGGCGGCCTATGCCCACGCCGAAGGTGATTCAGAGAGCAATGGTGTGAGCACGCCTTTGGCCACCATTGATCCGGACAAGTTGATTGTGGGTTTGAGTTATGCCCATGGCGCGCACTGGGGCTTGGCCACACAGATCACTGCGGTGGAGCGCAAGCTGCGCAACCCCGATACCACCAAGGTTACGCCAGGCGGTTACAGCGTGACTGACGTTTCAGCTTGGCACAACTTCAGCAAGTCAACCCGCTTGACTGCCGGCATCAACAACCTGTTCGATAAAAAGTATGTGGAATGGGCGGATGTGCGTGACCTGGCCGCTACCAGCACCATTGTGGATGCTTACACCCAGCCCGGCCGCAACTTCAAAGTGAGCCTGACCCACAGTTTCTAACGGTGAGGGCACCGTTTGCCGGAGGCGCTTTCGGGTGCTTCCGGTTTTTTACTTCAAAGAACGCAATGACTGACTTGACGTGGTGGAAGGGCTGGCGCCCGCTGTTTTTCTGGCTGGTCCTGATGTTGGGTGGCTGGCTGTTGCCGTCTTTGGGTTTCGCCGCCTCCTTGTTGTTCGTAACGACTGGTCCCATTACGCCAGGCAAATTCAAGGTGCTGTCTGAAGCTGCTGCCCCCTATGGTGTCAAGGTCGAGGCCAAGTTCATCGAAAAACTGGGTGTGGTCGATGCCCGCCTCTGGGCCGGGCATGACATAGTGTTGTTTGACGCGCCGCGCGACCATATCCAGGAGTCCATTGCAGCCAAGGTGAATGAAGCATTGCCTGCGTTGGCGCAGGCCAAAACACCGGTGTTGTGGCTGCACACCAGCAAGCCTCAATGGTCCCATCTACCGGATGATCTGGCCAGGCGCTTGCATGCCTATTACGTGAATGGCGGGCGCGCCAACAGTGCCGGTTTTTTTGCAACCGTGGCGGCCCACTTTGCCAAGAAGCCCTGGAAGGGGATTTCTGCGCCACAGGTGTTTCCGGCAACCGCGATCTATCACCCCAAGGCTCCTTCGCTGGTGTTTGCCGACACGGCATCGTATCTGCGCTGGAAGGGCGCGCCCAAGGGCAAGCCGGTGATTGCCGTGGCCTTCCACCAGCAAGCCATCGCGGCCGAGCAGACCGGCATGATTGATGACTTCATTGCCCGCATAGAAGCTGCGGGCGCCGTGCCGCTGGCCTTCTATAGCCCGGTGATGGACAACAACGCCAACACACAGGTGCTGGCGCCCGAGGGCAAGCCGCTGGCCGATGTGCTGATCACCACGCAGATCATGCTCAACCCCGAGGGGCGGCGTACCGAGTTTGAGAAGCTGGGCATTCCGGTGATCCAGGCCATGGCCTACCGCAAGGGCAGTGCCGATGCCTGGTGGAATGACAGCGCGGGCATTGCGCTGATGGACGTGCCGTTTTACCTGGCCCAGCCCGAGTACGCGGGAGTGCACGACATCATGGTGGCGGCAGCCACTGACAGCGACGACCAGTTGCGCGCGATTCCGGAACAAGCCGATGCGGTGGTAGGCAAGGCCCTGGGGCTGGCCCGCCTGGCACGTGCCACCAATGCAGACAAAAAAGTGGCCATCATGTTCTGGAACTACCCTGCGGGGGAAAAGAACCTGGGTGCTTCGTTCATGAACCTGCCCACCAGCTTGCACAGCACCTTGGCCGCCATGAAGGCCGAGGGTTACCGCACCGAGGCGATGGACGCGGCAGCACTGACGCGCAATCTGCAACGCCTGCTCACACCGTTTTACCGCCCGGGCAGCGTGGCGCAAGAGATGGAGGCGCTGGTGCGCGATGGCTTGGCCGAGTTGATGCCCTTGGCCACCTACAAACAATGGCTGGCCAGCCTGCCGGACGAGCGCCGTGAGGTCTGGTCGTCTGCCGTGGCACAGCCCGAGAAATCGGTATTTTTGGTGCGCCGCAATGGCGAGGCCTACTTTGCCATTCCGCGCCTCAAGTTGGGCAACGTGGTCATCATGCCGCAGCCCCCGCGTGGAGAACCGGTTGGCGGCGGCCTGTATGCCAAGGGCAAGGAGATTTACCACTCCACCACCGCAGCGCCACCGCACTCCTACATGGCCGGCTATTTGTGGACCCGCGCGCAGTTCAAGGCCGATGCCCTGATCCACTTTGGAACCCATGGCACGCAAGAGTGGTTGCCCGGCAAGGAGCGCGGCCTCTGGGTGCATGACTACCCGCTGATGGCGCTGGGCAATGTGCCCGTGATCTATCCCTACATCGTGGACAATATTGGCGAAGCCACGCAGACCAAGCGGCGTGGCCGCGCGGTCAACATCAGCCACCAGACGCCGCCGTTTGCGCCGGCCGGTCTGTATGCCGTGTTGACCAAGTTGCATGACGACCTGCACGCCTGGCTGGCCCAGGACCAGGGTGCGGTGAAGGAGCAATTGCGCCTGTCCATCACCGCCCAGGTGCGCAAGGAGCGCGTGGACCGTGATATGGCGTGGACACCCGAACGCATGGAGCGTGAGTTCCCCGTTTTTATCAATGCGCTGCACGATCACCTGCACGAACTTGCCCAAACGGCACAGCCCCTGGGCCTGCACACCTTTGGCCAGGGCTCGGATGAACAGGGCCGCCTCTACACCGTGCTGATGATGCTGGGCGCCCCGTTCTGGGAGGCCGCAGCCACGTTGGCCGATGGCAATGACCTGGAGGCCGACGAGGCCATCATTGCGGACTACGCCAAGATGACGCAAACCGCACCCTACAAGTTGCTGGTCAGGCATGCGGTGCAGGGCCAGCCCACCGACGGTTTGCCGCCCAAGCTCAAGGCCATGGTCGAACAGGGGCGTCGATGGGTCGCTGATCTGAAGGCAGACGGCGAAACCCGCAACCTCCTGGCCGCCCTGAGCGGCCGCTACATCCCCACGTCCTACGGCGGCGATCCGATCAAAAACCCTGACAGCCTGCCCACCGGGCGCAATCTGTATGGTTTTGACCCCTCCCGGGTACCCACCAAAGCCGCCTGGGAAGCCGGCAAGGAGGCGCTGGACAAGCTGGTGGCGGCGCACAAGCAAAAAACGGGCGTGACGCCTTCCAAGTTCACCTTTACGTTGTGGTCGGTAGAGACCATGCGCCATATGGGCATGCTGGAAGCCCAGGCGCTGTGGGCCATGGGGGCGGAGCCCGTCTGGGACGCCGGCGGCCGCGTGACCGACGTGAAGCTGGTAGCGCGCAAGGACCTGGGCCGGCCACGCATTGACGTGGTGCTGTCGGCCACAGGCCTGTACCGCGACCACTTTCCCAACGTCATGAAACAGCTGGCGCGTGCTGCCCAACTGGCTTCGCAGGCGACGGCCGAATCCGACAACGCGGTGGCCAAGAATGCCAAAACCATCACCGGCCAACTGCAGGCCCAGGGCTGGCGCGCCGATGCGGCACAGCGCGCGGGTGAGACGCGCATTTTCTCGGGCGCCTCGGGCAACTACGGCTCTGGTCTGGACGACGCGGCCTTGGCCACCGACACCTGGAAAACCAAGGAGGAGGGCGATCGCAAGATGGCCGAGCTTTACCTGCGCAAGATGCAGTTTGCCTATGGGCCGGTAGAAGCTGATTGGGGCAAGAGCGGCGCCGACCTGGCGCGTGAGGCCGGGGGCAGCAGCGGGGGAGCAGGCTTGAATCTTTACGCCGCCCACCTCAAGGGTACCCAGGGTGCGGTATTGGCCCGCAGCTCCAACCTCTATGGCATGCTTACCACCGACGACCCTTTCCAGTACCTGGGTGGTATTGCCACGGCGGTGCGGTACCTTGATGGCAAAGCGCCCGAGCTGTTTATTTCGAATCTGCGGGGCACGGGTTCGGGCAAGGCTGAGGACGCGGCGGGTTTTCTGTCCAAAGAGCTGGCCACGCGCAACTTCCATCCCGGCTACATCCAGGGCCTGATGAAGGAGGGTTACGCGGGCACCCTTCAGATGCTGGACGGCATCAACAACTTCACCGGCTGGACCGCGGTAGCACGCGAGATTGTGCGGGACGACCAGTGGCAGGAGTTTGCCGATGTCTATGTACGAGACAAGCACCAGCTGGGCATGCGCCAGTACATGGAAAAGAACAACCCCCACGCGCTAGCCCAGATGATGGAGCGCATGCTGGAGATGGCCCGCCAGGGGTACTGGCAAGCCGATGCTGCCACCGTGGATGAACTCAAAGCGCGTTACACCGATCTGGCGAAGCGCTTTGACGTGCGCACCAGCAACACCACCTTCCAGGAGTTTGTCGGTTTGTCAGGCTATGGTCTGGGCCAATCGGTGGACGGCGCGGTGACCGCTGCAGCCCTGGCGTCCACCCGTCCGGCCACGGCTGCACCGCCCTCTGAGGCTCCCGCAGAGGCAAGGCCTTCGGAACCTTTTGTCCCCCCTTTGATTGAAGGCATGAAGCTGGAGAAAGTGAGTGAGCCCGTGGTTCAGGCCTTGAGCACCATGCTCTTGTTGGCTATGGGTGTGTTGTTGATGACGCCGGCCATCGGGGCCTGGCGCCAATGGAGAAAAACATGAAAAACCAACGATTGGCCAGGGCCTTGAACCTGTGTCTTGGCTTGTGCCTGGGCGGCACGGCAATGGCCCAGGTGCCCAGTCAGCCCACCCAGGGCCTGCAAGGCCGCATCTGGGACACGCGCACCCAGGCGTTTATCACCGAGTCCGTGTTGTACCAGCGTGCCGCGGCTGCCCGCTATGTGCTGCTGGGCGAAAAACACGACAGTGAGGCCCACCACGCGCGGCAGCTGGATGTGCTCCAG
This sequence comes from Rhodoferax sp. EU05-FHT12H12, assembly GCF_058791215.1. Lineage (NCBI taxonomy): Bacteria > Pseudomonadati > Pseudomonadota > Betaproteobacteria > Burkholderiales > Comamonadaceae > Rhodoferax > Rhodoferax sp. EU05-FHT12H12. Next base: position 685,496 of record NZ_JBYTDI010000001.1, on the reverse strand, counting down.
GGCCTGGCGGCCCTGGGCGCCCAACCCGCGCTGGCCATGGAACAGCTGGATTCAGAACACCAAGACGCGCTGAGCCGCGCACAGTCGGCCGGGCAGACCGATGCAGAGGCGCTGGCCGATGCGGGCCAGCTCAACCGCAAGGGCTGGCGCTGGCCCATGTACAAGGATCTGATGGCCTTTGCCGCACAGCGCCAGTGGCCATTGCGTGCGGCCAATCTGTCGCGTGCAGAGGCCCGCAAGATCGCGCTTGGCGAAATGACACCGGCTTTGCCTGCTGCCACGCCAGCGCAGCTGGCGGCATTGGAAAACGATGTGGTGCAAGGCCACTGCGGCCACCGGCCCGAGCCTGCACGCTTGGCTGGCATCGTGGCTGCACAACGCGCGCGTGACGCACGCATGGCCCAGGTGCTGGACGCCGTGGGTGGCCCCGTGGTGCTGATTGCCGGTGCGGGCCACGTACGCAGCGACCGCGCGGTGCCGCGCTACCTGGCCGCACCCGACAAAGCGCTGACCATAGCTCTGGTTGAAACGGTGTCGGGCAAAGCCGCGCCCGCTGATTACGACCACGCCGGCTTCGATGTGCTGTGGTTCACCGCACCCGGCGAGGTGCGCCCCGATCCCTGCGCCACTGCATTGCCAGGCCTGGCGGCACCTGCTGCTGTGGCGCCCGTTGCCCCTTCAACCCCGTCTCCCAATCCCAAGCCTTAAGGAAACCCCATGAGCCAAAGCTCGATGATCGAAATCTTCATGTACCAGGTGGGGCAGCTGTTCTTGCTGCCGGTGCTGACCCTGGTTGCCCTGCTGTTTGTGTATGCGCTGTATGTGCTGGGCTCTTTCACGGTGCAGGCACTGCAGCGTCGCAATCCCGCCAAGTTGGGCGGCTACCCCTTGATGCGTTATGTGGAAAGTCGTCCCGAAGCCACCGAAGACGAGCTCGACCTGTTTGCCCACAAGTTGCTGGAGCCTGAACGTCTGGCCAGTCGTATCGCCCCCATGCTGGGCCTGGTGGGCACCATGATTCCCATGGGGCCTGCACTCAAGTCGCTGTCGGATGGCAACCTGGCCCAGGTGTCCGGCAGCCTGACCGTGGCGTTCTCTGCGGTGATCCTGGCGCTGATTGCCGCCAGCATCACCTACTGGGTGGCCAACGTGCGCCGCCGCTGGCTGGCCGAAGAGCTGGTGACCCTGCAGCAAAGGAAGACAGCATGAACGCCGCGCAGGGCCGCCCCAAGCAAGCTCGCATAGCAGTGCGCAGCGCGGAGGTTTTCCAATGAGCCTCAAGCTGTTGCACGAATCCGAGAGCGACGATCCCATCCTGTCGGTGGTGAACATCATTGACATTTTTCTGGTCATCATCGCCGCGCTGCTGATCACCGTGGCGCAAAACCCCATGCTCAATGCCTTCAGCAAGCAGGAGGTGACCGTGATCACCGATGCCGGCAAGCCCACCATGGAGATGATGGTGAAGAAGGGCGAGAAGATCGAGCGCTACAAGTCCAGCGGCCAGATCGGCCAGGGCGAGGGCGCCAAGGCCGGAACCGCCTACCGTATGAAGGATGGCGGCATTGTCTACGTGCCGGAATAGCCATTTACATATGAAATAGGCCTCTATCACCCGTGGAATATGCGCGAGCAGCTATGAAATTCATAGTGAATTGGGCGTGACCACGTCAGTACACCAGCCGCTCCGGGTGGATCTCCTGCAGGATGGTGGTGGCGATCTCTTCGATGGACTTGGTGGTGGTGGACAACCAGCGGATGCCGGTGCGCCGCATCATGGCCTCGGCTTCGCTGACCTCCATGCGGCAGTTCTCCAGGGCGGCGTACTTGGAGTTGGGGCGTCGCTCGTTGCGAATCTCGCTCAGCCGCTCGGGCTGGATGGTCAGTCCAAAAATCTTGCCTTTGTGGGGCACCAGGGCCGGCGGCAGTTGGCGGCGCTCAAAGTCTTCGGGAATCAGCGGGTAGTTGGACGCCTTCAGGCCGTACTGCATGGCCAGGTACAGTGAGGTGGGCGTTTTGCCACTGCGGCTCACGCCCACCAGAATCACATCACTTTGCTCCAGGTCGCGGTTGCTCTGGCCGTCGTCGTGCGCCAGGGAGAAGTTGATCGCCTCGATGCGGTCCTGGTACTCCTTGCTTTTGCTGGCGTCGCTGAAACGGCCAATGCGGTGGTTGGACTTGATCTGCAGCTCGTTTTCCAGCGGGTGCACAAACATGCCAAACATGTCCAACAGCATGCCCTGGCAGCCTTCCTGAATCACTTTGAGCACTTCCATGTTCACCAGCGTGGTGAACACAATCGGTTTGTTGCCGTCCACCACCCCAGTGTGGTTGATCTGGCGCACGGCCTGGTGCGCCTTGTCGGCGGTGTCCACAAAGGGCAGGCGCACATGGCGCGCCTTCATCTCAAACTGGGCCAGGATGGCGTTGCCAAAGGTCTCGGCGGTGATTCCGGTGCCGTCGGAAATGAAAAATACGGTGCGTTGGGGCATGGTGGGTGGGTCCGGGTGTCAGTGAATTGCAAGCGCGCGCGGGTTTTCAGGTGTCTGGCGGGGGGCGCCTGCCACCTACAATCACCGCAATTTAGCGCATTTGGTAACCGCGTCGTAATTCCATAAGAGCAACAACAGAAAACGAACGGTCGTGCGTTTCGGCAGGCGGGTGATATTTCCCCGCGGGGCCATGTAAAGGTTTTAACTTCTGGAGCATTCCTATGTCTAATCTTTTCAACCCGACCGACCTGGTCGTCCCCTTCGAGCTGCTGCGCATGGCCGATGTGGAATCCGTGGGAGGCAAAAACGCCTCCCTGGGGGAGATGATTTCCCAACTGCCGCAGGGCGTGAAGGTGCCCACTGGCTTTGCGACCACGGCGCACGCCTTCCGCCAGTTTCTGGCGCACGCGGGCCTGGCCGACAAGATCAGTGCCAAGCTCAAGGACCTGGACACCGAGGATGTACGCGCCCTGGCGCAGGTGGGCGCCGAGATTCGTGCCATGGTCGAGGCCCAGCCTTTCCCCGCGGACCTGGAGAAAGCCATCCGTGAGGCCTTTATCACCCTGTCCGGCGGCAACGCACAAGCCAGTTTTGCCGTGCGCTCCTCCGCCACGGCCGAAGACTTGCCCGACGCCTCTTTTGCCGGCCAGCAGGAAACCTTCCTCAACGTGGTGGGCATCGAGGACGTGCTGCACAAGATGAAAGAGGTATTTGCCAGCCTCTACAACGACCGCGCGATCAGCTACCGCGTGCACAAGGGTTTTGCCCATGATGTGGTGGCGCTCTCGGCTGGCGTGCAGCGCATGGTGCGCTCCGACCTGGGCGCGGCCGGTGTGATGTTCACCATCGACACCGAGTCCGGCTTCGACCAGGTGGTGTTCATCACCTCCAGCTACGGCCTGGGCGAAACCGTGGTGCAGGGCGCGGTGAACCCTGACGAGTTTTACGTGCACAAGCCCATGCTCAAGGCAGGCAAGCGCGCGCTGATCCGCCGCAACCTGGGCTCCAAGCTGCTGCAGATGGTGTTCACCTCGCCCGAAGAAAAGGCCGCCGGCGGCAAGCTGGTCAAGACGACGGATGTGCCCACCGAGCTGCGCAACCGCTACTCGCTGACCGATGCCGATGTGGAACAACTGGCCAAGTACGCGCTGGTGATCGAGGAACACTACGGCCGCCCCATGGACATCGAATGGGGCAAGGACGGCGTGGACGGCCAGCTCTACATCCTGCAGGCCCGTCCCGAGACGGTGAAGAGCCAGGCCGGCAACCAGGCTGAGTACCGCTACAAGCTCAAAGGCAAAGGCACCGTGCTGGTGGAAGGCCGTGCGATTGGCCAGAAGATCGGCACCGGCCCGGTGCGCATCGTGCACAACATCAACGAGATGGACACCGTGCAGGCGGGCGACATTCTGGTCACCGACATGACCGATCCCAACTGGGAGCCGGTGATGAAGCGCGCCAGCGCCATCGTCACCAACCGCGGTGGCCGTACCTGCCACGCGGCCATCATTGCGCGTGAACTCGGTATCCCGGCCGTGGTGGGCTGTGGCAACGCCACCGACCTGCTCAAGGACGGCATGCTGGTGACGGTGAGCTGCGCCGAAGGCGACACCGGCTTCATCTATGACGGCCTGCTGGAGACCGAGGTGTCCGAGGTGCAGCGCGGCGCCATGCCCGAGATCCCGGTCAAGATCATGATGAACGTGGGCAACCCCCAGCTGGCGTTTGACTTCTGCCAGTTGCCCAACCAGGGCGTGGGCCTGGCGCGGTTGGAGTTCATCATCAACAACAACATCGGTGTGCACCCCAAGGCCATCCTGGACTACCCCAACATCGACAGCGACCTGAAAAAGGCGGTCGAGTCCGTAGCCCGTGGCCATGCCTCGCCGCGGGCCTTCTATGTGGACCGCGTGGCCGAAGGTGTTGCCACCATTGCAGCAGCTTTCTGGCCCAAGCCCGTGATCGTGCGACTGTCGGATTTCAAGAGCAATGAATACCGCAAGCTGATTGGTGGAAGCCGCTACGAGCCCGAGGAAGAGAACCCGATGCTGGGTTTCCGCGGCGCCGTGCGTTACACCAGCACCGAGTTCGGCGAGGCGTTTGCCATGGAATGCGAGGCCTTGAAGCGTGTGCGCAACGACATGGGGCTGACTAATGTGCAGGTGATGGTGCCTTTTGTGCGCACCCTGGGCCAGGCCAAGAAGGTCACCGAGTTGCTGGGGCGCCATGGCCTGCGCCGCGGCGAGGATGAACTCAAGCTGGTGATGATGTGCGAGATTCCGAGCAACGCCATCCTGGCGGACCAGTTCCTCGAATACTTCGACGGATTCTCCATCGGCTCCAACGACCTGACCCAACTGACCCTGGGGCTGGACCGTGATTCGGGTCTGGAGCTGCTGGCTACCGACTTTGACGAGCGTGACCCTGCGGTCAAGGCGCTCATCAGCTTGGCCATTGCGGCGTGCAAGCGCCAGGGCAAGTACATCGGCATCTGCGGCCAAGGCCCCAGCGATCACCCCGACTTTGCGCAGTGGCTGGAAGAGCAGGGCATCTCGTCCATCTCCTTAAACCCCGACTCGGTGGTTGCCACCTGGCAGCAGCTCGCCAGCAAATGACGGCCGTGGCAAGCCCACGCCGGTGGCACCTGCATGCAGGGCTGCTGGCGTTGTGGTTTGCCGTGTCGTTTGGCGTGGTCTTCTTCGCCAACGACCTGCAGCAGGAAGTCCTGGGTTGGCCGGTGGGTTTCTGGTTCGCGGCCCAGGGCGCTGTGCTGGCTTTTATTGCCATCGTAGTGGTGTTTGCCTGGCGGGTGAACCAGCGCAGCACCGAAACCCTGGGCTTTGACCCGGAGGCCTATCGCGGCTACGAGCGGCGTTTGCATCGCCGCTTCGGGTTGTATGTGCTGTTGGTCTTGTTGTTCATTTTCGCATTGGCCTGGGCCGAGAGCATGGGCTTGTCCAAGCCCTGGGTTGCCGGCATTTTCCTGTCGACCACGTTGGTGCTGTATGCCGTCATTGGCGTGATCGGACGCACCGCTGATGCGAATGAGTACTACGTGGCCGGACGCCGTGTGCCCGCCATATACAACGGCATGGCGACTGCTGCCGACTGGATGAGTGCAGCCTCTTTCATCAGCATGGCTGGTGGTCTTTACCTGCAGGGTTTTTCAGGGGCGGGGGGGCAGCCCGGCGGTCTGGCCTATGTGCTGGGTTGGACGGGGGGGTTCTGTCTGGTCGCGCTGCTGGTGGCACCCTATCTTCGGCGCATGAAGCTTTACACCGTGCCCGACTATTTCGCGGTGCGTTTTGGTGGGCGTTGGCCACGCATGCTCGCGGCCATGGCTGCGGTGTTGTGTTCGTTTACCTATGTGGTGGCCCAGATCTATGGGGTGGGGTTGATCACCTCGCGCCTCACCGGCGTGCATTTTGAAATCGGCATTCTGCTGGGCCTGGGGGGCGTGCTGGTGTGTTCGTTTTTGGGGGGCATGCGGGCAGTGACATGGACCCAGGTGACGCAGTACGTAATCATCATCCTGGCCTTTCTTATTCCGGTGTCCTGGCTGTCGTACAAACAGACCGGAAATCCTCTGGCCCCCCTGGCCTATGGCCAGCAACTGGGCAAGATTGCCGAGCTGGAGCGGCAGTTCAAGGCGTCCCCCGTCGAGCAAGAGGTGATTGGCATTTACGCCCAACGCGCCCGCGACCTGGAGCGCAAGTTGCTCAACGTGGAAGAGGCTTTGCAACAGGAGCGTCAGGTACTACGCCAACAGTTGCGTGCCTTGGGGGATCTGAAGGCGGATGATGCCCGCGCCCAGCATTTGCGTCGTGAATTGGCTGCCTTGCCCAAAGATGCCAACGCGGCACGCGAGCGCTGGACCAAAGCGCTGGTCGACAATCTGGAACGTGCCCAACCCTTGGGCGGCATGCCGGCCCATACGCGGCCTTACGCGGGAAGTCCGGATGGCACTGCCCAGGAGCGAGCCGACTTTGATGGCGCCCGGGCCAATTTCCTGGCCCTGATGTTCTGCTTGATGGTGGGAACGGCTGGACTGCCGCATTTGCTCACGCGGTACTACACCACGCCCTCGGTGGCCGAGGCGCGGCGCTCGGTGGCGTGGTCCCTGGTGTTCATTGCCTTGCTGTATTTGTCGGCCCCGGCGCTGGCGGTCTTGGTCAAGTACGAGGTGATGGCGCACTTGGTGGGCCAGCCCATGGATGTGCTGCCCCACTGGATGGCCCAATGGGCGCGCGATCCCTCCCTGCTCATGGCCGTGGATGTCAATGGGGACCAAATATTGCAGTTTGCGGAGCTCAAGATCGGCCCGGACCTGGTGATGCTGGCCACCCCCGAGATTGGTGGCTTGCCGTATGTGGTGTCGGTGCTGGTGGCCGCCGGTGGCCTGGCAGCCGCGTTGTCGACGGCCGATGGACTTCTGCTCACCATCGGCAATGCGCTGGCCCACGATGTGTACTTTGAAGGCAACAGCAACAAGGCGCAGGCCATGCGCCGCGTCATGTGGTCCAAGTTCGCCTTGTTGGTGGTGGCTTTGGTGGCCGCCTACGCAGCGGCGCAACGACCAGCCGGCATTTTGTACCTGGTGTCCGCTTCCTTTTCCTTGGCGGGGGCTGCCTTTGTGCCCGCCATGGTGTTGGGCATTTTTTGGCCGGGCATGACCCGGTCGGGCGCCGTGGGCGGCATGCTGACCGGCTTGGGTGTCACGGTGTACTACATGGCCATCAATTTGCCGGTGGTGCGCCACACCCTGGGCTTGCAGGGCGACGGACTGTGGTGGGGCATTCAGCCTATTTCGGCGGGCGTGTTTGGAGTTTCTGCAGGTTTTGTGGCTTGTGTGCTGTGCAGCTGGCTGGGTCGCCCCGACCCGGTGCCTGAGCGCGATTTGGCACCCCATCTGGGCTGAGCTATAATCATAGGCTTCGCCTTGCTGCACCCTGTTTAGACGCCGGGGGCAGCTTATCCAACCCAAGCCGCCAGGCAATGGGGAAATCCTCAAGGAGTATCAATGCGTCATTACGAAATCATCCTCATGATCCACCCGGATCAGAGCGAACAAGTTCCTGCCATGCTGGAGCGTTACAAGGGCATGATCACCGCTGGCGGTGGCAAGGTGCACCGTGTTGAAGACTGGGGCCGTCGTCAGATGGTGTACATGATCAACAAGCTGGCCAAGGCCCACTACCTGTGCGTCAACATCGAAGCCGACCAGGCCGTGATGTCCGAACTGGAACACGCGTTCAAGTTCAACGACGCTGTGTTGCGCCACCTCACCGTGCTGAAGAAAAAAGCCGAAACCGGTCCTTCTTCCATGATGAAGACCGTGGAACGTGAAGACGCACGCAAGGCCCAACAGGCCGAGTACCAAGCGTAAACACGTATTTGCCTGAGAAGGAGTGCAAACCAACTCACTGGTTTTAAGTGCCTGTATCGCAGAGGTTGAATCCATGCGTTACACGCCAGCCGGCATGCCCGCCCTGAATTTGCGGCTCGAACATGAGTCCCAAGTCTCTGAGGCAGGTGGTCAGCGAACCGTGAAGGTGGTGGTGAAAGCAGTGGCTTTCGGCACATTGGCAGAGCGGCTTGCAAAGCAGGCCATCGGCAGTGTCTGGAGGTTCAATGGTTTTCTTGCCAATGCACGCCAAGGCAAATCCCTCGTGTTTCACATTCAAGATTTTTTGCAAGACTAATTTTTAGGAGTCCATCATGCCCGGACCAAAACGTTTCAACAAAGACAAGCGCCCCAAGCGCAACACCCAATCGCTGCTGTTCAAGCGCAAGCGCTTTTGCCGCTTCACCGTGACTGGTGTGGAAGAGATTGACTACAAAGACATCGACACGCTGCGTGACTTCATTGCTGAAAACGGCAAGATCATTCCCGCACGCCTGACCGGCACCCGCGCAATTTTCCAGCGCCAACTGAACACCGCTATCAAGCGCGCTCGCTTCCTGGCGATGCTGCCTTACAGCGACCAGCACAAGATCTAAGGAGTCCCGACCATGCAAATTATTCTGCTCGACAAGGTCGTGAACCTCGGCAACCTGGGCGAAATCGTCAAGGTCAAAGATGGCTACGCACGCAACTTCCTGATCCCTTCTGGCCGTGCACGCCGCGCTACCGAATCTGCCAAGGCAGAGTTCGAAGCCAAGCGCGCTGAACTGGAAAAAGCAGCTGCTGCCAAGCTGGCTGAATGCCAGGCTCTGGGCGAAAAGCTCGGTGGCACCACCATCAAGCTGACCCAAAAGGCTGGCGTGGATGGCCGTTTGTTTGGTTCCGTGACCAACTACGACATCGCCGAGGAACTGGTGAAGGCCGGTTACAAGGTTGCCAAGGCCCAAGTGCGCATGCCCAACGGTCCCATCAAGATCGTTAGCGACAGCACGGTGAGCGTGGCTCTGCACACCGACGTGGTGGTGGACATCACCGTGTCCGTGTACGGCGAAACCGCTTAATTGCACCCAGAAGGCTGACCCGCGGTTGCGGGGCAGCCCTCTCCAAAAGCCGCCGGGGCTGGTCCCTTGCGGCTTTTGTGTTTTTGGGGGCGGACTTATCCTGAGCTTTACACAGTTTGCCCACATCTTGCCCCCAGCTTTTGCTATCGACGTGCCCCTGCGGGCCGCTTAGGATGCAAGGTTCCAAGGAAATTCACCATGTCTGCCGTTTTGTCTGCCAGCGACGCTTTTGAGCCCGACCGCCAAATTGCCCAACTGCGTGTTCCACCACATTCCATCGAGGGAGAGTCCAGCGTGCTGGGTGGTCTGTTGTTGGACAACGAGGCCTGGGACCGGGTGGGCGATGTGGTGGTGGACACCGACTTTTACCGGTATGAGCACCGCCTGATTTACGCCTCGATCGGCACGCTCATCAACGGTAACAAGCCTGCCGACGTGATTACGGTGTTTGAGCATTTGCAAAGCCAGGGCAAGGCCGAAGACATTGGCGGGCTCACCTACCTGAATTCGCTGGCCCAGTATGTGCCCAGTGCCAGCAATATCCGCCGCTACGCCGAGATCGTGCGCGACCGCTCCATTCTGCGCAAACTGGTCAGCGCCAGCGACGAAATCGCCACCAATGCCTTCAACCCCAAGGGGCGGGCGGTGTCTGAGATCGTGGACGAATCCGAGCAGAAGATTTTCAACATCGGTGAGCAAGGCAAACGCAACAAGCAGGGCTTCCAGGGCATGGACACGCTGGTGGTCAACCTGTTGGACCGTGTGCAGGAGATGGCCGATAACCCCAACGACGTAACCGGGGTGCCCACGGGCTTTATCGACTTTGACCGCATGACGGCCGGTCTGCAGGCGGGTGACCTGATTGTGTTGGCTGCCCGTCCCTCCATGGGCAAAACTGCGCTGGCCATCAATATCGCAGAGCATGTGGCATTGAACGAAGGCCTGCCGGTTGCCATCTTCTCCATGGAAATGGGCGCCGCCCAGTTGGCGGTGCGTATCGTCGGTTCCATTGGCCGCATCGACCAGGGCCACTTGCGCACTGGCAAGCTCAGCGACGACGAATGGCCGCGTCTTTCTGAAGCGATCGAGAAGCTGCGCACCATTTCCTTGCACATCGATGAAAGCGCGGGTCTGAACTCCAGCGAGGTCCGGGCCAATGCACGCCGTCTGGCACGCCAATGCGGCCAGCTCGGCCTGATCGTTGTGGACTATTTGCAGCTCATGAGTGGCAGCAGCGGCGATGGTGAAAACCGTGCCACTGAGCTCGGTGAAATCTCCCGGGGCCTGAAGATGCTGGCGCGTGAACTCAAGTGCCCGGTGATTGCGCTCTCGCAGCTCAACCGCTCGGTGGAGCAACGCCCCGACAAACGCCCCATGATGAGTGACTTGCGCGAATCTGGCGCCATCGAGCAGGATGCGGACATCATCATGTTCATTTACCGCGATGAGTACTACACCAAGGACCAGTGCAAGGAGCCCGGCGTGGCTGAAGTCATCATTGCCAAACAGCGTAACGGCCCCACGGGCACGGTCAAGCTGGCCTTCATGAACCGCTTCACCAAGTTCGAAAACCTGGCCCATGGCGGCGGGGGCGACGACTACTGAGCACGCTCCGACGCCAACGACAAGGACTGGATGCCAAATTGGCCTCCAGTCCTTGTCGTTATTGCGCGAGCAGCTATTAAATCAATAGCATTCCAGTCCGTGGGACTTGGGGCACGTCACTGCGTGAGTGGTCTGCCCTACAAGTATTAGAGAACCTCACTCGCAAAGTCCGCCAGGCGCGAACGTTCGCCGCGCGCCAGCGTGATGTGCCCGCCGTGTGGCCAGCCCTTGAACTTGTCCACCGCAAAGGTCAGGCCCGAGGAGCCTTCGGTCAGGTAGGGGGTGTCAATCTGCGCGAGGTTGCCCATGCAGATGATCTTGGTACCAGGGCCCGCGCGTGTGATCAGGGTCTTCATCTGTTTGGGCGTCAGGTTTTGCGCTTCGTCGATGATCACGTACTTGTTGAGGAAGGTGCGCCCGCGCATGAAGTTCATGCTCTTGATCTTCACGCGGCTGCGGATCAACTCGTTGGTGGCAGCGCGGCCCCACTCGCCCGCACTGGTGTCGGTCTTGCCCAGGACTTCGAGGTTGTCGTCCAGCGCACCCATCCAGGGGCCCATCTTCTCTTCTTCGGTGCCTGGCAGGAAACCGATGTCCTCTCCCACGCTTACGGTGGCGCGGGTGACGATGATTTCGGTGTAGCGGCGGTCGTCCAGCACCTGGGTCAGGCCGGCGGCCAGGGCCATCAGGGTCTTGCCGGTGCCGGCGGTACCGGTCAGGGTCACAAAGTCGACTTCGGGGTCGGTCAGCAGGTTCATGGCGAAGTTCTGCTCGCGGTTACGGGTGGTAATGCCCCACACCGCATTCTTCAAGTGGTTGAAGTCCTTGAGCGTCTTGAGCACGGCGGTGGTGCCGCGAATTTCGGTCACGCGGGCATAGAGGCTGGGTTCGCCGGGTGATTCGAAATACACAAACTGGTTGATCATCATGCTCGGCACGACAGGGCCATCCACCTTGTAGAAGGTGTGGGGGCCTTGTTGCCAGCTTTCCACCGCCTGGCCGTGTGTGGCCCAAAAGTCGGAGGGCAGGGCGAGTGCGCCGGAGTACAGCAGATCGCCGTCTTCCAGCGTCTTGTCGTTCTGGTAGTCGTCCGTGGCAAGGCCCAGTGCGCGCGCTTTCACGCGCATGTTGATGTCCTTGGACACCAGCACCACCTCACGCGGCGCATAGTGCTGGCGCAAGGCTTCCACCACCCCCAGGATCTGGTTGTCGGCCTTGCCTTGGGGCAGGCTGGTGGGCAGGCTGTAGTTCAGCGGTTGGGTCTGAAACATCAGCTTGCCGCGCGCATCCTTGTGGCCGGTGCTGTCGAGCTGGAAGCCCGCTGTGATGTCGGCACCGGGGGTGCCGGCCAAGGCGTCGAGCGTGCGGCTGGTCTGGCGGGCATTGCGCGCCACTTCGGTCATGCCCTTTTTGTGCCCGTCCAGTTCCTCCAGCACGATCATGGGCAGGTAGATGTCGTGTTCCTCAAAGCGGAACAGGCACATCGGGTCGTGCATGAGTACGTTGGTGTCCAGCACAAACAACTTGGTGGGGCCGGTTCCGCCGGTCTTTTTGGCACGGCGTACGGGTGATACGGCGGTCTTGGCGGCGGGGGCGGCCAGCACAGGGGTACTGACTGGTACGTTGACGGGGGTGTGCGTCAAGGCAGCTGTTTGCGGCTTTTTGTTGGCTTCTGCCGCTACTGGCTTGCTGCGGGTGGCAGAGGCAGCGGGCGCCAGGGGTTCTGTCTGCGGGGCTTTGCGCTGGGGGCGCTGGGAGGCTCGTGCGGGTGCGTCAAAGTCTTTGGCGGTCAGGCGATCGGCGCGCTTGGACGGGGCAGTGGGCAATGGCATGGAGTGGGCTCGCAGAGAATGGAAAGTGAGAAACCGTAGCCGGAAAAACGAAAAAGCCGCCTTGAGCCAAGGCGGCTTTTTGTGAGAGCGCGGTTGCGACGTTCAACGGCATGAAACCATTATGCATGAGCCCCATGGCGGTCTTGTTTTGGTGGTGCACCAAAACAACAGTGAACGATCAGCCGGCTTTTTTGAGTGCTTTGACAGCCTTGAGCACATCATCCACGTGGCCGGGAACCTTGAGGCCGCGCCATTCTTCCTTGAGCACGCCATCGGCGCCTACCAGGAAGGTGCTGCGTTCAATGCCCTTGACCTTCTTGCCGTACATGATCTTGTTCTTGACCACACCGAACATGTGGCACATTTTTTCTTCGGTGTCGGCAATCAGTTCAAACGGCAGTTCCAGCTTGGTCTTGAACTCGTCGTGCGACTTCATGTTGTCGCGGGAAACGCCGAACACCTCGGCGCCGGCTTTGACAAAATCTTTGTACTTGTCGCGGAATTGCATGGCTTCCGTGGTGCAACCGGGGGTGTTGTCCTTGGGGTAGAAGTACAGCACCATGGTTTTTCCGACATGGGTGGTGTTGCTCACCTTGATGCCGCCGGTGGCGTTGGCTTCAAATTCGGGTAGGGGTTTGTTGACAACGATCGCCATAGGGTATTTCAGTCTCGCGTGCTTGATGTGTCAGTCGTAGTGCGGGGCGCCAAACGTGACAGCAATTCGTCGCCCCAGACCGCAACCCGCGATTTTACTCTGAAATGCCTACCACCCCGCTACGAATTGCTGGTGGATCCCCTAGACCAGCAGAGCGGCGACTACCTTGCGGCCTTCGCCCGCCAGAAAGTTGTAGGTGCGGCATGCGGCGTGGGTGTCCATGGTTTCCACGCCAATGCGCCTGCCAAACAGGGCGGTCAGCCACTGGGGCGGCGGAAACTGGATGCGCGGGCCGCTGCCAAACAGCACCAGCTCGGGCTCCAGCGCTGCCAGTTCGTCAAAGTGACCGCCCAGCAAATCGGCAAAGCTGCTTGCGCCCCAGGGGCGGCACAGGCCCTGGCTGCTGACCAGGATGCTGGAGTGGTGTTGCTCACCGTTCACGGCCACCCAGCCCGGTCCGTAGCCGGTGATGGACGGGCCTTGGGCCGCATCGGGGATGAATTTCATGGTGGGTTCGGGCCTGTAGGGGGTAGGAAGCGGTTTGCGCTGTGGCAACGCGGGTGTGGGCCCGTCGTTCTGTGGTCAAATTATAGGTTTCACCCTGTGCTGCCTACCTCCCGGAGGGACTTTGAAAACCATTCAGAAATCTGCCAAGCTGGCCAATGTGCTCTATGACATCCGCGGTCCCATCATGGACGCGGCGCGTCAGATGGAGGACGAGGGTCAGAAGATCATCAAGCTCAATCTGGGCAACTTGGCGGTGTTTGGTTTTGACGCGCCCGAGGAAATTCAGCAGGACATGATCCGCAACCTGCCCAACTCGGCAGGCTACTCCGACAGCAAGGGCATTTTTGCGGCGCGCAAGGCCGTGATGCACGAGACCCAGAAGCAGGGCATTGTCGGCGTCACGCTCGACGACATCTACCTTGGCAATGGCGCCAGCGAGCTCATCACCATGGCGACCAACGCGCTGCTGGACGATGGTGACGAATTGCTGCTGCCGATGCCCGACTACCCGCTGTGGACGGCCGCTACCAGCCTGTCTGGCGGGACACCGGTGCATTACCTGTGTGATGAAACCAATGGCTGGATGCCCGATCTGGACGACATCCGCGCCAAGATCACACCGCGCACCAAAGGCATTGTGGTCATCAACCCCAACAACCCGACCGGCGTGATGTACTCCACCGCGCTGCTGCAGGGCATCATCGAGATTGCGCGCCAGCATGGTCTGGTGATCCTGGCCGATGAGGTGTATGACAAGGTGCTGTACGACGGCATCCACCACACGGCGCTGGCCAGTCTGTCCACCGATGTGCTTACCCTGACCTTCAACTCGCTGTCCAAAAGCTACCGTTCTTGCGGCTACCGCGCCGGTTGGCTGGTGGTGTCGGGCAACAAAAAGGTTGCCACCGATTACATCGAGGGCCTGAACATGCTCTCGAACATGAAGCTGTGCTCCAACGTGCCTGGCCAGTGGGCGATCCAGACCGCCTTGGGTGGCTACCAGAGCATCAACGACCTGGTGTGTGAGGGCGGACGCCTGCGCCGCCAGCGTGACCTGGCCTATGAGCTGATCACCGCCATCCCCGGCGTGAGCTGCGTCAAGCCGCAAGCCGCGCTCTACATGTTTCCCAAGCTGGACCCGGCGGTGTATCCGATTGCCGATGACCGCCAGTTCTTCCTGGAGCTGCTGCGCGAGACCCGCGTGATGCTGGTGCAAGGCACGGGGTTCAACTGGCAGCAGCCGGACCATTTCCGCATTGTGTTTTTGCCGCACGAGGACGACTTGCGCGAGGCCATCGGCCGCATTGCCAAGTTCCTGGAAAGTTACCGCAAGCGCAATGCCAGCTGAATCACTCTGATTTTGATAGCGGCTCGCGCAGTATTCATGCGGGCCGGACGTATTTTTTACTTGAAAAGCTTATGAAACCGATACAAGTGGGCGTGATGGGCCTGGGCACTGTGGGCAGTGGGGTGTTCAACGTCCTGCAGCGCAACCAGGAAGAGATCAAGGGCCGTGCCGGCCGCGGCATCGAGGTGACCATGGTGTCGCGCCGCAACACCGCGCTGGCCAAGGAGATCGTGGGTGACAAAGCCCAGGTGGTGGCAGATGCGCGCGAGATCATCCGCAACCCCGACATCGACATCGTGGTCGAGCTGATTGGTGGCTACACGCTGGCCAAGGAGCTGGTGCTGGAAGCCATTGCCGCGGGCAAACACGTTGTTACTGCCAACAAGGCACTGCTGGCCGTGCACGGCACCGAAATTTTTGCCGCGGCGTCTGCCAAGGGCGTGATGGTGGCGTTTGAGGCCGCCGTGGCTGGTGGCATTCCCATCATCAAGGCGCTGCGCGAAGGCCTGACCGCCAACCGCGTGCAGTGGATTGCCGGCATCATCAACGGCACCACCAACTTCATCCTGTCCGAGATGCGCGACAAGGGCCTGGACTTCGATGTGGTGCTGAAAGAAGCGCAACGCCTGGGCTACGCCGAAGCCGACCCCACCTTCGACATCGAAGGTGTGGACGCCGCGCACAAGCTCACCCTCATGTCGGCCATTGCCTTTGGCATCCCGGTCCAGTTTGACAAAGCCTACGTGGAAGGCATCACCCAGCTGGGCTCGGCCGACATCAAGTACGCCGAGCAACTGGGTTATCGCATCAAGCTTTTGGGCATCACCAAGCGCACGGCCAAGGGCATCGAGCTGCGCGTGCACCCCACGCTGATTCCGGCCAAGCGCCTGATCGCCAATGTGGAAGGTGCCATGAACGCCGTGGTGGTGAATGGTGATGCCGTGGGCACCACGCTGTACTACGGCAAGGGCGCAGGCTCCGAGCCCACCGGCAGCGCCGTGATTGCCGACCTGGTCGACATCACCCGCCTGCACACGGCCGACGCCGCCCAGCGCGTGCCGCACCTGGCCTTCCAGCCGCACAGCATGAGCGACACCCCCATCCTGCCCATGGGTGAAGTGGTGACGAGTTATTACCTGCGCCTGCGCGTGGCCGACGAGGCCGGTGTGCTGGCCAAGGTCACCGGCATCCTGGCCGAGGCCGGTATCAGCATCGACGCCGTGCTGCAGCGTGAAGCCGACGAGATCAGCGGCGAAGCTGGCACGCAAACTGACGTCATCATCCTCACGCACGATTGCGCCGAGGCCAAGATGAACGCCGCCATTGCCCAGATGCAGGGGCTGCCCACGGTGCTGGCGCCTATCACCCGTATCCGTAAAGAGGAGCTGAACTGATGCGTTACCTCTCCACCCGCGGCAACCCCGACCGCAAACGTTTCTGCGAAATCCTGCTGGAGGGCCTGGCGCCCGATGGCGGCCTGTACCTGCCGGAGGCCTACCCGCAAGTCAGCGACGCCACCTTGCAGCAATGGCGCCGGGTCTACCACGAGCAGGGCTACGCGGCCCTGGCGTTCGAAATCCTCTCGCTCTACATCGACGACATTCCGGCCGACGATCTGCGTGCCCTGTGCGCCAAGACCTACACCGCCGAGGTGTTTGGCACCGGTGAGATCGTGCCGTTGCGCCATCTGGAAGACGGCGTCTGGATCGAGGCCCTGTCCAATGGCCCCACGCTGGCCTTCAAGGACATGGCGATGCAGCTGCTGGGCAACCTGTTCGAGTACGAACTGGGTCGCCGTGGCGAAGAGCTCAACATCCTGGGCGCCACCAGTGGCGACACCGGCAGCGCGGCCGAATACGCCATGCGTGGGAAGAAGGGCGTGCGCGTCTTCATGACCAGCCCGCACGGCCGCATGAGCCCCTTCCAGCAGGCGCAAATGTTCAGCCTGCAAGACGCCAACATCCACAACATCGCCATCAACGGCGTGTTCGACGACTGCCAGGACATCGTCAAGGCTGTGTCCAACGACCTGGCCTTCAAGCGCAAGTACAAGATTGGCACGGTGAACTCCATCAATTGGGCGCGCTTGCTGGCCCAGGTGGTGTACTACTTTGCTGGGTACATCCAGGCGACTGAGCAGAACGCGCAGAAGGTGAGCTTTGCGGTGCCTTCTGGCAACTTCGGCAACGTCTGTGCTGGCCATGTGGCGCGCCAGATGGGTCTGCCGATTGACAAGCTGGTGGTTGCCACCAACGAGAACGATGTGCTCGACGAGTTCTTCCGCACCGGTGTTTACCGTGTGCGCGGCACGGCGGATACGCATGAAACCTCCAGTCCGTCCATGGACATTTCCAAGGCCAGCAACTTCGAGCGTTTTGTGTTCGACCTGTTGGGCCGCGATAGCGCACGGGTGAAGGCTTTGTTTGGCGAAGGCCTGTCCAAGACCGGCCAGTTCGACCTGAGCGCAGACCCGGTGTTCGCCCAAGCCGCCAGCCGCTACGGTTTTGTCAGTGGCAAAAGTGTGCATGCCGACCGCCTGGCGACCATCCGCGCGACCTTCGAGCAGCACGGCATGGTGATCGACACCCACACGGCCGATGGCCTGAAGGTGGCGTTGGAGCAGCGCACGCCCGGTGTGCCCATGGTGGTGCTGGAAACCGCCTTGCCCATCAAGTTTGCGGCCACCATCGTGGAAGCCCTGGGCCGCGAGCCCGAGCGGCCCGCGAAGTTTGAAGGCATCGAGGCCCTGCCCAAGCGGGTGCAAGTCATGGACGCCGACGTAGCCGCCATCCAGGCGCTGATTGCCGCGGAGTGCGGCTACTGAGCCAAAATATGAGAGAAATAGCTGCCTAGCCCTTATGGAATATGCGCAAGCAGCTATATAAACCATAGCAAGAAAGAGCATGTCTACAGCCCCCCGCAAACCCCTGATGCCGCTGGACGACGCGCTGGCCCAACTGCTGGCCAGCGTGCAACCCTTGGCCCAGACCGAGTCTGTGTCCATCAGCGATGCCGATGGTCGCGTGCTGGCAGAGGCCATTGTCTCGGGGCTGCAGGTGCCGCCCTGTGACAACAGCGCCATGGATGGTTATGCGGTGCGCGTGGACGACGTGCTGGCTGCGCAGGGCGCCTTGCCGGTGTCGCAGCGCATTGCAGCCGGCAGCGTGGGCTCGGCCTTGCAGCCGGGTACCGTGGCTCGCATCTTCACCGGTGCGCCAGTGCCACCGGGGGCCGACGCGGTGGTGATGCAGGAAGAGTGCACGGTGGTGGAGGCGACGGATGCCTCTGCGCCACCCCGTGTTCAGATCAATGCCACCCCGCTGCCTGGCCAAAACATCCGCCGTTCGGGCGAGGATGTGGCCCGTGGCGACGTGGTGCTGGCCGCTGGCACCCGCTTGGGGCCCGCCGCGCTGGGCCTGGCCGCCAGCGTGGGAATGGCCCAACTGCAGGTGGTGCGCAAGCCGCGTGTGGCGCTGTTCTCCACGGGCGACGAGCTGGTGCTGCCCGGCACCGTACCGCCCGAGCAGATGCCACCGGGTGCCATCTACAACTCCAACCGATTCTTCCTCAGCGCCATGCTGCGCCGCCTGGGCTGCGAGGTGACCGACCTGGGCATCGTGCCCGACCGGCTGGATGCGACCGTGCATGCGTTGCAACAGGCTGCCGCCAGCCACGACCTGGTACTCACCAGCGGCGGTGTCTCGGTGGGAGAGGAAGACCACATCAAACCTGCCGTGCAGTCCCTGGGGCAGCTGGACCTGTGGCAAATCGCCATCAAACCCGGTAAACCCTTTGCGCATGGCCGCATTGGCGCGGCGCACTTCGTGGGTTTGCCGGGTAACCCGGTGTCCAGCTTTGTCACTTTTGTCTTGCTGGTGCGGCCCTTGTTGCTGCGCCTGCAGAAGGTGCAGGATGTTGCTATGAAAAGCATAGCTGCCCGCGCAGACTTTGATTGGCCCAGGGCCGAAAAACGCCGTGAATTTTTGCGCGTGCGCCGCAACGACCATGGTGGCCTCGATCTCTTCACCAACCAGAGCTCCGGCGTGCTGACGTCTGCAGTCTGGGGCGATGGCCTCATTGACACGCCGCCGGGCGAACCCATCCTCTATGGCGCCACAGTGCGCTACATCCCGTTTAGCGAGTTGTTGGCATGAAAATTACTGTGCGCTACTTTGCGTCCGTGCGCGAAGCCATGGGCACCGGTACCGAGGTACTGGACACCCAGGTTGCCACGCTGGGCGCGCTGCGCGCCGAGCTGGTGGCCCGTGGCGGCGCAGGGGCCGAGGCCCTGGCCCCCGGCCGTGCGGTGCGCATGGCGCTGGACCAGGTGATGAGCCCCGAGTCCACGCCACTCACCGCCAGCTGTGAAGTTGCCTTCTTTCCGCCCGTTACCGGGGGCTAGACTGCCACCGCAGCACTAAGCGCCGCCAGTTGGGTTGTCAGTGCGGCGGATGCCGCGGTCATCGGGGCGCGCAGCTCCGCCTGCATCAACCCCTGCTGCGCCAACAGCGCTTTGACCGGCCCCGGGTTGGGTTCTGCAAATAGCGCCTCTATCAACGGCAGCAGCGGGCGCCATAGCGCCTGTGCTGCCACCAGTTCACCGCGCAGCACATGGTGCATCAGCGCCACCAGGCGCGCCGTGTGGACGTGGCCGCTGGCCGCAATCGCACCGGTTCCGCCCAGCGCCAAGGTGGTGAAGATATTGGCATCATCCCCGGCCAGCACCTGCAACTGCCTGTCGGCAATTAGCGCCTGGGTCTTGGCCAGGTCGCCACCGCAGTCTTTGATGGCGATGATGTTGGGGTGCTGAGCCAGCGTGCGCAGCGTGGCCAGCGTGAGCAGGGCTCCGGTGCGCGCAGGGATGTCGTACACCACCACAGAATGGGCACTTGCATCGGCAATCGCAGTGAACCACTGCAACAGCCCGGCCTGCGAGGGCCGGATGTAGTGGGGTGCCGGCACCAGCAGGCCCGCCAGCGGGCGCGTGCGCAGGGTGCGCACCCAGTCCAGCGTGTCCGGCAGGTGGTAGCCCGACAGGCCCATTACCAGTGGCAGGCCCGGGGCAGCCTGCGCCACGGTGTCCAGCACGGCCAGTTGCTCGTCGGCACTCAGCGCGGCGGCTTCGCCCGTGGAGCCGCAGACCACAATGCCGGCAATGCCTTGCGGCACCAAGTGCTGCACCAGCTTGCGCAGGGCCGTGTGGTCCACGGTGTTGTCCCGAAACGGGGTGACCAGTGGGATCCACAGGCTGGAGAAGGTGGAGGGAGCGTGCACGAAAACATCCTTTGCAGAAACAAGACCGATGGAAAGAACCATCGTCAGCTGCGCGGCGGTTTGCGTAAACGGGGGAGGGTGTTGTTCGCAGTTCCATCGCTCATCTGAGGACGGAACCGCAGCTCCGGTCAAATGAGCTTGGGTTTTTTGGAAGTGTTCGCAGCCATCGCGCACGGGCCTGCCAGAGCCAAAATGGCCATGGTGAAGCGTGTGGTGTCTGTGAACATGGCTGCCATGCTAGCACGGTGCCACAATTCGACCATGCCTTCTGACGCCATTTCTTCCCCCCGTGTTCGAATCCAGCCACAGCCTTTCGATGTGGCGCAAGAGATTGCCGCCCTGCAGGCCGGTGATCCGCGTGTGGGTGCCGTCTGCACTTTTGTGGGCACGGTGCGGGACCGCAATGTGCCGGGTGCGGAAGGGTCGGTGCAAACCATGGAGTTGGAGCACTACCCCGGTATGACCGAGAAGTCCATCGAAGCCATGGTGGACGCGGCTTTTGCACGTTTCGACATCCTGGGCGCCCGCGTAGTGCACCGCGTGGGCCTGTTGTACCCGACCGACGGCGTGGTCCTGGTCGCCGTGACCTCGGCCCACCGCGGCCAGAGCTTCCAGGCCTGCGAGTTTTTGATGGACTACCTCAAAACCCAAGCGCCTTTCTGGAAGAAGGAGCAGACGGCCGCCGGCGCGCATTGGGTGGATGCCCGCGTCAGTGACGACGAAGCCCTGGCGCGTTGGGGCATAGAGGCACGCAACGCCTGAGCCCCCTGTGGCGAAAAGCGTAGCACCCGGGCCCTGAAAACAGGCGCTTTGGGCCTGATCCACCTACAATCATTCGCAGGCAGTTGCTGCAGTGGGTCTTGCCCCATTCAGTCTCCGCCTCAGCGCATTCAACAAGGGTAGCAATGGATTTCCGGCGACTCGCACTGCGGCTTGGAGGGGGTGTGGCGGTCACGCTGTGGAGTGCGTGGGTGTGGGCTGCTGCCTTGCCGGTGGACTATCGTTGCGACCTGCAGTCGGTGCAGCAGCCCATGGCCCATCCCGATAACGGCTGGACTGCGGCGCCCGATGGCAAGGTGCCGGTGGACCCGGAAGGTGGCGCCTGCTGGATTCGCATCCGCCACTTGCCTGCTGCCCAGGCACAGCAAACCCGGCCTTGGCTGTCCTTTGCTGACCTCAATGTGCAGCGCGTGGACATTGCCCTGTTCGATGCCCGGGGCAAGCCCTTGGGGCAGGCCCTGCGCTTGGGCCCCAGCAGTGGGGCGGTGGTCACCGGCTTGCGTGCCCTGTTTCCCCCCGATGCCGTGGCCGTGTTTCCGCTCTACGCCCGCTTTGAGCCGGCCCTGGGTGCTCTGGCCTACCCCGGTCTGGCGCGCACCCTCCTGGTGGAGGCCGTGGTGCCCGAAGACAGCCTGCGCAACGAACACGGGACCGACCTTCTCAACCACAGTGGCGCAGTCTTTCTGTTCACCACCGCGCTGGTGGCGCTGTTTTTCAGCATTACCCTGCGAGAGGTCAATTACGCCATTTATGCGCTGTATGCGAGCCTGCAGTCGCTCACCATTTTCACCAAGAGCGGGCTGCCGTTTGTGCTGGATGCGAGCTCTCCGCTCTGGCTCAATGCCTGGATTTTTAATTATCTGGTCGGTGTGCTGTCGGTATTGCTAAGCGTGCGTTTTGGACGCTTTGCCAAACACAGCCCCCGCACCACCAAGGTGGCCTATGGTGTGGCTGTGCTGTTTGCCAGCATGATCCCTTTGCACTACCTGTGGCCCGGTTTGGCCAATGTGCTGATCTATGGGCTGGTGCCGCTGCACTTTCTGGTGCTGCTCTCCGGCAACTGGCGCGGCTGGCGTGGGGGCGAGCGCGGCTGTGGCATCCTGCTGCTGGGGCTCACCCCGATTGCCATCTATTGGCTTGCTTTTTTGCTCTACAACGTGCTTCTGCGCGAGCCCATGCCTTCGGCGGTGGCGTTGGGCTCCACTTTCGATTTCGCGCGCACCCTGTTGCTGCCTATTGCGTTTTGCTACGGCATTGCCGACCGCACGCTGCGCCTGCAGCGTGAGACCTCTCGCATGGCCCGCTTTGATGCGCTCACAGGCCTGCTCAACCGCGAGGGCGCACGCCAGTATGGCCAACTGCGCATCGACGAAGGGGATGTGCCCGCGGCCCTGATGCTCAATGTGGAGCGTTTTCACGCCATCAACGAAACCCTGGGCCCCACGCTGGGGGACCAGATTCTCAAGGAAACCGGGCGCCGACTACAGGCCGTTTGCCGAGTGCACGCCAGCGCCTGTGTGGGGCGCATGCATGCAGACCAGTTTTGTCTGGTGTTTCCCAGCGACATCGGCCTCACGGCCATGCGCGAAGAGGTGGACTACGCGTTCAACAGTCCCGCAGAGATTGAGGGCCAGGCGGTCGACATCACCTTGGCAGTGGGGGTGGCACTGCCCCCCGCTGACCACACCACCATGGCGCAACTACTGCGCAACGCCGAAATCGCACTCGACGCGGGGCGCACCCAGCACCGCAACTGGCTGCTGTACCAGCAGGAAATGGAGACGAGCCAGCGGGCCGATTTGGACTTGCTGTCCGAGCTCAAGCGGGCGGTGGAGCAGAACGAGCTGCGCCTGTACCTGCAGCCCAAGGTACGCCTGAGCGACGGCACGGTGGGCAGTGCCGAGGCACTGGTGCGCTGGGAGCACCCACGCCGCGGCATGATTCCGCCCGGCGACTTTGTGCCCTTTGCCGAGAAGACCGGGCGCATCACGCTGATTACCCGCTGGGTGCTGGAGCGGGCCATGCGCCTGGCCGCCAGCTACCGCGCCCAGGGGCGGCCCTTGCAGATATCGGTCAACCTCTCCACCTTTGATCTGGGCGAAACCGGCTTTGCAGCCCGCACCGCCATCCTGGCGCACGAGGTGGGTGTGGATCCGGGTGATATCCGGCTCGAAATCACCGAGAGCGGTGCCATGCAGGACCCGGCCTCGGCGCTGGAGGTGATGAACGCGCTGCGCACCAGCGGCTTCAGCCTGTCAATTGACGACTTCGGTACCGGCTACTCCTCGCTGGCCTACCTGCAAAAAATGCCGGTGGTCGAACTCAAGATCGACCGCGCCTTTGTGCGCAATGTGCGCCCCGGCAGCGACGGTGCTGCACTGCTGGAGTCCACCATTGCCATGGGGCACCGGCTGGGGCTGACGGTGGTGGCCGAGGGGGCCGAGGATGCGGAGGAGTGGTCGCTACTGCGGGCCATTGGCTGCGACTATGCGCAAGGCTGGTTTGCTGCGGCACCCATGCCCGTGCCCGAGTTTGACCGCTGGTGCGAAACGCAACTGCCTTTTGTGCGGTGAAATCCATAGAAACATTCAGGGAGATCTGCCATGCATTGGCTGTCACACGGTGTGGAGCAACTGATTGCCAGCACCCAGGAAGAGGGCTACGCGCCCGAGGTAGTGGTGGTGGGCTCGGGGTATGGCGGCGCGGTGGCCGCATTGCGTTTTGCCGAACATGGCCACAGCGTAGCCGTGCTGGAGCGGGGGGCTGAGTACCTTGCCGGTGAATTCCCCACTGACTTTGGCCAGTTCGGCGGCTTTGTGCGGGTTGAGGTGGGTGGCAATGCCGAACGCCAACAGGGGCCTGCGGCGATGGGGTACGAGGATGCGCTGTTTGACTTTCGCGTGGGTACGCGCGCCACGGCCCTGGTGGGCAATGGCCTGGGCGGTGGCAGCCTGATCAACGCGGCGGTGGCGCTGCGCCCCGATGCACGCGTGTTCCAGCAAGAGGCGTGGCCCGTGGCGCTGCGCGAGGCTTCGCTGGATGCCGACTACGCGCAGGCCGCACAGGTGCTGGAAGTTCAGTCACCCGCTGCCCAGCGCGCTTCGCCAGCCTGTGTGCCGCAGCACACCGCCAAATACCAGCGCATGCAGGAGATCGGCCAGGCCGCCGCAGACCGGTTTGCCAATACCCGCCTCAAGGTCAGCACCGAAGACGTGCCCCTGGCGATCGAGTTTCGCGCCGATGCCCCGCTGACCCTGGGCCCGCGCGATGCCTGCGTGGGCTGTGGCGACTGTTGTTCGGGTTGCAACCACAACGCCAAGCTCAGCCTGGACAAAACCTACCTGCCGCGCGCGGCCCAAGCCGGTGCGCGCATGTTCACCGGCGTCAGCGTCTTGTATGTGCGGCACCAGCCCGATGTGGCCCACCCCGGACGCGACTGGCTGGTGCACTGCGTGCGCACCACCGAGCGTGGCACCTGGGAGCAGTCCTTCGAGGCACCGGAGGGACCGCTCAACAGCGCCTACGAATTTGTGCTGCGCACTGGCCGCGTGGTGCTCAGTGCGGGCACCTTTGGCTCCAGCGAAATCCTGTTGCGCTCGCGGGAGCATGGCCTGCCCGTGGCCCACAGCTGGCTGGGCCGGGGCATCTCGGCCAATGGGGATGACCTGAGCGCCGCCTATGACATGGCAGACACGGCCAACGCACTGGGAGAGGGCAGTGGCGCCGTGCGCGCTGCCTCCGACAAGGTCGGCCCCACCATCAGTGCGGTGATCCGCTACCACGACACCCAGGACCACACCCGCAGCACGGTCACCGAAGACGGCGGTATCCCCGGCATGCTCGCCCCCGTGGTGGGTGAAGCCCTGGCCACGCTGGGGGTGCTGCCCCAACTGGCGCGTTTTGGTCTGCGCCAAACGGGTAGCCAGGACCCGCTGGTGGCGGACCCCCGGCGCACCGCGCGCAGCCTGGTCATGCTGGGGATGGGGCACGACAGCTCGGCCGGGCAGGCCCGGCTGGCCAAGCCGCAGTCGCGCATCGCCTGGTCCTGGGGCAGTGGTGCGGTGGATCCTGCGCCCGGGTTGCACCGCAGCCGTGCTGCCAGTGTGGAAGGCGTGGGGGCCGAGTTTTTGCCCAACCCGGCCAGCGGCGTGTTGCCCGACAAGATCGCCAGCGTGCTCAGTGGTCCCAAGGCCGAGAGCGGCTGGGTCACGGTGCATCCGCTGGGCGGCTGCCGCATGGGGGCCTCGCCCACACAGGGGGTGGTCAACCACCTGGGCCAGGTCTTCCTGCCCGATGGGGGCGTACACACCGGCCTGCTGGTGGTGGACGGCTCGGTCATCCCCACCTCGCTGGGGGTCAACCCCTTGCTCACCATCACTGCATTGGCCGAGCGGACCTGCCGTTTGCTGCTGCAAAACGAGACCGCCCGCGCGCCGCAAACCCGCGCCTTGCCCCTGCACCCGCCCGTGGCCCCCATGGTGAAAGCCGAGCCCGAGGCACCCCACGGCGCCGTGCTGGCCGAGGTGTTGCGCGGCCCCTTGCAGCCCAAGCCCGATGCCGTGCTGCCACCCTGGTGGCCCGCCGGGCCAGCTGCACCGGCTGCACCGGCTGCACCGGCTGCGGCGCTGTTTTTGCAGATGGATGTGGCCGACTGGACGCGCCTGTGGCAGGACCCCCGCCACACGTTACAAGCCTTGCCGGGCACCCCTACGGCGCGCAGCCTCACGACCTCGCGTTTGGTGATCGATGCCACCCAGGGGCCATCCACCGTGTTGCACGTCACTGGTGGCACGGTGCAGTTGTTCCGCGCCGCCCCCGAGGGTTTGGGGGCCCGAGCCTGCCGCGCGGTGCGCGCCGGGCTCACCTACGGCATCACCCGCTGGTACCCCGACAGCCTGCGTCCCAAGGAAGCGGGAGACAAGAAACAAAGGCTGAGCGATATGGTTTGGGACGGCCTCAAGCTGCTCTGGCATGCCAGTGCTGCCCGAACCTTTGACTACCGCCTCACCTTGAGTGACGGCGAACGCAGCTGGTACCTGCAAGGTGAAAAGCTGATCCAGCCTGCCTTGAGCTGGGCGGAGCTGTGGGGCTGGCTGCGCAAGAAACTTCGGCACGGCGGCTGGCCCGCCCCACAACGCCGCAGTGTGTGGGACGAGCTGACCCAGCTGGACGTGCAGCTCATGCAGGCCAAGGGCGGGCGCGTGCTGGCCACGGGCCGCCTCACCATGGATGTGCCCGAGATGGTGCGCCGCATCGCGCCACAAATGAAACCCGGGCCCGACACGGTGAACGCGCTGGCCGCCTTCATCACCTACCCACTCACCATCCTGCGCTACGTGGTCAGCAGCCGCATGCTGGACTTCCGCCTGCCCGACTACAAAAAAGACCTCCCAGCCACCGACCCTGCCACGCTGCCCGACAACGGCGACTTTGAGCTGACGGCGGACCAGTACCCGCCCATTCGCCTGCCCGATGGCCGTGTGGTGCCGCCACAGGCACCGGTGTGCCTGACGGTGCCTTTGCGTGCCGGGGCCGATGCGTCGGACCCGAAAACCGAAACCATCCGCATCGGCCTGGTGCGCTACGCCCAGCCGCGGGTCGAGTCCAGCGTCACCGCGCAGCGCCTGCGGCGTTTCAAGTCCATCATCTTGCTCAACGGCTTTGCGCAGAACACCTTGCCCTTTGTGGCCGAGGAGTTGGGTGAACGCGCACTGGCCGCCATGCTGTATGCGCAGGGCTGGGATGTGTGGTTGCTTGAGTACCGTGTGAGCCCCTTTCTGCGCGCCTCGGCCCGGCTGTCCAGCATGGACGACATTGGCGCCTGCGACCTGCCGGCTGCGGTCAACCACGCGCTGGCCGTGCTGCAGGCCGAACGCAGCGAGCCCGAATGGCTGCCGGGCCAGCTCAGTGTGTTCAGCCACTGCGTGGGCTCGGCCTCTACCGCCATGGCGCTGCTGGGCGGGCACCTCATGCACGAAGCGGGCAAGCCCAAAGTGGCGGCGGTGCTGTTCTCGCAGTTCCAGCCCTATGTGATTGGCTCCGTCACCGCGCAAATGCGCCTGCAGGTGGCCGCACTCATGGTCAATGCGCTGGGGCTGGAGTATGTGAACTTTGCCGCCGGCACGGCGCAGGCGGATGGCCTGCATGCCCTGATGGATCGGCTGTTTGCCAGCTTCCACTACGACGAGGCCGAGCGCTGCCCGCACGAACACGACCTGCGCGTGCACCAGCCCGACAGCACCTCGTGCAAACGCATGGCTGGCTTCCTGAGCCGCCTGTTCCGCCACGACCAGTTGATTGAGAGCCAGCCCGGCCGCCCCGGCACGCACGAAAAGCTGGACCTGTACTTTGGCCGCACCAACCTGGGCGTGTTTTTGCACGGTGCCAAGTGTGTGGAGTACGAACACCTGGTGGATGCTGACGGGCAGAACATCTACGTGACGGACGAAAACGTGCGCCGTTACCTAGGCATGCCGGTCATGCTGCTGCATGGGGCTGACAACGTGTTGTTCGACCAGGAGTCGCTGCACGAGACGCAACGCCAGTTCAGCCGTGCCTTTGGCGGGCAGCGCCTGGCCACCGGTCTCGACCGCTTTTTGGTGGCACCCGAACATGCGCACTTTGACTGCACCATTGGCAAGCGCGCGCCCGAGGTCATTTTTTCGGAGGTGGTGGACTTTTTCAACCAAGCCCAGGCTGCCGACCTACCCGAACCGGTAACGCAAAACCGCCTGCGTGCGCGCTTGCCGCGCACCGGACCGCTCACGGGGTGGGTACGCCGTGAGGGGGATGAGACAGTGCTGCGCGTGTGGATGGAGGTGGACAACTCCCAGGCCGACACCGCCGTGGCCGCCATGACACTGCTCTCGGTGGGGCGCCAGCGCAGCGTGCACGCCTGGTCCTTGGTCAGCAGTCCGCTCGAAGGCCTGGTGGGCGTGGCACAGGACGCAGCACCCGACCAAAGCATTGTGTATGCCGTGGCCGATCTGCGCGTGCCCGCCGACTGGCTGGGTGCCATCACCGTCGCCATGGTGAGCCTGCACCGCATTGCTGCCGATGCACCCGCCGATGGCGCAGCCCAGGCGCTGCATTGGCCCGATGTGTGGGGCGCACCAGTGACCGTGCAGGATGTGGCGCACAGTGCCGGGCGCAGCCCGGTGCCTGCGGTGCCACCGTCGGCCGAGGCTGCACATGCGGACTACCGGCAAACCCTGGCACAGGGCCAAGGAGCCGCCGGCTGGGAGTTGGCCCCGACAGCCACCGCCGTGCCGCACGCGGTAGGCCATGGTGCGCTGCAGCCCCTGCCGCTGGACCTGACGCTGGACGACGCCGTGGCCCTGCTGCGGCCCCTGGCCGCGCTGGTGCGCGAGCAGCGCGCCGTGGCACTGCGCGCGCAGCCCGGCACGCTGTCACGCGAGCGCCGCAGCCTGCGCTGGATGCGCGACTGCGTGCTGCGCCTGCAAGCGGATGTGTTGGCCCCCCAAAACGGCCTGCGTTTTGTGGCCGCCACCTGCCGCCACCCAGGCATCACCGCGTTGGAGGCTGCCCGCAGCGACCACACTCTGCAGCAGCTGGCCGAGCGCCAGCGGCAGGCGCCAGCTTCGCTGATGTGGATGCTGGGCGACCAGATTTATGCCGATGCACGGGCCGGCCTGGCCTCCAGCAGCTCGCCCATCGAGTCGTTGCTGCCTCGCTACCGCGAAGCCTTTGGTTCGGCGGGCTTTCGCCAACTGGCGCGCAGCCTGCCGTTCTACATGGCCATGGACGACCACGAGATTGCCGACAACTGGAGCCGCGACGAAGAGCGCCTGGGCACGGCGCGCGCCGTGCTCACGCGCAATGCACTGAGCGCATTTGCGGCCTTCCAGCGCGCCCATGGCCCGGCACCGCTGGGGCCGCAGGGGCACGACGGAGCGGTTTCGCACGCGGCAGCGGCATTTCTCTCCCTCAACACCCGGGTGCACCGCAACCGTGCCTTGGGCACCGAGCGGCGCCTGCTGGAGCTCGGCCAGTGGCCGGTGCTGGAAGCCTGGCTGCTGCAAGAGCAGGCGCGCGGCCACCAGGCCAAGTTCATTGCCACGGGCGCGGTGCTGGCACCGGGCCTGGTGCAGGGGCTGGGCCGGCCCTCACCGCGGTCCACCGACAACTGGCAGTTTGCCGAAGGCGACCGCCAGCGTGTGCTGGACTTCATTGCCACGCAGCACATCAGCAACGTGGTCTTCCTCTCGGGCGATTACCACTGCGCGGCCAGTGCCACCATCACCTTCAGCCACAGCCCGGTCAAGGCCTACGCGCTGGTCGCACCGCCGTTGCACGCGCCGCTGCGGTTTGCCAACGTGGCCGCCAGCGATGTGCTGGCGCAGGAGACGGTGCCATTGGCGGGCGGCAATGCGCAGATTGAAGCGCAGGCCTGGAATGGCGACGGCTGGCTCGAGTGCGAGCTGGCGCCGCTGGCCAGCGGCGGCCAGCGCTTGCGCGCCAGTTTCAGCATGCGCCGTTTTGATGTGAGCACCCTCGACCAGGTGGTGACCGAGTGGACCCTGGCCTGAATGGCGGACACCGGCGCGAGGGGCAGGGCGGTTTGATGTGGATCAAACTGCCTGCCAATGTCCGCTGGCGCACGGGCGCTGGCCTTGAAATGGGGCACCATGGCCCCAAGCTGGTTGTCATTCCATAAACCGTCGCGGGAGCAGCAATGCGAATCGAAAAACTCACCACCAAATTCCAGGAAGCCTTGAGCGAAGCCCAGAGCTTGGCCCTGGGCAATGACAACCAGTACATCGAGCCCGTGCACGTGTTGGCGGCCATGATCCGTACCGACGATGCTCCCAAGGCCCTGATGAACCGCGCCGGTGTCAACGTGGCGGGCCTGCTGGCTGGGGCCGAGGCTGCCATCAAACGCCTGCCCCAAGTGCAGGGCCATGAGCAGGTGACGGTGGGCCGTGACATGGTGAGCCTGCTGCAGGCTTCAGAGAAAGAATCCATCAAACGCGGCGACCAGTTCATTGCCGGCGAGCTGTTTTTGCTGGCACTGGCCGACCACAAGGGCGAAGCGGGCAACCTGGCCCGTGCCAACGGACTGACCCGCAAAGCCCTGGAGGCTGCCATTGAGGCGGTGCGCGGCGGCCAGAAGGTGGACAGCGCCGACGCCGAAGAGCAGCGCGAGTCGCTCAAGAAATACTGCATCGACCTGACCGAACGCGCCCGCCTGGGCAAGCTGGACCCGGTGATTGGCCGAGACGACGAAATCCGCCGCGCCATCCAGGTGCTGCAGCGCCGTACCAAAAACAACCCCGTGCTGATTGGCGAGCCCGGCGTGGGCAAGACCGCGATTGTGGAAGGCCTGGCCCAGCGCATCGTGGCCGGTGAGGTGCCGGATAGCCTGAAGGGCAAGCGTGTGCTGAGCCTGGACATGGCGGCGTTGCTGGCCGGTGCCAAGTTCCGTGGCGAGTTTGAAGAACGCCTGAAGAATGTGCTGAAAGACCTGGCCAAGGACGAAGGGCAGACCATCGTGTTCATTGACGAGCTGCACACCATGGTGGGGGCCGGCAAGGGCGAGGGTGCCATGGATGCCGGCAACATGCTCAAACCCGCGCTGGCCCGTGGCGAGCTGCACTGTGTGGGCGCCACCACCTTGGACGAATACCGCAAGTACATCGAGAAAGACGCCGCGCTGGAGCGCCGGTTCCAGAAAATTCTGGTGGGTGAACCTACGGTGGAGGCCACCATTGCCATTTTGCGTGGCCTGAAAGAACGCTACGAAGTGCACCATGGCGTGGATATCACCGACCCCGCCATCGTGGCCGCGGCGGAGCTGTCCAACCGGTACATCACCGACCGCTTTTTGCCCGACAAGGCCATTGACCTGATCGACGAGGCCGCCAGCAAGATCAAGATCGAACTGGACTCCAAGCCCGAGGTGATGGACAAGCTGGATCGCCGCTTGATCCAGCTGCAGATCGAGCGTGAGGCCGTGAAGCGCGAGAAAGACGAGGCCTCGCTCAAGCGCCTGGAGTTGATTGACGAAGAGATCCGGTCCCTGCAAAAGGAGATCGCCGACCTGGACGAAATCTGGAAGGCCGAAAAGGCCACCGCCCAGGGCAGCGCCCAGGTGCGGGAGGAAATTGACAAGTTGCGTACGCAGATTGACGGCCTGACCCGCAAGGGCGACCTGGCCAAAGTGGCTGAACTGCAATACGGCAAGCTGCCTGAGTTGGAGAAGCGGCTGAAGGAGGCGCAGGAGAAAGAAGCCGGCAAATCCAAAAACGGCGAAGGTGCCACGCGTCAGCTCTTGCGCACACAAGTCGGTGCCGACGAAATTGCCGAGGTGGTGAGCCGCGCCACCGGCATTCCCGTCAGCAAGATGTTGCAAGGCGAACGCGACAAGCTGCTGCAAATGGAAGACAAGCTGCACGACCGCGTGGTCGGGCAGGACGAAGCCATTGCCGCCGTGGCCAACGCCATCCGCCGTTCACGCTCGGGCCTCTCCGATCCGAACCGCCCCACCGGCTCCTTCTTGTTCCTGGGCCCCACGGGCGTGGGCAAGACCGAGCTGTGCAAGGCGCTGGCAGGTTTCATGTTCGACAGTGAGGAGCATCTGGTGCGCATCGACATGAGCGAGTTCATGGAGAAGCACTCCGTGGCGCGCCTGATTGGTGCGCCCCCCGGCTATGTGGGCTACGAAGAAGGTGGGTATTTGACCGAGGCCGTGCGCCGCAAGCCCTACAGCGTGCTGCTGCTGGACGAGGTGGAAAAGGCCCACCCCGATGTGTTCAACGTGCTGCTGCAGGTGCTGGATGATGGCCGCTTGACCGATGGCCAGGGCCGCACCGTGGACTTCAAGAACACCGTGATCGTGATGACCAGCAACATCGGCAGCCAGCTCATCCAGAGCATGGTGGGGCAGGACTACGAGGACGTGAAAGAGGCCGTGACCGGCGAGCTGAAGAACCACTTCCGCCCCGAGTTCCTGAACCGCATCGACGAAACCGTGGTCTTCCATTCGCTGGACGCTGCCAACATCGCGTCCATCGCCAAGATCCAGCTCGCCACGCTGATGGGCCGCCTGGCCAAGATGGACCTGACGCTGCAGGTGAGCGACGCTGCGGTGGCCGAACTGGCCAAGGTCGGCTTCGACCCGGTGTTTGGTGCGCGACCCCTCAAGCGCGCCATCCAGCAGCGTATCGAGAACCCGCTGTCCAAGCTGTTGCTGGAAGGCAAGTTCGCGCCCAAGTCCACCATCAAGGTGGGCGTGGACCCCATCCTGGCACCGGGGCAGTTCAGCTTCGCCTGAAGCCAGCCGGAGCCCCCCAATGCAAAACGCACCGGTGACGGTGCGTTTTGTTGTTGGGCGTGGGCTTTCAGGCGTTTTCGTTCATCTTGCGCCGGAAGAAGGCGCCAAACCAAATGGCCATCACCACAATGAAGGCCAGCACCGCCACACTCATCAGGCCGTAGTCGGTGGAAAACAGGTCGGTCATCAGTTTCATGGTTTTCTCCTAAGTGTCAAAGCCATCGTAGGCGTGTGGCAGATGCAAGTTCTGACCTGCATCAAACCGTGCTTCAGGCCGCTACGGGCGCAGGTGCCATGCTGTCCCAGGCCGCACCGGCCTCTGCGGTGTACATCAAGGCGGGGCCGCCGCCCATGTACACACACACCGCCAGCATCTCGTCCAGCTCGGTGCGGGTGCAGCCCAGTTTGTGCAGCGCCTTGATGTGAAAACCGATACACCCCGAGCAATGCTGGGTGATGCCAATGGCCAGCGCGATCAGCTCCTTGTGTTTGGCGCTCACAGTGCCTTCGGCCATGGCCGCTTTGGCCAACTGGCCGAAGCCTTGCAGGGCGTCCGGCTGCGCCTTGCGCAAAGGGCTGAGGTTGTCGTTGATGTTCTTGATCAGGGTGCTGTGGTCAAAGCTGCTCATGCCGGGCTCCGTGGCTGAAAGCTTGACTGTAGGCAGCACGGCGCGGGGTCGCCTTGACCCGGCGCAAACAACGGTGGATCGCGTGTGGAACGGCTGCTCCCACGCTTTTTAAGCGCCAAATTGGCCTCTAGTACCCGTGGATATTGCGCAAGCAGCTATTAAATGTATAGCGTATTTCGGCCGCTCAGTGCTGCCACTGCACCTGCCGCGCCAGCCGCTCAAACGCCATGTCGGCGGCCACGGCCAGCAGGCCGACCAGCACCGCGCCTTGCAACACATAGGCGGTATTGAAGCCACTCAGGCCCACGATGATGGGCGAGCCCAGTGTCTTGGCACCCACGGTGGAGGCGATGGCGGCGGTGCCGATGTTGATGATGACGGAGGTGCGCACGCCGGCCACCCACAGCGGCAAGGCCAGCGGCACTTGCACTTGCCACAGCTGTTGCCAGGGCGAGAGGCCCATGGCGCGGGCAGACTCTTGCACCGGCTGCGGCACCGACTCCACCCCCGCCAGCGTAGCCTGCAGCACCGGCAGCAGCCCAAACAGTGACAGCGCCAGCAGCGCCGGCAGTTCCCCAAAACCGACCACGGGCACCGCCACGGCCAGCACGGCCACGGGCGGAAAAGTCTGGCCCATGGCGGCTATGGTTTCCAGCAGCGGGCGGAAGGCGCGGCCAGCCGGGCGCGTGGCGGCCAGCCCGGCCGCCGTGCCCAGCAGCACCGACACCGCGCTGGACAACAACACCAGACCCAGGTGCTGCCACAGCAGCGCAGCCAGTGGCTCTTGCAGGTAGACCGGGCGCGGCAGGGCGGGGAACAGTGCGGCAAACAGCGGCGCGCTGTGCGGCAGGCCATAGGCCAGCGCCAGCAGCAGGGCCGCTGTCCACAGCAGGTGGTCGGCCCACCAGGCGCGGGCCGGGCGCGGGGCGTTCACCACGTCCTTAGCCACGGTGCTGCGCTTCCAGCAGATCGGCCGCGAGCACCTGGCCCAGTGGCTCGCCCGCAGCATTCACCACCCGCAGCGCCGACACCGCATGCGCCGCCATCTGCGAGAGGGCTTCACGCACGGTGGCGGTGTCGGCAATCTGCACGGTGGGCACGGGCCCGTTGAGTGGCTGCACCAGCGGTGCAACGGGCCGCAGCGAGAGCAGCTTGAGCCCGCGGTCCGCACGGCCCAAAAAATCCGCCACAAAGTCGTTGGCTGGCGTGGCCAGCAGTTCCAGCGGTGTGCCCACCCGTTCGATGCGGCCCTGGCGCAGCAGCACGATGCGCGTGGCCAGCAGCAGGGCTTCGTCGATGTCGTGTGTAACCAGCACAATGGTTTTGCCAGACGCCTGGTGCACGCGTTTGAGCTCCAGCTGCAGCGCCGCGCGTGTCACCGGGTCCAGCGCGCCAAAGGGTTCGTCCATCAGCAGCACATCGGGGTCGGCTGCCAGTGCGCGCGCCACGCCCACACGCTGCTGCTGCCCGCCCGACAGCTGGTGCGGGTAGCGGTCGCGGTACTGCGCGGGCTCCATCGCAAACAGGGTCAGCAGCTCGGTCACACGTGTTTCGATGCGCTCTTTGCTCCAGCCCAGCAGCTGCGGCACGGTGGCAATGTTGCGCGCCACGGTCCAGTGCGGGAACAGGCCCACCGACTGGATGGCATAGCCCATGCGCCGGCGCAGGTCGCGCACGTTGAGGCTGTAGATCTCTTGCCCGTCCAGCAGGATGCGGCCGCCGTCGTGGTCCACCATGCGGTTGATCATCTTGAGCGCGGTGGACTTGCCCGAGCCCGAGGGGCCAATCAGCACCAACAGCTCGCCGCGGGCAATGGTCAGGTCCAGGTCGGTGATGGCGGGCGTGCCGTCATACGACTTGCTGGTGTGGTCGAAGGTGATCATGCGGTGGGTTTTTCCAGCAGCGCGGCCAGCGCCTTGAACAGGGCATCGGCCAGCACGGCCAGCAGCACAATGGGCAGCACGCCCAGCATCACCAGCTCGTTGGCCGCGCTGAACAGGCCGTCAAACATGATGTGCCCCAAGCCCCCGGCACCCACCAGCGCAGTCACCGCGGCCAGGCCCGTGGTCTGCACCACCGCCGTGCGCAGGCCCACCAGCAGCACCGGCAGCGCCAGCGGCAGCTCCACCTGCCACAGCACCTGCCAGGGCGCCATGCCCATGGCACGCGCTGACGTGGTGACTGCCACGGGCACCTGCTCCAGCCCGGCCAGCGTGGAGCGCACGATGGGCAAGAGCGCATACAGCAGCAGTGCCAGCACCGCGGGCGCCAGGCCCACACCGCTGATGCCCATCTGCCCCAGCACCGGTGCCTGCGCGGCGGCCCAGGCCAGCGGCGCCATCAGCAGGCCAAACAGTGCGATGGAGGGAATCGTCTGGATCACATTGAGCACGGGAAACAGCGCCTGGCGCAGCCGTGGCGCGCGCACCATGGCCCAGGCCAGCGGCACACCCATGGCCACCGCGGGCACGATGGACAGCAGCACGATCTGCAGGTGGCGCAGCACGGCGGCGCCAAACACATCGCTGCGGTTGGTGTACTCCTGGGCGATGGACAGGTCTTGCCCCATGCCCAGTACGGCCAGCAAGGGCAGGGCGGCGGCGGTAAGCACCGCCAGCCGCGCCAGCGTGCCCAACCGCAACCGGGCCACGGCGTCCAGCGCCACCAGCCAGGCCAGGCCCGCCAGCGTCCAGAAGCCAGCACCCAGTGCCGTGCGGTGCAAAGAAGATTCGGTGTGCGCCACGTGCTGGGCATGTGCACCGGCCAGCAGCCACAGCCCGGCCAGCGCGGCCGCCATGGCGGCCAGCACCAGCCCGTGCGTGGCGCGGCGCTGGGCCTGCACTGCCGCCATGGCCAGCGCCAGCAGCAGCGCGGCGACCAAGCAAGCCCCGAGGCCCTGCAGCAGGTCCATCACAAACACGGGTTCGCCCGAGAGCAGGCGGTTGGGCGCCACGCGCACAAAAGGCAGGGCCCAGGCGGCAACCAGCGCCAGCGCCACACACAGTGCCAGCACCGGGTTGCCGCGCCGGGAGGGCGTGTCCGCCACGGCGGCGGCTATTTCAGGAAGCCCTTGCTCTGCAAGAAGGCGGTGGCTACCTTGCGTGGGTCCTGGCCTTCGAGCTGGATGCGTGCGTTCAGCATTTGCAGCGTGGGGCCGTCCAGCGCCTTGAAGATGGGCGCCAGCACCGTGGCAATGGCGGGGTATTTCTTGAGCACTTCTTCACGCACCAGGGGCGCGGGTGCGTACACGGGTTGCACGCCCTTGGGGTCGTCCATCACCACCAGGCCCAACGCGGCTACCGGGCCGTCGGTGCCGTAGGCCATGGCGGCGTTCACGCCCGATGTTTTTTCGGCCGCGGCCTTGATGGTGGCTGCGGTGTCGCCACCGGCCAGCACCAGCGACTGGTCGGCGCGCAGCTTGAAGCCATATGCCGCCTGGAAGGCCGGCATGGCATCGGCCCGCTCCATGAATTCGGCCGAGGCCGCCAGCTTGAAGGTGCCGCCCTTGGCGATGTAGCGGCCCATGTCGTCCAGCGTACGCAGCTTGTTGGCCGTGGCCACGTCGCGGCGCACGGCAATCGCCCAGGTGTTGTTGGCATTGGCCGGCTCCAGCCAGACGATTTTGTTCTTCCCCAGGTCCATTTTCTTGGCCAGCTCGTACCCTGCGCGCAGGTTCTTCCATGCCGGGTTGCTCTCGTCGCCCAGCATGAAGGCGCCGTTGCCGGTGTATTCGGGGTAAATATCAATCTCGCCGGCCAGCAGGGCGGTGCGCACTACTTTGGTATTGCCCAGTGCCACCTTGTTCTCGGTCTTGATGCCATGGGCCTCCAGTGCCAGCACCACGATGTTGCCCAGGAGTTTGCCTTCGGTGTCGATCTTGGAGCCCACGCGCACGGGGCTTTGGGCCTGGGCAGCCCAGCTAGTCAGCAGGCCGGCTGCCAGCACCAGCAGGTGGCGGCGGGCAAAAAGCGAGGATGTACGCATGGCGGGTCCTTTCAAATGAGGGCACAGGATAAGCGAAAGCGAATAGCCCGGGTAACCCTCCGGATGGCCGGTGCTGTGGTGCAATGGGAGCCCCTGAATGCGAGCCCGGAGCGTGCAATGAAAGCAATTTGGAACGGCACCGTAATAGCCGAAAGTAATGACACCGTGCTGGTGGAAGGCAACCACTACTTTCCCGCCAGCGCCCTGAACCGCGACTACGTGCAGTTCAGCAACCACAAGACCAGCTGCGCCTGGAAAGGCCAGGCCAGCTACTGCTCGCTGTTGGTGAATGGCGAGATGAACATCGACGCCGTCTGGTACTACGCCGACCCCAAACCCGAAGCGGAAATGGTGCGCGACCGGGTGGCGTTCTGGAAGGGCGTGCAGGTCACGGCCTAGGCTGATTTATTGGTCAAATTGGCCTCTAGCCCGCATGGAATATGCGCGAGAAGCTACTGATTTGGTAGCAATCTGCGCGCGCTCCCGCAGCTGCCCCGATCACGCAGCCATGCGCTGGCCGTGACGCAGCCCGCGCATGGCGTAGTGGGTGACGGCAATGCACAGGCCCGCAACGGCCAGGCAGTGTCCGAAAAATCCGGCCACCGAGGCGCCGAAGTCCCACCAGTCCAGGGACATTTGAAACAGCAGCTTGTCGCGCAGATTCAGGGCCTGCGCGCTGATCAGACCTTGCACTGCAATGCCGAGCGTAATGCTGCGCAGCACTGCCGTCCGTGCCCGGTTGGGTTGGGTGATGCCGAACAGCCGGCTGGCCGTGACCATCAGCAAGGGCCAGCGCAGTCCCAGATGAATGGCGACCACCAGCAACAGCCAGTAGGCGCCACCGGCATGCAACCGCCGCGCCGTGAAATCGTCGTCCCAGCGCAGCCCGGCAAACACGGTCTCGGAAATTACCAGGCTCGTTGCCAGCAGCACCAGCATGCCCGTGAGCAGCAGCAAGGTGAGGGCGATGTTGAACTTGCCGCGCCGTGCACGAGGCGCGTTGGCCAGACCGGCAAACCAGCGGCGATGGAATGCCCCATGCACCACCAGCAGCATGAACATGCTGAGGCCCGCCACCTCATGCGCCGCATTACCTTGCCAGTAGTAGGAAAAAGCAAACAGCAGCAAACCTGCGGCCACGCCGTCCAGCGCCAGTCGCAGCAGAAAAACAGGGTTCAAGGCAGGGCTCCTGGCGGTCTGGGGCTTATTCCACTGGCTTGCCACGGAACTCGGACAAGCGTCTGGCGGTGTACAGGTACTGACTGTCCTTCTGCGACGCATGGCAGGCCATGCAGCGTGCGGTGTTTTCCTGCAGATTGATGGTCCGATCGGGCTTGAACCACTGGTACTGCCAATCACCGGTGCGGCGGCGCTCCTCAAAGTCGTTGCCCCAACCCGCGCCTTTTTCCATCACGAAGTAGCGAAAAATCTTCTCGTCCCGGTAGTCCGCCAGCACGAAATGTGTGCCGTTGGGCACCGGCAGGCCTTTCTGAATGGCCTCGATGGCGGCCCGCGTGGTGGAGATGTGCTCCGTCACCTCACCGCGGCGCACCGTGGTGTAGTGCACCAGTTCATCCAGCTTGGGGAAGGTCACACGGTTGGGCTCTGCATGCGCCTGCAGGCCAGCGATGCACACGGCCAGGGTGATCCCTGCGGTGGCCAGCGCGCCCCAGCGCACGAATGTTTGGGTGAATTGCTTCATGGTGTCGTCCGAAGTTGTTGTTGCCAGAATTGCGTGGCCTGTTCGATCCAGCCCTGGGCACGGGTGCCCTGGCCGGTGCCAAATCCGTGTGCCACCCCTGGGTAAATGTGGAACTCCACCGGGGTTCCCAGGCGTCGCAGCGCGTTGACGCGGGCTTCCATGGAGGCAGGCGGTGCAATGCCATCGCGCTCGCCCACCACCACAAACGTTGGCGGCTCGGACGCGGCCACATCCGCGTGGCTGGTGTACGCCATCACCACCGCCGACGGCTTGGGCAGCGGCTGCCCGCCAAAGGCGGCCGTGCCATGGGATCCAATGGCCGCTGCCATGCGCGCGCCAGCGGAACTGCCCCACAGTGAATAACCCACTGTGCTGACTTGCAGTGCGCTGGCGTTCTGGAAGATGTAAGACACCGCCGCCGCCAGATCTTCGGTTGCCACGCGTCCCCCTTCACCCGCGCGGTACTTCAGCACGAAGGCATTGAGCCCCTGTTGGCTGATGGCTTGGGCGTAAGGAAAGCCCTCATGCACCGAACCCACGTAGGCAAACCCGCCGCCGGGCGCAATGACCGCGAAGGGCGCACCGGGCTTGCCGCGGAAGAAAAAGAGTCCGGTGTGGCGCAAGGCCGGGTGGGCCTGTTTCTGGGCTTCGGTATGGAAGTCATGGAACACGGTGCGGCCCGCGTTGGTGTCGTCCACCATCCGGTTCAGGGCACCCACCACCACGCCAGGGTTCACCTCGCTGTGGTAGGGCAAGAGTTGCCCGATGTCTGCCAACGGCATGGCCGTGTCATAGGCGCGTCCATCCCAAGGCAACATGCGCTGGCCAAAGCCGCGAAAGGCGGAGTGGTTCAACAGGTCGCCCAAGCTATCCTCAGCACGCAAATGGGGATAGCGGGACGGGGCTTTGTCCTCCTGGGACACATGCACTGCAACCTTGTGGGCGGACGGGGGGCTCACCTCACTCGCTTCGCTACAGGGCATGGCCATGAGCATGGGTAACATCCCCCTGACCAGCTTGCGGGCGGGGTCAATCCAAAGCTTCTTTTTCATAGCCTTATCGGCCTGACTTTGATGTGTTGCAAGGATCAAAGCCCAGTCATCTTCAATACGCTTTCTGGCAGACGTGCCCCTTGAAGGCTGATTTTTGAAGCCTCAGCGTCCATCTCGCTGAGTTCCACAGCGGTGAGCTCGACACGCATTGCCCCCAGGTTCTCTTGCAGACGGTGTAGCTTGGTTGTGCCAGGGATGGGCACAATCCACGGCTTTTGGGCTAGAAGCCACGCCAGTGCGATCTGCGCAGGCGTTGCTCCCTTGCGAGTCGCAAAGTTGCGAACGATATCGACCAAAGCCATATTGACCCTCAGCGCCTCTGGCGCAAAGCGCGGCACGTGAGTGCGGAAATCGGAGCTGTCGAATTGGGTTTTCTCATCGATCTTGCCGGTGAGAAAACCCGCTCCCAAAGGGCTGAATGGAACAAAGCCGATGCCAAGCTCCTCCAGTGTCGGAAGTATCTCAGCCTCTGGCCCGCGCCACCACAGCGAATACTCGCTTTGAACCGCTGAGACCGGCTGAACCGCGTGTGCACTGCGTATCGTTTGAGCGGATGCCTCCGAAAGCCCAAAGTATTTGACCTTGCCTTCTCGAATCAGGTCGTTGACAGCGCCAGCTACATCCTCAATGGGCACCGATGGGTCAACCCTATGCTGATAAAAGAGATCAATCGTTTCGATGCGAAGGCGCTTCAGCGAAGCTTCTGCTACGGCTTTGATGTGTTCCGGGCGACTGTTCACACCGCCGCTACGCGCACCGGTCTGCAGATCAATGTCAAAGCCAAATTTCGTGGCGATCACGACCTTGTCCCGAATCGGTGCCACGGCTTCACCGACGATGCTTTCATTGGTGAAGGGACCATAGGCTTCCGCCGTATCGAAGAAGGTCACACCCTCATCAAAGGCTGCACGGATCAAAGAAATGGCCGTGCTCTTGTCCACCGATGGCCCATAAACGGCACCCAGACCCATACAGCCAAGACCCATGGCTGACACTTCCAGTCCAGCCGTTCCCAATATTCTCTTCAACATGGTGTGATTCCTTTGCTGTGTGGCCCGTTATTGGGGCTGAAGTTGCGTTCGGGGGCGAACAATGAATGCGAGAACAAGTCCCAAGGAGAGTGTGAGCATGGCGGCGCTTGCAGTGAAGGTATTGGCGATGTGGTGCGCCAATGTCCCAGTTGTGCCCAGCGCCACCGAACCACCAGATGCAAACACCACGACCAAAATACTGAGCCCCAACGATCCCCCTAACTGGTGGGCGACATTGACGAGTCCAGACGCGGCTCCGGCGTCTTCACTGGCGACGCCTTGGACTGCGGACACTGTCAGCGGGGCTAGAACAAACCCTTGACTGATGCCAATCAGGACCATCGGCAAAGCGATCGCTGTTACGTAGGGGGAATACTCAGACACCTGGGCAATCCAGGCCATACCCACAATACCAATAGCCAACCCGATGGCAAGCAGCGGTGCATTGCCAAATTTGCGAGTCAATCGTGGCACCAATATGGCCGCAATAAAGTTGGGAATGGTTGTTGGGAGGAATGCGAGACCAGCCACTAGAGGCTTGTACATCAGCACACTCTGAAGGAATTGCGTGGTGAAGAACCAGAAACCCACCATGCCGCCAAGAAACAACATGCGGGCCGCATACGCTCCGCTGCGCTCACGGTTGGCAAACAAGTGCAGCGGGAGAATAGGTTGTTTGGCACGTGACTCATGGAGAACAAAAAACGTCAGGAGCGCCAAACCCATGACTAGTGATGCGCTACTGATGCCCTCGCCCCATCCAAATTCGGCGGAACGAACAATGCCAAAAACCAGTGCACCCATTCCCAGCGTCGAACTCACTGCACCCGCCAGATCGAGTTGGCCTGACTTCAACGGAGTCTCCACAAGGTAGCGTTTTGCACCCAGTATTAGTGCGATGCCAATGGGAAGGTTGATTAAAAAACCGACCCGCCAAGAGATCATCTCTGCGATCAACCCACCCAGAACCAAACCAAGGCTTGCGCCCACTCCGGCTGCCGCCGCATACAGCGCAAGCGCGCGGGTTCGCTCATTGCCTTCGGCAAAGTGAATGGAAAGCAGCGCCAGCGTTGACGGGGCAAGAATCGCTGCACCGACACCCTGAATGGCCCGCCCAAGCAGTAGCCATGTGGGTGATGGTGCAAGGCCGATAGCCATTGACGCCGCAGTAAAAATCGTCAACCCGGCAATGAACATGCGTCGACGCCCTAAGATGTCACCGGCGCGTGCTCCCAGCAGCAAAAGCCCACCGAAAGCCAGGGTGTAGGCGTTCTGAACCCACGACAGCGCTGCAGAGGAGAAGCCCAGGTCCGCCTGGATGTTGGGCAGACCTGTCAGGACGATAGAGATGTCCACCACCAGCATAAGGTAACTCGTCACGATGATGGCCAGAACGGCGGTCTGGTTGACACCGTTCAAACGATGGTGCTCATTTACTTCATGCACTATTGAGGAGTTATTCGGTTTTTGTATTGGCATAGTTACCCTTCACCCAGGTTCGGAAATCCACTATGTCCTGTCCCACATTGGCGCGGCAGCGTCCATGGAGGGCTAAGGGGTGATCAGCTAAGGTGCTGCCTAAGACGGGTTAATTGCTTGTTGGTCACGCCAAGTGAAATGTGAAGTACGTTTGGAGATACGCCACTGACCACCTTCACGAACATATTCGTCGTTGTAAGACACGCCATTGGTATTCCTGGTCTTCTTCCCGTCCGCCGTGCTGATAAGGACAACGAGGCAATAGTGAACCGCTGTCGCGCGGTCACCATCAATTTGGGCGGTGTGTTGACCATTGATGTGGTACATGGTTTCAAAGTTGGCGACAAAGTTTGTAAAAGTTTCCTGTATCTCCTTACGTCCTTTGAGCGACGCAAAAAGCTGGCCTTCGAAGTAGGTGTCGACGACTGCGTCTTCAGTGAACAGAAGCGATTGAGTAGCCATATCCTTCTTGTCTGCGAGATTTGAGAATGCGTCGACGAGCGCCTTTAGAGCTCCTTTGTCTTCAAGTTCTTGGATGCGTTGTTCTAGAGTGGCGTTTTGCATAGTCTTTCCTGATGCTGTTGATGAAGTTGAGTAAGGTCTGGTGAGTTTGCAGGGCGATAAAAAAGTGTGCAGATCGAGGTCATGTCTTTACATAGAGTCCAGGCCCTTTCTCTTCAAAAAGTCCGACAACAAATCGGCAATGTCGCGATTGTTCAAATCGGAGAAAGGAAAATGGGTGTTACCTTGGATTCCGACCTGAGGCAGGTGCACTACCGTGACATCTCCACCGTGGCGATTCACTGCATCTCGCCATAGGCGCGCCATCTCCAGCCGGATTCGCCAGGAGTCTTGTCCAGGATTAGCCATAGGCTGCTCGGGAATGTTGTCACCGTAGAAAACAATGATGGGAATACGAGTGAGCTTCATGAACTCGTCCATGGAC
Organism: Rhodoferax sp. EU05-FHT12H12; assembly: GCF_058791215.1. Taxonomy (NCBI): domain Bacteria; kingdom Pseudomonadati; phylum Pseudomonadota; class Betaproteobacteria; order Burkholderiales; family Comamonadaceae; genus Rhodoferax; species Rhodoferax sp. EU05-FHT12H12. The sequence goes on along the minus strand of NZ_JBYTDI010000001.1, from coordinate 642,422 downwards.
ACACCCAAGGCTTCCAGAGAACCACCGGCACTCTTCAATGGTGCGGGTAACTCTTCTTTGGGAAACACAAATCCGCTGCCTGGCTCATACGAAACAATGGCGCGGACATTGGGGGCCTTCATTGCAGTTAACCAGCCAGGGCCACCTGCTTGAGAGTGGGTGATTAGTACACCCGCCCCGATTTTTTGGAACAGTGCTGCAGTGGCATCTGAAATCACGTCGGCGTCATAGGGGCCCGTGTTGGGGGTCATTTGGCGGAAGTATTGGTCCAGCGCCTCGGGCGCGCGTGAGAACTGTGTATTCGCAAAGAAGTTGGGCCACACCCCAAGGCGAAATTGGTTAAACCAGATCTGTTCATCAGGTGTGGATGCCACATTGAGCGGGACGGTGCTGCGTCCGGCCTTGCCACGGCGCGGTTGGTCCAGCAGATAGACTGGAAAGCCACGGCGCAAAAAGAGGTTCTGAAACCCTTCGCGACCGTCTGGTGTGCTTTCCCATGTCTTGGAAGATTGGCCAGCACCATGCCACATGACGAGTGGTAGTGGACGCGCATTGACTGGAACCTGGTAGTACACATAGGCGTGGTCACCGTGGTAGCTCTGTCCTGCTGCACTTGGGTTGAGTTGATCAAAGGTGCCTGGGTTTCGAATGACCGTACCACCCACGGCAAAACTGCCTTGTGCCTGAATGACCAGCGGTGCACTGTCATCTGTCTGCGCTGCGGTCGCGCCTTGCGAAAGGGTGAGCGCTACCGACATGAATAGCAATCCCGTTGCCACGGTCTTCAGTGGCATCCGATGCAAAGTGTTGATGGAAATGCGTGTGGTCATGGTGGTCGATCCTTGGTGAGGCAATGGAATCAGGAATTTTCGTAAAAGAGGGTTTATGTCAACCCTGGCTCACACCCAGGCTGTGGCGTACTTCCAGTGTTGGTGACAGGGATAACTTCACAATCAAGTCAGAAAGGCTGTTAAGGGAAATCTCATGCCCTTTGAACGGCTCACCCTTGTGGGTGATCGTGTAATTGATTTCGATACCGTGCGTGAACCAGCCCGGCCGCAAGATGGTGTAGTCCAGGTCCGAAGCCTCGATCACAGCAGCGGAATCGCGGTAGGGGTTCAGCACACTGCGGTATTTTTCGCCTGGCACTTCGCCATAAATACCCATGGAGCTGATGAAGATCAGTCGTTTCAAACGGGCCGAATGCATGGCTTCCACAATGGTGAGGGCTTGTTGCGCCATTGCGCCCGACAGGTTTGCGTAGACCGCATCCTGGTCCTGCATGGCCGCTGTCAATTCCTGACTGTTCAACACATCGCCTTCGATGATGGTCACCCGACTTGGATCCGGATTTTTCAAGCGGAAGGCTTGTCGCAGGTAGAGGGTGATGTGCACGTCCGAGTGTTTGAGGAAGTGCGCTGTCGTATGGCGCGCCAGCTGGCCGTTGGCACCAAGAATCAGGATCCGAGTCATCATGTTTTCTTATCTTCAGTCGAAGAAGTTGGCCTGGATAGCGTCCAGCCAAATCCCAGCAGTGGCATCTGGACGCCGTTGTTCAAAGTGACTGTGTGCATGGCGTTCTCTGCAGTGTGGGATTGGAGCGAACTGTAAGCTTGCAACTCGCATCTGAATAGCTGCAAATCATTTGTTGGATTGGCATCCAAAAGGGGATAATCATTCGAAAAAGAGGGGCACCCATGGCCATCAACGAACTGCGTTCCGTGACCACATTCATCAAAGCCGCCGAGTTGGGCAGCCTGCGCAAAGCCGCACTGGAGCTGGACATCAGCCCCCAAGCCGCCAGCAAGGCCTTGGCCCAGCTGGAGAAGCATCTGGAGGCCCGGCTGTTCCACCGCACCACGCGGGTCATGTCGCTCACCGACGCGGGCCAGCGGCTGCTGGAGGATGTGCAGCCCGCACTGGTGGGGGTGCAGCGCGCGCTGAAAAAGGCCAAGTCCACCACGGACGAGATTGCGGGCCCCCTGCGCATTACCGGCCCCCGCACCACCTTTCAGCCCATCCTCTGGCCTCTCATCGAAGAGTTTTGTGAACGCTACCCCGGCATCCAACCCGATGTGCTGCTGGAAGACCGTGTGGGCAACTGGGTGGAGGACCGGGTGGACGTGGGTTTTCACATGGGGCGCTCGCCGCACGAGGGCGTTATTGCCCGCAAGCTGTTTCCGCTGCAGCTGCTGGTGTGCGGCTCGCCCGACTACTTTGCGCGTTACGGCGTGCCCGATTCACTGGCGGCCCTGGCCAACCACCGCTGCAGCGTGTTCCGCCACCCTGGTACCGGAAAACTCGCCCCCTGGCACCTGCGGCTGGACCAGCAACCGATTGAACAACCTGTGGTGCCCACCATCATCAGCAACGACGAAACGCTGGAGCTGCATGCCGTGTTGGCTGGCAAGGTGCTGGGGCAACTGGCCGGCGCCACCGCAGCACCCTACATACGCACAGGCCAGTTGGTGCCCATTTTGTTGAACCACATGTCGGACATTGGCAGCTACTTTGTCTACTTCGGCAGCCGCCAATCACAACCCGCCCGCGCCCGCGCATTCGTAGACTTGGTGGTGGAGCGCCTGACCGATAGCGCTGCGTATGTGCTGTCTCCCAAAGAGCTGGCGGGCACCAAAAGCAGGTTGCCCAAACCGGCACGAGGTACCAAGGGTAAAGCCAGCTGAACGGGGAGGCGGGGCAGCGACTTTTATAGATAAAAGTGCATCCATCCCTTGTGAAATATGCGCGAGCAGCTACTAATTTAATAGCAAATATTTCTTCACGCAGCGCCTGATGCACATTGCCTGGCCAACTGTCGGCAAGCTAGCGGCGTGGCGCTTGTAGGCGTATTCCTACGCCAAGTCGGGATTTTTTCCTCTGGTTCCGAGCGCGTGCGCCAGCCACACTGGCGGCGTGGTTTATTCAGTCACCACAGAAGGAAAATCCATGAACTCGTACCCCATCCCTAGCAATCAAACTCGCGTGTCGCGTCTGCATCCGCTGATCGCGGTTGCCGCAGGCTCCGTGGTGCTGGTGAGCCTGCTGGGCGCCGCTGCCATTACGGGAATACTCCCCAACTCCAATGCCAAGGCGGCGTCCGATGGTGTTGCCATCAGTGCTCCAGCGGATGTGTCTGCCCCTGCGACAAAAGCTCCCGTGCAGAAGGCTGCAAGCCAGAAGCCAGCAACGCAAAAGTCCTCCACGCAAGTGGCAAGCAATTCCAGCGTCCCTGCGCAACCCGCTGCGGCGCCCGCGGCTCCGGCCCAGAAAAACAGCGTGGTTGGTATCGGTATTGGTGCTCTGGTGGGCGGTGCGTTGGGCAGCCAGATTGGCAGTGGCGACGGCAAGACCCTGGCCACCATCGCCGGTGCAGTCGGCGGTGGCTACGTTGGCAATGAAATTGCCAAGAAGAACGCGGCCCCTTAAACCTCTGGCCCCGCTACGCGGCTTGCCGCCACTGGCGGATTTGCGCCACCGTGGCGGTGGCGCCACCGCACACGATGAACAACACGTTGCGGTAGGGCGCCAGCGCCGCGTTGGCTTCATAGGCCAGCGCCAGGCTGGCACCGCAGGCCGGTTCCACCAGCACGCGGTGGTCGGCCAAGAAACGCTCGCACGCATCCAGCGCACTCGCGTCTGACACCAACACGCTCTGTACCGGGCGCTGCTGCGTCCACTGGAAAGCCTGTTCGCACACGCGCTTGGCTCCGAGTGAGCTGGCAATGCTGGTGATGGCATCCAACGCCACCGTGTGCCCGGCCTGCATGGCCGCGTGCAGCGACGCAGCGCCATTTGTTTCCACCGCAATGATGGGCACATTGCTCCAGCCATTGCGCGCCATGCCCTCGGCCACGCCCGACAGCAGGCCACCACCACCCACCGACAGCACCACCGCATCGGGCACCACGCCAGCGTGTGCTACTTCGTCCACCATGCTGGCGTGGCCGGTCCATAGCAGCGGGTCGTCAAACGGATGCAAAAACGCATCGTCCGGCCCCACCATGGAGAGCGCCAGCTCATTGGCCTCTTGCCACGACGCGCCATGCACGATCACATCCGCGTCCTCCAGCCGCAGCAACTCTTGCGCCCGTGCCGTGGTGGTCTGCGGTACCACCACCGTCACAGGGATGTTCAACACCCGCCCCGCATACGCCACCGCCATGCCCGCATTGCCGCCCGACGACGACACAAAACGCTTGGCCCCGCGCTGCGCATGGATCTGACACGCATGGCCAATGCCACGAATTTTGAAACTGCCCGGCGGTTGCAGGGCTTCCATCTTGAGCCAGACGGTGCGCTGCGCGGCGAGGCTGAGGGCGCGGGATTCGAGGAGAGGGGTTTGTAGGTGGAGGGGTGTTTGCGACATGGTGAAGAGGTTAACCTCTCGGCGCAGGCCTGCATAGGACAGTATCTGAACTCCAATGTTGGCACACAGCCCCTTAAACCAAGGCCGCCAGCCACTCGCCAACTGCCCCACGGCCACGTCGTAGTAGTGTGGGTCAACCAGCGCGTAGAGCGCTATGTCAGCCGCCATGCCGGGAGCCTTCCGTCCAAGCCCACGACCACGTGTTGCCAAGGCCTTTGGATCGCCGCATACTGTGTCATCAGCAGCGCTCGCAGAAGCGCTTGAAGCTAAGGCGTTGGAAATCATACGTTTTGGGTTTCAAAAGGGAGATGCATATGAAGTTGCTGAAAAACCGTTCCATTGCGACACGCATGCGCTTGGGCTTTGGTTTGCTCATCCTGGTGAGTATTGCGGTGGCCCTGTTCGGGCGCCTGGCCTTGGACCAGGTGGGTGGCCAGGTGCGCGCACTCACAGAACACAATCTGGTGGCGGTGACCGTGCTGTCTAACATCAAAGACAACGTCAATCTCACGGCTCGTGCCGCCCGCAACATTGCATTGCAGACCGACCCCCAGGGCAAGCTAGTCGAAAAAACCATTATCGACAGCAACCGCACCTCCACCCGCGCCTTGCTTAAGCAGTTGGAGGAATTGCTGACGCTTCCTGAAGAGCAAGCCAAGTTCAAGGAAGTGTCCACCAAGCGCTTGGCGTATGCAGCCAAGTTGGATCAGTCGGTAAAGCTGGGCCTGGAAGGTAATAACGAGGCAGCGCGTGACTTATTGGTGGGTGAGGTGACGTTGCTGCAAAAAACGTATTTCACTGAACTAGATGACCTGATTGCCATGCAGCGGGAGCGCATGGAGGATGCGCGCCACTCGACCGATAGCACGGTGCGTCAGGCCGGGTATGCGATGTTGCTGCTGCTGGCGATGGCGATGGTTTCGGGGGCGCTGATTGCCAATTGGACCGCCCGCAGCGTGACACGTCCGCTGCTGGCGGCCGTGCATGTGACGCAGCGTATTGCCCAGGGTGACTTGAGCACCCATGTTGAGCCGGAGGCCAAGGACGAAGTGGGGCGCTTGATGGAGTCCCTGCGGTCTATGCAGGAGTCGCTGCGCAATCTGGTGGGGATGGTGCGCAGCAGCAGTGATGCTGTGGCATTGGGTGCTTCCGAGATCGCTGCAAGCAATGGCGACATGTCCCACCGAACGGAGCAGCAGGCCTCCAACCTGGAAGAAACCGCCGCGGCCATGGAGCAAATCTCTACCATGGTGCGCAGCAGCGAGGCCCTGGCCCAGCAGGCCAATGACTGTGCCCATGCGGCCAACGGGGCCGCGGAGCGCGGTGGTGACGTGGTCAGTCAGGTGGTGAGCACTATGTCTCAGATCAACGTGGCGTCCCAGCGTATCTCCGACATCGTGAGTGTCATCGATGGCATTGCGTTCCAGACGAATATCCTGGCGCTAAATGCTGCGGTTGAGGCGGCCCGGGCGGGAGAGCAGGGACGCGGGTTTGCCGTGGTGGCCTCGGAAGTTCGTAGTCTGGCACAACGCTCGGCCACCGCTGCGCGCGAGATCAAGACCTTAATCAGCAGCAACGTGGAGAAGGTCGATGCGGGCTCGCGTCTGGTGGAGACAGCGGGCACCAACATGGCCGATATTCGCGAGCAGGTTGGGCGCGTGGTGAGCTTAATTGCCGAGCTTGGCACCATGTCGTCTTCGCAGAGCCGGGACATCGTGCAGGTGAACCAATCGGTGGCGCACCTAGACCAGGCCACCCAGCAGAACTCTGCCATGGTGGAGCAGTCTGCCGCGGCGGCCGACAGCTTGAGCCAGCAGGCGCGGCTGTTGGTGGACGCCATCAGTGCCTTCCGGCTGCAGCCTGCTGACCGGGCATTTGTTGCCGCTTAGGCGCGCGCTAACCCAGGTAGCTAGAAGAAAGGATACGGCCCCGGGTAGGCGCCGATGTAGCTGGTGTGGCTGACCAGCCCGTGCGCGGGCTGCCACAGGTGCAGCAGGCAGGCCGCGGGGCCGATAAAGGACTGGGGCACGGCCTTGGGCGCCAGCTGCAGCGCGATCTCGGTGGTGGTGCTGGGGCAGCTGGCCACCACGGTGCCAGCCCAGCGCCGCACCATGGGGCGGTGCACATGGCCGCAGAGCACGGCCTCCACATGGCTGGCCGTGCGCAACACGGCTTCCAGCGGAGCCGGGTCGCGGTAGGCGTATTCGTCCAGATACGGAATGCCGCTCACAAACGGTGGGTGGTGCAGCAGCACCAGCGTGGGTTTGTGCGGGTTGGCCTGCAGTGTGTGCTGCAGCCATTGCAAGCCGGCGGCATCCAATGCGCCATGGTGTTGCCCTGGTACACACGAGTCCAACGCGATGATGCGCACCGCGTAGTCGTCCACGCAGTAGTGCAACGGGCCATCCGTCGGCAGGTAGCTGTGGTCGGCAAAGGCGGTGCGAAACGCCTCGCGGTGGTCGTGGTTGCCGGGCAGCACGAGGTAAGGAATGGTGAGCTGCGAGAGCAGGGCGCGTGCGTTCGCATATTCATCCGCCTCGCCATAGTCCACCAGGTCGCCGGTGATGACGACCAGATCGGGCCTGCGGTCCAACTGGTGCAGGTGGGCGATGGCGTTGGTCAGCGCGCGGTTGGAGTCGGCCACGCCACGGTAGAGTGCGCCGGGCGGGCGCACATGCAGGTCAGACAGTTGGGCAATCAGCAAGGCGAGGCTCCAAAAAAACGGGCAGTGGTGGCCCAAGGCAAGCAATGCGCGGGCCATGGCCGTGATATGGCGGTGCGTATAGCGCAGCAGGGGGTAGCCGTTACGATTGGGCGATGTCTCCCTTTACCCGCCGCATCCTCCAAGCCGCCCTGTACGAAAGTATCGCCATTGCCGTGGTTACGCCCACGCTGGCCCTGGCCTTCTCCCATCCACCCGGCTCGGCCTTTGTGCTGTCGGCCGTCATGTCCAGCATCGCGCTGGCCTGGAACTACATCTTCAACAGCCTGTTTGAGCGCTGGGAAGCGCGCCAGACCGTGAAGGGCCGCTCGGCCATGCGCCGCTTTGTGCACGGCTTGGGCTTCGAGGGTGGCTTGGCCATCATTCTGGCGCCGGTGATGGCGTATTGGCTGGACATCTCTTTGTGGGCCGCCTTTGTGGCGGACCTGGGCTTGCTGGCCTTCTTCTTTGTCTACACCGTGGGCTTTACCTGGGCGTTTGACCGCATCTTTGGCCTGCCGCAGTCGGCCCAATAGAGGGATTTTTAAGCGTTTTAGGCCTCTAGCGCCCATGGATATTGCGCGAGCAGCTCCTGATTTGATAGCGTTTTAGGCCGCCACCTTGTTTTTCAAGCGCAGCAGGCTCAGGCCCAGCAGCACAAACAGGCCACCCGAGACGCGGTTGAACAAGCGCTGCTTGTGCGGGTTGGCCAGTTGCCCCTTGAACAGGCGCGCCACCAGCACATAGAACAAATGCGAGAGCAGTGACATGGCCACAAAGGTGCAGGTGAGCACCGCCACCTGCTCGAACACCGGTGCATCCGCCGTGATGAACTGCGGAAACAGCGCCGAGAAGAACAGGATGGCCTTGGGGTTGGTGAGCGCCACGCCCATGCCCTGGCCATAGAGCCGGCGGGTGATGGTTTTGTCGGCCGGTGTGCCAGCCTCTGCGGTGGCCGAAGCCGCCGCGGCAAACGACACCGCCTGGCTGCGCCACTGACGGATGCCCAGGTAGACCAAGTACAGCGCGCCCACCCCCTTGAGCACGGTAAACGCCAGGGCCGACACGGCCAGGATGGCGCCCATGCCCGCCATCGCCACGCCCGAGATGATGAACAGCCCCGTGGCATTGCCCAGCGAGCTGGCCACCCAGTCCCGCTTGCCATGCGCCATGGCGTTGGAGATAGCCAGCAGCACACCGGGCCCAGGGCTGAAGGTGACCAAAAATGCGACGCCACAGAAAACGAGCCAGTTGGAGAGGTGCATGGTCAATGTCCGGATGGGGCAGGTGGGCTAGCAGTTTATGCGACGGCCGGCAGCGCCTGCAGGCTGCGCAGGGTCTGCAGGCAGGCCTGGGCGACTTCGGTGCCCTTCTTTACAAAGTGCTCGCGGTAGAAGCGCAAGTGCTCTTCGTGCTCGTGAAAATCGCGCGGCGTCAGCACGGCGCTGAAGACGGGTACATCGGTGTCCAGCTGCACGCGCATGAGGCCGTCGATGACGGCGGTGGTGACGAACTCGTGGCGGTAGATGCCGCCATTGACGATGAGGCCGCAGGCAATGATGGCGTCGTAACGACCGCTGCGTGCCAGGCGCTGGGCATGCAACGGGATCTCGAAGGCGCCGGGCACCTCGAAGTGGTCAACCTGCTTGGGGGAAATGTCGTGTCGCTGCAGTTCGGCTTTGGCGGCCTCGGTGCTGCTGGTGACGATGTCGCGGTGCCAAGAGGAGCTGATGATGGCAATGCGCGGCGAGGAAGGCTGATTCATGATGGTCTCAAAAGAGGGTTAACAAGAATCAGGGCGCACGCAAACACAGCAACAGGCGCGCGCCAAGACGAGCCTGTTTCAGGTGTGCGCGATCTCTTTCATCCGGACTATGACCGTCGGCTCTGGCATCTCACCAGATCTGCTGACCCCACGCTGGCAGAGGCTGGCGTGGGCGCTCGCGGGCTGCTGAGGTCAAGCCACAGATACCGCCGGTGGGGAATTGCACCCCGCCCTGAGAACGCGGCAACCCTTACGGGCTGCGGGCGGAATTCTAGCCGTGGTGTCAAGACCCTTCAGGCCACGTTGCGGGCCAGAAAGTGGCTGGGTGGCTTGCCCATGCTCTGCTTGAACATGGCAGAAAACGCGCTGTCGCTGGCGTAGCCGGCGGCGGCAGCTACCTGGGCAATGGGCACGCCGCGCGCCAGCTGGGGCAGAGCGTGCGCCAGCACGGCCTGGGTGCGCCACTGCTGGTAGCTGGTGCCCAGTTCGTCGCGGAACAGGCGGGCCATGGTGCGCTCACTGGCGCCCACGTCGGCCACCCATTCCTTGAGCTGGCCTTTTTCGGCCGGGTCGCGCAGCACCGCTTCGCACAGCGCGCGCAGGCGCTTGTCGCCATGCTCGGTGTGGGGCATGGGCACGCCCAAGGCCTGGGTGTCGGCGCGGCTTACTTCATCCGCGGTCAGGGCCATCAGCGCGGTGTCGCGCGGGCCGGGTTCGCTGCCTTCCAGCGCATGCACCAGCTCGCGCAGCAGCTTGCTCACCACCAGCACGCGGCATTCGGTCCAGCTGGCGGGCAGCACGCTGGGCGCTATGTCCACGGTGCGCAGCTCGGCGGTTTCCAGCACCACCACGTTGTGTTGCACATGGGGGGGAATCCACACCGCGCGGCTGGGGGGCACGATGAAGGTGGTTTGCCGCTCGCCCTGCGTCACCGTGACCTGCATGAGCCCGCTGGCGCAGTAGGTGAACTGCGACCAGGGGTGCTGGTGGGGTTCGATGTGCGCATCCATGGCCAGCGCGCGGGCGCGGCTGCGCACCGGGCGCTCGGCCGTGGGCGGGCGTTTGGCCGAGGTGTCAAACGACACGGGCCGGAGCGGAGTCTTGCGTTTCATGGGCGTTGATCATTGGGTCTGGTTTGGCGGAATTTCGACAATTATTGTCTTTTTGTCGTAATCAAGAAACGGCCCACGCCCGTACGATGCCGACCATGACCAGCGCAACCCTCACTTCCGGCACCGCCGCACCCTCCGTCCCCATGAAGCAAGACGCCACCGTGATTGGCCTGGTGGGCTTGGCCCACGCCAGTTCGCACTTTGGGCACCTGATCCTGCCGCTGCTGTTTCCGGTGTTTATGCAGGAGTTTGGTTTGAGCTACTCGCAGCTGGGCTTGCTCATGACCATGTTTTTCGTGGTGTCTGGCGTTGGCCAGGCCTGCGCCGGTTTTGTGGTGGACCGGCTGGGCGCTCGCCCGCTGATGTTTGTGGCCTTGGGGCTTTTCATTGGGGCATGCATTGCCGCGTCGTTTGTGACCGGATACACCGGCCTGTTTGCGGTAGCTGCCTTGGCAGGCCTGGGCAATGCAACCTTTCACCCGGTGGACTTCACCATCCTGAATCAACGCGTCTCCACCCCGAGGCTGGGCTATGCCTTCAGCGCACATGGGCTGACCGGCAATCTGGGCTGGGCCGTGGCACCGGTGTTCTTTGCAGGGCTGGGTGCCCTGATGGGCTGGCGCAATGCCTACTTGGCCGCGGCCGTGATGTACGCCGCCATCCTGGCGCTACTGGTGGTGCAGCGCGAACACCTGAGCACCACGGTGGCACCGCGCGTGGCCGCCCATGCCAAGACCGAGCACGACATGGCGTTCATGAAGCTGCCCGTGGTGTGGTGGTGTTTTGGATTCTTTTTGCTGTCCACTATGACTCTGGCTGTGGTGCAGAGCTACGCGGTGTCCATCCTCAAGGCCATGCATGGCGTGAGCTTTGAGGCGGCCACGCTGACCATTTCGTCCTACATGCTGTGCGGCGCGGTAGGCATGTTCATTGGCGGCTTTGTGGCGGCCAAGTCCAAGCACTCGGACCGCGTGGTGGCCCTGGCCATGGCGGCTGGCGCCGTGTTGCTGGCCCTGTGTGGTACCGGCTTGCTGGGTGCCACCGGCACCATGGTGGTGCTGGCGATCACCGGCTTTGCGGTCGGCATTGGGGGCCCTTCACGCGACATGATGATCAAGAAGGCCACGCCCAAGGGCGCGACCGGCCGCGTTTACGGGCTGGTGTACTCGGGCCTGGACACCGGGTTTGCGGTTTCGCCTTTGGTGTTTGGCGTGTTCATGGACCGCGGCTGGTACGGCGCCACGCTCTTGGGCGCGGCCCTGGTGCTGCTGCTGAGCGTGGGCGCGGCGCTGGGTGTGGGCTTGCGCACCGCCAAGTAAGCCGCGCGCATTTACGGTTTTTTTATACCCCCGCTCCCAATCTAAACCCCGTTTTTACGCCTGCCTGACCACACTTCTCCCATCGATTTGATGCAGGAGAAATGATGGAAACGGTGAACACATTGCATGTGGTCTACGGCCTGGGCGGCATGTGTGCCGCCTTGTTGCTGGCCTATCTGGTTTATGCGCTGGTATGCGCGGAGGACTTTTAATGAGCAGCTCGGCTTGGGGGCTGCTGGCCCTCTTTCTCACAACCCTTTTGATCGCTTCCTGGCCTTTGGGCATCTGGGTAGCACGTATCAGTTCTGGCCGCCTGCCGCAGTGGCTGCTGCGGCTGGAGGCGCCGCTGTTCCGCCTGGCGGGCACGTCGCCCGAGCAGTCCATGCCCTGGAAGCAATACACGGTTGCGCTGCTGGCTTTCAATGTGCTGGGCGCGCTGGTGGTCTACCTGCTGCAGCGCTGGCAAGCGGTGCTGCCGCTCAACCCGGCGGGCATGGGCGCCGTGTCGGTGGACTCGGCGCTCAACACTGCGGTGAGTTTTGCCACCAATACCAACTGGCAGGGTTATGCGGGCGAGTCCACCATGGGCTACCTCACGCAGATGCTGGGCCTGGCGGTGCAGAACTTTTTGTCCGCGGCCACCGGCATCGCCGTGGTGTTTGCGCTGTTCCGTGGTTTTGCCGCCAAGTCCACCGCCGTGATTGGCAACTTCTGGGTCGACATCACGCGTATCACCGCCTGGTTGCTGGTGCCGATCTCCTTGGTCATTGCCATCGTCCTGGTGGGCCAGGGCGTGATCCAGAACTTTGACGCTTACCAGGATGTCACAACACTGGCGGGAAGCCCCCAAACCCTCCCCATGGGCCCGGTGGCGTCGCAAGAGGCCATCAAGATGCTGGGCACCAACGGTGGCGGTTTCTTCAATGCCAACTCGGCCCACCCGTACGAGAACCCCACGGCACTGAGCAACTTCTTACAGATGCTGGCGATCTTCCTGATCCCCGCGGCGCTGTGTTTTGCCTTTGGCCGCGAGGTGGGCGACCCGCGCCAGGGCTGGGCCGTGCTCGCCGCCATGACGGTCATGTTTGTGATTGCCGTGGCGGCCATCATGCCGGCCGAGCAAATGGGCAACCCGCAGATTGCCGCACTGGGTGTGGACCAGACCGCCAGCAGCCTGCAGAGCGGCGGCAATATGGAAGGCAAGGAGACGCGCTTTGGCATCACCGCCAGCAGCCTGTTTGCCGTCATCACCACGGCCGCTTCCTGCGGTGCGGTGAACGCCATGCACGACTCCTTCACCCCGCTGGGTGGCATGGTGCCCATGGTGATGATGCAGCTGGGAGAAGTGGTGTTTGGTGGCGTGGGCACCGGCCTGTACGGCATGCTGATCTTCGCCATCCTGGCGGTGTTTATTGCGGGCCTGATGATTGGCCGCACCCCCGAGTACCTGGGCAAGAAGATCGAGTCGCATGAGATGAAGCTCACCTCGATGGCGATTCTGGTCACACCGATTCTGGTGCTGGCAGGTACCGCCATTGCCGTGCTGGCGGGTGCGGGCAAGGCCGGCATTGCCAACCCCGGCGCCCATGGTTTCTCTGAAATCCTGTACGCACTGACTTCGGCCGCCAACAACAACGGCAGCGCCTTTGCGGGCTTGTCGGCCAACACACCGTTCTACAACTACCTGCTGGCCATTGCCATGTGGTTTGGCCGCTTTGGCGTGATCGTGCCGGTGCTGGCCATTGCCGGTGCACTGGCCGCCAAGAAGCGCCTGCCCGCCACCACTGGCACCTTCCCCACGCATGGCCCGCTGTTTGTCGTGCTGCTGATGGGCACGGTGTTGCTGGTGGGCTTGCTGAACTACGTGCCCTCGCTGGCCCTGGGCCCGGTGGTCGAGCACCTGATGCTCTGGCTATCCGTTTAAACGCCCCCTATTTGCGAGAAAACTTTATGACAAGCAAAACTTCTTTAACGTTGATGGACCCCGCATTGGTGAAACCCGCCGTATGGGCCGCGTTCACCAAGCTGAACCCCCGTGTGCAGTGGCGCAACCCGGTGATGTTTGTGGTCTACATCGGCAGCATCGTCACCACGCTTTTAGGCCTGCAGGCGCTGCAAGGCACGGTGGGTGATTCGGCCGGCTTTATCCTGACCGTGGCCGTGTGGCTGTGGTTCACCGTGCTGTTTGCCAACTTTGCCGAAGCGCTGGCCGAAGGCCGCAGCAAGGCCCAGGCCGATTCGCTCAAGGGCTTGAAGAAAAGCACCTGGGCCAAAAAGCTCAAAGACCCCGTCCATGGCGCTACCTGGTTGCCGGAACAAGCCGAGAACCTGCGCAAGGGGGATGTGGTGCTGGTGGAAGCTGGCGACATGATCCCCGTGGACGGTGAAGTGATCCAGGGCGTGGCCACGGTGGACGAGAGCGCCATCACCGGCGAATCGGCCCCGGTGGTGCGCGAGTCGGGCGGCGACTTTGCATCCGTCACCGGCGGCACGCGGGTGTTGTCCGACTGGTTGGTGGTGCGCATTGGTGTGAACCCTGGCGAGTCGTTTCTGGACCGCATGATTGGCATGGTGGAGGGCGCCAAGCGCCAGAAGACGCCCAACGAAGTGGCGCTGACCATTCTGCTGGTGGCGCTGACCATCGTGTTCCTGGTGGTCACGGTCACGCTGCTGCCGTTCTCCATCTTCAGCGTGGAAGCCGCGGGCAGCGGTACCGTGGTCAGCATCACCGCGCTGATTGCGCTGCTGGTGTGCCTGATCCCCACCACCATTGGCGGCCTGTTGTCGGCCGTGGGTGTGGCAGGCATGAGCCGCATGATGCAGGCCAATGTGATTGCCACCTCGGGCCGTGCGGTGGAAGCCGCGGGTGATGTGGATGTGTTGCTGCTGGACAAGACCGGCACCATCACCCACGGCAACCGCCAGGCCGCGCTGTTCATTCCTGCGCCCGGCATCAGCTTGAGCCAGTTGGCCCTGTGTGCCGCACAGGCCTCCATGGCCGATGAAACGCCCGAAGGCCGCAGCATCGTGACACTGGCGCAAAGCAAGGTGAATATCGAACCGCTGGTGGGCAAGACGCAGGAAGTGCCCTTCACCGCACAGACCCGCATGAGCGGCATGGACGTGATGCACCCCGATGGCAGCACCCGCCAGCTGCGCAAGGGCGCAGTGGACGCCGTGCGCAAGGTCCTGCAAGCGCAAGGCAACACCATGCCGCCCGAGGTGCTGCGCGCCGCCGATGAAGTGTCACGCCGCGGCAGCACGCCGTTGGCCGTGGTCGATGGCAACCAGGTGCTGGGCATTGTCGAGCTCAAGGACATCGTCAAGGCTGGCATCAAGGAACGTTTTGGCGAGCTGCGCCGCATGGGCATCAAGACTGTGATGATCACGGGTGACAACAAGCTCACCGCTGCCGCCATCGCCGCCGAGGCGGGTGTGGATGACTTCCTGGCCGAGGCCACGCCCGAAGACAAGCTGACGCTGATCCGCAGTTACCAGGCCGAAGGCCGCCTGGTCGCCATGACGGGCGACGGCACCAACGACGCCCCGGCACTGGCCCAGGCCGACGTGGCCGTGGCCATGAACAGCGGCACCCAGGCCGCCAAGGAAGCCGGCAACATGGTGGACCTGGACTCCAACCCCACCAAGCTGCTGGAGATTGTGGAGACTGGCAAGGCGCTCTTGATGACGCGCGGCTCGCTCACCACGTTTTCGATTGCCAACGACGTGGCCAAGTACTTCGCCATCATCCCGGCCATTTTTGTCAGCACCTACCCACAGTTGGCCGCACTCAACGTGATGCGCCTGGGCAGCCCCAACTCGGCCATCCTGTCGGCGGTGATCTTCAACGCGCTGATCATCGTGGTGCTGATTCCGCTGGCGCTCAAGGGCGTGAAATACCGGCCCGTGGGAGCCGCTGCACTCTTGCGCCGCAACCTCGCCATCTACGGCCTGGGTGGGCTGGTTGTGCCCTTCATCGGCATCAAGGCCATTGACCTGTTGCTCGTTGCATTGAATCTGGTTTAAGGAGTCCTCTCATGAAAAAAACAGTACGTCCCCTGCTGGTGGTGTTTGCAGCACTCACCCTGGTTGCCGGTGTGGCCTACCCGCTGGTGGTCACCGGCGTAGGCCAGGCCGTCTTTCCGAACCAGGCGCATGGCAGCCTGATCCTGCGCGACGGCAAGCCCGTGGGTTCGGCCCTCGTCGGCCAGAACTTCAGCGACCCCGGTCACTTCTGGGGCCGCCCCTCGGCCACCAGCCCAGCGCCCTATAACGCCGCCGCCTCCGGTGGCTCCAACCAGGGCCCGCTGAACCCGGCCCTGGTGGATGCAGCCAAAGGCCGCCTGGACGCCCTGCGTGCCGCCGACCCCAGCAACACCGCACCGGTGCCGGTGGAACTGGTGAGCGCTTCGGCCAGCGGGCTGGACCCCCACATCAGCCCCGCCGCCGCCCAGTACCAGCTGGCCCGCGTGGCGGCCGCCCGCAAGCTGCCAGTAGACGCGGTGCAAGCGCTGGTCGCGCAACACACCACACGCCCGTTGCTGGGCGTGCTGGGCGAACCCGTGGTGAATGTGCTGCAACTGAACCTGGCGCTTGATGCACACTAAGTAGATGGCAAGCCCTTTAGATTCACGGCCCGATCCGGACGCTCTGCTGGCCCAGCTGCAAGAGGCGCAGGCCAGCCAGCAGCGCGGCAAGCTGCGCATCTACTTTGGTGCCAACGCGGGTGTGGGCAAGACCTACGCCATGCTCAGCGCGGCCCAACGTGCGCAGCGCGCAGGCCAGCGGGTACTGGTTGGCGTGGTGGAAACCCATGGCCGCAAGGACACGATGGAGCTGCAGGCCGGGCTGAACGTGCTGCCCTTGCAGGAACTGGCCTACCGCGGCCAAGTGCTGCTGGAGTTGGACCTTGACGCCGCCCTGGCTGCCAAGCCTGACGTGCTGCTGGTGGACGAACTGGCCCACAGCAACGCCCCCGGCTCGCGCCACCCCAAACGCTGGCAGGATGTGCAGGAGCTGCTGGATGCGGGCATCGACGTCTGGACCGCACTGAACGTGCAGCACCTGGAAAGCCTTAATGGCACGGTAGGCGCCATCACGGGCGTGCGTGTCAACGAGACGGTGCCCGACACCGTGCTGGATGGTGCCGACGAGATTGTGCTGGTGGACGTGACCGCAGACGAACTGCTGGCGCGCCTGAAGGCCGGCAAGGTCTACATCCCGCAGCAGGCTGAGCGCGCCAGCCAGAACTTCTTTCGCAAGGGCAACCTGATCGCGCTGCGCGAAATTGCGCTGCGCCGCACCGCGGAGCATGTGGGCGACGATGTGCGCAGCTACCGCCAGCACCTGGTGCAAACCGCGCGTGCGCAGGACTCCGCCGATCAGCCTGCCTGGAACACCTCCGGCGCGCTGCTGGTGTGTGTGGGCCCGCACGCCGGGGCCGAACACGCGGTGCGCACCGCGGCACGCCTGGCCGGGCAGCTCAATGTGCGTTGGCACGCCGCCTATGTGGAAACGCCAGCACTGCAGCGACTGGCCGCGCAGGACCGGGACCGCACGTTGGCGGTGCTCAAGCTGGCGGAGGAGCTGGGTGGCAGCACGGCGGTGCTGACCGGTGACAGCATTGCCATGGCGCTGTTGCAACAGGCCCAGACGCTGAACTGCGCCACGCTGGTGCTGGGGCGCCCGGTACGGCACGACTGGCGTGGTCTGTGGCGTGTGCTGCGCCCCACGCTGACACGCCAGCTCGCCACGCTGGCCCCTGCGCTGGACATTGTGGAAGTGGGTTTTACCGACAGCGTGCGCAAGCTGGGCCAGCCTCTGGGCCGCAGTCCCGAAGATGAGCCCGTCGCATCGCGCTGGCGCACGCAATGGGCGCGTTATGGCGGTGCAGTGGCAGCGTGCCTGCTCACCACCGTGGTCACACAACCCCTGTTGCCCTGGTTTGACCTGGCCAACATCGTCATGCTGTTTTTGCTGGGGGTGGTGCTGGTGGCGGTCAAGCTGGGGCGTGGGCCGGCCAGCCTGGCCGCGGTGCTGTCGGTGGCATCGTTTGATTTTTTCTATGTGCAGCCGCGCTTGTCGTTTGCGGTGAGTGATGTGCAGTACCTGGTCACCTTTGCGGTGATGCTGGTGGTGGGGCTGTTGATCGGACAACTCACCGCCAATCTGCGCTTCTCGGCCCATGTGGCTGCCAGCCGCGAGCGGCGTGCCCAGGCCCTGTTTGAGCTCACGCGCGAGCTGTCGGCCGCGCTGCAAACCGAGCAGGTGGTGGAGTTGGGCGAAGCCGCCGTGCGGCGCACCTTTGGCGGCCAGGCCAAGGTGTTGCTGCCCGATGCCCGCGACCAGCTTGCCTTGCCCGCAGACCTGCCAAATGGCCTGGACGGCAGCATTGCCGATTGGGCCTTTCACAACGGCCAGCGCGCTGGGATGGCGACGTCGACCCTGCCGTCCAACCCTTGGCACTATGTGCCGCTGCAAGCCCCCATGCGGGTGCGCGGCGTGCTGGCGCTGCAGCCGGCGCAGGCCCGCTGGCTGCTGATTCCTGAGCAGGTGCAACAACTCGATACGCTGGCCAGGCAAATTGCGATTGCACTGGAGCGTGTGCACTATGTGGAAGTCGCGCAGGGTGCGGTGGTGCAAATGGAGTCGGAGCGCTTGCGCAACACGCTGCTGGCGGCCATGTCCCACGATGTGCGCACGCCGCTGACGGCGCTGATTGGTCAAGCCGAGTCTTTGGCCGGCTCGGAGCCACTGACCGCGGACCAAAAAGGCGCTGCCGACGCCATCAGCCACGAGGCGCGTGAGCTGAGTGCCCTGGTGGGCAATTTGCTGGAAATGGCCCGGCTGGAAAGCGGCCAGGTGGAGTTGCGGCTGGAGTGGCAGTCGGTGGAGGAGGTGGTGGGCAGTGCGATTCGTGCGGCGCGGCATGCGCTGGGCCCACTGGCCGTGCACACCACGATTGCGTCGGACCTGCCTTTGGTGGAGTTTGATGCGGGGCTGATCGAGCGTGTGTTGGTGAACCTGATGGAGAACGCAGCCAAGTACGGCGTAAACACACCGCCGCACACACCGGCTGTAGAGGTTTTGGCGCAGGCGAGGCAAGACACCCTGGAGTTGCGTGTACGTGACCATGGTCCGGGCTTGCCGCCGGCCAGCCTGGGAAAGGAAGCCGACCTCTTCGAAAAATTCACCCGCGGTAAAAATGAGTCCACCACACGCGGCGTGGGGCTGGGCTTGGCCATTTGCAAGGCCATTGTTGATGCGCACAAGGGGCGTATTACGGCCCGTAACGCGGATGGCGGTGGTGCAGAATTCACGATTACCTTGCCGCGGCGCGCGCCACCGCTTGCCCCCACTGAAGTCGACGAACCTTAAGCCCCATGTCTACGCCGTCCCCCGTTGCCGTACTGATTGAAGACGAGCCCCAGATCCGCCGCTTTGTGCGCGTGGCACTGGAGGCCGAAGGCTGGCTGGTGTTTGAGGCCGAAACCGCGCAGCATGGCCTGCGCGACGCCGCCACCCGCAAGCCCGACCTGCTGGTGCTGGACTTGGGCTTACCCGATGGTGACGGGCTGGACGTGATCCGCGATGTGCGCAACTGGTCGGCGGTGCCTATCGTGGTGCTGTCGGCCCGCAGCGACGAGGGCGACAAGATTGCCGCGCTGGATGCTGGCGCCGATGACTACCTGACCAAACCCTTTGGCGTGGGCGAGCTGCTGGCCCGGGTGCGCGCCAACCTGCGTCGCCCGCGCGCGGCCAGCGCCGAGGGCAAGGCAGACGATTCGCTGTTTGTGTTTGGCGAGGTGGCTGTGGACCGACAGGCCCGGCTGGTGCGCCGCGCGGGCACCGAGGTGCACCTCACCCCCATCGAGTACCGTCTGCTGCTGGTGCTGGTGGCCAACGCCGGGCGGGTATTGACGCACCGCCAGCTGCTGCGCGAGGTTTGGGGCCCGTCGCATGCCGACCAGAGCCACTACCTGCGCATCTACATGGGCCACCTGCGGCAGAAGCTGGAGGCAGACCCCAGCCAACCGCAGCATCTCTTGACGGAAACGGCGGTCGGTTATCGCTTGATGGTCTAAGTGGTGCGTTTGAGGTGCGCCAGCGGTAGCTCGGTGCTGCTTTTGATGCGGTTGAGCACGATATTGGAGCGGATGCTGCCCACGCCCTGGATGCGGGTGAGGCGGCGCAGCACCTGCTCGGACAGCACACTCAGGTCGGCCGCCACGATCTGCAGGATGTAGTCCGATTCGCCAGCGACCGAGTAACACTCCAGCACCTCCGGGAAGCCCGCAATCTCGCGCTCGAAGGCCAGGCCTTCGTCGCCGCTGTGGCGGGTCAGCGTCACGTACGAGATGGCGCGCACCCCGAGGCCAAGGGCCGCAGGCTCCAGCAGCGCCACATAACGGCGGATGATGCCGCTGGCCTGCAGGCGCTGCACGCGGCGGCTGACCTGCGAGGCCGACAAATGCACTTGCTCCCCAATTTGCTGGTGGGTGGCATGGGCATCGCGTTGCAGTGCAGCAAGAAGACTGATATCAAAGCTATCCAGCAACGAATCTTCATGTTTTTCAAGTTTCATGCATAAATTATGCATCTCGGATGCCTTGTCAGCTGCAACTTGCACACCCTTTGCATGTCCAATTGACCACAATCAAGCCTTCAAGAACAGCGTTTGAGGAGCACAACCATGGCCACAGCAACAGGTGATTTGTTTGACAACCCGATGGGCCTGATGGGCTTTGAGTTTGTGGAGTTTGCGTCGCCGCTGGCGGGCGTGATTGAGCCCGTGTTTGAGCGTATGGGTTTCACGCTGGTGGCCAAGCACCGCTCCAAGGACGTGGTGCTGTACCGCCAGGGTGAGATCAATTTCATCGTCAACCGCGAGCCCAAAAGCGTGGCCGGCTACTTTGCCGCCGAGCACGGCCCCAGTGCCTGCGGCATGGCATTCCGCGTGAAGGACTCGCACCTGGCCTACAAGCGCGCGCTGGAGCTGGGCGCTCAGCCCGTCGAATTGCGCCCCGGCCCCATGGAGCTGAACCTGCCGGCCATCAAGGGCATTGGCGGCGCGCCGCTGTACCTGATTGACCGTTATGAAGATGGCAAGTCCATTTACGACATTGACTTTGAGTTCATCGAAGGCGTGGACCGCCACCCGGTCGGCCATGGCTTTAGCGTGGTCGATCACCTCACGCACAACGTGTACCGGGGCCGCATGGCGTACTGGGCAGATTTCTACAGCAAGCTGTTCAATTTCCAGGAAATCCGCTACTTCGACATTCAGGGGGAATACACCGGCCTCACCTCCAAAGCCATGACCGCGCCGGATGGGCTGGTCCGCATTCCGCTCAACGAAGAGGCGCGCCAGGGTGGGGGGCAGATCGAGGAATTCCTGATGCAGTTCAACGGCGAGGGTATCCAGCACATCGCTCTGCTGTGCGAAGACCTGCCGAGCGCTATCGACAAATTGCAGATGACAGGAATTCCGCTGCTGACGGCTCCCAATGACGTGTACTACGAGAACCTGACCAAGCGCCTGCCGGGCCATGGTCAGCCGGTGGGGGCATTGCAAGCGCGTGGCATTCTGCTCGACGGCACGACTGAAGGTGGCCAACCGCGCTTGTTGCTGCAGATCTTCTCGCAGCCGCTGCTGGGGCCAGTATTTTTCGAGTTCATCGAGCGCAAGGGCAACTACCGTGAGGGCTTTGGCGAAGGTAATTTCAAGGCCCTGTTTGAGTCGCTGGAGCGTGACCAGATCAACCGTGGTGTGCTCGAAGCCGCCAAGTGAACCCAGGCGCACCGAGGAGACAACACCATGAAAATCGACCGCATCCACCACGTCGCCTACCGCTGCAAGGACGCCAAGGAAACCGTGCTTTGGTACCAGAAGATGCTGCACATGGACTTTGTGCTGGCCATCGCCGAAGACCTGGTGCCCAGCACCAAGGCACCGGACCCGTACATGCACATCTTTCTGGACGCAGGGCAGGGCAATGTGCTGGCCTTTTTTGAGCTGCCCACGCAGCCGCCCATGGGCCGTGACCCGAACACGCCGGAGTGGGTGCAGCACATCGCCTTCCGCGTGAAAGACCGCGCCGAGCTGCTGGAGTTCAAGGCACACCTGGAGGCGCAAGGCGTAGACGTGTTGGGCGTGACCGACCACGGCATGTTCCACAGCATCTACTTCTTCGACCCCAACGGCCACCGCCTGGAGCTGGCCTGCCCGGACCCCGAAGAAGCCGCCAAGATCGCCCAGGCCGACGCCGTGAAATGGGCCATGCTGGAGGAGTGGAGCGTGACCAAGCGCGCGCCCAAACATGCGGCCTTTTTGCACGCCAACGAGCTGGGAGCCAAGGCATGAGCGCTGCGTTGACGGCGCTGAACGCCACACATGCCCCTGAGACGCAAAGCTGGGTGGAATCGGCCAACGCGCCGGACACCGACTTTCCGATCCAAAACCTGCCGTTTGGCCGCTTTCGCCACAACGCGCTGGAGCCCTGGCAGATTGGCGTGGCTATTGGCGACCGTGTGCTGGACCTGCACGCCACGGGCCTGATTGACCACAACAACATGGCACGCCTGATGGCGGCACCCGTGGCCGAACGCCGCGCGCTACGCCTGGCGATCTGGGAGGGGCTGTGCGCTGGCTCTGCACTGCAAAAGGTGTGGGTTGATGCACTGCTGCGCCAGACCGAGGTGGAACTGGGCCTGCCGTGCGAGGTGGGCGACTACACCGACTTCTACACCGGCATCCACCACGCCACCACGGTGGGCAAGCTGTTCCGCCCCGACAACCCGCTGTTGTCCAATTACAAATGGGTGCCGATTGGCTACCACGGCCGCGCCAGCAGCATCGGGGCCAGCGGCCAGCAGTTCCACCGCCCACGCGGGCAGACGCTCAAACCCGGTGCCACCGTGCCGGACTTTGGCCCCACCGCGCGGCTCGACTACGAACTGGAAATGGCGGCCTGGGTGGGCATGGACAATGCGCTGGGTGCTCCTGTTTCCATAGCGGATGCCGAAGACCACCTGTTCGGCCTCACCCTGCTCAACGACTGGAGCGCACGTGATGTGCAGGCCTGGGAGTACCAGCCGCTGGGGCCGTTTTTGGCCAAGAACTTTGCCACCACCGTTTCGCCCTGGCTGGTAACGATGGAAGCACTGGCGCCGTTTCGCGCGGCCTTTGTGCGCAGCGCAGACGACCCGCAGCCCATGGCCTATTTGGACTCCGCGCCTAACCGCAGCGCCGGGGCGCTGGATGTGCAGCTGGAAGTCTGGCTGCAGACCCCCGCCATGCGCGCTGCAGGTAGTGCGGGCGAGCGCCTCTCGCAATCCAACCTGCGCGACGCCTACTGGACACTGGCGCAGCTGGTGGCCCACCACACGGTGAACGGCTGCAACCTGCGCCCCGGCGATGTGCTGGGCACCGGCACCTTGTCCGGCCCGGCGCCGGAGCAGGGCGGCTCATTGCTCGAGTTGACCCAAGGCGGCAAGCAGCCCATCACCTTGCCCAATGGCGAGGTGCGCACCTTCTTGCAAGATGGCGACACCATCATCCTGCGCGGCGCTTGTGAGGCAGCAGGGGCGCGGCGCATTGGTTTTGGCGAGTGCCGGGGCACGCTGCTGGCAGCGCGGTAAAGGAGTCCGGGCATGGCACACGACTACACCATTCCCCAGCGCTGGACGCACTACACCGCACAAGACCACGCGGTGTGGAAGACACTGTTTGAGCGGCAAACCGCGCTGCTGCCCGGGCTGGCCTGCGCCGAGTTTGTAGAGGGCATGCGCCAGCTGCCGCTGTCGGCCGAGCAGATTCCGGACTTTGCCGAGCTCAACCAAACCCTGGGCCAGAGCACCGGTTGGCAGGTGGTGGCGGTGCCGGGCCTGGTGCCCGACGAGGTGTTTTTTGAGCACCTGGCGAACCGGCGTTTCCCGTCGGGCAACTTCATCCGCGGTGCCCACCAGCTGGACTACCTGCAGGAGCCCGATGTGTTCCACGACGTGTTTGGCCATGTGCCCATGCTCATGCACCCGGTGATGGCGGATTTCATCCAGCTCTATGGCCAGGCCGGGCTCCGCGCACAGCGCATCGGCAAGCTCACCGAGCTGGCGCGGGTGTATTGGTACACGGTGGAGTTTGGGCTGGTGAAAGAACAGGTGCAGGGCGAACATGGTGCTGAAGAGGCCTTGCGCATCTACGGTGCGGGCATCGCTTCTTCATTCACCGAAAGCGGCTTCTCCGTGCAAAGCCCGTCGCCCCACCGCATCGGCTTTGACCTGGAGCGGGTCATGCGCACCCGCTACCGGATTGACGATTTCCAGGAGTGCTACTTTGTGCTCGACAGCCTGGACGACCTGCTGGCCCTGGCCCGCATCAACTTCGATCCGGTGTACGAGCGGCTCAACAGCGGGCCCACGTTTGCACCGGGGGATGTGTTGCCTGGCGACAAGGTGTTTCAGCGGGGGGATAGGGCTTACTTGCGGGAACAGGCACCTGCATCGGTTTGATTGATAGAGAAAATGCCCTCTAGACCACGTAGATATTGCGTGCGCAGCTACAAAAAATAGTAGTAGCCCAGTGAAATCGTAAGCGTGCGATTGATGCAGTAGCTGGCTGTGGGCAACGTGCCCCATGCCCACGCTTAGTAGGCTATGCCATTCAGGAGTTGTGCTGCGAGGCGCTTGGCGAGTTCAGTGACGATACTGAACGAGAGTGCGAGGCCCTTTTCCTTAGCCTGGATCTTGATTTTGTTCCATGTCGTCTCGGACCGAATCTTGTCTAAGAACTCGTGTCCGTCCCAGGTAAGTTCGAAAGGGGAGACCTTGATGAGCCGATCACTTGTGGTAGATACAACGGGTTCACAGCGCAACAAGCCTGCGTCGTATAGAAGGCGGCAGTGATATGACACGATCTCGTAGGAATAGCCCTCGACTTCAGGCTTCTCGACAATCGTCGAACTTTCCTTCTCTTCGAACTGAAGAAGGATCTTCCTGACTAGATCGAAGTCGCGTTTCATGAGGTTTGATCCATAGCGGAGAAGCGTCGGGGCGGGTTTTGGTGAGGCCTAACGTGAAGATGACCGGACCACAACACGTCGCGGCGAAGCCGCCTCCTGCTGTTGTGGGTCCGTGTCGATTGGCATGTTAAAACGCATTGTCATTCGTTTTGAGAGATTGCAAGGCAATGGAGCGCATACATGGCGCCAACTGCGTGGCGACCCCAATGGATTAGATGCAGGAACGACCAATGCCACAGAGCGTCGTCAACCTCACCGCGATCGAACAGCACCAAGCCAGCGCGTATGTCTTTGTACGTATCGAGTAAATCGTCACCGATATCGCCCATGCCGGGTTCTTCGGTGCGATAAGGATGGGGATCAAAAACTTCACGGTAGTACCAACCTGAAAAAGGTGCCAAGTTTGCTATCGCCCTTGCGAGTGTTTCCGAAGGGATATCAGGTAGACCATCCTCATTTTCACAAGAGACCTTTGGTAGCATCAGGGCGGACGAATAAAGGCGGCCAAGCCAAAATGCGGCCTCGACATTAGCATTCGCGGACGGTGGGTTCTCGCACCAAGAACAATACCCGCGCGCAACTTCTGCGAAGTCTGCGGCACTAGCAGCACTGCGTTCCATGCGCTTTAACGCAATGTCCAGAGCAAAACCTGCTCTATAAGTTGGCCCTTGCTCAATAAACTGGACATCTGATCTCCCTTGAAAGCCCCATGTGGACTGGATTTTTGGCATGTTGCAATGCCTTCAATCGAAATAAAAAAACGCCAAACCCAGCCGCAGTTGGCGTTCAGTGTACGTGCGTTGTCAGTTACAGAGCATCCCCCAGATGGGTGATTAGCTCGCCCGCGTTCCGCGATGGGCGAATATGGAGCGAACCGATGCGACTAGGCGGTTTTAGAGACAACTCGACCTCTAGCCCCCATGGAATATGCGCGAGCAGCTATCACAACGGTAGCGCCGTAGTGCTCTTGATCTCTTCCATGGAGAACGCAGACGACACGCCGGCCAGCTGCGCGGTCTGGATCAGGCGTTTGTAGAAGCGGTCGTAGCCCGCGATGTCGGCTGCCACGACCTTGAGCAGGTAGTCCACATCGCCGCTCATGCGGTGGAACTCCATCACCTCCGGCATGCTGGACACCGAGGCTGCGAACTCGCGCAGCCAGGCCTCGTCGTGGCGGTGGGTGCGCAGGCTCACAAACACGGTCACTGGCAGCCCGGCCTGCGCGCGGTTGACGATGGCCACGCGCTTCTCAATCAGGCCGGACTCTTCCATCGCCTTCACGCGTTTCCAGCACGGCGTGGCCGACAGGCCCACTTTCTCGCCCAACTGGGCGGCGGACAGCGTGCCGTCGGTTTGCAGTGCGGCCAGAAGGGCCCGGTCCATGCGATCTAGTTCTTTCATGCTGCTGATCTGCGAATTAAAAGAACGTTCATTCTACAAATCACTGGTATTGCGGTAAATGCGAAACGATTTTTCCGGGCGCTCGCCCTAAGATTTGCCGCATTCCCGACTGCCTTTGAGGACTGCCATGCACGCACCTGCCCACGAGATTTACCTGGACTGCAATGCCACCACACCGGTGCTGCCCGCTGCGCGCGACGCCGCCACGCGTGCGCTCATGGGCCAGTTCGGCAACCCCAGCAGCAGCCACAGCACCGGCCTGCGGGCCAAGGCGCTGCTGGACGGCGTGCGTGCGCAGGCCGCCCGGGTGTTGGGGACAGGCCAGGGGCAGTTGCTGTTTGTAAGTGGTGCCACCGAGGGCATACAGACGGCTGTGCTCTCAGCCTTGTGCGCGGTGCGGGCGCGGCGCGATGCCGGCGAGCGGGTGGAGGGCCCGATTCTGCTGGGCGCCACCGAGCACAAGGCGGTGCCGCAAGCGGTGGCGCACTGGAACCGCCTGCTGGGCCTGCACCTGCCGGTGCTCACGGTGCCGGTCAATACCCAAGGCCTGCATGACTTGGCGTTTTTAAAAGCGCATCTTCCCGCTGCCACGCTGCTGTGCACCATGGCGGCCAACAATGAAACTGGGGTGGTGTCGGATATTGCAGGCATCGAGGCGCTGCTGCAGGCCAGCGGTTCCCGCGCCCTGTGGCTGGTGGACTGTGTGCAGGCGCTGGGCAAGCTGGCGCTGGACCTGCAGGCCACGCGTATCGACTACGCGCCGTTTTCGGGCCACAAGTTGTATGCGCCCAAAGGCATTGGCATGTTGTATGTGCGCGAGGGCAGCCCCTACACCGCCCTGATGGCCGGTGGCGGGCAAGAGGGCGGGAGCCGAGCGGGCACCGAAAACATGCCCGGCATTGCCGCCCTGGGCGCGGTGCTGCAGGTGCTGGAGGAAGGCGGGGAGGGCGTCTTTCGCTCGCACCCGCAGCTCGTCCGCGACCGGGCCCGCATTGCCGATGCCCTGGTGGCAGCCTTCCCCGGGGTAGTGTTCAACATGCCCTGGGGGGGCAGCCTGCCCACCACGCTCAATTTCTCGGTGCCTGGCTTCAGCAGCAAGACCTTGTTGAACGTGTTTGACGCGGCGGGCATGCGCATCAGTGCAGGCAGTGCCTGCAGCGCTGCCAAGGCCGAGCCCAGCTATGTGCTCCAGGCCATGGGCTTGCCGGATTGGCAAACCCTGGGCGCAGCCCGCTTGTCCATCGGCGCGACGGTGGACGATGCCTTCCTGGACGAGGCCTGTGCGCGCATTGCAAGGTGCGGGCAGGTGCTGCGGTCGTCGGCATGCGGCGATGGCCTGCCCCCGGCCGATACTGGCTTGGACGCGGGGGCGGAGTGGGGTGTTGACGCGGAGGCTGGCGCGGCTGCCGTGTCGCCCCAGGCACTGTCCGCCTTTTTTAAGCTCTACCCGGATGCGCGTTTGGTGGATGTGCGCGATGTGGCCGAGCACCAGGCCGGCCACAACCTGCTGCCCTGGCCCGACACCCTGACCCTGCAAACCCCGGCCCTGAACCTGCCACTGGAGACCCTGCGCCGCAGCAGGCTGGCGGACCTGCCCCAGGCACAGGGGCCATTGGTGCTGTTTTGCCGCAGCGGCGCGCGCAGCCAGCAGGCGGCTGCCTTGCTGCGCGCGCGCGGGCACGGCCAGGTGTGGCACCTAGAGGGTGGCCTGGCCCTGGCGGAAATGGCATAGGGTGGTGCGCAAAACGCATGCCTTGCAACGGCACAATGGCGGGCATGCAGAGACCTCACTCCTCCCCTGAACCGTCGTCCCCCCAACTCGCTGGCCACCTGCTGGTGCAGTGCCTGGTGGAACAAGGTGTGACCCACGCCTTTGGTGTGCCCGGTGAAAGTTACCTGGCCGTGCTGGACGGCTTTCACCGCTACCGCGCGCAGATCCAGTTCATCGTCAATCGGCAAGAGGGCGGGGCCGCCTTCATGGCCGAGGCGCACGGCAAGCTCACCGGCCGCCCCGGCATTTGTTTTGTGACCCGCGGGCCAGGTGCCACCAACGCCAGCATTGGCGTGCACACGGCGTTTCAGGATTCCACGCCCATGGTCTTGCTGGTGGGGGACGTCGCCAGCGACCAGCGCGACCGCGAGGCTTTCCAGGAAATGGACTACCGCGTGATGTTTGGCCCCAGCGCGCTGGGCATGGCCAAACGGGTGGAGCGCATCGACGATGCCGCGCGTATTCCCGAGTACATCGCGCGTGCCTTTGCCACTGCCATGAACGGCCGCCCCGGCCCGGTGGTGCTGGTGCTGCCCGAAGACATGCTGACCCAAACCCTGGTGCCCAATGCGGCGGGCAAGTTGCCCCAGCCGCTGGCGCGTGTGGAGCCCGTAGAGGCTTGGAGCGACCCTGGCGCCTTGCGCAACCTGCGTCAGTTGCTCCTCAAAGCAGAGCGGCCCCTGGTCATTGCCGGAGGTGGTGGCTGGACACCGCAGGCCGCACAGGCGCTGCAGCGCTTTGCCGAGAACTGGCGCTTGCCGGTGGGCAATGCCTTTCGCTTTCAGGACACCTTTGACAACCACCACCCGCAGTACGCGGGCGACGTGGGCATTGGCATCAACCCCGCACTGGCCAAACGCGTGCGCGAAAGCGACCTCATCATCGCCATCGGCCCGCGCCTGGGCGAGATGACCACCGGTGGCTACACGCTGCTGCAGGCTCCCAAGGCGGCCCAGACGCTGGTGCACATCCACGCCAGTGCCGAGGAGCTGAACCGCGTCTACCAGGCCGACCTGGCCATCCACGCCAGCATGCGTGCCGCAGCCCGTTCGCTGGAGGTGCTGACAGCCCCGGTGAACCTGCCCTGGGAGGCCTGGACACAGGGCTGCAACGCCGACTACCAGGCCAACCTGGTGCCCAGCGTGATTCAGGACCTGCCTGCCGACAACGACCGCGGGCTGGTGGACATGCCCTCGGTGATTGCCGCGCTGCAAAAACACTTGCCCAAGGATGCGGTGCTGACCAATGGCGCGGGCAACTTTGCCAGTTGGTTGCACCGCTTTTACCGCTACACGGGGCTGGCCAGCGGCCACAAGACCCAGCTGGCGCCCACCAATGGCGCCATGGGCTACGGTGTGCCCGCCGGCATTGCGGCGGCCATCACGACCGGGCGGGTCGCTTTCACGATTGCGGGCGACGGAGACTTTCTGATGAACGGCCAGGAGCTGGCCACGGCCGTGCAGCATGGGGCCAAGAGCATCATCTTGCTGCTCAACAACGGCATGTACGGCACCATCCGCATGCACCAGGAGCGTGAGTACCCGGAGCGTGTGGCGGGCACCGCCCTCAACAACCCCGACTTTGCGGCGCTGGCGAAAGCCTATGGCTACGCGGGCGTGACCATTCGCAAAAGCGCGGACTTTGAGGCCGAACTGCTGGCCGCATTGGCGCGGCCCCATGGAACGGTGATTGAGGTGGTCCTAGAGCCTGAGCTCATCAGCACACGCGGCACCTTGGCCGCAATGACCCAGGCCGCCCTGGTGCAAACGGCGCTGCAGCGCTGAGCGAGGTCGCCAGAATGCTCCTGAATCGATAGCTGCCCGCGCTTATTCCACGGTGGCTAGAGGCCTATTTAGGCCGAATGTGCAACGCGAAAGAGGGGCTGACCCGGCGTGGCGGTGGTTTTGCCAGGCTGGCCCGCACCGGGGGTGCCCAGCGGCGGCAGCACGATGAAGGGGCCTGGGCCCGCCTCGCCCCACTGCGAGCAGGCCATGACGTAGCTGGCGCCGACGCCGGGCTGCTCGGTGTCCACAATCATGGCAATGCGCATGCCGCTGAAGTCGGTCTGGGTGTAGAGCCGCCGCACGCCGGTGGCCCCCCCAATGGTGGGCAGGTGGATGGACTGGGCGGGTGACCAGCGTTTGCGCAGGCCGTCGGCCAGCGTGAGCCCTTCCAGGGGTGTTTCGGTGCGGTACTGGGTGTGCAAGCCTTTGGCGGCAATCACGACCAGTGCGCCTGCCACATTGCGGCCCACGGTCAGAAAGTCGGCCGCCAGGCCCAGGTTTTCCAGGCGCTGGCCGGTGGCATCAAAACGGCTGTCACCGCTGTCGGCGATAAAGCTCCAGACGCTTCCATCGGGGCCGATGCTGAAGGCTTCTTCCTGGCCCTGCGCATTGCGCATCACCACCGTTTGTTGCCAGGTAATGCCCTGGGGGGTGTTTTTCTGGGTGCCGGGGATGCTGTTTTGCATGGTTTGTTCTCTTCTTTCAACGACTTGCGCCCAAGTTTGCTGCGATGCCACAAAAATGTCCTCAAGGACTCCTTAAAATTCCTGAATTCGTGACCGACCAGGCCCCAAAGCCGCTCAGAAAGATTGATTTGCCTGTGACCACAGCTTCCACCGCGCCCGATCCCGGCATCAGCATGTTTGGCGCTTGTGCCCTGCAGCGGCATGAACGCCGCCTGCTGCGGGACGGCCAACCGGTCATGGTGGGGGCCCGCGCCTTTGATGTGCTGTGTGTGCTGGTGGACCATGCGGGCCAGTTGGTCACCAAAAAACAGCTGTTCGACCTGGTCTGGCCTGGCCTGGTGGTCGAAGAGAACAACCTGCAGGTGCACGTCTCCAGCCTGCGGCGCATTCTGGGCGCCGATGCCATTGCCACAGTGCCCGGGCGCGGCTACCGCTTCACCATGCGCATGGCCGAGAGCCCTGCACCCACCGCGGAGCCCGTGCGGGCTGCCAATAGCCAGGGGCGTGCTTCCGACCAGCAGGCCTACCGCCGCACCATTGCAGTGCTGCCTTTTGTGGACCTGAACGCGGACCCCGAACAGGAGTATTTTTCGGACGGCTTGGCCGAGGACATCATCAGCCATCTGACGCGTTCGCCCTGGCTCTTGGTGGTGTCGCGCAACTCGTCGTTTGCCTACCGCAAGTCCAGCGACAGCAGCCAGGCTGTGGGGCAGGCGCTGCGCGCGCGGTATCTGGTGTCAGGCACGGTGCGCAAGGCCGGGCAGACCCTGCGCATGACGGCTGAGCTGGTGGACACCTCCACCGCAGAGACCCTGTGGTCCGACCGCTTTGACCGGCCTCTGACAGACATGTTTGCCATCCAGGCCGAGATTTCGGCGCAGATTGTCAGCGCCATTGAGCCGGTCTACCTGCACAGCGAAGAGAAAGTGGCGGCCGAGGTGCCCAACCAGGACCTGGAGCACTGGGACCTGCTGATGCGGGCGCGTTGGCATTTCTGGCGCACCACGCCCGACCATGTGGTGCAGGCACAAGCCCTGCTGACACGGGCGTTGGAGATCAAGCCCAACGATTCGCCCAGCCTGTCGCTGATGGCCTTTACCCACCTGGCCAAAATCTGGGGCGCCTGGGCCGAAGACCCACGCGCCACCGTGGCCGAGGCCAACCGCCTGGCCCTGGTGGCCGTGCGCAATGACGAGCGGGATGCCTTTGCCCATTTCACATTGGGCACCGCGATGTCGTGCGCCGGCCAGATGGAGGCCGCCATTGCCGAGATGGAGTGTGCGCTGGCCCTGTACCCGCAGGCCTCGGCCGCGGCGGGTGAGCTGGGGCGCTTGCTGGTGTTCTCCGGCCGCACCGAAGAGGCCGAGGAATTCATCTTGCAGGCCATCGACGCGAGCCCGCATGACCCGCACCTGAGCCTGTGGATCCGCAGCCGTGCGATTGCTTGCTTTATCGACGGCCGCCATGCCGATGCGGTGCGCTACGCCCGCGAGGCCACCGCCAAGCGTGCCGACTGGTACTTCAACCACTTGCTGATGGCGGCCTGCCTGTCGGCGGTGGGGGATATGGCGTCGGCACAAGACAGCCTGACCAAGGCGCTGAGCGGGCGGGGCTACAACTTGCAGTCCCTCATGTTTGGTCACCCTTTTGTGAAAGTGGAGCACCGGGAAAAGTTTCTCGGCGCCCTGCGCGACGCGGGGTGGCAGGCTTAAACTTTCAGGCTTTGTGGCGGCGCTGTGCTGCTGCAGCTTCCTGAAAGCCCGCCGTGCCCACTGCCAACCCTGATGCAAGCGTCCTGTCTCCATCTGTCCGGCCCCGCAAGGTGGCCATTCTGGGTGGCGGCATTTCCGCACTCACCACTGCGTTTGAACTGACCAGCCAGCCCGGCTGGGAGCAGTCGCTGGACATCACGCTCTACCAGATGGGTTGGCGCCTGGGTGGCAAATGCGCCACCGCACGCGGCGAGCACATGCGCATCGAGGAGCACGGCATCCACGGTTTCCTGGGCAGCTATTACAACGCGCTGCCAGTCATGCGCCGGTGCTACGAGGCCTTGGGTCGCACGCCCGATCAGCCGCTGGCCACGTTTGATGAGGCCTTCAAGCCCGAGAGTTTTGTGCTGATGTGGGAATACATCGACGGCAAGATGAGCCGTTGGCCTTTCACCTCGCCGCGCAATGCGCTGGTGCCCGGCGATCCGGCGTCGCTGGCCAAATTGCAGTCGGTGGCGCACTGGGTGGCCGCCACGGCCGATGTGCTGGATGCGCTGCTGGACCACCACGCGCACGCCTATGCCGATTTGGGCCTGGTGAAGTCGGCCCAATGGGCGCTGGGGCGCACGCTGGTCAAGGGCGTGGTGGCTTTGCTCAAGTCCGAGTCGGTGGCCCTGCACGGGGTGGAGTCGGCGCTGTGGAAGGCCCTGGACGCGGCCTGGAACTGGGTGCGCGACACGGCCGAAACCTTGGTCAAGGACAACACCGAGCTGCGCCGCCTGCTGATCGTGGCCGAGTTTCTGTTGGCCATTTTGCGGGGCTGCATCCGTGACGAGGTGGCCACCAAAGGCTTTGACCCGCTGGACGAAGAGAACTTCAGCGACTGGCTGATCCGGCATGGCGCGTCGGTCATGGTGGCGTCCAGTCCCATGGCACTGAACACGGTGAACCTGTCCTACCAGTACCCCCAGGGCGACACGGCGCGCACCGCGCTCATGGGCGCCGGCTGCTACCTGCACTGGACCTTGCGCAGCTTTGCCTACGCGGGTGCGTTTGCCTGGCTGTTTGAGGCCGGTACGGGCGAGACCGTGATTGCGCCGCTCTACGAGGTGCTGCGTAAGCGCGGCGTGAAGTTCGAGTTTTTCCACAAGGTCGAGTCGTTGAAGCTCAGCGCCGACCAGTCGCAGGTGCAGGAAGTGCACTTCGCCGTGCAAGCCACCCTCAAGGACCAACAGCGCCCGTACGAGCCGCTGATTGCTGTCAAGGGCTTGCCGGCCTGGCCGGGCCAGCCGCGCTACGCGCAACTGGAGCAGGGTGACGCACTGCGCGACGGGCGGGTGGATCTGGAGTCGTACTGGAGCGGCTGGCAGCCGGTGGCGCACCGCACGCTGCGCGCCGGGCAGGACTTCGACCAACTGGTGTTTGCCATCTCGATTGGCGCCGTGCCCTACCTGTGCCGCGAGCTGCTGGACGCCAGCCCGCAGTGGCGCACGATGGTGGACAAGGTGACCACCGTGCAGACCCAGACCATGCAGCTGTGGATGAACCGCAGCACCACTGAACTGGGTTGGGACATCGAGTTCCAAAACCCCACCGACACGGTGATTGGTGCCACCTACCTGAACCCGCTGGACGGCCAGGTGGACTTCACCCACCTGTTGCAGTGGGAAGACTGGCCGCAAGACTCGGCCCCCAAGGCGCTGTGGTACTTCAGCGGCGCCATGGCCGAGTACGAAGCGCCGCCACCGTTCACCGACACCGGCTACCCCGCCCGTGCCCACGCGCGCGTGCAGGCGCAGTGTGTGCAGTACCTGCAGGCCAGCATGGGGCCGCTGCTGCCGCTGGCCACCACCAATGTGGTCAGCCCGCCTGGCGACCCCATGGGTCTGGATTTCAGCCTGTTGCGCACCAACCCGGCCCATCCGGGCGTGGGTGTGCAACGCTTCAACCAGCAGTTCTGGCGCGCCAATATCGACCCGACCGAGAGTTATGTGACGTCCCCCCCCGGCAGCACCAAGGCGCGCCTGAAGGCTTGGGGCAGCGGTTTTGCCAACCTCACGCTGGCGGGTGACTGGATTTACACCGGCCTCAATGTGGGCAGTGTGGAGGGCGCGGTCATGGGCGGGCGCCTGGCGTCCTTCGCGGTGTCGGGTTACCCGGCGCTGGCGGACATTGTGGGCTACCCAGCCTCGCAAGGGCCTGTTTGATGGCCTTGGAATGCTATTTATTTAGGAGCTTCTCGCGCTTATTCTGCGGGGGCTAGAGGCCTAAATGGCATAAAAAAGGGCCGGTGTAGTACCGGCCCTTTTTGCATCCTGCTGGCAGGATTACTTGATGTCCACGCCGTAGAAGGTGTGGCGGCCGAAGGGGCTCAGCTTGAAGTCCACGACTTCCTTGCGCACGGGCTTGAGTTGCACGGCGTGGGCGATGGTGAACCAGGGCGCCTGCTCCTTGAAGATCACCTGTGCTTTTTCGTACAGCTTGGTGCGCTCGGCGGGGTTGGACACTACCTTGGCCTTCTGCACCAGGTCTTCAAACGGCTGGTAGCAGAACTTGGCCACGTTGGAGCCGTTTTGCTTGGCCGAGCTGCAACCCAGCAAGGTGTTCAGGAAGTTGTCTGGATCTCCGTTGTCACCAGTCCAGCCCAGCATGCCCATCTGGTGTTCACCGGCTTGCATGCGCTTGCGGTACTCACCCCATTCAAAGCTTTTGATTTCAGCGGTCACGCCGACCTTGGCCAGGTCAGCCTGCATCAACTCCGCAATACGCTTGGCATTGGGGTTGTAGGGGCGTTGCACAGGCATGGCCCACAGGTCGGTGCTGAAACCGTTGGGGTAACCAGCGGCAGCCAGCAACTTCTTGGCTTCGGTGGGGTTGAAGGCGTCGTCTTTCAGGGCCTTGTTGTAGGACCACTGGCCGGGCGGAATCGGATTGACCGCCGCCACACCGGTGCTCAGGTACACGGCAGACACGATGGCCTTCTTGTCGATGGCCATGTTGATGGCCTTGCGCACGCGCACGTCGTCAAACGGCTTCTTGGTGGTGTTGTAAGCCAGATAACCGATGTTCAGGCCGGGCTGTTCCATCACGGTGACGTTGGCGTCCTTGCGGATGGCGTCCAGGTCGGCCGGGTTGGGGTAGGGCATGACGTGGCATTCACCCTTTTGCAGCTTGGCCCAGCGCACGGATGCATCGGGCGTGATGGAGAAGATCAGGTCATCGATCTTGGCCTTGCCAGCCCAGTACGCGGGGTTGGCCTTGAAGCGGATGATGGAGTCCTTCTGGTACTGCACCACCTGGTAGGGGCCGGTGCCCAGCGGGTCTTGGTCGATCTTTTCAGGCGCGCCAGCCTTGAGCATGGCAATCGCGTATTCCTTGGACTGGATGCCGGCGAACTGCATGGCCAGGTTGGCCAGGAAGGGCGCTTCGGGGGCATTCAGCGTGATCTTGACGGTGTACTCGTCGACCTTGTCCACCGACTTGAGCAGCTTGGGCATGCCCATGTCGCCGAAGTAGGCGTGGTTGGGGCTGGTCACGCGGAAGAAGGGGTCGTTTTCTTTCCACTGGCGCTCGAACATGAACAACACGTCGTCTGCATTGAAGTCACGGCTGGGTTTGAAGTTTTTGTTGGACTGGAACTTCACGCCCTTGCGCAGCTTGAAGGTGTATTCCAGGCCATCCTTGGAGATGGTCCAGCTCTCGGCCAGCGAAGGCTCCACCTTGGTGCCGCCGCGCTCGAAGTGCACGAGGTTGTCGTAAATCTGTTCTGTCACGTCAAACGACGTCCCTGTGGTGTTGACACCGGGGTAGAAGTTTTCGGGGCTGCCTTCCGAGCAGTACACCAGGGTCTTGGCGGCTACCGGCGTGAGGGCCAGAGCAGCGGGCAGTGCCAATGCGCACAACCACGCACTTTTGGTGCGGCGGGTGGCCAAGGCATTCTTCAGTTTCAGGGTCATGGGAGTTACTCCTCTGGGGTTGATGCTGCCTATGCAGCGGGTTGGCTAAAACGCGAAGCTTCGTGACAAGCAACTTGCCTGCCAGCCAAAGTTTGCAATACGGGCCGCTCGGCATGGCAGCGTTCCGTGGCGTGTGGGCAGCGCGTGGAGAACACACAGCCTGCCGGCGGGTTCAAGGGCGAGGGGAGCTCGCCCTTGAGCACAATGCGCTGGCTCTTGCCACCCGGCGCATGCATGCCGGGTGTGGAGGCCATCAAGGCCTGGGTGTACGGGTGCAAGGGTTGCTCGAAGATGGTGGTCTTGTCGCCATGCTCCACCACCTGGCCCAGGTACATCACCATCACGTCGTGGGCAATGTGGCGTACCACACCCAGGTCGTGCGAGATGAACAGGTAGGCCAGGCCCAGCTCGTTTTGCAGGTCGGCCAGCAGGTTCAGCACCTGCGCCTGGATGGACACGTCCAGTGCCGATACCGGCTCGTCGGCTACCACCAGCGCGGGGTCCAGCATCAGCGCGCGTGCAATCGCAATGCGCTGGCGCTGGCCACCCGAAAACATGTGGGGGTAACGGTCGTAGTGCTCGGGGCGCAGGCCCACCTTGGCCAGCATGGCACGGGCTTTTTCCTGCCGTTGCGCCGCATTGAGGTTGGTGTTGATCTCCAGCGGCGCTTCCAGAATCTGGCCAATGCGTTTGCGCGGGTTCAGCGAACCGTAGGGGTTCTGAAACACCAGTTGCACCTTCTGGCGCAGCGTGGATTTGTTGCTGGGGTCGGTGGCGTCTACACCACCCAGGCGCAGGCTGCCTTCGGTGGGGGATTCGATCAGCGAGACCATCCGTGCCAGGGTGGACTTGCCACAGCCGGACTCGCCAACCACGGCCAGGGTATGGCCGGCTTGCACGCTGAAGGACACACCGGAGACGGCCTGCAGCTTGTCGGGCGCCTGCATGAAGCCGCGGCGGATGGTGTAGACCTGGCGCAGGCCTTGGGCCTCGACCACGGGGGTGTTGTTGGGGGTGGTGCTCATGCGGTCACCTCTTCCTGGCCCAGTGCAAAGTGGCAGCGCACGCTGCCGCCTTGCCAGGGGCTGAGGCTGGGGCGCTGGGCGCAGGTGCCTTCACGTGCATGGCTGCAGCGCGGGCCGAACAGGCAGCCACTGGGGCGGTCATGCAGGCCGGGCACCATGCCGGGAATGGTGTTGAGTCGGCTCTGGTGCAGGCTGCGTTCGGGCATGGCCGAGAGCAGGGCTTCGGTGTAGGGGTGGGCCGGCGCGGCAAACAGGGCGTCGGCCGTGCGTTCTTCCATCACCTGACCGGCGTACATCACGGCCACGCGTTGCGCCATGTCAGATACCACGCCCATGTTGTGGGTGATCAGCACCAAGGCCATGCCGCGGTCTTTTTGCAGGCTCTTGAGCAGGTCCAGAATCTGCGCCTGGATGGTCACATCCAGCGCCGTGGTGGGCTCGTCGGCAATCAGCAGCTTGGGGTTGCAGGCAATCGCCATGGCAATCATCACGCGCTGGCTCATGCCGCCCGAGAGTTGGTGTGGGTAGACCTTGAGGCGGCTCTCGGGGGCGGGAATGCCCACCTGTTCGAGCAGCTCGATGGAGCGCTTGTGTGCGGCCTTGCGGTCCATGCCCAGGTGCAGCTTGAGCGTTTCGGCCAGCTGGTAGCCCACGGTGAAGCAGGGGTTCAGGCTGGTGGTCGGGTCCTGAAAAATCATGGACATGTCTTTGCCGGTGAAGCGGCGGCGTTCGCGCTCGCTCAGGCCCAGCAGGTCGTGGCCATCGAAGCGCAGTGTCTTGGCCTGCACGCGACCGGGGAAGGCGACCAGGCCCATCAGTGCCATCATGGTGACACTTTTGCCTGAGCCGGATTCACCCACCACACCCAACACTTCTCCAGCCTCGAGTGTGAGGCTGACATCCTGCACCGCGTGCATCACGCCGTTGTGCGACGGGAACTCCACGGACAGGTTTTCAATTTCTAGCAATGCCATTGGCGTTGTTCTCTTTTCGGCTTAACGTTTGAGTTTGGGGTCCAGCGCATCGCGCAGTCCATCCCCAAGCAAGTTGAACGCCAGCACTGTGATCAAAATGGCCAGACCGGGAAAGGTCACGACCCACCAGGCGCGCAGCACGAATTCGCGTGCATCGGCCAGCATGGTGCCCCACTCGGGGGACGGCGGCTGTGCGCCCAGGCCCAGAAAGCCCAGTGCGGCGGCATCCAGAATGGCGGTGGAAATGCCCATGGAGGCCTGCACGATCAGCGGTGCGGTGCAGTTGGGCAGCACCTCGCTGAACATCAGGCGCAGGTGGCTGGCGCCACCCATGCGTGCTGCGGTCACATAGTCGCGTGAGGTCTCGGCAATCACCGCCGCGCGCGTGATACGCACGTAG
This sequence comes from Rhodoferax sp. EU05-FHT12H12, assembly GCF_058791215.1. Taxonomy (NCBI): domain Bacteria; kingdom Pseudomonadati; phylum Pseudomonadota; class Betaproteobacteria; order Burkholderiales; family Comamonadaceae; genus Rhodoferax; species Rhodoferax sp. EU05-FHT12H12. The sequence continues at coordinate 604,431 of NZ_JBYTDI010000001.1, read as the reverse complement.
TGCGGCAGCACCACAATCGCCACGGCGAGCATGGCATTCACCAGACCGGGCCCGAGGATGGCCACGATCACGATGGCCAGCAGCAGGCTGGGCAGCGTGAGGATGATGTCCATGGCCCGCATGATGGCGATTTCCAGCAGACCCTTGAAGTAGCCAGCCACCAGGCCGAGCACCGTGCCGACCACGACGGAGATGGACACGACGGCAATGCCGATGACCAGCGAGAGACGGGCGCCGTGCATAAGGCGCGAGAGGATGTCGCGCCCAATGGCATCGGTACCCAGCAGGTGGGCCGACGAGCCACCCGCTTGCCAGGCCGGAGGCTTCAAGAAGGCTGCGTTGTTGGTCAGGTCGGGGGCGTAGGGCGCCAACCAGGGGGCGAACAGGGCCATCAGCAGCACGAGCACCACGATAGCCAGGCCGGCCATGGCGCCCTTGTTGACGCGGAAATAGCGCCAGAATTCTTGCAGCGGATGGGCGGGTTGCGACGCCACCGGCGTATGAATAGCGGTAGTAGTCATTACTTTTGGTGGCGAATACGGGGGTTGATGATGCCGTAGGTGATGTCCACCAACAGGTTCACGGTCATGACCACGATGCCCAGCAGCAACATGCCACCTTGCAATACGGGATAGTCACGCCGGCTGATGGCTTCGATCAGCCATTTGCCCACGCCGGGCCAGGAAAAAATCGTCTCGGTCAGGATGGCCCCGGTAAACATATGGCCCACTTGCAGGCCAATCACGGTCACAACCGGAATGAGTGCATTGCGAAAGGCATGTACCGCCACGACGCGCAGGCCCGTCAGACCCTTGGCCTTGGCGGTGCGGATGTAGTCTTCGCCCATCACTTCCAGCATGGCCGAGCGTGTCATGCGCGCAATCACCGCCAGCGGGATGGTGCCCAGCACGATGGTGGGCAGGATCAGATGCGACAGGGCCGAAAGGAAGGCCACCTTGTCTTCGGACAGCAGGCTGTCGATGAGCAGAAAACCGGTGGTCGGCTCAATGAAGTACTGCACGCTGATGCGGCCTGACACGGGCGTCAGGTCCAGTTGCACCGAGAACAGCAGGATCAGCAGCAGCCCCCACCAGAAGATGGGCATGGAGTAGCCGGTGAGCGCCGCCCCCATGACACCGTGGTCCAGCACGGAGTTGCGCTTGACCGCCGCCAGAATGCCGGCCGGAATGCCCAGCAGCAGCGCAAACAGGATGGCGCACAGGGCAAGCTCGATGGTGGCGGGGAACAAGGTGGCGAATTCGCTGAGCACCGATTCGCGGGTGATGATGGATTTGCCCAGGTCGCCTTGCAGCACTTTGCCGATGTAGATGCCGTACTGCACCATGATCGGCTGGTCGAGGCCGTACTCCTTCAAGAGGACGGCGTGGCGGGCGGCATCAATGCCGCGTTCACCGGCGAGGGTTTCGATGGGATCGCCCGGAACGAGGCGGATCAGGAAGAAGGCGAGCAGTGTCATTCCGATGAAAGTCGGGATGATCAGGCTCAGGCGGGTAAAGAGGAATCTCAGCATGAGGGGGTGGATTCTAGGCATGTAGGACAGTGCTGAACCGTGATCAGCACCAATAACAACTAGCGACTTTCCCTTATGAGGTCAGGCACCAGTCACCCAAGTGACAAGCAATGGTGATGCCAACAAAAAAAGGCCGGAGGGTTCCGGCCTTTTTTTTCGGCAATCTGGCGATTACTTGAGGTGCTTGCCGATCAGGCCAGCCATCTCAAACATGGACACCTGGGCTTTGCCGAAGACTTCCTTCAGCTTGGCGTCGGCATTGATCATGCGCTTGTTCACTGCGTCTTGCAGCTTGTTCTTCTTGATGTATGTCCACAGCTTGCTGACCACTTCGGTGCGGGGCAGAGCGGCTGCACCGACCACAGCTGCCAATGCAGAGCTGGGCGTCAGGGCCTTCATGAACGCGGCGTTCACGGTGCGCTTCTTGGCGGGGGCCTTTTTGGCAGCGACCTTTTTAGCAGGAGCTGCTTTTTTGGCAGGGGCCGCTTTCTTGGCGGGAGCTGCTTTCACAGCGACTTTTTTCGCGGGAGCGGCTGCCTTTTTAGCAGGAGCCGCTTTCTTTGCGGGAGCGGCTTTTTTTGCCGGTGCTTTTTTCGCAGTTGCCATGATTGATTGTCCTTCTAGAAGATTGATTAATCACCAGCAAAAAACTGCTTCTTCACTGGTACTGCGGATGCTAATGGCAAAAAAGCACGTTTCCAAGGGAGAAACTGCATTTTTCCCTCTGGGATGTTGTTTTTTTCATTGGAGAATGGCTCTGTATCTTGTTCTGGAGCCTCTTTCATGCCGATTGCCTTTGCCACCTGTGATCTTTGCGATGCCCACAAAGCCGATACCAGCGGCGATTTTCGGGTGTTGCCCCCTGTATTTCGGGACTTTGGTGCCGTGCGAAAGTTCGCCGGCCCGGTGGTCACCGTGAAGTGTTTTGAAGACAACACCCTGGTCAAAGCCGCCGTGGATGCCCAGGGCTGGGTGGACACCCCGGCGGGTCGCGTCGCCCAGGTGCTGGTAGTCGATGGTGGTGCCTCACTGCGCAAGGCATTGCTGGGGGGCAACCTGGGCGCTGCGGCTGCGCGCAATGGCTGGGCCGGCGTGGTGATTGACGGCTGCGTGCGTGATTCCGCTGAACTGCTCACCCAGGCCGTGGGCATTCGTGCCCTGGCGGCCATGCCCCTGCCCACCGAGAAGCGCAATCAGGGGGAGGTCGGTGTGGCCGTGCAAGTGCAGGGCGTGTGGGTGCGCCCCGGCGACTGGTTGTATGCCGACGAAGACGGCATGGTGGTGTCGGCTATGGCGCTGGTGTAGCGGCCCCACTGCGCGAGGGCAGGGTCGCCAGTACCACGCCCAGCAAGGCCACGGCGAACGCCAGCAGTTGCATGCCGCTGAGGCTTTCGCCCAGCACCAGCACGCCGACCAGCGCGGCCGAGATCGGCAGCATGACCGTGAATACACCGGCGCGGGCGGCTGGCACGGTCTTCAGGCCGGTCATCCATAGCCACACGGTCCACACGCTGGCAGCCAGCGCATAGAACACCAGCAGCACCCAGGAGCCGGTGGCGACACCAGTAAAGTTGAAATGCCAAGCGGCATAAACCCCCATGGGTGTCATCAGCACAAAGCCCCAGAGGTTGATGAGCGCGGTGATGCGTTTGGGCGAGAGGGCCCCCGTGAGCTTCTTGCCAATCACTGCATAGGCCGCCTCACACAGCACCGCACCAAACACCAGCAGGTTGCCCAGCAGCGCCTTGTTATGTGCCAAATCGGCCTCTAGCCCTGATGGATGTTGCGCGGGCAGCTCCTGTTTTGATAGTGCCAGCAAGCCAATGCCAACTGCACCACAGCCCACCGCTAGCCAGGTGCGCAAGCCAATACGCTCGCGCAGAAAGACCCAACTCATGAGTGCCACCACCGCGGGAATGCTGGCCATGATGACACCGGCCGACACCGCACTGGTCATGCTCACGCCAAACAGCATGCAGATGGAGAACAGGAAGTTGCCCAACAGTGACTCCAGAAACACCAACGCGCGCGTATGCGGCGTCATGGCTGGTTCCCCGGCCGGGCGCTTGAGCCAATGCACCATGGCCAGACCGCCAATGCCAAAGCGCATCCAGGCCAACAGAAAGACCGGCAAGGCCGCGACCAGCGGTTTGGACAGGGCGACATAGCTGCCCACCAGCGCCATGCTCAGGGCCAAAAAGAAGTAGGCCAGCAGGCGGTTGGGGGCGGAGGTGGAGTGGGGCATGCGGGATAGGGGGGGGAAAACGGCAAGCGTGCAAGCCTACACCATGCGTGTTGCCGCAAGTGGCTCCATCGGCGACTTCAAATTGCGTTACTGTGCCTACCGATTGTTTTGCAACCGATGAGGATCGCCATGGCCATTGGAGAGTTTGCCTACGCCAACAACAGCAACCGCTTTCTCGCGTCAGCACCCCTGCAGGCGCAGCCGTTTGCGCTGGTGGGGGTGCCTTTTGATGGTGCGGTGACCAACCGCCCAGGTGCGCGCTTTGGCCCGCAAGAAATTCGCCGGGCTTCGTTGATGTTGTGCGACGGACTGCACCCGGTGTTTGGCGTGTCGCCGCTGGAGGCGCTGGGCGATGCGGGCGACCTGCGCCTGCCCAATGCCGGCGCGCTGGCCCAGGTGCGCGAGGCCATCCAGGCCCAGGCCGCAGCGCTGATGGCGCGCCACCACTGCGTATTTCTGGGCGGTGACCATTCCATCACGCTGCCGCTGTTGCGCGCGCTGCATGCGCAGCACGGGCCGGTCGCGCTCATCCACTTCGATGCCCACTGCGACACCTGGGAAGACCACTTTGGCGAACCCTCCGGCCACGGCACCTGGACCTACGAGGCGCTGCAGGAAGGCCTGGTGCTGCCCCAAAAAACGGTGCAGATTGGCCTGCGCTCCAGCGGCACCCGTGCAGCCCGTGAGTACGTGCAGGACCAGGGCGGCCTCATCTTTACCGCACGCGCGCTGCGTGGCCGCGACGGAGCGGGGCTGCAGGACGTGGTGCAGCAGATCCGCACGCGCATTGGCCAGCAGCCCTGTTACCTGACGCTGGACATTGACTGCCTGGACCCGGCCTTCGCCCCGGGCACCGGCACACCCGAGCCCGGTGGCATGAGCAGCTCGCAGGTGCTGACGCTGCTGGAGGAGCTGGCTGACCTCCACTTTGTGGGCATGGACTGTGTGGAAGTGGCCCCGGCCTACGACCATGCCGAGCTCACCAGCAACGCGGCAGCGACCTTTGTCTGGACCTACCTGGCCTCCCAGGTGGCCAAGCGCACGGCCTGAGGTTGCGTCATGCTGCTGCAATCCGACACCCAACTGAACCAGAAGAGTTACTACGAAGCCAGCGTGCAGCGGCCTGCTGCCTTGTCGCCTTTGCAGGGCGAGGTGCACGCCGATGTGCTGGTGGTAGGCGGCGGCTTTGCCGGGCTGTCGTCTGCCATCGCGCTGGCACAGCGCGGCTACCAGGTGGTGGTGCTGGAGGCCGACCGGGTGTGCAGCGGTGCCTCCGGGCGCAATGGTGGCCAGTTCATCGTCGGCTTGGCCAGCGGGCAGGGGCCGTTTGAAGCGCAGTTGGGCCTGGCCACAGCCCGGCAGGTCTGGGACATGTCGCTGGACGCGATTGCGCTGCTGGAGCAACGGGTGCGTGAGTTCGACATACGCTGCGATCTGCGCAAGGGCTACATCACGGTGGCGGACTCGCCGCGCAAAGCCCGCGCGCTGGAAACCGAGGTGGACCTGCTGCGTACGCGCTACGGGTTTGAGTCGGCCCTGTATACGGGCAGCGAGGTGCAACAGCACATTGGCAGCACGCGCTACTGTGCGGCGGCGGTGGAAGACACATCCGGGCATTTGCACCCGCTCAAATATGGCTTGGGCCTGCTGCGTGCGGCGCTGGCATTGGGGGTGCAGGTCTACGAGCACTCGGCGGTGACCCAGTTGCAACGCGGTGAGCCACTCATTGCACGCACAGCACAAGGCTCGGTCACGGCACGTTTTGGCGTGCTGGCGGGCAACTGCATGCTGCCCGAGTACGGCCCGCAGGTGGCGCCCGACATTGCGCCGCGCACCATGCCTGTGGGGACCTACATCATTGGTACCGAACCTCTGTCTCAGGCCAAGTGCCAGTCGCTGATTCCTTCGGGGGCCGCGGTGTGCGACAACAACTTTGTGCTGGACTACTTTCGCTGCAGCGCGGACCACCGCATGCTGTTCGGCGGGCGCGTGAGTTACTCCACGCGCACGCCCCCGGGGCTGCAGGCGATGATGGCGCAGCGCATGGCCAGCATCTTCCCCGCGCTGCAGACGGCGGCAGTGGAGTTTGTCTGGGGGGGCTTTGTGGACATCAGCATGAACCGGGCCCCCGACTTTGGACGCCTGGGCTCCAACCTGTATTACTTGCAGGGTTTCAGTGGCCATGGCGTAGCGCTCACCGTTCTGGCCGGGCAGTTGGCGGCAGACGCGATTGCGGGGCAGGCCGAGCGCTTTGATGTGTTTGCCCGTGTGCAGCACCGGCCGTTTCCGGGTGGAGCGTTGTTGCGCACCCCCAGTCTGGTGCTGGGCATGCTGTACCACCGGCTGATGGACCGCTTGTAAGTCAGTCGCGCTGTGTTGGTTCAGGTTTTCTTGCCACCGCGACCCGCCGCCAGCGCGCGCTTCACGGTGCTGGCCAGCACAGGCCCCCAGTGTGCAATGTCTTCCAGCGTGGCATAGCCATAGCCAATCACCAGACCCTTGGCGTCGCTGCGCTGCAGGCAGTAGGCCGACAGCGCGCGCACCGTCATGCCCTGCTGGGCAACGCGCAATGCTAGGGCCTGGTCGTCCACGGCGGCGGGCAGGCGCAGACACAGATGCAGCCCCTGTTCTGCCCCGCTGATGTGGGCGTGGGGGCCCAGGCAAGGCTGCAGGGCGTCCAGCAGCTGTTGGCGCCGCTGCGCATAGCTGTGGCGCGCCTTGCGCAGTGCGCTGGCAAAGTGCCCTAACTCAATGAATTCGGCCAGCGCGGCCTGCAGTGGCATTTGGCCGGGGCGGTTCAGGTCGTAATGTGCCTGGCGAAACGCGCCGGCCAGGGCCTTGGGCACCACCAGGTAGCCGAGTTTGAGGCCCGGGTACAACACCTTGGAGAACGAGCCGAGGTACAGCACGCGCTCGTCATGTGACAAGCCAGCCAGCGAGGAAATAGGCGGCCCGCTGAAGCGGAACTCGCTGTCGTAGTCATCCTCCAGCACCCAGGCTTGGTGCTTCTGGGCCAGCGCCAACAGTTGCTGGCGACGCGCCAAGGACATGACGGCTCCCGTGGGGTACTGGTGCGAGGGCGTGGTGTAGATCAGCCGCGGGGCGTGGCGTTCGTCTGCGGCGGTGGGGGCCATGCCATCGGCGTCCACCAGCACGCCGTGGGTGCGCAGGCCGCTGGCCATGAAGGCCTTCACCGCACCCCAGTACGCCGGGTCTTCCAGCCACACCGTATCGCCATGGTCGGCCAGCATCTGGGCGCACAGCTCCAGCGACTGCTGGGTGCCGCTGGTGATGATGACCTGGTCCATGTCCAGCGGCACGCTGCGCGACACGCGCAGGTAGTCGGTCACCGCCCGGCGCAACGGGGCGTGGCCGCCGGAGTAGCAGTAGTCCAGCATGTCGGGGTAGCTCATGCGCCAGTGCTTGTTTTGCAAGCGCTGCCACAGCGCCACCGGGAAGGCGCTGAAGTCCGCCACACCCGGGGTGAAGGGCTGGATTTCCAGCATGGCCGAGGTGAACTGGGTGGCCAGGGCCGTGCCCCGGCGCGAGAGCCGTGCTCCGGCATGGGTGGTCCTGCCCGCGCGGCCCCGCTGGCGCGGGCTGGGCAGGTGCTCATTCACAAAGGTGCCGCTGCCCACACGGCTGACCAGGTAACCCTCGGCACCGAGCTGGTTCAACGCCGCCATCACAGTATTGCGCGAGAGCTGCAGGTCCTGGGTGAGTTCGCGGCTGGAGGGCAGGCGATCGCCGGCCGCCAGGTGGCCGTGCAGGATGGCCCGGCGCAGGCTCTCGTACAAGCGCCGGTTCAAGGGCAGGGCGGCAGCACCCGGGCTGTGGTGCATATCGGTCAGGAGCAGTTCGGACAGCATGGTGTGGGTACGTGGCGGGACGAAGAAGCGGGTTAAAGTGGCACCATCAGGTTTTATCAAATGGCACTGTTTTGCAGCCAATTCTGCCGCAGAATGGTTTGACAGCGCGCACTGCTACAGTGGCTCAGGCCCAACAATGCCCACCCTCTGGGGTGCGCCGCAAGGAGATGGAGAATGACCGAGAACAAGACAATGAGCTTCAACGATTTGGAGCAATGGCTGAATGAACGTCGGGTGACGGAAGTCGAGTGCCTGGTGCCTGACTTGACTGGTGTGGCGCGCGGCAAGATCCTGCCGCGCGGCAAGTTCACCGAAGACCGTGGCATGCGCCTGCCCCAGGCCATCGTGGCCATGGGGGTGACCGGTGAGTTCCCCGAGAGTGGCCCCTACTACGATGTGGTGGACCCCACCGACAAGGACATGCAGCTGCGCCCGGACCCCTCCTCGGTGCGTATTGTTCCCTGGGCCACAGACCCCACCGCGCAGGTGATCCATGACTGTTTTGACCACGAAGGCAAGCTGGTGCCGTTTGCACCACGCAGCGTGTTGCGCCGGGTTTGCGACCTGTTTGCCGCCGAGGGCCTGCAGCCCATCGTGGCACCGGAACTAGAGTTCTACCTTACCGCCCGCAACACCGACCCCAACACCTTGCTGCGTGCGCCGATTGGCCGTAGTGGCCGTGCCGAAACCTCGCGCCAGGCCTACAGCATTGACGCGGTGAACGAGTTCGATCCGCTGTTTGAAGAGATTTACGACTACTCCGACAAGATGGAGCTCAACGTGGACACGCTGATCCACGAGGTGGGTGCGGGGCAGATGGAAATCAACTTCTTCCACAACAAGCCGCTAGGCCTGGCCGACGAAGTGTTTTTCTTCAAACGCACGGTGCGCGAAGCCGCGCTGCGCCATGACATGTACGCCACCTTCATGGCCAAGCCGATTGCCGGTGAGCCGGGCAGCGCCATGCATGTGCACCAAAGCCTGATTGACGTGGCCACGGGCAAGAATGTCTTCAGCAACGAAGACGGCACGCCGTCCGAGTCCTTTATGCACTACATCGGCGGCTTGCAGCGTTACATTCCGGCGGCCATGGTACTGGTGGCACCCTATGTGAACAGTTACCGCCGCCTGTCGCGCAACACGGCAGCACCCATCAACATCGAATGGGGCTATGACAACCGGACCGTGGGTATTCGTTCACCCATCTCGTCACCCGCCGCCCGCCGCGTGGAAAACCGTGTGATTGGTGCTGATGCCAACCCCTATGTGGCCATGGCCATGACGCTGGCGTGTGGCTACCTGGGTCTCAAAAACAAAATCAAGCCCAAGCCCGAGATGCGCGGTGATGCCTACCTGTCCCCCTACGCCTTGCCACGCAGTCTGGGGGAGGCCCTGGACTGGTTGCGCAAGGAGTCTGACTTGCACGAGGTGCTGGGCAAGGAGTTCATCACCGTGTACTCCGAGATCAAGGAACTCGAATTTGACGAGTTCATGAAAGTCATTTCTCCCTGGGAGCGTGAGCACCTGTTGCTGCACGTGTAAGCCACTCAACCTTCAAGCTGAACGCCATGAACACTGCCGTCGATACCGCCCTCATCCAGTCCCTGGACAGCGCCCACTTTCTGCACCCTTTTACTGACTTCAAGGACCTGTCCAGCCGCGGTGCGCGCGTCATCACGCGGGCCGAAGGGATCTATGTCTGGGACTCCGAAGGCAAGAAAATTCTGGACGCCATGAGTGGCCTGTGGTGCGTGAACGTGGGTTACGGCCGCAAGGCGCTCGCCGATGCGGCGCACCAGCAGATGATGACGCTGCCTTACTACAACAGCTTCTTCCAGACCACCAATGTGCCCGCTGTGCAACTGGCGGCCAAGCTGGCCAGCCTGGCCCCCACGGTGGGAGACCGCAGCTTCCAGCACGTGTTTTATTCCAGCAGCGGCAGCGAGAGCAATGATTCCAACGTGCGCATGGTGCGCCGCTACTGGGACCTGCTGGGCCAGCCGCAACGCAAGGTCATCATCAGCCGCCACAACGCTTACCACGGCAGCACCATGGCCGGGGCCTCGCTGGGTGGCATGAGTGGCATGCATGCCCAGGGCGACTTGCCGATTCCCAATATCACCCACATCGAGCAGCCCTACTATTTTGAAAATGGCAAGCCCGGCGAAACCGCGGATGAGTTTGGCGTGCGCGCCGCGGGCTGGCTGGAAGAAAAAATCCTGGCTGTGGGACCGGACAAGGTGGCAGCCTTTATTGCCGAGCCGGTGCAGGGCGCGGGTGGCGTGATCATTCCGCCGGCCACCTACTGGCCCGAGATCCAGCGCATCGTCGACAAATACGGCATCCTGCTGATCAGCGACGAGGTGATTTGTGCCTTTGGCCGTCTGGGCCACTGGTTTGGCTACGAGAAGTTTGGCTACAAGCCTGATCTGGTGACCTTTGCCAAGGCGGTGACCAGCGGCTACATCCCGCTGGGAGGGGTGATGGTCGGCAACCGCGTGGCCAAGGTGCTGATCGAGCAGGGCGGGGAGTTCAACCACGGATATACCTACAGCGGCCACCCAGTGGCCTGCGCGGTGGCCCTGGCCAATCTGGACATCATGGAAACCGAGCAGCTCCCCCAAAAGGTGCATGGCGAAATTGGTGCCTACTTTGCTCAACGTTATGCGGAGCTCAACGAGCACCCGCTGGTCGGCTTGGCCGAAACCTGCGGTTTTGTCGGCGGCCTGGTGCTGGTCAAGAACAAGAAGACCAAGGAACGCTTCAAGGAAGACGACGGAGTTGGCATGCTGTGCCGGGGCCACTGCTTTGGCAACGGGCTGATCATGCGTGCCGTGGGCGACCGCATGATCATTGCCCCGCCCCTGGTGATGACCCGTGCAGACATTGACGAAATGATGCGCCTGATCCATCTGGCGCTGGACTTGACGCAACGGGACCTCAAAGCCCGCGGATTGGTGTAAAGCAACTGATTTGCACTTCTATAATCTTTTTTGGTCTGAAATTTGCTTATTCACACCAAGCCGTTTTGATTGTCTTTAACCCAACCCTCTTTTAGTGGAGACAAACTCGCCATGAAAAAATACCTCTGGTCTTTTGCACTGACAGCAGTAGCTTTGGCTGCTTGCGGTAAGAAAGAAGAAGCCCCCGCTGCCGCACCAGCTGCAGCCCCGGTGGCCAGCGTACCTGCCGCGCCAGTGAACACCGAAGAAAAGGTGCTCAACATTTACAACTGGCCCGACTACGTCCCAGAGGGCATGATTGCCGCGTTTGAAAAAGAGTCCGGTATCAAGGTGAACTACGACACCTTTGAGACCAACGAAGCCCTGCAGGCCAAGCTGGTGGCAGGCAATACCGGCTACGACATCGTCGTGCCCGGCACCGTGTTTGCCAAGGGTCAGATCGAAGGCGGCCTGCTGCAGCCGCTGGACAAGTCCAAGATCAAGAACCTGGCCAACCTGGACCCCGCCATCATGGCGACCCTGACCAAGGCCGACCCCGAGAACAAACACCTGGTGCCATGGGCCTGGGGTTTCACCACCGTGGGCATCAACAAGACCAAAGTGACCAAGGCCCTGGGTAGCTTGCCCATGCCCGAAAACGCTTGGGACCTGGTGTTTGACCCCAAGTACAGCGCAAAGCTCAAGTCTTGCGGCATCGCCTACCTGGATTCGCCCACAGAAATCATGCCCGTGGCCCTGCACTACGTGGGCAAGGACGCGTACTCCAACAATCCTGAGGATTACAAACTGGCGTCTGCCATGCTGGCCAAAGTGCGCAAGGACGTGCGTCTGTTCAGCTCGACCATGATCGACGACATCGCTGGCGGCAAGGCCTGCGTGGCCGTGGGCTGGTCTGGCGACATCAACATCGCTGCAGGCCGCGCCAAGGAAAATGGTTCCAAGGACGAAATCGAATCGCTGCTGCCCAGCACCGGCGCCTTGATCTTCTTTGACACCATGGCGATCACCAAGGATGCCAAGCATCCCAACAACGCAGCGGCCTTCATCGACTTCTACCTGCGTGCCGAAAACGCAGCCCTGATGTCCAATGAAATGAGCTACCCCACTGGCAACAAGGCCGCGATCGAGAAGATCAAGCCTGAAATTGCTGGCAACAAGACCATCTTTGTGGAGTCCGACTACTTCGCCAAGATGATCCCGCCCAGCAGCTTCAGCAACGAGGCGCGCGAGGCTTTGGCAACTGCCTACAACGCCTTCAAAAAAGGCAAGTAAAAACCTGGCTTCATGCCATCCAGGGCTGTTTGTACGCAGGTATAAACAGCCCTTTTTATTGTTTGCAACCCATGCAAAGGCCCTGAGATGACAGTGCAATCCGGAAAACCAGGCTACCTGGTCACAGAGAAGCTGGTGAAACGCTTTGACGAAGCTACCGCTGTGGACGAGGTGTCCTTGTCCATTGCGCAGGGCGAGATTTTTGCGCTGCTGGGCAGCTCGGGTTGTGGCAAGTCCACCCTGTTGCGCATGCTGGCTGGGTTTGAGTCGCCCACTTCAGGGCGGATTTTGCTGGGCGGACAAGACGTGGCCAAACTGGCCCCGTACGACCGGCCGATCAACATGATGTTCCAGAGTTATGCGCTGTTTCCGCACCTGGACATCTGGGAGAACGTGGCCTTTGGCCTTAAACGTGAAGGCTTGCCCAAGGATGAGATCAAGCAGCGCGTGGGGGAAATGCTCGATCTGGTGCAACTGGGCAGCTTTGCCAAGCGCAAGCCGCACCAGCTCTCGGGTGGACAGCAGCAACGCGTGGCGCTGGCACGCAGCCTGGCCAAGCGCCCCAAGCTGCTGCTGCTGGACGAACCGCTGGGCGCGCTGGACAAAAAACTGCGCGAACAAACCCAGTTCGAGCTGGTCAACATCATTGAAAAAGTGGGTGTGACCTGCGTGATGGTGACACACGACCAGGAAGAGGCCATGACCATGGCCAACCGCATTGCCGTGATGAGCAAGGGCCGTGTGCAGCAGGTGGGCTCGCCCGAAGAGGTGTATGAACATCCGGCCAACCGTTTTGTGGCGGATTTCATCGGTAATGTGAACATCTTTGAAGGTCGCCTGAGCATCGACGAACACGACCGCTGTGCTGCCGTGACCGGCATTGGTGAAATCCACGTGGGCCATGGTGTCAGTGGTACGCTGAACATGCCCGTAGGCATTGCAGTGCGCCCCGAGAAGATCGAGATCAGCAAGGTCCGTCCCGATGTATCGGTGAACCTGTTCACGGGCAAGGTCAAGGAAATCGCCTACTTCGGCTCCTACAACACCTACATCGTGGTGGCCACCGATGGCACCAAGGTGAAGATCACCGAGGCCAACACCTCGCGCCAGGAGCTCAGCGACATCACCTGGGAAGACGATGTGTACTTCTGGTGGGGTGACCGCTCTGCCATCGTGCTGCGCGATTGAGGCACACCATGGCACAACTCTCCCTTCCCATGCCCGGCCGCCGCCTGGTCATTGGCGTGCCCTACGCCTGGCTGGCGGTGTTCTTTCTGCTGCCGTTCCTGATCCTGCTCTACATCAGTTTTGTGGACATGGGCAGTGACATCCACCCCTTCAAGCCAATCTGGGACAGCACCACCGGGCTCTTGAAGCTCAAGTACGAGAACTACTGGTCCATCTTCCGCAGCAGCGAAGGCGGGGCCTTGTTCCAGACCATCTATATCGAGGCCTATCTGCGCTCGATCTGGTACGCCTTGTGTACGGCGGTGTTGTGTCTGGCCATTGGGTATCCGTTTGCCTATTTCATCGCCCGCTCGGCCCCCAGTGCACGCCCGGCCTTGTTGATGATGGTGATGTTGCCGTTCTGGACGTCGTTTTTGCTGCGCGTCTATGCCTGGAAGGGCATTCTGGCGGACCAGGGCGTGGTCAACCAGGTGTTGATGGCCTTGGGCCTGATCAGCGAGCCGATCCAGATGCTGTACACCAATGTGTCCATGCTGGTGGGTATGACCTATGTGTACCTGCCCTTTATGGTGCTGCCGCTGTATGCCAATCTGGTGAAGATGGACTTCCGCCTGCTGGAGGCCGCCTACGACCTGGGCACCACGCCGTTCAAGGCCTTCTGGCTGGTGACCGTGCCGCTGTCCAAGGCGGGCATTGTGGCGGGCTTCATGCTGGTCTTCATTCCGGCCGTGGGCGAGTTTGTGATTCCCTCGCTGTTGGGCGGGCCTGAAAACATCATGATCGGGCGTGTGGTCTGGGATGAAATGTTCACCAGCAACAACTGGCCCCGCGCCACGGCGCTCGCGGTGGTGATGATTGCGCTCATCATCGTGCCACTGGCCGTTTACTACCACTACACCGGCGACAGTGACGCGTCCGGCAAGGCATGAGGGACAGGCCATGAAACCCTGGATTGAAAAAAACTTTGGCAAGGGCTGGATGGCCCTGGTCTACCTGTTCCTCTACATGCCGCTGATCTTCATGGTGGTGTTCTCGTTCAACAGCACCCGACAGGACGCGAACTTCACCGGCTTCTCGTTGCGCTGGTACGAAGCGCTGACACGTGACACCAAGATTGTGGAGGGCTTCTGGCTCTCCATCCAGGTGGCGACGGTTACCGGGGTGTTGTCGGCCGTGCTGGGTACGTTTGCGGCCTTTGTGCTGGTGCGCTACCGGCGCTTTCTGGGGCGCACTGTGTTCTCCGGCATGGTGAACGCTCCGCTGGTGATGCCCGAGGTGGTGATTGGTTTGTCGCTGCTGCTGCTGATGGTGGGGGCGCAAAACCTCATGGGCTGGCCCGAGCGTGGCATGTTGACCATCATCCTGGGCCACACGCTGCTGGGCATGGCCTATGGCATGGTGGTGGTGCAGTCGCGCCTGCTGGAGGTGAACCGCTCGCTGGAAGAGGCCGCCATGGACCTGGGCGCCAAGCCCTACGAGGTGTTCTTTCTGGTCACGCTGCCCAATATTGCGCAGGGCATTCTGGCGGCGTTTCTGCTCTCGTTCACGCTGTCGTTTGACGATGTGGTGATTTCGGAATTCCTGTCCGGCCCGGGCGTGAGCACCTTGCCCCAGGTCATCTTCAGTTACGCGCGCCGGGGCATCAATCCCACGATTTACGCGGCCGCCACACTGCTCATCTTTACCGTGACCATCGTCATCATCAGTTACAGCGTGTGGGTGGCGCGGCAGACGCGTAAACGCGAGCGCGAGATCGCGGCTGCCACACGGGCCGAAAGCGCCCCGCGCTGACAACCCGCCGCCCCCTTGCGGGCGGCTCACAACAACGAGGACGACATGAGCCAATTGCAATTTGACGGGCGCGCCGTGATTGGCGGCCAGCGTGTGGCCGCCCTGAGTGGTGCCACCTTCCAAAGTATCTCGCCGGTGGACGGGCGCGTGTTGACCGAGGTGGCGCAGTGTGGTGCGGCCGATATTGACCGCGCCGTGGGTGCTGCCCGTGCCGCCTTTGATGACAAGCGCTGGCGCGGCCTGCCACCGGCGCAGCGCAAACGCATCATGGTCAAGTTTGCCGACCTGTTGCTGGAAAACGCCGATGCCCTGGCCCTGACTGAAACGCTGGACATGGGCAAGCCCGTGAAATACGCGCGCGCAGTGGACGTGAACAGCGCGGCCAACTGCATCCGCTGGTATGGCGAGGCGGTGGACAAGGTGTACGACGAAATCGCCCCCACGGCCGATACGGCGCTGGCGCTCATCACGCGCGAACCGGTGGGTGTGGTGGGGGTGGTGGTGCCCTGGAACTACCCCATGATCATGGCCGCCTGGAAGATTGCACCCGCGCTGGCCGTGGGCAACAGCGTGGTGCTCAAGCCCAGCGAAAAATCGCCGCTCACGGCGCTGCGCCTGGCGGACCTGGCGCTGGAAGCCGGCATTCCCGACGGCGTGTTCAACGTGGTGCCGGGCTTTGGCCCCGAGGCCGGTTCGCCGCTGGCGCTGCATATGGATGTGGATTGCATCGCCTTCACCGGCTCCACACGCGTGGGCAAACAAATCCATGTGATGGCCGGGCAGAGCAACCTCAAGCGCGCCTGGACCGAGCTGGGTGGCAAGTCCCCCAACATCGTGTTTGCCGACTGCCCCAACCTGGACCGCGCGGTGGAAGCGGCCGTGGGCAGCATCTTCTTCAACCAGGGCGAGAGTTGCAACGCGCCCTCGCGCCTGTATGTGCAAGACAGCATCAAAGAGAAATTTTTGGAGAAGGCACTGGCGCTGGTGCCGGCCTATGCGCCAGCCAACCCGACCTTGCCCGACACGGTGATGGGCGCGCTGGTGGACACGCTGCAGATGAACACGGTGCTGCGTTACATAGAAAGCGGCAAAGCCGAAGGTGCCAAGCTACTGGCCGGTGGCGAGCAGGTGCTGCAGTCCACCGGCGGTTGTTATGTGCAGCCCACGGTGTTTGACGGTGTGCGTGGCGACATGACCATCGCACGTGAAGAAATCTTTGGCCCGGTGCTGTCCGTGCTGTCTTTTAGCGACACGGCCGAGGTGGTGCGCATGGCCAACGCCAGCGTCTATGGCCTGCAGGCCGGCGTGTGGACTAGCGATTTGAATAAAGCCCATGGCGTGGCGCGCGCACTGCGTGCCGGCACGGTGCACGTAAACCAGTACGACGAAGATGACATCACCGTGCCGTTTGGCGGCTACAAACAAAGCGGGGTAGGGCGCGACAAGTCCCTGCACGCCTTCGACAAGTACACCGAGACCAAGACCACCTGGATTCGCATCGACAGCCCGGTGTGAGCCCCGGTTGCCCGAGCCGCAGCGGTGGCTTGGGGACTTCATTCACTCCTTTTTTGATAGCTGCTCGCGCATATTCCATAAGGGCTAGAGGCCAATTTCATGCATAACTACGCCGATACCATCCGTACCCTGCAAGCCCAGGGCGTGCACTCCGTGCTGTCCCAGTTTTGTGACCTCCATGGTGTGGCCAAGGGCAAACTGGTGCCGCTGGAGAAGTTGCAGGAGTGGGTGGAGGTGGGTGCAGGCTTTGCCGGTCCCAGCATCTGGGGCACAGGACTGCCGCGCATGGGCCCGCGCAGCGAATACTACGGGCGGGTGTTGCCCGAGTCGTTGCAGGCGCTGCCCTTTATGCCGGGCGTGGCCCGCGCAGTGTGTGACGGTTTTGCGGGTGGTGAGGCGCTGGACACCTGCTCGCGCCAGGTGCTGAAAGCTGCAGTGGCCCAACTGGAGGCGCGTGGCTGGCGCATGTGGGTGGGTATTGAGCCGGAGTTCTTTTTGCTGCGCGAGGTGAGCGGTGCCTGGCAGGTGGCCGATGCCCACGACCAGCTGGACAAACCTTCGTACGACCTCAAGTCCATCCACCGCAATGCGGCCTGGTTGGAGGACATGCGCAGCACGCTGGTGCAGCTGGGGTTCGATTTGCAGCAGATCGACCACGAAGACGCCTGCGGCCAGTACGAGATCAACTACCGTTTTGACCACGCATTGGCGGCGGCCGACCGCTACATGCTGTTCAAGCTTGCCGCCCACGCGGTGGCCGAGCGCCACGGCATGGTCTTCAGCGCCATGCCCAAGCCGCTGGCACACGCACCAGGTAGCGGGCTGCACTTTCACATCAGCATTACCGATGCGCAAGGGCGCGCGGTGTTTGCGGATGCCGAGGGCGACCTGGGGCTCAGCGCGGCGGGCCACCAGTTTGCCGCGGGTCTTCTGCGCCATGCCGATGCGCTGGCTGCGCTGTGTGCGCCCACCGTCAACAGCTACAAACGTTTGGCTTCCAGCGACAGTGCCTCTGGCACTACCTGGTCGCCCGTATGGAAGGCTTATGGCGCCAACAACCGGACCTGTCTGGTGCGGGTGGTCGATGGTCGCCTGGAGTGGCGCCTGCCGGACCCGTCTTGCAACGTCTATGCGGCCATTGCCGCCACACTGGTCGCCGGCCTGCAGGGTATCGACAACACCCTGCAGCCACCTGCACCGGTTGCGGACGATTTGTACTTGCGTGCCCAAGCAGGGCAAGACTTGCCGCCTGCCTTGCCTGTGGACCTGCGCGCGGCGTTATACGCGCTGGAGCAAGACACAGTGTTGCGCCGGGAGGTGGGAGAGGCGTTCTGTGCACAGTTCCTTGAGCTCAAGCGGGCCGAATGGGCCGCGTTCAGCCAGCACGTCAGCCCCTGGGAAATGGCGCGTTACGCACAGGCGTTCTGATCCTGTTCAGGCTTGGTGTAGGCCCAGGGCTGCCGCATTTCGACATGCGTCAGCCCTTTTCTTATTATGAAATGGCGAGTGAGCTTTTTTGTCTCCTACATTTCACATGCATGCTTGTCGTTTTGCATTGAGAAATGGCATTCATAAGTTGTTGATTTGTAATGAATAAATTTATGTCTTATATAAGACATAAGATTAAAAATATGTCTTATATAAGACATAGAATTCATCCATGGGCACCAGAATTGCAAGGCAAACGGTGCACAGCCAATCAACCAACCTAGGAGTGTTCTCATGACGCAAAACCTCAACTCGCAACTGAGCCGCGAACAACAAATCGCCGCACTGGAAAAAGACTGGGCCACCAACCCCCGTTGGAAGGGCGTGAAGCGCGGCTACTCCGCTGCTGACGTGGTTCGCCTGCGTGGTTCGCTGTCTATCGAGCACACCTTGGCCAAGCGCGGCGCTGAAAAGCTGTGGGACAAGATCAACGGCGGCGCCAAGAAGGGCTATGTCAACGCTTTCGGCGCCATCTCTGCCGGTCAAGCCATGCAGCAAGCCAAGGCAGGCCTCGAAGCCGTGTACCTGTCGGGCTGGCAAGTCGCTGCTGACGGCAACACGTCCGAAACCATGTACCCCGACCAGTCGCTGTACGCCTACGACTCGGTGCCCACCATGGTGCGCCGCATCAATAACACCTTCAAGCGCGCCGACGAAATCCAGTGGGGCCGTGGCGTCAACCCCGGTGACAAGGAATTCATCGACTACTTCCTGCCCATCGTGGCGGATGCAGAAGCTGGTTTCGGCGGCGTGCTGAATGCCTTTGAGTTGATGAAGAACATGATCCAGTCGGGCGCTGCTGGCGTGCACTTCGAAGACCAACTGGCTGCCGTGAAAAAGTGCGGCCACATGGGCGGCAAGGTGCTGGTCCCTACCCAAGAAGCCTGCGAAAAACTGATTTCCGCACGTTTCGCGGCCGACGTGATGGGTGTGTCCACCATCGTTCTGGCCCGTACTGACGCTGAAGCGGCCAACCTGATCACGTCGGACCACGATGCCAACGACAAACCTTTCCTGACCGGTGAGCGCACGCAAGAAGGTTTCTACCGCGTCAGGAACGGTCTGGAGCAAGCCATTAGCCGTGGCGTGGCCTACGCGCCCTATGCCGATCTGGTGTGGTGCGAAACCGGCGTGCCAGACATCGGCTTCGCCCGTGAATTCGCCCAGGCCGTGCACGCTGCATGCCCCGGCAAGCTGCTGTCGTACAACTGCTCGCCGTCCTTCAACTGGAAGAAGAACCTCAACGACAGCCAGATCGCGTCCTTCCAGGAAGACCTGTCCGCGCTGGGCTACAAGTACCAGTTCATCACACTGGCCGGTATCCACATCAACTGGTTCAACACCTTCCAGTTTGCCCACGCTTACGCCAACGGCGAAGGCATGAAGCACTACGTCAACATGGTGCAAGAGCCCGAGTTCGCCGCACGTGACAAGGGTTACACCTTTGTGTCGCACCAGCAGGAAGTGGGCGCTGGTTACTTCGACGACGTGACCACCGTGATCCAGGGCGGTTCGTCCTCGGTGAAGGCCCTGACCGGTTCTACCGAAGAAGAGCAGTTCCACTAAGCTGCCCTGTTTGCAGAATTTGGGCCGGACTTTCGTGAGGGGAGTCCGGCCCTTTCTACTGGGGCGTTTGACTGGGGTTAAAATCTCAAGATCAACTTTGTATAAGAGCGAGAAAGGCAGTTTGGTTATGACACCGCGAACTACACCGGCGACATTCATCAGCGAATAAGGCCGTAGTCCGCGCGCCTTGTGCGCAAGCAGCTACCAAATTCATAGTAAAGCGCGGACCTTCCCGCGCTTTTTCTTTTTGCTCTCGACGCTTTCTTAGGCACACCATGATTCAAATTACGCTCCCCGACGGTTCCCAACGTGAATTTCCCGGCCCGGTCACCGTGGCCGAAGTGGCTGCCTCCATTGGTGCGGGCTTGGCCAAAGCCGCTTTGGCCGGCAAAGTGGACGGCAAAGTGGTGGACACCAGCTTCCAGATGACAGTCAACAGCGCGTTGTCCATCATCACGGCCAAAGATGCGGATGGTCTGGAGGTTATTCGCCACTCCACCGCCCACTTGTTGGCCTATGCCGTCAAGGAGCTGTTCCCGGATGCGCAGGTCACCATCGGTCCCGTCATTGAGCATGGTTTTTTCTACGACTTTTCGTACAAGCGCCCCTTCACGCCAGAAGACCTGGTTGCCATTGAGAAAAAGATGACACAGCTGGCCGCGCTGGACGAGCCCGTGGCGCGTCGCGTGCTGCCGCGTGATGAGGCAGTGGCTTACTTCAAAAGCCTGGGCGAACATTACAAGGCCGAAATCATTGCCAGCATTCCTGCCAACGAGGATGTCTCGCTCTACCGCGAAGGCAAGTTTGAGGATCTGTGTCGTGGCCCCCACGTGCCCAGCACCGGCAAGCTCAAACACTTCAAGCTCATGAAAGTGGCTGGTGCCTACTGGCGCGGCGACCACAAGAACGAGATGCTGCAGCGTATTTACGGTACGGCCTGGGCCACCAAGGACGAGTTGCAACAGCACTTGACCATGCTGGAGGAAGCCGAAAAACGCGACCACCGCAAGCTGGGCCGGGAGCTGGATCTGTTTCACATTGACGAGCATTCTCCCGGCACCGTGTTCTGGCACCCCAAGGGCTGGACGGTGTGGCAGGGTGTGGAGCAGTACATGCGCAAGGTCTACCAGGACAACGGCTATCTGGAAGTCAAGGGGCCGCAGATCATCGACAAGGGCCTGTGGGAGAAGACCGGCCACTGGGATAAATACCGCGAGAACATGTTCACGACAGAGAGTGAAAAGCGCGAATATGCCCTGAAGCCCATGAATTGCCCGGGCCACATCCTGATCTACAAGCACGGCATCAAGAGCTACCGCGACTTGCCGTTGCGCTTTGGTGAATTTGGTGCCTGCCACCGCAACGAGCCCTCGGGCGGCCTGCACGGCATCATGCGGGTGCGCGCCTTCACACAGGATGACGGCCACATCTTCTGTACCGAAGACCAGATTCAAGCGGAAGTGGTGGCCTTCACGACCTTGCTGCAAAAGGTTTACAAGGACTTTGGCTTTACCAACATCATCTACAAGCTCTCTACACGCCCTGAAAAGCGTATTGGTACTGAAGAGAGCTGGGATCGCGCGGAGAACGCGCTGGCAGAAGGCCTGCGCGCCTCTGGCTGCGACTTCGAATACCTGCCGGGTGAGGGCGCGTTTTACGGCCCCAAGATTGAGTACACGCTGAAAGACGCACTGGGCCGACCCTGGCAGTGCGGCACCATCCAGGTGGATCCGAACTTGCCCGAGCGTCTGGACGCCGAATTTGTGGGCGAAGACGGTGCGCGCCACCGCCCCATCATGTTGCACCGTGCGATCGTTGGCAGCCTGGAGCGTTTCATCGGCATCTTGATCGAAGAGAGTGCTGGCGCCTTGCCGGCCTGGCTGGCTCCGGTGCAGGTTGCGGTGCTCAATATCACCGATGCGCAGGCGGATTACGCCCGTTCCGTGGCTAAAACGCTGCAAAATCAAGGGCTTAGGGTCAATTTAGATCTGCGCAATGAGAAAATAACCTATAAAATACGGGAGCATTCGATGCAAAAGCTGCCGTACTTGGTCGTCATTGGCGACAAAGAGATGGCAGCAGGAGCCGTCGCAGTGCGCGCCCGGGGTGGTCAAGACCTCGGTGCAATGCCTCTGGAGGCCTTTATTGAAAGGATCGCCAGCGACATTGCCAACAAATCAGCGGCTTGAGGTTGTACCCAAGAAACCCCGGTTTGACGGCGTGCCATGTGCGGCAATCGCTACTATTGGAGTAGCAAAAATTGTGAAGGATTGAGCCATCGCTACTGAATTTCGTGACCGCCGTCAGCGTGAAGAGCGCAAACACCGTCTTAACCGGGAAATCATGGCCCCAGAGGTTCGCCTCTCTGGTCCTGAGAATGAGCCGCTAGGTGTCGTTAGCCTGATGGAAGCCCTGCGTATGGCAGGCGAGCTGGATGTTGATCTGGTTGAAATTGCCGCTACTGCCAACCCGCCTGTGTGCCGGTTGATGGACTATGGCAAGTTCAAGTATCAGGAGCAGAAAAAAGCGGCGGAAGCGAAAGCCAAGCAGACGGTTATTGAGATCAAGGAAATCAAGTTCCGTCCTGGTACCGATGACGGCGACTACAACATCAAGATGCGCAACATCCGGCGCTTCTTGGCCGATGGCGACAAGTGCAAGATCACTTTGCGTTTTCGGGGTCGCGAAATCACCCACCAAGAAATTGGTTTGGCGATGTTGCAGCGTATGCGCGACGAACTGGGCGACACCATCCTCGTGGAGCAATTCCCGAAGCTGGAAGGCCGCCAGATGATCATGATGATTGCCCCCGGCCGTAAAAAGCCTGGTGGCGCACCAAAGCCCGCAGCAGAACCTGCGGCCTAAATTCTCTCGGCAGGTCTGGTCACCTGCCGTGTTGAACGGCGGATCTTCGGATTCGCCAAGTAGTGGAGCGGTAAAACGCGCCACTTTAAAAGTGGCTCGGGGCCAACAAGGCTGGAAGTAGTTTTCCGGACGCCTCACGAGCACAAATGAAAAGGAGCATTTACATGCCCAAAATGAAGACCAAGAGCGCGGCGAAGAAACGCTTCCGCGTCCGTCCAGGTGGTACCGTCAAGCGCGGCCAAGCCTTCAAACGTCACATCTTGACCAAGAAGACCACCAAAAATAAACGCCACTTGCGCGGCTCCACTGGAGTTCATGAGACCAATATGGGTCACATGGCACAGATGCTGCCCGGTCGTGGTATTTAATTAACGACGAACAAGGAGTAATCACATGCCTCGCGTCAAACGTGGTGTAACGGCTCGCGCCCGCCATAAAAAAGTTCTGGCCCTTGCAAAAGGTTTCCGTGGTCGCCGCGGTAATGTCTTCCGGATTGCCAAACAGGCCGTCATGAAGGCTGGGCAATATGCCTACCGTGACCGTCGTACCAAGAAGCGTGTCTTCCGTCAGTTGTGGATTGCGCGTATCAACGCCGCAGCCCGTCAATGCGGTCTGACATACAGCCAGTTTGCCAATGGTCTGAAGAAAGCGAACATCGAGATCGACCGCAAGGTTCTGTCCGATATCGCGATCCATGACATGGCGGCTTTTGCTGGCATCGTGGAACAAGTGAAAGCCAAACTGGCTGCTTGAGTTCGCGGCTGAATGCTACTGATTTTGTAGCGTTCTGCGCACCAGAAACAAGGGCTAGCGCTTGAAAAAGCACTAGCCCTTTTTCAATGACATAAACAGTCTCCTCAAATTTATGACCGAGTTGAACGCCATCGTTGACACCGCCAAAGCGGCTTTTGCCCAAGCGGCAACGCCTGCTGATCTGGAAAATGCCAAAGCCCTGTTTCTGGGGAAGTCCGGCCGCATGACCGAGCTCATGAGGGGGATGGCCGCGCTGAGCGTGGAAGAGAAAAAGTCAACCGGTGCCGCGATCAACGTGGCCAAGCAGGCGATTGAAGCTGCGCTGACTGAGCGCCGTCAGGCGCTGGCTGATGCCGAGCTGCAAATGCAGCTGCAGGCCGAAGCGCTGGACGTGACGCTGCCAGGTCGTCAGCGCGGGCAGGGTGGTTTGCACCCCGTGTCTTTGACGCTGGAACGTATTGAAGCCATTTTCGGGTCCATGGGTTTTGAAGTGGCCCAGGGCCCGGAGATCGAGTCCGACTGGTTCAACTTCACCGCGTTGAACACGCCCGAAGACCATCCCGCGCGCTCCATGCATGACACCTTCTATGTGGAAGGTGGTTCGGAGACCGCGCCCAACCTGCTGCGCACCCACACCAGCCCCATGCAGATCCGCTACGCAGTGCAACACGTCAAGACGCATCGTGCCGCTGCAGGTGCTTCCGCCGATGGCCTTTTCTCCGGCGACATGCCCGAGATTCGCGTGATTGCGCCTGGCCGCACCTACCGTGTGGACAGCGATGCCACCCATTCCCCCATGTTCCACCAGTGCGAAGGCCTGTGGGTGGGCGAGAACGTGAGTTTCAAGGATCTGAAGTTTGTCTTCACCGATTTCTGCCGGACCTTCTTTGAGAGCGACGATCTGGTGCTGCGCTTCCGCCCCAGCTTCTTTCCCTTCACCGAACCCAGCGCCGAAATTGACATCCAGTTCCAGACCGGCCCCCTGGCTGGCCGCTGGCTGGAAGTGGCCGGTTCCGGCCAGGTTCACCCCAATGTGATCCGCAACATGGGCCTGGACCCCGAGAAGTACATTGGCTTTGCCTTTGGCATGGGCCCGGACCGCCTGACCATGCTGCGCTACGGTGTGAACGACCTGCGCCTGTTCTTTGACGGTGACATCCGTTTCTTGTCCCAGTTTCAGTAACTGCCACAAGACCCCACCGTCGCCCACTGTCGTATCTCTAGCCTGACTGACCATGCAATTTTCTGAATCCTGGCTGCGCACCTTCTGCAATCCTTCCCTTTCCACCGCCGAGCTGGCGGAGACGTTGACCATGGCGGGGCTGGAGGTCGAAGAGCTCAAGCCCGTCGCTCCTCCTTTCACCAAGATCGTGGTGGGTGAGATCAAGGAAGCCGAACAACACCCCAACGCCGATCGCCTGCGCGTCTGCAAAGTGGATGTAGGCCAGCCCGAGCTGTTGAACATCGTTTGCGGCGCACCGAATGCCCGCGTGGGCATTCGCATCCCCTGCGCGCTGGTGGGTGCCGAGCTGCCGCCCGGCGAAGATGGCAAGCCCTTCCTGATTAAGGTGGGTAAGCTGCGCGGTGTGGAAAGCCAGGGTATGCTGTGCTCGGCCCGTGAACTCAAGCTGTCGGAAGACCATGGCGGCCTGCTGGAGCTGCCCCTGGACGCGCCCTTGGGGCAGGACATTCGCCAGTATCTGGATCTGGATGACACCCTGTTCACCCTCAAGCTCACGCCCAACCTCGCGCATTGCCTGAGCGTCTATGGCGTGGCCCGTGAAGTGGCTGCATTGACCGGTGCGCCGCTGATCACCGCACCTATTGTCCCCGTGGCGGTGACGACCCAAGACAAGGTAGCCGTGACGATCAGCGCCCCCAATCTGTGTGGCCGTTTCTCCGGGCGTGTGGTGCGCAATGTCAACACCAAGGCCAAAACTCCCCAATGGATGGTGGACCGCCTGGCCCGTTGCGGTCAGCGTAGCGTGACGCCGCTGGTGGATATTTCCAATTACGTGATGTTCGAGTTGGGACGTCCGTCGCATATCTTCGATTTGGACAAGATTCATGGCGCCTTGGACGTGCGCTGGGGCAAGCCCGGTGAGCAGCTCAAGCTGCTCAATGGAAACACTGTCATCCTGGATGACAAGGTGGGTGTGATTGCGGATGACTCCCAGGTCGAGTCGTTGGCCGGCATCATGGGCGGTGATGCCACCGCCGTGTCCGACGACACGCAACACATTTACGTGGAAGCCGCCTTCTGGTGGCCCAAGTCGATTGCCGGTCGTTCACGCCGTTTCAATTTTTCCACCGATGCAGGCCACCGCTTTGAACGTGGTGTGGACCCGGAGCTGACTGTGGAGCACATTGAGCGCATCACGCAGCTGATCATCGAGATCTGCGGCACACCGGCCACCACCTGTGGCCCGATGGACGACCAAAAAGCGAACGTGCCTGCACCGGCACCGGTCACGCTGCGTGTGGCCCGTGCCATCAAGGTAATCGGCATGCCGCTGACCCAGGCCCAGTGCGCAGATGCCCTGACGCGTTTGGGCTTGCCCGTGGTGGAAGGTAATGGGGTGGTCACCGTCACACCGCCGTCCTACCGTTTCGATTTGCAGATTGAAGAAGACCTGATCGAAGAAGTGGCCCGCATGGTGGGCTACAACAACCTGCCACATACCCCTCCGCTGGCACCCATTACAGCCAAAATCCGTGCCGAGGCGCAGCGCAGCCCGTTTGCCGTGCGGCGCGCGCTGGCCGCGTTGGGTTACCAGGAAACCATCAACTTCAGCTTTGTGGAGGAGCGCTGGGAGCATGAGCTGGCTGGCAACCCCAACCCGATCAAGCTGCTGAACCCGATTGCCAGCCAGATGAGCGTAATGCGTTCCTCGCTGATCGGCTCACTGGTGCAGGTGTTGCGCTTCAATGCCGCCCGCAAGGCGCCGCGTGTGCGCGTGTTCGAACTGGGCCGCGTGTTCCTGCGCGACGCATCCGTCAAGAGTACCGATGCCACCGTCGAAGGTTTCGACCAACCCATGCGTATCGCCGGCTTGGTGGGCGGCAGTGCCGACACCCTGCAGTGGGGCCGCAAAGAGCAGGGCGTTGATTTCTTTGATGCCAAAGGCGACGTGGAAGCCTTGCTGGCGCCGTTGAAAGCCACCTTCACCCCTGGCACCCACCCCGCCATGCACCCCGGCCGCTGTGCCCAGGTGGTGTTGGACGGCAAGGTGATTGGCCATGTGGGCGAGTTGCACCCCAAGTGGCGCCAGTCCTACGAGTTGGTCACAGCACCCATGGTGTTCGAACTGGCGCTGGATGCGGTGCTGGCCCGTCCGGTACCCGAGTTCAAGCCGGTGGCCAAGTTCCAGGCTGTGCAGCGCGATATCGCGGTGGTGGTGGCTGACAGCGTGACCCATGCTGATTTGATGGCCGCCGTATGGGCCGCGCCTACGTCGGGCTTGTTGCGCGATGCGCAGTTGTTCGATGTGTACCGCCCCAAGTTGGCTAAGGATGCGGTGGCTGCAGACGGCGGGACCGACCGCAGCTTGGCTGTGCGCCTGACGCTCAACAGTGACGAAGCCACCCTGACTGAAGAACAGATTGAAACCGCGGTGAAGGCCGTGGTGGAGCAACTGGTTGCGGCGGTTGCTGCCCGCCAGCGCGTTTGACCTGACCCATTCCCACGAGAAGGTTGTAGCCACCATGGATTTTTCTGTTGAGAGCCTGGAAACGCCGGCGCTGACCAAAGCCCAGTTGGCCGACATGCTGTTTGAGCAAATCGGGTTGAACAAACGAGAGTCCAAGGACATGATCGACTCGTTCTTTGACCTGATTGCGGCCAGCCTGGTGGATGGCACAGACGTGAAAATCTCCGGCTTTGGCAACTTTCAGATCCGCACCAAGGCGCCGCGGCCGGGCCGCAACCCGCGTACCGGCGAGGCGATCCCCATCCAGGCACGCCGCGTGGTGACCTTTCATGCCAGCCACAAGCTCAAAGAGCAAATCCAGGACGAAGGCAAAACGGTTTAGCGCCGTTTAGCAACACCCGACCGCCATCTGGCAGCTGGCCGCAAAATGGTCTTTGCACGCGAGTAAAAGTTAGAGTAACCTCTGCGCTTTGCCTCGTACAGCTTTGATTTAAATGGAGAAAACTCTCCCCCCCATTCCCGCCAAACGCTATTTCACCATCGGTGAGGTGGGGGATTTGTGCGGCGTAAAACCCCACGTGCTACGGTATTGGGAGCAGGAATTCACGCAGCTGCGCCCGATGAAGCGCCGTGGCAATCGCCGCTACTACCAGCACCACGAGGTGCTGATGATTCGGCGGATTCGTGATTTGCTCTACGACCAGGGTTTTACGATCAGCGGTGCGCGCAACAAGATGCAGGAGCTCCTGCAAAGTGAACGCGACAAGAAGCGCAATGGCGAAGTCATGCTCGATGGTCTGGAAGTCGTTGAAGTCGATGACATGGACTTGGATGACTTTGAAGACAGCCAGTTGGTGGATGCACCCGACCTGCCAGCGATGGAGTTGGTGCAGCTCAAGCGGGAATTGTTTGAGATTCGTGAACTTCTTGCCGAAGCAATCTGAAAGCGCCTCAAACAGAGGTTATAATTCGAGACTCGATCGGTGTGTGGCGCAGCCTGGTAGCGCACTTGCATGGGGTGCAAGGGGTCGAAGGTTCGAATCCTTTCACACCGACCACGATAAATGTCAAAAGCCTTCAAGCAGTGATGCTTGAAGGCTTTTTTCATTGGAGAATCGTGGGCGCTTGGTTGCAATCGAATGCCAAGGTACTTCATTGATGGACACTCTTTCAGGACTGGTATCTTCCCCATGAGCTCATTGATCAATTCCCTCAAATCCGAGATCGCCCGCGTTGCCCGCAAGGAGCTCAAGGATGAGTTGCTGGCCCTGCGCAAGACCGTGACAGCCCATCGCTCCGAGATTGCCGCACTCAAGCGTGAGGTCAAAGCGTTGGCTGCGGCGGTGAGGGTTGGTATGCGGGCCTCCAAGGCACGCGCGCAGGACGACACTGCTGCACCTGCGGTCGCGGCGCCGGGCATTCGCTTCAGCGCGGAGCGCTTTGCGGCACTGCGTGGCAAGCTGGGTCTGACCCAGGCCCAGATGGCCACTCTGCTGGATGTGTCTTATCTTTCGGTCCACAAATGGGAAGGGGGCAAGGCCCAGCCTCGGGCCGCCCAGCAGCAGAAGATTGCCGTGGTGATGAAGATGGGCAAGCGCGAAGCCATGCGGCGGCTGTTGGCCTGAGGCCTGGTCTGGCCCGGACCTCTAGACCAGGGCGAGTGCAGTTACAAACAGGGCTTTGACGATAGCCCAGGTCAGCACCACCAGAAGCCCCGTTTTCCATCGTACCCGTGCGGCGTTCAGCGTGTTTTCTGCCAAGGTGAAGATGGTGGCCGCGACCAGGCCGAACGCGAGCCCCAGTGCCACGCGGACCAAGAGGCGTTGCCAGAGTCCGTTGACCCCATCGTCTACCGGCTGGAACACACCTACCACCACGCCGAATACCAGCCAGCGTACCAAGTAGCCCCACCAACGGGTCCAGAGGCCCGCACCGACCTGGGGCCACGGGGGCAGCGCACTATCAGATTTTTCCATTGTCAGCCTCTTGGTAAAAACAGCGCGCGCAGGCCTGCCGGTAGCGTTCATTGCCACCAATCTCGACCTGCTGCCCTTCGCACACCCGTCGACCTTGTGCATCGATGCGGATGTTCATGGTGGCTTTGCGACCGCAGGCGCAGATGGTCTTGATTTCTTCGATGTCGTCCGCCAGCGTGAGCAGGTAGGCCGCGCCGGGAAACGGGTTGCCCTGAAAGTCCGAGCGCAGGCCAAAGCAGATGGTGGGAATGTCCACGGTGTGGGCAATCTGGTGCAGCTGGCGCACTTGCACGGGCGTCAAAAATTGCGATTCGTCGATCAGCACACAGGCCAAGTCAGTGCGCGGCGTGAGCAGGGCCAGGAAATCGGTGTCAGCGTCGAACACGCTGGCCGGGCGCTGCAGCCCCAAGCGGGAGGAAATGCTGCCGCGGCCGCTGCGGTCATCAATGCCGGCGGTGAAGAGCTGCACAGCCTGGCCTTGCTCCTCATAGTTGTAGGCAATTTGCAGCAGCGAGGTGGACTTGCCGGCATTCATTGCCGAGTAGCGGAAAAACAGTTTGGCCATGGCGCGCGTAAGAACAGTAGGAATCGCGTGAAATGTGGTTAGAGAAGGGCGGGGGCCGTGTGCGCTGGTGCCAGCCGCACCGTGCGAAGCACCCAGGGAACGAAGAGTGCCACAAACACACCGCTGACCACCCCTTTGACAGCCGACCATAACGATGGCTCCCACTGCAGCTGCAGGCCCAGAACCTTGAGCAGCTTTTGTTCACCCCAAAAAAGCAGGGCACCCAGCAGGGCCGCGCCGATGACGCGGGCCGGGCCTGTCGGTGCTGCGAACCGCAGCTTTCGGCGATCCCAGTGCAGGCAGATGGTGGCGGTGGACAGCCAGGCCGTGAGCATGGGGACATAGTCGGGTGGCTGACCGCCCGGCCAGCTCAACAGCGCCGCCATGGCTACGCCCACAATGGCCGCCAACTGCCATCCCAGAGAGTGCTGCAGCGGGCTGGGTTGGTGGCGGGCCCAGGCAAACACAAAGAGGCTGGCACCGCCCAGCAAGGCGCCGCCCAGCACGTCCTCCAGGTCGTGCACACCCAGGTACATGCGGCTGAACATCACCCCCAGTGCAATGGCGCTGCACAGACACCAGACCCAGGCACGGCGCACCTCCCAGGCCAGCCACATCCACAAGGCCACGGCCATTTGGGCGTGGCCGCTGGGCAGGCCGTAGCTGGCACCCACCAGGTCATCCAGGCGGATCTCCAGCGGTGGGCGCGGGTCCTGGAACAGGTCTTTGGCGTAGGCGTTGAGCAGCGCGTTGCTGGCCACTACCACCAGCAGGCGAAAGAACCGTTCCTTGTTCCACACCCAGTAGCCGATCGACATGAAGAACATCAAAAACGTGGCGTAGCCCAGCCACGAGAAGGCCATGGCCAACTGCGTGCCAGCGTCCGAACGCAGCGGCAATACCCACTGCAGCTCATGCAGAATGTTCATTGATTGCTCCTGTTTTTATAGCTATTAGCGCAATATCCACGGGGGCTAGGCCCCTTTTTTATTCTCAAACAAGGCCACGGCGTTGTGCGCGACCTGCAGTGTGTCGTAGTAGGCATACGCGCCCACGCTGACCGCGCCCAGCAGTGGGACAAAGCGAGAGGCACCCTTGCGCAGCGCTGCCACGGCGAGCATGCCGCCCAGCTTCTGCGCCAGGGTCTGCAGCACCTTGAGGGTGGTCGGGCGCACCACCACGCGCTCGCCCATGCGCACCGCGATGTCGCGAAACAGCTGGGCCGAGAGTTGCTTGAACAGGCAGTACAGCAGGTGCTCACGCCCCAGCGTGTGGTGCTGGCCGTAGACCGCGGCGATGTCGGCCACCATCTGCACCTGCAGCCTCCACACGCCCACCATCTCGGGCAGCACGGTAACCCAGCCCAGCCAGCCCGGCGGCAGCGAGAGCGAACCCGCCAGCAAGCTGGCCTTGCGCGCGGTGGCCCTGGCAATCGCGTGGGCGCGCTCGGCAGGGTGCTGCTGCGTGGGTTCGTTGCTGGGGGGCACCTGCACCACCAGCTCCAGAATCGCGTTGGCCATCTGCACGCGCAAGGGCAGGCTGCGTTTAGCCATGGGTGTTCTCCAGGGGAAAGACCGCGCTGTCGCGGCCCATGGGAGGTGCCAGTCGCTTGGCCAGCACGCGGTAGGTTTCCAGGTCAAACGTGAGCGCCTGCCGGCTCTGGCGTACATCGTCCAGGTCTTCGGCCGAGTGCACGGTGGCTACATGGCACCACTGGTCAAACACATGTACATCGGTGCGGCCGGTGCGTGCATGGTGCTCGCGGATGCCGATGCGGCCCGCGTGCGGCCACGCTTGCAGGGTTTGTTGCACCAGGTCCACCTGGGCCTTTTTGCTGGACTTGCGGTTGTGCAGCGGCTTGAATTCCTGGACCAGGCGTGTTTGCATCAACAAGGCACCCAGCTCGCCTGCAGTCTCATGCCACTCCACGCGGCGAATCGCCTGCGCGATGCGCGCCTCGCGCGCCACTTTTTCCGCACTCTGGAAATGGGCCAGCACGCGGGTGCGCATGTTCACGCTTTTGCCGATGTACAGCGGTGTGCTGCCCTCGCCGTAAAACAGGTACACGCCTGGGGTATCGGGGATGTCGTCCACCGGGGTTTCGAGCTGGGCGGGAGCACTGGTGCCACCACGCAGCAGGGCAGTGGCTTCGCGTTGCACCGCCTCGGCGCCCAGTTCGGCCTGGGCGAGCTGCAGCCATTGCAGCACCACCTCCACATCGCCCATGGCGCGGTGGCGGGCCTGGGTGCGCAGGCCGTGGCGCTGCATGATGGCGTCCAGCCCATGGCCCTTGTGCTGCGGGTACAGCCTGCGCGACAGGCGCACGGTGCACAGGGTCTTGACCTTGAGCGGCTTCTCCAGCCGGGCCAGCTCCTGCACCACAAAGCCATGGTCAAAACCCACGTTGTGGGCCACAAACACCGCGCCGTCCAGCAGCGCCAGCAGCCGGGGCGCCACCTGCGCAAATGTGGGCGCGTCTTCCACCATGGCATCGGTGATCCCAGTCAGGCTTTGGATGAAGGAGGGAATGGGCACGCCAGGGTTCACCAGCGTGCTCCAGCGCGCCACCTCCACGCCGTGCTCCACACGCACGGCAGCAATTTCGGTGATGCGGTCATGCACCGCGCTGCCTCCGGTGGTCTCCAGATCCAGCAAAACAAAGCAGGGCAACATGGCAGCGTTCAGCAAAACATCAGGGCCAGCCAGGCCGGATCGTCCAGCAGGTTGAAGACCACAAAAGCACCTACCTGGTACGACCGAGCCTGCAACTGCGCGCGCTGGCCGTCGTCCAGCCAGCGACCCAGCAGCGCGTCAAACAATGTCAAGGGCATGGATGCCAAAGTGGCCGGCACGGCGGTCGGCAAAGTAGCGTTCCAGCGTTTCCTTGACGGTGCGAAACGCGATCTCATCCCAGGGGATTTCGTCTTCGCGGAACAATTTGGCCTCGATAGTCTCGGTGCCGGGGTTGAACTGGTCGCTGGTCAGGCGGGCGCGGTAGAACAGGTGCACCTGGCCCACACGCGCCACATTCAGCAGGGTGAACAGGCCTTCCATCTCAAACTGCGCGCCGGCTTCTTCATCGGTCTCGCGTGCGGCCCCCTCGGCGGTGGTTTCGTTGAGCTCCATGAAGCCTGCGGGTAGGGTCCATTTGCCAAAACGCGGCTCGATATTGCGTTTGCACAGCAGCACCTGCTCACCCCAGTGCGGCACTGTGCCCACCACGTTGAGCGGGTTCTCGTAATGGATGGTGTTGCAGGCCGGGCAGACGGCGCGTTCCTTGGTGTCGCCGTCATCCGGCACGCGGTAGACCACGGCGGTGCCGCACTGTTTGCAATGGCGAATGGGGGGGCGCAGCATGGGCGCGCTCAGACCAACTGCACGTGCAGGGGCTGCAGCCCCTCCACACGGGCCAGCAGCACATCGCCGCGCACCACGGCGCCCACGCCCTCGGGCGTGCCGGTGAAGATCAGGTCGCCAGGCTGCAGCGTCCAGGCGGCGGACAGCTGTTCGATGGTCTCGGCAATGTTCCAGATCAGCTTGGCCGTGGTGCTGCGCTGGCGGTCCTGCCCATTCACCTGCAGCGCAATGGCGGCGCTGTGGATCCCGGGCACCTGGGCCGCGGGCGTAATGGGGCCAATGGGCGCCGAGAAATCAAAGCCCTTGCCGATGCACCAGGGGCGGCCTTGTTTTTTCATCTCGTTTTGCAGGTCGCGGCGCGTCATGTCCAGGCCCACGGCGTAGCCGTAGATGTGCTGGTGTGCGTCGGCTGCGGCAATGTTGGCACCGCCCTTGCCAATGGCCACGACCAGCTCCACCTCGTGGTGCAGATTGCTGGTCAGCGTGGGGTAGGGCATGGCCACGGTCTGGCCGGCCTCGGCCACCAGCGCGGCGTCGGCCGGTTTCATGAAGAAGAAGGGCGCCTCGCGGCCGGTGTGGCCCATTTCCTTGGCGTGGTCTTCGTAGTTGCGGCCCACGCAGTACATGCGGTGGATGGGGAAGCGGGCGGAAGCACCCACCACGGGGATGGACGGAATGGCAGGGGGCGTGACAACAAAGCTCATGGCGCGTTCCTTCCTTAGGCCGACTTCACCACCAGGTCAAAGTGTTCCACCACGGGGGGGGATGCAAAGAAGGGGCCCACGATGGCGCGCCACTGGGGGAACAGCTCGCCCTCGCGGAAGCCCACGGTGTGGTCTTCCAGCGTGTCCCAGAATATTTGCAGGATGTAGCGTTCGGGGCTCTCGATGCCCTTGTTGACCTTGTAGCCCTGGAAACCCTTGGCCTTGGAGATGACGTCGCGCAGGCCGCGGGCAATGGCTTCGTCAAAGGCGGCGTTTTGGCCGGGGTGGATGCGGATGTCGGCAAGTTCCAGAATCATGGGGGCTCCAGGCGGGCAAATGTCAGTGGGAGGGGCTCCAATGGTAACGGCTTCGGGTTTATCCTCGCGGGCATGAAGCTGTACAACTACTGCCGATCGTCCGCCTCGTTCCGGGTGCGCATCGCGCTCCACCTCAAAGGCCTGCCGTTTGATTACCTGCCGGTGCACCTGGTGCGTGGCGAGCAGTTGCAGGACGACCACCGCGCGTTGTCGGCCGATGGCCTGGTGCCCGTGCTGGAGGTGGACGGTCACACGCTCACCCAGTCCATGGCCATCATCGAGTACCTCGACGAAACTCGCCCCACACCGCCCCTGTTGCCCGCCAGCGCACTGGGCCGCGCCCAGGTGCGGGCGCTGGCGCAAACCATTGCCTGCGAGATCCACCCGCTCAACAACCTGCGCGTGCTCAAGTACCTCAGGCATACGCTGGAATGTGCGGAGGAGGAAAAGACCACCTGGTACCGCCACTGGGTGCGCCAGGGCCTGCTGGCTTTTGAGCGCCAGTTGGAGGTGCTGCACGCCCAGGGCCTGCGCCCCACGGCCTTTTGTTACGGCGATGCGCCCACGCTGGCCGATTGCCTGCTGGTGCCGCAAATCTTCAACGCCCGCCGCTTTGACACCGACCTGAGCGGTTTGCCGCTGACGATGGCGGCGTTTGATGCCTGCATGGCCTTGCCCGCGTTTGATGCGGCCCAGCCCAGCCGTTGCCCGGACTTCACGCCATGAGTGTTCCCGCAGACTGGCTGGTGCCAGACTGGCCGGCTCCGGCCCGAGTCAGGGCGCTGTGCACCACGCGCAGCGGCGGGCAGTCTCAAGCGCCCTATGACCTGCTGAATTTGGGGACCCATGTGGGCGACAACCTGTCGGATGTGCAGGCCAACCGCGCCGTGTTGCAGCGTGCGCTGGCCGTGCGGCCCGTGTTTCTGGAGCAGGTGCATGGCACGCAAGTGCAGCTGCTCGATAGCACGGTGCCTGACGGTGCCCAAGCCGACGCCTGCCTGGCCACCCAGCCCGGCGTAGCCTGCACCATCATGGTGGCGGATTGCCTGCCCATCCTCTTGTGCGACGCCAGTGGCAGTTGGGTGGCCGCAGCCCACGCGGGTTGGCGCGGGCTGGCCGGGCAGGGGGGTGTGGGGGTGGTAGAGAGCACGCTAGCCACCGTTTATGCATCAAATCGTACTCCAGCCCCCGTGGATAGTGCGCCATTAGCTCCTGAAATCATAGCGTGGCTGGGGCCCTGCATAGGCCCTGCGGCGTTTGAGGTGGGGGACGAGGTGCGTCGTGCGTTTCTAGACGGCACACCCGGCGCAGCGGACTGCTTTGTACCGGCCAACGCTGGCAAATGGCTGGCCAACCTGTCGGCGCTGGCGCGGCAGCGCTTGCTGGCGGCGGGCGTGCAAGCCATCTACGGCAATGACGGCAGCACGCCCTGGTGCACTGTCAGCAATCCCTCACGCTTCTTTTCCCACCGGCGGGACCGGGTCAGTGGGCGTCTGGCTGCCTGTGTCTGGCTGGATTGACGCTGCGGCGTGGGCCGCAATGGCGGCTTCGCGCTCCGCCACCTCCTGCGCCCGGATTTTGCGTTTGCGTGCCGGCGTGCCCATGAAGTACACCATCAGGGCGATAGGCAGCACCCCGTAAAGGACAAAGGTGACGATGGCGCCCAGCACGGTGCCATTGGAGTTGGTGGCTTCGGCCACACTCATCATGAGGGCGACGTAGAGCCAGGCGATCGGAATGATGTACATAGGGTTTCTCTTGGTGTATGTCAGGATAGCGCAGGTCTTGGACTGCCATACTTGGGCGTTAGACTAGAGACACTAATTCCGAAGGTGATGGCGTGACCCAACCCAATTCCGACTTTTTGGCCCAGGCAACGCAACAATTTCAGCAGGCCTTCACCCAGAGCTGGTCCAAGGCGCTGGAATCCTTTCAGGGCTTGGACCTGGGAGCGGCCGGTGCGGGCTTCCCCGCCATGGCCGAAAAACCACCTGAAATCCATTTCGCCCCCGAGAAACTCCAGGCCCTACAGCAGCAGTACCTGCAGGATGCCATGGGCCTGTTCAGCCAGGGCCTGAGCCACCCCACCCAAGCCCCCGCCAGTACCGACCGCCGTTTTGCCGCGCCCGCCTGGGGCGACAACCCCATGGCCGCCTACGCCGCCGCCGTCTACCTGCTCAACGCGCGCACCCTCATGGGCCTGGCCGAGGCCGTGGACGCCGATGCCAAGACCAAGAGTCGCATCCGTTTTGCCGTGGAGCAGTGGATGGCCGCCGCCGCCCCCAGCAACTT
Source organism: Rhodoferax sp. EU05-FHT12H12 (assembly GCF_058791215.1). Classification (NCBI taxonomy): domain Bacteria; kingdom Pseudomonadati; phylum Pseudomonadota; class Betaproteobacteria; order Burkholderiales; family Comamonadaceae; genus Rhodoferax; species Rhodoferax sp. EU05-FHT12H12. The sequence goes on along the minus strand of NZ_JBYTDI010000001.1, from coordinate 568,524 downwards.
TTTGGCCTTCAACGCCGAGGCGCAGAAGAAGGCCCTTGAGACCAAGGGCGAGAGCATTGCCAAAGGCATGAAGAACCTGGTGCACGACATCCAGCAGGGCCATGTCTCCATGACGGACGAAAGCCTGTTCGAGGTAGGCAAAAACGTGGCCACCACCGAAGGCGCGGTGGTGTTCGAGAACGAGCTGTTCCAGCTCATCGAATACAAGCCACTCACCGCCAAGGTTTTTGAGAAGCCATTTTTGCTGGTGCCCCCGTGCATCAACAAGTTCTACATTCTGGACCTGCAGCCCGAGAACTCGCTGATTCGCTATGCGGTGGAGCAGGGCCACCGCACCTTTGTGGTGAGCTGGCGCAACCCCGACGCCACACTGGCCCACAAGACCTGGGACGACTACATCGAGCACGCCGTCATCCGCGCCATTGGCGTGGCCAAGGACATCAGCGGCTCACCCACCATCAACGCGCTGGGCTTTTGCGTGGGGGGCACCATGCTGGGCACCGCGTTGGGCGTGTTGGCCGCGCGTGGCGAAAAACCGGTGGACAGCGCCACCTTCCTCACGACCTTCCTCGATTTTTCGGACACCGGCATCCTCGATGTGTTTATTGACGAAAGCTTCGTCAAATACCGCGAAGGCGAGTTGGGCAAGGGCGGCCTCATGAAGGGCCAGGACCTGGCCAGCACCTTCAGCTTTTTGCGCCCCAACGACCTGGTCTGGAACTACGTGGTGGGCAACTACCTCAAGGGAGAAACCCCGCCGCCGTTTGACCTGCTGTACTGGAACAGCGACAGCACCAACCTGCCGGGCCCGTACTACGCCTGGTACCTGCGCAACACCTACCTCGAAAACAACCTGGTCAAGCCCGGCAAGCTCACCGTGTGTGGCGAGAAGCTGGACTTGCGGATGGTGGATATGCCGGTCTACATCTACGGCTCGCGGGAGGACCACATCGTGCCGATTGGCGGCGCCTATGCGTCCACGCAGGTGTTGCCGGGCAAAAAGCGCTTTGTGCAAGGCGCATCGGGCCACATTGCCGGCGTGATCAACCCGCCGGCCAAAAACAAACGCAGCCACTGGATCCGTGCCGACGGCAAACTGCCCAAGACGCATGCTCAGTGGCTGGAGGGCGCGACCGAGCATGCCGGCAGCTGGTGGACCGACTGGTCCCAGTGGCTCAAGGGCCATGCTGGCAAGCAAATTGCTGCGCCCAAGAGCTATGGCAAAGGCAAGTACAAAGCCATAGAGGCGGCTCCCGGACGTTACGTGCAAGCCAAGGCTTGAGATTTTTTAGATTCATTAGAAGGAGACACCTATATGGAAGACATCGTGATCGTTGCTGCAGCCCGTACTGCAGTGGGCAAATTTGGTGGCTCTTTGGCCAAAATCCCCGCCACCGAGCTGGGTAGCCTCGTCATCAAGAGCCTGCTGGAGCGCAGTGGCTTGCCGGTGGACGCCGTGGGCGAAGTGATCCTGGGCCAGGTGCTGGCCGCAGGCGTGGGCCAGAACCCCGCGCGCCAGGCCGGCATCAAGTCCGGCCTCGCCAAAGAGACACCCGCACTCACCATCAACGCCGTGTGTGGCTCCGGCCTCAAGGCCGTGATGCTGGCGGCCCAGTCCGTGGCCTGGGGCGACAGCGAGATCGTCATTGCCGGAGGTCAGGAGAACATGAGTGCATCGCCCCACGTGCTGCTGGGCAGCCGCGACGGCCAGCGCATGGGCGACTGGAAGATGGTGGACACCATGATCACCGACGGCCTGTGGGACGTGTACAACCAGTACCACATGGGCATTACTGCCGAAAACGTGGCCAAGGCCCAAGGCATCACCCGCGAACAGCAGGACGCCCTGGCGCTGGGCAGCCAGCAAAAGGCGGCAGCGGCGCAAGAGGCGGGCAAGTTCAAAACCGAAATCGTTCCGGTGTCCATCCCCCAGCGCAAGGGCGACCCCATCGTGTTTGATGCGGACGAATTCATCAACAAGAAAACCAACGCCGAAGCCCTGGCCGGCCTGCGCCCCGCGTTTGACAAGGCGGGCAGTGTGACTGCCGGCAATGCCTCCGGCATCAACGACGGCGCCGCTGGCGTGGTGGTGATGACGGCCAAGAAGGCCGCGGCCCTGGGCCTCACGCCCCTGGCGCGCATTGCCAGCTTTGGCACCACCGGCCTGGACCCCGCCCTCATGGGCCTGGGCCCGGTGTCGGCCACCCAGCGTGCCCTGGCCCGCGCGGGCTGGAAGGCGCAGGACGTAGACCTGTTTGAACTGAACGAAGCCTTTGCGGCCCAAGCCTGCGCCGTCAACAAGCTGCTGGACATCGACCCCGCCAAGGTGAACGTGAACGGTGGCGCCATCGCCATCGGCCACCCCATCGGCGCGTCCGGTGCCCGCATCCTGGTGACGCTGCTGCACGAAATGCAGCGCAGCGGCGCCAAGAAGGGCGTAGCCTCGCTGTGCATTGGCGGCGGCATGGGCGTGGCCCTGGCCGTTGAGCGTTAAGTATGTTTTTGGCTGCCAGACCGCATGGAATATGCGCTGGCAGCTCTTGTTTTCATAGCGGTTAGATTTAAAAAGAGGACACAAAATGAGCCAAAAAGTAGCGTACGTCACCGGTGGCATGGGTGGTATCGGTACCGCCATCTGCCAGCGCCTGCACAAAGAGGGCTTCAAGGTCATTGCGGGCTGCGGCCCCACACGCGATCACGCCAAATGGCTGGCTGAGCAAAAGGCGCTGGGCTACACCTTCTACGCTTCGGTGGGCAATGTGGGAGATTGGGATTCCACCGTGGAAGCCTTTGGCAAGACCAAGGCCGAGCATGGCAGCATCGATGTGCTGGTGAACAACGCCGGCATCACGCGTGACCGTATGTTCCTGAAGATGAGCCGCGAGGATTGGGATGCCGTGATGAGCACCAACCTGGATTCCATGTTCAACGTCACCAAGCAAGTGGTGCCGGACATGGTCGAAAAGGGCTGGGGCCGCATCATCAACATCTCCTCGGTCAACGGTGAGAAAGGCCAGGCCGGCCAGACCAACTACTCGGCTGCCAAGGCCGGCATGCACGGTTTCTCGATGGCGCTGGCGCAGGAGCTGGCCACCAAAGGCGTGACCGTGAACACCGTGAGCCCCGGTTATATCGGCACCGACATGGTCAAGGCAATTCGTGAAGATGTGCTCGCCAAGATTGTCGCCACCGTGCCGGTTAAACGCCTGGGCGAACCTTCCGAGATCGCGTCCATCATCGCCTGGCTGGCCTCTGACGAGGGTGGCTACGCCACCGGCGCCGATTTTTCGGTCAACGGCGGTTTGCACATGGGGTGATCCCCAGGCAGCTGTGCCCCGGCCCAGGCCGGAGGTATTCCAAAAGGCCCGCTGCGTGCGGGCCTTTTGCGTGGTGCCACGGGGCCCTAGGGCAGTGAAAGTGTGAGGTTGTAAATGCCGCTCAGATGGGGGGCACGACCGCAGGGTTGTCTGCCGAAGGAAGATAGAACAGGCTCACCGAGAGCGGCGCGATGGTGGGTGGTGTGGCGGGGCCCAGCACGGCTTGGTGCGGCATAAACCGGGTAAAAAATGCGGTGTCATGGGTATTTTTGGACGCTGGGCAGGTGTTTCTCGTCCGGTGAGTTGGCATGGACCACAGCGTACAAGGATACGGACTGTTGCAGATATACAGAAACTGAAGGCCAAAGTAGATTTTTTCCCTAGGGACGTGGGGTATGCTCAGCACACTTGACAGACGCACTGCGCATCGCAAGCCACTGAATATGACCATTGAAGATTCCGTTTGGGTAGATATAAAGTCGCTACGTTTGGGGCTTTATATTGAGCTGGATGTGGGCTGGATGTCCCATCCCTTCCCCACGGGAAGCTTCAAGATCAGTTCCCCCAAGCAGATCGAGACCCTGCAGACTCTGGGCTTGACCCGCATCCGCTGCCTCCCCTCCAAGAGCGACCCCGATCCCGCTGTCGAGCAAGCAGCAGCCGGTGCACAGGCACATGCCGCTGCGCTGGACGAGCGCCAACTGGCGGCGCTGCGCGACAAAGAGCAACGTCGTCTGCGCGCTACCGCACTGGCAGCGCAGGACCGCGCCCTGGTGGTGTGCGAGCGCCGTTTTGGTGAATCGGTGCGCCTGTACCGCAAAACACTGGACCAGGTGCAGACCCAGCCCAAGGTGGTGGCTGAGCAATGCCAGTCCATGGTGGCCGCCTATGTGTCCGAGCTGCTGGATCATGGCGAAGCCTCCATTCGCTTGCTCTCCGAGGCGGCGGGCGACAAGTCTTCAATGCATCCGGTCAATGTGACCGTTATCTCACTGCTGCTGGGCAAGGCTATGGGCTTGCAGGCAGGCGAATTGCAAGACTTGGGCATGGCGGCCTTTTTGCATGACATTGGCAAGGTCAATGTGCCGGACCGGGTGCGCTGGGTGGAGGAAAACTTCTCCACCGCCGAGTACCGCATGTACCAGGAGCACGTGGCCCAGGGCGTGAACCTGGCCCGGGCCATGGAGCTGCGCCCTGGCGCGCTGCTGGCGCTGGCACAGCACCACGAGCTGGCCGATGGCAGTGGGTTTCCGGCCCGTATCCGGGGCGAAGCCATGTCGGTGGCTGGCCGTATCTTGGCGTTGGTGAACCGCTATGACAACCTGTGCAATCCCGGTCGCCCTGCCACAGCCCTGACACCGCACGAAGCGCTGTCGTTGATCTTTGCGCAGCTCAAGACCCGCTTCGACGCCGCCGCCCTGAGCGCCTTCATCCGCATGATGGGGGTGTACCCGCCGGGCTCGGTGGTGCAGCTGATCGACGACCGCTACGCCATCGTGGTGTCGGTCAACTCGGCACGCCCGCTCAAGCCGCGTGTGATCGTGCACGAGCCCAGTGTGCCCAAGCACGAGGCCTTGATCCTGGACCTGGAGCACGCGCCGCAGTTGGGCATCCGGCGCAGCCTGAAGCCGGCCAGTTTGCCGCCCTCAGCCCTCGACTACCTGGCACCACGCCAACGCATTTGCTATTTCTTTGAACAGGCCCCAGACCTCGAGTTGCCTGCGCAGCCTGCATGACCGACGCGGGCCTGGCGGAGCTGCTGGACGGCACGCTTGACGCCATCTGGCTGGTAGACCCCAAGACCCTGCGCATCACCGCCGTCAACCCGGCGGCCGCCAGCTTAGTTGGCCTGCCCGCAAACACGCTGGTCGGCATGCCCGCCATTGCGCTGGCCGTAACCCCCGAGGACATGTTTTTCTGGGAGGACGTGGCCGCGGGCCTGGCGCATGCCATCCACTCCAACGCCATGCTGCGCGGAGCGGATGGGGACGCCGTTGCCGTGGAGCGCAAGGTCAGCCGGATCTGGTTGACCCCGGACACTCCCTGCTACCTGGTGGCACTGCGCGATCTGCGCGCCGAGAAAGCGGCAGAAGAAACGCTGGAGCACCGGGTGTCGGAACTCAGCGCCACGCTGGAGTCCACCGGGGACGGCATTCTGGTCATCGATCTGCAGGGGCAGGTGCGCAACTTCAACCAGCGGTTTGCCGATTTATGGGCCCTGCCCGGGGCGCTGCACGGCAGCCAGGCACACGGTGAGCTGGCTGCGTATCTGCAAGCGCAGGTGCTGGACCAGCCGGCCTACGAAGCTGCGGCCCAGGCCCTGGCCTTGGACGACACCGTGGAACAGGTGGACATTCTGCGCCTGCGTAGCGGCCGGATTCTGGAGCGCCGCTCGGTGCCCCAGCGTAGCCGCAATCGGGTACGCGGGCGGGTGTACTCGTTTCGTGATGTCACGCAACACCTGCAGTCCGAAGGGCAACTGCGCCTGGCGGCCAAGGTCTTCGATTCCAGCCCGGAGGCGGTCTTCATTACCAACGCTGCCTTTGAGGTGCTGCAGGCCAATCCGCGCTGCGTTGCGCTCGCCGGGCCCGCCTCGGGGCAACTTTTGGGTACATCGGCGCGGCAGTTGTTCCATGACCCCACACGGCCGCAGCTGTTCGCCGAAATCGAAATGGCGCTGCTGGCCCATGGTTTCTGGTCGGGTGAGGTCTGGCGCAGCATGGGTGAGACCCCTGTGGCGGTAGAGGTGTCCTGGGTCGCACTGCAGGATGCACAAGGCCAACTGAGCCACACGGTGGGCTTTTTCAAAGACATGACCGAGCGCCTGGAGGCGCAACGTCGCATCGAAAAATTGGCCTATCGCGATGTGCTCACGGGCCTGCCCAACCGTCTCTTGCTGGGGCAGCGCGTGGAGTTTGCCCTGCGTCTGGCCGAGCGCGGAGGGGGCGACTTCGCCATTCTTTTCATTGACCTGGACCGTTTCAAGAACATCAACGACTCGCTGGGCCATGCCTTTGGCGACCGCGTACTGATGGAGGTGGCCGACCGCATCCTGCACTGCATGCGCGATGTGGACACGCTGAGCCGCATGGGCGGCGACGAGTTCGTGGCGTTTTTGCAGGATGCCGATGCCATGGGGGCCGAGGTGGCAGCGCGGCGCATTCTGGATGCGCTGGCCCAGCCTTTCCTGGTCGACGAGATGAATTTTTCGCTGGGCTGCAGCATCGGTGTGGCCATGTACCCGGCCGACGGGCGCACGCTGGACGACCTGATCAAGTGCGCCGATACCGCCATGTACCGCGTGAAGGAGCGGGGCCGGGGCAACTTCCGTTTCTACCAGCCGCAGATGAATGTGGACCTGCTCTCGCGCATGAAGATGGACCACGCCATGCGCCGTGCCATGGAGTCGGGCCTGTACCGCCTGCACTACCAGCCCCAGGTGGCGCTGGATGATGGCCGCCTGCTGGGCGCGGAGGCGCTGGTGCGCTGGACTGATCCCGAGCTGGGCGTGGTGTCACCGGCCACCTTCATTCCGCTGGCCGAGGAGTCGGGCTTCATCATCACCATCGGCAGCTGGGTCATGCAGGAGGCGGTGCGCCAGGCTGCCGTCTGGCAGCGTGGCGGGCGGCCACTCGTGGTGTCGGTCAACGTGTCGGCCCTGCAGTTCCAGCAGCCCGATTTTGTGGAGCGTGTGGCCGCCTGCATTGCCGATGCGGAACTGAACCCTGCACTGCTGGAGCTGGAGCTTACCGAGTCCATCCTGGTGCAAGACGCCAATGAGGCCTTGGCCCGCCTGCATGCGCTGGCCGGCCTGGGTGTGAGCCTGGCCATTGACGACTTTGGTACGGGCTACTCCAGCTTGGCCTATCTGAAAAAATTTCCCATCTCCAAGCTCAAGATCGACCGCACCTTTGTGATGGGCTTGCCCGAAGACGAAAGTGACCGCGCCATCGTGGGCGCTACTGTGGCCATGGCACGCGCGCTCAAGCTCTCGGTGGTGGCCGAAGGGGTAGAGACCCAGGCCCAGTGCGACTACCTGCGGGAGCTGCAGTGTGCGTCGTTTCAGGGGTTCTTATGCTCGCCGGGGCTGCCGGCAGCCGAGTTTGAGGTGCTTGCCGCGCGGCTCACACCGCCGCCGCTGCCCGGGGCTCTGGGCTTCTAGCCGCGCAAGCCCTTGTAGAGCATGTAGGCAGCCAGCAGGTAGAGCACCATGGCAAAGGTGCGCTTGAGCTTGGCGATCGGCAGGCGGTGCGCGGTGCGGGCACCCAGCGGTGCGGTCAGCACGCTGCAGCTGGCAATCACCAGCAGGCCTGGCAGCCACACATAGCCCAGTGACCAGGCGGGCAGCCCGGCCACGCCGCTGCCGCTCCACACATAGCCGGTCGTGTTGGCCAGTGCAATCGGAAAGCCCAGTGCCGCACTGGTGGCCACGGCGTTGAGGATGGGCACATTAAATGCCACCATGAAGGGCACACTGACAAAGCCACCGCCTGCACCCACCAAGCCTGACAAAAAGCCGATGACGCTGCCGGTGGCGGTTTGCCCGGCCATGCCGGGCATCTGACGGCTGGGTTTGGGTTTTTTGTCCAAAAACATCTGCGTGGCCGAGTAACCCACAAAGGCTGCAAACAGCAGCGCCAGCGTGGTGCCTTTGAGCAGCGCGAACACGCCCAGGCTGGCCAGGGCCCCGCCCAGCACGATACCGGGGGCCAGGCCCTTGACCAGGTCCCAGCGCACGGCGCCGCGCTGGTGGTGGGCGCGCACGCTGGAGATGCTGGTAAACATGATGGTGGCCATGGAGGTGGCAATCGCCATCTTCACCGCCAGGTCGGCCGGAATGCCGCGGGCCGAGAGAATCAGGGTGAGAAAGGGGCCAATCAGCATGCCGCCGCCTATGCCCAGCAGCCCTGCCATAAAACCGGTGGCCAGGCCCAAGGTAGCCAACTCGCCAATCAGCAGAGGTTCGAAGGTCATGCGGGGAAGTCGGGAAGTGAAGGGTGTCTGTGAAGGCCACCGGACCGGCATCCTGAACCGGGGTTCAGGTGGGCGAGGTCAGCACCAGCATTGGGTTCATCTAACGCGAGATGATCACGCTTGCGGGGCAATGTTCCAAGCCCTGGCTCAATGAGCATTGGTTCAAGGAAATATAAAGCCCGGCAGCTTCACAGACAACGCTATTGTAGGCCGGGCCACGTGCCGTGCGCAGGCAAACGCGCAGGTTTAAAGCAGGCGGCCGTCTTCGCCCAGTGCCGCGTCCAGCCGTTCCAGCAGGGAGTTCAGCAGCAGGCCGCCATCGGCTGCGGGCAGCGCTGTGGTGGCGGGACTGGTGGTTGCGACCTCGGCACTGGCTGGCGCTGTCGTCACGGGGCGTTCCGACAGGTCAAAGGCCAGGTTCAGCGCAGCCAGCACCGCAATGCGGTCGCGGGCCCGCACCTTGCCGGCGTCGCGGATCTTGCACATGGCGGTGTCCACGCGCTCCACGGCTTCCAGCAAGCGGGCGTCGCCGCCTTCGGGGCAGCCCAGCAGGTAACTCTGCCCCATGATTTGAACTTCAAGCTGTTTCATGGTGCGTCTTTGTGCGTGGCCAGGGCGTCAGGTAAGCGTTCCAGCAGCGCATCGACCCGGGCCCGTGCGGCATTGAGGCGTGACTTCAAGCCGTCGCGCTCATGGGTCAGTGTCTCCACCTGCGAAGCGAGCAGGGCGTTGGTGCGCTGCAGCTCGGCGTAGCGCACCAACAGGCGCTCCACGCGTTCGGCAATTTGGTCGATGGGGATCTGGTTCGACATAGATCGCACATTGTAGGGTGAGCGAAAGCTGGGGCAGCGTAAAATGCGCCCGTTGGTGCTCGCGGTGTGGTTCACACGCCGCAGTTCAACGGGAAGCAGGAGGGATAAGCCGGCAACGGCCAACCTAACCTGCGCTGCCCCCGCAACGGTAAGTGGACGAGTCCTTGAACTCCGCTTCCATCACGGCCACTGAGCGTATCGAACACACGCTTGGGAAGGCGATGGAGGTTGCTTCCACCAGCCCGGATACCGGCCAACACGGTGGAGGTGCGTCTGGCGCGCCTCCGTGATGCCCATGCCTGGCGGGGAAGCCGGGGAGGGTTCCTGTTCGGGTTTTGCTTTCATGACATGGTGTATTTCTGGAGTGCGATGTTCGGCACTTCTGCTCGCCTTATGGGCTTCGTCTGCGCAGGCGGAGTCTTCGCGTACCCTCAAGGAGGTGGTGGTCACCGCCACCCGGGTGGAACAACCCCTCGCCGATTTGCTGGCTGATGTGTCCATCATTGACCGCGATGCCATTGAGCGCAGCGGTGCCGCTTCGCTACCCGACGTATTGCGGGGACTTCCCGGTGTGGAAATGGTGCGCAACGGTGGAGCGGGTGCCTCCACCTCGGTCTACCTGCGCGGTGCGGAGTCGCGGTTTACAGCGGTGTATGTGAATGGTGTGCGCATGGATTCGCAGGCCACGGGTGGCGTGTCGTGGGAGGCAATTCCACTGGCCCAGATCGAGCGTGTGGAGGTGCTGCGTGGGCCCGCAGCTGCAGTCTATGGCTCGGACGCACTGGGCGGCGTGATCCAGATTTTCACGCGCAAGGGGGATGGCGTTTTTTCCCCCTCGGTGAGCCTGGGTGTGGGCAACTATGGGACCTCGAAACTGGATGTGGCGCTCAGTGGGGGGGAAGGGCACTGGGATTACGCGCTCGCCCTGGGCACCGAGAGCAGCAAGGGTTTTAATGCGCGCGTGCAAGCAGGTCAAAACCCGGACGATGATGGCTACAAAAGTGACTCTGCCAGCCTGCGGCTGGGAGCGGCACTGTTGGCCGGGCACCGCCTGGAAGCCAGTTTTCTGGGCAATGATCAGAACTCCCAATACGACAGCACCGGTGTGGTGGACAACCGCAATCTGCGCCAGGTGCAGGCGACTGGACTGAGCTGGAGCGGCGCGTGGAGCGACGCCTACCGCACCACCGTGAGCGTGAACGAGTCTGTAGAACGCTACGAAACCCTTCCCAGCCCGTACGTGACCAAGACCCTTCTGCGGGGCTACCTGTTGCAAAACGAATGGCGCGCGGGCACCCACCTGCTTACCGCCACGCTGGAGCGGCGCGAGGACTTGCTCAACAACGCCAGCACCACGCCCCGCGATACCAGTCGTTTTCAGAATGCGCTGGCGCTGGGGTATGGTCTGGCGGGTGAGGTGCATTCGGTGCAGGCCAATATCCGTCGGGATCAGGACAGTGAGTTTGGCCCGCAAGCTACCGGCAGCCTGGCCTATGGCTATGCCATCACGCCGCAATGGCGCGCCACGCTGGCCAGCAGCACGGCGTTTCGGGCACCCACCCTGTACCAACGCTTCAGCGTCTACGGCACCGCCGACCTGCAGCCGGAAACCAGCCGCAACCAGGAGCTGGCACTGCGTTACCGCCAGGGCCCCGCACAGTTTGCGGCCACGGTTTACTTCAACGAGGTCAGCAACCTGATCAGCTACACAGCCCGTACCGGCAGTTGTATCAACAACCGGCCGCCAGTGGCACTGTCATCCCGGGGCTGCTACCTCAACACGGCGCGTGCCCGCTACCGCGGGGTGACGCTGTCGGCCCAGTCTATGGTGGCCGATGTGCATTGGCATGCGTCGCTGGACTTGCAAGACCCCCGAGATGGCGTCACGGGTGACCTGCTGGCACGCCGTGCCACGCACCATGCCGTGCTAGGGGGCAGCACTCGTTGGGGTGTCTGGTCTATGGGGGCGCAAGCCCTGCTGTCTTCGGCGCGTTATGACAAAGTACCGAATGCCACTGTGTTGCCCGCCTATGCGGTGCTCAATGTGTCCGCCACGCGTCCGCTGTCTCCCCAATGGAGCGTATTGGTGCGCGTGGACAATGCAACCGATGCCAACTACCAACTGGCAGAAACCTATGCCACCGCTAGCCGCACCCTGTATGTAGGCCTGAAATGGGCGCCCTGACATTTATGCAAACCACCGCCACATGCCCCGCCATCCTGATCGCCGCACCCGCCTCCGGGCAGGGCAAGACGACGGTCACCTCGGCACTGGCACGTTTGCACACGCGCCAGGGGCGGCGCGTGCGGGTGTTCAAGTGCGGCCCGGATTTTCTGGACCCCTGCTGGCACGCACTGGCCAGCGGTGCACCGGTGTACCAGATGGACCTGTGGATGACGGGGGAGGCCGATTGCCGTGCGCGCCTGCATGCGGCAGCACTGGAGGCCGATCTCATCATCGTGGAAGGTGTGATGGGGCTGTTTGATGGCGAGCCCAGCGCGGCCGATCTGGCGCAGCGCTTTGGCTTGCCGGTGCTGGCGGTGGTGGATGCTTCGGGCATGGTGGGCACCTTTGGGGCGCTGGCGTTTGGCTTGCAGCATTACCGGGCAGATATGCCCTGGGCGGGTGTGCTGGCCAACCGCGTGGCCAATGTGCGCCATGCGGGCATGCTGCAGGCCAGCGTAGCGCCCGAGCAATGGTTGGGCGCAGTGCTGCGCAATGCCACCATGGCCTTGCCCAAGCGCCACCTGGGCCTGACGGTGGCCACCGAGGTGGTGGACGCCATGGAGCGCCTGGACGCGGCGGCGGATGCGCTGGCCACTACACCGCTGGGGCAGATGACGCTGGAGGATTTGCAGCGTTGGGCTGTTGACTTCGTTGCACCGGAAATCCCCCTTCCTATGGCGCCAGGCGGCTGGGCGGCAGAACGTTCTGCTGCGTGTCCCCCGACCGCTTTGCGGTCTCCTCCTTTACTTCCGCAGAACGCTCTGACGCCCAGCCACCTTCCATTGTTTGGAACTACCGTTGCTGTTGCGCGTGATGCGGCCTTCTGTTTTATCTACGCTGCCAATCTCGACACGCTGCGCGCGTTGGGGGCCGAGCTGGTGTTTTTCTCTCCGCTGGCCGATGCGGCGCTGCCGGCGTGCGACGCGCTGTGGATTCCCGGTGGCTACCCCGAGTTGCATGCCGAAACGATTGCGGCCAACAAGGCTTTCAAAAACAGCCTGACTGCGCATGTTGCCGCTGGCAAGCCCGTGTGGGCCGAGTGCGGCGGCATGATGGCCTTGTTCGACACGCTGGTGACGTTGGACGGCCAGCGTCACGCGCAATGGGGGGTGCTGCCCGGCGAAGTGACCATGCAGAAGCTGCTGGCAGGCCTGGGGCCACAGCAGTTGGCTTTGGAAAGCGGCACCTTGCGTGGCCATACCTTCCATTACTCGACCACGGCCACGCCCTTGCAGCCTGCCGTGCGCACCTCCCGCCCCCATACGGAGCCGTCTGACGACGCAGGGGAGGCCGTGTGGCAAGTGGGCGGCGTGCGGGCCAGTTACTTCCACGCCTGGTTCCCGTCCTGCCCCGAAGCGGTGGTGGAGCTGTTCACTGCGTCTGTGGAGGTGACGGCGTGAGCGTCGACCTGCTGCACTTCCACCCCGGCCCGCAGCGCATCGTCTGCCTGACGGAAGAGACCACCGAGTGGCTCTACCTGCTGGGCCAGGAGGCACGCATTGTGGGCATCTCGGGCTATACGGTGCGGCCCAAGCGTGCGCGCGACGAGAAGCCGCGTGTCAGTGCCTTCCTGAGTGCCAAGCTGGACAAGATCATGGAGCTGCAGCCCGACTGCGTGCTGGGCTTCTCCGACCTGCAGGCCGACATTGCGGCGGATGTGGTCAAGCGCGGCGTGCAGGTCACCATCTTCAACCAGCGCAGCGTGGCCGAGATTTTCTCCATGCTGTTCCAGCTGGCCGCCATGGTGGGCGAGGCAGAGCAGGGCGCGCAGCGCGTTGCGCAGATGCAGGCGGACTTGCGCGCCATGCAGGCGGCAGTGGCTACCAAGGTGGCCGCTGGTGCACGCCGCCCCAAGGTCTTTTTTGAAGAATGGGACAGCCCGCACATCAGCGCCATCCGCTGGGTGTCGGAGCTGGTCGGCATGGCGGGGGGCGACGACTGTTTCCCGGAACTGGCGGCCGAGTCGCTGGGCAAGAACCGCATCATTGCGGACGGTGCCGAGATAGTCCGCCGCAACCCCGACATCATCCTGGGCTCCTGGTGCGGCAAGAAATTCCGGCCCGAGGCCGTGGCGGTCCGCGAGGGTTGGGGCGCGGTGAACGCCGTGCGCCACCAGCAGCTGTTTGAAATCAAGTCGCCCGACATCCTGCAGCCCGGTCCTGCCGCGCTGACCGATGGCGTGGCCAAGATGCACCAGATCATCCTGCAGTGGATGAACGCAGACCAGGCGGGGGCGTTCCGATCATGAGCGCCATGACGATTGCGAAAAGTGAACTCATTCTGGGCGGCCAGAAGAGTGGCAAGTCGCGCCGCGCCGAGCTGCTGGCACGCCAGTGGCTGGACCAGAGCCGTGATCACCGCGCCGTGCTGATCGCCACCGCCCAGCCCTGGGACGACGAGATGCGCCAGCGCATTGCCCGGCATCAGGCTGACCGTGCGGAGCGCGTGCCCGGCATGACCACGGTGGAAGAATCCTTGGCGTTGGCCGAGGCCATCCAGACGCATGGCGGCGCCGACACGCTGCTGATGGTGGACTGTCTGACGCTGTGGCTCACCAATCTGCGCATGCCTGCAGAATATGAGTCAAATATGCCTCTAGCCCCCGTGGATACTACGCCAATAGCTTCTCTTTTGATAGCAATTGCACAGGCGCCCGGCCCCGTGGTCCTGGTGGGTAACGAGATTGGTCTGGGCGTGATCCCCATGGGACGCGAGGTGCGTGCCTTTGTGGATGCGCTGGGCAGGCTGAATCAGGACGTGGCCGCCACCTGCCAACGCGTGACGCTGATGGCCGCCGGCCTGCCGCTGACCTTGAAAGACGCCGCATGACCATGACCTGCGCCGGATTATTTCAACAGATCAGGCATTGGCTGGAAGGCGGGGTGCCAGCGCGTTTTGCTCCGTGTCCCCCGCCCGCGTTGCGGGCTCCTCCTTTACCTACGCAAAACGCACTGGCACCCCGCCTTCTTCTTGCGCTTTTGCTTGCGTTCAGCTTGTTGGAGGCAGCCCAGGCCCTGCAAGTCACCGATGACCGAGGCGTCACCGTCACATTGCCAGCCGCACCCCAGCGCATCGTGAGCCTGCTCCCCTCGCTGACCGAAACCGTATGTGAACTGGGCCAATGCCACCGGCTGGTTGGGGTGGACCGCTATTCCAACTTCCCGGCCAGCGTGCAAAAGCTGCCGCAGGTGGGGGGCGGGCTGGACCCGAATATCGAGATGATCGTCGCCCTCAAGCCCGATGTGGTGCTGATGGCCACCTCGTCGCGCGCCGCGGATCGGCTGCAGGCCCTGGGCATCAAGGTCATTGCGCTGGAACCCAAACGCCATGCCGATGTGCAGCGCGTGATGCTCAAACTCGGCCAGTTGCTGGAAGTCCAGGATGCCGCCCGCATCTGGCGCGCGATTGACGCCGCTGTATCGGCCGCGGCCCAGTCGCTGCCGGCCAGCGTGCGCAACACCAAGGTGTACTTTGAGGTCAACCAGGGGCCGTATGCGGCGGGTGAGTCCTCCTTCATTGGCGAAACGCTCGCGCGCCTGGGCGCCAAGAACATCGTCCCGGCCAACCTCGGCCCGTTCCCCAAGCTCAACCCCGAATACATAGTCCGTGCCAACCCCGACCTCATCATGATTGGCCAGCGCAGCGCCGATGGCCTGATGGCGCGGCCGGGCTGGCAGAGTATCCGCGCGCTGCGTGAACAGCGCGTCTGCATCTTTCCCGCGGATCAGTCCGACATGCTGGTGCGCCCCGGCCCGCGCATGGCGGAAGGCGCACGCCTGATGGCCCAGTGTTTGATCGCGAAAGCCCCGGGAGCCAAACCATGATGCCCACGCGCGTCTTCTGGCTGGTTTGGGCCGGTGTGCTGGGGGCATTGGTGCTTGTGGCACTGGGCGTCTGCGTGGGCAGTGCCGGGCTGGAGAACCTGATAGGCCCGCTGCTCAACCCTGCGCAAGACCCGCAGCAAACCGCGATGGCGCAGCAAATCGTCTGGCAGATCCGCCTGCCACGCACGCTGGGCGCCTGGGCCGCTGGGGCCCTGCTGGGCTTGGCCGGTGCGGTGGCGCAGGGTCTGTTTCGCAATCCGCTGGCCGATCCGTATTTGCTGGGCAGCGCCTCCGGCGCCTCGCTGGGTGTCGCGCTGGCCTTGGCCGCGCTCGGTGGCGGTGCCGGCATGTTGGGCGGCAGCATGATGAGCGGGGGCGTCGCGGTCAGTGTGTTTTCCAGTAGCCTGTGGGTGCGCCTGGGCCTGACCGGCGCGGCGTTTCTGGGTGCGGTGTTGGCCGTGATGCTCACGCTGGTGCTGTCGCGCGGCGTGGGCCACACGCTGCGCCTGCTGCTGGCCGGTGTGGTGGTGGGCGTGGTGCTGGGCGCCATGACACACCTGGTGCTGCTGTTTTCGCCCGAATCGCTGCAGGCCATGCAGGCCTTCATGCTGGGCTCCACCGCCTTTGTCGGCTGGACGTCGTGCGTTCTCATGGCCAGCGTTTGGGGCGTGTGTGTGTTGGCGGCGTGGCTGCTGGCGCGTGTGCTCGATGGCCTGAGCCTGGGCGACGCCACGGCCATCAGCCTGGGCTTGCCGGTGGCGCCCATGCGTGCGGCGCTGGTGGGGGTGTTGGCGCTGGCCACGGGTACGGCGGTGGCGCAGACGGGTTTGATCGCGTTTGTCGGCCTGGCCGCGCCGCACCTGGTGCGATCAGTGGTGAAGACCACGCATGCGCACCTGATGCTGCTGTCCAGCCTGATGGGCGGCGTGCTCTTGATGGCGGCGGATATGCTGGCACGCGGGCTGATTGCGCCGCAGGAGCTGCCTGTGGGCATGCTCACCGCCGTGCTGGGCGGTGGTTATTTGTTGTGGCTGATGCACCGCAGCAGCAACCTGGGCGGAGGGCGTGCGGCATGACGGGCGCTACCAAAACCATAGCTATCTGCGCACAGTCCATCGGGGTCAGCCTCGGAAATGGCTTGCAAAAACAGCCCATCCTGCACGGCATCGACCTGGACATCACGGCTGGAAAGTGGACCAGCATCGTCGGTCCCAATGGCGCGGGCAAGTCCACCTTGCTCAAATGCCTGGCCGGCGTATTGCCGCACAGCGGCAGCGTGAGTTTGCTGGGCCAGCCGCTGTTGAGCCTGCCGCATCGCCAGCGCGCGCAGCAACTGGCCTGGCTGGGCCAGAACGAAACCTCGGCCGACGATTTGACGGTGTGGGACGTGGCCATGCTGGGCCGCCTGCCGCACCAGGCCTGGCTGGCACCACCCAACGCGGCCGACCATGCCGCCGTCGAAAGCGCGTTGCGCGCCACCCGTGCCTGGGATTGGCGCGAACGCGCACTGGGCCAACTCTCGGGCGGCGAGCGCCAGCGTGTGTTGCTGGCGCGTGCGCTGGCGGTGCAGGCACAAGTGCTGCTGATGGATGAACCCCTGGCCAACCTGGACCCGCCACACCAGGCCGACTGGCTGGATGTGGTGCGCGCACTGGTGGCCCAGGGCAAGACCGTGGTCAGCGTGCTGCACGAGATCACCATGGCGCTGCAGGCCGATACGATGGTTGTTATGGCCGCCGGTCGCGTCACCCACCAGGGCGCATGTTCCGACCTGGCCACGCACCGCGCCATGGAAGATGTATTCGACGGACGTATTGCCGTCCACCCCGTACAGGGGCAGTGGATTGCGCTGCCCAAAGTCACCCAACCCGCCAAAAGGGCTCCCATGCAAATTGAAACTCCACCGGTCGACTACGAACGTGTCGTCCCCACGGCCGAGCGCCGCGGCCTGATCCTGATCAACACCGGCCACGGCAAAGGCAAGAGCACAGCCGCCTTTGGCCTGGCCCTGCGCGCGCATGGCCGTGGCAAGGCCGTCAAGGTCTACCAGTTCATGAAGGTGCCGACCGCGCGCTTTGGCGAGCACCGCCTGTTTGAGCAACTGGGTATTCCCATCGAAGGCCTGGGCGACGGTTTCAGCTGGAAGAGCAAGGACCTGGACCAATCGGCCCAACTGGCGCTGGACGGCTGGGCCAAGGCCGAGGCGACGATTCGCGCGGGCGAACACTTCATGGTGGTGCTGGACGAGATCATGTACCCGCTGCGCTACGGCTGGATTCCGCTGGAAACCATCCTCACCTGCCTGCGCGAGCGCCCGCCGCATGTGCATGTGGTGCTGACCGGCCGCAACGCGCCGGGCGAGCTGGTGGACCTGGCGGACACGGTGACCGAGATGACGCTGGTCAAACACCATTTCAAAGCCGGCGTGCCCGCACAACGTGGCATTGAGGATTGAAGCTTTGCGTGCATTTTTTGTTCTTGTTGCAGTGGCGCTCGGTTTGATATCCAGCGTAGCCATGGCGCAGGCACAACCTGTGTCGCGCATCGTCACGCTCGCCCCCTCGCTGACCGAGGCCGTGTGTGCGCTGGGCCACTGCGCGCAGCTGGTGGGCACCGATCGGCACTCCACCTGGCCTGCATCGGTGGTGGCGCTGCCCAAGGTGGGGGGGCTGGAAGACGCGCAGATCGAGCGCATCGTGACGCTGCGGCCCAACCTGGTGTTGCTGGGGCCACGCAGCCGCGCGGGTGAACGCCTGCAGGCGCTGGGCGTGCCGGTGTTGATGCTGGACGCACGCACCCACGCCGATTTGAAACGCATGCTGGTCAAGCTGGGGGAAGCGCTGGGCGAACCGGCCCGCGCCGCCGACCTCATTGCGCGCCTGGATGGCGAACTGGACGCTGCGGCCGGTCGCATGCCAGCCGCCTTGCGCGGGCGCAGCGTGTATGTGGAAGTGGGGGCAGGGGCCTCCGCCGCCAGTGACAAAAGTTTTATTGGCGAAACCGTGGCCAAGCTGGGCCTGGTCAATGTGGTGAGCGGCGAGCTGGGCCTGTTCCCCAAGATCAACCCCGAGCTGCTGCTGCGCCGCCCACCCGACCTGATCATCGGCCCGCGCGCCACGCTGACCAATCTGTCAGACCGCCCCGGCTGGAGCACGCTGCCCGCAGTGCGCCAGCGGCAGCTGTGCCTGCTGGACACCGAACGTATGGACCTGCTGTCACGCCCCGGCCCACGCCTGGGCGAGGCGGCGCACATGCTGGTGGAGTGCCTCAAGGCGCTGCCGCCCCGTTAACTTTTTTCTTCAAGGACTTCCTGATGCAAACCCGAAAAATCCCCGCCACCATCGTCACCGGCTTTCTGGGCAGCGGCAAGACCACGCTCCTGCGCCACCTGCTGGCCAATGCGCAGGGCCGCCGCATCGCGGTCATCGTCAACGAGTTTGGCGAACTCGGTATCGACGGCGAGCTGTTGCGCGGCTGCGGCATTGGTTGCGACGAAAACGGCGAAGAAAACGGCCAGTTGTACGAGATGGCCAACGGCTGCCTGTGCTGCACCGTGCAGGAAGAGTTTGCCCCGGTGATGGAAAAGCTGGCCGCCCGCCGCGACCAGATCGACCACCTGATCATCGAAACCTCGGGCCTGGCCTTGCCCAAGCCACTGGTGCAGGCCTTCCAGTGGCCCGCGCTGCGCAACACCTTTACCGTGGACGCGGTGGTGACCGTGGTGGACGCGCCTGCGGTGGCTGCCGGCGACTTTGCCGACGACCCGGTGGCCGTGGACGCCCAGCGCCGTGCCGATGACAACCTGGACCACGACTCGCCGCTGCACGAACTGTTTGAAGACCAATTGGCCACGGCCGACCTGGTGATCGTGCACAAGACCGATGGTGTGACGCCCGCGCAGCTGGTGGAGGTGGAAGCCGCCATCCGCACCGAAACCCTGCCCGGTGTGAAGCTGGTGCACGCGCAGCATGGCCGCATCGACATTGGTGTGCTGCTCGGCTTGGAGCGCGCGGTGGAAGACCAGATTGATGGACGCAAGACCCACCACGACGAGGAAGAAGACCACGACCACGATGCGTTTGATTCGGTGCAGGTCTTGCTGGACGTCACCAGCCGCGAAGGCCTGCTGGCCGCGCTGCAAGGTGTGGTGGCACGCCACGAGATTTACCGCGCCAAGGGCTTTGTGGCTCTGCCTGGTGCGGCCATGCGCCTGGTGGTGCAGGGCGTGGGCACCCGTTTTGACAGCTACTTTGACCGCCCCTGGCGTGCCGATGAAGTGCGCCAATCGCGCCTGGTGCTGATTGGTTCCGAACTCAATGCCGCAGTGTTGCAAGCCGAGTTGGGCGAAGCGCTGGCGGCACCCGTCGCAGCTTAAAACACGTACAGAAAGAAAGACTCCATGCATTTGCTCTCCACCCGCCCTGGTGGCCACGTGGAAGACGGTGGCCAGGGTGTCGTGCGCGTGGAACAGACGCGGGGCGACATTGTGGTGCTCAGCGCGGCCGACACCACACTGTCTTTGCTGGCCGATGCGGCACAGCAGTTGCCCGAGGGCTTCCCCACGGTGCGCCTGGCCAACCTCATGTGGCTGCGCCAGCCCGCCTCGGCCGACATGTACGTGGACGATGTGCTGCAGCATGCACGCGTGGTGGTGATCGACCACCTGGGTGCGGCCAGCGACTGGGCCTATGTGGTGGAGCGTGTGCGCGAGCTGGCACGCGAACGGGGCCAATGGCTGGCCCTGTTCTCGGGGGATGCGAGTGAAGACCTGCAACTGCTGTTGCGCAGCACCGCCCCGCACGAGGATTGCCGCCAGCTCTGGCGTTGCCTGCGTGAAGGTGGCCGTGACAATGCGCGCGGTTTTTTCGACTTGATCGGCCATTCCGCCTTTGGCCTGGGGGCTCGGCCCACACCGCCGACGGTGTTGCCTGCGGCCATGGTGTACGAATCGCTGGGTGCCCAAGCATGGCAAGACGGCGCCCCCGTGGCGTTGCTGGTGTTCTACCGCGCCCATGTGCAGGCCGGCAACACGGCGGTGTTTGACGCCATGCGGGCCGCGCTGCACGGCCAGGGCCTGAACACCGTGGCCGTGGCGGTGGACTCGCTGAAGAACCCCACCAGCCTGGCACTGCTGCAATCGCTGGCCGCACAGCACGGCGTGGGTGTGGTGCTCAATGCCACCAGCTTTGCGATCACCGCGCTGGACGGTGATGACGTCGACAGCGTGGACGGTGCACAGATTGCGCCATTGGCGGGCGACGCACCGGTGTTACAACTCATCACTGCCGGCTGCGCACAAGAGCAGTGGGCGGCCGACCCGCATGGCCTGGCACCGCGCGACCTGGCCATGCAGGTGGTGCTGCCCGAGGTGGATGGCCGCATCGGCACGCGCGCCATCAGCTTCAAGGGCCTGGCCTGGCGCTGCGAGCGCACCGAGGTGGACGTGGTGCGTTACCAGCCCGAGCCCGAGCGCATGGCCTTTGTGGCCGAGCTGGCACGCCGCTGGTGTGTGCTGCGCGACAAACCGAATGCCGACAAACGTGTGGCGCTGATATTGGCCAATTACCCGAATGACGACGCGCGCCTGGCCAATGGTGTGGGCCTGGATACACCGGCCTCCACCGTGGCGCTGCTGCACGCCATGCAGGACGCAGGCTACGCCACCGGTGCTTTGCCAGAAGGTAGCGACGCGCTGATGGCCGCCTTGGTGGCGGGCGTGACGAACAACCTGGACGCCAACGACATGCGGCCAGCCAGCCAGAGCCTGGCCATGGCCGACTACCTGGCGGACTTCAACCGCCTGGACGCCGCCAACCGCGATGCGGTGAATACGCTGTGGGGTCAGCCGGAACAAGACCCCATGGTGCGCAGCGGCCGCTTCATGGTGTCCGGCCATCGCTACGGCAACGTATTTGTCGGCAACCAGCCCGCGCGCGGGCGTGATCTGGATCTGGTGGCCACCTACCACGATGCCGATCTGGTACCCACGCACAACTACCTGGCGTTTTACTTCTGGCTGCGCCGCCAGTTTGCGGTGGATGCGGTGGTGCATGTAGGCAAGCACGGCAACCTGGAATGGTTGCCCGGCAAAAGCGTGGCGCTGGGTGCCAACTGCTGGCCCGATGCCATCCTGGGCCCTTTGCCGCATCTGTACCCGTTTATCGTCAACGACCCCGGCGAGGGCAGCCAGGCCAAGCGCCGCACCCAGGCCGTGATCATCGACCACCTGATGCCGGCCCTGACGCGCGCCGAGACCTATGGCCCGCTGCAGAAGCTGGAGCGGCAGATGGACGAGTACTACGAGGCTTTGTCGCTGGACCCGCGCCGCGCCCAGCGCCTGCGCGGCGACATTCTGGACCGCGTGTTGACCGAGAACCTGCACACCGACCTGGGCTTTGCCAAACCCGCCGACGATGCGGGCCGCGAGGCCTTGCTGCAGCGGCTGGACGCCTACCTGTGCGAGATCAAGGAATCACAAATTCGCGACGGCCTGCACATCCTGGGCAGCTCGCCGCAAGGCCGCCAGCAGATCGACACGCTGGTGGCGCTGGCGCGTTTTCCCGGTGGCACGGCGGCCGGGCAGCGCAGCCTCCTGGTGGCCTTGGCGAAGGATTTGCAGCTCGACGGTGTTGAGGGCTTTAGCGCGCTGAGCCCGGAATGGGCTGCGCCCTGGAGTGGCCCGCATCCGGCAGTGCTGCAAGCACAAAGTGATGATGCGTGGCGCCATGCGGGTCATACGCGGGAGCGGCTGGAGCTGCTCGCACGGCAATTGGTCACGGACCATGTGGTGGGCGATGACGCACTCGATGCCGTGGCTTGGCCCCATACCGCACCGGTGCTGCAGCGCATGCAGGCCGTGCTGCGCCCGCGCCTGGACGCCTGCGGCCCGCAAGAAATTTTGCAGTGCCTGCGTGGCCTCTCAGGCAAATTTGTCCCCGCAGGCCCCAGCGGCGCGCCATCGCGTGGCCGCCCTGACGTGTTACCCACAGGACGCAACTTCTATTCGGTGGACACGCGCGCCGTGCCCACACAAACCGCCTATGCCATGGGTGCCGCTGCGGCCGAGCGCGTGATCGAGCGCCACTTGCAGGACCATGGCTGCATGCCGGGCCAGGTGGGGCTGTCGGTCTGGGGCACCAGCACCATGCGCACCGGTGGCGAAGACATTGCCCAGGCGTTTGCGCTCTTGGGCGTGCGGCCCAAGTGGGCCGATGGCAGCAGCCGGGTGGTGGATATTGAGGTGTTGCCCATGGGCCTGAAGGGCAGGCCACGCGTGGATGTGACGCTGCGCGTATCCGGCTTCTTCCGTGATGCTTTCCCCAATGTGATTGACTTGTTTGACACCGCCGTGCGTACCGTGGCTGCGATCAGTGAAGAGGATGAGCCCGACGAGGTCAACCCCATCCGCGCTCGCGTGCGGCGCGAGGCGGCGGATGCACAGGCCAAGGGCTTGAGCACCGAGGCGGCTGAGCGCGAAGCGACCTGGCGCGTGTTTGGCCCGCGCCCCGGCGGCTATGGCGCTGGGCTGCAGGAGCTGATGGCCAGCGGCCGCTGGAACGATGGTGCGGATTTGGCTCAGGCCTATCTGCGCGCCGGTGCCTTTGCCTACGGCCAGGGCGAACACGGCGTGGCCGCGCGTGGCAGCTTTGAGCAGCGCATCGCCGGGCTGGACGCGGTGCTGCACAACCAGGACAACCGCGAGCACGATGTGCTCGACTCGGACGACTACTACCAGTTTCAGGGTGGCATGGCGGTGGCTGTGGAAGCCCTGACCGGCGAGGCCGCCGCGCTGTACCACGGCGACTTCAGCGTGCCTGGCGCGCCACGCATCCGCACGCTGGGCGAAGAGGTGGCGCGCGTGGTGCGCTCCCGCGCGGTCAACCCCAAGTGGCTGGAAGGTGTGCGCCGCCACGGCTACAAGGGCGCGTTTGAGATGGCCGCCACGGTGGACTATTTGTTTGCGTTTGACGCCACCACCGGTGTGGTGGGTGACCACCAGTACGCGCTGGTGGCCGACGCCTATTTGCACGACGACACCAACCGCGCGTTTTTGCAGCAGCACAACCCCGGCGCGCTGCGCAGCATTGGTGAACGCCTGCTGGAGGCCATGCAGCGCGGCCTGTGGGAAGCGCCGGGCGACCAGCGCGAACGTATTGAAGACCATTTGCTGGCGCTGGAGCGCCGCGTGGAAGAACACGGAGAAGGACCCCTGCCATGAGCACGACCATGAACACTTCTGCACCCACCATTCCCCTGGAAGCCGCCACGCGTGCGGCGTTTCCCTTCACCGCACTGGTGGGCCAGCCCACCTTGCAGCGCGCGCTGCAGCTTGCCGCCATCGACCCCGGCATTGGCGGTGTGCTCATCAGCGGCCCGCGTGGCACGGCCAAGTCCACCGCAGCGCGTGCACTGGCCGCGCTCTTGCCCGGCGCACCGTTTGTCACGCTGCCGCTGGCTGCCAGCCTGGAGCAATTGGTGGGCACGCTGAATGTGGAAGACGTACTGCGCGACGGCCAAGTGCGCCTGGCGCCTGGCCTGGTGGCGCGTGCGCATGGCGGTGTGCTCTATGTGGACGAAGTGAACCTGTTGCCTGACGCGTTGGTGGACGCGCTGCTGGACGTGGCGGCCAGTGGTGTGAACACGGTGGAACGCGATGGCATTTCGCAGCAACACGCCGCACGTTTTGTGCTGGTGGGCACCATGAACCCGGAGGAGGGCGCGCTGCGCCCGCAGCTGCTGGACCGCTTTGGCCTGTCGGTGGCACTGGCCAACCCGGTGGACGCTGCGCAGCGCAGCGCCATCCTGCGGGCACGCCTGGGCTTTGATGAAAACCCCGCGGCGCTGGGTGCGCAGCATGCAGAAGAACAACGTGCCTTGAGCGCTGCCCTGGTGGCGGCCCGCGTCGCATTGCCGCGCCTGGCCTGGTCGGATGACGTGTTGAATCACGCCGCAGCCTGTGCCATTGCCGCCGGTGTGGATGGCATGCGCGCCGACCTGGTGATGCTGCGCGCCGCCCGTGCGCTGGCCGCGCTGGAAGGTCGCACGGAGGTGACGGTGGCCGATGTGGACGCTGTGGCCGAACTGGCACTGGCCCACCGCCGACCCGAAGGCAGTGCGGCGCAGCCACCGAGCAAAGCCAGCGCACCGCAGCAACCCCAACCAAGCCCCCAGCGCCTGCAAGACCAACCGCCTGAAGCATCCACCCCCCAAGGCGACTGGGGCGCCATGCCAGCCCAGCCTGAAGGCACCACCAAGGTCCAAAAAATAGCCGGGTGGCCGCCAAAAAAAGCCTAGGCCACCCCAGCCGCCACCCGCGAAACGGGCCTGGCAGCTGGCGGTGGCCTCCACCCTCTACCGCATCCGCAACGACTGCGCCCGGTGCACGACAGCGCAGCAACGCCATTGCCTGGCTGCCTACTGTCGTTGCCAAGGGGCCTGCACAGCTCACGCGCGAACACTTGCGTCGTCAGCCGGTGGCCTTGCGCACCGGCCGCCTGCATTGCATCGTGCTCGACACCTCAGGCTCCATGCGCCAGCGCGGCCGCCTTGCGTGGGCCAAGGGCCATGCGGCCTTCATGATCGAGCAGGCGGCGCGCCAGGGCGACGATGTGGCGCTGCTGCGTTTTGGCGGGCAGGGCGTAGAGTTGTTGTTGCCACCGGGCCGTGCGCGCGCCTCCGGCAGCCAGCGCCTGCGCCCCGTGGGTGGCGGCGGTGGCACGCCACTGGCCGAAGCATTGGTGCAGGCCGACCGCTTGCTGCAGCGCACGCTGCGCATCAGTGGCCCCACCGAATGTTGGCTCTGGCTGCTGACCGATGGCCGCACGCTGGAGCAGCCGCAGGCGCCGCTGACGCCGCAACACGTGGTGATCGTCGACTTTGACGACCCGAAGAAAGGTCTGGGCCGCTGTGCCGCCTGGGCCACACGCTGGGGGGCGGAGCACCGGTGGGCACAGGCCTGAACCCTCTGCACCGGAACCTGCCCATGCCCTATGCCGCCGCCATTGTTTAATGTCACCAGATTTGCTTTTTTATTTAACCCGTAACCCCAAGGAGAACGCTATGACTGAATCGACAACGCTGACCCACACCCCCTCTGCCACCCAGAACCCCGGCCTGGCCGTGCTGCGCCCGCTGCTGGCCGCCGCCGCCCTGGGCTTGGTGGTCCTGTACGGCGTGGCCTTTGCCGAGAGCCCGCTGGCGCACAACGCAGCGCATGACGTGCGCCACGTGACCGTCAAACCGTGCCACTGAGCCACGCGCACTTCACAGGGAGATCGCCATGATTTTTCAACGATTGATCTTTGCCGCAGTGGCCGTCGCGCTACTGGTGGGCAGTGTGCAGTCGGGCGTGCAGCAGTTGCAGGCCGTACCCATCATCCTGGCTGCCGAAGTGTTTGAGAGCCAGAAGGTGGAGGCGCCCGAACCGGTCGCCACACCCGCCATGGCCGCAGCGCACACGCATGCCGATGCGACTGCCCATTCCCATGGGGATGCGGCAGAAGAATGGGCACCCGCCGATGGCGTGGAGCGCGCGCTCTGGACCTGGGTGGCCAACGTGCTGCACGCGTTCAGCATGGCCTTGCTGGTGTTTGCAGTCATGGGCCTGAGCCTGTACCGCGGCAGCCGTCTGCACTCCCTGGCGCTGGCCGCCTGGGTGGCTGCAGCCGGTTGGTTGACCTTCCATTTCTGGCCGTCGCTGGGCTTGCCCGCCGAAATTCCCGGCATGGACGCTGCCCGATTGGGCTCGCGCCAGGGCTGGTGGGTGTTGGCGGCCGGCAGTGCGGCGCTGGCCTGCGTGTCAGTGGCCATGCTGCGCAGCCATTTGCGCTGGGTGGCCGCGGCGGCCTGGCTGGCCTTGCCCTATGTCGTGGGTGCTCCCCACATCATGGCCGACCCCTTGGCCGGTTTCAGCGGGGAGGCCCAGGCCACCCTGCGCCAACTGGGCACGCAGTTCGTCTGGGCCACCACCTGGGTGTCGCTGTCGTTCTGGCTGAGCATGGCAGTGGCGGGGGGGTTGGCGTTCCAACGCTGGGTGCGCCCGGCTGTGATGGCCATGCTGCCGCGTGCAGAAGCGCACGCCACGGACCCGGTGCAAGCACCCCAATGAGTGACAGGGGCTGCACGTCGGTGCAGTGCCCTGTGCAAGAGACACGTACATCACAACAAGGAAGTCCCGTATGGACGCGACATTAGCAACGCCCCAACCCCTGCATTTCCACGCCCCCCACAAAACGCCTGCGCAGCGCCCTGACGCGGGCCAGCGCGTGTGGACGGTGGCCGAAGTGCAGGCCCTGCTGGAGCTGCCCTTCAATGACCTGATGTTCCAGGCGCAAACCGTGCACCGCCAGCACTTCGACCCCAATATGGTCGAGCTGGCCACGCTTTTGTCCGTTAAAACCGGCGGCTGCCCCGAGGACTGTGGCTACTGCCCGCAAAGCGTGCACTTTGACACCGGCGTGGAAGCCGGCAAGCTGATGGGCGTGGACGCGGTGCGCGAGGCTGCCG
Source organism: Rhodoferax sp. EU05-FHT12H12 (assembly GCF_058791215.1). NCBI lineage: Bacteria > Pseudomonadati > Pseudomonadota > Betaproteobacteria > Burkholderiales > Comamonadaceae > Rhodoferax > Rhodoferax sp. EU05-FHT12H12. The sequence goes on along the minus strand of NZ_JBYTDI010000001.1, from coordinate 541,865 downwards.
AGCGCGCCAAGGCCGCGGGCGCCACGCGTTTTTGCATGGGCGCCGCCTGGCGCGCACCCAAAGACCGCGACGTGGAGGCCGTGGCCGAGCTGGTCAAGGCCGTCAAGGCCACCGGGCTGGAAGCCTGTGCCACGCTGGGCATGCTCAACGACGGCCACGCCGAAACCCTGCGCGACGCCGGGCTGGACTACTACAACCACAACCTCGACAGCGCGCCCGACTTCTATGGCGACATCATCACCACGCGCGACTACCAGGACCGCCTGGACACGCTGGCCCGCGTACGCAACGCGGGTGTCAGCGTCTGCTGCGGCGGCATTGTGGGCCTGGGCGAATCGCGCCTGCAGCGTGCCGGCCTGATTGCCGAGCTGGCCAATTTGTCGCCGTACCCGGAGTCGGTGCCCATCAACCATCTGGTGAAGGTGGAGGGCACACCGCTGGCCGACCAGCCCGACCTGGACCCGCTGGAGTTTGTGCGCACCATTGCCGTGGCACGCATCACCATGCCGCTGGCGCGTGTGCGCCTGTCGGCCGGGCGCCAAAGCATGGGCGACGCGGTGCAGGCCCTGTGTTTTGTGGCCGGTGCCAATTCCATCTTCTACGGTGACAAGCTGCTCACCACCGGCAACCCCGATGTGGACGCCGACGGCGCGCTGCTGCAGCGCCTGGGCCTGCGCACCGGCAAGCCTGTGCCCACGCCCTGACGCACGGATCCACCATGATGACGCTGGCCTTGGCATTGCTCGTTGCACTGGCGGTAGACCGCTACGTCGGCGAGCCGCGCCTGCGCCTGCACCCCGTGGTGTGGATGGGGAACTACCTGGGCGCCGTGGGGGCCTGGGTGCAGCGCCATGCCGTGCAGCAGCCCGAGCGCCGCGATTGGAAGGCTTTTTGGCTCGCAGCCCTTGTGTGGATTGCGGGAGCAGCTATGGTTTCAGGAGCGGCCTGGGCGCTGCAGGCAGCCTTGCTGATGCTGCCCTGGTGGGCCGCCGGCCTGGGCCTGGGCCTGGCGCTCAAGCCCTTGCTGGCCTGGGCCATGCTGCATAGCGAGGTGCAAGCGGTGGAAGCGGCGCTGGGCCAGTCGCTGGCGGCGGGCCGCGAGCGCCTGCGCTGGCTGGTGAGCCGCGAGGTGGCGCAGTTGACCGACACCCAGGTGCGCGAAAGCGCCATCGAGACGCTGGCCGAAAACCTCAACGATTCGGTGGTGGCGCCCATTTTCTGGTTTGTTCTGCTGGGCCTGCCCGGTGCGGCGCTGTACCGCTTTGCCAACACGGCCGACGCCATGTGGGGCTACCCCGGCGTCTACAAAGGCCAGAACTGGGCCTGGGCCGGCAAATGGGCGGCACGGGTGGACGATGTCCTGAGCTGGCTGCCCGCGCGCATCACGGCGCTGCTGCTGTTGCTGGTGACCGGTGTGCGCGGTGCCGGTTTGGCGCGGCAGCTGCCCGCCCAGGCGCGCCAGACGCCATCGCCCAACAGTGGCTGGCCCATGGCCGCCATGGCGCTCAACCTGGACGTGGCACTGCGCAAGCCCGGTGTGTATGTGCTCAACCCGCAGGGCCGTGCCGCCGTGGCCACAGATACGGCGGGAGCCCTGGTTTATGCATCAAAAGCACTGCTAGCCCTTGTGGTGATTGCGCAAGCAGCTATGGTTTTGATAGTGTGGGGGGCGGGGCGATGAGCCAGGCTCCCCGTATCCATGGCGGGCCCGACGCGCTGGGTGCGCCGCGTTACGACTTTTCCACCAACAGCAATGCCTGTGGCCCCTGCCCGCAAGCGCTGGCCGCCGTGCAGGCGGCCGATACCACGCGCTACCCCGACGCCAGCTACACCGCGTTGCGCGCTGCGCTGGCGGACTTTTATGCGGTCGCACCCTGGCGCATCGTGTTGGCGGGCAGTGCCAGCGAGTTCATTTTTCGCATCAGCGCCTGGGCGCGGCAGCAGGGCGCCCGCACGGTGAGCCTGCCCACCCACGCCTACGGCGACTACGCCCATGCCGCGCAGGCTTGGGGCCTGCAGGTGGCGGCGGATGGTGACCTTGCCGACCTGGCATGGGCCTGTGAGCCGTCCAGCCCGCTGGGGCAGGCGCATAGCCCCATGCTCACCCGCGTGCGCGGCACTGTGGTGCTGGACAGTGCCTACGCGCCGCTGCGCCTCTCGGGCCAGCCCACGCTGGGCGACAGCCAGTGCCAGCAGCTCTGGCAGCTGTTTTCGCCAAACAAGGCGCTGGGCCTGACCGGCGTGCGCGCCGCCTTTGCCATTGCGCCCTTGGGCGCAGAGGCCGCGGTGCAGCAGATGGAAGCCCTGGCCCCCTCGTGGGTGCTGGGCGCGCATGGCGTTGCCATGTTGACGGCTTGGACGCAGCCTGACACCCAAGCTTGGCTGCAGGCCAGCCTGGTGACGCTGGCCGCATGGAAGCAGCGTCAGACCACGCTGCTGCACGCCGCAGGCTGGACCCTGCAGACCAGCGACACGCCGTTTTTCTGTGCCCGCCCACCTGCAGGGGTGGACGCTGCCGCCCTGTGCGCCACGCTGCGTGCGCAAGGCATCAAGCTGCGCGATGCCACCTCATTTGGCCTCGCTGGCTGGGTGCGGTTGGGGGTGTTGCCGCCTGCCGCTGTGGCCGCCTTGGTGCAACAACTTTTACACGGAGATTGAGCATGCGAATTGCTTGTGGCCTGGGTCGTTGGGGAGCCCCTTGGGGTTGGGCACTGGCGCTGCTCCTGGTGGCGCCTGCCGCCTGGGCGCAGGCCAAGCCATGCGCGATGGTGCTGATGCATGGCAAGTGGGGGCATCCGAACGGCCTGGCAGCCTTTGGCCGCACCCAGGAGGTGGCGTGTGACACCAAGAGCCTGGAGATGCCCTGGTCGCGTCGGCGCAACTACGACCAGCCCTACCCGGTGGCGATTGCCGAAATCGCGGCGCAGGTCAAAGCGCTGCGGGAACAAGGCTACAGCCGTGTCCTGCTGGCGGGCCACAGCTTTGGCGCCAACGCCGCGCTGGCCTACATGGCCACCGAGGGCGATGCCGATGGTGTGATTGCCCTGGCACCGGGGCATTCCCCCGCGTTCACCTATGCCCGTGGCATCGGCAAGGCTGCTGTCGACCAGGCGCGGCAGTGGGTGCAAGACGGCAAGGGCGGTGATTCACTGGAAATGGAAGACTTCAACCAGGGCAAAGCCCGGCCAGTGCGTATGCGCGCCGATGTGGTCTTGAGCTACTTTGACCCCGAAGGCTTGGGGCACATGCCGTTGAGCGCCTCTCGTTTCAAGAAGGCGGTTCCCTTTTTGTGGGTGATTGGCACCAGCGACCCCTTGTATGCCTCGGGGCCCACCTATGCCTATGACAAGGCGCCAGCGCATCCTGCCAGCCAATACCTGGTGGTCGAGGCCGACCACATGGGCACCCCCGATGTGGCCGCCGCGCAGGTGTTGGCGTGGGTGAAGGGCCTGCCATGACCGCCAAGTGCATCATGGTGCTGGGCACCACCAGTGGCGCCGGCAAAAGCTGGCTCACCACCGCGCTGTGCCGCTATTACGCGCGCCAGGGGCTCAAGGTCGCGCCCTTCAAGGCGCAGAACATGAGCAATAACGCAAGGGTGGTTGCCTCTGAAAACGGGCAGGGAGAAATTGGCTCTGCCCAGTATTTCCAGGCCCTGGCCGCTAACGCCGTGCCCGATGTGCGCATGAACCCTTTGTTGCTCAAACCCGAGCGCGACACGCACAGCCAGGTGGTGCTGATGGGGCAGGTGAGTGCGGAGCTGAGCGCCATGCCTTGGCGCGGCCGCAGTCTCAAGGTCTGGCCGCAGATTGCGCAAGCCTTGGACGACTTGCGGGCCGAGAACGATGTGGTGGTGATCGAGGGTGCGGGCTCACCGGCCGAGATCAACCTGGCCGCCAGCGATGTGGTGAACATGCGCGTGGCCCGGCACGGCGACGCGGCCTGTTTGCTGGTGACCGACATTGACCGCGGCGGCGCGTTTGCGCACCTCTATGGAACTTGGGCGCTACTGCCCGAAGACCAGCGGTCACTCATTAAAGGCTTTGTGCTCAATAAGTTCCGGGGTGACGCGGCGCTCTTGGCGCCCGCGCCGCAGATGCTGCAAGACCTGACCGGCATTCCCACTGTGGCCACCTTGCCGATGTGGTGGCAGCACGGCTTGCCCGAGGAAGACGGCGTGTTTGACGACCGGAGCGTGGCCAAGGGGGCGGTGAACCTGACGGTGGCGGTGGTGGCCTATCCGCGCATCAGCAATCTGGACGAGTTCCAGCCGCTCAAGAACATTCCGGGGCTGCGCTTGCAGTGGGTGCGTAGTCCGTCTGAATTGGCGGGCCTCACGCCTGCGGACTGGGTCATCCTGCCGGGCTCCAAGCACACCAGTGGTGACCTGGCTTGGCTGCGCGCGCAAGGGCTAGATGCGGCGATTGCGCGCCATGCGGAGCAGGGTGGGGCGGTGCTGGGGGTGTGTGGCGGGCTGCAAATGTTGGGTGAGGCGCTGATTGATCCGCATGGGATTGATGGCAATGCACCGGGGCTCGGTTTGTTGCCGCTGGTGACGGTGTTTGCGGAGGACAAGACGGTGCGGCACACCAGCACTCAGTTTGCTGCTGAGTTTCATTCGCCAGCGCAGGGAGGCGAAGCCGGGGGGCTCATACTGCCAAACGCGCAGAAATCGCCCCCCGACTTCGCCTCCCCGCGCTCGGAATCTAGCGTGGGTGCGGACTTCGCCTCTGCCTTCGCTTCGCCTTGGGCTGCGTTGGCAGGCGTGTCTGTTGCAGGTTACGAGATTCACCACGGCCAGACTGCCCAGCACGCCGCCATGGCGGCTGCTGGCGACGTGGCCCATGCGGTGCTGCCTGACGGGCTGGGCTGGTGCAACGCGCGCGGCAATGTGCTGGGCCTGTACCTGCACGGCCTGTTTGAAGACGCCGCCGTGTTGCAAGCGCTGTTTGGCGCGCAACTGGGTGGCACCGTGCCCACGCTGGAGACCGTGTTTGACGGGCTGGCGGACTACATCGCAGCGCACTTTTCTGAAGGTGTGCTGCAGGATTTGTTGAACTGATTTTTTGAAAGCGATTGCCATGACAAACTTTTTGCCCACCCTTGCCGATATCTCCGACGCCACGCTGACCGGCGCGCTGCAGCACACGCTCAACAACAAGACCAAGCCCCTGGGCTCGCTGGGGCGTCTGGAGGATGTGGCGCTGACGATCGGCCAAATCCTGGGCAACACGGCCCCCGTGCTGGACCAGCCGCAGATGGTGGTGTTTGCGGGTGACCATGGCCTCACGGCACGTGGTATCTCGGCCTTTCCGAGTGATGTGACCTGGCAGATGGTGGAGAACTTTCTGGCCGGTGGCGCGGCGGTGAGTGTGCTGGCCAAGCAGAACGGCATTGCACTGACCGTGGTGGACTGCGGCGTGAAGCGCGACTTTCTGGCGGGCATGCCTGCAGGCAGCACGCGCCCCGGTTTGCAGGTGCGCAAGGCCCAAGGGGCCGAGTTGGGCACGGCCGATTCGTCGGCCCAAGCCGCCATGACGGCCGCGCAGCGCGACGAAGCGCTGCAGCACGGTATCGATTTGGTGAAGGGCCTGCCGGGCAACGCGCTGCTGCTGGGTGAGATGGGTATTGGCAATACCTCGGCCGCGTCGCTGCTGCTGTCGCGTTTGGCGGGGCTGGACATTGCTGTGTGCACCGGTGCTGGCACGGGCCTGGATGCGCCTGCGGTGCAGCGCAAGACCGAGGTGCTGCGCGAAGTGCTGGCGCTGCATGCCAAGGCCACGGCACCGTTGGATGCACTGGCTGCCTTTGGTGGCTTTGAGATTGCCACCATGGTGGGCGCGGTGCTGCAAGCCGCGCAGGAGCGCCGCGTGATAGTGGTGGACGGCTTCATTGCCACCAGTGCGGTGGTGGTGGCGCATGCGCTGCAGCCGCTGGTGCTGCAGCGCTGTGTGTTTGCGCACCGCTCGGGCGAACGCGGCCACGAGTTCATGCTGCAGCACCTGGGCGTGCAGGCTCTGCTGGATCTGGGCCTGCGCCTGGGCGAGGGTTCGGGTGCCGCGCTGGCCTGGCCCCTGCTGCAGTCGGCCTGCACCATCCTGCGGGACATGGCGAGTTTCGCGTCTGCCGGGGTGTCTGAAAAATCGGCCGATCCGGTCGCCGCGCACTGAGCCGCGCACGGTGTCGCAGTTCCTTCGCCACTACCTGCTGTCGCTGCAGTTCTTCACGCGGGTGCCGGTGACCGGCCGGCTGGCGGACTGGGTGGGCTTTAGCCCGGCGATGTTGCGCGCCAGTGCCGCACATTTGCCGGGCGTGGGCTGGCTGGTGGGGGGCGTGGTGGCGCTGGCTAGCTGGTTGCTGCTGGCGCTGCTGCCCGCCAGCCCGTTTGCCCCACTGGTGGCCGCGGTGTTGGGCACGGTACTCAGTGTGCTGATCACCGGTGCCTTCCACGAAGACGGTCTGGCCGATGTGGCCGATGGCTTGGGGGGCACGCAGAACCGCGAGCGGGCGCTGGAGATCATGAAGGACTCGCGCGTGGGGGCTTTTGGTGCCATTGCCGTGGTGCTGGCGCTGCTGGCCAAGGTGGGCCTGCTGGCGCTGCTGGGTTCGCTGCATGGGGCAGTGCTGTGTGTAGCGCTGTTCACGGGCCATGTGGTCTCACGCTTCTGGCCGCTGCTCACCATCCGCCTGCTGCCGCATGTGGGTGATGTGGCGGGCTCCAAGTCCAAGCCGCTGGCGGACCAGATCAGCCTGGGCAGCCTGTGGGTGGCTGTTTTATGGTCGTTTAGTGCTCTAGCCCTCGTGCTTATTGCGCAAGCAGCTACTATTTTGATAGCGTTTGGCTGGACGGTGCCGACACTGCTGGTATGGCTCGCTGCCGGTACATGCGCCAGCGGTCTGGCTTGGTTGGGCATGCTGCGCTGGTTTGCACGGCGCTTGCAGGGTTTTACCGGGGACTGCCTGGGGGCCACGCAGCAGGTCTGCGAGTTGGCGTTTTACCTGGGGCTGGCGCTGGCCTGGAGCGCGGTGTCGCGCGGCACGCTGGCATGACGCTGTGGGTGGTGCGCCATGCGCAGCCGCGGGTCCCCCCCGGCATTTGCTACGGCGCGCTGGATGTGCCCGCGGAGCCTGAGGCAACCCAAACCGCGGCCCGGGCATTGGCCCAGGTGCTGCCGCAAAGGGCGCAAGTTCATGTCTCGGTGCTACAAAGATGTGAGCTGCTCGCGCAGTGTTTACGGGGGCTGCGGCCCGATTTGACCTTTAAATCCGAACCGCGGCTGGTGGAGATGCACTTTGGCATGTTCGAGGGCGTCGCCTGGGCCGATATCGGCAAGGAGGCGATGGATGCCTGGACGGAAAACTTCTGGGCCCACCGCTTTGGCGGGCAGGAATCGGTGGCGGAGTTCATGGGCCGGGTGGCCGAGGTCTGGGACGCTTGCCAGCCCGCGCGGGCGGCAGGGCAGGTGCAGGTCTGGATCACCCATGCCGGCGTGGCCCGGGCGGTCACCTTGCTGGCGCAAGGCTTGCGCAGCGTGCCCCATGCCGAGCAGTGGCCTCGGGAGGCGCCAGCCTTTGGCCAATGGATGCAGGTGCTGCCCTGAGCCTCGGGGTGCCGTCCACCCCATTCGCCTGCAGCTTGGCCCGCTAGACGCTGGGCGGCCTCAGGCCAGCAGGGTGGACACGTCGCTGAATGTGTCCGGGTCGGGAATGCGTGCGTGCAAGGCGTCTGCATCCAGCTGCAGGGCGTCGCGCGCTGCGGCTGGCAATTGCAGCACGGCCCGCCGCACGGCGTCGTGGTTGCTTGCCTGGTCTGCCAGCCAGCCCGCCAGATGCACCACGGCACACAGCTTGGAAACCTGGGCCGTCTGTGTGTCGGCTGCATGGCCCAGCGCTTGCACCACGTCCTCGGGGAAGTCCCAGCGCTTGGCCACTTCTGCCGTGATCTGGCCCTCGTCAAAGCCAACCAGGCTCCGTTCGCGTTGCCAGCGCTCGCCAGGGACGCAGGGCAGTTTTTCAATCGCCTCCAGCAGTTGGGGCTGGTGCTGCGCAATCATGAGCTCTCCCAGGCGCAACATCATGGCGGTGAGCCAGGCCTGTTGCTCGTCGATGTGCACCTCGTTGGCCAGAAACTTGGCATACCCTGCACACACCATGCTGTAGCGCCAGAACTCCAGCCGGTTGACGCCGTGCGGCAGCGCAAACACCTGCGCCATGCAGATGCCCAGTGCGCGGGCGCGAATTTGCGACATCCCCACCACACTGACCGCGCTGTCCAGCGTGGTGACCGAGCGGGACAGGCCAAACAGCGCGCTATTGGCCATGCGCAGCAGGGTGGCCGTGAGGGCGGGGTCTTTGGCAATCACATCCCGCACCGTCACGACATCGGCGTCTTCGTCGTTGAGGGTACGGATCAGTGCATGCGCCACCTCGGGCATGACCGGCAGCTTGACCGTTTGGATGAAGGTGCTGATGTCGGACATGGTGCGGGTTTACCGAGTGGGGGCAGGTGTCTTGAGTGTATAGCTACAGGTGGGGGCCACACTGCATTGCCAGCACAGGGGCTTGCGCGCCTGGCACACATAGCGGCCATGCAGGATCAGCCAGTGGTGGGCATCCACCAGATACGGCGCCGGAATGCGTTGCAGCAGCTTGCGCTCCACCTCCAGCGGCGTCTTGCCCGGAGCCAGTCCGGTGCGGTTGCCAAGGCGAAACAGGTGTGTATCCACCGCCATGGTGGGTTCGCCAAAGGCCACATTGAGTACCACGTTGGCCGTCTTGCGGCCCACACCCGGCAGGGCTTCCAGCGCCTCGCGCGTGCGGGGTACTTGGCCTGCGTGCTGGTCCACCAGCATCTGGCAGGTTTGCAGCAGGTGCTTGGCCTTGCTGTGGTACAGGCCAATGGTCTTGATGTGTTGCTCCAGACCTTCCAGTCCCAGCGCGAGGATTCTTTGGGGGGTGTTGGCGACTGCAAAGAGCCGCCGGGTGGCCTTGTTCACCCCCACATCGGTGGCCTGGGCCGACAGCAGTACCGCCGCCAGCAACTCGAAGACTGAGCTGTACTCCAGCTCGGTCTGCGGGTGCGGGTTGGCCGCCCGCAGGGTGGCAAAAAATGTTTCGATATGGGCAGGGGTCACTAGGCGGTTACATCCAGGAAGGTGCTGGTATCCGGAAACTTGGCACGCAGCCAATCGGTATCCAGGGTCAATGCGGCAATCACTTCGGTGGGCAGGCTGTCCACAGAGTCGGGGCCGGCATCCTCGGTTTCGGCCAGCAGGCCGGCCAGGTGCACCACCGCACCCAGGCGCGAAAAGGCTTGCTCGGTGATGGGGTCGGCCGAACGCTGCAGGGCCTGCACCATTTGCATGGGGAAGTTCCAGCGACGGGCGAGTTCCGCCGTGATCTGACCCTCGGTGAACCCAATCAGGCGTTTTTCGCGTTGCCAGCGCACACCGGGCAGGTGCGGGAGTTTCTCGATCTCCCGCAGGGTGGCCGGGTCGGCCTGGGCGATGAGCAGTTCGCCCAAGCGCAGCATCATGCCGGTGAGCCACGCCAACTGGCTGTCAATGGCCAAGCGTTGCGCCAGCCATTGCGCATAGCCTGCACAGGCCATGCTGGTGCGCCAGAAATCTCTGCGGTCCAGGTCTGGCAGGTTGGGGAAAGATTCGCTGAGGCAAGCGCCCAGTGCCAGCGTGCGCACTTTGACCATCCCCACCATGGTGATGGCGTCGTCCAGAGTGCCCACCCCACGGGGCAGGCCGAACTGGGCGCTGTTGGCCAGGCGCAGCAGCTTGGCCGAAAGCGCCGGGTCTTTGGCGATCAGGTCCCGCACCTGGGCGACGGAGGCATCGTCATCGTTCAGGGTCTGGATCAACGCATGGGCGACCTCAGACATCGATGGCAATTTGATGCTCGCAAAGAATGACTCTAGGTTGGCCATGGACTCTCCAGAAATGGGGGCGACCCAATCGGTGACAATTTACCCCAATCCCACCGGTTGCCTGTCCAATTGGCCGGACGCCCAGATTTATTTTTTGCCCTTGCAAGTCGAAAGAGAGCCTCATGCAATTTGCCGATCGTCTGAACAATGTAGAAACCTCCGCCATCCGTGAGCTGTTCAAGCTGCTGGGCAAGCCCGGCATCATCAGTTTTGCTGGTGGGTTCCCCGACCCTGCGCTGTTTGATGTGGAAGGCATCCGCGAATCCACGGATGCGGTGTTGAAGAACAACCCCGGCCCGGTATTGCAGTACGGCGCCACCGAGGGCTGGCAGCCGCTGCGTGAAGGCATCAGCACCCATATGGCCAGCAAGGGCGCCACCGTGGCCCCCGATGGTTTGATCGTCACCACCGGCAGCCAGCAGGCGCTGGACCTGATTGGCAAGACCATGATCTCGCCCGGCGACAAGGTCATCATGGAGGCGCCCACCTTCCTGGCCACGATCCAGTGTTTCCGCCTCTACGGCGCGCAAGTGATCGGCGCGCCGATTGATGCCAACGGCGTGGACGTGGACAAGCTCGAAGCACTGATCGAAGAGCACAAACCCAAGCTGGTGTACCTGATCCCGACCTTTGGCAACCCCAGCGGAGCGATGCTGAGCCTGGAGCGGCGCAAGCGCATTCTGGAGATTGCGGTGCGCACCCAAACGCTGGTGGTGGAAGACGACCCCTATGGCGAGCTGTTCTTTGATCAGGCCCCGCCACCGAGCTTGCTGGCTCTGAGCGACAGCGTGCCCGGCAGCCGTGACTGGCTGGCGCACTGCGGCAGCTTCAGCAAGGTGCTGAGCCCCGGCTTGCGTGTGGGCTGGCTGATTGCGCCGCCTGCGCTGTTGAGCCGGGCCACCATGTGCAAGCAGTTCAGCGATGCCCACACCAGCAACCTGACGCAGGCCACCGCCGCCCACTACCTCACGCTCAACCGCCTGCCCACGGCGCTGAAGGCGGTGCGCGCCACCTATGCCGAGCGTGCCCGTGTGATGGCCGGATGCCTGCAGCGCGAGCTGGGCGATGCCATTGCCTTTGACCAACCCCAGGGCGGCATGTTCTTCTGGGCGCGCCTGACCGGCGCCCACGGCAAGGAGCAGAACGCCAGTGAATTTGCCAAACGTGCGATCGAGAAGCTGGTGGCCTTTGTGCCAGGGGCACCGTTTTATGCAAACGACCCGGACCCCAGCACCCTGCGCCTGAGCTTTGCCACGGCCGACGTGGCCAAGATCGAAGAGGGTATTGGCCGTCTGGGCCAAGCCCTGTAACGGGCCTGCATGTGAGCTGGACCGATCTGGAGCGTTCCTCCCAGGCCAATATCGGCCTGGGGTCTGCATTGGCCTTTGTGGCGGGGGCCACCAATGCAGGCGGCTTTCTGGCGGTGGGAACCTACACCTCCCACATGACGGGCGTTGTCTCCGCCGTGGCCGACTACCTGGTACTGGGGCAGTGGTCCGTGGTGTTGATCGGTGTGTGTTCGCTGGCGGCTTTTCTGGCGGGAGCCATGACCACGGCCTGGATGGTGAACTGGAGCCTGCAGCGCAAACTGCGCAGCGCCTTTGGCCGCCCCTTGCTGCTGGAGGCCATTCTTTTGCTGTGTTTCGGTGTGTTTGGTTCGGCCGCCGAGGCGAAATTCTGGTTCTTTGAACCGCTCACCATCGTGCTGCTGTGTTACCTGATGGGTTTGCAAAATGCGGTGGTGACCAAAATCTCCAAGGCCGAAATTCGCACCACCCACCTCACCGGCTTGGTAACGGACCTGGGTATCGAGTTGGGAAAGCTGGTGTACATCAACGGCCATACCAACACCCCGGTGCGCGCCAACCGCGAACGCCTGCGGTTGCAGCTGCGCATGGTGGCCTGCTTTTTCGGCGGTGCGCTGGTGGGCGCGATGGGGTTCAAATGGGTGGGCTACAGCACCACGGTACCGCTGGCGCTGATCCTGATGGCCCTGGTCTGGCGCCCATTGTGGGCGGACTACCAAGCCTGGCGCGCGCGCCAGGGGCAGGTCACCTAAAGCTTGGTGATTTTGGTGGCGGGCACCATGCCCGGCGTGCCTAGCAGGTGCACCACCAGTTCGCCTTGGCGGAAAATCACATCTTTGACCGTTTCGTAGCGTCCCTGGTACAGCACGGCATCCCCCGCCTTGAACTTGGGCAGTGGCGGCACAACAGGCCGGGCCTGGGCGGGCCTCAGGTTGCTGGCCATCCAGGGGTGCCGTTGCGCCATCTGCTCCATGGCTTCGGCCATGGCTGCCTTGATGTCCGCCGCGGTAAACGGTTTGGACAATTGAAACAGGGCCCCTGCGCGCTGGGCCTGTTCGGCCAGGGTCGGGCTCATGTAGGCACTCATCAGCCCGAATTGGCACTGCGGGTTGAACTTTTGCAGCGACTGGTGCAGGGAAATGCCGTTGATGGCGTCTTTGGAGTAACAGTCCGTCAGCAACACGTGGGGTTGGTGTTCAGCGGCCACTTCCAGTGCCGCATGTGGCGTACTGGTGGTTTTGATCCAGGACGGTTCAAAGCCGTATCCTTCAAGCAACTGGCGTAGAAAGGTCTGGATTGCGGGGCTGCTATCTGCCACCAAGAAATGGATCGCGGGCATGGAGAACGAAGAGAGCTCGAAAGGGGCCGGGACATTTCCCCAGAACCCACAGGAATGGATGGCCCTGAGCATAATGGCGCGGCCGCGGTTTTTGATCGCCCATTGAAGGAATTTTGATGTACTCCACTCTAAAAATCGACTTTGTATCGGATGTGTCCTGCCCGTGGTGCGCCATTGGCCTGCAGAGTCTGCAAACCGCCCTGGAACGCCTGGAGGGCGAGGTGCGGGCCGACATCCATTTCCAGCCCTTTGAGCTGAACCCCAAGATGGTGCCGGAAGGCGAAGACATCACCGAACACCTGCACAAGAAGTACGGATCTACCCCCGAGCAGGCCGCCGCCGCGCGCGAGAACATCCGCCAACGTGGCGAGGCCTTGGGCTTCACCTTCAACATGGACAAGCGCGGCCGCATCTACAACACCTTCGATGCGCACCGCCTGCTGCATTGGGCCGCAACGTCCGGCCAGCAACTGGCGCTGAAGAAGGCCTTGTTCACGGCCTACTTCACCCAGGGCGAAGACCCCAGCAACCACGAGGTACTGTTGCGTGCCGTGCGGGCGGCAGACCTGGATGTGGACGAGGCCCAGCGCGTGTTGGCGACCGACGACTACGCCACGGAAGTACGCGAGCAGGAGCAGTTTTATCTGGACCAGGGCATCCATTCGGTGCCTGCCGTGGTCATCAATGACCGTCACCTGATTTCGGGCGGCCAGCCGCCCGAGGTGTTTGAGCAGGCGTTGCGCCAGATCGCGGCGGGCTGATTATTGTGATGGACCGGCGGCAACTCCTGGGCTGGGCGGCCGCTGGCGCGAGCACCCTGTGGCTGCCACGCAGTGCCTGGAGCCAGCCCAAGCTGCAGGACAACCCTTTCGCATTGGGGGTAGCCAGCGGTTCCCCCACCCACGACTCCGTGGTGCTGTGGACCCGGCTGGTGACGGAGCAGGTGCCATCACTCGGGCCTGTCACCGTGCGTTGGGAGGTGGCACACGATGCGGAGTTCCGGCGCCCGGTGCAGTCCGGGCAGGCGCAGGCCTTGCCCGCGCTGGCGCATTCGGTGCATGTGGAGGTGCAGGGCCTGGAGCCCGACCGCTGGTACCACTACCGCTTCATGTTTGGGGCTGCGGTCAGCTTGGTGGGCCGCACGCGCACCTTCCCGGTACCGGACGCTGCGGCCCACAGGCTGCGCCTGGGGTATGCCTCGTGCCAGCATTGGGAGCATGGCTACTACAGCGCCTACCGCCACATGCAGGCAGAGCAGCTCGATGCCCTGATGTTTCTGGGCGACTACATCTACGAATACGGCGGTAGCAGCCAGGCCGTGCGCACCGTGCCACTTGCAACCACCCTCACGCTGGACGATTACCGCGCCCGCTACGCCCTCTACAAAAGCGACCCCCACCTGCAGGCCATGCATGCCGACTGCCCCTGGCTGCTGACCTGGGACGACCACGAGGTGCAAAACGACTACGCCAGCAGTACGCAGGGCAGCCGTGGGCCCGAGGGCATTGACTTTGCCGCCCGCCGTGCCGCCGCCTACCAGGCCTATTACGAACACATGCCGCTGCGCGCCGCGGCACTGGGCCGGGCGCTGAACGGGGTGTGGGGGGCCAAGCGCGAGTTGCGCCTGTATGACCGGGTACCGTTTGGCCGCCTGGCGACCCTGCATCTGCTCGATGACCGCCAGTACCGCGATCCGCAGGCCTGCACCAAGGGCGGTGGCCCGGGTTCCAGCACCGTCAACCCGGCCAGTTGCGCCGCCTTGGCCGACCCGCGGCGCACGCTGTTGGGCGCGGCGCAGGAGCGTTGGCTGGAACAATCTTTGGCCGCAGGCGGCGGGCAGTGGACGGTGCTGGGCCAGCAAACCGTGTTTGGCCAGCGGGACTTCAAACCCGGCGAGGGGCGCAGTGTGTCCAACGATGGCTGGGACGGCTACGCCGCGGCCCGCACGCGGGTGACCGATGCCTTGCAGCACCACCAGACCCGCAACCCGGTGTTTCTGGGCGGTGATGTGCACTCCAACTGGGTCGGCCATGTGAAGGCCGACTACGCACGTGCCCAGAGCAAGGCGGTCGGGGTGGAGTTTTGCGGCACCAGCATCACCTCGCGCGGCGGCAGCAACGACGGCTTGCCAGAGACCCTGGCCGAGAACCCGCACTTTGTGTTTGCCGACCGCGAGCGGCGCGGCTACGGGGTGGCCGAGTTCACGCCCAAGGGGCTGAGTGTCACCCTGCGGGCGGTAGACGATGTGACGCGGCCAGACTCCGGGGTGCAGACCCTGGCCACTTTTGCCGTGGAACCAGGACAGGCGGTGGTGCACCGGGCCTGAACACACCGCCCAGGCGGCGGTTTACGCCAGCACTTCCAGCAAGCGGTCCAGCCCACCTTCGTTGATGGCCACCTGGGCCTGGGCGCGCACGGCGGGCTTGGCGTGGTAAGCCACCGAGAGGCCCGCCGCACCCATCATGGGCAGGTCATTGGCGCCGTCGCCCATGGCAATGCACTGCGCAGGTTCTATGCCCAGGAGCGAGGCCACTTCCAGCAGCGTGCGGCGTTTCTCGGCACCATCGCAGATGTCACCCCAGCTCTGCTGCACCAGCCCACCGGTCAACACGCCGCAGTGGGGGCCTGAGGCAATTTCCAGCACATTGGAGCGCGTGAAGTCGATACCCAGCAGCGCGCGCACATGCTCGGCAAAGTAGGTAAAGCCGCCGCTGACCAGCAGCACCTTGAGCCCCGCCTTTTGGCAGGCCGCCACCAGCGCGGCGGCGCCGGGGTTGAGCTGCAGGCGTTCGCGCTTGACGGCTTCCAGGTCAGCCACCGTCACGCCCTGGAGCAAGGCCACCCGGCGGCGCAGGCTGTCCTTGAAGTCGGTGATCTCCCCGCGCATGGCCGCCTCGGTGATGGCGGCCACTTCGGCCTTGCGGCCCACGGCGTCGGCTATTTCGTCGATGCACTCGATGTTGATGAGCGTGGAGTCCATGTCAAACGCGATGAGCTTGTAGTCGGCAAGCTTCAGTGCGGCGGGCAGGTTCTGGATGACGAGGCCGGGGGAGGTTTCGGTGCTGGACATGGGGTTATTTGCTATGGTTTCAGGAGCTGTTTGCGCAATATCTACGGTGGCTAGAGGCCGATTTGATGCATAACTAGGCGGGGGTGGCTGCGAGGGGCTGACCCAGGCTCTTGAGGATGTCGCGCACCATCTGCGCCCGGTCTTTCACTTCCAGCAGCTCGCGCTCAATGCGCAGCTTCTCGTTGCCGGCCAGCTTGATGTGTTTGTTCTTCTGGATCAGGCCAATGATCTTCATGGGGTCGATCGGCGGGTCCTTCTTGAAGGTGATGGTGATCACGCCGGGGGCTGCGTCCACCTTGACCACACCGTAGGGCTTGGCAATCACCCGCAGGCGGTGCACGTCGATGAGGGTCTGCGCCTGGGCGGGCAGTTTGCCAAAGCGGTCCACAATTTCTTCGAGCAGGCCGTCCACCTGGTCGGTGTTCTTCGCCGTCGCCAGCTTTTTGTAGAACGAGAGGCGCAGGTGCACGTCGCCGCAGTAGTCGTCGGGCAGCAGCGCCGGGGCGTGCAGGTTGATTTCGGTGGTGACGTTGAGCGGGCTCAGCAGGTCGGGCTCGATGCCGGCCTTCAGGCAGCGCACCGCTTCGCTCAGCATCTCGTTGTAGAGCTGGAAGCCCACCTCCAGCATGTTGCCGCTCTGGTTTTCGCCCAGCACCTCGCCGGCACCGCGAATCTCCAGGTCGTGCATGGCCAGGTAGAAGCCGCTGCCGAGTTCTTCCATCTGCTGGATCGCATCCAAGCGCTGCTGGGCCTGTTTGGTCAGGCCTTCGATGTCGGGCACCATCAGGTAGGCATAGGCCTGGTGGTGGCTGCGGCCCACACGGCCACGCAGCTGGTGCAGCTGCGCCAGGCCAAACTTGTCGGCGCGGCTCATGACGATGGTGTTGGCCGTGGGCACGTCGATGCCGGTCTCAATAATCGTGGAGCACAGCAGCAGGTTGTAGCGCTGGGCGATGAAGTCGCGCATCACTGCTTCGAGCTGGCGCTCCGGCATCTGGCCGTGGGCCACGGCAATGCGGGCCTCGGGCAGCAGCTCTTCGAGCTTCTGGCGCCGGTTCTCGATGGTCTCCACCTCGTTGTGCAGAAAGTAGACCTGCCCGCCACGCTTCAATTCGCGCAGCACGGCCTCGCGGATCACGCCATTGCCCTCGGAGCGCACAAAGGTCTTGATCGCCAGCCGGCGCTGCGGGGCGGTGGCAATCACGCTCAAATCGCGCAGGCCTTCGAGCGCCATGCCCAGCGTGCGCGGGATGGGGGTGGCGGTGAGCGTGAGCACGTCCACCTCGGCGCGCAGCGCCTTCATCTGCTCCTTGTGGCGCACGCCAAAGCGGTGTTCCTCGTCGATGATCAGCAGGCCCAGGTTGGCGAACTTGGTGTCCTGGCTCAGCAGCTTGTGCGTGCCCACCACAATGTCCACCGTGCCATCAGCCACGCCCTTGAGGGCGGCGGTGATTTCCTTGCCACTGCGAAAGCGGCTCATCTCGGCAATCTTCACGGGCCACTTGCCGAAGCGGTCCACCAGCGTCTGGTAGTGCTGTTCGGCCAAGAGCGTGGTGGGCGCCAAAAACGCCACCTGTTTGCCACCCGTCACGGCGACAAAGGCCGCGCGCAGGGCGACTTCGGTCTTGCCAAAACCCACGTCGCCGCAGACCAGGCGGTCCATGGGGCGGGGGCTGATCATGTCCTGGATCACGCAGTGGATGGCTGCCTTCTGGTCGGCGGTTTCTTCAAAGCCGAAGTCGTTGGCAAAGGTTTCGTAGTCGCCCGGGCTGTAGCGGAAGGCGTGGCCTTCGCGCGCCGCGCGGCGCGCGTAGATGTTGAGCAGCTCGGCTGCGCTGTCGCGCACCTGTTCGGCAGCGCGGCGTTTGGCTTTTTCCCACTGTCCGCTGCCCAGGCGGTGCAACGGGGCCTCGTCGGCACTGACGCCGGTGTAGCGGCTGATCAGTTGCAACTGGCTCACGGGCACATAGAGCGTGGCCTTGTCGGCGTACTCCAGGTGCAAAAACTCCTGCAACTCGGGTTCGCCCTGGGCATTTTTGTTGCCCATGTCCATGTTGATCAGGCCGCGGTAACGTCCAATGCCGTGCGCGCTGTGCACCACCGGGTCACCCACATTGAGCTCGGAGAGGTCCTTGATCAGCGCCTCCACATCGCTGACCTGCTCCTGCTTTTTGCGGCGGCGCGTGGTGGGGCCGGCAGCAAACAGCTCGGTCTCGGTGACCAGGTCGATGCCGAATTCCAGCCAGCTAAAGCCGACCGTCAGGCCCGCGGTGGCAATGCCAAACTTCTCGTCGCTGGCCAGAAATTCGGCCAGCGAGTCAAACGCCGGTGGTGAGATGCCACTGGCGCGCAAGAAGTCCAGCAGGCTCTCGCGCCGGCCATCGCTCTCGGCCAGCACCAGGATGCGGTGCTGGGTGTTGCGCGCGTGGGCCTTGAGGCGGGAGAGCGGGTCTTCGGTGCCACGCTCGACCGACAGGGGGGGCAGGCCCGCAAACTCCACAAACGCATCACCTTCACCCGGTGCGCGGATCGCCAGCTGGGCGTGGGCGTTGGCCCGGGCATAAAACTGCTCGATGCCCAAAAACAGGGCTTCAGGGGGCAGGGCGGGGCGGTCGGGGTCGCCCTGTACCAGGCGGTAGCGGTCTTTGGTGTCTTGCCAGAAGCGCTGGAAGGCAGGCTCCAGGTCACCATGCAGCACTACGGTGGAGGAATAGGGCCCCTGGGCGCCTGCTGCGCGGGCACTGTCCCCCACATAGTCGAACACCGTAGCCATCTCGTCGAAGAACAGTGGCAGGTAGTACTCGATGCCGGCGGTGGCGACACCATTGCCAATGTCTTTGTAGATACGGCTCTTGGTCGGGTCGCCCTCCAGCATCTCGCGCCAGCGGCTGCGGAACTTGGCACGTGCCTCGTCGTCCATGGGGAACTCGCGGCCGGGCAGCAGGCGCACTTCGGGCACCGGGTAGAGGCTGCGCTGGCTGTCGGGGTCGAAGGTGCGGATGCTGTCGATTTCGTCGTCAAACAAGTCCACCCGGTACGGCACCGGGCTGCCCATGGGGAACAAATCAATCAGCCCCCCGCGCACGGCGTATTCGCCAGGGCTCACCACCTGGGTGACATGGCTGTAACCCGCCAGCGTCAATTGGCTTTTGAGTTTGGCTTCGTCCAGCTTTTGCTTGACTTTGAACTCGAAGGTGTAGCCCGCCAGAAAGCTGGGCGGCGCCAGCCGGTACAAGGCGGTGGTCGCGGGCACGATAACCACATCGGCACCGGTGTCCTGGTCGCGCTGGGAGATGCGCCACAACGTGGCCAAGCGCTCGCTGATCAGGTCCTGGTGCGGCGAAAACGTGTCGTAGGGCAAGGTCTCCCAGTCGGGAAACAGGGCGCAGCGCAGGGTGGGGGCAAAAAACGCGATTTCTTCGAGCAGGCGCTGGGCGTCACTGGCATTGGCCGTGACCACCGTCATGGGCTGGCCAGCCGCTTTTTCGCGTTCACCCAGGCGGGCCAGGAGCAGGGCATCCGCCGAGCCGACCGGGCGGGGGAGGGTGAAGCGTTTGCCGCTGGTGAGTTTAGGTAAATCCATAACGGGTATCGAATGCGGCAAGAAATGCAGAACACCCCCAAACGACGGTTTGGGGGTGTGAAAAACCTGCGGGGGCAGGCTGTCGGTATTTTAAGGGCCGTTCACAGCTCCAGCACCGAAGGGGAGAAGCCGGTACGGCCCTCACCTGGGGTGCTACGGGCCATCTCCAGCAGTGCGTCAGGCGTCATGGGGCGGGCGAACAGGTAGCCCTGCATTTCGTCGCAATCCAGCGCCAGCAGAATGTCCCGCTGGGCCTCTGTCTCGACGCCTTCTGCCACTACGTGCAGGCCCAGGGCATGGGCCAACTTGATGACGGCATCCACAATGGCGCGTGCATCCACACTGTCTTCAATATCGAGAATGAAGCTGCGGTCGATCTTGAGCTGCTTGGCGGGCAACTGGCGCAGGTAGCTCAGGCTGGAGTAGCCGGTACCAAAATCGTCAATCGACAGCAGCACGCCGAGGCGGCTGATGGCATCGAATGCGGTTTGTGTGGCCCGGATGTCTTCCATGGCGACAGACTCGGTGATTTCGCACACCAGGCGTTCGGGGGGAATGCCGTGGCGTTTCAGCGCGGCGCCAATGCGCTCGCCCAGGTTGTCCTGGCGCAGCTGGTAGACCGACAGGTTGATGGCCACAGAGAGGTTCAGGCCCGCCTCTTGCCACGCCTGCATTTGCCGGCAGGCCTCGTTGATGACCCAGTCGCCCAGCGCATTGATCAGGCCGTAGCGTTCGGCAATCGGGATAAAGATATGGGGCCCGACAGCGCCACGCCGTGGGTGTTGCCAGCGCAGCAGGGCCTCCACCCCGCGGATGGTGCCGCGGCGGTTTTCCACCTTGGGCTGGTAATGCAATGAAATCTCGCCCCGGGCCAGCGCCTGGCTCAGGTCCGCATGCAGGCTGACCTCGCCGTGGTTGCTGGCGTCCATATGCGCTTCAAACAGGGCGTAGTTGCGGCCTCCCATGCGCTTGGCGGCGTACATGGCGGCATCGGCGTGCGCCAGCAGTTTTTCGTTCTGTGCATGGTCAGGGCATAGCGCAATGCCGATGGAAGTGCCCAGGTGCATGGAGCGGCCGTCGATCTCCAGCGGGGCCGCAAACTGGTTGATCACCCGCTGTGCCAGAGTGACGGCATCGGCGGTATTGCCCAGGTCTTCCAGCAAGATGACAAACTCGTCGCCCCCAAGCCGGGCCACGGTGTCGGCCTCGCGGGCGCACTGCTGCAGTCGCTGTGCTACTTGCTGCAGCACCTTGTCGCCAGTGGCATGTCCAAAGGCATCGTTGATGGGCTTGAAACCGTCCAGGTCGATAAACAGCACGGCGATGCGCTTGAGATGGCGCGACGCCGGCGATTTGTCCTGGCGTTCGAAGCGGCTCACCGCGTGGCGCAGCCGGTCTTCCAGCAGCAGGCGGTTGGGCAGTCCCGTCAGGGCGTCTGTGAATGCGTGCTGCTGCAAGACCTCGTTGGCTTTTTGCAGTTCGGCGTTGGTGGATTGCAATTTGTTCGAGAGTCGCGATGCTCTGCTTTGCATGCGTGCATCCAGGATGGCGGTGACCATGGTCATGCTCAGGAGCATCAAGGTGCCCAGGATCACAAACACGCCCAGTTCATCTCCGGCCAGCGCATCTGCGCTGAGGCAAATGGAGTTGATCGGAAACTGCGCCGCTGCCATGCCGGTGTAGTGCATGCCGGTGATGGCCAGGCCCATGACCAGGGCGGCGGCCAGTTGGTAGGCCCACAGGTGCTTTCGATTGACACGGCGCAGCCAGAAAAAAATCAGCAGTGCAACTGCCGATGCGGTGGTTGCAATCACCGCAGAGGCCGCCACCAGCCACCAGTCCCAGACGATGCCCGGAGCCATGTCCAGCGCAGCCATGCCGGTGTAATGCATGGCACAAATGCCAGCTCCCATTAACAGTGCGCTGGTGACCAGCCGTGGTCGGCTGAGCTGCCCTTGGTTGGCAGCCCCCAGGGCAATCGCGGAAACCACGACCACGGCGATCCAGGACACAAAGGTCTGCATGCCCCGGTAACCCAGTTCAATGGGCAAGGTGAATGCAAACATGCCCACAAAGTGCATGGACCAAATGCCCGTGCCCATGGTGATCGCCCCGCCAAACCACCAGAAGCGGGCCAGTGCCTTGTCGGGCGAACGCATGCGTTTGGCCAGTTCCAGCGTGACAAAGGACGCAAAACAACCAATCAGCAGTGATAACAGGACCGTGGTGGGGTCGTACAGGGGAAGGAGATACGGCATGGGCTCAATTGATATGATTCGTCGCTGCGACGGTTTGCATCCATTTTTCACCTGCATGGGTGAATCTTTGCCCTGCGAATGGACGTGGAAATTTTGCCATCTTTTCCTTATCTTCGCCGCACAGCGGGCACCTTGCCGACTCCCACCTGATTACCCCTGTCAGAGAACGCTATTGACCATGCAGCAGATCACAACCTCGCGCTTCTTTGCGTTGATTCCCTGTGCTGGCAATGGCAGCCGCTCAGGCGCTGCAGGCCCCAAGCAGTACCAGCCCATCGCCGGTCAGCCCATGGTGCTGCATACGCTGGCAGCCTTCGCCGCGGTGCCCCGGCTGGCAGGGATTTTGGTGGTGGTGTCCCCCGGCGACCTATTCTTTGATCAGCAGAATGCTATTGTTTTGATAGCTGCTTGCGGAGGATCCACAAGGGCCAAGACCGTATTGAATGGTCTAACTGCCTTGCAGGAGCAGGGTGCTTTGGCCGATGACTGGGTGCTGGTGCATGATGCCGCCCGCTGCTTGGTGACGCCCGCCCAGATTGAGGCGCTGATGGATGCCTGCCAGCACGACGCGGTAGGCGGCCTGCTGGCGCTCAAGCTGCCAGATACACTGAAGCGGGCGCAGGATGGGCGCGTGGCCCAGACGGTGGACCGCAGTGACAAGTGGCTGGCCCAAACCCCGCAGATGTTTCGCATCGGTGCGCTGCAGCAGGCCTTGCAGATGGCTGGCGATGCCGTGACCGATGAGTCCAGCGCCATGGAGTTCGTTGGCCTGCAGCCCCGCCTGGTCGAGGGGAGCGCGCAGAATTTCAAAGTGACCTACCCGCAGGACTTTGCGTTGGCCCATGCGGTGCTGGCCGCGCGCGCACTGGAGTAAACCACCATGCACGCCTTTGCCGCCTTGCTGGACACCCTGATTGCCAGTTCTGCCGAGCGCAAGCCGGTGCTGGCGTCTATTTCGGGCATGCAGATGCCCACGTTTTCGGTCAACCCGACCCCAAGAACCAAGGACACACGGGAATGAACATTCGAATCGGCGAAGGTTGGGACACGCACCAGCTGGTGGAAGGCCGCAAGTTGATTTTGGGCGGAGTCGAGATTCCCCACACCAAAGGCCTGTTGGGCCACTCCGATGCCGACGCCTTGCTGCACGCCATCACGGATGCTCTGTTGGGTGCCGCTGCGCTGGGCGATATTGGCAAGCATTTTCCCGACACCGATGCCCAGTACCTGGGGGCTGACTCCGCGGTGTTGCTGGCCAAGGTGGCGGCCGATATTCGGGCGCTGGGCTATGCCATTGGCAATGTGGACAGCACCATCATTGCCCAGGCGCCCAAGCTGGCGCCCTACATCGTGCCCATGCGTGAGCGGGTGGCGGCGGTGCTGGGTATCGATGTGGGCCAGGTGAATGTGAAGGCCAAAACCGCTGAAAAAATGGGCCCGGTGGGCGAGGGGCGCGCCATGGAGGCACGCGCTGTGGTGCTGCTGTTGAAAGCTTAAAGACGGGTGGCGCGCTGCAGCCGGATCTGGGCTGTCAGGCCGCCTGACGTGGAGTTGGCCAGCTTGAACACGCCGCCCATGCGTTGGATGGTTTTGTCCACAATCGCCAGGCCCAGGCCGGCCCCATTGGCCGCCGTGCGCGCGGCCTCTCCGCGGTAAAAGGGCTGGGTCAGCTGGTGTAACTGCTCTTCGCCCACGCCAATGCCGTGGTCGCGCACCTTGATCAGTACCCACTTGTCACGCGCAATGGCGGCAATGTCGATCATGGCGATGCCGGTGTGCACCGATTTGCCATAGCGTCTGGCATTTTCCAGCAGGTTGGACAGCACCCGGCCCAGCTCCACTTCGTCAGCCATTACCAGCAGGTCGTCCTGCATGTCGATCTTGATGCGCACGTCGGGCAGTTTCTGCAGGGAGTAGACGCAGGCGTCCACCACATCGCCCAGCACGACCGGGGCCAAGGCCACGCGGTCAGGGCGTGCATAGTCCAGAAACTTGTCGATGATGGCATCGAGCTGGTTGATGTCGGCCACCATGTAGGCGCGGGCGCTTTCTTCGGCCACGCTCATCTCGGTTTCCAGTCGCAGGCGCGCAAGCGGTGTGCGCAGGTCATGGGAGATGCCGGCCAGCATGACGGCCCGGTCTTGCTCCACCTTGGCGAGTTTTTGCGCCATGCGGTTGAAGCCGATGTTGACCTCGCGGATTTCGCTGGTGTTGACGTGTTCGTCGAGCTGGCTGGCGCTGAAATTGCCCTCCCGCACGCGGCTGGCCGCAAACGACAGGTCCTTGAGCGGGCGGTTGATCAGGCCCGCAATCAGTGCGGCCCCGGCCAGCGAGAGTGCTGCCGCCACAAACAGCCAGATCATCCAGGTGGCCCCACCGGCAATCGACACCCGGTTCTGGTCGGTCTGCAGCCAGTACTCGTCGCCATCAATCACAAAGCTGACCCACAATCCCGGCTGGTCATTGACCATACTGGCCACGATGGTGCCTTTGCCCAGCCGCTCGGTCATGTCCACTGCCACGCGGCGGCTCAGGGCATCGTTGTCCAGCAGGGAGAAGCGGTCGTTTGGCTCGCGCGGCACGATGCGCAGGCCTTCCTCGTCCTTCATGGTTTTGATGAGGGAGATACGGGCTATGCCATCGGCGTGGATAAGTGCGGCACGGCTCAGGTTGACCTGTGAGGCCAGTTGCTGTGCGGTTTGCAGTGCGCGAGGCTCAAATTCGAGCGAACGCAAGGTCTGCAGCCAGGCCAGAATACTGCCCAGCAGCAGGATGGCCAATAGAAAAAACGTGCGCCAAAACAGGCTCAGGCGCGTAAAGCGCCAGCGGCCGGTTGGGACTTCCGCATCGGCCAGCGCGGCGGGGGCGCTGGCATCAAAATCGGCTTGCTCGGTTTTTGCCACAGTGGCGCGGCCCAGCATCAGGCCGCGTCGTCAGGCACAAACACATAACCCACGCCCCATACCGTTTGAATGAACCGCGGGGTGGTGGCATCACTTTCCACCAGCTTGCGCAGGCGCGACACCTGAACGTCCAGGCTGCGGTCAAAGGGCTCAAACTCGCGGCCTCGCGAGAGCTGGGCCAGTTTTTCGCGGGACAGCGGAATGCGCGGGTGGCGCACCAAGGCCTTGAGCATGGCAAATTCGCCCGTGGTCAGGGTCAGTTCCTGGCCTGCCTTCGTCAGCGTGCGGGCGCCCAGGTCAAACACAAAGGTGCCGAACTTGACCACCTCGTTCTCGCTGGACGGCGCACCCGGCACCTCGGTCACCGGTCGGCGGCGCAGCACGGCGTGGATACGGGCCAGCAACTCGCGGGGGTTGAAGGGCTTGCCCAGGTAGTCGTCGGCGCCTACCTCCAGGCCCACGATGCGGTCGATGTCCTCGCCCTTGGCGGTGAGCATGATGATGGGGGTCACGTCATTGGCTGCGCGCAGGCGGCGGCAAATGGAGAGGCCATCTTCGCCAGGCATCATCAGATCCAGCACGATCAGGTCTGCCGTTTCGCGCAGCATGATGCGGGTGAGCGACTTGCCGTCCTCGGCCAGCAGCACATCAAAACCCTCCTGCGTCAGGTAACGGCGCAGCAGGTCCCGGATGCGGGCATCATCATCAACCACCAGAATTTTGTTGGGACGGTTTGCGTTGGCTTGCATGGGGTACTCGAAATTTGTAACAGGCGCGATTTTGCGTTGCACAGGCCCGCGAATGCCGAGGCCAAGCCTTACTTTGACACTATGTTACAAATAAGCAAGCCCATTGACAGGCCTCCGCTCCAACAATGTCGCCACCACAGCGAACTCTTGCGTTAACCCACCATGCGTTGCTTTTTACTTCCCCTTGTGTTGGCTGCCTGTCCCCCTTTGGGGTTGGCCGGGCCTGCCGATGGTCGGGCGCCCACGGCCCCTGCGCAGGGGCGTGATGCGGCGTCCGGGGGCGGAACCACTGAACCAGGCAAAGACCAACGGCGCGCAGCCTTGCGCCAGGCCTTGGTACCTGTGCAAGATGCGGTCCCTGCCGGGGCCGAGCGTCCATCTGGGCGCCAGCTGAGTCCGACCGAACGGGCTGAGCTGCGCCGCCAGTTGCGCGACCAGTCCAGCCGCTGAGTTAGCGCCCCGGCCCGGTCGCGCTGGGCGAGCCGCCAGGGGCGTGCGAAACCTCCCGCAAACGCGCAGCTGCGCGCCATAATGTTTGCAAGAACACTTGTAGGGAGGGCCTTTGGCGTGTATTAGCGTTCCGGGTGGCTGGAGTTTCCCTTGCTGTTAGAGCTTGCCAAGGGCGTGGCACTGCTGCTGGCTTTGAGCCAGTTGTATAGCTACAGCGTGCGCGCTTTGCGCCAGCACCCCTGGCTCAGCCAGGGGGTGGGAGGACTCCTGTTTGGCGGGATTTGTGTGGTGGGTATGCTCATGCCGCTGCAGATCGCCCCCGGAATTATTTTTGACGCACGCTCGGTGGTGTTGAGCATGGCCAGCCTGTTTGGCGGGCCCTGGGTTGGCAGTGTGGCCGTCGGCATTGCAGCCGCCTACCGCTGGCACCTGGGCGGGGCGGGGGCCAGTGTGGGGGTGGCTGTTGCGCTGGCCTGTTACGGGATGGGCCTGGCGTATTACTGGGTGTACCGCCGTGGCTGGGTGGGGTTGGGCTGGTGGCAATTGCTGGCCTTTGGGCTGCTGGTGCACGTGGTCGAGCTTTATCTGTTCACTTGGCTTCCCGGCAATGTGGGCGCTGTCGTGTTGCAGACGATTGCCTTGCCCATCCTGCTGGTGTTTTCCCCTGCCACCCTGCTGATGGGGGTCATTCTGAAAGATGTGCGGGCGCGCATGGAGACCGAGGATGCGCTGGGCAGCCAGGAGGAGCGCTTGCGCGCAACCATTGGGGCCATCCCCGACTTGCTCTATGTCCTGGACGCGCATGGCACCTTTGTCGAGGTCCTGTCTGACGCTGCCCTGTTGCTCGGCGGCAGGGGCCAGCACTTGCTGGGCAAGCGTCTGCATGATGTACTGCCCCCCGAGGATGCCGATTCCCTGTTGGCGCACTTGCTGCGGACCCTGGAGTTGCAAACCACCCAAACCTTTGAGTTCGATTTGCAGTCCACACAAGGGGGCCGTCGTTTTGAGGGCCGGGCCCACGCACTCAAGGCTGTGGCGGGCCAGCCGCGTTGCCTGGTGTTGTTGGCCCGCGATGTGACTGCACGCAGCGAGGCCGAAGCCGCGTTGCAGGCCTCGGAGAGTCGCTTTCGCAGCCTGCTGCAGAACGTGGGCGCCGTGGCGGTGCAGGGTTACACGCCCGATGGCACGATCACCTATTGGAACAGCGCGTCCGAGCGCCTGTATGGCTACACGGCCGAGGAGGCGGTGGGCCGCAATTTGTTCATGCTGGTGGTGCCGCACATGCTGCGCCAGGCCTTTCAGGATGTGCTGCAGGACATGCAGGCCAGCCCCGATGCTTTTGTCTCGCAGGAGCTCACCCTGGTGCACAAAAATGGCCAGGAAGTGCCGGTGTACTCCAGCCATGCGGCGGTCTACGCCCAGGGGGCCGTGGCGGAGTTCTTCCGTTTTGACATGGACTTGGCCGAGCGCCGCCGTACCGAAGCGGAGTTGCGTGTGGCGGCCACCGCCTTCGAGGCGCAAGAGGGCATGATGGTGACCAACGCGCGCCGGGACATCCTGCGTGTCAACCAGGCATTCACCCGGATTTCGGGCTACGAAGACCACGAGGTGATTGGCAAGTCCCCCAGCATGTTCAGTTCCGGTTGGCACGACAACGCTTTCTACGCGGCACTGAACCAGATGCTGGAGCAACAGGGCCATTGGGAGGGCGAGATCTGGAACCGCCGCAAGAACGGCGAAATCTACCCGCAACAAATGCATATTTCATCGGTTGCGGACGACGATGGCCGGGTTACCCACTACGTGGCGACGTTCATTGACATCACCCAGCGCAAGGCGGCCGAAGACCAGATTCGCCAGTTGGCGTTTTATGACCCGCTCACCGGACTGCCCAACCGCCGCATGCTGATGGACCGCCTGCAGCATGCGCTGGCAGGCAGTGCCCGCAGCGGGGCTTGCGGGGCGCTGCTGTTCATTGACCTGGACCACTTCAAGACCCTGAATGACACGCTGGGCCATGACAAGGGCGATTTGTTGTTGCAGCAGGTAGCGCACCGCCTGATGGATGCAGTGCGCGAAGAGGACACGGTGGCACGCCTTGGGGGTGATGAATATGTGGTGATGCTCGAAGGGCTGGACGCGCAGCGCACGGTGGCGGCCGGGCAAGCCACCCAGGTTGGCGAAAAGATCATTGGGGCACTCAACGCACCCTACCGGCTGGCCGGGCACGAATACCACAGCACGCCCAGCATCGGGCTGACGTTGTTCAGCGGGCACGAGATGGCACTGGACGAGTTGCTCAAGCAAGCCGACCTGGCCATGTACCAGGCAAAAAGTGCCGGCCGCAACGGCCTGCGCTTTTACGACCCGCTGATGCAGGCCGCCGTAACCCAGCGCGCAGAGCTGGAGGCCGACATCCGCCAGGGCTTGCTCTTTGGCCAATACGAGTTGCACTACCAGCCGCAGGTGGACGCTCTCGGGCGGGTGCAAGGCGCCGAGGCTTTGCTGCGATGGAAGCACCCGGTGCGCGGCATGGTGTCTCCGGCGGACTTTATTCCGGTAGCGGAAGAGAGTGGCCAGATCGTCATATTGGGTGGCTGGGTGCTGGAGACTGCATGTGCCCAACTGGTCAGCTGGGCCAAGGACCCGGTCACCGCCCACCTGAGCCTGGCAGTGAATGTCAGCTCGCGCCAGTTTCGCCAGCAAGACTTTGCCGAGCACATGCTGGCGCTGCTGGACTACACCGGTGCCAACCCCAGGCGCCTGAAGCTGGAGCTGACAGAAAGCCTGCTGGTGGACAACGTGGAGGATGTGATCGCCAAGATGTCGGCGCTGCGGGCGCGTGGCGTGGGCTTCTCGCTGGATGATTTTGGCACCGGCTACTCCTCACTGAGCTACCTCAAGCGCCTGCCCTTGGACCAGCTCAAGATCGATCAGTCCTTTGTGCGCGATGTCCTGAGCGACCCCAACGATGCGGCCATTGCCAAAACCATTGTCGCCCTGGGACACAGCCTGGGCCTGGAGGTCATTGCCGAGGGGGTGGAGACGCTTGAGCAGCGCGATTTTCTGCTGAACAGTGGCTGCCAGGCCTACCAGGGCTACTTGTTCAGCCGACCGCTGCCTGTGGATGCTTTTGCCGTGTATGTGTTGGCCTCGCAGGTGCAAGAGGAGCCTGCATGAACGAGAACCTGTCTCCACCGGGCCATTTGCACCAACACCGGGTGCGCATGATGCTATGGGTGGCGGCGGTCTTGATGATGGGCATCGGGGTGGGGTGGGCGGCCTTCTTTTTTGCCCGCGGGGCCTGGATCATCGTTGCGATGGAGGTGACCATGGCCTTGCTGGGGGCGGGAGTGGCCTGGCTCACCCAACAGCGCCGCACGCGGCTGGCTTTTTTTGTGATGCTGGCCACGGTGTATTCCTCGATCTGTGCTTTTGGCCTGGTGTTTGATATTCCCGACGCGCAGGTGCCGCGCTCCACCCACCACTTCCTCCTGGTGCTGGCGCTCGCGGCCATGCTGGTGCTGCGCGATGAGGCGGGCTGGATGCGCCACAGTGTGGTGGGCCTTTTGTTCGTCTCTTATGTGGCGTTGAGCAGCACCACTTGGGGTCTTCAGACGCAGTACTTGATTCCGCATGAGGTGCGCATCAGCGGAACCTGGGTCAACACGGCGCTGGCCATGCTGGGCTTGTACGCACTGGTGCACATCATGGTGACGGAGGTTGCGGAGTCCAGCGCGCTGGCGGTGGACATGCGCAAGGGCATCGCGCGGGACGAGTTCTTTTTGCTCTACCAGGCCCAGCTGACCCACGAGGGCGAAGTGCTGGGTGCCGAGGCCTTGCTGCGCTGGCGTCACCCCAAAATGGGCCTGGTGGCGCCCGGGGACTTCATCGACATGGCTGAGCAGACCGGCCTGATTTTGCCCCTTGGGGCCTGGGTGCTTCGCCATGCATGTACCCAGCTCGTCACCTGGTCGCAGGTGCCCGAGATGGCGCACCTGAGTCTGTCGGTCAATGTGAGTGCACGGCAGTTCCGCCAAAGCGATTTTGTTGGACAAGTGGAGGCGGTTCTGGAGCGGACCGGGGCCAACCCGCAACGCCTCAAGCTGGAGCTGACCGAGAGCATGCTGGTGGAGGACATGGACGACATCGTGCACAAGATGGAGTCCTTGCGCGCACTGGGCGTAGGCTGCTCGCTGGACGATTTCGGTACGGGCTATTCGTCCCTGAACTACCTGAAGAAGCTGCCGCTGGACCAGCTCAAAATCGACCAATCCTTTGTGCGCGACGTGCTGAGCGATCCCAATGATGCAGCGATTGCCCACGCCATCATCACGCTGGGCAAGAGCCTGGGCTTTGCCGTGGTTGCTGAGGGCGTGGAAACCCAGGGGCAGCGCGAGTTTTTGGTGGCGCACGGCTGCCATATTTTTCAGGGCTATCTGTTCAGCAAGCCGATTTCCTTGACGGAATTTGTGGCGTTTGTACGCAACGCCCGTGGCCACAAGCCCGGGCCGGACGCCGCCGCTGCGTGAGGGAAAACCAGCTGTATTTTTGCGGATCAAGTGCTCATCTCGGTGCCATACTTGGGGCTAGCCCTTGCGACTGACGCACCACCCACAGAGCCCGCGACATGCCAGATCCCGTCTCCTTTGCCAACAGCCGCCCCCCTGTCGCTGAGGCCGGCACTGCACTGGGGCGGTTTGAACTGCGACGGGTGCTGGGGCAGGGGGGGCAATCCACCGTGTGGCTGGCATTTGACCCACGCATGGAGCGGGAGGTGGCGATCAAGGTCATGCGTCCGGGGGCGAACTCTGACGCGCAGTCCGTGGCCCAGTGGCTGCAAGAGGCGCGCAACGCCAGCCGCGTGACCCACCCCAACATCGTGCCCGTCTACGAAGCCGATGTGCATGGCCGCCAGCCCTACCTGGTGTTTGAATACATTCCCGGCAGCACGCTGGACCAGCACCTGCAGCAGCGTGGTGCCTTGCCGGCAGCCGAGGCCGTGGCCCTGATGATGGATGTGTTGGACGCGGTGGCCGTCGCCCATGCTGCCGGTGTGGTGCACCGAGACCTCAAGCCGTCCAACGTGGTGGTGGATTCGGCCGGCCGTGCCCGCGTCATGGACTTTGGCATAGCCGCCCGTATTCGCGACAGCCAGAACCAGGCCACGGTTGCCGACAGTGCAGGCACGGTTGGCTACCTGTCGCCCGAGGCGGCGAATGGGGACGCGCCAACACCCGCCATGGATATTTTTTCATCCGGCCTGGTGTTGGCTGAGCTGCTGATGGGGCGGCCCCTGCTGATGGAATCGGACCCGCACCGCGCCATTTACCGCACCCTGCACGAACAGCTGGAGTTGCCCAAAGTGCTGCCTGCCGGGGTGGATGACCGCCTGCGCGCCATCGTCCAGCGCGCCTTGGCCAAAGATGCCAAGCAGCGCTACACGAGCGCGCGCGCTTTTCAGAGTGAGCTGGAGCTGTGGAGCAAGTCCTTGCAGGGGGATGCGGCCGGTGAGGGGGGGGCGGTGAACAACAGCACGCTGGAGTTTCTGCTGCGCCGCATGCGCCACAAAAGCGACTTTCCGGCCATGTCCGATTCGGTGGGGCGTATCCAGAGCATGGCCAGCTCCGAGACCGAGAGCGTGGGCAGCGTTACCAACGAAATCCTGAAGGACGTGGCGCTGACCAACAAGCTGCTGCGCTTGGTGAACAGCGCCCACTATGCACGCGGCGGCAATATCAGCACGGTGTCGCGTGCGGTGAGCCTGGTGGGCTTCAACGGCATTCGCAATATGGCGCTGAGTCTGGTGCTGCTGGAGCACATGCAGGACAAGGCCCACGCGGGTCAGCTCAAGGAGGAGTTTTTGCGCTCGCTGATGGCCGGATCGATTGGTGGCGAATTGTGTCCGGTGCTCAAGGACAGTGAAGAGGCCTTTATCGGGGCCATGTTCCAGAACCTGGGCCGTCTGTTGGCCCAGTTTTATTTCCCCGAAGAGGCCACGCGTGTGCGCACTCTGGTGCAGTCGGCGCGTGAGCCCATGACCGAGCGGGCCGCCTCTACCAGTGTGCTGGGCCTGAGCTACGAAGATCTGGGCCTGGGCATTGCCAAGGCCTGGGGTTTGCCGGTCGGCATCCAGCGCTGCATGACCAAGCCCACGGGTGCGCCGCCTTCGCTGGCGCCTAAGGATTCGGCCGAACGCATCCGCTGGATTGCCTTGGCGTCCAACGAGATTGCCGATGTGCTGCTCAAGAGCGACTCCAAGGATGTAGAGGGGCGGATTGCCCTCATCACCAAGAAGTACGCGCAGGCCATGGGCACCAGCGGCAAACAGGTAATGGCGGCCACCTTCAAAGCACGGCAAAAGCTGATCGATCTGGCAGCGGCCATGGAAATCCGGGTCAACCCCGGCTCGGCTGCCGCCAAGCTGCTGCGCATGCCTGACGAGCTGGGCAGCCGGCCTGCGGACCTGCAGTCGGACACCGACGGCAACCTGGGGCGCTTCGAGCTGCAGGCCACCCAGTCGGCATCGCTGGACAGCGCCGCAGCCCCCATCACCCGGGCCGGCCAGGTGGCAGAAACGCTGGCGGCGGGCATCCAGGACATCACCAACGCCATGGTGGAGGACTTCAAGCTGACTGATGTGTTGCGCATGATTCTGGAGACCATGTACCGCGCACTGGAGTTTGACCGCATCATTTTTTGCATGCGCGACCCCAAGACCGAGATGATGTCCGGCCGCTTTGGCCTGGGCCAGGGCGTCGAGGCCCACGTCAAGGACTTCAAGACCCACCTCAAGGCCACCACGCCGGACCTGTTTGGCGTGGTTTGCGTGAAGGGTGCGGACACCATGATCACCGACGCTACCGAGCCCCGCATCGTGCAGCGCCTACCGGCCTGGTACCGGCAAAGCCTGAATGCGCCCACCTTCTTGCTGTTGCCGCTGCAAATCAAGAATGCCCCGTTTGGCCTGATCTACGCCGACAAGGTGCGCCACGGTTCGCTGGAGCTCGACGAAAAAGAGCTGGCCTTGCTGCGCACACTGCGCAACCAGGCCGTCATGGCGTTCAAGCAGTCCAGCTGATCGGTCTTGTTGTGAATGCTATCTAATTGATAGCTGCTTGCGCATATTCCACCGGGGCTAGAGGCCTAAATGGCTCTTATTGGGCGGCCCAACCACCGTCCATGTTCCAGGCCACGCCCCGCACATTGTCTCCCGCAGGCGAGCAGAAGAACACGGCCAACGCGCCCAGTTCTTCTGGTGTGGTGAACTGCATGGACGGTTCTTTTTCGCCCAGCAGCTGTTTGGTGGCGTCAGCGTTGCTGATGCCTTGGGCGGCCGCCTTGGCGTCCACCTGCTTTTGCACCAGGGGTGTGAGTACCCAGCCGGGGCAGATGGCGTTGCAGGTTACGCCGCTGGTGGCGTTCTCCAGCGCGGTCACCTTGGTCAGACCCACCACCCCATGTTTGGCCGCTACATAGGCCGACTTTTCGGCGGAGCCCACCAAGCCGTGCACGCTGGCCACGTTGATGATGCGGCCCCAGTTTTTGGCTTGCATGCCGGGCAGGGCCAAACGG
Source organism: Rhodoferax sp. EU05-FHT12H12 (assembly GCF_058791215.1). Classification (NCBI taxonomy): domain Bacteria; kingdom Pseudomonadati; phylum Pseudomonadota; class Betaproteobacteria; order Burkholderiales; family Comamonadaceae; genus Rhodoferax; species Rhodoferax sp. EU05-FHT12H12. The sequence goes on along the minus strand of NZ_JBYTDI010000001.1, from coordinate 508,694 downwards.
GTGGCGTGGAAGGCGCTGCTCATGTTGATGGCGATGATGGCGTCCCACTTTTCCACCGGAAAGTTCTCCACCCGTGCCACGTGCTGGATGCCAGCGTTGTTGACCAGAATGTCCACACCGCCAAAGGTGGCGTTGGCGTAGTTCACCATGGCCTCAATCTCGCCGGGTTTGCTCATGTCGGCGCCGTGGTAGCCCACCTGGGCACCCAGCGCAGCAATTTCGGCCGTGGGGCCGTCCACATCACCAAAGCCGTTCAGCACGATGTTGGCGCCTTGGGCGGCGAGCGCCTTGGCGATGCCCAAACCGATGCCGCTGGTGGATCCGGTAACGATGGCGGTTTTACCTTTCAACATGCTGCGTCCTTCCAAAAGAGTAGGGGGGTTTCCATTAGGATGTGGTCATTATCAAACGAGTGATTGCACCATGGCTGACCCTACGCTGAACTACGTACCCTGCGCTGACGCCCACGGCGGGCACCGCATGGCGTATTGGCAGTGGGGTGTGCCGGATGCGGCCCACACCATCGTCTGTGTCCACGGTCTGTCGCGCCAGGGGCGCGACTTTGATGTGTTGGCCCAGGCGCTGCTGGCGCACAGCGTGCAGCCGCTGCGTGTGGTCTGCCCCGATGTGGCGGGCCGCGGCCAGAGCGACTGGCTCAAAGACCCGCAGGGCTACCAGTTGCCCATTTACGCGGCCGATATGCTGGCGCTGCTGGCCCACCTGAAGCCCGCCACGCTGGATTGGGTGGGCACCAGCATGGGGGGCCTGATTGGTATGGCCGTGTGCGCACATGCGCAGGCCGTGGGTGCCACGGTGCGCCGCCTGGTGCTCAACGATGTGGGCCCCGCCATCCAGTGGGAAGCCTTGGCCCGCATAGGCACCTACCTGGGCAAGGCCCAAACCTTTGACACGCTGCAGCAGGCAGCCGACGCCATGTGGGCGATCTCGCAAAGTTTTGGCCCGCACACGCCGGCCCAGTGGTTGGCGCTGTCGCGCCACATGGTCAAGACCACAGCTGACGGCCGCGTGGGCCTGCACTACGACCCGGCGATTGCCGTTCCTTTTGGGGCGGTGACACAAGAGGTTGCCGCCCAAGGCGAGGCCCAGCTCTGGCAGCTGTATGACAGCATCACGGCACATACGCTGTTGCTGCGCGGCGCCAATTCTGATTTGCTGTCGCCTGCCACCGCGCAGGCCATGACCCAACGTGGCCCCAAGGCGCGGCTGGTCGAATTTGCCGGTGTGGGCCATGCCCCCACACTTATCGCGCCCGACCAGGTCGAGACCGTAACGAGTTTTTTACTGGGGTGACATGCCCCGGATGATGTGAGCCTTGCATGAAAAGTTTGTATGCCGAGCACAGTGCTTCGGCCACCCCGCAGGTCATCGCGGCCACCGCAGACAGCCTGCCCGAGCAGGCCGACGCCCTGGCGCGTGCACGTGCCTTTGCCGAGCCCTTGTTGGCCACCCAAACGCTGGATACCGGCGAAAACGTGCTGCTGCATGCCGATGCCGTGGCCGCCATCCTGCGCACCATCGGTGGGTCCCAGGCCATGCAGGCCGCCAGCTATTTGGTCTACGCCTGTGACCACCTGAACAAGCCGCATGAGGTGATTGCCAAGGCCTTTGGCGACAACTTTGCCGACCTGGCGCTGGAGACCACCAAACTGGTGCGCCTGCAACGCATGGCGCGTGTGGCGCAAAACTCGGCCAGCCACAGCGGCAATGCAGCGCCCATGGCCCAGACCGCCGCCGCGCAAACGGAGAGTGTGCGCAAGATGCTGCTGGCGTTCTCCAAGGACCTGCGCGTGGTGATGCTGCGCCTGGCCTCGCGCCTGCAGACGCTGCGCCACTTTGCGGCCACCAAGCTGCCGGTGCCGCCGGGCCTGGCGTCCGAGGCGCTGCAGGTGTTTGCCCCGCTGGCCAACCGCCTGGGCATCTGGGAAGTGAAGTGGGAAATGGAAGACCTGTCCTTCCGCTTTCTGGAGCCCGACACCTACAAGCAGGTCGCCAAGCTGTTGGACGAGAAGCGTGCCGAGCGGGAGGCCTCGGTAGAGCGCCTACGCCAGCAACTGGCAGAGGAATTGGGCACACAGGGCATTCACGCCACTGTGCAGGGGCGGCCCAAGCACATCTACAGCATTGTCAAAAAGATGCGCGGCAAGTCGCTGGGGTTTGACCAGGTGTATGACATCCGCGCGCTGCGCATCGTGGTGGCCGCGGTGCCTGACTGTTACGCCGCTTTAAGCTGGGTGCACAGCCGCTTTGTGCCAGTGACCGAGGAGTTTGACGATTACATCGCCCGGCCCAAGCCCAATGGCTACCAATCCCTGCATACGGTGGTTCGTGATCTGCAGGGCCAGCCCATCGAAGTGCAAATTCGCACCCAGGCCATGCATGACCATGCCGAACACGGCGTGGCCGCGCACTGGGCCTACAAGGAGGCCGGTGCCAAGGGGTATGGCGGCAGCGTGACTGCCGCGGGCGAGTACGACGCCAAGATTGCCGTGCTGCGCCAGCTGCTGGCCTGGGAGCGCGATTTGTCGGGTGCGCAAGCGGGGGGCGACGGTGCGGGCATGTTCGAAGACCGCATTTATGTGCTGACCCCCGATGCCGCCATCGTGGAGCTGCCCCAAGGCGCCACGGCGGTGGACTTTGCCTACAGCGTGCACACCAACTTGGGCCACCGCTGCCGCGGTGCCAAGGTGGATGGCGCCATGGTGCCGCTGAACACACCGCTCAAAAACGGGCAGACCGTGGAGGTGACAGCGGTCAAAGAAGGCGGCCCGTCGCGCGACTGGCTCAACCCTGAGTTGGGCTACCTGGTGAGCCACCGTGCGCGCGCCAAGGTACGCGCCTGGTTCAACGCGCTGGCCATGGGCGAAACCATGGCCAAGGGCCGCGAGGCGGTGGAAAAGCTGCTGCAGCGCGAGGGCAAGACGGCCATCAAGCTGGACGACCTGGCCAGCCAGCTGGGCTTCAACAATGCCGATGCGCTGTTTGAAGTGGTGGGAAAAGACGAGTTTTCGCTGCGCAACATCGAGATGCTGCTGCGCCCACCCGAGCCCGCCGCGACACAAGACGACTACATGCCGCTTAAAAAGCCGCGTGCGGCCGGTGGCAAGGGAGGGGTGTTGGTGGTCGGGATCGATTCGCTGATGACCCAGCTGGCCAAGTGTTGCAAGCCCGCACCGCCCGACCTCATCAGTGGCTTTGTGACACGCGGCAAGGGCGTGAGTGTGCACCGCTCCGATTGTTCCAACTTGCGCAATATGGTGAACCGCAGTGGCGACCGGCTGATCGACGTGGAGTGGGGGGTGCCCAGCGGCAAGGACGGCAATGTGTATCCGGTGGACGTGGCGGTGGAAGCCATAGACCGTCAGGGGCTGCTGCGCGACATCTCGGAAGTGTTCGCCAAGGAAAAAATGAACGTCATTGGTGTGCAAACCCAGTCGGTCAAGGGGATCGCCTGGATGACGTTTACCGTGGAGGTGGCAGAGTCCGGTCGCCTGGCCCGCGTGCTGAAGATTGTGGGCGAGTTGGCGGGTGTGCGCACGGCACGGCGGCGGTAAAAACCCGCGGCCCGTAGGCGGCATTGCATGGTTTTGAGCCTTGACAAACATCAAGAATCCGCGATAGTAACCCCACGCGCCGCACCATGTTGCCACGGGCTTGGGCCTGCAAAGAGCAACGCGGCGTGCCAAAAATATCTGCATGGCTTTTCAGGGGAAAGCGGAGGAAGTGCATGGACGATACGCTGGTGCAAGGGCAGGAAGGCCAGTTTCGACAGATTGTGGAAATGGCTCCCTATGCCATTGTCATGATTGGTGAGGGCGGGCTGATTGAGATGGTGAATCGGCAGGCGGAGACCATATTTGGTTATGTCCGCAGTGAGTTGCTGGGGCAGGCGATCGAGGTGCTGTTGCCCGAGCGTTTTCGGCGTGTGCACCCGGCCCACCGCGGCAACTTTGTGGCCGAACCCAGCCCCCGCTTGATGGGCATTGGCCGTGACCTCTACGGGAGGCGCAAGGACGGCGGCGAGTTCCCCATCGAGATCGGCCTGACCCCCATCAGAACCCCAGAGGGCATGAAGGTGGTGTCGGCAATCGTCGATTTGTCCGAGCGCAAGCGGCAGGAAGAGCAGTTCCGCCAAGTGGTGGAGATGGCCCCCAATGGCATGGTCATGATCGACAAGTCCGGCACCATTGAAATGGTGAACACGCAGGCGGAGAGCATCTTCGGTTACAGCCGCTCGGAGTTGCTCGGGCAGTCCATCGATATGTTACTTCCGGCCCGCTTTCGGGGGGCGCACCCGCACCACCGTGCCTCGTATTTCTCAGACCCCAGCCCGCGTGCCATGGGCAGCGGTCGCGACCTGTATGGCTTGCGCAAGGACGGTAGTGAGTTTCCCGTGGAGATTGGCCTGAACCCCATCCTGACGGCTACCGGGGTGAAGATCCTGTCTGCCATTGTGGATATTACGGCCCGCAAGCAGTCAGAGCAGCAGCTCAGCAACCTGGTGGGGCAGCTCACGCGCAGCAATGACGACCTCAACAACTTTGCTTACGTGGCCTCACACGATCTGAAGTCGCCACTGCGGGGGGTGGACCAGCTCGCCACCTGGATTGCGGAGGATCTGGGCGATTCGCTGAGCAGCGAGACCCAGGACCACCTGCGGCTGATGCGCAGCCGCATCAGCCGCATGGAAATGCTGCTGGACGACTTGCTGGCCTACTCGCGCGTGGGGCAGTCGGATAACCCGGTGGGTGCGGTGAATACGGGCAACCTGGTCCGCGATATTTTTGAGCTGGCCGCTTCGCGCAAGAACATTGCGCTGGTGGTCGCGGAGGACATGCCCATTGTGCGCACGCAGAAGGTGCCGCTGGAGCTGGTGCTGCGCAACCTGATCAACAACGCCATCAAGCACCATGACAAGCCCGTGGGCACGATCCGGGTCCATGCGCGGCCTTGTCCGGGAGGCTATGAATTCACGGTGCAGGACGATGGGCCTGGCATTCCGCCAGAGCACCAAAAACGCGTGTTCACCATCTTCCAGACGCTGAAGCCGCGCGACGAGGTGGAGGGCAGTGGCATGGGGTTGGCCATTGTCAAAAAAGCCGTGGAGACGGTAGGCGGCGTGGTCACACTGGAGTCGGACGGCCAGACTGGCTGCGCCTTCCGCTTCACCTGGCCCACACAACCCGACTGAGGAACAACAACGATGCTAGCCAACAAGACCGACAAAGACGTGACCTTGCTGCTGGTGGACGACGACGATGTGGATGTGATGGGCATCCAGCGTGCGCTCAAGAAGCTGCAGATCACCAACCCCATCGTGCGGGCGCGCGACGGCATCGAAGGCCTGGCCAAACTGCGCGAGTGCAACGCGGCGCGGCGCCCCTACCTGGTGCTGTTGGACCTGAACCTGCCGCGCATGAATGGCCTGGAGGTGCTGGCTGCCATTCGCAAAGACCCGGAACTGTCCAGCGCGGTGGTGTTTGTGCTCACCACGTCCAAGGCCGAAGAGGACAAGGCCTTGGCCTACAAGCACAACATTGCCGGCTACATCATCAAGAGCCAGGTGGGCGACGGGGTGATGCGTGCCATGGAAATGCTGCACGGTTACTGGCGTGTGGTGGAGCTGATTGCGTAGCGACAAAGGACTTCATGATTGCGGAACTTTCCCTGCTGCTGATTGACGACGACGAGCTGGACCGGCACGCCATCACGCGGACCCTGCGCAAGAGCTCCGTACCCTGTGACGTGAGTTATGCCGAGACTGCGGCCGCGGGGCTGCAAATGGCGTCCAACAAAAAGTTCGATGCCATCTTGCTGGACTACCGCCTGCCGGATGACAACGGACTGGAAGTCTTGCGTACGCTGCGTGGCGGTGCCTACGACGGCGTGGCCGTGGTGATGCTGAGTCGATACGAAAACGAAACTCTGGCCGAAGAGTGCCTGGAGGCGGGGGCGCAAGATTTTTTACTGAAAGATGAAGTGAACAGCCGCCACCTGACCCGTGTGGTCATGCAGGCGCGCCAGCGGTTTCAGATTGAGGAGCGCTTGCGCTACAGCCTGGAGCAGGTCCGCAGCTTGTCTGAGCATGATGTGCTGACCGGACTGATGAACCGCCGCGGCTTTGAGCGCTCGCTGGAAGCCCAGTTGGCACGTGCACGCCGCATGGATGGCCGTTTGGCCATCCTGCTGCTGGATCTGGACGACTTCAAAAGCATCAACGACACCCTGGGGCACGATGCGGGTGACCAACTGCTGGTGGAAGTGGCGCGACGCCTGACGCTGATTGCACGCGATGGCGACCAGCTTTGTCGGCTGGGGGGCGATGAATTCGTGGTGATGATGACCAACTTTGACCACGACGAGCAGGCCATCGTGCTGGCGGACCGCATCAACGCCAAGCTGCGCGAACCCATCTTCATCGGTTCTACCGAGCAGACCATCACCACCAGCATTGGCATTGCCGTGCTGGGCAACACCACCGACAACGCAGCCGATCTGCTCAAGTACGCCGACCTGGCCATGTACCAGGCCAAGCTCGATGGCCGCAACAAGAGCCGCTTCTATTCGGTCTCGCTGCAGGAGGCGGTGCAGTTTCGTTCGCTCATTAAAAACGATTTGCAGCGGGCGTTGGAGAAGGACGAGCTCAAAATTTACTACCAACCGCAGATTCGCTCTGCCGACGGTGGCTTGTCCGGCATGGAGGCCTTGCTGCGCTGGCACCATCCGCGCCTGGGGGTGCTGTCACCCGCGGCCTTTTTGGCTATTGCCGAAGAAACCGGCCTGATTGTGGATATTGGAGCTTGGGTGCTGTACGAGGGTTGCCGACAGCTCAAGGTCTGGCGCGACCGCTACGCGCCTCATTTGGCGGATTTGACGCTGGCGATCAACCTGTCGGCAGTGCAAATCAAGCAGGAGAAACTGCCCCGTACCGTGATGGCAGCGCTGGCTGCACATGGCCTGCCCGCCAATTGTCTGGAGCTGGAAATTACCGAGAGCATGCTGATTGAGGTGACCAGCACCACGGTGTCCCTGCTCTCGGAAATCTCCTCCCAGGGCGTGGCGATGTCGCTGGACGACTTCGGTACCGGGTATTCCTCATTGGATCACCTCAAGCTCTTCCCCATCAGCATTCTCAAGATCGACAAGGGTTTTGTGTCCGCCGTGGGAGAGGGGGGCAAAAGCGAAAAGCTGTTCGTGGCCATCATCGCCTTTGCCAAGGCACTGAACATGCAAATTGTGGTGGAAGGGGTGGAGACCCAGGCCCAGGCGGAGTTCTGCACCCAGCAGGGCTGTGACCTGTTACAGGGCTATTTCTATTCCAAGCCCATTCCCGCCCACGAGTTTGAGGCCACCTTTCTGGCGGGCTCCACGCGGCACTAGGGCAGGGTCAGTCCAGTGCCACTTCGGCCAGTGGCACGTCGCACAGTGCGGCCAGCGCCTTCACCACCATGGCGTGGTCTTCACGCTGGGGAATGCCTGACACGGTGACTACCCCCACCACCCCCACGCCGCGCACGCGGATGGGGAAGCTACCGCCATGGGTGGCGTAGTCGCGCAGGGGCAGGCCTTGTTTGGCCTCAAGCGAACTCTTTTCCTGATCCAGCTTCAGCCCCAGCGCGTAGGAGCTGGTGTGCAGCAGCTCCACCGCGTTGCGTTTGCGGCGCGCCCAGTCGGCATTGGTGGGGCCGGTGCCGGGCATGGCGTAGTAAAAAATCGTTTCCTTGGACAGGCGCACTTCAATCGCCAGTGCGACGCCAGCTTCTTCGCACAGCGCCTTGATGCGCGTGCCCAGCGCCCAGGCGCTGCTTTGGTCAAAAGCGTCGAATTGCAGGCGCTGTTCTTGCAGGGCCAGGCGGTCGAGATCGGTGTGTTTCATGGTGAAAAAGGAGGGGGATGGTTGGCTTGATGCAAGTCAATGGTAGCCGCTGGATAGGCCGTTCGGAGTATTGTTTTGCTGGTGGAAGTGTGCAAACTGCTGCCGTGTTCTTCGCAGTACAACGCGAAATCACCAACAACAAAAAAGGGATGGTCATGAACAATTTGAAAATTTCTACACGCCTGAGCCTGCTGATTGCGGTGCTGTCCCTTCTCATGGTGCTGATTGGGGGCATCGGGGTACGCGGCATGGCCGAATCGAACGCAGGCTTGCAGACGGTGTACGAGGACCGCACGGTGCCACTGGGGCATTTGCTCAACATTCAACGTTTGATTTTGCGCAACCGGGTGGACCTGAACAACTCGGTGGCAGTGGCCAAACCCGAGGTCACCCAGGACAATCTGCAGGACCTGCAACGCAATATTGCCGAGGTGTCCAGCATCTGGAAAGCGTATAAGTCGTCGACGCTGAGACCTGAAGAGGCGGAGATCGGACAAAAATTTGAAGTGGCGCGCGGGCGCTATCTCAACGAGGTGTTGATACCCGCCCAAGCGGCCATGAAGGCCAATGACCTGGAGGCCCTGCGCACCCTGGTGGCCGAAAAAGACAACGCGGTGTACCAGGACGTGCGGGCCCATATGGTCGGTCTGACCGAGCTGCAGCTCAAAGTCGCCAAGGAGGTGTTTGACCAGGCCCAAGCCAGTCTGAACACCGTGCGTACTCTGGCGATTGGCATGGGAGTCTTGGGGGTGCTGTTTGGCATCCTTTCTGGAGTGAGCCTGGTCCGAAGCATCTCTGGCTCGTTGAAGCAAGCCATGGAAGCCACCGACGCGGTCGCGCAAGGCGATCTGACCCACAGCATCCGCACCGAGGGCAAGGATGAAATCGCGCAGTTGATGCAGTCTCTGGCGGCCATGCAGGACAGCCTGGTCGAGGTGGTGAGCACCGTGCGCCAGGGTTCGGAGTCCGTGTCCACGGCGAGTGCAGAGATTGCGCAAGGCAACCAGGACTTGTCGTCCCGCACCGAGAGCCAGGCCAGCGCACTGGAAGAGACCGCTGCGAGCATGGAAGAGCTGTCTTCCACCGTCCAGCAAAACGCCGACAACGCGCGCCAGGCCAACCAGTTGGCACAAAGCGCCTCGTCGGTAGCGGTGCAGGGCGGCGAGGTGGTGGGCCAGGTCGTGCAGACCATGCGCGGGATCAGTGAGAGTTCCAAGCGCATCGCCGACATCATCAACGTGATCGACGGCATTGCCTTCCAGACCAACATCCTGGCACTGAACGCCGCAGTGGAAGCTGCGCGGGCTGGTGAGCAGGGCCGCGGCTTTGCCGTGGTGGCCAGTGAGGTGCGCAGCCTGGCGGGCCGTTCGGCCGAGGCAGCGAAAGAGATCAAGTCCTTGATCAGTGACAGTGTCAGCAGGGTCGACCAGGGCACTGCTCTCGTCGACCAGGCCGGCGCCACCATGCAGGACGTGGTCAACAGCATTCGCCGGGTGACGGACATCATGGGCGAGATCAGCGCGGCCAGCAGCGAGCAAAGCGCAGGTGTCAGCCAGGTCGGGGAGGCGGTGACGCAGATGGACCAGGCCACCCAGCAAAACGCGGCGCTGGTGGAGCAAATGGCCGCCGCCGCCGCCAGCCTGCGCAGCCAGGCCCAGGATCTGGTGCAGGTGGTGGCCGTGTTCAAGCTGCGCCAGGGGGCGGATTTGCAGCCCGCCAGCCGGTCCGCGCCGCGCGCTGTTTCCAGGTCCGGGCAGCGGTTGCTATCGAATCAATAGCTGCTGGCGCAGTATTGACGTTGGCTAGAGGCCATTTTTATGCCAAATCCGGCATGCCAAGCAGCTGAACAATGTGTTGCCAGTGTCGCGGCTCCACGGGGGTGATGGAGAGGCGGTTGCCCTTTTTCAGCACCGTCAGGTCTTGCAAGGCGGTGTCTGCCCGCAGCGCAGGCAGCGTCAGGTTGTGGGTTTTGTGCAGCACCTGCACATCCACCAGCAGCCAACGCGGCGCCTCGGGTTTGCTGGCGGCATCGAAGTAGGGCGACTTCGGGTCGAATTGCGTGGGGTCGGTGTAGGCACCGGATGCCACGCACGCAAGGCCCACGATGCCCGGCTCCGCACAGCTGGAGTGGTAGAACAGCACACCATCGCCTACCTGCATGCCATCGCGCATGAAGTTGCGTGCCTGGTAGTTGCGCACGCCGGTCCAGGGCACGGTGGCGTTGGGCATGGCCAGCACATCGTCGATGGACGCTTCGGCGGGTTCGGCTTTCATGAGCCAGTAGTTTTTCATGGCAGTTCAGCTATGCCCCGTGATGAAGATTGGCAGGAGTGTGTGAATTTTGGCCTGTGGTTCCCGAAATTGTGCAACAGCGTGGGCTATAAACGCGAGGCCCCGAATTTTCGTGGGCTGCATGCGGGTGGAATGCCCATCGCGCAGGCACGTATTGCAATCAAAAAAGGGAGTGAATTCATGATGAAAAAAATGATCGGCATGGGAATGCTGACCGCTGCGGTGTTGTTGACCGGGTGTGCGACGCGCACCAAGATGGCATTTGAGAACGAAGGCGACACACTGACTGCCAACAGCAAGCCGGTTTTGTTGATGACTGTGACTTTGAAGAACGCTTACAAGACCTCCCACCAGCCCAAGCTGCTGGTGGTGAATGTCGAGAAGCCCGATGCCAAAGATTCCAGCGAGCGACTCAATTTCACGATGGATGAGAAGGCGAAAGTTGAATCCGACAAGCCGGAAACCGGCAATAACTACTTCATCCGCATGGAGCTCGAGCCAGGGCCCTACAGAATCATGGGGCTCACTAGCAATTCCACCGGTTTTCTGATCAATGGCATTTTCTTTGCACCCTTGCACAGTGACATCGTTGCAAAGAAAAGCGGTGTGTACTACCTTGGACACGTGGACGCTACTGTGCGTGAGCGCAAGGGCGAGGAGTTCCGGGCAGGTTCTCCGGTACCCTTGATCGACCAAGCGGTGGTCGGCGCTTCTGGTGGAACGTTTGATATCACCATCAGCGATGCCTTCGACAAGGACGAGGCTCTGTTTCTTGCCAGATTCCCTGCTTTGAAGGGTGTCACGGTTACCAAGGACATCCTGCCCGCTTTTGATCGCGCCAAGGCACAAGCCTGGTGGCAAGCGCACTGAGCCCAATAGCCCTGGGCTAAGAGGGCGCCTACGGCGCGGGTTTGGCGATGACCAGCCAGTCCCCGCGGCCAGGGCTTGTTGCGATGGGGCGCCCCAAGGTATTCCAGATGCAGCTTTTACCTGCTGACACATAGCCCCCTGAGGGGCCGCCATGGTTGGCCATCAGCACGACCATGTGGTGCTCTTGGGCGTAAGCACGCCATAGCGGCGCCTCTGCGGCGTAGCCTGTGTCTGAAGTCAGGATGCCGGCTGCGTACACACGAGCACCAGCCTGGGCGGCGCGGGCGGCATGGATGGGCTGATTGGTATCCGCGCAGATGGCGCTGGCTATGCGGGTGGCACCCAACTGCTGGGTATGCATCGGCTCCTGCCCCGGCGTCGCAAATTGCTTCTCGCCCTGATGCAAATGGAACTTGCGGTACACGCTGTGCTGGCCATCGGGCCGCAGAGTGATGGCGCCCAGGGAGGGCAGGGCACCACCCGAATCCACGGGCGCGCCCACGGTGATGGCCATGCCGGTATGGCGGGCCGCTTCGCGCAACGGCGCCAGCAGTGCGTGGTCGCCGTGCAGCACCAGCTTGGGCATGGCGGCCAGTTCGTAGCCGGTGAGGGACAGCTCGGGGAACACCAGCCACTGCACGCCATGGTCGGCTGCGGCCTTCACAAACCGTAAGTGCTCCTGCACATTGGCAGCCACCTCCAACGGCACCGAAGTGCTTTGTGCAGCAGCGATGGTGATTGCTACATCTTTGGTAGCTGCTTGCGCAATATCCACGGGGGCTAGAGGCTTATTTGGTATGTAAAAACGAGGTATGGGCGGGGCGACCCGGCAGGCTCAGCGCCGCAGTGCGGGCAGGTGTTTGCGCCACCAGCGTGCCGCGGCGCCAGACCTTGAGGCGGGTGGCCTTGAGGCGCAGGGCTTCTACGGGGTTCTGCGCCTGCAGGAGCACGAAGTCGGCGTTGCAGCCGGCCTCCAGACCGTAGCCTTCCAGATGCAGGATGCGCGCAGGGTTCTTCGTTACGGCGTCAAAACATTGCGCCATGGCGGCCTGGCTGGTCATTTGCGCCACGTGCAGGCCCATGCTGGCTACCTCCAGCATGTCGCCGCTGCCCATGCTGTACCAGGGGTCCATGCAGCAATCCTGGCCAAAGGCCACGGTCATGCCGGCAGCCATGATCTCGGGCACGCGCGTCATGCCGCGGCGCTTGGGGTAGGTGTCGTGCCGGCCTTGCAGCGTGATATTGATAAGCGGGTTGCTCACCACGCTGATCTGCGCCTCGGCCATGAGCGGCAGCAGCTTGCTGACGTAGTAGTTGTCCATGCTGTGCATGGAGGTGAGGTGCGAACCGGTCACGCGGCCGTGCAGGCCCAGGCGGTTGGCTTCAAAGGCCAGTGTTTCGATATGGCGCGAGAGCGGGTCGTCCGACTCGTCGCAGTGCATGTCCACCAGCTTGCCTTGTTCGGCCGCCAGCTCGCACAGCAGCTTCACGCTGGCCGCGCCGTCGGCCATGGTGCGCTCGAAGTGGGGGATGCCTCCCACCACGTCCACACCCAAGCTCAAAGCCTTCTTCAGGTTGTCCACGCCGCCTTTGCTTCTTAAGACACCATCCTGCGGAAAGGCGACCAGCTGCAAGTCGATATAGGGCGCGACCTTTTTCTTGACAGCCAACAGGGCTTCCACCGCCAACATGCTCGGATCGCTGGTGTCCACATGGCTGCGGATGGCCAGCAGGCCGTTGGCCACGGCCCAGTCGCAATAGGCCAGGGCGCGGTCTACCAGCGCCTCAAAGGTCAGGTGCGGTTTGAGTTCACCCCAAAGCGCAATACCTTCCAGCAAGGTGCCGCTGGCGTTGAGTCGTGGCAGGCCCAAACTCAGCGTCGCGTCCATGTGGAAATGCGCATCCACAAAAGGTGTGGAGAGCAGCATGCCGCCGGCATCCACCACTTCGGCGGCCGGGGCCATCAGCCCTTCGGTCACCTCCACAATCCGCCCGGCCCGCACTGCTACCGACATGTTTTTGCGTCCGTCGGGCAGGGCGGCGTTGTGGATGAGCAGGTCCAGCATGGTTCAACTCCCTTTAATTGCTATGCAATTCATAGCTGCTTGCGCAATATCCAAGAGGTCTTGTTGCCAATTTGGCTTGTAAACTACTGGGTGCCGAAGATGCGGTCACCCGCGTCGCCCAGTCCCGGCATGATGTAGCCGTGGTCGTTCAGGCCACGGTCGATGGCGGCAGTGAAAACGCGCACATCGGGGTGCTCTTTGTACAGGGTGTTGATGCCTTCGGGGCAGGTCAGCAGGCACAGGAACTTGATGGACTTGGGCTTGCAGGCCTTGAGGCGCGTGACGGCGGCGGCGGCCGAGTTGCCGGTGGCCAGCATGGGGTCGACGATCACCACGTCGCGCTCTTCCATATCGCTGGGCATCTTGAAGTAGTACTCCACGGCTTGCAAGGTCTTGGGGTCGCGGTACAGGCCCACGTGGCCCACGCGGGCACCGGGCACTACGCTCAGCACGCCATCCAGAATGCCGTTGCCGGCGCGCAGCACGCTTGCAAACACCAGCTTTTTGCCGTCAATGACCTTGCCGGTGGTCTTCTCCAGCGGGGTTTCAATTTCCAGGTCCTGCAGCGGCATGTCGCGGCAGACTTCGTAAATCATCAGGCCGGCCAGCTCATTAAGCAGGCGGCGAAAGCTGCTGGTGCTGGCTTCCTTTTTGCGCATCAGCGTGAGCTTGTGCTGCACCAGCGGGTGGTCGATCAGGGTGACATTGGCACGGGCTGCGGGATCGATGGTGACCATGTTGTTATTCCTTGTTGGTTTTGTGGAAGGTTCAATTGTTGAGAAGCAAGTTTGGCGCCTGGGATTCGCTCCGGCCTTTAGCGCCGGCTGCCGCCCAGGATGCTGCCCAGCACGCCGCGGATGATCTGGCGGCCCACTTCGCGGCCGATGGAGCTTGCGGCGCTCTTGATCATTTGTTCGCCCACGCTGGCGCGTGAACGGCGGGCGCCGCCGCCCAGCATGTCGCCAATGCTGTCCAGAATGCCGCCGCCGCTGGGAGCGGGTGTTGCAGTCGGCGTGGGGGCCGAACCCCGCCTGGATGCGCGCGGTGGTGCCGCAGTATCTGCCGCCGGAAAGTCGTCTTCCACCGGTTCGGCATGGCCCATATTGGCCTGCGTGCGGCCCTTGAGTTTCTCGAACGCGGACTCGCGGTCCACGGCTTTTTCGTACACGCCAGCGACGATGGATTCGGAGAGCAGCGTCTTGCGTTGCTCCGGCTTGATGGGGCCGATCTGGCTGGCCGGGGGAAGCACAAACACGCGCTCTGTCAGGCAGGGCCGGCCTTTTTCGTCCATCAAGCTGACCAGCGCCTCGCCCACGCCCAGTTCGGTGATGGCGGTGGCCACGTCCAGGCCGGGGTTGGCGCGCATGGTGTCGGCCGCGCTCTTGACGGCCTTTTGGTCGCGCGGTGTGAAGGCGCGCAGCGCGTGCTGTACGCGGTTGCCCAGCTGGGCCAGCACGCTGTCGGGAATGTCCAGCGGGTTTTGTGTGACGAAGAACACACCCACGCCCTTGGAGCGCACCAGGCGCACCACCAGCTCAATGCGTTCGATCAGCACCTTGGGTGCGTCGGCAAACAGCAAGTGGGCCTCGTCAAAGAAGAACACCAACTTGGGTTTGTCCAGGTCGCCCACTTCGGGCAGGGCCTCGAACAGCTCGGACAGCATCCACAGCAAAAAGGTGGCGTACAGGCGCGGCGACTGCATGAGCTTGTCGGCCGCCAGGATGTTGACCACCCCTTTGCCCGAGCCATCGGTCTGCATGAAGTCTTCAATATTGAGCATGGGCTCGCCAAAGAACTGGTCGCCGCCTTGCTCCTCGATTTGCATGAGGCCGCGCTGAATGGCGCCAATGCTGGCGGCGCTGATGTTGCCGTATTCGGTGGTGTATTGGCTGGCGTTCTCGCCCACGTCCTGGCACATGGCGCGCAGGTCTTTCATGTCCAGCAGCAGCAGGCCGTCGTCATCCGCAATCTTGAACACCAGTTGCAGCACGCCGGCCTGGGTTTCGTTGAGGTTGAGCATGCGGGCCAGCAGCAGGGGGCCCAGGTCGCTCACGGTGGCACGCACCGGGTGGCCTTGCTGGCCAAACACGTCCCACAGCGTGGTGGGGAAGGCGGAAAACGCGGGTTCGTCGATGCCGCGTTCCTTGAGGATTTTGCCAAGCTTCTCGCTCAAGGCACCTTTTTGGGAGATACCGGTCAGGTCGCCCTTCACATCGGCCATGAAGACGGGAACGCCGATGCTGGAAAAGCCCTCGGCCAGGGTCTGCAGGGTGATGGTTTTGCCGGTTCCGGTGGCGCCGGTGATCAGTCCATGGCGGTTGGCCTTGTCGGGCCGCAAAAAGCAGCGGATGGTGGAGTTGCCGGTGCCGTGTTGGGCAATCAGGATGCCCTCGTCTTGGATGGAAGCCATGGATGTCCCGAAAAGTACAATCAGGGGAGTAGCGTAACGAATTTTTGAAGGATTTCGCGTGGCAGGACACAGCAAATGGGCCAATATTCAGCACCGCAAGGGGCGCCAGGACGAGAAGCGCCAGCGCGTCTGGACCCGGGTAAGCCGGGAAATCATGGTGGCAGCCCGCACCGGCGGGGGTGACCCCAGCGCCAACCCCCGTTTGCGCCTGGCGATTGAAAAGGCCAAGGCAGCCAATATGCCGCTGACCAACGTGAGCCACGCCATTGCCAAGGCCACCGGCACACTGGAGGGCGTGAGCTACGAGGAAGTGCGCTATGAGGGGTATGGCATTGGCGGCGCGGCCATCATCGTGGACTGCATGACCGACAACAAGGTGCGCACCGTGGCCGAAGTGCGCCACGCTTTTCTGAAGCACGGCGGCAATATGGGTACCGAAGGCTCGGTCGCTTTCCAGTTCAAGCACTGCGGCCAGCTGATTTTTGCCCCCGGCACCAGTGAAGACAAGGTGATGGAAGTGGCACTGGAAGCCGGTGCCGAAGACGTGATCACCGACGACGATGGCGCCATCGAGGTGCTGACGGCCTATGCCGACTTTGAAGCCGTGAAGAAGGCGCTGGAGGCTGCAGGCCTGATGGCCGAGGTGGCCAACGTCACCATGCGTGCCGACAACACCATTGAGCTGACCGGTGAAGACGCCGAGCGCATGCAAAAACTGCTGGACATTCTGGAAGACCTGGACGACACCCAGGATTTGTTCCACAACGCCGCCCTCTAAGAACACAAAGCAATTTATGAACGTACTTGTTATTGGCGGCGGTGGTCGCGAACATGCCCTGGCCTGGAAGCTGGCGCAGTCTCCCAAAATTCAGATGGTCTATGTGGCCCCCGGCAACGGTGGCACAGCGACCGACCCGCACCTGGAAAACATCAATATCACCGACGTGGTGGGCCTGCGCACCTGGGCGCAAGACAACAAGATCACGCTGACCGTGGTGGGCCCCGAAGTGCCACTGGCGGCGGGTGTGGTGGACGAATTCCGCGCCCACGGACTGCGCATCTTCGGCCCTACCAAGGCTGCGGCCCAACTGGAAAGCTCCAAGGCCTTCAGCAAAGCCTTTATGCGCCGCCACAACATTCCCACGGCCGAATACGCCACGTTCTCTGACCCGGTGGCCGCCCATGCCTATGTGGACAAAATGGGCGCCCCCACCGTGGTCAAGGCCGATGGCCTGGCTGCCGGCAAGGGTGTGGTGGTGGCCATGACGGTGGCGGAAGCGCACGAGGCGATTGACTTCATGCTGGTGGACAACACGCTGGGCGTAGCGCACAACGACGGTGGCGCCCGCGTGGTGATTGAAGAGTTTCTGGAAGGCGAAGAGGCCAGCTTCATCGTCATGGTGGACGGCAAGAACGTGCTACCCCTGGCCACCAGCCAGGACCACAAACGTCTGCAAGATGGCGACCAGGGACCCAACACCGGTGGCATGGGCGCCTATTCACCCGCGCCGGTGGTGACGCCCGACATCCACGCCAAGGCCATGCGCGAGATCATCTTGCCGACCGTCAAGGGCATGGAGGCCGACGGCATTCCGTTCAGCGGCTTCCTCTACGCCGGGCTGATGATCGACAAAAACGGCCAGCCCAAGACGCTGGAGTTCAACTGCCGCATGGGCGACCCCGAGACGCAGCCCATCATGATGCGGCTGAAGACCGATCTGGTGGACGTGCTGATGGCCGCCACCGAGCCCGGCCTGCACGGCAAGCTGGATGAGGTGGAACTACAGTGGGATCGCCGCACCGCACTGGGCGTGGTGCTGGCCGCCCATGACTACCCGCTGAGCCCGCGCAAGGGTGATGCCATCACCGGCATCCCCAAAGACAGCGAAGACGCTGCCGTGTTCCACGCCGGGACGACGATCAAGGACGGTGTGCTGCAAACCTCTGGTGGGCGCGTGTTGTGCGTGACGGCGCTGGCCGACAGCGTGAAGCAGGCGCAGCAACGCGCTTACCAGGTCATCAGCGAGATTGCGTTTGACGGCATGCAATACCGCACGGACATTGGTTACCGGGCCCTCAAGGGCTGAGCATGCAGCCGATCGAGAAGCTGCCGCACCCGGTGCAGTTGCGGGGCAGCCCGCTGGCGCGCTGGGTGCTGGCCCTGTTTGGCTGGAGGGTGCGCTTTGACGGCTTGCCGGCGTTGCAAGGCGTGTTCGCGGTGTACCCGCACACCAGCAACTGGGACTTCATCGTCGCCATTTTGGCCAAATGGGCCGTGGGCCTGGAACTGAACTTTTGGGCCAAGGACACCTTGTTCCGGCTGCCAGGCTTTGGCCGCTGGCTGCGCTGGGTGGGGGGCGTGCCCGTGCGGCGCCACGCACCCCAGGGCGTGGTGGCGCAGGTGGTGGACGGTGTGGCCCAGGCACGCGCACAACAGCGTTTGTACTGGTTGGGCTTGTCGCCCGAAGGCACACGCCAGTGGGCGCCGGGCTGGCGTAGCGGCTTTTACCAAGTGGCCCTGCGTGCCGGCGTGCCGCTGGGCGTGGTGAGTCTGGATTACGGACGCAAGGTGGTGAATGCCACCACATTTATGACTTTGACCGGTGATGCAGAGGCAGACTTTGCCAATATCGCCGCAGTGTTGGCCGGTGTGCAGGGCAAGAACCCGGCGCTGGCCGCTCCCATACAACCCATGCCGGCCCCCCCTGGGGCTGGCAAACGCACACAATGAGCGCCATGTCCGATCCGCAAGCCACTCCCGCCTTGGTGCGCCAATATTTGCTGGGCTTGCAGAGCCGCATCACGATGGCCATCGCTGACCTGGATGGCGGTCAGTTCCTGGTCGACCCCTGGGAAAAGGCTGCGCATGAGCTTTTGCAGGGCAATGGCGTCACGCAGATTCTGGAAGGCGGTGCGGTGTTTGAGCGCGCAGGCTGTGGTTTCTCGCATGTGCGCGGCGCCAAGTTGCCACCCAGTGCCACCCAGCACCGCCCCGAGTTGGCTGGTGCGCCGTTTGAGGCCATGGGTGTGTCGCTGGTGTTCCACCCACGCAACCCCTATGTGCCCACGGTGCACATGAACGTACGCATGCTGGCCGCCAAGAATCCGCAAGGGCAAGAAGTGTGCTGGTTTGGCGGCGGCATGGACCTGACGCCGTATTACGGTTTTGACGAGGATGCTGTGCATTTTCACCAGACCTGCAAGGATGCGCTGGTGCCGTTTGGGGATGACAAGTACCCGCGCTTCAAAAAGTGGTGCGACGAGTATTTCTTTCTCAAGCACCGCAACGAGCCGCGTGGCGTGGGTGGTGTGTTTTTTGACGATTTTTCCGAATTGGGCCAGGACCGCAGCTTTGCCATGCTGCAGGCCGTGGGCGATGCGTTTCTGGCTGCCTACCTGCCGATCGTGGAGCGCCGAAAAGACGCGGCCTATACCGAGCGCGAACGCGCGTTTCAACTCTACCGCCGGGGCCGCTATGTGGAATTCAACCTGGTGTGGGACCGTGGGACGCACTTTGGCTTGCAGTCAGGCGGGCGCACGGAGTCGATTTTGCTGTCCATGCCGCCGCTGGTGAGCTGGGCCTACCAGCAGCAGCCGGAGCCGGGTTCGCCGGAAGCGGCCTTGATCGGGCATTTTTTGACGGCCAGGGATTGGGTGTGATGCAGCCTCGGCGCATTGGCGTGTTTGGCGGGGCGTTTGACCCGCCACACCGGGGGCACCATGTGTTGGCGGCGACGGCGATTGCGCAACTGCAGCTGGACGCACTGCACATCGTCCCCACCGGCCACGCCTGGCACAAAAGCCGCACGCTGAGCGACGCCTCACATCGTCTGGCCATGGCCGAGCTTGCCTTTGCGGACCTGCCACAGGTGGTGGTGGACGGGCGGGAGCTGGACCGCCCCGGGCCGACCTATACCGTGGACACCTTGCTGGAGTTGCAGCAGGAGAATCCGGGCGCGCAGCTGTACCTGCTGATTGGCGAAGACCAGGCGCGCGCGCTGCCCAGTTGGAGCCGCTGGGAGCGCTTGCCTGCACTTGCTATAATTTGTGTAGCTGCTCGCGCAGATTCAACGGGGGCCAAGGGCCAATTTGATGCCTTAAAGGCACATGTGCCCGGCCTGAAGGTCCTGAATATGCCCCCCGTGGCCACCAGTGCCACCGACATCCGACACCGCGCCGCCACGGGCCAAAGCATTGGCCCTCTGGTTTTTGAAACCGTTGCGCGTTATATTGACCAACACCATCTTTACCGACCGACCTGATGACTACTCCCACCGTTGCCAAAAACACCCAAAAACTCCAACGCGCCATTGTGGACGGCCTGGAAGACGTCAAGGCCCAAGACATTGTGGTGTTCGATACCGAGCATCTTTCCTCCTTGTTTGAGCGCGTGATCATCGCCTCGGGCACCAGCAACCGCCAGACCAAGGCGCTGGCCGCCAGTGTGCGCGATGCCGTGCGTGAAGCCGGTTTCCCCAAGCCCCGCATTGAAGGTGAAGCCAACGGCGAATGGATCATCGTGGACTGCGCACAAGCCGTGGTGCACATCTTCCAACCCACCTTCCGCCAGTACTACCACCTGGAAGAGCTGTGGGGCGAAAAACCGGTGCGCCTGAAGCTGGGTGCGGCCAAGCCTGTCGTGGCAGAGGCCGCCAAGCCTGCAGCCAAAGCACCGGCCAAAAAAGCAGTGGGCGAGTCCAATATGCGCCGCTCCAGTGCCGCCAAGAAGGGTGTGGAAGAGGCATTCCCCTCCAAAGCCGCACTGAAGAAGGCTGCGGCAAAGTCTGCTGCTGCCAAAGCACCGGCCAAAAAGGCGCCCGCCAAGAAAGCCGTGGCCGCCAAAGCCCCGGTCAAGACCGTGGTGGTGAAACCCGAAGTGAAGCCCGCCGCCAAAAAGACGGCTGCCAAACCTGCCGCGGCGAAAAAAGCGCCCGCCAAGAAAGCTGCCCCCCGTAAAGCCTGAGGTCGGCGATGCGGCTGGTCATCATCGCTGTGGGGCAGCGGGTGCCCGATTGGGCGCAAACCGCGTGGGACGACTACGCCAAGCGCTTTCCGCACGAGCTCAAAGTCGAGCTCAAAGCCATCAAAACCGAGCCACGCGGCTCCAAAACCGTTGAGCAGTTGTGCGCCGCGGAACGCAAGCGGATTGAGGAAGCCATCCCCAAGGGCGCGCGCATTGTCGCGCTGGACGAGCGCGGCACCAGCCTGCGGACCACCGCCCTGGCCGAGCGCTTACGGGAATGGCAGCTGGGTGGAGGCGATGTGGCCTTGGTGATCGGCGGGCCCGACGGGCTGGACCCGGAGTTCCGCCAGGGCGCCCATGAGCGTATTCGCCTCTCCGATCTGACCCTCCCACACGCCATGGTGCGCGTGCTGCTGATCGAGCAGCTCTACCGCGCCTGGTCCGTCAACGCCAACCATCCCTACCACCGCGAGTGAGCATGCCCAGTCCTGGTTTCATCTATCTGGCCTCCCAAAGCCCGCGCCGCCGTGAGTTGCTGACGCAAATTGGTGTGGCGCATGAGTTGCTGCTGCCCACACCTGACGAGGATGCCGAGAGTTTGGAGGTGGTGCTGCCAGGAGAGGCGCCCGATGCCTATGTGCAGCGCGTGACCGCTCTTAAATTGATAGCTGCTCGCGCACGTTTGACGAGGGCTGGAGGCCAAAACCGTCCGATTTTGTGTGCCGACACCACGGTGGCGATGGGCGATGCCATTCTGGGCAAGCCCGAGCATGAAGACGATGCCAAGCGCATGTTGCGCGCCTTGTCAGGCCAGACGCACTGTGTGTTCACCGCCATTGCCATTGGCTGGGGTGACAAGACGGTCCAGGCCTGCTGCGAATCGCGTGTGACCTTTGCCGCGATGAGTGATGCCGAGATTGCCGACTACGTAGCCAGCGGCGAACCCATGGGCAAGGCCGGTGCCTATGGCGTGCAGGGCCGGGCGGCGGCGTTCATTGCGCGTATCGAGGGGTCGTACTCTGGCATCATGGGCCTCCCTTTGTTTGAAACAGCGCAAGCCTTGCGCGAAGTGGGCTTTGCATGCAACAAGACATCCTGATCAACTGGTCGCCGCAAGAGACGCGGGTGGCCATCGTGGAACACGGTGCGGTGCAGGAACTGCACGTGGAGCGTACGCTGGAGCGCGGGCTGGTGGGCAATGTGTACCTGGGCAAGGTGGCACGTGTGCTGCCGGGCATGCAGTCCGCCTTCATCGACATTGGCTTGGAGCGCGCGGCCTTTCTGCATGTGGCGGATGTGTGGCACCCACCGGCTGAGGGCGAATCGCTGAGCGCCTCGCGCGCCTCGCAACCACAAATACCGATCGAAAAACAGGTGTTTGAGGGCCAGTCGCTCATGGTCCAGGTTATCAAGGACCCGATTGGTACCAAGGGTGCGCGCCTGTCCACGCAGATCAGCATTGCCGGGCGCCTGCTGGTGTTTTTGCCGCAGGACGACCATATCGGTGTGTCGCAAAAAATACCCACCGCACAGCGTGACGAGTTGCGCAACCGCATGCAGAAGCTGGCGGGCAAGGAGGGCGGCGGTTTCATCCTGCGCACCAATGGCGAAGATGCATCGGATACCGAGCTGGGCGATGACATTGCCTATCTGCGCAAGGCCTGGGCACGTATCAAGGATGCCGCACTGCGCCTGCCCGCCCAAAGCCTGTTGCACCAGGACCTGAGCCTGCTGCAGCGCGTGCTGCGCGATCTGGTGGGCGAGGGCACGCAGACCATCCGCGTGGATTCGCGCGAGCAGTTTGAGGCGCTCCAAGCCTTTGGTTCGGAGTTCATGCCGGCTGCGGCCGAGAAGCTGCAGTACTACAAGGGCGAGCGCCCGATTTTTGACCTGTATTCCATCGACGAAGAAGTGGCCAAGGCGCTAGCGCGCCGTGTGGAGCTCAAGTCGGGTGGTTACCTGATCGTGGACCAGACCGAGGCGCTGACCACGGTGGACGTGAACACGGGCGGTTTTGTCGGTGCGCGCAATTTTGACGACACCATCTTCAAGACCAACCTGGAGGCCGCGCAGGCGATTGCCCGGCAGCTGCGCCTGCGTAACTTGGGCGGCATCATCATCGTGGACTTCATCGACATGGCGCGCGAAGACCACCGTGAGGCTGTGCTGGGTGAGTTCCGTAAACAATTGGCGCGTGACCGCGTGAAGACCATGGCTGGCGGCTTCTCGCAGCTGGGCCTGGTGGAGATGACGCGTAAGCGCACGCGCGAATCGTTGGCCCACATGCTGTGTGAGCCGTGCCCAACCTGCGAAGGCAAGGGCATTGTCAAAACCCCGCGCAGCGTGGCGTATGACATCTTTCGCGAGATATTGCGTGAGGCGCGCCAATTCAACCCGCGTGAGTTCCGCGTGGTGGCGTCGCCTAAAGTGATTGAACTGTTCCTGGACGAGGAAAGCCAGCACCTGGCCGGACTGTCCGAGTTCATCGGCAAGCCGGTGTCGCTGCAAAGCGAAGCCGCCATGGCGCAGGAACAGTACGACATTGTGTTGTTGTGATGGTGGCGTGTGACTGAACGACTGCGGATCGCCGTACTGAGCCGGAACTTTGCCACGACTGGTGGCGGCGCCGAGCGCTATTCCATCGCCATGGTGGAAGAGCTGGCGACGCGGCACGAGGTGCACGTGTTTGCGCAGACCATCGCGCATGATTTTCCGGGGGTGACCTACCACCGCATTCCCATGCCATTGGACCGGCCGCGCTGGATCAACCAGCTGTATTTCGCCTGGAAAACCTGGCAAACGACGCATCAAGGCTTCGATATCGTGCATTCGCATGAGAACACCTGGCACGGCAATGTGCAGACAGTGCATGTACTGCCAGTGCAGCACACCTTGTTTGAGGGCAAACAGGGTGCGGCGCTAGTACTGCGTTGGCTCAAGGTGCTGACGAGTCCGCGGCTATTGGCCTATTTGTGGCTGGAAAAGCGCCGCTATGCCTGGGGCCTGCGCAAACAAGTTGTTGCGGCTTCGGAATCTTTGCGAGAGGTGGTGGCCAAGACTTTTCCGGGGGCGCAATCCATGCTGTCGGTGATCGCGCCGGGGGTGGAGGCGGTGCCGGGCAAAGTAACACCAGCGGAGCGGGAGACCGCGCGGCGAGGCCTGGGTTTGTCGGCGGGAGATGGCTCCTGGTTGTTGTTTGTGGGCAATGATGTGGTTCGCAAGGGCTTGCCAGCGCTGTTGGATGCGATGCGACAACTGCCCTCCTCTGTGGGGTTGCTGGTGGTGGGGCAGGGGGACGGACATGCCCAAGCGATGGCACAGGCCCAGGAGCTGGGTTTGGCGCCCCGGGTGCGTTTTCTGGGGGCTCTACGCGATATGGGCCCGGTGTACCGCGCGGCCGATGCCCTGGTGCACCCCACACTGGAAGACGCCTATGGCATGGTGGTCTTGGAGGCGATGGCGCATGGGTTGCCGGTTGTCGTCAGCCAAGCGCACTACTGTGGTATTGCACGTGAGCTGCGTGACGGTGTTGATGCGCTGTTGTTGCAGGATCCACAGGATGCCTCTGCCTTGGCCCAAGCGATAGGGCGCATACTGCCCGGCGGACCCGTGATCGACGCGTTGTCGCAGGCCGCCGTGGCTTTTGCACGTGAACGCTCTTGGGCACAGGCGGCCACTTCGTACGAGAGCTTGTATAAGTCTGCAGCACCACACTTCAAACAGCGCTGGCTCGTGTTGGCCCACGCCTTCAACATGGATGGCCGGGCCGCTAGCCAGACAATTACCGACAAGCTGCCGCATCTGGAGGCTGCTGGTATTGAATTGGTCGTTCTAAGCGGCGTGTCCGGTAGCCGTGATCACCACTACGAGCACTACCAACTGTGGCCAGCGGGGCCAGCAGGCCTTCGTTTTGAATTGCGGCATGTGCTGCGCAAGCACCTCAAATCACCCCTAGCTTACCGCAGCGTCATGTTAGTGGCTTCTGTCCTGCTGTTGCCGTTTATGCTGGTAGAGAAACTGCTGCGTCCAGTGGAAAGCTCTTGGTCCTGGTGGTTTAGTGCCTATTTGATGGGGCGGCGATTGGCGGAGGGGCGAACGTTCGACCTGATTTATTCCACTGGCGGAGCCTTTGCTGCCCATCTGGCGGGCAGAGCGCTGAAGCAGCGCTTGGGCGTGCGCTGGTTGGCCGAAGTGCATGATCCGCTGGTTATGCCCGGCAGTGTCCCGAGCACCCCGCAGGAGCGTATGCAAGCGGAGGTGGAGCGCGCTATTTGCACGGATGCTGACGTGGCCATCTGGTTCACCGACGCCGCCCTGGCAAGCGCCCGGCGGCGCCATCCCCAGTTGGGCGCACGCGGCAAGATGATGTTGCCAGGCATTGATGCTCCATTCAAGGCGCTGCCTGTGTATGTACCCGGACCCAAGATGGTCATCGGGCATTTTGGTTCGCTATCTCCCACACGCAATCTCACCCCTATTTTTGTTGCGCTGGAGTCTTTGGTTGCGCGACGTCCAGAATTGCGTTCCGTAATGGAGTTGCAACTGACCGGTGGGCCCTTGGATCCCGTTTCACAAGCATATATCGCCCAATCTCCGGTGCGAGATATGGTGCGCCATCTGGGGCGTATCGAGGCCGACCCGATCACTGGCATGTCAGGTCGCGAGCAGATATTGCACCGTATGCGCAGCGCTGACGTGCTGCTTTTGTTGCACGGTACTGAGCCCATCTGCGCCGAGTACATTCCATCCAAGCTGTACGAATACCTTTGGATGCAACGGCCGATTTTGGCGACGGTGCATGGGAATGCGCAGATGGCGGGATTGCTGCGGGAGCAGGGGCATAGTGTCGTTGAAACGGCCAAGCGGCATCAAGATGCTGCAGAAGATTTCGCTCGTGCATTGGAAGGACTTTGTGAGCAGTGGTTGGGGTCAGGTTTGTCCGATGGAGAGCTCGTAAATCCATGTACTACGCAGGCAGCAGCAGCCGAGCTGCTGACTTGGGTGACTAGTCAGTCTTAATTTCACCGACAATCCCCACCTTCTAATACTAATTCTTATACGGATGCAGCCCAAAGTCGCTCTCATCACCGGTGTAACCGGTCAGGATGGTTCTTATCTTGCAGAGTTTTTGCTGGAGAAGGGCTATGTCGTGCATGGTATCAAGCGCCGCGCCAGTCAGTTCAATACTGCGAGAGTGGACCATTTGTACCAGGATCCGCACATCGATCATCGCAACTTTGTGCTGCACTATGGTGATCTGACCGACACCAGCAACCTGGTGCGCATCCTCCAGGAGGTTCAACCGGACGAGGTCTACAACTTGGGCGCACAGAGCCACGTTGCCGTAAGTTTCGAGAGCCCCGAGTACACCGCTGACGTTGACGCAGTCGGTACCCTGCGCTTGCTGGAAGCCATCCGCATTCTTGGGCTGGAGAAGAAAACGCGCTTTTACCAAGCCTCCACATCCGAGCTATACGGCTTGGTGCAGGAAACGCCACAGAAGGAAACTACGCCCTTTTATCCTCGCAGTCCGTATGGCGTGGCCAAACTCTACGCCTACTGGATCACGGTCAACTACCGTGAAGCCTATGGCATGTATGCTTGCAACGGTATCCTCTTCAACCATGAAAGCCCACGCCGTGGCGAGACCTTTGTCACCCGTAAAATTACACGTGGTCTGGCAAACATTGCGCAGGGGCTCGATCAATGCCTCTACATGGGGAATATGGACGCATTGCGGGACTGGGGGCACGCCAAGGACTACGTACGGATGCAATGGATGATGCTGCAGCAAGACCAACCCAAGGATTACGTCATTGCCACTGGTGTGCAGTACAGCGTGCGCCAGTTCATTGAAAAGTCCGCTGCTCAACTGGGTATTACGCTGCGTTTTGAAGGGCAGGGCGTGGATGAATGCGCAATCGTCTCATCGGTGCTGGGAGACAAGGCGCCGGGTGTGAAGGTGGGCGACACCGTCGTGCGCGTGGACCCGAACTACTTCCGCCCCGCCGAAGTGGAGACGCTGTTGGGCGACCCTAGCCTTGCCAAGAAGGATCTGGGCTGGATTCCCGAGATCACGCTGGACCAGATGGTGGAGGAAATGGTGGCATCCGATCTGGCCCAGGCGCGTCAGCATGCATTGCTGCATAAGCATGGCTATGCGGTTCCTGTGAGCAAGGAAAGCTGAGCGGCATGTCTGGAACAGAGAAAATTTATGTGGCAGGCCATCGCGGGATGGTTGGCAACGCCATCGTGCGCACGCTGCTGGCACAGGGTGTGCCAGCGACCCAGATCTTGACACGCTCCCACGCCGAACTGGATCTGACGGACCAGCGTGCGGTGCAGGCCTTTTTTGCGCAGGAGAAGCCGACGCAGGTCTATCTGGCCGCCGCTAAAGTGGGCGGCATCCATGCCAACAACACGTATCCAGCGGAATTCATCTACCAGAACCTCATGTTGCAGGGCAACGTGATCCATGCATCGCACCTGCATGGTGTGCAGAAGCTGCTGTTCCTGGGGTCGAGCTGCATTTATCCCAAGTTGGCACCCCAACCGATCAGCGAGGACGCCTTGCTCACCGGCCCCTTGGAGCCTACCAATGAGCCTTACGCGGTGGCCAAGATCGCCGGCATCAAATTGTGTGAAAGCTATAGCCGCCAATATGGGCGCGACTACCGCAGTGTCATGCCCACCAATCTGTACGGGCCGGGTGACAACTACCACCCCGAGAACAGCCACGTCATTCCCGCGCTACTGCGGCGGTTTCATGAAGCCAAGGAGCAAGGTCTGCCGGAGGTCGCCATCTGGGGAACAGGCACACCGCGTCGGGAATTTCTCTATGTCGATGACATGGCGGCTGCCTCTGTTTTCGTCATGGGCTTGCCGGTTCATGCCTACGAGGAAAAGGTGCAGCCGCAACTCAGCCACATCAACGTCGGATACGGTACAGATGTAACGATTGCAGAGTTGGCACAGACCGTAGCGGCGATCGTTGGCTATCCAGGTCGCGTGGTTTTTGATGCCAGTAAACCGGACGGAGCCCCCCGCAAATGGATGAGTTCCGAGCGACTGAATGCGATGGGATGGCAGGCGCAAATGGGTTTGAAAGAGGGGCTGCGTATCGCCTACCAGGACATGCTGCGCGGCGTGCTGCCTAATGTTTGATTGGGCGCGAGAGCGCCTTCAAATCACTATTCATTCTGAATCACAGACATCTAGAGGGTTCAATCAATGGATTGCTAGCATGGAAGGCGGCCTTGGGAATAAGTTTTTTCAATAAGCTGCGGCACTCCCACCTTGACGGAGCACAGGCTCTGTGAGCTGTGTTTTGCTGATACCCGGTAGCATCCCTACGACCGCTCAGAGACATCCCGAAAAGACTTCCATTCACAAAGCAGTGCAGCACTATGTCGTACAGACCAGGGCAGGCGAGATCGCATTCAATGCTCACCAGAGGATGCTTGCAGCAGTGGAAGCTATATATAGATTACGGGCTTTCGAAAAGATCATCCAGAAAAAGAAATTGAGCAAACACAATCGTGTGTGCACCAATCGAATTCAGAAACTCACAAGTTCTACGCAGCATTAATATGATTTCTACTATAGAAAACCTACAGGCGCTTGTCATTTCATTGGAGCATTCAAAGGGGCGTCAGAAAAAGATAGAAAACGAAATGCGGAAAACTGCATTGAAATGGCATTTTCTGAATGCTTGTAATGGTGAGCTCCTGGATTTTTCCCTTGTCCCATACGATGCGCAGAAGGTCAAGAAACTTCTGGGCTTTGAGTTGACCAAGAAAGAGATTGGATGTTATCTATCACACATGAACTGTTGGCATGCTTGCATTGAGGCGAATGAAAATGTCTTGGTTTTTGAAGATGATTTTGTTATCCAGGAAAATTTCGATGAGGTACTCCAACGGCTCACATCGGCGGATTTTTCTTGGGACATTATTCGCTTGCAAGCTCTTGCCGAGAGTTCTTTTAAGGTCGTCCAGGACTTCGGTAGTTTCCGCGTGGTAGAGAATGACTCCGATCCGCTCGGTGCCACCGCATACTTGGTGAATCCACGCTCTGCAAGAATTCTGCTTCAGCACTCGGCATATATCTTTGAGCCCCTGGACCACTTCATCGAGCACAAAGAAAAACACGGTTTGAAGATGTTTGCCATCGATCCTTATCCGATCAAGGTGTTCGATCCCACCCGTGGCACTTCAACCATCACCGATCGACCAGAACGAGGGCCTGTGAAAGGCTTTCGAAAAATCTACCGATCCTGGATGAGGGCTGTCGATAGGATGACGTCAAAGAATCCGTGGTTCCCGAAGCCGTAATGGCAGAGACGTTGTAAATGCTGTTCAACTCGTATGGATTCCTGTTTTTCTTCCTTCCTGTTGTGCTCGGCGGGTTTTATTTCGCATCGAGGTATGGAAGAAAGTATGGAGCCGGTTGGCTGGTCCTCGCGTCGTTGTTCTTCTATGGCTATTGGGACGCCAAGTATTTATTGCTGCTGTTACTGTCGATAGCATTTAATTTTTTCATGGGGCAGCGTATTTCTCGTGCTGCCAACGGAGGTGCCAGGAAGAACTACCTGGTTGCAGCCATTGTGGTTAATCTGATGGCACTTGCCTATTTCAAGTATGCCAATTTCTTTCTCGCGAATGTATTTGCTGGCCGAAGTGTGCATCTGGACATCGTTTTGCCACTGGGCATCTCTTTCTATACGTTTACCCAGATCGCGTATTTGGTGGACGCTTATTCCGAACGCGCGGATGAAAGAAATTTTTCCCATTACACCTTGTTCGTCACCTTTTTTCCTCACCTGATTGCGGGCCCTGTGTTGCATCACAAGGACATGATGCCCCAGTTCGCTCGAAGTGAAACCTATGAGGTGAATTGGGGCCATCTGGCCAGCGGTTTGATTCTGTTTTCTGCAGGATTGGCCAAAAAGATTTTGTTTGCGGATGCATTTGCCCCATATGTCGCAGCGGTTTTCGATGCTGCCGGCAATGATGCCGTGATGCTCACTATTTATGAGGCTTGGGCTGCCGCTCTGGCCTATACCCTGCAAATCTACTTTGATTTCTCCGGGTACACGGATATGGCGCTGGGACTGGCCTTGATGTTCAATATCAAGCTGCCTAAGAACTTCAACTCTCCTTACAAGGCGACCAGCATCATTGATTTCTGGCGGCGCTGGCACATCACGCTGTCGACCTTTCTTCGGGACTATTTGTATATTTCTTTGGGAGGGAACAGAAAGGGTGTGCTGAGGCGATATGCGAATTTGTTTGCCACCATGTTGTTGGGAGGAATGTGGCACGGTGCCGGATGGACGTTCATTGTCTGGGGCGCGTTGCACGGCCTGTACCTCGTCGTCAACCATCTGTGGCGAACCGTTCTTTCAGGCGTCCGACAAAGCGTGGTGCCGCGCTGGCTGTCTGGCAGTGCATCCTGGTTGCTGACGTTCGTCGCTGTGGTCGTTGCCTGGGTCATATTCAGGGCCAAGGACATGCCGGAGGCTATCAAGATTCTGCAGGCTATGTTTGGCATCGCATACCATCCCATTGCTTTACAGGATGTCTTACATGGCCATTTGTTCGTTGTAACGGAACTCCCCGGCCATGAGCTGGCTCGCTTGGCCTTTGTGGGCTTGCTGTGGGTGCTGATTCTTCCCAATTCCAATCGTCTGCAATATTTTGACAAGGGCATCCTCCGTGCCGTCTTGCAAGCCTTTGTAGTGGGGGGGCTACTATTCCTCTCGGTTGAGCGGTTTGGGCGGTACAGCCCGTTTCTTTATTTTCAGTTCTGATCTATGAAGACAGAAAAGTTTTTCTTCTTGAGCACATTTTTCTGCTTCATCCTGTATGGACTTCTGGGTTTGTACTTCCTGCCCTTGGCTGCTTTTCAGGGAGACTTGACCAGAATGGCAATGCTGCCTGAGCGCTTGCTGGGATGGCAGAGAGTACAACCCGCAATCGACCACCAGCTGCTACAGCAGAGTCCGATTGCTGATGCCGATGTATTTGTCATTGGAGACAGTTTTTCCGATGGCCGGGTTTGGCAGTCCGTTCTGACGGCGAACCAATTGAAAGTGCACACCCTGCTGTGGGGAGAACTTCCTTTTGTCTGCGAAGATGCCGCGACCTGGTTGCGTGTGCAAGGTTTCAAGGGGCGTTACTTTGTCATTGAAACCAATGAACGCAATCTTCCACACCGCTTGAATGATTCTCTGGCTTGCAAGAATGTGCAGCATAAAGAGAAGATCGGGGAGGCGAATATACGTTCCGCACCGATTGAGCGGTTTGACGTCGCCCATGGAGATTATTCAAGCAAACTGTCAGTGGGCTTGAGAACGGCCTTTAATACTTTTCTTTTTCATGACTGGGAACAATCGAACCTTACCGACAAAGTGCAGCTGCAACCTGAGGTTTTTCTGAAGAAAGTCAGAAATGGCTGTTCCCTGTTTAGCCACCTCAAATGCGATAGCGCTCTGTTTTATTCACCTGACAGCGAACGGGATGTTGATCCGGGCGTCTTGCAGAAGATAGAGGCCATCAATACCCACATGAGGGATGTTGTACCGATATGGGTCGTAATTCCGAACAAAGCGACCACCTATCTGTATCAGGACAAGTACTTTTGGAAAGCGTTGGAGCAAAGAGTGCGTGCACCCAATCTTCTGGCGATGAATTTAAGCGCCATCAATCATGGCGAGGTCGACCTGTACCCCGGAAATAACACCCACTATTCGACGCGGGGGTATTTGCTGATGGGCGAGGCCATCCTGAAGGAGATCCGGAAAGACGACTTGAATGCCCGGTGACTAGATTTTCCGATGGTTCAAGCTGCCAAATATCGCGCAGAAGAAAAACAGGAGCTCGAAAAATATATCGTAGGAAACTTCTACGGTCAGGAATGACAAGAGAAAGAACGGAGGCATCAACATGGAATACTTACTCCAGAATCCTCCCGGCCCGGTTTTTTTCAAAGCGTTTCTGCTGCTGTTGAAGAGCGACAGAAAGACCAGCAGTGTGGCCGGAATTCCCAGGCCCAGAGTCAGGTCCGTCCAGCCACTGTGTGTGGCCACCATGTGGTCGCCTTCCTTGCTGTAAAAGTCCGGCCATTTTTCCTTGGCCAGGTAGGAAAACGAGTAGCTCATCAGGCCATAGCCCCAGGGGGTTTCTTGAATTAACTGGAACGCGGCGGTCAGCCATGCCACCCGGAGGTAGGTGCTTTGGTTCACCGCCTGTCCATTTTCATTGCGTGGCAGTGCTTGTGTTACCCAGTCTTTCCAATAGTTTTGCTCGGATATTGCTAAGCCAGTCTTGATGTCTGCATAGGCAGAATGCCAAGCCGCATTTTCCTTCATATGCACGCCGCCCACGATGGCCAGGGGAATGGCCGCGGCGACGATGCCCCATTTGATTTTTGGAGCGTAGTAGTCTTTCTTCAATGTCAACAGTAGGACGCCGAAGAGGATTACAAAAGATATGAGGAACCCATTCTTGGTGTTGGCAAAGTAGAAGGAAAGCAGGGAAATGCCCATGGTAAATGCCGGGAGTGTGATTTTTTTCTTCCAGTTTGGAGATTCCAGTGCCAGAAGCAGATGAGTGAGTCCGGCAATGAAGGCAAGTCCTACAAACACCACTATCTGGGGTTTTCCCCCGAATGGAGCCATATAGAAGTCAGTTGGAAAAGAACCTTGGCTGGAGGCCAGCTCGTACAGATAACGAAGCAGATAAATTGTCAGCGACACGTAGATGGACAACTGGAGCACAAAGGCCGGTCCAGTCTTTGGGTGCTCATCTTCCCGCAATGATTTTCCGGAGAGAAGCACGCCGATGCATGCTCCGATGAGGCTTGATATTCCGGATCGCAACCAGAAGCCCATCAACTCCTTCCATTGCATTTCCTTCTGATGGGAAAGAAAGAAGTAGTGGGCGACGGCCCAGGTGAAAAAAAGTACCAGCGGAAGGTTGGCCGTCAGCGCGACGCGAAATGTCTCTTTATCTCTGGAAAAAAGGTAGATCGAAGAGAGGCAGCCTGCCAGTAGCAGCAGGTTTCGAAGGGCCATGGTCCCAGGGAGTGGCCATATGGAAAGCAGGCCTGCACCTGAAATGAAAAGCAAGCCTACAAACAAGCGCTCATGCTTCGTGCGAATATTCTTCATCTTGCGTTCAGTGGAGCGCATCGGCTATCACATTTTTCACAAATGCCTTGAGATGCTCGATGCTAGGTCGCTGCAGCAACAAGGGTTCGGCTGCCCTTTGCAGAAGGACTGCATCTTTGCCAATCGTTTCGGTCAGATCCTTGAATTGATTCTTCATCATCGGGGCAAGATTGATCATGGCATTCGGATTGAAGTCGACGCAAACACATTCATCAACCCAGGCCAGCGGCAGACTGTCCGCATAGAAGGCTTCCACGATTTTCTCCGTGTAATAACCCGGATAGAGTGTGTTTTCAGGGCAGAGGTTGAAGGCGTAATCTTTCAGTACCTCACGTTTGGTGAACGTGCTGCTGGAGTGATGATGTATCGAGATGTCAAAAACTGGACCGAACCCGTCCACGTCCATGTGTTTGCGCAACTCCCGTATTAGGGTCTCTCGCGGCTCCCGCTGATGGCTAGCGAAGATCGCTGCCCTGCGGGCCTTCTGGAGAAAGGCGTTACCCAGGGGCTGCAACAGCCTTTCAGGCCTCAGTAGGCATCCAAATCGTGGGTTGGCGTTACCGATGACCCCCTCACTTGACCAGTCTAACATTTCCATCCAGTAGGGATGGCGGTGATGCTTGGCGTTGGCGACGGCTAGGTCAAAGCTCAGCGCGTAGTCGCAGGGAATATGGTTGTGACGCAGGTTCTCCGCCGTTTGGAACAGCGTCAAGGGGCGATGGGCGGAATGCATCCGCTGCGTCCAGGATTGAATGACTGGGCGCAGCGGTTTTGGCGCCCAGCGCAACCCGCTGCCTGGATGGAAAAAAGGCCCGAATATGACGAGGTCCGCTTTGCCGGCGTGGGTCCATTCAATTTCGTAGCCGAGGGTTTTGATGATGATGGGTACCAAAGACTGTGGATAGTCTTCAGCAACTCCGGATAGAGCGATGCGTATCGTCTTGCGCATGGGCATGAAATTGAAAGGGCTGGCGTCTTGGCTAGACTAGGTCTTTGCGTTCTCTGTAGAAAGTCTCGTAGGGGTACTGCAATTCGTCTGCCACCTGCTTTTTGACACGCTTGTCAAACATTCCGCGATAGCCACCAATGAGCACTTCCTTGTACTTGACATTTTTGATGTAGTCCCTGTTAAATTTGGCTGCAGTACGAATACCCTTGGTGTAGCCATCATCCGCGATGTCAGAGTTGATGTTGTCGATATTGGGTAACGTTACCGAGGGAATTTCCCGCCCGAATTTTTCGTGGTAGCGCCAGAAGAAATCTCCATCCTCTTCTCCAAGTCCCAGCAGTCGCTCATCGAAGAAGCCGACATCTATCAACTCACCCTTGTCTACAACATAGTGAGAAAAGCTTCCATTGATCTTGAAGGTTCCTGGCTGCCGCTGGAGTGCTTGTTCAAACTTGGTAAAGAAACCGCCTTCCATATCAGCCGGGATGTGCAAGTCATCATTGAGCACCAGGACGCGATCATGGCTTGCGGTCAGGATACCTCGGTTCCACATCTTGGCGAGCGACTGAAAGTTGGGGAAAACAATCGGGAAGCAGTTCTGTTGGCTTGCCAGGAAGTAGAGCAGTGCCGTACGGTAATGTTCGTTGAAGGGCGCCCGTGCGGAGCCGTTGGTGGTGATGATGATTTCCACTTCGGCGCGCTCCCGCTTGATGCTTCTTACCAAAGGGACGAGGAATTCTTCAAACCGCTTGTCAAAGGTGGTGATCACGATTGAATAGTTCATTTTTTCTTTCAGTTTCGCTAGCGTGGTGGTATTTGCTGAACTAGGTTCGGCCAAACAAGCGCCGGATCTTTCTGCCACATCGCGAAAGGCGATTGCCGCCCTCGCTGGGCCAGTCCATCTCTCGTTCCCAGGACGACTGGTAGATCACACCACAATACAGAGGAGTCAGTTGTTCCTGCGTGATTCCTCGTCGCGTTTCTTGGTCGAGTTGCCACGCATAGTGATAGACCTTGAAGAGTGCTTGGCAAGGATGCAGGGGGATGGCTTGGTAGGCTAGGAGCGCTTCCCCGTACCAGCGGGACTCGATCGGTGCCAATGTGATGGCATCAGCAAAGCTCATCGAGCGCGGTCGCAGATAGTGGCTGTCTAGCGACTCCCAAACCTTGCGGTGCCAGACCAGGGGAAAAGGGCCGAAGCTGTAGCGCCGCCCGGGGCGGGCGAACAGTTCCTGCACTTGCGTAGCTTCACGGATGAAGGCCTCCACGATGCGGGATCGCCCATGCTGCAGGGCAGCTTCTAAGAGATCGTGTGCCTCATCCAGCACTGTGTAGGGGTAACCATCGGGCGCCAAGAAGTCATGGGCATTGAAACGGCGGATGAAGATGGCATCGGAATCTAGGCAGACGTAGGCATCGGCTAGCCCGAGTCGCCAGAACTCCGATTTGATGATCTGCTGGGTCACGGCGCCATGCATTTGCCCAAGCTGCACCGGATCGATGCGCGGAGATGCCTGCAGAATACTTTCGTCGCTGATCAGCTGGGCGCGGGTCGTGCCTAGGTGCTCGCGAAACAGGGGCAGCTCTCTCTCCGGCACGGACACGTAGAGGGGAAGCTGGTCCGTATTGAAGCGCTCGATCGACTGCAGAAGGCGTATAACGCGCCGCAAGTCGGTGCTATAGCTTTTGCAGTACAGCGCGAGCGGGGTCATGCGCGCCTGTCCTCGTAGGCCGTAGCTACTTTCATGAAGAACTGCAGCGGATGCGTGGCGCGAGCGACCATGATGCGCTGGAGTGCATAGGGGTTGTCGCCCATCTGGACCCGGCCGCGGTGCGTGCTGGTGGCCGTTACGTAACCCGCGGTCCGTACCATCTCTTCGTGCGCGGCTTTGAACCAGCCATAGGGATAGCAGAAATGCCGGACTTCAGCGCCCAGCATTTGCTGCAGCTCGTCCTTGGACTGCACGATCTGCTGGCGGGCCGCATGTTCAGACAGATCCATCAGATTTGCATGGGTCTGCGTGTGCGAGCCCACATCCATGCCGGCGTAATGCCAAGCCAGCCAGTCTCGCTGCGTCATCAGTGGCTTCTGTACCACTTTCCCAGCGTCCCAAGCATTTGTACCACCCACCATGCGGCTGACGCCGTAGCAGGTCGCTGTGAAGCCGTTGGACTCCAGCACGGGCAGGGCGTGGGCTAGGTTGTTCTGGTAGCCATCGTCAAAGGTGATACCCACCACCTTGCCTTGCTGCTCTCCACGCAGATAGGGTTCTAGTTCGCGCATGGACAGGCCTCGGTAGCCTAGCACTCGCAGCATGCGCATTTGCCAAGCAAACGAGGAGGGTGCCACGATCAGTCCGCGCAGCATCGTGCCACGCGGTGGCGGTGCGTCGATCTGGTGGTACATCAGTATGGGTATCTTCATGTCTGCAACCTTTGCAGGTTGGCGTAATAGCCGTTGCGCTTAAGCAGTGTGGCGTGATCGCCGGACTCCACGATGCGCCCCTGGTCAATCACCACGATGCAGTCCGCACGTTCAATGGTGCTTAGGCGGTGGGCGATGACCAGGGTGGTGCGGTTGCGCATCAGTGTTGCCAGCGCTTCCTGCACCACACGTTCCGATTCCGTGTCCAGCGCCGAAGTGGCCTCATCGAGAATGAGGATGGGCGCGTTCTTAAGCAGAGCTCGCGCAATCGCGATGCGCTGGCGCTGGCCACCTGACAGTATTGTGCCGTTCTCCCCCGCCAGGGTGTTCAGACCCTGGGGCAACTGGGCAATGAACTCCCACGCATGGGCGGCGATGGCGGCCTCCTGTACCTTGGCATCGTCGACGCCGCGCGATTGGCCGAAGGCGATATTTTCACGTATGCTGTCATTGAGCAGAACAATGTCCTGGCTAACCAGTGCGATTTGCTGCCGCAGGCTAGACAGAGTCAGGGTGTTGATGTCGATGCCATCAATCGTGATGCGGCCCGACTCGGGTGCGTAAAAGCGGGGTATTAGCGCTGCCAGTGTGCTTTTGCCGCCGCCCGATGCGCCTACCAAGGCGATGGTCTGGCCTGGTTTTGCATGCAGATCTATCCCGTCCAGTGCCAGTCTGTCGCTATTGGGGTAGCGGAAGTAGACGTTTTCGAAGCGAATCTCACCCCTGCAGTCCCTAAGGTGGGCCTGCCCCGTATCGGCTTCCACGGGGGCGTCCAGCACACCAAAGACACTTTCGCATGCGGCCAAGCCGCGTTGCAGAATGGGGCTGATGGTGGTGAGCTGTTTGATCGGCGAGATCAGCAGCAGCATTGCGGTGATGAAGGAGACAAAGCCACCGGCCGTGTCACCGGCCTGTCCCATGGACCTGGTCAGGGCCATGAAGATGATGAAAGCGATGGCAACAGATGCCGTCATGTGGGTGATTGGGGTGAGCGCCGACGCAGGAATGGCTTCTTTCATCATGCTTCTTCGGAAGTTTTCTGTGGCTGCGTAGAAGCGCTGCTGTTGCTGTTGCTGCCCGCCATAAATTTTGATGACCTTGTTTGCGGCAGATGTCTCCTCCACTGTGTGGGCGATGTCACGCAGCGACTTCAGGCTGGTTTTGCTAGCTTTGCGTATACGCTGGCCAAACCCCTGTACCAAGGCAGCAATCACGGGTCCCACCGTGAGAGTTATCAGAGTCAAGCGCCAGTCTAGATACAGCAGGTAAATCAGAAGTGCTACGGCGGTCAAAGTCTCGCGCACCGCCGTCACCAGAACGTTGGTCGCTGCCTGGTTGATTCCGTCCACATCGTTGTGAATGCGCGTGATCCAGTACGAGGCAGGCTGCGCAAAAAAAGCCTGCGTCGGCGTCTCCAGCAGCTTGTCAAACACTGCGCGCCGCAGATCCACCACCAAGCGCGTGGAGACCCAGGTCATCAGGTAATTCGTCACGAAGGACAGGACCCCTCGCGCAAGGAATAGCAGCACGATACTGGCAGGGATCAGCCACACCATGCGCGCGTCGGTGGTACGGAAGCCGCTATCAAGCAGATGCTTCATGATGGCCGGGAATACCGGCTCAGTAGCGGCAGTGCACACCATGCAAAGTACTGCGACAGAGAATGCCTTCCAGTATGGGCGTAGAAAGCCCAACAGTCGCAGATAGAGTGTGCGGTCTGCTTTAGTCATGCTGCGACAGAGTCGGTTTTGTAGGAGAGTTCCATGCCTCACTCTTTTGGATCTCCAGTGCTTTTACGTAGCGGTAAAACGTGCCCTCAAAGTTGCCGACAGCAATAACGAAGCCCGCCCAACCATCCAGAAAACCGAGCTTGAAAACATAGTGCTTCCAGAAAGCCCACTTGGCGTGTAATAGTGCCGACCACATCGAGATCTTCTTGCCCTTGATTTTTTCAGCGCCCAGACTGGAGTAGCGGTTGGCCTTGTGCATAACCTCGGCCATGTTCTTGAAGGGGAACTGCCAGATCGCCGCGCGCATATGGCCAAGGGGCTTGTCGGTATGCAGCACATAACCTTCATGCACTGGTTTGAGGTCATAGCTCATGGTGCCCTTGCGGAACAGCTGGGGCTGCCGGTAGTTGGGGTACCAGCCAGAGTGGCGGATCCATCGGCCCATGAAGAAGTTTCGCCGCGGCGTGTGGTAAGCGTCCTGCCCGGCGGGGTCCTGCGTCAACTGGCGAATCTCGGCAGCCGCCTCGGGTGTGCAGCGCTCATCCGCATCCAGGCTGAAAATCCATTCGTGAGAGCACGCCGCGATCGCTTGATTGCGCAGGTCCCCAAAACCCTGAAATTTCACCTGAACCACCCGGGCTCCAAGCTGCACTGCCAGTTCTGCGGTGCCATCCGTACTCCAAGAATCCACGACGATGATTTCATCGGCCCAGCGTACGCTCTCGATGGCTGCCCGAACTTTCTCCGCTTCATTGAAGGCGATGATGTAAACAGAAATCAATGGCATGGGGGTGATAACATCCATATGTGGGGTGAACTTTCTCTGCAGCGCTGGCTCTACTTGCAAGCAAAGTGCCGTCAACACCCTCCGCGCGAGCGGCCTAGTCTATTCCAAAATGTCTTCTTTCGATCTGATATCGGTGGTTATTACCACCTATAACCGTAGTGACGCGCTGGCACTAGTGTTGGAAGGCTTGAGGCACCAAACTGACCGCCATTTTGAAGTCATCATTGCGGATGACGGGTCAACACAATTCCATCAAGATCAAATTGCTCAGGCTTGCGCATCTATGGGCATTGCGGTGCACCATGTGTGGCACCCGGATGTCGGCTTCACCGCGGCCCAGGTGCGCAACTTGGGTGTCGCGGTGTCCAAAGGTCCGTACCTGGTATTGATGGATGGCGACTGTGTTCCCGAAGTGGACTTCATCGCACGCCACCGGGCGCTGAAGCAGGGCGGTTGTTTTGTGAACGGTAGCCGGGTTTTGCTCAGTGAGAGTTTTACCCGCCGATTGCTGGCACATACCGAGGCCATCACTTCCCGCTCCATCGGCTATTGGTTACGCAGGCGATTGTCCGGAGATGTCAGCAAGCTCACAGGTCTGCTGCGCCTGCCAGACTCTCGCTACCGTTTACAACCCAAGTTTGTTTGGAAAGGCATACGCAGTTGCAATATGGCCGTCTGGAAATCCGATTACCTTACAGTGAATGGTTTTGATGAGAGTTTTGTCGGATGGGGGCATGAAGACGCAGACTTTGTGCTGCGCTTGCACAACGCAGGCTTGCTGCGCAAGAACGGCTTTTGCGCCACGGAGGTCTACCACCTATGGCATCCAGAAGCTAGCCGTACGCAAGAGGGCGTGAATGCCGATAAGGTTCGGGAGCGCCAAGCTACCGGCCAAGTGCGCTCTACCATTGGTTACCAAGAAAGCATAGATGCCGCCGATGTGGTGGTGCGCAGTTGGGGATAATTGGAAGATGATGAATAAATTTTTGCTGGCTGTCATCACATGTGTTGTGAGTCTGCAGGCGAGCGCGCAGTTCCGCGTCGAGGTCTCGGGCGTCGGCTTGACCCAGATTCCGGTGGCCATCACCAGTTTTAAGGGAGAAGAATCGTCCCCTCAAAAGCTTTCGGCCATTGTTATGGCTGACCTGGAACGTAGTGGCCAGTTTCGTAGCACAGAAAGTGTCTCTGGCCTTTGGGATGAATCTTCCCGCCCTGACATGTCGGCGTGGCGTCAAAAGGGGGCCGATGCCTTTGTGATGGGGAGTGTTACGCGATTGGCAGATGGCCGGTTTGATGTGCGCTTCCGCTTGTGGGACGCGGTACGCGCCCAGGACTTGGGCGCCCAAAGCCATGCTGTTGTGGCTGGGGACTTGCGTCTCGCGGCGCACAGGATCGCCGATTTTGTCTACGAAAAACTTACCGGGGACAAGGGCGCATTCTCCACACGGCTGGCGTATGTCACCAAGGCCGGTAGCAACTACAACCTGTGGGTTGCGGATGCGGATGGAGAAAATGCTCAAAGTGCCTTAAACAGTCCAGAGCCTGTGATCTCGCCATCCTGGGCTCCCAATGGCAACCAACTTGCCTACGTGTCGTTTGAATCGCGCAAGCCCGTGGTTTATGTGCACGACGTGTCCACGGGGCGCCGCCGATTGGTCGCCAACTTCAAGGGTTCCAATAGCGCGCCAGCTTGGTCTCCAGATGGGCGAACGCTTGCGCTCACCTTGAGTCGTGATGGCGGATCACAGCTGTACTTGATGGATGCCAATGGCGGCGAGCCCCGCCGATTGGCCCAATCCAGTGCGATCGATACCGAACCTGTGTTCACTGCAGACGGGAAGACCATTTACTTTGTCAGCGACCGAGGCGGCTCTCCGCAAATCTATAAAATATCTGCCACCGGCGGAAATCCGGAGCGTGTCACGTTTTCCGGGTCTTACAACATTTCGCCGACCATGAGTCCAGATGGTAAATGGCTGGCATACGTCTCCAGGGTGAGCGGGGCTTTCAAGCTCCATGTGATGGATGTCGCGTCGGGTACGGTGAATGCGATCACCGATACCAGCGCCGACGAAAACCCCAGTTTCTCGCCCAATGGCAAGTTGGTGATATACGCTACGTTGCAGCAGGGGCGAGAGGCGTTGATGACCAGCACGTTGGATGGAAAAATTAAAGCGCGCTTGGCGGGGCAAAATGGTGATATTCGGGAGCCCGATTGGGGCCCCTTCCAAAAGTAATCTGAAATTTAACAAGGAGTTTTTTAATGAAGCGTATCGTTTTGTCCCTGGCAGTTGCCTTGGTCCTCACTGCCTGTGGTTCGTCCGTCAAGTTGGACAAGGTCCCCGTGGAAGACAAATCCGGCTCGTCTGTGGGTACCACCAGCGGTGCAGGCAAAACCGACGGCAGCGGCGTTGCAAAAAGTGACGTAGCGACAGTCGACTTGGACAAGGCCAAGCAGGATGCCTTTATGAAGTCCACGACCCGCACTGTGTATTTCGATTACGACAGTTTCGTGATCCGCTCCGAATTTCAGTCCGTGATCGAAGCACATGCCAAGTTTCTGAAATCGGACAAGGCACGCAAGGTGACTTTGGAAGGCCATACGGATGAGCGTGGTGGCCGCGAGTACAACTTGGCCCTGGGTCAAAAACGTGCAGAAGCAGTGCGCAAGGCGCTGGTGCTGCAAGGCGTTGCAGACAACCAACTGGAAGCTGTGAGTTTTGGTAAGGAAAAGCCTGCGGCATTGGGCAATACCGAGGCAGCGATGGAAAAAAATCGCCGCACCGAAATCAGCTACCGCTAAACCATGGTCACACTGGGTTCAGGTGCACGTGGGCGGCACTGGTTTTTGGCGCTCACGTTGGTGGCGGGCGCAGGTCTTGCGCATGCGGGTTTGTTTGATGACGAAGAAGCCCGCCGTGCCATCCTGGATCTGCGCCAGCGCATTGATGTGCTCAAGCAGGAGTCCGAGCAAAAACTCGCAGAGGAAACCAAGCGCTCTTCAGAAGAGAGTGCCCAGTTGCGCCGTGCAATGCTTGATTTGCAGAACCAGCTGGAGGCGATCCGTGCAGAGATGGCCAAGTTGCGTGGGCAAAGCGAGCAATTGGCGCGTGACGTAGCGGAAATTCAGCGCCTTCAGAAAGACGCTGGGCAATCGCTGGAAGAACGCCTCCGCAAACTGGAGCCTGTCCGTGTGAGTGTGGATGGTCGTGAGTTTTTGGTCGAGCCCGCGGAAAAACGCGAATTTGAGACTGCGCTGGCCGTGTTTCGCAAGGGGGATTTCGCGGCGGCCCAAACGTCGTTCGTCGATTTCTTGTCCCGCTACAGTGCCACTGGCTACCGGCCATCCGCCTTGTTCTGGTTGGGCAACGCGCAGTACGCAACCAAGGACTACAAAGAAGCACAAGCCAATTTCCGAGTGTTGGTGCAGCAAAGTCCCGACCACATGCGTGTGCCCGAAGCACTCTTGGCCATTGCCAATTGCCAGTTGGAAGTGAAAGACGTGAAGGCCGCGCGTAAAACCTTGGACGAAGTACTGGCAAAGCACCCAGGAACCGAGGCTGCCGCTGCGGCCAAAGAGCGCTTGGCGCGTCTCAAATAAGCCAGCCAGCAATAACGCCCATGACCGATAGCCCGGCGCCTGCCGATCTCGTGCGCCGCTTCTCGGGTCTGGACCGCTTGTTGGGACTGGCCCCTGCAGAGCGGGTGCGGCACGCACATGTCATGGTGGTCGGAATCGGCGGAGTCGGTTCCTGGGCCGCCGAGGCATTGGCACGCAGTGGGGTGGGGCGCCTGACCTTGGTGGACATGGACCATGTCTCCGAATCCAATATCAACCGCCAGCTGCACGCCCTGTCCTCCACGCTGGGCATGGCGAAAATCGAAGCCATGCGACAGCGGATTGCCCTGATCAATCCAGCATGCGAGGTCTGTTGCCTGGATACCTTTGCCGATGCCGAGAACTGGGCCTCGCTGGTTGCTGAGGGTGTGGATGCGGTGCTAGACGCTTGCGACCAAGTACGCACCAAGACCGTAATGGCTGCCTGGGCTGTCCAAACGAAGACTCCGTTCATTACGGTAGGTGCTGCCGGTGGTAAACGTATGGCCCATGCCGTAGACATTGCAGACCTCAGTGAGACGACCCACGACCCCTTGCTCGCTCAAGTTCGGTACCGCTTGCGCCGAGAGTATGGTGCCCCCAAAAATGGCAAAAAAATCCAAGTGGCATGTGTATTTAGCAAAGAAGCGGTTGCCGGTCCCGACGCCTCTTGCGCGGTAGAGTCGGACGGTTCGCTCAATTGCCACGGGTATGGCTCCCTGGTGACGGTGACTGCAACCTTTGGCATGTGTGCTGCTGGCTGGATCATTGACAAAATATCGCGACGAGAGCCGAGGAGCGAAAAAAACACGCTATAATTTGAGGCTTCGCGGGATGCATGTAGCGTTAGTTGCAAGTTCTCGTTGGGACCATAGCTCAGTTGGTAGAGCAGCGGACTTTTAATCCGTTTGTCGTGGGTTCGACCCCCGCTGGTCCCACCATTATTTTGGGAATTTAGCTCAGCTGGTAGAGCAGCGGACTCTTAATCCGTAGGTCGAGAGTTCGAATCTCTCAGTTCCCACCACTTTATGTGGAATCGAAAAGCCCACTGTTGCAAAACAGTGGGCTTTTTCTTTGTTTGGTGCCGCTCCGTCCGGTCAGGGACGAAGCGCGTTGAACGAGGCTTTAGCCCTCCATCTGTGCGGTCAATGCTAGCCACTGTTCTTCCAGTGACTGAAGTTCGCTGTTGACGGCTTTCAGACGCTTGCCGGTTTCGGCAATCACGGACGGGTGCGGGTTGGTAGAGAGTTTGGCTTCCAACTCGGCACCTTCGGTGTTGAGCGTGGCCATGTGTTCTTCTACTTGGGCCAGTTCCTTCTTCCATTTGCGCAGGGCTTCGGGTGCTGGGCCGGTTTTGACCACCACCGGCGCTGCCACAACGGGGGCCGTGGCAGCCGATTTGGCTTCTTCCTTGGCCAATTCGCGCTGGCGCTTGGCTTCATCCAGCAGGTAGCGCTGGTAGTCATCCAAATCGCCGTCAAACGGCTCCACGCCGCCGCGCGACACCATCCAGAATTCATCGCACACCGAGCGCAGCAGCGCACGGTCGTGGCTCACCAGCATCACGGTGCCTTCGAATTCGTTGAGCGCCATGGCCAGGGCCTCGCGCGTCGCCAAATCCAGGTGGTTGGTAGGCTCGTCCAGCAGCAGCAGGTTGGGGCGCT
The DNA here is from genome assembly GCF_058791215.1 of Rhodoferax sp. EU05-FHT12H12. Lineage (NCBI taxonomy): Bacteria > Pseudomonadati > Pseudomonadota > Betaproteobacteria > Burkholderiales > Comamonadaceae > Rhodoferax > Rhodoferax sp. EU05-FHT12H12. The sequence goes on along the minus strand of NZ_JBYTDI010000001.1, from coordinate 464,874 downwards.
GCCAGACGATCATGCACAGCACCAGGCGGGCTTTTTCGCCACCGCTCATGCTGCCCACGGCCTGCTTGACCATGTCGCCGCCGAAGTTGAAGGTGCCCAGGAAGCTGCGCAAGTCCTGCTCGCGCGTCTGCTGACCGGCAATTTTGCCTGCGGCTGTCATTTCCCGCACCAGGCGGATCATGTGTTCCAGCGGCGATTCGTCAGGCCGCAACACGTCCAGTTCCTGTTGCGCGAAGTACCCGATGTTCAGGCCCTTGCCCTCGGTCACCTCACCGCCCAGCGGGGCCAGGTCACGCGCCACGGTTTTCACCAGCGTCGATTTACCCTGGCCGTTGGCACCCAGAATACCGATGCGTTGCCCGGCCAGCACCGATTTGCTGACGTTGTGCACGATGGTGGTGGGCGGTGTGCCCTTGGGCGCGTCTTCGGGCGGTGGGTAGCCAAAGCTCACGCCGCTCATGGACAGCATCGGGTTGGGCAGGTTGGCCGGTTCCTTGAACTCAAAGGTGAAGTCTGCCTCGCTGAGCAGCGGTGCAATCTTCTCCATGCGGTCCAGCGCCTTGACCCGGCTTTGCGCCTGCTTGGCCTTGCTGGCCTTGGCCTTGAAGCGTGCAATGAACTTTTGCAAATGAGCAATCTTGTCTTGTTGTTTGCTAAAAGCAGTTTGCTGCAGCGCCATTTGTTCGGCGCGCAGGTCTTCGAACTTGCTGTAGTTGCCGCCGTAGCGCACCAGCTTGCCAGCATCGATGTGCAGCGTCACATTGGTCACCGCGTCCAGAAACTCGCGGTCGTGGCTGATGACGACCATGGTGCCTTCGTATTTCTTGAGCCAGGCTTCGAGCCAGACCAGGGCATCCAAGTCCAAGTGGTTGGTGGGTTCGTCCAACAGCAGCAGGTCGCTGGGGCACATCAGGGCGCGCGCCAGTTGCAGGCGCATGCGCCAGCCGCCGGAGAAGCTGTTCACGGGCTTGTCCAGCTCCGTGGTCTTGAAACCCAGGCCCAAGATCAGGGCTTGGGCGCGGGCGGCCGCGTCGTACTCGCCCGCATCGTGCAGGCCGGTGTAGGCGTGGGCCATGCGGTCGTAGTCGTCGGTTGCTTCTGCGGCGGCCACTTCGGCACGGGCAGCGCCCAACTGGGTGTCGCCTTCGACCACAAAGTCGGTGGCGCCCATCTCGGTTTCGGGCATGTCCTGCGCCACTTGGCCCATGCGCCACTGGGTGGGGATGTAGTACTCGCCGGCATCTTCATGCAAATTGCCGTTGAGCAAGGCAAAGAGCGAAGATTTGCCGGCGCCGTTGCGGCCCACCAGGCCGACTTTTTCGCCGGGGTTGAGGGTGACGGAAGCACTTTCGAGGAGCACCTTGGCGCTGCGGCGCAGGGTGACGTTTTTTAAGGTAATCATTCTTTGGGACTCAGCTATTTATGGATTCATTCAGGCGTTTCAGGCCTAGGGGTTGGCGAGGGCTGGTAGACGGGATATCCGTTCTACGGCGCATCTCGCGGGCGAACACTTTGGGGCCGCAATGGTTATTTCGTTAACACCGTGTTGGACGGGCTTGCTCTGTGGCAACCGCGAACAGCGCCTGCACCCGGACACCCCATCCACCATCCCCAGCGAGGTGTGTCTCCATCGCCAGAGGAAAACCTGTTCGTAGCGGCGGGGTTGGGGTGCGGGGCGCAGTGAGGTCAAGGAGGAGGCCGAAGGCCGGGGGACACGAACGGAGTCACGTACCCCAACTCCGCTGCGAGCCCAGCAAAGGGCTATAACAGCAAAGCCTCCTTGGTCACCAACAACACCTGGTCTTCCCCTGCGCTGGTTTCCAGCCACACCACTTCCAGTTCAGGAAATGCGGCTTCAAAGAAAGCCCGCTCATTCCCAATCTCCAGCACCAGCACCGCATTCGGCGCCATCACGGCCGGGGCCTGCTTCAGCAGGGTCCGGATGAAATCCATGCCATCCCCACTGCCACCCGCCTGGTTGCCATCCAGCGCAATAAAGGGCTCGGCCAGGTACTCGGCAGGCAACTCAGCCATGCTCTGGGCGTTCACATACGGTGGATTGCAGAGGATCAGGTCAAACGGGCCGGGCAGGGCACTCAGGCCATCCGACTCGACCAGCTGCACACGCGCCTGCAAGCTGTGCTTGTCCACATTGATACGGGCCACGGCCAACGCATCAGCCGAAATGTCGGCACCCGTCACTTCCACATCGGGGTAGACCATGGCCGCCAGAATGCCCAAGCTGCCGTTGCCCGTGCACAGGTCTAGCACCCGGTGCGTGCTTTCCTGCAACCAGTAGTCGATGCCGCCATCCACCAGCAACTCGGCAATCAGCGAGCGCGGCACGATGACCCGCTCGTCCACATAAAAAGGGACACCCTGCAGCCAGGCCTCGTTCGTCAGGTAGGCCGCAGGTTTGCGTGTACTGATGCGTGCTCCTAAAAGCGTAGCTGCTCGCGCATATTCCTCGAGGGTTACGGGTCTATTTGACTCTAAATCATCGCCCCCCAAGGGGGTATCCAGCGGCAGGCCCAGCGCGTGCAACACCAACCAGGCCGCCTCGTCGCGTGCATTGGTTGTGCCGTGGCCGAAGGACACTTTGGCATCGGTGAGCTGCTGGGTGGCTTGGGCCACCAGTTCCGACAAGGTCATGCCTGTGCCTGACGGTTCAGATTGACCAGCACCTGGCGGTAGATGTTCTTGAGCGGCTCGATGTCGGCCACCGCCACAAACTCGTTGATCTTGTGGATGGTGGCGTTGGGCGGGCCCATCTCGATCACCTGCGGGCAGACCTGGGCAATGAAGCGCCCGTCGCTGGTGCCGCCGGTGGTGGAGAGCTGGGTTTCGATGCCGGTCTCGGAGCGGATGGCGTCGCGCACCGCGTCCACCAGCGTGCCCGGTGTGGTGAGAAAGGGCAGGCCACCCACGGTCCAGGCCAGGTCGTACTCCAGCTCGTGCTTTTCCAGCACGCTGGCCAGCCGCTTTTGCAGCGACTCGGGCGTGGACTCGGTGGAGAAGCGGAAATTGAAATCGATCACCACGTGGCCGGGAATCACATTGCTCGCGCCCGTGCCGCCGTGGATATTGCTAATCTGCCAGGTGGTGGGCGGGAAAAAATCGTTGCCCTGGTCCCACGCGATGCCCACCAGCTCGGCCAGCGCGGGCGCGGCCAGGTGGATGGGGTTTTTGGCCAGGTGCGGGTAGGCAATGTGGCCCTGCACGCCCTTGACCGTGAGCTTGCCGCTCATGGTACCGCGCCGGCCGTTCTTGATCATGTCGCCGGTGCGCTCCACCGAGGTCGGCTCGCCCACGATGCAGTAGTCCAGCACTTCGCCCCGGGCCTTCAGTGTGTTGCAGACCACTACGGTGCCGTCATTGGCCGGGCCTTCCTCGTCGCTGGTCAGCAGCAGGGCGATGTTGAGTTGCGGGTCGGGGTTGGCAGCCAGGAATTCTTCGATAGCCACCACAAATGCGGCCAGCGAGGTCTTCATGTCGCTGGCGCCGCGGGCAAACAGCTTGCCATCGCGGTGTGTGGGGACAAAGGGCGCACTGTCCCACTGCTCCAGCGGGCCGGTGGGCACCACGTCGGTATGGCCAGCAAACACCAACGTCTTGGATGCTATGTTTTTAATAGCTTCTTGCGCAGTATCCACGGGGGTTGCAGCCCGTTTTGCCCATAAGTTGGTGACGCGAAAATCTGCCGGACCACTTTCGATGGTCTCACAAACAAAGCCCAACGGAGCCAGGCGCTGGGCAATCAAGGCTTGGCAACCGCCGTCGTTCGGCGTGACTGACGCCATGGAGAGCAGCTGCTCGGTGAGCTGCAACGTTGTTGTCATCAGTGCTTTACATCCAGGGTAATTTCGGTGAACGAGGCTTCTTCTTCCTCTTCCGCCGCCGCGACCGGCTTGGCGGCTTTGGTGAAATCGTTTTGCAGGCGCCACAACAGGTTGGTGGGCGAGTCGGCGTGGGCCAGGCCTTCCTTGCGGTCGACCACGCCTTCCACAATCAGGCGGGCAATGTCGTGCTCAAAAGTCTGAGAGCCCTCGGCCATGGACTTTTCCATCGCTTCGCGCACGCCGGAGAAGTCGCCTTTTTCAATCAGTTCAGCGATCAGCTTGGTGTTGAGCAGCACCTCCGCGGCAGGAGTGCGCGTGCCGGCGGTGGTACGCAGCAGACGCTGCGACACGATGGCACGCAGCGCGGCCGCCAAGTCGCCCAGCATGGTGGAGCGCACCTCCACCGGGTAGAAGCTCAAAATTCGGTTCAGCGCCTGGTAGCTGTTGTTGGCGTGCATGGTGGCCAGGCACAGGTGGCCCGACTGCGCATACGCCACCGCCGCTGACATGGTCTCGCGGTCGCGGATTTCGCCAATCAGGATCACGTCGGGCGCCTGGCGCAATGCGTTTTTCAGGGCGACCTGTAGCGACTGCGTGTCAGTGCCAATCTCGCGCTGGTTCACCACCGACTTCTTGTTTTTGAACAAAAACTCCACCGGGTCTTCGATGGTCAGGATGTGGCCCGACACGTTTTCATTGCGGTAGTCCATCATGGACGCCAGTGTGGTGCTCTTGCCCGCGCCGGTGGCACCCACCATGAGCAGCAGGCCGCGCTTTTCCATGATCAGGTCGCCAAGAATCGGTGGCAACTGCAGGTTGGCCAAACTCGGAATGTCTACGGCGATGTAGCGAATGACCGCCGCGATGGACCCCCGTTGGCGCATGGCGCTGACGCGAAACCGCCCCACGCCAGCCATTGGAAAGCCCACATTGAGCTCGCCCTCTGCCTCCAACTCGGCAATTTGTTCAGCCGACAGCACCTCGGCCAGCAGGTTCCTGGGCGCGTCGGCCGGCAGCACCTGGCTGTTGATCGGTACACACTGGCCATTGATCTTGATCAGCGCAGGGGCGTGCGCGGACAAGTACACATCCGACGCCTTCTTGTCGCTCATCAGGCGAAGAATGCGTTCCATCGTTCCCGAAGCTTGGGGCGTGGTGGTGGCCATGGCGTACCTCTCTTGGAACAGGTCGGGGGCTTAGTCGCGCAGCAGGTCGTTCAGGCTGGTGGTCGAGCGGGTCTTGGCGTCCACCTTCTTGACGATGATGGCCGCATACATGCTGTACTTGCCATCCCCCTTGGGCAGGCTGCCGCTCACCACCACCGAGCCGGCAGGCACGCGGCCGTAGCTCACGGTGTCGGTGGCGCGGTCGTAAATGGGGGTGCTTTGGCCGATGTACACGCCCATGGAGATGACCGAGTTTTCTTCCACAATCACGCCTTCGACCACCTCGGAGCGCGCGCCCACGAAGCAGTTGTCTTCAATGATGGTGGGGCCGGCCTGCATGGGCTCCAGCACGCCGCCAATGCCCACGCCGCCGGACAGGTGCACATGCTTGCCGATCTGTGCGCAGGAACCCACGGTGGCCCAGGTATCCACCATGGTGCCTTCGTCCACATAGGAGCCGATGTTGCAGTACGAAGGCATCAGGATCACGCCTTTGCCCTGGAAGCTGCCACGGCGCGCCACGGCGGGGGGCACCACGCGCACACCAGTGGCCTTGAGGGCTTCGGCGCTCATGCCGGCAAACTTGGTGGGCACCTTGTCGTAAAAGCCCAGGTCGCCGGACTGGATGATTTCGTTGTCTTTCAGGCGGAAGCTCAGCAGCACAGCCTTCTTGATCCACTGGTGCGTGGTCCACTGGCCCACACCTTCACGCGTGGCCACGCGCAGATGGCCGGCATCCAACTCGTTCAGCACATGCTCCACCGCGTCGCGCACTTCGGCGGAGGCAGAGGCGACGGAGATGTTGGCGCGGTCTTCCCACGCGGCTTCGATAACGGTTTGCAGTTGTTGGCTCATAGGGCTCTTGAGAAAGGAAAAAGTGGTTGAAAGACTCAGGAAACTCGGGATTTCACAAATTGGACGATGCGCTGCGCGGCTTCCACGCACTCTGCCGCCTCGGCCACCAGCGCCATGCGGATGCGCTGCGCGCCAGGGTTGCTGCCATGGGCCTCGCGGGCCAGGTAGCTTCCGGGCAAGACCGTCACATTGTATTGAGCGAGCAGGTCGCGCGCGAAATCGGTGTCGCTGCCCTCGACCTTGGCCCACAGATAAAAGCCCGCATCGGGCAGGGCCACGTCCATCACCTCGGCCAGCATCGGCGTGACCTGGGCGAACTTGTCGCGGTACTGAGCGCGGTTGTCCACCACATGGGCCTCGTCGTCCCAGGCGGCGACGCTGGCGGTTTGCACCACCATGCTCATGGCGCTGCCATGGTAGGTGCGGTAGAGCAAAAACTGCTTGATGAGTTTGGCATCACCCGCGCAAAAACCGCTGCGCATGCCCGGCACATTGCTGCGTTTGGACAGGCTGGTGAAGGACACCAGGTTTTTGAAGTCCGTGCGGCCCAGCTTGGCGGCGGCCTCCAGGCCGCCCAGCGGCGGCTCGTCGCGGAAGTAAATCTCGCTGTAGCACTCGTCGGACGCAATCACAAAGCCATACTGGTCGCTCAGCGCAAACAGCTTGGCCCATTCGGACAGCGGCATCACGGCACCCGCCGGGTTGCCGGGGGAACACACGTACAACAGCTGCGTGCGCGCCCACACCTCGGCTGGCACGCTGTCCCAGTCCTGCGCAAAATTGCGCTCAGGCACTGATGGCACAAAGTAGGGCTGTGCACCGCAGAGCAGAGCAGCGCCTTCGTAGATTTGGTAGAACGGGTTGGGGCACACCACCTGCACCGGGCCACGCGCATCGGCTTTCTCGGGGTTCACCACCGTCTGGGCAAAGGCAAACAGCGCCTCGCGCGAGCCGTTGATGGGCAGCACCTGCGTGGCTGCGTCCAGCTGTAAGCCATAGCGGCGCTCCAGCCAGCGCACCATCGAATTCCGCAGCTTGGCATCGCCCGCCGTGGCCGGGTAGACCGACAGGCCGCCATCACTGCTGCGGATGGCATTGCAGTAGGCGTCCTTGATCAGGTCGGGCGTGGGGTGGCGGGGCTCGCCAATGCCCAGGCTGATGGGGCGGTAGGCGGGGTTGGGGGTGACAGTGGAGAACAGCTGGCGCAGGCGTTCAAAGGGGTAGGCCTGCAGGCGCGACAAATTCGGGTTCATGGGGCGGCATTATCCCCCGAGTCCCTCGCGACTTTGGGCCGCAGGCGCTGCCTGGCACAGGGATGTGCACCGCATTTTCATGCTGTAACGTTTGCCCAGCGTTGCAGGGCGGGGCGTGCACCTGCTACACAGTATCATCGGGGGCCATTCGTCAGTCATCGCTGACTGATTAATCCAATGAAATCAACTGCTTAGAGCAGACACCATCGATCCGTGCGCCTCAATTCCATCAAGTTATCCGGCTTCAAGTCCTTTGCGGAGCCCACCAACTTCCTGTTGCCAGGGCAACTGGTGGGGGTGGTGGGGCCCAACGGTTGTGGCAAATCCAACATCATGGATGCCGTGCGCTGGGTACTGGGCGAGAGCAAGGCCAGCGAGTTGCGTGGCGAATCCATGCAGGACGTGATCTTCAACGGCACCACCACGCGCAAGCCGGCCAGCCGTTCCAGCGTGGAACTGGTATTTGACAACGCCGACCACCGGGCCGGCGGCCAGTGGGGCCAGTTTGGCGAGATTGCCGTCAAGCGCGTGCTCACGCGGGACGGCACCAGTAGCTACTTCATCAACAACCAGCCCGTGCGCCGCCGCGACGTGCAGGACGTGTTTTTGGGGACCGGCCTGGGCCCACGTGCTTACGCCATCATTGGCCAAGGCACCATCAGTCGCATCATCGAATCCAAACCTGAAGAACTGCGCCTGTTCCTCGAAGAAGCGGCGGGCGTGTCCAAATACAAGGAGCGCCGCCGCGAGACGGAAAACCGCCTCTCCGACACCCGCGAGAACCTGACCCGGGTGGAAGACATCTTGCGCGAGCTGACCAGCAATTTGGAGCGCTTGGAAAAGCAGGCCGAAGTCGCCCAGAAGTACAACGCCTTGCAGGCTGACGTGACACAGAAGCAGCACCAGCAGTGGTTCTTGAAGCGTGCCGAAGCGCTGGCCGACCAGGCCAAGGTGCAGTCCGAAGGCTTGGCGGCGGTCAACGCGCTCGAATCGCGCATGGCCGACCTGCGCCACATCGAGGCTGATCTGGAAACCGTGCGCCAGGCCCACTACGCGGCGGGCGACCAGGTGAACCAGGCCCAGGGCCTGCTGTACGAGGCCAGCACCGACGTGGGCCGGCTGGAGGCTGAAATCCGCTTTGTGGTGGAGGGCCGCCAGCGCGTGGAGCAGCGTATGGTGACGCTGAAAGACCAGATTGCCGAATGGGCCGTACGCCGTGACGATGCCCAGGCCGAAATCGAACGCCTGGCCGAACTGGCCGCCTTGGGCGAAGAACAAACCGAGCTGCTGGCCGCCCAGGTGGAAGAGCAAGCCATGCAGTTGCCCGACATGGAAGAGGCCGTGGCCAGGGCACAGAGCCAGGCCAACGACCAGCGCGGCGGCGTGATGCAGGTGCAGCAGCAGATCCAGGTGCTGGCCGCCGAACAGCGCAACATTGAAGAACAAAGCCGCCAGCTCAGTACCCGACGCGACCGCCTGATGGCCGACCGCAATGCGCTGTCGGCCCCGGACGAAGCGCGCTTGGTGAACCTGCAGGAACAGCTGGAAGCTGCGCAGGAGGCGAACCAGATTGCCGATGCGCGCCTGCAAGACCTGCAGGAATCCGTGCCACAACTTGACGAAGCACGCCGCAGCCAGCAGCAGGCTGTGAACGACGAATCCGCCAAGCAGGCCGACTTCTCGGCCCGCCTGGAAGCCCTGAAAGCCTTGCAGGAGAAGGTCAAGACCGACGGCAAGCTGCAACCCTGGCTGGCCAAACACGGCTTGGGCCATTTGCAGGGCCTGTGGACTCGCATCCATATCGAACAAGGTTGGGAAAACGCCCTCGAAGGTGCGTTGCGCGAGCGATTGGGTGCGCTGGAAGTATCGCGACTGGAAATGCTGCGCGCCTTCGCGGTGGACGCGCCTCCCGCCAAGCTGGCCTTCTACAGCCCGCCCTTGGCAACCGTACCGGAGCGCGCCAGCAGCTTGCCGCGCCTGTCGGACCTGCTGCGCGTGAACGAGGCCGGCCAAAAGGCCGTGCTGACCGACTGGCTGCAGGGCTGCTACACCGCCAGCAGTTTTGAAGATGCCCTGGCCCAGCGCGACAAGCTGCAGGGCGGCGAGAGCATTTATGTGAAGTCCGGCCATGTGGTGACGGCGCACAGCGTGAGCTTTTACGCACAGGATTCCGAACAAGCCGGTCTGTTGGCCCGCGCACAGGAGATTGAAAATCTTGAAAAGCAGCTGCGTGCCCAGCAGTTGATCGCGGACGAATCCCGTGTGGCCCTGAGCCGCGCCGAGAGCGCCTACGCTGAGAGCGCCCAGCGCCTGGTCGGTGTACGCCGCGAAGCCGCAGAGACGCAAAGTCGCGCGCACGAGTTGCAGGTGGAGACCCTGCGCTTGACCCAAATCCTGGAGCAGACCCGGGCCCGCAGCGCACAGATCGAAGCCGATATGTCCGAGGTGGAAGCCCAACTGGACGACCTGCAGGAGCGCCGCGTGGAAGCCGAAGGCCGCTTTGAGTCCCTGGACATGCAATTGGCCGACAGCCAGGAGCGCCACGCCCAACTGGAAGAACGTGTGATCGAAGGCCAGCGCAAACTGGCCCAGTGCCGGGAGCAGCAACGCAGCCTGGAGCGCCAGGCGCAAGAGGCGGTGTTCGCCCAGCGCAGCCTGCAGGCGCGTAATGCCGAACTCTCCCGGGCCATTGAAACCGCGGCGCAGCAAACCCAAAGCGTGCTGGCCGAGCAGCAGCGCGCCCAGGACGAGCTGACCCGCCTGACCGATGCTGCTGCCCAGGCTGGTTTGCAAAACGCGCTGGCCCTGAAGCTGGAGCGTGAACAGGCCCTGGGTGCCAAGCGCAGCGAATACGATGACCTGACCGCCAAGCTGCGTGCCAGCGACGAGCGCCGCATGCAGCTGGAGCGTGAGCTGGAACCCTTGCGCCAGCGCATCACCGAGTTCCAGCTGAAAGAACAGGCCGCCCGCCTGGGCTTTGAGCAGTTTGAAGCCCAGTTGGTGGATGCCCAGGCAGACCTGGCAGCCATCGAACAAAGCATCAAGGACGGCAATGTTCGCCTGTTTGGCATGCAGGGCGATATCGACCGCCTGCACCGCGAAATTGCGGCCTTGGGCGCCGTCAACCTGGCTGCGCTGGACGAACTGGCCGCCGCGCGCGAGCGCAAGCAGTTCCTGGACATGCAGAACGTGGACCTGACCCAGGCCATGAACACGCTGGAAGACGCGATCCGCAAGATCGACGCGGAAACGCGTGAGCTGCTGTCGGGCACCTTCGATCAGGTGAATATGCACTTCGGCCGCATGTTCCCCGAGCTGTTTGGCGGTGGCAATGCGCGCCTGGTCATCACCGGCGATGAAATTCTGGACTCCGGCGTGCAGGTGATTGCCCAGCCGCCCGGCAAAAAGAACCAGACCATCCACCTGCTGTCGGGTGGCGAAAAGGCGCTGACCGCGATTGCGCTGGTGTTCGCCATCTTCCAGTTGAACCCCGCACCGTTCTGCTTGCTGGACGAGGTGGACGCGCCGCTGGACGATGCCAACACGGAGCGTTATGCCAAGCTGGTCTCCAGCATGAGCAAGGGCACGCAGTTCCTGTTCATCAGCCACAACAAGATTGCCATGGAAATGGCCGAACAACTGATTGGTGTGACCATGCAGGAGCAGGGCGTGTCCCGTATCGTGGCCGTGGACATGGAGTCCGCCGTCACCCTGGCTGAACTGGCCTGACCTGCGGAGCGCATCTCCCGCAAACCACACAAGATTCCAACGATGAGCAACTTACAACTCGGACTGGCCATCGCAGGCGGCATCGTGCTCGCCGGCGTGGTGGCCCACAGTGCCTGGACCTCACGCCGCAACGCCCCGCGCCAGGCCCTGCCCGAACCCAGCACAGACACGGCGGCCCCGGCAGACCAGGAGCCCACGCTGTCCGACAGCGGCTTGGATACGCCAGAGTTTTCGCTCCCACAGCCCCCCCGTCGCCCGGTGATGGACTCGCTGATTGACGTGATCGCCACCGTAGCGCTGGACCCCAGCGTGTCTGCGGTGTCAGGCGAGGCGGCGCTGGCGGCCTTGCCCAGCACACGCCGTGCGGGCACCAAGCCGTTCTCGGTCGAGGGCTACAACCTGCACACCTTGGTGTGGGAAGCGCCCATGCCCGGCCAGCGTTACGGTGGATTCCAGGCCGGTGTGCAACTGGCCAACCGCTCGGGGGCGCTCAATGAGATCGAGTACTCCGAGTTCGTGGTCAAAACCCAGGCCTTTGCCGACGCCATCAACGCCACCCCCGAGTTTCCCGAGATGCTGGACGAAGTGGCCCGCGCACGTGAGTTGGACCAATTTGCCAGTGCGCATGACGCGCAGCTGGGTTTCACTATCCGCGCCCGCAATGCCTCATGGAGCCCTGGTTACATCCACCAGAATGCTGCACGCTTGGGGTTTGTGCCGGGCGTGATTCCGGGCCGTATGGTGTTGCCCGCATCACAGGAAGGCCTGCCGCCGGTGTTGGTGCTGGGCTTTGACTCGCAGGCTGCACTGGCCGACGACCCGGCCCAGTCGGCGATCCGCGACATCAGCCTGCACCTGGACGTGGCGCAGGTAGACCGCGCCGAACATGCCTTCGAGCGCATGCGCGAATCGGCCGCCGCACTGGCCCAGGCCATGGAGGGCGTGGTGACGGACGACAATGGCCAGCCACTGCCCGCACAGACCATGGATGTGATTGGCACCGAGCTGCAAACCCTGTACGACACGCTGGAACAGCGTGACCTGGCTGCCGGCTCCCCGCTGGCACGGCGCCTCTTCAGTTAACTCCTTCCGCTTTCCATGGCCACGCTGGACTTGTTTTCCCCCGAGCCGGCCACGCCGGACCACGATCGCTTGCTGGCGCTGCATGCCCAGCTGCACCACCATGCCCACCAGTACTACGTGCTGGATGCGCCCACCATTCCCGATGCGGAATACGACCGCCTGTTTCGCGAGCTGCAGGCCTTGGAAATGGCGCACCCCGAGTGGGTGACACCCGATTCACCCACCCAGCGCGTGGGCGGCAAACCGCTGGATGCGTTTGCCACGGTGCGCCATGTGGTGCCCATGCTCAGCATCCGCACCGAGACCGACACTGAATCTACCGGGGCCGAAGCCTTTGACGCCCGGGTGCGCAAAGAGCTGGAGCTGACGCCGAGCGACGCACCGGTGGAGTACGTGGCCGAACTCAAGTTCGATGGCCTGGCCATGAGCTTGCGCTACGAGCAGGGCGTGCTGGTGCAGGCCGCTACACGCGGTGATGGTGAATATGGCGAGGACGTCACGCAAAACATCCGCACCATTGGCCAAATCCCTTTGCGCCTGCCGGAAGGTGTGCCTGCTGTTTTGGAAGTGCGTGGCGAGGTTTATATGCGCCGCGACGACTTCGAGGCCATGAACGAGAAGCAGCGCGAGAAGGGCGAAAAAACCTTTGTCAATCCGCGCAACGCGGCCGCCGGGGCCGTGCGCCAGCTGGACCCCGGCATTGCCGCCCAGCGGCCACTGAGTTTTTTTGCCTACGGCCTGGGGGAGGTCACGCCGGCAGAGCAGGGCGGCCCGGCATTCGCCACGCACTATGCCATGCTGCAAACCCTCAAATCATGGGGTTTTCCGGTCGCAGCCCAGGTGAATATTGCGCGAGGCGCTCCTGAATTGATAGCGCACCACCAGCACATCGGTGCCTCGCGCGACCAGCTGCCCTACGACATTGACGGCGTGGTCTACAAGGTCAACAGCCTGCCACTGCAGCGGCAGCTCGGTTTTGTCACGCGCGAGCCGCGCTGGGCCGTGGCGCACAAATACCCGGCGCAGGAGCAAATCACCAAGGTCTTGGGCATTGACGTGCAGGTGGGCCGCACCGGCAAGCTCACCCCCGTAGCGCGCCTCGACCCGGTGTTTGTGGGGGGCACCACGGTGTCCAACGCCACGTTGCACAACCTGTTTGAACTGCGGCGCAAGAGGGTGCGTGTGGGTGACCAAGCCATCGTTCGCCGCGCAGGGGATGTGATTCCCGAAGTGGTCGGGATTGTCAGCACCAGCCCGCGGACCACTTATGTGCCCAACTTCCGCATGCCTCGCAGCTGCCCCATCTGCGGTAGTGCCGTGGTGCGTGAAAAGACCGAGATGAACCACCGCTGCAGCGGTGGCCTGTTCTGCCCGGCCCAGCGCAAGCAGGCCATCCTGCATTACGCGCAACGCCGCGCCGTGGAGGTGGAAGGCTTGGGCGAAAAGCTGGTGGAGCAGTTGGTGGACATGCAGGTGATCCGCACCCTGCCGGACCTGTACAAGCTGGGGCTGAGCGCACTCGCTGCGCTGGACCGCATGGCTGAGAAATCAGCCCAGAACATCGTCGATGCGCTGGAAAAATCCAAGCAGACCACGCTGCCCCGTTTCCTGTTTGGGCTGGGGATTCGCCATGTGGGCGAGGCCACGGCGAAAGAACTGGCACGCCACTTCGGCACGCTGGACGCGATCATGGATGCCTCCGAGGAGGCCCTGACGGGGGTGAGCGACGTAGGCCCCATCGTCGCCAAAAGCCTGCACACCTTTTTCGCCCAGCCACACAACCGCGAAGTGGTGGAGCAACTGCGCGCCTGCGGTGTGCGCTGGGAGGAGGGTGACGCCGCGGCGCAGACTCCCAAGCTGCTGGTCGGCAAGACATTTGTGTTGACGGGGACCTTCCCCACCTTGAGCCGTGACCAAGCCAAGGATCTGCTGGAAGCGGCCGGCGCCAAGGTGGCCGGCTCGGTCAGCAAGAAGACCAGCTATGTGGTGGCGGGGACCGAAGCTGGCAGCAAGCTGGACAAAGCCCAGGAGCTGGGTGTACCCGTGCTGGATGAGGCGGCCATGTTGGCGCTGTTGGCCCCAGGTGCGGAGGCACCAGAGCCATGATCCGTCGTCGCTACTTGTTGGGTACGGCGGGCGTCGCGCTCGCAAGCCTGACGCTTGCCTGGCCTGGCGTGTCGCAGGCACAAGGTGCGGGGCGTGAGGCGTCCATCCTGGGCTGGCGCGGGCGTATCCAGCGCATGCTGGACCGGCAACGCCTGCCCCTGATCGATATTGAAGCCACCTATGTCGCGGGCCGTACCAATATTGCCTACCTCATCGAGCGCATGGACGCGCTGGACGTGGCGCAGATTGCGTTTGCACCGGCCAACGCAGCCAACAGCCAACCTGCGCTAGACCTGCACCGGGACTATCCCGAGTACTTCATCCCGACCAGCAACAGCGGCGAATTTCCGCGATGGTGGAACGATCCCGTGGCATTTGTGTCCGGGGTTCGCAAGGAACTGCAAAATGGCCGCTACTACCTGATGGGTGAGCACGAGTTTCGCCATTACCCCTCGCCCGAACAGGTGGCGGCTGGCCAGACATCTCGCGACATCACCATTGCGCTGGACGGCCCTGCGGGCCATGCCCTGTTCCAGCTCAGCGAAGAAACCGGCGTGGCATTTCAGCTGCACTACGAAATCGAGGATCGACTGCTGCCGGTGCTGGAGGCCATGCTTGCACGTTATCCCAAGGCGCGCGTCATCTGGTGCCACGCGGGCATGGTGCGTTATGAACAGCGCGCCACCGGCTACTCTCCCGACTATGTGCGCGGCCTGATCGAACGCTACCCGGGCCTGCATTGGGATCTCGCCGTGCCGGCGCCCGAGCATATCTACCAGCCGTCGGGAGCGCGGGATTCAACCTTGTTTCGCGAGGGCCGACTCGACCCGCGCTGGCAGTCAGTGCTGGAGCAGCATGCCGACCGTTTTCTCGCCGCCAGTGATTACCGGCCACCCGTAGAGCAGGAATACACCCGCAATATCCAGCGCCTGCGCAGCCTGATTCTGGATGCGCTGAGTGAGCGCAGCCGCCACCAGATTGCCTATGGCAATGCCTGGCGCTTGCTGACCGGTGCGCCTTGGCGTGCCGCACCGGCCACGTCCTGACGACTGTCACAGCCAGACCGAGGAAACAACCATGAGCGTTCGTGAAATTTTGAAGATGGGCGACCCGCGCCTGTTGCGCACAGCGCAGCCGGTGACAGACTTTGACAGCGATGCCTTGCATCTGCTGATCACCGACTTGCTGGACACCATGCGCGCGGCCAATGGGGCCGGACTGGCAGCACCGCAGATTGGTGTGGACTTGCAACTGGTAATTTTTGGCTCCAACGAGCGCAACCCGCGCTACCCGGACCGCCCCAGCGTGCCTCCCACCGTGTTGTGCAACCCCATCATCACGCCGCTGGGCGAAGCCGAAGAGAGTGACTGGGAAGGCTGCCTCTCGGTACCCGGCTTGCGGGGTATGGTGCCGCGCTGGTCGCACATCCGCTACACGGGTTTTGACCCGTATGGCGACCCGATCGACCGCACGGTGGAGGGCTTCCATGCCCGCGTGGTGCAGCACGAGTGTGACCACCTGTGGGGCAAGCTCTACCCCATGCGGATGCGCGACTTTAGCCAGTTTGGCTACACCGAGGTGCTGTTCCCCGGGATTGCGGCGGCAGAGGACGATTGAGGCCCTTGATTGCTATTGAATTGATAGCTATTCGCGCATATTCCATAAGGGCTGAGGAACTAAAACACCCTAAAACTGCGGGTTTGTATCGGGGTGGCGTGCGGTCGCATTCAGCGCTAAGCTGGAGTTCCATGAAGAACTGTGTGTTCACGCCATGCGCACTCCCATTCGCCTACTGATGGCCGGTCTGGGAATTGGCCCCCGGATCGTGCTGGTTTTTGTCCTCGTGTTTGGGTGCATGGGCAGCGTTGGCTTGCTGCTGATGCGCAACAGCCTCTTGCCCACCTTTGACAGCATGGAGCACAGCTTTGCCCAAGAGGGTGCCAAGCGTGTGGTCAGCCTGTTTGACCAGGAGATGGTCAGCGTCGGCAACCAGAACCGGGACTGGGCCTTCTGGGACGATTTGTACCAGCACATGCAGCGCCCCAACCCGGTGTTTGCACGCAGCAACCTGGGCGCTGAGGCCATGCAGAGCTCCAGCCTGCACGCCATCATGTTGGTGGACCTGCAAGGCCGCGTGGTGGGCTTTGGGCCCCGCGCCTTTAGCGGTGGGGCGCAGGCGCAGGCACAAGACCTGGTGGCCCCCTTGTTGCAGCGCTGGGCCCGCTTTCCGGTGCAACCGGGGGTCACCGAATGTGGGATGGCACGTGTGGCCTACGCCTTGAATGCGGTGTGCTGGACCGGCATTGTGCAGAGCAATGGCAAGGGACCGGCCGTGGGCACGGTCGTGATGGCCCGGGAGCTGGATGCCCACACGCTGAAGCACATGGCCCAGTTTGCCGGGGTCACGTTTACCCTGGAGCAGTTGGGTGCCAACCACACGTCGGCCCCCTTGCCCGGCATGTTGACGTGGGAGCTTCCGGCCCTGCAGTACCTGCCCAAGAGAGAACTCTATGCAGAGTTTTCGAAAGACGCCATGGCCATGCAGTACCTGCTGCGGGACCTGAATGACACCCCGCTCTCGTGGGTGCGCATCCGCATGCACCGTGAGCTGATGGAGCAGGGGCGGCGCGTGGTGGTGAATGTGCTGGTGCAGTTGGCGGTGTTGGCGGTGGCCACCGGGCTGGTGCTCCTGATGACGGTGCACTGGTGGCTGGTGCGGCCGATTGCCCGCTTGCGTTCGGCGGTGGCCGACGTCAGTGCAACACGGCGCTGGGATCAGACCCTGGCCTATGAACGGCCCGATGAAATTGGGGCGCTGACGCAGGGCATCAACAGCCTGCTGGCGGTGCTGCACGAGCAGGTGGGCGTGCTGGAAACGTTGTCCAGCACCGATGCGCTGACGGGCATTGCCAACCGTCGCCAGTTTGACGAGCGACTGGCCCATGAGCTGGTGCGGCTGGGTCGGCACAGTGCACCACTGTCCCTGCTGTTGCTGGATGTGGACCACTTCAAGCTCTACAACGACCACTACGGCCACCCGGCGGGGGATGCGGTGTTGCGCCAGTTGGGCGGGCTGCTGCGGGCGAGTTGCCGCCAACAGGATTTGCCTGCCCGTTTGGGAGGGGAAGAATTTGCCCTGCTGCTGCCCGACACCGCGGCAGCCGGTGCTGCGGCCATGGCCGACAAGGTCATGAAGGCGCTGGCTGCCCTGGCGATTGGCCACGAGCGTTCGCTCACCGCACCCCATGTCACCGTGAGCATTGGCATCGTGACCTGGTCCGAGGTGCTGGACGGGGGCGCCGCCGAGCTGTTTGCCCAGGCCGACAAGGCCCTCTATGCGGCCAAACACAGCGGGCGCCAACGGGCCTGCGTGTACGGAACGCCCGCCGTGCCTAAGCTTTGAGGGCGTCCAGCAGCTCGGTCTCGATGTCGATCTGCGCACGGTTGTGCTGTAGCTGCGGGCCGTGGATCAGGAAGGTGTCTTCCACGCGCTCGCCCAGCGTGGCCACCTTGGCCAACTGCACCACAATGTTATGGCGCGCCAGCACGCGGGCAATGCTGTAGAGCAGGCCCAAGCGGTCGCTGGTCGAAATGTTGAGCAGCCAGCGCTGGGCTTTTTCATCCGGTTTGAGCGACACACGTGGTGCGATGGGGAAGCTCTTGACCCGGCGTGACACCCGGCCCCGGCTGGGCGCGGGCAGGGGGCCGGCCTCGGCTATGGCTTGGGCCAGACCGGTTTCCAGCAGGCTGGTCATCTCGCGGTAGTGCTCGTCCATGTCCGCCGTGGTGACGACCTGGAAGGTATCCAGGGCGTAACCCTTGTGCGTGGTGTGGATGCGGGCGTCCAGAATGCTGAAACCACCCTGGTCAAAGTAGCCGCAAATGCGGGCAAACAGGTCTGGCTGGTCTTGTGTGTAGACCAGCACCTGCAAGCCTTCACCCACGGGAGAGCGGCGGGCCCGCACGATCGGTTGGTCGGTGGCCACATGGCGCGACAGCTGTTTGGTGTGCCAGGCGATATCGGCCGCGTCGTGGCGCATGAAATAACTCACGTCCAGCGTGTCCCACAGCGGCTTGTGGGCCTCAAACGGCATGGCATAGAGCGCCACCATCACCAGCGCTTCGCGTTTGCGCAGCTCCACCTCGGCATCGGCATCGGGGGCGCGGCCGCCCAAGGCGCGGGCCGTGTACTTGTACAGGTCTTCCAGCAGCTTGCCCTTCCAGGCATTCCACACCTTGGGACTGGTGCCGCGGATGTCGGCCACGGTGAGCAGGTACAGCGCCGTCAGGTAACGCTCGTTGCCCACGCGTTTGGCAAACCCGGCGATCACCTCCGGGTCGGACAAATCAGACTTCTGCGCAATGCGGCTCATGGTCAGATGTTCGCCCACCAGAAATTCGATGAGCCGGGCGTCTTCGGTGGCAATGTTGTGTTGCTTGCAGAAGCGGCGTGCCTCCACAATGCCCAGCTCCGAATGATCGCCCCCACGGCCTTTGGCAATGTCGTGGAACAGTGCCGCCACGTACAGAATCCAGGGCTTGTCCCAGCCTGAGGCCAGTTGCGAGCAAAACGGGTACTCGTGCGCATGCTCCCCCATGAAGAAGCGCCGCGCATTGCGCAGCACCATGAGGATGTGCTGGTCCACCGTGTACACATGGAACAGGTCGTGCTGCATCTGCCCCACGATCTTGCGGAACACCCACAGGTAGCGGCCCAGCACCGAGGTCTGGTTCATCAGCCGCATGGCGTGGGTGATGCCCTCGGGCGCTTGCATGATCTGCAGGAAGGTGCTGCGGTTGACCGGGTCGCTGCGGAACTTGGCGTCCATCAGGTCGCGTGCGTTGTACAAGGCGCGCAGTGTCCGGGCTGACAGGCCTTTCACGCCCACGGTCGTCTGGTAAACCAGAAAGGTTTCCAGAATCGCATGGGGGTTGCGGCGGTACAGGTCGTCGCTGGCCACCTCGATCATGCCGGCCTTGTCGTTGAAGTGGTCATTGATGCGGCGCGGCGCATGGGTGGAGGGGTTGAGCCGCTCCTCAATGTTCAGCAACAAAATCTGGTTGAGCTGGGTCACCGCCTTGGCCGCCCAGTAGTAACGCTTCATCAGTGCTTCGCTGGCGCGCACCATATTGCGTTTGTTGGGTTCGGAGGCCAGGGTGACGTAGCCAAACGACTCGGCCACGGCGGTCTGCATGTCAAAAATCAGGCGGTCTTCGCGGCGGTTGGCAATCAGGTGCAGGCGCGCGCGGATCAGCAGCAGCAGGGTCTCGTTGCGCTGAATCTGCTTGATCTCGAAATCGGTGGCCAGGCCACAGGCAGCCAGGGCCGCCCAATCATTGCCGTAGCCCGCCGCCTTGGCCACCCACAGAATGACCTGCAGGTCGCGCAGGCCACCGGGCGACTCCTTGCAGTTGGGTTCCAGGGAGTAGGGGGTGTCTTCAAACTTGGTGTGGCGCTGGCGCATCTCCAGCGTCTTGGCCACAAAAAAGGCCTTGGGGTCCATGGCCGCAAAAAAGGCCTGCTGGAACTGGGCCACCAGCGCCTGGTTGCCGGTGATGAGCCGACACTCCAGCAGCGCGGTCTGCACCGTCACGTCCTTTTCGGCCTCGGCCAGGCAGTCGGCCAGGGTGCGCACGCTGGAGCCAATCTCCAGGCCCACGTCCCAGCAACTGCCGATGAAGGCTTCGATCTTCTTCTGCAGCTCGGGGTCGAACTCGGGCGACTGGCCGTTTGGCAACAGCACCAGCACGTCCACATCCGAGTGTGGGAACAGCTCGCCGCGTCCAAAACCGCCCACCGCGAGCAGCGCATAAGGCTCGCCCAAGCCGGCCTGTTGCCACAGGCCCACCAGCACACTGTCGGTGAGCTGCGACATGCGCTGCAGCACCTTGCGCACGGCGCGGCCGGTGGATTGGGGGGCCGCAATGGTTTGCAGCAACTGCGCTTTGTGCGCGCGGTACTCGGCGCGCAGGGCCTGCAGCTCGGTCATGGGCTTGTAAAAATCAGGCGTTCACAAAGTCTGGTGTGGCGGGGCTGCCGCTGGAGAGCGTCATCACCTCGTAGCCGGTGGGGGTGACCAGCACGGTGTGTTCCCACTGGGCAGAGAGCGAGCGGTCTTTGGTGACGATGCTCCAGCCGTCCTTTTCGGGGCCGTCCTTGATGTCCTTGCCGCCGGCGTTGATCATGGGCTCGATGGTGAATGTCATGCCTTCGACCAGCTTTTCCAGCGTGCCAGGGCGGCCGTAGTGCAGCACCTGGGGCTCTTCGTGGAAGATGCGGCCGATGCCGTGGCCGCAGAACTCGCGCACCACGCTGAAACCATGGCCTTCGGCGAATTTCTGGATCGCATGGCCAATGTCACCCAGGTGGATGCCGGGTTTGACCATCTTGATGCCGTGCCACATGGCGTCGTAGGTGATGGCGCACAAGCGCTTGGCGGCAATCGAGACCTCACCCACCATGAACATGCGGCTGGTGTCGCCGTGCCAGCCGTCTTTGATGACGGTGACATCGATGTTGACGATGTCGCCTTTTTTAAGCTGCTTGTCGTTGGGGATGCCGTGGCAAACCTGGTGGTTGACCGAGGTGCAGACGGACTTGGGGTAGGGGATGTTGCCACCGCCGGTGTAATTGAGCGGGGCGGGGATGGCGCCTTGCACCTGGGTGATGTAGTCGTGCGCCAGCTTGTCGATTTCGTTGGTCGTCACGCCGGGTTTGACGAAGGGGGTCAGGTAGTCCAGAACTTCGGAGGCCAGTTTGCCCGCCACGCGCATGCCTGCAATGCCGTCGGCGTCTTTGTAGGTGATAGTCATGGGGCGAGATTATCCCAGACCCGACGCCGCCTAGCACGGCCAAGGGGTTCCTGCGCCCACTTTGACGCTAGCATTGACCGTTTCCAGGGAGAACACCATGAAACGCTTTTTTCTTGCATCGCTGCTGACACTCTGCGCTTGGTCTACCCACGCAGCGCCCCCGACACCCGAGTCCATCGAGATACTGCTGAGCCTGGTGCAAGCAGACAAAGTCATGGATGGCATCAAGCCGCAGGTTCATGTCGCCATGAAAACCAGCATGGACCAAGCACTGAAGGGCCGCAAACCTACTGCCGAGGAACAAAAGGTGCTCGACGCCTACCTGCTCACGGCGACGCAGATCGTGAATGAAACCTTGACGATGGAACGCATCAAGCCCTTGCATTTGCAGCTCTACGGCCAGCATCTGACCCAGGAAGAGGTCGACGGCATGATCACTTTTTACCAAAGCCCGGTGGGCAGGTCGATGGTGACCAAGATGCCACAGATCATGCAAGGTGTGATGGCGGCCTTGCCGTCCCTGATGGCGCCCATGCAGGAGAAGTTGCGCCTGGCCGGGGAGCACATGGTGCGCGAGCTGGTCGCACTACAGAGAAAAGCGCCCCAAACCAATCTTTGAGCCTATCCCGCAAGACTCCGCCCCAGGCCCCCCCGGGGATCAGGTAGATGACAGCGGCGCGGGCATGGTCATGGGGGTTTTGCGGCGCGGCACGTGCTGTTCGTCCAGCAGCCGTTCGATGCGCTCAAACACCTCCAGCCGTGAGAACGGTTTCTTCATGAAGTCGTCTGCACCGATGGCGCTGCCAAAGAACTGCTCGGTGGCCTGCTCGTTGCCGCTGATCATGATGACCGGGATGGAGCGGGTCAGCGCATTGCGGCGCAACACCCGCAGTGCCGAGAATCCGTTCATCTGCGGCAGCACGATGTCCAAAAAAATCAGGTCGGGCGGATCGGCCATCACCATGGCCAGGCCGTTTTCCGCATCTCCGGCAATGCGCACATTCAGGCCAATACTTTGCAAAATCTTGCGCAGTGCCGCACAGACGGTGGCGGAGTCGTCGATGACAACGATGCGCAAATCGGGGCGGGCATTGAGCCGCGGGCGCCCCCGCCGTTCGGGCAATTGCCCTGTGGGGTCAACAATGGGCAAGGCTGCCACGGGCGTGGGGGGGGCCTGAAAAAGATTGCGAAATTTGCTTAAAAGCGCCACGGGCAATTCTCCGGTTTGCGGTGCGGGCCTGCGCCCGCGGCAAATTGTGCGCCCAAGAAGGACATCCTGTCGCGCCAAAGGCAGCCGCACAGCCAGTTAAAATCGCCGCTCACCCATCCAGCCCTGCCGGGCGACGCTTCATCTTTCCTAGGCCACCACTGTGACCCTGCACCTGACCTCTTTTGAGGGCGGCAACGCCCTGAGCAACTTCCGTGTTCAACAGCTTTTGCCGCAATTGCAGGGCATTCACGACAAAATTTCGGGCATTTCGGCCCGTTTTGTCCATTTGGTGGCCACCGAGACCGCCTTGGACCAGTCGCTGGCGGACAAACTGGCCGCCTTGCTGACCTATGGCGATCCCTACGCCGGCCCCACGGACGGCGCCAGCATCGTTGTCAGCCCCCGTTTTGGCACGGTGAGCCCCTGGGCCTCCAAGGCCACCGACATTGCCCACAACTGCGGTTTTGCGGTCAAACGCATCGAGCGCCTGGTCGAGTACCGCCTCACGCTCAAGAGCGGCCTGCTGTCCAAGACAGCCCTGAGCGCGGATGAACTGCAGAAAGTTGCCGCGCTGCTGCACGACCGCATGACCGAAAGCGCCATGCTGGACCGTGCCCAGGCGCAAGAGTTGTTCAATGCGCTGCAGCCCGCACCCATGGACCATGTGGATGTGCTGGGTGGTGGCAAGGACGCACTGGTCAAGGCCAACACCCAGTTTGGCCTGGCCCTGGCCGCTGACGAGATTGACTACCTGGTCAACGCCTTCACCACGCTGGGCCGCAACCCGACCGACGTGGAGCTGATGATGTTCGCCCAGGCCAACAGTGAGCACTGCCGCCACAAAATTTTCAACGCCGAGTTCACCATTGACGGTGTGGCGCAGGACAAGAGCATGTTCGGCATGATCCGCAACACGCACCAGTTGCACCCCCAGTACATGCTGGTGGCCTACTCGGACAATGCCTCCGTGATGGAGGGTGTGGAAGTCGAGCGATTTGTAGCAAAATCGGCCTCTGGTTCGCGTGAAATAAGCGCGGCCAGCTATGAAAAACGTAGCGAAACCAATCACATCCTGATGAAGGTGGAAACCCACAACCACCCGACCGCCATCTCCCCGTTCCCCGGCGCCTCCACCGGCGCAGGCGGTGAAATCCGCGACGAAGGTGCCACTGGCCGCGGCTCCAAGCCCAAGGCAGGCCTGACCGGCTTCACCGTCTCCAAGCTGTGGGGCAGCACCATGGGCAAGCCGGAGCACATTGCCAGCCCGCTGCAAATCATGGTCGAAGGCCCATTGGGCGGTGCGGCCTTCAACAACGAATTTGGCCGACCCAACCTGCTGGGCTACTTCCGCGAATACGAGCAGACCGTGGCGAGTGACGTGGATACCGTGCAGCGCGGCTACCACAAGCCCATCATGATTGCGGGCGGCCTGGGCATCATCGACGCGGGCCAGACCCACAAGATCGAATTCCCTGCCGGCAGCCTGCTGATCCAGCTGGGCGGCCCCGGCATGCGCATCGGCATGGGCGGCAGCGCCGCCAGCTCCATGGCCACCGGCGCGAACGCGGCCGAGCTGGACTTTGACTCCGTGCAGCGCGGCAACCCCGAGATCGAGCGCCGTGCGCAAGAGGTGATTAACCAGTGCTGGATGCAGGGCGACCAAAACCCCATTCTGGCGATCCACGACGTGGGCGCCGGTGGTTTGTCCAACGCCTTCCCTGAGCTGACCAATGACGCAGGCCGCGGTGCACGTTTTGATTTGCGGGCTGTGAAGCTCGAAGAGTCCGGCATGGCGCCCAAGGAAATCTGGTGCAACGAGAGCCAGGAACGCTATGTGATGGCCATCGCCCCCGAGTCGCTGGCGCAGTTCACGGCGCTGTGCGAGCGCGAGCGTTGCCCGTTTGCGGTGATTGGGGTGGCAACCGAAGAGCGCCAGCTGCAACTGGTGGACGAGGGCGCAGAGTCGCCTGTCGATATGCCCATGAACGTGCTGCTGGGCAAGCCGCCCAAGATGCACCGCGACGTCAAGACGGTTGCGCGTACCTTCAAGCCATTGGACCTGACCGGTGTGGACATCCAAAAGGCCGTGATCGACGTGCTGGCGCACCCCACCGTGGCGTCCAAACGCTTCCTGATCACCATTGGCGACCGCACTGTGGGTGGCCTGACGCACCGCGACCAGATGGTCGGCCCCTGGCAGGTGCCGGTGGCGGACTGTGCGGTCACCTTGGCCGACTTCAAAGGTTTTGCGGGTGAAGCCATGTCCATGGGAGAGCGCACGCCGCTGGCCGCGCTCAACGCACCCGCATCGGGCCGCATGGCGGTGGCCGAAGCCATTACCAACCTGCTGGCTGCGCCCATCGAGCTGCCCCGCGTGAAGCTGTCTGCCAATTGGATGGCCGCCTGCGGCGAAGCCGGTGAAGACGCGGCGCTGTACGCCACGGTCAAGGCCGTGGGCATGGAGCTGTGCCCAGCCTTGGGCATTTCCATTCCCGTGGGCAAGGACTCCTTGTCCATGCGCACGCAGTGGAAAAACGAAGGCGCCGACAAGAAGGTCACATCGCCCGTCTCCCTGATCGTGAGCGGCTTCGCCACGCTGCAAGACGTGCGCGGCACGCTGACGCCACAGCTCAATGCCACAGAAGATACGACTCTGGTGCTAGTGGACTTGGGCAAGGGCCAGCACCGCATGGCCGCCAGCATCCTGGCGCAAACGCTGGACCAGACCGGCGACACCGTGCCCGATCTGGACGATGCCAAGGACCTGGTGAACCTGGTGAACGCCGTGAACGCGCTGCGTACCAAGGGCCAAGTGCTGGCCTACCACGACCGCGGCGACGGCGGCCTGCTGGCCACCGTGGCCGAAATGGCCTTTGCCGGCCGTGTGGGTGTGGCACTCAATGTGGACATGCTGGTCACCGAAGGCGACGGCATCTCCGACAGCCGCATGGATGTGGGCGACAGCAAAAACTGGGCAGGGCAGGTGGGCGCCCGCCGTGAGGAGCTGACGCTCAAGGCCCTGTTCAGCGAAGAGCTGGGCGTGGTGCTGCAGGTGCGCACATCTGAACGCTCCGACGTCATGGCCACCTTGCGCGAGCATGGCCTGTCCAAGTTCAGCCACTTCATCGGCAAGACGCGTCCTGCCACCGATGCCATTGCCGCAGGCAAGGGCGAGCTGCAGATCTGGCGCGATGCCAAGAGCATCTTCAGCGCCAAACTGGCCGACCTGCACCAGGTCTGGGACGCCGTGAGCTGGAAGATTGCCCAGCAGCGCGACAACCCTGTGTGTGCCGATGCCGAGCATGCCGCGGCGGGTGCCGAGAACGACCCCGGTCTGCATGTTTACATGCCAAATAGTGCTCTAGCCCTCATGGAATCTGCGCAAGCAGCTACTAAAAACGTAGCGCCTGCCATTCTGGGCAGCCGCCCCAAGGTCGCCGTACTGCGCGAGCAGGGCGTCAACTCGCATGTGGAAATGGCCTACGCCTTCACCGAAGCCGGCTTTGAAGCCTACGACGTGCACATGACCGACCTGCAGACCGGCCGCGCCAAGCTGGCCGACTTCAAGGGCGTGGTGGCCTGCGGTGGTTTCAGCTACGGCGACACGCTGGGTGCTGGCATTGGCTGGGCCCGCAGCATCACGTTCAACGACGTGTTGGCTGACCAGTTCAAGGCCTTCTTCGCCCGCCAGGACACCTTTGGCCTGGGCGTGTGCAATGGCTGCCAGATGTTTGCCGAGCTGGCCGACATCATCCCCGGCGCGCAAGACTGGCCACGCTTCACCACCAACCAGAGCGAGCGTTTTGAGGCACGCCTCGCGCTGGTGGAGGTGCTGGAGTCGCCCAGCCTGTTCTTCAAGGACCTGGCCGGCATGCGCCTGCCCATTGCGGTGGCGCACGGCGAAGGTTTTGCCAACTTCAAGTACCGCGGCAACGCGGACAAAGCCATTGCTGCCATGCGTTATGTGGACAACACTGGTGCGGCCACCGAGGCCTACCCGTTCAACCCCAACGGCAGCCCTGGCGGCCTGACCGCCGTTACCACGGCCGACGGCCGCTTTACGGCCATGATGCCGCACCCCGAGCGCGTCTTCCGCAACGTGCAGATGAGCTGGACCTCGCTCGACAAGAGCGAACTCAGCCCCTGGATGCAACTCTGGCGCAATGCGCACAAGTGGGTGGCGTAAGCACTTTGAACCCTTGGAATTAACCGCCGTTCGCCGCTTCTCTTATCTGGTCCCAGCCCTAGGGGTTGGGGCCTTGGGTGCATACACCGCCATCTCATGGTGGGCCTTGGCCATGGTGTTGGGCGGCGTGATGTTTGCGTGGGATTGGTTGTGGGGTGACGCTCATCTGCTGCAAGCGCGTGTGGGCTGCTTGTTTATTGCCGCCGGTACCGCAGGCTTGTTGGTGTCCTATCTGTTGGCACAGCGTTTGGGCCTGGGGGTGGCAGAGTTTCTGGCACTGGCCTCCGGGACAGCGCGCAGGGTCCGTTGGCTTTACAACTTGCCAGCCATCTCGGTGGGGGTGATGGTGTACGGTGCGCTGATTCTCAGCAAGGCCGACCGATAACACTTTTTTTGTACTCTCGCATGGCGACGGGAAATGCGGTGTGACTAACTCCGTGAATTGCAACACGTGGCCTTGCAATCTAGCAAAGTCCCCCAAACTCTGCCCCCTTAGCAACCAATTTATGCGACGCACTATGTCCGACCTGATCAGCAAACTGCAATGGCGCTACGCCACCAAGAAGTTCAACCCCGCCAAAGCGGTGCCCCAAGAGAAAGTGGACCGCATTCTGGAAGCCATTCGCTTGACCGCCACCTCCAGCGGCTTGCAGCCTTACGAGGTGTTTGTGGTGACCAGCAAAGAGGTGCGCGAAAAGATCAAGCCCATTGCCTGGAACCAGGAGCAGATCACTGACGCCTCGCACCTGCTGGTGTTTGCCGCCTGGGACAACTACACCGTTGAGCGTATCAACACCATGTTTGACCTGGTGAACGCAGAGCGCGGCTTCAAGAACGAAGGCTGGGAAAACTACCGCCAGATGCTGCTGGGCACCTACCCCCAGCGCGATGCCGAAGTGAACTACCAGCACACCGCACGCCAGGCCTACATCGGCCTGGGCACCGCACTGATTGCGGCGGCCGAAGAGCAGGTGGATGCCACGCCCATGGAAGGTTTCGATCCCAAGGCGCTGGACGAAATCCTCGACCTGCGCGCCCGTGGCCTGCGTAGCGTGGCGATTCTGCCGCTGGGCTACCGTGCGGATGAAGGCGACTGGCTGCAAAACCTGAAAAAAGTACGCCGTCCCCGCGACCAATTCATCACCGAAGTCGCATGATCCACTGGCGCCGCCTGATCCAGCCACGCAAACTTGCGTTCTGGCTCATGCTGGCGTTGAACGCGCTGTCCACCGCTCTGATGTGGATCGTGCAGCGCTACCCACTCACCCCGCTGGCCAGCCTGGTCATCGGGGTGTTTGCCTTGGGGAATGCCTGGTTGGGCTTGCGATTGGCTTGGCGCTTGTTGTCCACACCGCCGGAACCGCCAAAGCCAAGCGCCTGAGGTTCAAACCCGAGCCCCCAAAGCTCAGTGCCCAAACTCCTGCCCTGTGCGAGGCCGGGTTTTGTGAAAGGTCATGGGTACGGCCCGGGCCGCCTCCAGTTCCTGGCGACTCTGGTTGGCCACGCTGGTCTTCATCTTGCCCACCACGTGCATTTCGCAGGGCTTGCAGTCAAAGCGCAGGGTCAGTTTTTCTTTGCCGTTGATGAGCTGCAGTGGCTCGGCCTTGACCTGGCCCTGCACACCGGTCACGCCCTTGGCCTGCTTGGGGCACAGGCTCAGCGAGAAGCGCACACAGTGCTTGGTGATCATCAGGCTGACCTCACCCAGCTCCTCCACCGCCTCGTAGGCCGGGGCAATAACCTTGACACCGTGTTTGGCATAAAAGCCGTGTGCGGCCTGGTTAAACACATTGGCCAGATAACTCAGGGTGTCTTCCGGGTAGGCCACGGGTGGCGACACCGGCACACCAGGTGCCAGCCGCACAAAGCCGGCGGCACGGGCACGCTCCAGCGCTTCTACGGCCTCACGGCGCAAGGGGTTCAGCACCGATGCAGGCACAAACAGGCCGCTAGCCCCCGTCACATCTGCGGAAATTGCTTCAAAAATCGTAGCGCCCAACTTGCTGATCTGGGTGCGGTTGCTGGCATCGGCCGCCGCGGCGTCGTTGGCACGTTCAGCCGGCAGGTCGGTCTGGGCCGTTCCCACAAACCCGTCTTCGTCCGTGCAGGTGAGGGCAATGCCCCGTGCCGTCTGCTGCAGTGTGGCCCAGACACCGATGCGGCGCTCGCTGCTCTTCTTGTCCAGTACCCGGGTCCAGTTCACATCGCGGTTGCGGTTCACCTCCACGCCCTTGCGCAGGTCTTTCAGGCCCGGCACCGGGTCTTTGGGGAAGACGCGCCACAGGCCCTTGGCGGCGTTGAGGGCTTCGGCACGGTTGATGGCCAAACCCACCAGTTCCTTCTGCAAGTCGTAGTAGCACAGGCCGTCACCGTTGCTCAGCGCCTGGCTGGGGGCATTCAGTTCCAACTCCACGCTGTCAGCGTTGACCTTGCGCACATAAGCAATGGCCTGGCCCGGGTTCTTGGGGCTGTCAAAGGCGCCGATGTCGATCTGCCGACCCTGCACAAAATAGTCCGTGAACTCCCGGTTGAAGTTCTGGTTGGGGTCCGGCTCGAAGCTAAACGTCGTGGTTCCGCTGCTGCTGCGGGCCAGCGGTTGGTCAGAGTCTTGGCGGTCTTCGATCAAGCGGTCCAGCAGCTTGCGGTAATGGGCGGTGATGTTCTTCACATAACCCATGTCCTTGTAGCGCCCCTCGATCTTGAAGCTGCGGATGCCTGCATCCACCAGCGCGGCCAGGTTTTCGCTCTGGTTGTTGTCCTTCATGGACAGCACATGTTTGTCATGCGCCACAAAGCGCCCCTTGTCGTCCACCACCTGGTAGGGCAGGCGGCAGGCCTGGCTGCATTCGCCGCGGTTGGCGCTGCGCCCGGTATGGGCGGCGCTGATGTAGCACTGGCCGCTGTAGGCAACGCACAGCGCGCCGTGGATGAAGAACTCCAAGGTGCATTTTTCAGGGTCGGTGGCGGCACGGATGGCGGCAATTTGCCTAGCCGTCAGCTCGCGTGCCAGCACGATTTGGCTGAGGCCCACGTCCTGCAAAAAGCGCGCCTTTTCGGGCGTGCGGATGTCGGTCTGGGTACTGGCGTGCAGCTGGAGAGGCGGCATGTCGATGGCCAGCAGCCCCATGTCCTGGACGATCAGCGCATCCACCCCGGCCTCATAGAGCTGCCAGGCCTGTTGGCGTGCCGGCTCCAGCTCGTCATCGCGCAGGATGGTGTTCATGGTGACGAAGATGCGGCTGTTGAAGCGGTGGGCATGCTGCACCAGACGGGCAATCTCGGCCACGCTGTTGTCGGCGCTGCTGCGCGCCCCAAAACCGGGGCCTCCGATGTAGACCGCATCGGCGCCGTGGTTCACGGCTTCGATGCCGATCTCTGCCGTGCGCGCAGGGGCCAAAAGTTCGAGTTGAAAATCTTGCAAGGACATGGGCGCAATTATCCCAGCCTCGCACCCCAGGCGGTACACTGCGGCGCTTCCCATGGCCCAAGTTCCCTCTCCCGTTTCCTCTACCCGTTGGCCCCGCGTGGCCGTGCTCTGGTTCAGCGGCATTTTGGCCGCCATGCAGTTCGCCAAGATTGCGGTGGCCTTTGTCGAGCTGCAGCGCCATTACGCGGCCAGCGCCGCTAGCATGGGCTGGGTGCTGTCCACGGTGGGCATGGTGGGGCTGCTGCTGGGCGTGACCATGGGGCTGCTCGCCCCGCGCATCGGCTACCGGCGCCTGCTGGTGGGTGGGCTGGGCTTGGGCGCACTGCTGGCCCTGGCCCAATCTTTCCTGTTGCCCTTGCCCTGGTTTTGGGCCAGTCGCGTGTTCGAAGGGGCTTCGCACCTGGCCGTGGTGGTGGCTGCGCCCACGCTGATGGCGGCCAGCGCCGCGCCGCAGCACCGGGCCATTGCCATGGGCTTGTGGAGCACCTTTGTCGGGGTGGCCTTTGCCATCACGGGGGCCGTGGGCCTGCCTTTTATTGCCAACTTTGGCCTGTCGGCCCTGTTCCAGGTCCACGCGCTGGGTCTGGCGGTTGTGGCCATGGCGGTGCTGCTGTTGTTGCCTGCCGATGTGTTGCGCCAGCGCAGCCCGCACGCCGGGCTGCCGTCCCACCATGGGTACGCACTGTTGCGCCAGCACGTGCACATTTACACGCGTTGGACCACCGCTTTGCCAGGCCTGTGCTTTTTGGGCTACACGGGCATGGCCGTCGCGCTGCTGACATTTTTGCCCCAGCAGGGCGGGGCAGACCGCGCCTGGCTGGCCGCGGCCCTGCCGCTGACCGGCGTGGCGGGCACGTTTTGCGCGGGCTGGATTGCGCAGTACTGGTTGTCGCCACTGCGCCTGGCACGTTGGGCCTTTGTGGCGGTCGGTGTGAGCGGTCTGGCTTGGGGTGTGGGGCTGTGGTTCGGTTGGTGGGTGGCACCGGTGGCGCTGGTGCTGATGTTTGCCGCGGGCCTGTCGGGTGGCAGCTCGTTTGCGCTGATTCCTTTTTTGAATGAAGAACCCGCCCAGCAGGCGCGCGCCAACGGCGCCGTGGCCCAGTTGGGCAATCTGGGAGCCACCTTGGGCCCTCCCTCCTTTGCGCTGGCCATCAGCGGATGGGGCGGGGCGGGTCTGGCGCTGTGCGTGTTGCTCTGTGCCAGTTTCGGGCTGTCACTCAGTCTCTGGGGCGCCACCCTGCACAGGCGGGGTGCCGCGTGAAACCGCAGCGCCATGCGGGTGTGGATGTGCTGCGCGGCGCGGCCTTGCTGTGGATGACGGCCTATCACTTCTGCTTCGACCTGAACAACGCGGGCCTGATCCGGCAGGATTTTTACACCGACCCAGTCTGGACCTGGCAGCGTACCGCCATCCTGAGTCTGTTTTTGCTGTGCGCCGGGGCCGGGCAGGCCCTGGCTGCCGAGCGGGGGCAGCCTTGGCTACAGTTCTGGCGCCGCTGGGGGCAGATTGCACTGTGCGCGCTGCTGGTCACGGCGGGTTCTGTGCTCATGTTTCCCAAGAGTTACATCTACTTCGGGGTGCTGCACGGCATGGCCGTCATGCTGCTGCTTGCGCGGCTGACGGTGCATTGGGGCCGCTGGCTCTGGTGGCTGGGAGGGTTGGCCATTGCTATGAAATATGTAGCTGCTTACGCAATGGATGCGGGCGCCATACCCCTTTTCTTCAATGAAAAGGGACTCAACTGGCTGGGCCTCATTACCACCAAGCCGCAGACCGAGGACTACGTTCCCTTGCTTCCCTGGTTGGGCGTGATGTGGTGGGGTCTGGCCGCCATGCAATGGTGGCTGCGCCAACCAGCGTCCGGCCCGGCCTGGACGCCGCCGCCAGCCTTGCGTCCGCTGGCCTGGCTGGGCAACTGGAGTTTGAGCTACTACATGCTGCACCAGCCGGTGTTGCTGGGTTTGCTCTGGGTATTGGCCTAGCGCTGCGCGCGGCGTGGCCGCAGCAGCTGTTGGCGTTGCTCGGCATCCAGCAACTGCGCGCGCAGGCCGGCAATGGCGCTGGTGTGAAGCTGGGATACGCGGGATTCGCTCAGGCCCATGCGGGTGCCAATCTCGTGCATTTTGTATCCCTCGGCGTAATACAGGCTGAGCACTTCCTGCATCTGTCCGTTGAGTGTGGCTAGGCTGTTGGCCAGTGCCTTGCGAAACACGGAGCGTTCCAGCATGACCAGCGGGTCCGCATCGCTGCCTGCACACTGGTCCAGGTAGCCACGCAAGTCGGCGTTCTCGGTCAAGTCGTCCAGCGACACCAGCCAATAGCCATGGGCCTGCTGCAAGAGCTGGCGGTAGTCTTCCAGCGGCATGTCTATGTCCTGTGCCACTTCGCCTTCGACCGGCGCGCGGCCCAGTCGGTGGCCCAGGCGTTGCAGGGCCTGCTCCACCTCGCGCATGCGTCGGCGCACCAGGCGGGTGGCAGGGTCCAGCGCACGCAGGCCGTCCAGCATGGCGCCACGGGCGCGCCGGGCCAGGTAGTGTTCAAACTCGGCGCCCGATGTCTCCCGTGTGGTGCGGATGATGGCGTCGATCAGCCCCAACATGCCGTCCTGCACCAGATCGTCGGTCAGCACATTGGGTGGCATACCCTGGGCCACAGAGCGCGCAATACGCCCCACCAGCGGGCTGTGCTGCTGCACAAGTTGCTGCTGTTCCGGGCGGCTGAGGTCAGGTTTGCGGCTCATGAAAAAATGATGGGCAAAGAAAAAGCGCGGCCGGGGCCGCGCTTGGACTGTACTGCTTCGTCGAAAGGCCGGGGATTTATTCGACCTTGGCCTTGGCGCGCAAGTCTTCCTGGAACTTGCTCATCTTCTGCTGCTGCAGTTGCTGGGCAATTTGGGGCTTCACGTCGTCCAGCTTGGGCAGCTGGCTTTCGCGGATGTCTTCCAGGCGGATGATGTGGTAACCGAACTGGGACTTCACCGGGGTGTCGGTGGTCTTGCCCTTGGCCAAGGCCACCAGCGCGTCCGAGAACTCTTTCACGTAGTTGCTGGGGTTGGCCCAATCCAGGTCACCGCCGTTGGCGCCGGAGCCGGGGTCCTTGGATTCTTTCTTGGCGATGTCTTCAAACTTGGCGCCCTTTTTCAGGCGGGCGATGATGGCTTTGGCCTGCTCTTCTTTT
This sequence comes from Rhodoferax sp. EU05-FHT12H12, assembly GCF_058791215.1. Taxonomy (NCBI): domain Bacteria; kingdom Pseudomonadati; phylum Pseudomonadota; class Betaproteobacteria; order Burkholderiales; family Comamonadaceae; genus Rhodoferax; species Rhodoferax sp. EU05-FHT12H12. The sequence continues at coordinate 432,029 of NZ_JBYTDI010000001.1, read as the reverse complement.
TCCACCAGGATGTGGCGGGCACGGTATTCCTTGCCGGCGTTGGCTGCGGCAAACTTGTCGTACTCAGCCTTGACTTCCTCGTCGGTGACGGGGTTCTTTTTCTGGTAGTCGTTGAACAGCTCGCGGATCAGGATGGACTGGCGGGTCAGTTCCAATTGGTTCTTGTAATCGTCGGTTGCGTCCAGACCGCGGGCCTGGGCTTCCTGCACGAAGATTTCGCGGGCGATGATTTCTTCTTTCAGCTGGCCTTGCATTTCGGGCGTCACGGGACGGCCGGAGCGCTTCACCTGTTCGGCCAAGGCATCTACGCGGGACTTGGGAACGGCCTTGCCGTTCACGATGGCGATGTTCTGGGCCATGGAGACCGACGCGACGCTCAATAGCGCAGCGGCGGCCAGGGCGGACAAAATGTGCTTCTTCATACCGGTTCCTTCAGGGATGCATTAAATGGGGGTGCTGCCAGAGGGCGAGTCTTCGGCCTCAATGGCCAGGGCATGCAGGCCCTGATCAATGAAATCTTGCAGCGCATCATACACAAGGCGATGCCGTGCTACGCGGCTCTGGCTTGTAAACAATGGTGAAGCGATTCGCACCCTGAAATGGGTGCCAAAACCGGTGCCGTTGGCCCCAGCGTGGCCCGCGTGTTGGTGGCTTTCGTCCATCACTTCCAGGTGGGTGGGGGCCAGGCGTTCCTGCAAACGCGCTTGCAGGTGCGCGGCGGTGGGGGTGGTGCTCATGGTGCGGGTTTGTCCTGGGATGCTTCGTCACCCTTGAGGTAGGGCGAGATGTAGATGCCCTGCCCGATGATGAAAACCAGCGGGAATACATAGCCCCAAAGTTTGAAGTTCACCCAGGTCTCGGTGCTGAAGTACAGCACCACATAGGCGTTGATGGCGGCCATGAACAGGGTGTAGGCAATCCACGCCACGTTGAGCTTGTGCCAGATGCTGTCGGGCAGCTCCAGCTGGCTGCCCAGCAACAGCTTGAGAAAGTTCTTTTTCAGGCCCCACACGGCCACAGCGAGTGCGATGCCCATCACGGTGTAGAGCACGGTGGGCTTCCATTTGATGAAGCGGTCGTCATGCAGGGCCAGTGTCATGGCGCCAAATCCCAAAATCAGCACCAGCGTGATCTTGTGCATCATCTGGAGCTTGCGGTCCATGGCGTAAATCACCGCCATTTGCAGCACGGTGGCCCCCATCAGCACCGCGGTGGCTACATAGATGTCGTAAAACTTGTAGGCGCCGACGAACAGCAGAATGGGAAAGAAGTCGAGAAAGGTTTTCATGCGGGTGTGAAGTGTAGCGAGGCCGAATTCATGCAGTAGCGCAGGCCGGTTTCGGTCGGGCCATCGTCAAACACATGGCCCAGGTGCGCGCCGCACTGGCTGCACACGGTCTCTACGCGCACCATGCCGTGGCTGCGGTCGGTAATCTCGGTGATGGCGCCGGGCACGGCCAGCGAGAAGCTGGGCCATCCGCAGTGCGCGTCAAATTTGGTGCCGGAGTCAAACAGCGTGTTGCCACAGCAAATGCAGTGGTAGCTGCCGTCGGCCCATTGGCGTTCGTACTTGCCACTGAAAGGGCGCTCGGTGGCGGCGTGGCGCGTGACCTGGAAGGCCGCGGGCTCAGCGCCCTTTTCAGCCAGCACGGCTTGCCATTCGGCGTCGGTTTTGGTGATGGGGTAGGGCATGGGACGTCTTTCAAAAAGAGGAACAGGCAGGGGGCTAGGAGCTGCAGCTGATGGCGATGCTGCCCGCCCAATCCGGCGGAAAGTCGGCCCAGGCTGCGTGCTCTGGATGTTCGTCGAACGGATGCTCCAAAACTTTCAAGAGATCGGCGACCACGCTGAAATCCTTGCGCTTGGCGGCTTGGATGGCTTCTTCGCCCAAATGGTTCCGCAGCACATACCTGGGGTTGATTTTTAGCATCAAATCGGCCGCTAGGCCGCGTGGAATATCCGCAAGCAGCTCTGAATACGATAGCAGCCAGGCATCCAGGCCGGCCCGATCCAGGAACAGGTCGCGCACCGAGGCATCGTCTGCACGCTGCTCACGCGCCCAGTGGCTCAGGCGGCGCCAGAAGATGGTGAAGTCCACCTTGTCGGCCGCCAGCAGCTTCAGGATGTCCTCAATCAATGGGCGGTGTGCCTCCTGAAGGTCCGCAAAGCCCAGCTTGGCCGCCATGCGCTGGGCAAACGCCAGCGGGTAGATGGCTTTGAAGGTCTCCAGTGCGGCAATGGCCTGCTCCTGCTCCGCAATCAGCGGCATCAGCGCCTGGCCCAAACAGAACAGGTTCCAGTACACCACGTTCGGCTGTTTGTAGAAGGCGTAGCGGCCCTGGTGGTCCGAGTGGTTGCAGATGTGGCCGGGATCGTAGGCGTCCATGAACTGGAAGGGGCCGTAGTCAATCGTCAGCCCCAGGATGCTCATGTTGTCGGTGTTCATCACACCATGACAAAAGCCCACGGCCTGCCACTGCGCCACCATCTGCGCGGTGCGCTCGGTCACCGCGGCCAGCAGGGCCACATAGGGGTTGCCGCCCCAGCGTGCATCGGCGCGGCAGGCCGGGTAATGGTGGTCAATCACAAAGTCGGCCAGCACCTTGAGCTGTTCGTGGTGGCCATGGTGGCAAAAATGCTCGAAGTGGCCAAAGCGGATAAAACTGGGCGCCAGGCGGGTGACCACCGCAGCCGTTTCCATTTCCTCACGTCGCACGGGGGCGTCCGAGCCTGTGACGCAGAGGGCGCGCGAGGTCGGAATGCCCAAGCCATGCATGGCTTCGCTACCCAAAAATTCGCGGATGCTGCTGCGCAAAACGGCACGGCCATCGCCCATGCGGGAGAAGGGCGTCAGCCCGGCCCCCTTGAGTTGCAGCTCCCAGCCTGGAGTTTCGCCCAACAGGATGGCACGGCCATCACCCAGCTGGCCGGCCCATTGGCCAAACTGGTGGCCACTGTAGACACTGGCCAACGACAGGCCGCCGGCCAGCGGCCGGTTGCCGGTGAAAGCCTGTAGCGCGTCGTCTGACTGCAGCTTTTGTGAATCCAAACCCAGGGCCCGGGCGGCACTGGCGCTGCGGCCCACCCAATAGGGTGCGGGCAATGGGGTAGGGGAGAGTGCGGCGTAGAAGTCTTCGCCCAAGCTGGCAAAGCGATTGACCCAGGGCAGTCCCACATCCAGCGGGTCACCCAGATGTGACGAAATAGGCATGGATGAATTGTCCCGCATATGACTAATGCTGGCCTTTTTCAGGGGCTTGGTGGGATTACCATGCGGCGACGCGTAGGCGACACCCGGTCGTGGCGCGCAGCAACATTCGAATAATTCCAGAGGTGACCCATGTTAGGTTTGATGCAAAGCCAGCAGCTGCTGATTTCTACCCTGATCGATTTTGCGGAGCGCCACCATGGCGAAGGCGAAGTGGTATCGCGTCGCGTGGAGGGTGACATCCACCGCACCACCTACAAAGACATTGCCGTGCGGGCCCGCAAAGTGGCCAACGCCTTGGACCAGATGGATCTCGCGTTCAGCGACCGCGTGGCCACGCTGGCCTGGAATGGCTATCGCCACCTTGAGCTATATTTTGGTGTGAGCGGCTCGGGCCGCGTGCTGCACACGCTGAACCCACGCCTGCACCCGGACCAGATTGCCTGGATTGCCAACCACGCAGAAGACCAGGTGCTGTGTTTCGACATGAGCTTCCTGCCCATCATCCAGGCTGTGCACAGCCGCTGCACCACGGTGAAGCACTGGATTGCGCTGTGTGATGCCGACAAGCTGCCTGCCGACATCGGCATCCCGGGTCTGCAAAGCTACGAAGCCTGGATGGGCAAGCAACCCGAGCAATACACCTGGCCCGAGTTTGATGAAAACTCGGCCTCCAGCATGTGCTACACCAGCGGCACCACAGGAAATCCCAAGGCCGCGCTGTACAGCCACCGCTCCACCATCCTGCATGCGTTCTCCGGTGCCTTGCCCGACGCATTGAACATGAGTGCCCGCGATGCTGTGCTGCCCGTGGTGCCCATGTTCCACGTGAATGCCTGGGGCCTGCCGTATTCGGCCGCCATGACGGGCGCCAAGCTGGTGTTTCCCGGCCCCGCCATGGACGGCAAGTCCATCTTTGAGCTCATCGAGTCCGAGAAGGTCAGCTTTGCCGCTGGGGTACCCACTGTGTGGCAAATGATGCTCGCGCACATGCAGTCAGCCAACCTCAAGTTCTCCACCCTCAAGCGCACGGTGATAGGTGGCTCCGCCTGCCCGCCCGCCATGATTACGGCGTTCAATGACGTCTACGGTGTCGAAGTGCTGCACGCCTGGGGCATGACCGAGATGTCGCCCCTGGGAACCGTGTGCACGCTCAAGAACAAACACCTGAGCATGGACTCGGCTGACAAGATGAACGTGCGGCTCAAGCAGGGCCGCGGCATCTACGGCGTGGACATGAAAATCGTGGATGAAATGGGGAAGGAGCTTCCCTGGGATGGCAAGGCCTACGGTGACTTGCTGGTCAAGGGCCCCTGGATCATCAGCGAGTACTTCAAGGGCGAGGGTGGCTCTCCGCTGGTGGATGGCTGGTTCCCCACTGGCGATGTGGCCACCATCGACCCCGATGGCTATATGCAGATCACCGACCGCAGCAAGGATGTGATCAAGTCCGGTGGTGAGTGGATCAGCTCGATTGATGTGGAAAACATTGCCATGGCGCATCCCGCTGTGGCCATGGCCGCGTGCATCGGCATGAAGCATCCCAAGTGGGACGAGCGGCCCATCATTGCTGTGGTGAAGAAGCCCGGCAGCGAGGTGACACGCGATGAACTGCTGGCCTTTTACGAAGGCAAAACGGCCAAGTGGCAGGTGCCTGATGATGTGGTGTTTGTCGACACGATTCCCTTGGGGGGCACCGGCAAGATGCAAAAGAGCAAGTTGCGCGAAATGCTGAAGGACTACCGCCTGCCCATGCTCTAAAAATGCGTGCAGTCGCATGGGCGATAGCTCTTGGGGGAAACCCTTGCGCTGCACTGCACAAACAAATGTACGCTGCGCAGGCTTGAGTTTTACAGGAGACAACACCATGAAGAACACGCTCAAATTCATCGCCGCAGCGACCCTGGTGGTCTGCGCCCAGCAGGCCGTCGCACAAAAGGGCGAGACCGTCAAGATTGCCTGGATTGATCCGCTCTCCGGACTGATGGCGCCCGTGGGCACCAACCAGCTCAAGAGCTTCCAGTTCTTCGCTGAAAAGTTCAGCGCCAACAACCCCGCAGGCGTCAAGTTCGAGGTCATTGGCATCGACAACAAGCTCAGCCCCACCGAGAGCCTGAACGCACTCAAGTCGGCGCTGGACCAAGGCGTGCGCTACATCACCCAGGGCAACGGCTCTGCAGTGGCCGGTGCCCTGATTGACGCCGTGGCCAAGCACAACGAACGCAACCCCGGCAAGGAAGTCCTCTTCCTGAACCACTCGGCCGTAGACCCCGATTTCACCAACAGCAAATGCAACTACTGGCACTTCCGGTTTGATGCAGACACCTCCATGAAAATGGAAGCCATGACCACCTTCATGGCGGACAAGAAGGACGTCAAGAAGGTGTACCTGCTGAACCAGAATTACTCGCACGGCCAGCAAGTGTCCCGCTACGCCAAGGAGACCCTGGCCCGCAAGCGCCCCGATGTCCAGATCGTGGGAGACGATCTGCACCCATTGGCCCAGGTGCGGGACTTCTCGCCCTACATCGCCAAAATCAAGGCATCCGGCGCCGACACCGTGATCACCGGCAACTGGGGCTCGGACCTGGCCTTGCTGGTCAAGGCCGCCAACGAGGGCGGCTACACCGGCAACTTCTACACCTACTACACCGGTGTGAGCGGCACGCCCACCGCCCTGGGCACCAACTCGGCCGGCCGCGTGTACCAGATCGCTTACAGCCACTACAACATGGGCGGCCAGATGGACAAATGGACCGCCGACTTCAAGGCCAAATTCAACGACGATTTTTATACCGGCTCAGTCATCCACATCTACACCGCGCTGGGTGAGGCCATGGCCAAGGCCAAATCTACCGACCCGGTGAAAGTGGCCGCGGCGCTGGAAGGCATGAAGTTCAAGAGCTACAACGGCGACGTGGAAATGCGCAAAACCGATCACCAACTGCAGCAGCCCCTGTACCTGACAGTCTGGCAAAAGGCGGACAAAAAGTACCCCTACAGCCCGGAGAACACCGGCATGACCCTGGCTCCGGTCAAGACCTTCGAGTCCTATGTATCCAGCACGCCCACCAGCTGCCAGATGAAGCGCCCCGGCTGAGCGACCATTGGCGCAACGTCAGCAGGCCCGACCCGGTCTTCCTAGTCGGGCCTTTTTTTGGGTGGGTGCCCGCTGCACCCGCCTTGCCTTGAAAGGTAGATAGCGGATGGAGTTTTTCATCATTTCGATGCTAAATGGCTTGAGCTACGGGCTCTTGCTGTTCATGCTCAGTGCCGGACTGACCTTGATCCTCAGCATGATGGGGGTGCTCAACTTTGCGCACGCCAGCTTCTATATGGTCGGGGCCTACCTGGGCTACACCGTGTCGGGCTGGGTCGGCTTTTGGCCCGCCTTGGTGGTGGCCCCGCTGGTCGTGGGGGCGCTGGGCGCCGTATTTGAGCGGGTGGCCCTGCGCAAGGTGCACAAGTTTGGCCATGTGCCGGAGCTGCTGGTCACCTTCGGCTTGTCCTACATCCTGCTGGAGCTGGTGCAACTCATCTGGGGCCGAACCGCCCTCGAATTCAAACCTCCTGTGTCGCTGCAAGGCCCGGCCTTCACCCTGGTCAACCATGCCGTGAACGGCCTGCAACTGGTCTGGGGTGCTGCGCCGGCCGAGCTGTGTGCGGCCGCGGATGCCGCGGTGCGCGTGGTGTGTTCACCGTTCCCCATGACGCGGGGCTTCATGATGGTGATTGCGCTGCTGATGCTGCTGGCGCTGTGGCTGATGCTCACGCGCACCCGTATTGGGCTGGTGATCCAGGCCGCGTTGACCCATCCCGAGATGGTGGAGTCCCTGGGCCACAACGTGCCGCGTGTTTTCATGCTGGTGTTTGGCGTGGGCACCGGGCTCGCGGGTCTGGCGGGTGTCATTGGTGGCAGCACCTTTGTGACGGAGCCTGCCATGGCCGCCACCGTGGGGTCGGTGATCTTTGTGGTGGTGGTGGTCGGCGGCATGGGCTCACTCTCGGGCGCCTTTCTGGCGTCGGTGCTCATTGGTGTGATCCAGACTTTTGCGGTGGCGTTTGACTACGCGTTGCTTGACGTTCTGCCCCACCTCGGCGTGCCGGTCAGTGACACCTTGCGCGCCAATTCCATCGCCAAACTCACCATCGCCCAGGTCGCGCCCATCTTGCCCTACCTGTTTTTGGTATTGATCCTGATTTTCAGGCCCAAGGGTCTGCTGGGCACCCGGGAAGGCTGAACTGTTTATGCAAACACCTGTGCGTTTGTACGCATCCCAATCCCTCAACCTGGGCCGCATTGTGGTGTGGGGGCTATTTGCCCTCGTGTTGCTGGTGTCGCCGCGGGTGTTCACCAGTGGCCTGTCCATCACCATGCTGTCGCAAATGGGCATTGCCATCATTGCCTGCCTGTCCTACAACATGCTGCTGGGGCAGGGCGGCATGCTCAGCTTTGGCCACGCGGTGTATACCGGCCTGGGTTCCTACATGGCCATCCATGCACTCAATGCGGCGGGGGCAGGCACCTGGGCCATTCCAGTGAGCCTGGTTCCGCTGGTCGGGGGCGCTGCCGGCATGGGCTTTGCTGCCCTGCTGGGCTATGTCACCACGCGCAAATCGGGCACCACCTTCGCCATGATCACACTGGGCATGGCCGAGCTGGTGTTTGCCATGTCGCTGATGTTCTCCGAGTTCTTTGGCGGTGAGGCCGGCGTGTCGGCCAACCGCGTGGTCGGACAGCCGTTTTTCGGCATCACCTTTGCCCCCGCGGTGCAGGTGTACTACCTGATTGCGGCCTACACCTTTGTGGCCGTGGCGGCCATGTTCGCCTTCACCGGTACGCCGCTGGGCCGCATGCTCAATGCGGTGCGGGACAACCCCGAACGTGTGGAGTTCATTGGCTACAACCCCCAGCGCATCCGCTACACCGCCTTCATCATTGCTGGCTTCTTTGCCGGAATTTCGGGAGGTCTGGCAGCGTTGAACTTTGAAATCGTCACCGCGGAAGTGGTAGGGGCTTCGCGGTCCGGCGCTTACCTGCTGTTCACCTTTCTGGGCGGTGCCACCTTCTTCTTTGGCCCCATTCTGGGCGCCGTGCTCATGGTGCTGGCCTTTGTGCTGCTCAGCGAATTCACCAAGGCCTGGTTGCTGTACCTGGGCTTGATCTTCCTGTTCATGGTGATGTACGCCCCGGGCGGCATTGCCAGCCTCATCATGATGAACCTGCGGGTGGCCAAGTTTGGCAAGCTGGGGCGGTTGTGGGTCAGCTACCTGGGGCTGGCCGCTACCGCGCTGTTGGCACTCGCCGGTGCGGGTGCCATGGTCGAGATGGTCTACCACCAGCAACTCAACGCCGCACTCGGTCCCGAACTGCGCTTTCTGGGCACCACGCTCAATGCCACCAGCCTCAACAGCTGGTTTGGCGCGTTCCTGGTGTTGGTGACCGGGGCAACCCTGTTTGAGCTGGTACGCCGACAGTTCAGCCGCGACTGGAGTCAAATCCAGGAAGAGATAGAAGCAGAAACCCAGCGGAGGGACGCCCAGTGAGCGCCACACCCCAGCATTCCCCTGCATTGGAGCTGCGCGACCTGCGCAAGAGCTTTGGCAAGTCGGAGATCATTCGCGGCGCCAACCTGGCCGTGCAGCCCGGTGAGCGCGTGGCAATCATCGGCCCCAACGGCGCGGGCAAGTCCACGCTGTTCAACCTGATCAGCGGGCGCTTCGAGCCTAGCAGCGGTGACGTGCTGCTCAACGGCCAACGTATCAACGGAAAAAAGCCGTTTGAAATCAACCGCATGGGCCTGTCGCGCAGCTTCCAGATCACCAATATCTTCCCCAAGCTCAGTGTGTTCGAGAACTTGCGCTGCGGCGTGCTCTGGAGCCTGGGCTACAAGTACACCTTCCTCAAATTTCTGGTGAACCTGCACGACGCCAATCACCGTGCCGAAGAACTCATGGCCATGATCAAGCTGGACAAGAAGCGTGATGTGCTGGCCATGAACCTGACCTACGCCGAGCAGCGCGCATTGGAAATTGGCGTGACCATCGGCGGCGGCGCCAATGTGATCCTGCTGGACGAACCCACGGCAGGCATGAGCAAGAGCGAGACGGGGCGATTTGTCGGCCTGATCAAAGAGGTGACCGTGGGCAAAACCCTGCTGACGGTGGAGCATGACATGGGTGTGGTGTTTGGTCTGGCCGACAAGATTGCCGTGGTGGTCTATGGCGAGGTGATAGCCTTTGACACCCCCGAGGCGGTGCGCGCCAATCCGCGCGTGCAGGAGGCGTATTTGGGCTCTGCCGTAGCCGACGCGCAGGCGGGAGGACACTGAGATGGGTTCTGAGATGCTGACGATCAAGCACCTGCACGCCTTTTATGGCAAGAGCCATGTGCTGCATGGCGTAGACATGGCAGTAGGTGAGGGCGAGATTGTGGCCCTGCTGGGCCGCAACGGCTCGGGCCGCTCCACCACGGCCAAGGCCATCATGGGCCTTGTGGAGTGCGAGGGTTCGGTGCTATGGCGCGGACAGGAAACCCGCGGCAAAGAAGCGTTTGAAATTGCCCACCTGGGGATCGGGTATGTACCCGAAAACCGCGATGTTTTCCCCAAACTCACGGTGCATCAAAACCTGCTGCTGGGCCAAAAGCGCAGCAAAAAGCAGGCACGCTGGAGTTTTGCCGACATGTACCGCATGTTCCCGCGCCTGAAAGAACGGGAACATACCGAAGCAGGCGTTCTGTCGGGCGGCGAGCAGCAAATGCTGACGCTGTGCCGCACGCTCATGGGCGACCCCGACCTCATCATCATTGACGAGCCCACCGAAGGCTTGGCGCCCAAGATCGTGGAACTGGTGGCCGAGTACCTCAAAGTCTTGCGCAGCCGCGGCATCTCTGTGCTGCTGATTGAGCAAAAACTCACCATCGCGATGGCCATTTCCGATCGCTGCCTGGTCATGGGCCACGGCAGCATTGTGTTTGATGGTACGCCGCAGACACTGCGCGACAACACGGACATCCGCAAGGAGTGGCTGGAGGTCTAAGGGATAACCCTTGGTTTGTCCCACGAGGGACAAAAGCGCTTGGATTGGAATCCAAAGCCCCTACAATCCTTAAAAAAGAACGATCGTTCTATTTTCTCTGGCTCCACCTTTTCAAGGAATGAAAGCATGACCGCCCAGTACCAAGTCCATGGCGATATCGCCGTCATCACGCTGAACAACCCGCCGGTCAATGGCTTGGGTTTGTCCACCCGTCAGGGTATTGCAGACGGCATGGCCCAGGCCAATGCCGACGCGGCGGTCAAGGCCATCGTGATCACTGGCGCTGGCAAGGCCTTCTCGGGCGGTGCAGACATCAAAGAATTCGGCAAACCCACGGCCCTGCAAGAGCCCAACCTGATCAGCGTGATTGGCGTACTCGAAGCGTCCAGCAAACCCGTGGTAGCGGCTATCCACACGGTGGCCATGGGCGGTGGCCTGGAACTGGCCCTGGGTTGCCACTACCGCGTCGTTGCCCCAGGCACCAGCGTGGCCCTGCCCGAAGTGAAGCTGGGCCTGCTGCCCGGCGCCGGTGGCACGCAGCGCCTGCCGCGCGTGCTGGGTGTGGAGCCCGCATTGAACATGATCGTCAGTGGCGAAACCGTCAAGAGCGACATGCTGGCCATGGCCCCAGGCCAAAAGCTGTTCGACAAAATGGCAGCGTCGGCCGAGAGCGTGCTGGAAGAGGCGATGGCCTTTGCGCGTGAAAAGGCTGATGTGCGCCCCCTGCCTCTGGTGCGCGACCTGAAGTGCAAGCACCCCCAGGGCGACGCCTACTTCCAGTTCGCCCGCAACATGGTCAAGGGCATGAGCAAGAACTTCCCCGCACCTGCCAAGTGTGTGGACGTGGTGGAAGCCGCCACCAAGAAGAAGTTTGACGAAGGTATGAAAGTTGAACGCGAGGCGTTTATCAACCTCATGTTCACCGCCGAGAGCAAATCCCTGCGTCACCTGTTCCTGGCTGAGCGTGCAGCATCAAAAATAGCTGATGTGCCCGCCGATACTGCGCAACGTGCTATTAACTCTGTAGCAGTTATCGGCGCTGGCACCATGGGTGGCGGCATTGCCATGAACTTCCTGAACGCCGGCATCCCCGTCAAGATGCTGGAAATGAAGCAGGAAGCGCTGGACCGCGGCATCGCCACCATCCGCAAAAACTACGAAGCCCAGGTGGCCAAGAAGAAACTCAAGCAGGACAAGTACGAGCAGCGCATGAGCCTGCTGAGCACCACGCTGAGCTATGACGACCTGAACACTGCCGACATGGTGATCGAAGCCGTGTTTGAAGAAATTGGCGTGAAGGAAGCCGTGTTCAAGGAACTGGACCGCGTCATGAAGCCCGGCGCCGTCCTGGCCTCCAACACCTCCACACTGGACGTGAACAAGATCGCCGCCTTCACCAAACGCCCCGAAGACGTGGTGGGCCTGCACTTCTTCAGCCCGGCCAACGTGATGAAGCTGCTGGAAGTGGTGCGCGGCGAGAAAACCGCCAAGGACGTGATGGCGACCGTCATGTCCGTTGCCAAGAAGATCAAGAAGACCGCCGTGGTCTCCGGCGTGTGCGATGGTTTCATCGGCAACCGCATGATCGAACAGTACGGCCGCCAGGGTGGCTTCCTGCTGGACGAAGGCTGCACACCTGCGCAAGTGGACAAGGCCATGGAAAAGTTTGGCATGGCCATGGGCCCGTTCCGCATGGGCGACCTGGCCGGCAACGACATTGGCTGGGCCATCCGCAAGCGCCGCTACACCGAGCAGCCCGACATGAAGTACAGCAAAACCGCTGACCTGCTGTGTGAGAAGGGCCGTTTTGGCCAGAAGACCGGTGCCGGCTGGTACGACTATGTGCCCGGCAAGCGCGACGCCATCCCCAATGCCGAGGTGGTGGCCATGATTGAAGAGCACCGCAAGAGCCTGGGCATTACGCCGCGCAAGATTTCGGACGAAGAAATCGTGCAACGCCTGGTGTTCAGCCTGGTCAACGAAGCGGCCCACATCCTGGAAGAGGGCATTGCCGCCAAGGCCAGCGATATCGACATCGTCTACATTTTTGGCTACGGCTTCCCCGCGCACCGCGGCGGCCCCATGAACTACGCCGACGAAGTGGGCCTGTTCAATGTCGTGCAAGCGATGAACCGCTTTGCCCAGAACCCGCTGGACGACGCCAAGTTCTGGCAGCCCGCGCCGCTCTTGGCCAAGCTGGCCGCTGAAGGCAAGACCTTCAACTAAGCAGGCTGCACCATGCTCAAGAAAATAGCCTGGGGTGTGCTGGCCTTGCTGCTGGCACTGGTGGCTGTGCTAGCCATCAACACCCTGCGCAAGGGCTCGCGCCAGCTGGATGTGCCGCCGGTGCCTGTGGTGGCGGTGGATGCAGTCGGTGTGGGCCAACGCTTGGCAGAAGCTGTGCGTTTGCGCACCATTTCCTCGCGGGATGACGCCAATCTCAACGCCGACCAGTTCAGGCAACTGCACGCGCTGTTGCAGGCCAAGTTTCCCAAAACCCACGCCGCCCTCAAGCGGGAAGTGGTGGGCGACCTGAGCCTGCTCTACACCTGGCCCGGCAGCAAGCCAGACCTGCAGCCCATCCTGCTGATGGCCCACCAGGACGTGGTGCCCATTGCGCCTGGCACCGAGAAGACCTGGGAGACCGACCCCTTTAGCGGTGACGTAAAAGATGGCTTCGTCTGGGGCCGTGGCGCGTGGGACGACAAGGGCAACCTGATGGCCCAACTCGAAGCCATCGAGTTGTTGGTGGCCAGTGGCTACCAGCCCGAGCGCACCGTGTACCTGGCCTTTGGTGCCGACGAAGAGGTGGGCGGCCACCGTGGTGCCGAGAAGATTGCGGCGCTGCTGAAAGAGCGCAAGGTACGGCTGGACTTTGTCATTGACGAAGGCCTGCTGATCACCGAAGGCATCATGCCCGGCCTCAAGGCCCCGGCAGCGCTGATTGGTGTGGCCGAAAAAGGCTACCTCTCGGTCGTGCTCAAGATGTCGGCCACACCCGGTCACTCGTCCATGCCGCCGCCCAAGGGCACCAGTGCCATTGCCATGATGAGTGCCGCCCTCAAGCGCATTGACGACGAGCAGCTGCCGGCGGGCATCCGTGGCGTGGCGGCAGACATGTTTGCCACCGTGGCTCCCGAGATGGGCGGCTTCTCCCGCGTGGCTCTGTCCAACCTCTGGTTGTTCGGCCCCATCGTGCAAAAGCAACTGGAGAATGGCGCAGGCACCAACGCCGTGATGCGCACCACCACGGCGCTGACCATCGTCAACGCTGGCAACAAGGAAAACGTGCTGCCTGGCAACGCCGAGGCCACGGTCAACTTCCGCCTGCTGCCCGGCGACACCAAAGACATGGTGGTGGAACGCACCCGCGCCCTGGTGGCGGATGCCACCCGGAGCGACAAATTCGAGCTGTTTGCGCTGCCCGGCGGTGCCGAAGCCTCGAAGGTGGCACCTACCGATTCTGCGCAGTACGCCCTCATCAACCGCACCATCCGCGAAGTGTTTCCGGGCACGCTGGTGGCCCCTGGCTTGATGATTGGCGCCACCGACTCCATCCACTTTGGCGAAATCAGTGAGCACATCTTCAAGTTTTCGCCCGTACGTGCCGGCCCGGAAGACCTGAAACGTTTTCATGGCACCAACGAACGCATTGCGGTCAGCAACTACACCGAGCTGATCCGCTTTTACCACCGCCTTTTGACGCAAGGTGCCAAGGCACCCCAACCCTGACCCCATTTAGGAGAGCTTCACCATGACATCAGCAGTAATTGTTTCCACCGCTCGCACCCCCTTGACCAAGGCCTGGAAGGGTGCCTTCAACATGACCCACGGCGCCACCATGGGCGGCCACGTGGTGGAGCATGCCATTCAGCGCGCCGGCATCGAAGCCGGCGAGGTGGACGACGTCATCATGGGCTGTGGCACACCCGAAGGTGCCACGGGCGCCAATATCGCCCGCCAAATCGCGCTGCGCGCAGGCTGCCCCGTCACCGTGTCGGGCATGACCATCAACCGTTTTTGCTCCTCCGGCCTGCAAACCATTGCCAGCGCCGCCCAGCGCATCATGGCCAACGAAGGCGACATTTACGTGGCCGGTGGCGTGGAAGCCATCTCTTGCACCGCGCAAGAGATGAACCAGCACATGCTGCAAGACCCTTGGCTCATGAAGAACAAGCCCGAGGTCTACTGGGCCATGTTGCAAACCGCCGAGCAAGTGGCCAAACGCTACAACATCAGCCGCGAGGCCATGGACGAATACGGCGCCAGCAGCCAGCAAAAAGCCAGCGCGGCCTTGGAAAAAGGCCTGTTCAAGGACGAAATCGCCCCCATCACCGTCACCATGGGTGTGGCCGACAAGGTCATGGGCCTGATGACCAAACAAGTCACCGTAAGCGATGACGAAGGCATCCGCGCTGGCACCACCTATGACAGCATCAAGGACCTGCGCTCTGCCGTGCCCGGCGGTTTGGTGTCCGCCGGCAACGCCAGCCAGCTGTCCGATGGCGCAGGCGCCACCGTGGTGATGCACGAAAAGCTGGCCGAGCAAAAAGGCCTCAAGCCCCTGGGCCGCTTCCTCGGTTTTGCCGTCGCCGGTTGTGAGCCTGACGAAATGGGCATCGGCCCCGTGTTCGCCATCCCCAAAGTGCTCAAGCGTCTGGGCCTGACCATCAATGACATCGACCTGTGGGAGCTGAACGAGGCCTTCGCCGTGCAGGTGATCTACTGCCGCGACAAGCTGGGCATCCCCGCTGACAAGCTCAACGTCAACGGCGGTGCCATTGCCGTGGGCCACCCCTTCGGCATGAGCGGCCAGCGCCTCACCGGCCACGCCCTCATCGAAGGCAAACGCCGCGGCGCCAAAAAGGTCTGCGTCACCATGTGTATTGGTGGTGGCATGGGTGCTGCGGGCGTGTTTGAAGTGCTGTAACACTGCCTCGGCATTTGCCAATCCAAGGGCCACCGTTTACGGTGGCCTTTTTTTTTGTTTTCACACAGCCTTCACCCGGCCCGCACTGTGCCATCACATCGGCATCGCACACCCTGCCGACACTGCCAGCACATGCAACAACAAGGGTCGGAAATGATGAAAAACGCACTGTTTTTGAAATGCACGCTGGTGTTTGTGTTGGGCGTATTGCTCTGGGTTCCGCTGCTCATGATTGAAAACACCATCCACGAGCGCACCACCTACCGCGAAGAAGCCGTGCAGGCCATCGCCGCCAGCTCTGCCGGCGAGCAAAAGCTATGGGGCCCGGTGCTGACCATCACCGTGGACGAGGAATACGACGAGCCCGTGAGCGGATGGACCAAGGCCGGTGCCGTGGCGGGCAGCACCCGCGTCACGCGCAGACACACCCTGCAAGTCACACCGTCGGCGGTCGATTTGAAAGGCCAGATGGACGTAGAGCGGCGCAAGCTGGGCTTGTTCAGCACCCCCGTGTTTGAGCTCAACGCCACGCTCAGCGGCCACTATGTGGCGCCCACGGCCAAAGACTTGCCCAAGCTGGGGCCCAACGCCCGGCTCAAGTGGGGCGCACCCGTGTTGACCGCGGGTGTGGGCGACACACGAGGCATTGCCGGTGCACCCGTGGTCACCCTGGCAGGTACCACGCTGGCGGTAGAGGGCGGCAGCGATGTCAAAGACTTCACCAGCGGTTTTCATGGTGTGGCCAACAATGTGCCCCTGGATGGAAGCGCCAAGACCTTGCCGTTCTCCATCACGGTGCGCTTGGTGGGCACCAGCGCCTTCGGCTTTGTGCCGGTAGGCGATGTGGTGACCGCCAACCTGAGCAGCAATTGGCCGCACCCCAGCTTTGGTGGCGACTTCTTGCCCCGCACGCGAACCGTACAAGACACCGGCTTTACAGCCCAGTGGGGCACCACAGCGCTCGCATCCAATGGCGGCGGCACTACAGAAGGGTTCCAGGTGCGCCTGATTGAGCCGGTGGACGTGTACCAACAAGCCACACGGTCGGTGAAGTACGGCTTCCTGTTCATCGTGCTGAGTTTTGCCGCCTTCTTCGTGTTCGAGCAACTCAAGAACCTGCGCATCCACCCCATCCAATACCTGCTGGTCGGTCTGGCCCAGGCGGTGTTCTTTCTGCTGCTCACCAGCTTGTCGGAGCACATGGCCTTCGCCGTGGCCTACGGCGTGTCCGCTACGGCGTCGGTGGTCTTGGTGGGGGTGTACTTGGCCTCAGTGCTGCGTGGCGCAGCGCGGGCTGTGGGGTTTAGCACTGCCATGGGCACGCTCTACGCAGCTTTGTTTGGCATCTTGCAGTCGGAGCAAAACGCGCTGTTGTTGGGCTCGGTGTTGATCTTCTTGCTGTTGGCAGCGGTGATGCTGGGCACGCGCAAGGTGGATTGGTATGGGCATACCGCCTAAGGTGCCGGTCAACGTGCTGCTGATCGTTGACGAAGTGTGAATCGCCCCGGTTCAACTGGACACTTTTGAATTAAAGTTTTTTTCTGGGGGAGGACTTAAAACGGTCATCCCCCAGTGACAAAAATTGCTCAGAGCAGAGGCATCTAAAGACTGATTGAAGTCGGTCAAATCGAACTCTTGCGCGAGCTACTGCATCTTTTCAGCCAGCATTTTGGCGTAAGCAGGATTCGGGACAATCCCCAAACCTACCGCTAGATTTAACAACCTCTTAGCCTCGTTGAAATCACCTAAATAGAACTTGATAACTGACCAGTTTTCTGGGGTTTGCGGAAATTTCGGATCGAGCTCGTAAGCCTGCCCAAATAATGCATCCGCTATCGAATATTCAATGAGGCCATTCTCTTCATTTGAAATAAGGTAGCCGGCAAACATTCCATGTGCAGAGGCTAATTCATTGATGATCTTGGAATTTTTCGGATCAAACCCATTCGCCATTTCTAGAAAGCGAATCGATTCCTTTAAATTGACTCGCGTATCTCCCTCTCCTCGAATGGCACGTTGACCCATGATGAGTCCAAATCCAAAATATGCGCCTGCATTGTTCCGGTCAAACATCCAAGACTGATTGAATCGTTTTATCGCTGTATCTAAGTCACCTTGGTTGTAGTACCGCCACCCAAGGCGCTCCACTTGCTTGCTGGTGACTTCATTGCTTTCGATTTCTGGAGTGTGCCGACCTCCATACATCGGAAGTTCGTTCATGGGGCGGTCGGCCACAGCCGCAGTTGACGCTATCAGAAAAGCAATGTGAAGAAGAAATTTCATCGTTCTGAAAAGTAGGAAGCTTCCCAAACCAGTTAGGGGTTACTTGTGATCAATCGTTCAGGTTTAAATTTCACCCGCCCATGAGCGGCTAGCTGAGCGCCTCTGATTCTGACTGTGAAGTGAAGGTTTAAATATCCGCCATTCGGGTGAACTTCTGAATGTCGGCTTCTGCCGGCGGATTCAACCGGTCGATGCAACACTCCTTCTGCTCACGCAGGTTTTAGTGTGTTGCATCGACCGGTTGAATCCGCCACTGATTGCAGACATTTGCAGCGCTCCAAAGTAGTCGTTAACGTAGAGCTAACCGGCGCTGCGCGGCTTTATCGCGCAGCCTCCAGCGACCGAAGGGAGCGAGGTTGAGCGCCGGGTTAGGCCGCATTTTCAACCTCGCAAAACCGATGGATGAGCGAGTGTGCTTGACTTCATTTTGCTTCCAGAAGGCTCGCATCGAACCATACGTCTTCGTAATTTTCCCCGTCTATGAGGAACCGGTGACCTGGCGGCAGGTCCAGATACTCCACCGCTGTCGGTAAGTATTCCGAGAGATGCTCTACGTGTAGTGGCGCGAAGAACTCTGAGTCTTGAGACATCTCACCACCGCACCAGATGTACCAGCCATTCGTTGTATCCGTGGCCGCTATGCGAAGACCGTGTATGGGCTCCTTGCCCAGTGTGGAAAGCGCGATGCCAAGTTTCGAGTTTGACGCTGGTGGCTGTGGCTGAACCTTTTTCCAATCGCATACGGATTGCTGGCTGGCTATACGCATGATGCTCCTCTGCGGCCTAACATAATGTATGCCGCAAACCCTGCGGGATATTCTGGCGGCTGCGGGATAAGCTGGGCGCAAAATGCACTGGGAATCCGCTTGCAGTAAAGATTTCAGTAAATCTCATGTGCGTTTGTACAGGTATAGAAATCCGACAAACCCCGCACTTTGTAAGGAGTGGAGTGAGTCACTGATTTCACGATTTTTACGTTTCGAAACCAGCTTGAACATCCCCCAATCGGGTGATTTTGTGAACATTGGCTTCCGCCGCGATGCCGAGACGCCTGCAGACTGAAAGCAGACATGGAGAGCGCTCTATTGTGGACATTCGGCATCAGTCATGCATTCATGGTTAGTGTTTAGGCCGCACTGAGAGAAGCGCAGCTAACGGCCATGAAATGAACGCTGACACAAAGCCTATCGGTGACAGGAGTAGCGTTCTTCCCATGATATGAATATCGTGCACGCCTAGATAGCGACCTAACGATCCAGGTGCGAATATGAAGGTTACAGCCGCGACCAATAGAAACAAAAGCAGGAACGTTATTTGTGGAGCGACACCACGCTTAAAGCGCCACAGCAGCAGGCTGCCCAATAGAAGTGGCGGTAGCACGATCCATAGGACGATTATTTCGAACTCAAGGCCTGTCATAAATCCCCACACCTAGCTTAAACATGAATTTCCCCCGTCGTCCGCCAAGGCCCGCGTCCGTGGCATAGCTACGGCGTCTACAGACTGAATCCGGTCATTGTCACGGAGAGTTAAGCCACCGCTGCAACGGCGATGGCGACCGCAAGCAGCGCGAGATAAAAGGCACCTCCAATGAGAGACAGTCCGGACTCTGTAATGACTCGCTTGCCGTCTCGGAGAAACGAAAACGCGCCGGCAGCACCATAAATTCGCCCTTCGTCACCGAACAAGGGCTCACCACGCCATTTGCCACCGGAAACGAGCCAGACTATTGCTCGTCCAGTTTGAATGGCGATGACTCCCAGAACTCCGCCAGTGATTTCATCCATTTGACTGCATTTTCAATTGGGCGTTTGAGTTTGCCTATCCCCAAACTATGTGATTTTTTGAACGTCTGCCATCGCCACGAAGCCGGGGCGTCTGCGGACTGATTGCGGGCATTCAATTTCTACATAACGGCGCGGATAAACCGCCGAAAAGCAGAGAAAGATTCTCTAGATGCAAAGAAGGCAATTGCAATGAGGGCTAAGCCGCTAAGGCTAAACAGAATCGCCATAAGCCAAATTTGGAAAATAAGCATTACTCCAGCAAATGCAAGTAGTAATACTCCAACGACAGTGATGCCCTGTCTGTCTTTGGCTTGGTCTCCAAATTGGCTATGCATTGCTTGGATAACGATTAGAAGCGTGCCTTCGTATGAAGGTAAAGAGCCGTCGCGCGTACAGACAATAGCAACACGGACGGAATTGCACAATAAAACAAGACTATCCAGACATAGCTAAAAAAGGCGTTGGCAACACTAAAGCTGTTCTGATGAGTTGGGTCCAGTGCAAATGTAGCAATTGCAAATAGCGGGGCAACAACTACAGACACAGCAACGCCCCTTATCGCACCTTGAAGGGTGGTCGAAATCAAAGCGGCAGGAATAAGGCAAAGCAAAGCCAAAAATGCGGGCGCATCTATGGGGCTTGGCAGTAGTGCAGTCCAGTCCGGAAGCCGTACTGTCTTCGAGAAGTTAAAAATATCGGGCCAAATCACAATGACCGAAGACAAAAGCAACAGGCTTGCGACCATTGATATTCGATTGCGATTCATGAGAGGGCTAATTGATGACGGCATGAGTGATTTTCACCACATGGAGGCACTATGGGTATCCCCCATTCGGGTGAATCTCGCAATGTCGGCTTCCGCCGCATTGTGGCCGCCCATCGTACCCGCCTGGTAAAGCAAATCGGAGGGTCTGCTATCCGGCACTACGTCTAGGTCATCGAAGACCGCTTTGGGTCCAGTACACCATTACAGTTTCCACTGTTCCATTGATTTGGTGAGTGATCCTCAGGAGTTTCCTGCCCATCGTCACCAAGCGGACACCCACCGCTAGGCGGCCCCCAGCATTGCAGGAAAATCTCACCATGACCCTACGCACCACCCTCGACTTCCTGCTCAACGACTGGCTGGACGCCACAGCGCTCACGGCGCGCGAACGCTTTGCGGACCACAACCGCGAGACCTTTGACGCGGTGCTGGACACCTGTGAACGCATAGCACGCGAGAAGTACGCGCCGTTCAACCGCCTGGCCGATGTGGAAGAGCCGCGCACGGTGACGGAGCCCGATGGCAGCCTGCGGGTGGTGTTGCCGCAGGCCACGCACGATGCGCAGAAGGCCTATGCCGAATCCGGCATGCTGTCGGCCGCGCAGGACTACGACATGGGCGGCATGCAGCTGCCCTATAGCGTGGAGGCGGCGGCCAATGCCTTCTTTGCCTGCGCGTCTGTGAGCATTGGCACCGGCATGCTGACCACGGGCAATGCCAACCTGTTGATGACGCACGGCACGGCGCTGCAAAAAGAGGTGTTTGCCAAAAACGAATTTTCGGGCCGCTGGTCGGGCACCATGTGCCTCTCTGAGCCGCAAGCGGGCTCCAGCCTGTCGGACGTGGCGACCAAGGCCGTGCCCGATGGTGCGGACTTTGCCAACGATCCTCTAGGACCACGCTACCGCCTCAAGGGCAACAAGATGTGGATCTCGTCGGGCGAGCACGAGATCAACGAGAACATCATCCACCTGGTGCTGGCCAAGATTCCCGATGAAAGCGGCAAGCTGGTGCCCGGCACACGCGGCATTTCGCTGTTCATCGTGCCCAAGAAGATGGTGAACCCGCAGGGCGAGCTGACCGGTGTGCGCAACGATGTGGCGCTGGCCGGCCTGAACCACAAGCTGGGCTGGCGCGGCACCACCAACACGCTGCTGAACTTTGGCGAAGGCAAGTTCCCCGTGGACGGCCAGCCTGGCGCCGTGGGCTACCTAGTGGGCCAACCCGGCAAGGGCTTGGCCTGCATGTTCCACATGATGAACGAGGCCCGCATTGGCGTAGGCATCGCAGCCACCATGCTGGGCATGGCGGGCTACTACGCGGCATTGGACTACGCCAAGAACCGCCCGCAAGGCCGGCCCATCACCGGCGCCGGCAAGGACGCCGCCGCACCACAAACCCGCATCATCGAACACGCCGATGTGAAACGCATGCTGCTGGCGCAAAAATCGTACTGCGAGGGCGCACTGGCGCTGGAGCTGTACTGCGCGCGCCTGGTGGACGAGCACCACACGGCCGGTGGTGCAGAGGCCGAAGAGGCGCGCTTGCTGCTGGAGGTGCTGACGCCGATTGCCAAGAGCTGGCCCAGCGAATGGTGCCTGGAGGCCAACAGCCTGGCCATCCAGGTACACGGCGGCTATGGCTACACGCGCGATTTTCCGGTGGAGCAGTACTGGCGCGACAACCGCCTGAACATGATTCACGAAGGCACCCACGGCATCCAGGCCATGGACCTGCTGGGCCGCAAGGTGCTGATGGAGGAGGGCAGGGGCCTCACGTTGCTCAGCCACCGTGTCATGGCCACGGTGCACCGCTGCAGCGGCATTCCCGCGCTGGCGGCGCACGCCAAGGCGCTGGGCAAGGCCTTGCAAGAAGTTGGCGGTGCCACCCAAAAAGCCTGGTCCACCGGCGTGCCGGGCGAGGCGCTGGCCAATGCCGTGCCCTACCTGCAGGCCTTTGGACACACGGTGCTGGCCTGGATCTGGCTGGACGTGGCCGCCTGCGCGCTGGACAACGACCCCAAGCAGGAACAGCTGAGCACCCAGGGCAGGGTAGGCGCAGCGCAGTTTTTCTTCCATTACGAATTGCCAAAAATCGGCGCCTGGCTGGGTGTGGTGCAATCACGGGATCTGACCTGTGCATCATTTCCCGAAGGAGCTTTCTGATGGCCTTTTTCAAAAAATACAACGGCACCACCAACGCCCGCCTGCTGCGGGTGGAGCGCGCGATCTGGGTGTTGATTTACGGCGGCCTGTTGTCCATCGTGCTGGGGGCCTTTATTGACCAGCAAGAGGCGCAGGACGCTGGCCTGTTTTACAACCTGGGTGGCCTCGCCGTGGCCGTGGGCGTGGTACTGATTTACGTGCGCTCGCGCCTGCGCGAAGAGGACTGAACGGCACCCATATCGCGTGGGAGACATGGTTGTGGCGCGCTGAAACGGACAATCGTTTTCGCCGGGCTGCGCCTACAAGTGTGGCCCCATTTTTTTCCCCCATTCCAACAAGGTAGACACGCATGACACGCACCATCCAGACATTGTTTGACCTGACCGGCAAGACCGCGCTGATCACCGGCGGCTCGCGCGGCCTGGGCCTGCAAATGGCCCACGCCTTGGGCGAAGCCGGTGCCAAGGTGATGATCAGCTCACGCAAGGCCGAAGACCTGGAAAAAGCCTGTGCCGAGCTGCAGGCCGCCGGCATTGATGCCCGCTGGATTGCCGCCGATTGCGCCAAGGACAGCGAAATCACCCGCCTGGCCGAAGAAACCCTGCACCGCATGGGTGAGGTGGACATTCTGGTCAACAACGCCGGCGCCTCCTGGGGCGCCCCGGCCGAAGACCACCCCGCCGAGGCCTGGGACAAGGTGATGAACCTCAACGTGCGCGGCTACTTTTTGCTGAGCCAGATCATTGCCAAGAAGAGCATGATTCCACGCAAGACCGGCCGCATCATCAACATCGCCTCGATTGCCGGCCTGAACGGCAACCCCGAAGGCATGATGACGATTGCCTACAACACCTCCAAGGGTGCGGTGGTCAACTTCACCCGCACCCTGGGCGCCGAATGGGGCAAGTACAACATCACCGTCAACGCCATCTGCCCGGGCTTTTTCCCCAGCAAGATGACCTATGGCCTGCTCAAGACCATGGGCGAGGACAAGCTGGCCGCAGGCGCACCGCTCAAGCGCCTGGGCGATGACGAGGACCTGAAAGGCCTGGTGGTACTGTACGCATCCGACGCCGGCAAACACATCACCGGCCAGTGGCTGGCGGTGGACGGTGGCGTGTCGGTCGTCACAGGCGGCTGACCGGTATGACGCACGCGGTCAGCGGCGGTTTTGGGGTCGAGATTCCCTTTGTCACGCACCTGGGGTTCAACCTCACCCTGTTTGCCGATGGGCACTCCGAGATCCGGTACGCGCCCAAGGCCGAGCACCTCAATTCCTTCAACGTGACCCACGGTGGCGCACTGATGACGCTGCTGGACGTGACCATGGCCACCGCCGCGCGCAGCGTGGCGCCCGAGATGGGCGTGGTCACCATCGAGATGAAGACCAGCTTCATGCAGCCCGCAGTACCCAGTGCCGATGGGCCGCTGGTGGCCAAGGGCGAGTTGATGCACCGCACGGCCACCATGGCCTTCACCCAGGCCACGGTGTTGGACGCGGCAGGCAAACCTTGCGCCCACGCCACGGGCACCTTCAAATACGTCAAACGCCTGGCCACCGGCAGCCGCAGTGTGAACCCGTTGAACCTGAACCCCGGCGGCCTGTCTACCGACTGATTTCAAGAGAAATGGGGCGCTAGCCCCCGTGGAATATGCGCGAACAGCTATCAAAAGAGTAGCGTTTAACAGGAGCACGGCATGAGCATCACGACACTGCAGTACCTCAACACCCACACGGTGTTCAACCAGGCCGAGCCGCTGGTGGGCCGCAACCTGTTGACTGGCAACCGAGCGCTGCAGAGTGCGCTGAAGTTCAACGCCCCCGCGCTGGACACCGCCAGCCTGCACGCGCTGGGCGCGCAGATGGGCAGTGCCGA
This sequence comes from Rhodoferax sp. EU05-FHT12H12, assembly GCF_058791215.1. NCBI lineage: Bacteria > Pseudomonadati > Pseudomonadota > Betaproteobacteria > Burkholderiales > Comamonadaceae > Rhodoferax > Rhodoferax sp. EU05-FHT12H12. The sequence continues at coordinate 407,972 of NZ_JBYTDI010000001.1, read as the reverse complement.
GATGCAAACCCACGCCCGCCTGGCAAATGTGCACACCCCCGTGCTGCACAGCCACGACCGCACGGGCCGCCGTGTGGACCAGGTGGAGTTTCATCCCAGCTACCACGCGCTGATGACCGCCGCGGCGCAAGCAGGCCTGCACGGAACGCCGTGGACTGAAGTTGCCCACGGCCACACCCGCCGTGCAGCGGCCTTCATGCTGTTCACCGAGGCGGAGCCTTCCATCCTGTGCCCCATCTCCATGACCTACGCCGTCATGGCCGCACTGCCGGGCAATGCCGCCATCTTCAAAGACTGGGCGCCGGGCTTGACCGCACGCGCCTACGACCCCGCTTTCAAGCCCTTCAGCCAGAAAGCCGGCCTGACCATGGGCATGGGCATGACGGAGAAGCAGGGCGGCTCTGATGTGCGGGCCAACACCACGCAGGCCTTCCCCGACGGGCAGGACGCCTGGGGCCAGCGCTACACGCTGGTCGGCCACAAGTGGTTTTTCTCGGCGCCCATGTGTGACGCGTTTCTGGTGCTGGCGCAAACACCGGCTGGACTGAGTTGCTTCTTCATTCCGCGTGTGCTGCCGGACGGCAGCACCAACGCCATCCGCATCCAGCGCCTCAAGGACAAGCTGGGCAACAAGGCCAATGCGAGCTCCGAGGTCGAATTCCTCAACGCCACCGCCTGGCTGGTGGGTGAAGAGGCCCGCGGTGTGCCGCAGATTCTGGAAATGGGCACCATGACGCGGCTGGACTGCGCCCTGGGCACCAGCGGCCTGATGCGTCAGGCGCTCAGCATCGCACTGCACCACACCGCGCAGCGCCAGGCCTTTGGCAAGCGCCTGATCGAGCAGCCGCTGATGCGCAACGTACTGGCCGACCTTGCTATCGAAAGCGAAGCTGCTTGCGCACTATCCATGCGACTTGCACGCTCTTTTGACCATAAAAATGATGCCCATGAGCTGCTCATGGGCCGGCTGCTTACGCCGATTGCCAAGTTCTGGATCTGCAAGCGCGGCGCCGCGTTTGCCCAAGAAGCCATGGAGTGCCTGGGCGGCAACGGCTATGTGGAGGAGGGCGGCGAGGGCACCATGGCCCGCATCTACCGCGAGATGCCGCTCAACTCGATTTGGGAAGGCGCGGGCAACATCATGGCGCTGGACCTGCTGCGCGCGCTGCGCAAGGGCGACGTCGCCGCCGCGCTGCTGCGCGAGCTGGCCCCGGCCCAGGGTGCCCACCCCGCACTGGACCGCCTGGCCACGGCGCTGCCCAGCCGGGTGGAGCACATGGCCACCGAGATGGAAGCGCGCCGCCTGGCGCAAGACGTGGCGCTGGCCGTGCAGGCCGCGCTGCTGTTCCAGAGCGCCCCCGCCGCCGTATTTACCGCATTTTGTGATTCCCGCCTCGCGGGCAACTGGGGCCACACCTTTGGCACCCTGGGCGCCGCGGTGGACTTTGACAGCATTATTGAAAGGGCCATGCCATGAGCGCTACGTCGACCGACCTCATCCTCCACCACTACCCCACCTCGCCGTTTTCGGAAAAGGTGCGCCTGGTGCTGGGCTACAAACAACTGGCCTGGAAGTCCGTCCTCATCCCCGCCATCCTGCCCAAGCCCGATGTGCAGGCACTGACCGGCGGCTACCGCAAGACGCCGTTCCTGCAGATTGGCAATGACATCTACTGCGACAGCGCGCTGATCTGCGATGTGCTGGAGCACATCCAGCCCACCCCCACGCTGTACCCCGAAAGCCACAAGGGCGTGGCCCGCGTGCTGGCGCAGTGGGCCGACACCACGCTGTTCTGGGCCGCCATGGCCTACAACCTGCAACCCAAGGGGGCTGCCAGCATGTTTGAAGGCGCGCCGCCCGAGGCCGCCAAAGCCTTTGGAGCCGACCGCGCCGCCATGTCCGCCGGCATGACACGCCTGCGCCCGGCCGACGCCACCGCCGCCTACAAGAGCTACCTGCGCCGCCTGGCCAATATGCTCGAAGGCCAAGACTTCTTGCTGGGCAGCACGCCCTGCGTGGCCGACTTTGCGGCCTACCACCCACTGTGGTTCAGCCGCAAACGCGTGCCGGTGATGGCCGATATCCTGAACGCCACCCCGGCCGTGCTGGCCTGGATGGACCGCATGGCCGCGCTGGGCCATGGCAGCTTCGAGAAACTGACCGCTACAGAATCGATAGCTGCTTGCGAAGCATCCACGGTCGCCAGCGCCCCATTTGCCCATGATGCAGACACCACCTTCCAGGACGAGCACGGCATTGCGCTGGGCAGCGAGGTGACGATTGCCGCCGAACTGTTTGGCCAGGAACCCACTGCCGGCACGCTCATTGCCGCCACGCGCACGCGCTTCACGCTGCAGCGCACCGACGAACGCGCCGGCACCGTGCGTGTGCACTTTCCGCGCATTGGCTACGTACTCAAGGCCGCCGCATGAGCGAAGGCTTGCAATGGCAGTGGCTGCGCTTTGACCAGCTAAGCCGGGAACAGCTCTATGCGCTGCTGCGCCTGCGCAGCGAGGTGTTTGTGGTGGAACAGAACTGCATCTTCCAGGACATGGATGGCCTGGACGCCCAGGCCATGCATCTACTGGGAGTTCGGGTGGCAGTGGACTCTGCGCAGGTCCCCGAACTGGTGGCCTATGTACGCTGCTTCCCCAAGGGCGTCACGTTTGACGAAGCCAGCATCGGCCGCGTGGTCACGCGCCAGAGTGCGCGGGGCGGTGGCCTGGGCCATGTGCTGATGGCCGAGGCGATTCGCGCGTTGCAGCAGCAGTGGGGCGCGCAGCCGATTCGCATTGGCGCGCAAGCGCACCTCCAGGCCTTTTACGAGCGCCATGGCTTTGCCGATATGGGCAAGCCCTATGTAGAAGACGGCATCGCCCACATCGAGATGGTCCGCCAGCCCGGCTGACCCCACAACAACTTGGAGACACCCCCGTGATCACTGATTTCAAAGGCAAAACTGCCGTCCTCACCGGCGCCGGCTCGGGCTTTGGCCTGGAATGCGCACGCCTGGGCGCCAAGCTGGGCATGAACCTGGTGCTGGCCGATGTACAGCAGGATGCGCTGGACACAGCCGCCGCCGAAATGCAGGCCGCCGGCGCACCGGTGCTGGCGATGAAGGTGGATGTATCCCAGGCCGCGCAGGTGGAGGCCTTGGGTGCCGCCACGCTAGCGCGCTTTGGTGCGCCGCACTTTGTCTTCAACAACGCGGGCGTGGGCGCCGGGGGTCTGGTGTGGGAAAACTCCGCCAAAGACTGGGAATGGGTGCTGGGCGTCAACGTCATGGGCGTGGTCCACGGCGTGCGTGTGTTCACCCCCATGATGCTGGAAGCCGCCGCCAAAGACCCGGCCTGGACAGGCCACATCGTCAACACCGCCAGCATGGCCGGCCTGCTGAATGCACCCAATATGGGCGTGTACAACGTCAGCAAACACGCGGTGGTGGCGCTGAGCGAAACCCTGTACCAGGACCTGGCGCTGGTGACCGACCAAATCAGCGCCAGCGTGTTGTGCCCCTTCTTTGTGCCCACCGGCATCAGCCAGAGCCAGCGCAACCGCCCCGAGGGCGAAGCCGCCCCCGCCACGCGCAGCCAGCGCATCGGCCAGGCCATGACCGACAAAGCGGTCACCCACAGCAAGGTGACAGCGGCCGAGGTAGCGCAGAAGGTGTTCGACGCCATCGCCGCCAACCAGTTCTATATCTACAGCCACCCCCAGGCCATTGCCTCGGTGCAAACGCGCATGGAGGACGTGCTGATGGCGCGCAACCCGACCGACCCGTTTGCCCACAAACCTGCGCTGGGTGCGGAGCTGAAAAAGGCGCTGCGCGGCTGACCCGGCAGGGCCGCAGAACCTCTGGCTTGGGTTAGAGTCGTATCCCAGTGCCCCAAACGTTGGGCACCCGACGCTTTTTCATCTGGAGTGCCGCATGCGTTTTCAACCAAGCTTGCACCGGCTGGCCGCTGTCGTTGGCGCCATCGGACTGTTGCAGCCTGCCGGGGCCGGCACGCTGCAGTTGCAAGTGCAAGACAAAAACGGAAAGCCCCTCCCTGAGGCCATCGTGTTTCTGGAGTCCCCCGAGGCCAAGGCTGCCGCCAAGCCGCTCAAGGGTGTGGAAGTGGCGCAGGTGGCCCGGCAGTTCAAGCCCGCCGTCACCGTGGTCACGCCCGGCACAGCGGTGCTGTTCCCCAACCAGGACACGGTGCGCCACCACGTCTACTCGTTCTCACCCGCCAAGACCTTCGAGCTCAAGCTCTACACCGGGGTGCCGGCCAACCCGGTCACCTTTGACAAGGTGGGCGTAGCGGTGCTGGGCTGCAATATTCACGACACCATGGTGGCCTGGGTGCTGGTGGTGGACACGCCGTATTTCGGCCGCACCGATGCCAGCGGCAAGCTCACCCTGGACAACGTACCCCATGGCAACTACAAGCTGCGCACCTGGCACACTTCGCTGCCCACTGGTGCGCCCGCGGCCGAGCAGGCACAGGCGGTGGGCGCTGCCGCTGCGCCCGTGCTGGTGAAGCTGGCGGGGAGCAGCATTTGAAGCCCAGCCTGTTTCGCCTGTATGCCCACTGGGGCATAGGCACCAAGTTTGTGGTCTTCTCGGTGGCCTTGCTGCTGCTGGTGCAAATTGCGGTGTACAGCGTGGTGCGCAGCAGCATCAGCAGCAATGTGCGCGCCCAGTTGGCCCAGGAGCTAGCGATTGGGGACAAGGTCTGGTGGCGCCTGCTGGACCAGAATGCCCAAAAATTGCGCCTGGGCGCGGCCGTACTGGCGGCCGATTTCGGGTTTCGTTCCGCCCTGAGCAGCGGCGACACCGAAACCCTGCGCTCCGCACTGGAGAACAGCGGCGCGCGTATTGGCGCCCCTATCACCGCGCTGCTGGACACCGGGTTTGCCCTGCAGGCGGCGGGCTATGAGATGGGCGGGCAGGAAGCCCTGACCCCCGTGCTGCAGCAGGTGGCCGCCCAACTCAGCCAGACAGAGCAAAGCTCGCAGCTGCAACTGATCAACGCCACGCTCTACCAGTTCGTCATGGTGCCGCTGAAGGCGCCACTCACCATTGGCTGGGTACTGATGGGCTTTCCCATCGAACAATCCCAGGCCAACGACATGTTTGGGCTCTCGGGCATCCACGTGGCGCTTGTCAAACCGCAGGGCGGCGTGGTGTTGACCAGTCTGCCGCCCAAAGAGCAGGCCGCACTCAGCCAACTGGGGCAGGGCACAGAACTGCAGCTACCCGAGGACACGCTGGTGGTGCGCCGCAGTACCGAGCGTACGGACGTGCAAGCGGTTGAGACCTACCTGCTGCGTTCGCTGGACGAGGTGGTCGCTCCGTATCTGCAGGTACAAATTGCCCTGTTGGGCATCACGGCGCTGGGCCTGGCCCTGTTTGTGGCGGGCAGTGCAGCGCTAGCGCGCCGTATCACCACGCCCTTGCGGTCTTTGGTGGGCGCGGCGGAGCAGCTCAGCCGGGGCGAGTACGACCACCAACTGCCCGCGCTGCGCCACAAGGACGAGATTGGTGACCTGGCGCGCGCGTTTGACCAGATGCGCAGCAGCATCCGCAAGCAGCAGGGCGAGATCCTGCAACTCGCCTACTGGGACCGCCTCACCGAATTGCCCAACCGCACCCAGTTCCGTGACCTGCTGCAGCAGTCCATCCGCGCCAGCATTGCGCTGGAGGGCGCGGCGCCCCCGGTGGCCGTGGTGCTGCTGAATCTGGACCGTTTCAAACACGTAAACGATGTGCTGGGCTACGCCTTTGGCGACGGCTTGCTGGTGGCTGTGGCGCAGCGGCTCAGTGCCTTGATTGGGGCGGAATTGGGTGTGGTGGCCCGCATGGGCGGCGACGAGTTTGCGGTATTGATTGAAGGCAGCACCGCCGAGGAAGCGGTGGCCGTTGCCCAGAAGATCGCCGCCTCGTTTGACCAGCCCTTGACGCTGGAAGACCAGACGGTGGACTTCAGCGCAGGCATTGGGGTGGCATCCTGGCCGGCCCACGCGCAAGACGCCGACACCTTGCTCAGCCGCGCCGAAATTGCCATGTACGTGGCCAAACAAAAAACCACCGGCATCCAGGTCTACGACCCGGCGCTGGACTCGTCGAGCACACAAACCCTGTCGCTCCTGACCGAGTTGCGCCATGCGGTGGAGCAGGGCCAACTGCGCCTGTACTTGCAGCCCAAGCTCAACCTGGCCGACAACACCGTGCTGGCTGCCGAAGCGTTGGTGCGCTGGCAGCATCCCACACGCGGCCTGGTGCCGCCCATGCAGTTCATTCCGTTTGCCGAGCAAACCGGCTTTGTGCGCCAGCTCACGCTGTGGATGTTTGAGGAAGTGGCGCGCGAACTGCCCACGCTGCGCGCCGACGGTCGGCCCCTGCGCGTAGCCATCAACCTCTCGACCCGCGACCTGCTGGACCAGGACTTTCCGGCCAAGCTGGACGCAATGATGGCCAAGTACAACGCCCCCACCGACGCGTTTTGCCTAGAGATCACCGAAAGCGCCATCATGGACGACCCGCAGCGCGCCGAGGCCACGCTGAACCGCCTGGCCGAGCGCGGCTTCAAGCTCTCGATCGACGACTTTGGCACCGGCTACTCGTCGCTGGCCTACCTCAAGCGCCTGCCGGTCAACGAACTCAAGATCGACAAGTCGTTTGTGATGGGCATGGAAACCGACGAGAGCGACGCCAAAATCGTGCGCTCCACCATCGACCTGGCGCACAACCTGGGCCTGAGTGTGGTGGCCGAGGGGGTGGAGAACCAGGCCATTCTGGACAAGCTGCGCGAACTGCACTGCGACGAAGCCCAGGGCTACTACATGAGCAAGCCCGTTCCGCTGCCCGAGTTCATGGCCTGGCGCGCCAGGCACCTGGCTGCGGCCTGACGGCCCTCAGGCCGCCCGCGCGGCATCCGCCTGCCAGCGCCGCCAATAGTCCAGTGCCACGGCATAGGTCGTGCGTTGCACCTGCACGGTGTCCTCGATGTTCACCCCGTAGCCGCCCGCCATGGTGAACACCAGCGGAATGCGGCGCTGCCAGCACCACGCCATCACACGCCGGTCGCGCGCCTCCAGGCCATCGGCCGTGATCTTGAGGCGCCCCAGGCGGTCGCCCTCGTGCGGGTCGGCACCGGCCAGGTAAAACACCACACCGGGCTGGCACTGGCCGTCCAGCGTGAGCAGGGCTTGCTCCAGGGCGGCCAGGTAGTCGGCGTCCCCACAGCCATCGGGCAGCGGCACATCCAGGTCACCCGCCTCTTTGCGAAACGGAAAGTTCTTGTCCCCATGCAGCGACAGCGTGAACACACTGGCGTCGTTGCGAAAGATATGCGCGGTGCCATTGCCCTGGTGCACGTCCAGGTCAATCACCGCCACCTGCAGGGCAGGGCGGTGGCGGCCGTCGACCAGGCGGGTACGGCCCCATTCGGCCTGCAGCACACGTGCGGCCACGGCCACGTCGTTGAACACACAAAAGCCGCCCCCCTTGTCGGCATAGGCGTGGTGGGTTCCGCCGGCCAGGTTGGCCGCCAAACCTTCGTTCAACGCCACGCGGGCTGCGGCCACGGTGGCGCCCACGCTGCGGCGGGCGCGCTCTGCCATGGCCGGGCTCCAGGGGAAACCAATCTCGCGCAGCACCGCGGGCGCGGCCGTACCCTCCAGAATCGCGTCGATGTAGGCCTGTGTGTGCACCAGCGCCAGTTCGCCACGCGTGGCGGCCGGCGCCTCGGTCAAGCGCACGGCGGGCAGGTGCGCCGCCAACTGGTCGCGCAGCATGCGGTACTTGGCCATGGGGAAGCGATGGCCTTCGGGCAAGGGGAGTACAAACTGGTCGGAATAGAAGGCCTGCATGCGGGGATTGTGGCAAACGGCAAAGGCCTTCAAAAAAAGTGAGAAAATACGCGTTTTCACACCAACCAACAGGATAGTTCCATGGGCAACAAAATCGTTACCGAAGCCGACCGCAAAGCCACTCCCGCCCCCAAGCCCCTGCCTGGCTACACCCTGCCCACCGGCGGCCGCGGCCAACGCATCAGCCTGGAGCGTGGTGTTGCTACCCGCAGCAAAAAGAACCCCGGCAAGCGTCACAGCTAAGCCCTGACACCCTGCACAGGGTGTCCCCATGCAAAAGGCCCTCAAACGAGGGCCTTTTTACTTTTAGGCATCAAAAGTGGCTGTAGCCCGCATGGATGCTGCGTGAGCAGCTACTGAATGCATAGCATTATTTGACACCCATGTAGTCTTTCTTGCCCACTTCCACACCGTTGTGGCGCAGCAGCGCGTAGGCGGTGGTCACGTGGAAGAAGAACTGGGGAATGGCGTAGTGCAGCAGGTAGGTGGAGGCGTCAAAGCGGCGCTCGCGCGGGGTGCCGGCCTGGATCACGATTTCGCGGCTGTGGGCTTGCTCAAACAGCTGGGCATCCAGGCCATCGATAAAGCTCACCACCGTGGCAATGCGGGTTTGCAGCTCGGCAAAGGTGAGTTCGGTGTCGGGCATCACCGGCACGTCCACACCGGCCAGGCGCGCGGCGGCACCTTTGGCAAAGTCGCTGGCAATCATGACCTGGCGCAGCAGCGGGAACATGTCGGGGTACAGGCGCGCCTGCAGCAGGGCGTTGGGGTCGATCTTCTTGGCGGTGGCATGTTCCTCGGCCTTGTGCAGCACGCCGCTCAGGGCTTGCAGCATCTGCTTGAAAACGGGGATGGAGGCGGTGTAGAGGGCGTCGGTCACGGGAAAAATTCTCAAACATGAAGGGAGGCCGAGCCTAACAAGCTTTGCGTTTTTCTGCCCGCTGGTGGGCTTTCGTGCTTGTCAGACTCGGTGTTTCTCTGCATCATGGGCCGCACGACAACTCCCCAGCTGACGCGATGAATACTCCACGGCTTCAGCAACTCTCTGCACACGCAGGCTTTTCTGCCGGCAACCTGACCGAACAATTACGCACCGTGCACGCAGTCGTGTGCTCACGCTATCCCGCCATAGACCGTGTGGCCTTGGCAACTTACTCCCCAGATACCGACGAATTGCAAACCTTTGTGAGCAGCAACCTGGACGGGGTCAAACTCTCCCATTACCAGGCGAAGCTGGCGGAGGTTCCATCGCTGATGGTGCTGGCACAAAACCGCCAGTGCCGGGTGGTGGATGACATAGCCGATAACTTTCAGTCACACCGCGCGCACACCGATTGGCTCAAGGAGCGCGACTACCACTCCAGCTTCACGGTGCCGGTGTTCCACGGCGATCACCTGGCCGCCTTTTTGTTCTTTGACTCCAAAATCCCCCAGGCTTTTGATGCAGACACCACGGCGTTTCTGGAGGTGTTTGCCAATCTGATTTCGCAGCTCTACCTGTTGCAGCTGCAAGTGGTGCACAGTTTGGTGGGCACGGTGAACTTGGCCAGCGGCTTGGCCCGTATTCGCGACCTGGAGACGGGGCAACACCTGGAGCGCATGGCGGCTTATTCCCAGTTGATGGCGCGCAGTTTGGCGCCACAACACGGCCTGGACGACGAGTTTGTGGAATACGTGCATTTGTTTGCCCCTTTGCACGACATTGGCAAAGTGGGAATTCCAGACAAAGTCTTGCTCAAACCCGGCAAGCTTGATGCCGACGAGTGGGTGACCATGCGCCGCCATGTGGAGATTGGCGAATCGATCATCGCCCAAATGGCACAAGAGATGAACCTGGGCACCAGCCTGGCCACCGAAGTCATGCGCAACATTGTTGCCGGCCACCATGAACGGGGCGACGGTTCTGGCTACCCGCGCGGCCTGCACATGGCAGACATCCCGATGGAGGCCCGCATTGTGGCGGTGGCCGATGTCTACGATGCCTTGTCCAACCGCAGACCGTACAAAGAGCCCTGGACCGAAGAGGCCATTGCCACCGAGTTGTCCAAAGAGGTGGCGCTGGGCCGCCTCGATGGCGATTGTGTGCACGCGCTCATGTCCGCGGCCACGGAGCGCCACGCCATCCAGGTGCGCCTGGCAGACCGACCCGCAGCTTAGTGCAGGGCGCCCAAGCGCCACAAGGAGGTGACCTCTGCCGCACGCGCTGCGTGCAAGGCGTCAGTGCCCTCCGTGGCCTTGGGGTGCAGGGGCTTGGCATCATGCCGGCCCAGCACCTGCAGCCCGGCTGCGGCAAAGGCGGCCAGCAGCTCCTCGCGGCTGCGCAGACCCAGGTGCTCGGCCAGGTCCGACAGGATCAACCAGCCTTCGCCACCCGGCGCCAGGTGGGCCACCAGGCCATTCAGAAAACCCAGCAGCATCTGGCTGTTTTCGTCGTACACCGCGTATTCAATGGGCGAGCTGGGCCGCGCCGGCAGCCACGGCGGGTTGCACACCACCAGCGAGGCCAGCCCTTCGGGGAACAGGTTGGCCTGCAACAGGGTGACCTGGGCCGCCACGCCCAGTTGGTCCAGATTGGCCCGGGCGCAGGCCAGGGCACGCGGGTCCTGGTCGGTGGCCACCACGGTGGCCACATCGCGCCGCGCCAGCACGGCCGACAACACGCCAGTGCCGGTGCCGATGTCAAACGCCACCAGAGTGGCCCCCAGTGCCAGTGCGGCGGGCAGCAGCACCGGCAGCGGGGTGGTGGCTACCAGGTCCACATACTCGCCGCGCACGGGGGAGAACACGCCGTAGTGGGGATGGATGCGGTTGTTGGGCGCCGCGCCCAGTGCGGGTATCTCCACGCCCTTTTTGCGCCACTCGTGTGCGCTAGTCATGCCCAGCAGGTCGCGCAGTGTGGCCACACAGGCGCCATCGGCGGCGGCCACCGGGCCCCAGGCCTCGGTACAGGCCTGGCGTGCATCGGGCGCGCGGCGCAGCGGAATGCTGTAGTCGGCATTAAAAGGCAGCAGCACCATGGCCAGCACGCGGGCCCGCTGCGACTGGGCCTGGCGGTGCAGGTTGAAGCCCTCGGCCGCCGAGGCGGGCGGTTTGTGGAGGGCCGCGCCCTTGGCCGCGCGTTGTTTGCGCTGCGGGGTCTTGTCAATGCGCCGGGCCAGTGCCTGCAGCAGCTGGCGGGCATTTTGGAAATCGCCGCGCCAGAGCAGGGCGGTGCCTTCGCAGGCCAGGTGGTAGGCGTCATCGGCCGTGGTGGTGTCGTCGGCCAGCACCACGCGTTTGGGGGGCGCGGCACCGCGCTCGGAGCGCCACAGCGCAGAACAGGCCTGGCCCGCTTCGGTCCAGTGGATATGGGAGGGCTGCATGGGGAGAGGAGGCCTTAGAGGTTGTGGCGCACGGCTGGCGTGCGCATGGTGACCAGCTCTTCAGCGGCCGTGGGGTGGACCGCGAGCGTAGCATCCAGCGCGGCCTTGGTCGCTTGCAGTTGCAGGGCCACGCCCACCAGTTGGGCCATTTCGCCCGTGTCCGGTCCTACGGCATGGAAGCCCAACACGCGGTCGGTGTCGCGGTCCACCAGCAGTTTGAGCAGCATCTTGCCCGTGTGGCCGGACAACGTGGCCTTCAGCGGGCGAAACACGGCACGGTACACGTCCAGTCGTGGGTGACTTTTCAAGGCTTGCTCCTCGGTCAGCCCCACCACGCCAGCCTCGGGTGTGGTGAACACCGCCGTGGGTACCAGCGTGTGGTCCACACGGCGCGGGGTGCTGCCAAACACGGTGTCGGCAAAGGCATGGCCCTCGCGGATGGCCATGGGCGTAAGGTTGACGCGGTTGGTCACATCGCCCACGGCATAGATGTTGGGCACCGTGGTCTGGCTGAAGTCGTCGACGGGGATGGCACCCTGGGCGTCCAGCGTGATGCCCACGCCCTCCAGGCCCTGGCCCTGGGTGTTGGGCCCTCGGCCCAGTGCGCGCAGCACGCAGTCGGTGGCCAGGGTGTCGCCGTTGTCCAGGTGCACCTGCAACGCATCGCCTACGCGGGCAATGGTCTGCACTTCGCGGCCAAAGCGGAACTGCAGGCCGCTGTGGGCCATTTCTGTCGCCAAGTGCTGGCGCAGTTCGTCATCAAAGCCGCGCAGGATCTGCTCACCACGCACCACCACCGTCACGTCTGCCCCCAGCAAATGCAGCACACAGGCCAGCTCCAGCGCGATATAGCCCGCACCTTGCACCACCACGCGCCGGGGCAGGGTGGGCAGGTCAAAGAAGCCATTGGAGTCAATCGCCAATTCATGGCCCGGAATGTCAGGACCCCGCGCCGGCTGTGCGCCGCTTGCTATCAAAATGTGTTTGGCCTGAAAGCGCTGGCCATTCGGCAGGATCACCGTGTGGCGATCCAGCAGGGTCGCCCGGCCTTCCAGAATCTGCACACCGGCGTTCAGCAGGTTGCTGCGGTAAATGCCTTCCAGGCGCGCCACCTCGGCGTCACGCCGGGTCTTGAGCGTGGCCCAGTCAAAGCGGGGCGCATCCACCAGCCAGCCAAAACCGGCAGCCTCTTCAAACTCCTGCGCAAAGCGCGAGGCATAGACCATCAGCTTTTTGGGTACGCAGCCGCGGATCACGCAGGTGCCGCCCATGCGGTATTCCTCGGCGAGCGCCACGCGCGCACCGTGGTTGGCAGCAATGCGCGCTGCGCGCACGCCGCCGGAGCCGCCCCCGATGACGATCAGATCAAACTGCTCCATAGGTTCCCTCGTGTGGGCTGCGGTGCCGATGCTGGATTACAACTGACCCGCGTACTTCTTCAGAATGGCGTCGTACACGCCGTTGGCCTGGATGGTTTTGAGGCCCGCGTTGAAACGGTCGCGGATGACCGAGTCCTTGAACACCGCCTTGCGCGGGTTGGGCGGGAAAATGGGGTGGATGGTGACGGGTTGACTCACATCCACCTTGGGGCCCAGTTGGGTGCTGAAATAGCGGAAGATGCGCCGGTCGCCTACCACCACATCCACACGTTGGGTGTAGAGCAGGTTGTTCTGGATGATTTGCTGCGGGTACTCTTTGTACTGGGAGTGGTTGAGCACCAGGGTCTTGAAACGCTCACCCAAAATCACTTCGGCATTCTGGAAAGCTGCCACCGAATGGTTGGCCAGGTCTTCGACCCGTTTGATCTGCAGATTGCGCGAACTCAGCGTGATGGCCACGTTCTGGTAGACGATGTAGGGGTCGGAAAAGTAGTCGTTGCCGCCTATGCCCTCGTCAACGGTCAGCAGCACGTCCAGCTGACCGGCCCGGTGCATGGCCAAGGCCCGTGCCGGTGGAAACTGCAGCCCCACCATCCGGTAGCCCCCAGCGGCCAGGGCCTGCTCGGCAATCTCCACCTCCAGGCCCTCCTTGCCAGACTCCAGCACGTAGGGCGGTTTGGTCAGGCCAAAACCCACCCGCAATTCCACGGCACCCGCGCTACCCAGTGCCAGCAAGTAGCAACAGGCACTGACGATCAGGGTGTGGAACCAAGGCATGGTCTGCAGTTTACGCGCCTCCGCAGAAAGACTAGTCCGAACGGGCTATTGAGAAATCCGGACCGCAGCCCAGAATGAACCAAGAGTTGTAAGCGTATGTAAACCACCCCGAGGAGAATGGCATGAACATGAGGTACACGCTGCTGGCCGCAGCTGGGCTGATGCTGGCAAACGCCGCACACGCCGGCCTGTCTTTTGTGCAGATTGCATCGAACCCGGTCGTTGCCAGAACTGAGGTTTTTGACGGTATTGCAGGCCTCAACGCCATGGCTGTCGGCACATCGGTGACGCTGGGCAAGCTGGTGTCAGACCAAGCGGGTACCGTCACTTTCACCTATTTGGGGCAAGAATCCAGCTATCTGGACAGTTTCAGCATGTACCTGGGCGGCCCTGGGCAGACTTTGCTGGAAAGCCAAGCCGTGGGCAGCGCGGTGTCCGCCTCCATCGGCCCCGGCGACCTGAACTTCTGGTTCGAAGGCATCAGCGGGAAATTTGCCTACAACGGCGGAAGCTGGGACTCCGGAACCTCGATCGGCCTGATCACGGGGGCCACGGGCGCCAAGTCCGGCAACTACCAGTTCATCCTGGGCTACAACGACTCTGCGGGCTCCTCCAAGCTGGGCGACTGGGACGATTTTGTGGTGGGCGTCACCTTTGTCTCCGCCGTGCCAGAGCCAGAGACCTACGCCATGATGCTGCTGGGCCTGGGGGCTGTGGGGGTCTTGGCGCGCCGTCGCAAAGCAGCCCAAACCAGCGCATCCCGGGCGTCCCAGGCATAAGTCCTGCGGGCCCTCGCACCCAAGGCCCCGGGGGACGGGGGCAGCTTGGTCGCCAAATACAAGGCGGGGCAATGGCTGTGGCAAACTCTCGCCCTTAATTCAGCAGCCTGCTGCCCCGCGCAGCCGTCCCATCTCTGTCAGCGTTAGCCCGTCCCCATGCAGAAAATCATCGCGCAGATCGCGCAAGAAATCCAGGTTCGTCCCCAGCAAGTCGAGGCCGCCGTGGCCCTGCTGGACGAAGGTGCCACCGTCCCGTTTATTGCCCGCTACCGCAAGGAAGTGACCGGCGGGCTGGACGACATCCAGCTGCGCGAGCTGGAAACCCGCCTCTCTTACCTGCGCGAGCTGGCCGACCGCAAGGAAGCGGTGTGCAAAGCCATTGACGAGCAGGGCAAGCTCACACCCGTGTTGATGGCCGCCATCCACAACGCTGCCACCAAGCAGGAAGTGGAAGACATCTACCTGCCCTTCAAGCTCAAGCGCCGTACCAAGGGCCAGTTGGCCCGGGAAGCCGGACTGGAGCCGCTGGCCGACGCCTTGTTTGCCGACCCCACGCTGGTGCCCGCCGAGGCAGCACTGGCCTACCTCAAGCCGCCACTGACGCCGGAACAGATTGCCGACAAGCAACCCGATTTCTCCACCGTGTTCGCCGTGCTGGACGGTGTGCGCGATTTGCTGTCCGAGCGCTGGGCCGAAGATCCGGTGCTGGTGCAGGACCTGCGCGCCTGGCTGTGGAACGAGGGCCTGCTGCAAAGCAAGCTGGCCGAAGGCAAGGACGAGAACAACGCCGACGTGTCCAAGTTCCGCGACTACTTCGACTACGACGAACCGATTGGCCGGGTACCGAGCCACCGTGCGCTGGCCGTGTTCCGGGGCCGTGCGCTGGACATTCTGGATGCCAAACTGGTACTTCCCGAGTCAAATATGCCTCCAGCCCCCGTGGCTTCTGTGTCAGCAGCTCCTAAAAAGATAGCGCCCCCCGCAATCTCCCTGGCCGAAGGCCGCATCGCCCTGAAGCTGGGCTGGAGCCACCAGGGCCGCGCGGCGGACGACCTGATCCGCAAATGCGTGGGCTGGACCTGGAAAGTGAAGCTCAGCCTGTCCACCGAACGCGACCTGTTTGCCCGCCTGCGCGAAGATGCCGAGAAAGTGGCGATCAAGGTGTTTGCAGACAACTTGCGTGACCTGTTGCTGGCCGCCCCGGCCGGCCCGCGCGTGGTGCTGGGCCTGGACCCTGGCATCCGCACCGGGGTGAAGGTGGCCGTGGTGGATGCCACCGGCAAACTGGTCGATACCACCACCGTATTCCCCCACGAGCCGCGCAAAGACTGGGAAGGCTCGCTGCACACCTTGGGCAAGCTGTGCGCCAAGCACGGCGTCAACCTCATCGCCATTGGCAACGGCACTGCCAGCCGCGAGACCGACAAGCTGGCGGGCGACCTGATCAAGTTGCTCGGCAAAATGAGCGCGCAGGCCGGGGCTCCCGAGCTGAAGATTGAAAAGGTGGTGGTGTCCGAAGCTGGGGCTTCGGTCTACTCCGCCAGCGAATTTGCGTCGCAAGAGATGCCCGATGTGGACGTCAGCCTGCGCGGTGCGGCATCGATTGCCCGCCGCCTGCAAGACCCGCTGGCCGAGCTGGTGAAGATCGACCCCAAGAGCATTGGCGTGGGCCAGTACCAGCACGATGTGAACCAGAGCGAGCTGGCCAAAACGCTGGACGCGGTGGTGGAAGACTGCGTGAACTCGGTGGGCGTGGACCTGAACACGGCCAGCGTGCCGCTGCTCTCCCGCGTGTCTGGCCTGTCCGGCACCGTGGCCAAGGCGGTGGTGCGCTGGCGCGAAGCCAATGGCGCCTTCGGCAGCCGCCAGGACCTGATGAAGGTCACCGGCCTGGGCGCCAAGACCTTCGAGCAGAGCGCTGGATTTTTGCGCATTCGCGGCGGCAGCAACCCGCTGGACATGACCGGTGTGCACCCCGAAACCTACCCCGTGATCGAACAGATCATCGCCAAGACCGGCAAGCCGGTGGCCGAGATCATGGGCCGCGCCGACATGCTCAAGACCTTGCGCCCCGAGCTGTTTGCCAACGAGCAGTTCGGTGTCATCACCGTCAAGGACATCTTCACCGAACTGGAAAAACCCGGCCGCGACCCGCGCCCGGACTTCAAGGTGGCGCGTTTCAACGACGGCGTGGAAGACATCGCCGACCTGAAGGAAGGCATGATTTTGGAAGGCACGGTGAGCAACGTGGCCCAGTTCGGCGCCTTCATTGACTTGGGCGTGCACCAGGACGGCCTGGTGCATGTGAGCCAGTTGGCGCACAAGTTTGTCAACGACGCGCGCGAGGTGGTGAAGACCGGCGACATCGTCAAGGTGCAGGTGCAAGAGGTGGACGTGGCGCGCAAGCGCATCAGCCTGACCATGAAGATTGGTGCCGCACCCGCGGGCAGCAAAGACCGGGCAGGGGACAACCGCTACCAGGGGCCCGCACGGGGTGAGCGCCAGCAAGGCAGCTACCGCGACAACGCCCCCTCGGGCAACTCCGCCATGGCCTCGGCGTTTGCCAAGCTCAAGCGCTAGACCGGCCCCGCAAGGGCCCAGTGGCCTCCATTGCGAAACCCCGCGGCTGCGGGGTTTCGCTTTTGTGACGCAGGCGGCCGCGCAGGGATAGATAATCGGCACATCCCCAAAAGTTGGTTGAGGAGACCGTGGCCATGAAACTCAGTGCATTGCTGGAGCAGCAGTTCAATCTGCCCAGCATCCCCAAAGTGGTGGCACTGCTGCTCAGTGAGCTGGAACGTCCGGAAATTGACCTCAAGAAGGTGACCCAACTCATCAGCACCGACCCGGCGCTGACCACCCGGCTGCTGCAACTGGGCAACTCCCCGTCTTTTCAACTCTCGGGCCGCATCAGCAGCGTCTCGGAGGCACTGGCCCTGCTGGACTTGAACCAGGTGCGCACCATGGCGCAGGCCGCGGCCACCGGAGCGTCGCTCAAGGCGGTGCCAGGCATCCAGCTACAGCAGTTCTGGGACTACAGCCTGAATGTGGCGCGGGTCTCGCGCTCGCTGGCAGGGGTGGTACGGCTGAACCAGCAGGCCGCCTTTACCTGCGGGCTGATCCATGCCGTGGGCGAACTGGCCATGCACCTGGCCATGCCCGACATCACCGCGGCGCTGGACGAAGACGTGCACCCGCTAGGCATGAACCGGGCCACGCAGGAGCGCAAGCTGCTGGGCTACTGCTACGCCAGTGTGGGCGCAGGCTACGCCCGCATGTGGCATTTTCCGCAGCCCATGGTGGATGCGCTGGAGCACCAGTACGCCCCCTTTGAGAACCATGTCTACGAGCCGCTGGCCGGGGTGATTCACCTGGCAGCCTGGCGCGCCCGCGGCAAAGAGGCCAAGCTCACCCAGCGTGGCCTGGCGGTCACCTTTCCCGGCTCCGTGGGTCTGGCCCTCGGGCTGGATATCGACATGGTGCTGCAACAAGACCCGTTTGACTGGGCAGCGTATACATGAGGCCCTCGCGCCTTGGGGCGGCCCGGCGGCACTCAAGCCTGGTCCACCGGTCAACAGGTGTTTTTCGATTGAATTCTTAGATGCAGGCACTTCACATATACGCGGGCCCCAAAGCCCGGGCGGCGCTGACTGCCCACGGGCTGCAGCCCGAACACATTCGCACAATCCCAGGCGCAGCCGGGGGACCCAAGGGCCTGATCCTCGGGCCGCTGGATCGCTTTATTTTTGGCGACTGGCTCACGCGCTCGCAGCAACCGGTGGATCTGGTGGGCGCCTCCATTGGCGCATGGCGCATGGCCAGCGCCTGCCTGAACGACCCGGCCGCCGCGTTTGCGCGGCTGGAGCACGACTACATCCACCAGCACTACGAATTGGCGCCAGGCCAAAAGCGCGTGCGTGCAGAGCAGGTGAGTGAAACCTTTGGCCAAAGCCTGCAAGCCTTTTATGGTGGCCGGGTGCCCGAGGTGCTGCAACACCCGCGTTACCGGCTGCACATCGTGACCTCGCGCGGGCGCCACCTGCTGCACACCGAGCACAGCCTGCGCACGCCACTGGGCTATTTGGGTGCCTTTTTGACCAACACCGTGCACCGCCGGGCCATGGGCGCCTGGCTGGAGCGGGTGGTGTTTTCCAGCCCACATGCGGCATCGGGCGGCTTGTGTGCCCCCTTGCCCTTTGCCACGGGGGACTACCGCACGCGCCAGGTGGCGCTGAGCGAAGCCAACTTCAAGCCCGCCCTGCAGGCGAGCTGCTCGATCCCCTTTGTGCTCAAAGCCATCCACAACATCCCCGGCGCCCCACAGGGCGCCTACTGGGACGGCGGCATCACCGATTACCACCTGCACCTGAACTACCCCGGCGCCAGGGATGCTATAAAAACAGGAGCTACTCGCGCAGAATCCACGGGGGCCAGAGGCACATTTGATGCAAAAGGACTGGTCCTGTACCCCCACTTCCAGAAAAGCGTGGTGCCGGGGTGGCTGGACAAGGGACTGAAGTGGCGCCACGGCTCCACCGCATTTCTGGACACCATGGTGCTGCTGGCGCCCAACCCCGAATGGGTGAAAACTTTACCGAACAGCAAACTTCCAGACCGAACAGACTTTACGCACTATGGCAATGATCTGGCAGGACGGGTGAAGGCGTGGACAGCCGCCACCCGCGCGAGCCAGCAGATGGTGGACGAGTTCATCGCCTGGCTGGACAAGCCCGACATGAACCTGGTACGCCCTCTATGAACCCTCCTGCTGCGAGTCACTTTGCCTTTGCCCTGATAGCTGCGCTGGTACTGACCGGCAGTGCAGCCTCGGCCGGCCCCTTGCTGGAACGCCTCAAGGAGCGACGGGCGGCCCAGGCGGAAACCCGCCCCGGCGAACCGGGCCCCGCAGGCAGGGAGCAAGCGCTGGACAACCCCTATGGGGACCACCATGCGACCCAGCAGACCGCACACCGCAAGGTACTGCGTGACGTGCCCTACGGCAGCGATGCGAAGCAGCGCATGGACGTTTACCTGCCTGCCCAGGCCCTGGCGCCGGGCCTGGCCCCCGTCATTTTCATGGTGCACGGCGGCGCGTGGCGCGTGGGGGACAAGCGCATGGGCAATGTGGTGGACAACAAAACGGCGCGCTGGTTGCCCAAGGGCATTGTGTTTGTCTCCATCAACAACCGTTTGCTGCCCGACGCCGATCCGCTGGACCAGGTGCACGACGTGGCCCAGGCTCTGGCCTTCGCCCAAACCCGGGCAGCCAGTTGGGGCGCGGATCCGCAGCAGTTTGTCCTCATGGGGCATTCAGCGGGCGCGCATTTGGTGGCCTTGCTGGCGGCTTCTTCCACGCTGGGCAACGAGGCGGGTACCAAACCCTGGCTGGGCACCGTGGCGCTGGACAGTGCGGCACTGGATGTCGCACCCATCATGCAAGGCAAACACTACAAACTTTACGACCCCGCGTTTGGCACCGACCCCGCCTTCTGGCGGGCAGTCTCCCCGCTGCAGCAGTTGCAAGCAGGGGCCAAACCGTTGCTGGCGGTGTGCTCCAGCCGTCGCACCGAGTCCTGCGACCAGGCGCGCGCTTTTGCAGCCCATGCCAGCCAGCTGCAAGTGCGAGCCCAGGTGCTGCCGCAAGACCTGAGCCACGGGGATATCAACGAACAGTTGGGACTGCCCGGCGACTACACCGCCGCGGTGGAAGGATTTTTGTCCAGCCTGTCACCCGCGCTGGCCAGTCGGCTGCGCTAGGCCAGAACGCCAAGACCTGCGTACGCAGCCGCCCAGCTGGCATATGGGCGGGAGCAGGCGTGGGTAGGTGCCTTGGCTATGCCATGTCTGGAAAGAAAATGCAGCGCGCTGCGGCCCCCCTCAGAGTGAGGCGTACAACAGACCGCGGTACTCGTCCGCCGTGGCAATGCGTGGATTGGTCTTGTGGCAATGGTCGGCCAGGGCGCCCGTGATGATCTGGTCGAACTGCGAAGCATCCACGCCCATGGCAGCCAGGCCGGTCGGAAGCCCCAGGCGGGCGTTCATGTCCTTGATGGCTTCTCCCATGTCGCTGGCGGAACCCAGGCCCATGGCGTGGGCCATGCGCTGCAGGCGCTTGTCCCTCTGGACCGATTCCGCCTGCGCGTTGAAGGCCACCACGGCAGGCAAAAACATGGCATTAAGCGTGCCGTGGTGCAGGCGCGGGTCCACACCACCCAGGCTGTGGCTCAGCGAATGCACGCACCCCAGCCCTTTCTGGAATGCCATGGCACCCTGCATGCTGGCGCTCATGAGTTGGGTGCGGGCTTCCACATCGCTGCCGGTCTGGGTGGCGCGGGCAATATGGGCCCAGGCGCGCTCCAGGCCGTCCAGCGCAATGCCATCGGCCGGCGGGTTGAACGCGGGGGCCATGAAGGTTTCCATGCAGTGCGCAATCGCATCCATGCCGGTGGCGGCGGTCAGCTTGGGTGGCAGGCCCAGGGTGAGCTCGGGGTCACAAATGGCGGTCTTGGGTACCAGGTGCCAGCTGTGAAAGCCCAGCTTGCGGTGGTCGTCCACGATGAGGATGGCGCCGCGTGCTACCTCGCTGCCGGTGCCACTGGTGGTGGGCACGGCGATGATCGGGGCCACGCGATCCGTGATGCGCACCGAGCCGCCTTCAATGGTGGCGTAGTGGGTGAGGGGGCCTTCGTGCGTGGCGGCGATGGCCACGCCTTTGGCGCAGTCGATGGCTGAGCCGCCGCCCACGGCAATGAGCCCGTCGCAGCCCTTGGCCACGTACATCGCCGCTGCAGCGCGCACGGCAGCTTCGGTGGGGTTAGAGGGCGTCTGGTCAAAGACTTCGACAGTCAGGCCGGGCAGGGCATCGAGTGCTTTTTGCACAATGCCGGCGGCCTTCACGCCCTGGTCCGTCACGATCAGGGGGCGGGTGATGCCCACACGCTCGCACTCTTGCCGGAGCAGGCGCACGGCACCACACTCAAACTGGATCTGGGTTACGTAGTAGATGAAGGCCATACGTGCTCCACGTGTAGGATTGAAAAAAACACTGTAGCAAGAAGCCACGTTCCCATGAGTCACCACCATGACCGCCACGCCAACCCGCGTGCCCTGTTGACCCCCGCCATGCGCAGCGTGGTGGACCGCATCGCCCGCGCCGGCCACGTGCCCATGCATGCCCTGAGCCCCGACCAGGCGCGCGCTGCCTACGCTGCCGGTGCCCATGTGCTGGAGCTCCCCACCCAGAAGCTGCCGCGAGTGGAGGACTTTACGGTCACTGCGCGCGATGGTTTTGCCATTCCGGTGCGCCACTACGCGCCTGCCGCGGGCAAGTTGCCTGTGTTGCTGTATTTTCACGGCGGCGGCTTTACCGTGGGCAGTGTCACCACCCACGACGGCCTGTGCCGACGCCTGGCCCACCTGGGCCATTGCGCGGTGCTCTCGGTGGACTATCGGCTGGCGCCCGACAGCAAATTCCCCACTGCCCACAACGATGCCTGGGACGTGGTGCAGTGGGTTGCACGTGAAGGTGCCTCACGCCAGTTGGAGGCCACCCGCATGGCCCTGGGGGGTGACAGCGCGGGCGGTACCCTGGCCGCGGCCTGCGCCATCGAGGCACGCAACGTGGGAATGCCGCTGGCCTTGCAGCTGCTGTTCTACCCCGGCTGTGCCGGCCACCAGGACACGCCCTCGCACCGCACCTTTGCTGCGGGTTTTGTGATTGAGGAGCCGCATATCACCTACTTCTTCGAGCAATACATCCGTACCCCGGACGACCGCAACGACTGGCGCTTTGCCCCGCTGGATGGCAAGGGGCCGGACGGATACGAGGTCGATCTGGGCGGCGTAGCGCCCGCCTGGGTGGGCCTGGCGGAATGTGATCCACTGGTAGACGAGGGCGTGGCCTACGCCGACCGCCTGCGCATGGCCGGCGTACCGGTGGACCTGGAGATCTACCGCGGCATGGTCCACGAATTCATCAAGATGGGCCGTGCCATTCCCGAAGCTGCCACCGCACATGCCGATGCAGCGCGGGCACTGCGCCAAGCTTTTTCCATTTCCTGAACGACACACCACCATGCACCTGCAACGCTCTGATTTCCGTTTCTTCCACCCCCTGCGCGTGCGCTGGGCCGAGGTGGACATGCAACACATCGTGTTCAACGCCCATTACCTGATGTATCTGGATACTGCCATGGGCGACTACTGGCGCGCGCTGGCCATGCCTTACCAGGAGAGCATGGCGCTGCTGGGCGGCGACATGTATGTGAAGAAATCCACGCTGGAGTACCACGCCTCAGCCCGCTACGACGACATGCTGCACATTGGCCTGCGCTGCGCGCGCGTGGGCAACTCGTCCATGGTGTTTGAAGGCGGCATTTTTCGGGGCGATACGCTGCTGGTGTCTGGCGAGCTGCTGTATGTGTTTGCCGACCCTGTCAGCCAGACCTCGCGCCCCGTGCCCGAGGCTTTGCGCCAGGCGTTTACCGCGCAGACGGCTGGGCAGGCCTTGACCCACACAGCCGTCGGGGACTGGCACACCTGGGGTGCTCGCATTGCACCTTTGCGCCGCGCGGTGTTTGTGGAAGAGCAGGCTATTTCCGAGCAGTTGGTGTGGGATGAAGCCGACGCCGACGCGGTCCACGCGCTGGTGCACAACGCACTGGGCCAGGTGGTGGCCAGTGGCCGCATGCTGGTGCATGCACCAGGGGTGGCCCGCATTGGGCGCATGGCAAGCCACCGGGTGCTGCGGGGTTCGGGACTGGGCTTGCAGGTGCTGCGCGCCCTGATGGCGGCAGCGCGTGCGCGTGGTGACACCGAGGTGATGCTGCATGCCCAATGCAGCGCAGAGGGTTTTTATGCCCGGGAGGGTTTTGTGCCGTGCGGCCCGGTATTTGTGGAAGCCGGCATCGCGCACCAAGAGATGGTACGGACTTTGGCGTGAAGACTAAAAGCCCAGCGAGGCCAACAAGTCGTCCACATCGTCCTGCTTGAGGGCGCTGTCGGCCGTTTGGGGGCCTTCAAGCACATGGTTGTCCACAGTCACCGGCTCGGTGCCGCTGCTCCGAGCAGCACTGGAAGGCGCGGCGGGTGAGCTGTCGACCAGCAGTTGCACCAACTGCATTTCGGTGCGGGTGATGATGTCTATGACCTTCTTGATCACCTGACCCGAAAGGTCCTGAAAATCCTGCGCCATCATGATGTCGCTGAGCACCGCGCCCTGGCCATCGGCAAACTTTGCGGTGCTTTGGGCAAACTTGCCACAGACCACCATCAGGCCGCGGGCCTTGTCCACACTCATGTCGGAGGAGGCCGCCAAGCGGGCCAGCGATTCGCCCAGTTCCACGCCACGGGTGGCCAAGTCATCGCACTCGGGTTTGGCAGTTTCCACCAAGGTCAGAACCTTGTTGGCCGCGTCTTCGGTCATCTTGCCAACATAGGCCAATCGGTCACGGGCATTCGGGATTTCCTCGACGATGGCGCTCAACTGGTTTCCGCCTAGCACCGTCAATGCCTCATGCATTTCGCGGGTAATAGCGCCCAGTCGGGCAAATGCTTCTTCTTTGCTAAGCGGCGTTGACATAAAAAAACAATCCCTTCCCGACGCGTTATATGGCGTGTTTATTATGAGTCCAGCCGCCGGCCCCGTGGCGTCAACTCGCAGAAAAACAGCGCTTTATATGTCTTCGAGCAAAAGATAGGGCAGGGGAAGCAGCTGCAACTCGGAATCTGCGGCAAGCAGAGGCCCAGTTTCCAGTGCCGCCAGTTGCAAGGACACGATGGCATCCATGCCGCCGCCAGGGGCCCTGGCCGCCTGTACCACCGTGCCCACGGGTTGGCTCGTGTCTGTTGGGGTGAAAATTTCTTGGCCGACTTGTAGCTCTCCGGCGCTGTGTACTACAAACGCTCGGCGCTTGAGCGTGCCGCGGAACTGGCTGCGCGCCACCACTTCCTGGCCGGGGTAGCAGCCCTTCTTGAAGCTCACGCCCCCCACCGACTCGTAATTCAGCATCTGTGGGACAAAGGCCTCGAACACCGGTTGGCTCAGGGTCGCGACGCCGCTGCGTACCTCGCTCCACAGCCAGGTCTCCAGCGCCAAGGCCTCGCCCTGCGGTACTGCGGTACCCACTGGCGCCACCCAGAGCTGCCGTGGTGTGCCATCCGCCGGGTACAGCTGGACCACGGATTCAGCATCAAAATCAGCCTTAGCCCATGCCACACCTGCGCTAGCAGCTACATTTTTTGTAGCATCCCCAAGCAATCCGTAGATAGAAAAACGTTCGCTGGCATCGCTGAGTTTGGCCTTGGCACGCATCACGAACATGGACAGGCGCTTGAGCGTGGGGGCCAACAAATCTCTGCTGCACACCAACAGGATGTCACCGGCCGGGCGTTTGAACCCAATGAAGCTGGCCTGCATGCGGCCCTTGGCCGAGCAAAACGCGGCCAACCGTGCGCTGCCCAGGTCCAACAGCGCAAAGTCGTGCGTCAGCTGGCCGTGGATGAATTTGGCGGCGTCTTCGCCTTCGATCTGGATCACGCCCAAGTGGTCCAGGCGGGCCACACCATTGAGGGTGGCAAGAGGTGAGGTGGAGGAGGGCTGCATGCTCATGGCTGAATTATCATTCCGCTTTTGATGACTGACGGGAAGTAGGGCTGTGCGCTTGTTTTTTGCTGCGGTGCTACTCACCGCTTTGGGGTTGCTGGGGGCGGGCTATGTCTGGGTACAGTCGCCGCTGGCGCTCAGCGCGCCGGTTGTGGATGTGTCCATTGCACCGGGGGCCAGCGCCCGCCAGGTGGCCAATGCGCTGACACAGGCCGGCGTGCAGGCCAACCCCAGCCTGCTGTACGGGTGGTTCCGGCTTTCAGGCCAGTCCCGCGCGATCCAGGCCGGTAGCTATGAAATAGAAGCAGGCAGCACGCCCCACAGCCTGCTGCGCAAGCTGGTTGAGGGCGACCAGGCCCTGCGCACGGTGACGCTGGTCGAGGGCTGGAACTTCAGGCAAGTGCGCGAGGCCTTGCGCAAGGCTGCGCATTTGCAATCCGAAACTACCAGCCTGTCCAGCCAGGCACTTATGGCCCAGTTGGGCCGCCCCGGGGTGCATCCGGAAGGCCGCTTTTTCCCTGATACCTATACCTATGCCAAAGGCTCCAGCGACTTGGCGGTCCTGCAGCGCGCACTGCGCGCCATGGACCAGCAGTTGGAGGCGGCATGGTCGTTACGCAACCCGCAGGTCCCACTCAAAACGCCGGAGGATGCCTTGGTACTGGCCAGCATCATCGAGAAGGAAACCGGCAAAACCAGCGACCAGCCCCTGATTTCGGCGGTGTTTAATAACCGCCTCCTGATTGGCATGCGCCTGCAGACTGACCCTACCGTCATCTACGGGCTGGGTGAGTCGTTTGATGGCAATTTGCGCCGCGCTGATCTGCTAGCGGACACGGCATACAACACCTACACCCGAGAGGGGCTGCCCCCAAGCCCAATTTCCATGCCGGGCAAAGCGGCGCTACTGGCAGCCGTGCAGCCCGCAGCCAGCAAGGCTTTGTACTTCGTGGCGCGCGGCGACGGCAGCAGCGAGTTCAGCGAGTCGCTGGACGCGCACAATAGGGCAGTCAACAAATACCAGCGCGGCCAGTAGCGCCAGACGCAAGCACAGGGACGGCATGAGCGGACTTTTCATCAGTTTTGAAGGCATCGACGGCGCGGGCAAATCCACCCATATTCAAGCACTCGCTGACGCCTTGCGCGCCCAAGGCAGGGCACTGACCCTGACCCGCGAGCCGGGCGGAACACCACTGGCTGAGCAGCTGCGCCATATGGTGTTGAACGACAGCATGGACCCGATGACAGAGGCGCTGCTGGTATTTGCAGCACGGCGCGACCATGTGCAGCGCGTGATCATGCCGGCGCTGGCGCGGGGGGAGGTGGTGCTGTGCGACCGCTTCACCGACGCCACCTTTGCCTACCAGGGTGGCGGGCGCGGGTTTGACTGGCAGGTGCTGCGACAGCTGGAACAGTGGGTGCAAGGCCCGGACCAGGCCGGTTTGCTACAGCCCCACACCACGGTCTGGTTTGACCTGCCGCCGGCGGTGGCTGCGGAGCGGCTGGCGGGTGCCCGGGTGCCCGACAAATTCGAATCACAACCGATTGCTTTTTTCGAGAGCGTAGCAACGGGCTATGCGCGCCGTCAGGCGGAAGACCCCGCCCGTTTTGCCCGCATCAACGCACACCAGACGCCTGCGGCGGTGTGGCTGGATGTGCAAGCCGCCTTGCGTGAACGCGGAGTCCTGCAACCATGAGCGAGCCTGGCAAAAACAACGCCCTGGCCCCCTGGATTCAGGCCCAGGTGCACACCCTGCTGGAGCAGCGTGGCCACGCCTGGTTATTGCAGGGGCCTTCCGGTCTGGGACAGTACCCCTTGGCACTTGCATTGGCCCGTGCCTGGCTGTGTGAAAACCCGAGTCCACGAGGTGCGTGTGGCGAATGCGGCAGCTGCCATGCCATTGAAGTGCGCACCCATGCCGACCTGTGCATGCTGATGCCCGAAACCACCATGATGGAGTTGGGCTGGCCACTGAGCGAGAAGGCGCAGGGTGAGATTGACGACAAAAAACGCAAGGCCAGCAAGGAGATCCGCGTGGACGCCATGCGCGACGCGGTCGAGTTTGCCCAGCGCACGAGTGCACGCGGTCGTGGCAAGGTGGTGGTCGTTTTTCCGGCCGAGAACATGAACGCCATCACCGCCAATGCCTTGCTCAAAACTCTGGAAGAGCCTGCTGGTGATGTGCGGTTTGTGCTGGCCAGCGAATCGGCCCACCAACTGCTGCCTACGATCCGAAGTCGCTGCATAGGTCACACCATGCTTTGGCCCGGTGCAGAGGAGGGCGTGCAATGGTTGCAAACCCAGGGGTTGGACGCGGCGCGCGCGCGGTTATTGCTACAGGCTACCGGGGGCCGACCTGCCGATGCTCTGCTCTTTGCCGAGTCCGGTCGCGATCCTTTGGCCTGGGCGGCCTTTCCCCGTGCCATGGCCCTCGGCGACACAGCTGCAGTGAAAGACTGGACCGCATCGCAGATCATCGATGCCCAGCACAAGCTCTGCCACGACCTGATGGCCAAGTTGTGCGGCGCAACACCCCGCTTCTTTGAACCCAAGGATTTGGGCGCACTGTGCATTCCCATGCCGGTGCTGGGGCGCTGGAGCAAGGCCCTTTCCCATGCCATGAAAACCATGGACCACCCCTTCAACGCGGGCCTGATGGTCGAGGCGCTTGTCGGCCAAGCCCAATCGGCCCTAAACTCAGGGCATTAAGTCGCGACCATGAGCACCAACCCCGCCACCGCCCGCCCCAGTGTCATCCAGCTCTCCATCAAGGAGAAAGCTGCCTTGTATGCCGCCTACATCCCCATGTTTACCGAAGGCGGTGTATTCATTCCGACTACCCGGGAATACACCTTGGGCGATGATGTGTATGTGCTGCTGTCCTTGCCGGAAGACGTTCAGCGCTACCCGGTAGCCGGCAAGGTAGCTTGGGTCACACCGCCCAAGGCCTCGGGCGGCCGCACCCAGGGCGTGGGCATTTTGTTTCCCAAAGACGAAAAGTCACGCCAGCTCAAGCTAAAAATTGAAGAGATTCTGGGTGCCCATATGGCGTCTGACCGCCCCACACAAACCGTGTAACACCGGGCCCGTTCAACGGGCCAGCTGCAGCGCAGCTGCAGTTTTGAGAGATGGATTCCCATGTTTACCGATTCCCACTGCCACCTGACATTTCCGGAGTTGGTAGCTGATTGGCCCGCTATTCAGATAGCCATGGCCCAAGCTCAGGTGAACCGCGCCCTGTGCATCTGCACCACACTCGAAGAGTTTTCAACAGTCCATGCCTTGGCTTTGGCACACGCACACATCTGGGCGAGCGCTGGTGTTCATCCGGACAACGAAGGGGTGACCGAGCCCAGTGTGGCGGAGTTGGTGCGCCTGGGCTCTCTGCCCAAAGTGATCGCCATTGGAGAGACCGGTTTGGATTACTACCGACTGGGCGAGCGCACGGTTGCCGATATGGAGTGGCAACGCGAGCGCTTTCGCCGCCATATCCAGGCGGCACGTACAGTGCAAAAACCCTTGGTCATCCACACCCGCAGTGCGTCGGACGATACGCTGGCCCTGCTGCGCGAGCAGGGTGAAACCGGTGGAGCAGGGTGCGCGGGTGGGGTGTTCCACTGCTTTACCGAAGACATGGCGGTGGCCAAGGCAGCACTGGACCTGGGTTTTTACATCTCTTTTTCCGGCATCTTGACGTTCAAGAGTGCACAGGCCATTCGGGATGTAGCTGCCTTGGTCCCCATGGACCGCTTGCTAATCGAGACTGACAGCCCCTACTTGGCACCGGTTCCCTACCGTGGCAAGACCAATAATCCGTCCTACGTGCCGTACGTAGCGCAAACACTGGCAGCCCTCAAGGGCTGCGATGTGCAGACCATCGCCCAGATCAGTAGTGCCAATTTCGATGCTTTATTTCATCCAAATGATCATGAGAAATCAGTTTAAGAATCTCATTTATCTATTTGTTTTAATTGGGTTTAGCTCTGCAAGAGCAGGATCATACGAAGACTTTTTTCTGGCATTGGAAGCCGACAACCCCATCGTGATTGGCCAGCTTCTGGAGCGCGGGTTCGACCCTAACACCCCCAATCCCAATGGGGTTCCCGCACTGATGGCCGCGCTGAAAGTGCCTGCACCCAACGTTGCCGCCTTACTCGTGCGCCACCCGGACCTCAAAGTTGAGGTCCGCAATGCGCAGGATGAAAGTCCGTTGATGTTGGCCGCATTGCGCGGGTACGCTGAATTGTGCGCACTGTTGATCGAACGCGATGCCGATGTGAACAAGTCGGGATGGGCGCCTTTGCACTACGCCGCCACTGCAAGCCATATTGCGGTGATGCAGCTGCTGCTGGATCAACACGCCTATATCGACGCAGCCTCGCCCAACGGATCAACTCCATTGATGATGGCCGCCATGTACGGCAACGCCTCCGCCGTCAAATTGCTGCTGGAAGCTGGCGCAGACCCCACCATCAAAAACGACCTAGGATTGACGGCCATCGACTTTGCAGAGCGCGTTAAAAAAACAGATTCCACCACGATCATCGCGGCCTTCATCCGGGCCAGACGCCCCAAGGGGGCTTGGTAGAAGACTCCATCTGTACTTTATACGATGTATATTATGTAAAGTTATGATGCCAAACATAAACCCCTTCATTAGCGAATCGTAAATGCCACGGTTGGAACGGTCGGATCTGCAAAAGATGCGCCCAGGGCCAATTCACCCTTGCCGTGCAACACACACTCTTCTCTGCGCAGCAGCATGTTTGCGCCGCCAGCTTCGGAGAAACGCACCCAGCTTCCGTAGCTACTCACGTCCACCAACATCACGCAACCATTTCGCCATTCCAAACGTGCATGTGTGCGTGAAACTCTGGGGTCGTTGACAACAAATTCCACAGTTTTCACGCGACCAATGTGGATAGGCAATTCAAAGGACTTGAAACTTTTCACGGTATCCATCCACTGCAATACAACTTCCCGACCCAACGCATCCCCCAAGCTAAGCAAATCTGATGGGCTGAGTTGGGCCTGCATCGTCAGGAAGTCTGAGGGTTCTTCCTCCCGCCACTCAATCTGAAACACATTGCAGGGCTCAGCCCGTCCGCGAATATGGATGGGGCCCAACATTCGAAAATTGCTGCCGCGTATCTCTTGGACTGTTTCCAAAGTGCTGGCACTGGCCCAGATTTGGTGTGGGCCGCACAAATCACACAAACGGGATGCCACATTCACGGCATCCCCATAACAGTCGTCTGCAACCATCTCCACCTCGCCCGATGCCAATCCGATACGAATCGGTAATCGCGAGTCAGACTGCGGGCGCATACGCTTCTTGTGGTGCAATCTTTGGATATCGACCGCCGCAGCAACGGCCTGCCCGGGGTTGAAGAACACGACCATTACGCCATCGCCCAGTGTCTTGACGAGGCGTCCACCATGTCGTTCACATTGCTCAGTGATCCAGGTCGTGATTTGGGTAACGGATTCGGTGGCGCGCGCATTCCCCAACGTTTCAAACACCGCAGTGCTGCCGTGCAAGTCGGTGAAAACTACGGTCGCTTGAACACCCATTCCCAATTGATCCTGCTCTTGTATAGAACTCTGAGTTTAGGGCATACAGCCGGAAATAGAGTGCGTGAAATCACACCAGTGCAGCAAAAAGAAATAGCTCTGCAATGCATAGCTTATTCACTGTTTACCCAGATCTTTAAAGTCTACCCTTCGCGTTGATAGCGTTCCAGCCAACAGGCACATAGTCATGTTCGCAATACTTTAGAGGGAGTCTTCTTCCATGCGCAGTGTTGTATATCTCGCAAAGCCGGTATCAGCCCCTATTGCCCATGGCATCAGGTTTGCTTATGGTGCACGGCGAGTCACTTGAGAATAAACAGATATGCGTTGGACCCCCTCGAATCTTATGAACAGCCTGCTAAAAGGCAGCAGCATGGCTAAACCCAAGCTTTTGAATGCCCCCACACTCAACGACATCCGGCACGCGATGCTGGACATCCTTGGGGACAATGGCGCCCAAACCTACCCGATAGTTCAATTACGCGTAACGTATGCCGAAGACGTGCAAGATCTCTGGTACCTGCGGGGAGACGTCATGGCCGCGGTAGCTGCACTGAATGGTGAAGTAAGCGCAAGGCAGCAGTTGGCCGATATCAGTGCGATGTTCAAAGGTTTGCTGCCCAGTGGACTCAGCGCGCGTCCCAGCCCTCTGGGGCACTAATCACTTAGTGGCCCCAGACCAACATGACATCCCTGCCTTCAGCAGCCAAATCCGCAGCTCTTCCTACCGGCAATAGCACCTTGGTCTGAACGTGCCCATAGGGCAAGTTGGTCAAGACCGGTACTTTCAGTTGTGCCTGAAGCCACGCGACCACGGTGTTGAGTTTGAAACCTTTATCGTGTGGGCTCAATTTGAAACCGGTGAACTGTCCCAACACGACAGCCTTCTGACTTGCCAGAACGCCTGCATGCAGGAGTTGGGTCAACATGCGTTCAATCTGGTAAGGATGCTCCCCAACATCTTCCAGAAATAAAATGCCGCCCTTGATGATGGGAAGGTAGGGCGTTCCCACCATCGAGACCAGCACACTGAGATTCCCACCCCACACTGTTGCGTGGTGAATGCTCAACGGAGAGGTTCCGGCCCAAGCCTGGTTTTGACGCCATCCAGTGCCCTCACCCTGCCCTCCTGCCATGTCATGGAAACAATCTTCCATGATGTCATCAGGCTGCAGATCGGGTGCTCCGCCCACGCCAAAACCCTCGCACAAAGCCGGGCCAGCCCAAGTAACCGCGCCCGTTTTGGCAAGCACGGCCAGTTGGAAAGCAGTGAAGTCACTAATGCCTACGAACTGGGTGCCTCGCTCGATCGCCTTCGCAATCGCTTTGTAGCGAATACCATCCACAATGCGCGTAAGTCCGTAGCCACCCCGGGAGATCATGGCGATATCGGCCCCACTTGCCGCCGCGCGGTGAATGGCAGCCAATCGGGTGTCGTCATCGCCCGCAAAACGCATATGGCTGCTTAGTACATCCGCATCCAATTCAACGTCGTAGCCCAGAGCGCCAAGGCGCTTCACGCCGCGTCTGAATGCAGCCTTGTCGCGCACTGCCCCCGAGGGGGAATAAATGTAAACGTGTTTTTTCGCCATGGGTGATTATCCGTTGCAACAGATGGCCTCAATCTGCTCAGCCATCGTGTCTGGACTCCCGTCAAGCACGTTTACATCAAGATTCCAGTCCCCGTCGCGGGATGCTTGCTCCAGTTGCTGAACAAGTCCGGCCGCGGCCCTCCAGGCTGCTTGGTAGCCCTTATCCGGATAAGGACGCGCATCCGATGCGACATGGGGGTCAGGCGGGATCTGAAGCACATCTACCACGCGTACGACCTTGCTTTCCACCAGCATCTGGGCCAGGTGAATTGCCTTGCCCTCTGCCAAGACCAGCACTTTGGGAGCACCCAATGACATCAGGAGGCGCTGTAAGCTGTGCAAATGCAGGTATGGCGTGTGCGCCACCACCTTCTTCGGCTTGTCACTGATGCCAAAGCCAATCAGGTCTGGGGCGAGGACACGAATTCCCTTGGCACTTAATGCAGGAATCAGCGCCCTAAATCGATAGCTCCATCCCGGCACATCGTGCAAGCAAAGCACGGTGTGCATAGCATCGACGGGTCCCTCGTCCAGGTAATGCATGCGCCAGCCATGCAAATTTTCAGCATCGCGGAAGAAATGGGAGACAAAGGGATAGTCCTGCATTCCCACAAACACGGATTGCGGTGTCCGCAGCGCGTCCTCCATCAGTGTTTGTGCTTGTGAAGCGTGTGCTTGGCGCCGAAGTTGAAAAAATGTGCGCAGGGTGTTGGAGCATTCGTCGGCTAACACGCCGGCTGAAACTTGGGTGTGATGGTTGAGTTGTTGGTAGGCGAAAAGATTCAGTACCGATCCCGCGGCCCCTGTTTTAGGGTCTGTGGCGCCATAAATCACCCGCTTGAGGCGTGCATGCAACAAGGCGCCAGCACACATGGCGCAAGGCTCCAACGTAACGTAGAGCTCACACCCCTCCATTCGGTAGTTGCCCAGCACCCGCGCGGCTGCGCGCAAAGCGATGATCTCGGCATGCGCGGAAGGGTCGTGCGTGCCAATCGGCATATTGCGACCTACGCCCAGCACCCGCCCGTCTTTCACAACAACGGCCCCTACCGGAATTTCCCCTGCTTCGTGGGCAGCTTGGGCCTGTGCCAACGCCAAGCGCATAAAGCCTGTGTCTTGTGTCATCCTCAGATCCTAGCCTGCATGAGGGTATGTCGGCCCATTGGCAGGAGCGAAATTCAGGAGATACTGCCCCTCGACACCAGCCAGTCTTTCAAAAGTGGAGGAGTCATGGGCTTGGCATACAAATAACCCTGCCCCTCATGACAACCCAAGTCGCGCAGGGCTTGGGCCTGTGCCTCCTCTTCGATGCCTTCCGCAATGACCGTCAAATTGAGATTGCGGCCCAGCTCAATCACCATGGAAGCAATGTGCCCCCCACACATATCTTTTTGCAATTCAGACACAAATGCACGGTCAATCTTGAGGCGATCGATGGGTAACTGGCGCAACTGGCTGAGTGATGAATAGCCAGTGCCGAAGTCGTCAATGGCAATGGAGATACCCAATTCACGCACCAAATTCAGGGTTTCCAACATGAAGTCGGCATCCTCCATGGCTACCGATTCCGTGATTTCCAACTCCAGACAGCTAGGTCGTATACCCGTATCCAGCAGTGCTGCATTGAGTTTTTCCAAAAACTCGGGGTGCCGGAACTGGATTTGTGACACGTTGACCGACATCCGCAAGTCCGTCAGCCCCAGCGCTTGCAGCCGCACCAGCTCATGGCAAGACATGCGCAACACCCAGTCGCCAATGGCAACGATCATTCCAGAAGCTTCAGCAAGGGGAATAAAGCGATCAGGGGGCACAAAGGTTCCATCCTCATTGCGCCAACGGATCAACGCCTCCATGCCCACCACTTTGCCGCTGTTAAGGTTGATCTGCGGCTGGTAGACGATGAACAGGCGCTCGCTCTCCACAGCGCTGCGCAGGCTTTGCAGCAAACGGACGCGCTCACGAATGTCTGATCCCATCTCGCTGGAGAACATGACAAAACTGCCGCGGCGGCTCTTTTTTGCACGCTTCAGGGCGATGTTGGCATCCTTGAGCGCATCGCGCCCAGAAACACCCTCCGACAGCAGCTTGGTCAATCCCATGGTGGCGGTCACCACCATGGAGTCATCCTGCACCTGGAAAGGCTCCCGAAACATGGCCAAAACCCGCAAGGGATTGACCACCGACTGCGCGCCCATCAAACCAAAGGTATCACTGCCAATGCGGGCCAGGATGACCTCACTGCCCAACTCTGCTTTGAGCCGATCCGCAACCGACTGCAGTAGACGGTCACCTTGCTGGTGGCCCAGGGCATCGTTGATTTCGGAAAAGTCGTCAATATCCAGAATGGCAATGACATCGTCAGCCGCCGACTGGCTCTTGAGCCGCTCTTCGCTCAAGTCAATGAACTTGTTGCGGTTGGGCAAACAAGACAGGCGGTCATAAAAGGCCAGCTCGTCCAGCTTGCGAATCTGTTCATAGGCCCGCAATGCCGCAGTCACTGTGGCATAGAGCTTGGTGCGTGTCAGTTCTGATTTGGTTTTGTAATCGTTGATATCGAAATCATGGATGGTTTCGATCTCTGGCGCATAGCCGGGTTGACCGGTACGCAAGATGATTCGCAGCTCATTGAGGTGCAAGTCCTGGCGAATAGTCTTGACCAGTGCCAAACCGGCATCCTCTCGCTCCATCACGACATCGAGCAAGACCACAGCCACATCGCGCTCGGTATTCAGGATTTGGGTGGCTTCGCTTGCAGAATAGGCATGCAAAAACTGCAGCGCTCGCCCCAGAATCCGCACGCCAGCCAAGGCAAAGGTTGTCGCGCGATGAACATCCGGCTCGTCATCTACCACCAACAAGCGCCAGACAAGCTCCTTGGCAGATCCACTCACGGCCTCATCTTCCAAAAAATGCAGCGTGTCGGAGTCTGTGTGGCGGCCCATCAGATTCTCGGTATTCATAAAAACATTGTGCACCAAGCTTGCACAAAAAGTCAGCGCCCCGAAGGGCGCTGCATAAACTTTTTATGAGGAATCTGCGGAAAACTCCATGGCTCTCGGGATTTCCCTTAGGCCATCCGCTACTCCCACTCTATGGTGGCCGGTGGCTTGCTACTGACGTCGTAGGTTACGCGGTTGATACCGCGAACCTCATTAATGATCCGGCCAGACACCGTTTTCAGCAGGCTGTATGGCAACTCGGCCCAATCAGCGGTCATGAAGTCACTGGTCTGCACTGCACGCAAGGCCACCACGTAATCATAGGTGCGACCATCGCCCATCACGCCCACACTCTTCACGGGCAAAAATACGGTAAATGCCTGTGACACGGCGTCGTACCAAGTCTTGGGGGCATGGCGTGGATTAGAGCCCAGCGCGTTGCCACCCTGGTACGGCGTCTTGCGCAATTCTTCAATAAAAATGGCGTCGGCCCGGCGCAGCAGGTCCGCGTATTCTTTTTTGACTTCACCCAGGATGCGCACGCCCAGGCCGGGGCCGGGGAAAGGATGGCGGTACACCATGTCGGCTGGCAGGCCCAAGGCCACACCCAATTCACGTACCTCGTCCTTGAACAACTCGCGCAAAGGCTCCAGCAACTTGAGGCCCAATTGCTCAGGCAAGCCGCCCACGTTGTGGTGGCTCTTGATGGTGACGGCCTTTTTGGTCTTGGCGCCGCCGGACTCGATCACGTCGGGGTAAATGGTGCCTTGGGCCAGCCACTTGGCGCCAGCCTTGGAGGCACCCGAAGCCGTCAGCTTGGCGGCTTCCGCCTTGAAGACTTCCACAAACTCGCGGCCAATGATCTTGCGCTTGGCTTCGGGTTCGCTCACCCCGCTCAAGTGCCCCAGGAATTGGGCAGAAGCATCCACCCGGATCACTTTGGCATGCAGTTGGCCCACAAACATGTCCATCACCATGTCGCCTTCGTTCAGGCGCAACAAGCCATGGTCTACAAACACGCAGGTCAACTGATCCCCAATGGCGCGATGAATCAGCGCGGCGGCCACGGAAGAGTCCACACCACCGGACAAGCCCAGAATCACCTCCTCATTTCCTACCTGGGCACGAATGCGTTCCACGGCTTCGGCAATGTAGTCACCCATGATCCAGTCGGCACGCGTACCACAGATACCGAGCACAAAGCGTTCCAGAATGGCCTGGCCTTTGACCGTGTGGGTTACTTCGGGGTGAAACTGCACCGCATAGAACTTGCGGGATTCATCCGCCATGCCTGCAATTGGGCAGGCGGCGTTGCTGGCCATGAGCTTAAAGCCAGGAGGAAGCTCGGTGACCTTGTCACCGTGGCTCATCCAGACGTCCAGTAAGCCATGGCCTTGCTCGTTGACAACATCCTGGATGCCCTTGAGCAATTCGGTGTGGCCATGGGCACGAATCTGGGCAGAACCAAACTCACGGGTATGGCCAGCCTCTACCTTGCCACCGAGCTGCTGCGCCATCGTTTGCATGCCGTAGCAGATACCCAGCACCGGGATACCCAGTTCAAACACCGCTTGGGGCGCCTTGTCCGTCGCCTCTTCGTAGACGCTGGCATGGCTGCCAGACAGAATCACCCCTTTGAGCTGGCCGTCTGCAGCGTAAGCACGAATCCATTCATTGCTGACATCGCAGGGATGTACTTCGCAAAACACATGGGCTTCGCGCACGCGGCGTGCAATCAGTTGGGTGACTTGAGAACCGAAGTCAAGAATGAGAATTTTCTGGTGCATGGGCAAGGGTCCGGTCAATCCGCGCGGTAGTTGGGGGCTTCTTTGGTGATTTGCACGTCATGGACGTGGCTTTCACGGATGCCCGCCGTGGTGATCTCCACAAACTCGGCCTTGTTTTGCATGTCCTCGATCGTGGCACAGCCACAGTAGCCCATGCTGGCGCGAATACCGCCTGCCATCTGGAACACGATGGCCACCATGGACCCCTTGTAGGGCACACGGCCTTCAATGCCCTCAGGCACCAGCTTGTCAGCATTGGGGTTGCCCGTGCTGGATTCCTGGAAGTAGCGGTCCGCGCTGCCCTGCTGCATGGCGCCAATGCTGCCCATGCCGCGGTAGCTCTTGTAGCTGCGCCCCTGGTACAGAATGACTTCGCCTGGTGCCTCTTCGGTGCCGGCAAACATACCGCCCATCATCACAGTGCCAGCGCCCGCCGCAATGGCCTTGGCAATGTCACCGCTGTAGCGAATGCCGCCGTCGGCAATCAATGGAACACCAGTGCCGCGCAAGGCAGTGGCCACGCTGTCCACCGCCATGATCTGCGGAACGCCCACGCCCGCAACAATGCGTGTGGTGCAGATGGAGCCGGGGCCAATGCCGACCTTGACCGCATCGGCACCCGCTTCAACCAAAGCCAGTGCCGCAGCACCGGTGGCGATGTTGCCGCCTACCACGTCCACTTGGGGAAAGTTTTGCTTGACCCAACGTACGCGGTCGATCACACCCTTGCTGTGGCCGTGTGCCGTGTCCACCACGATGGCGTCCACACCCGCGGCCACCAGCGCTTCCACGCGCGCCTCGGTGCCCTCACCCACGCCAACGGCAGCACCAACACGCAAACGGCCTGTGGCGTCGCGCGCAGCATTGGGAAAGTTGAGTTGCTTGGTAATGTCTTTGACAGTGATCAGGCCCTTGAGTTCAAAGGCTTCGTTGACCACGAGCAGGCGTTCCAGCTTGTGTTTATTCAGCAAGGCCTTGGCGGCCTCTGGCGTGGTGCCATCTGGCACGGTGATCAGGCGCTCACGGGGCGTCATGATTTCGCGTACGGCCTGGTCGTAACGGGTTTCAAAGCGCAAGTCACGCCCAGTCACAATGCCGACCACTTTGCCGCCGTCGCACACCGGGAAGCCGGACACGCCGAGCTGTTCTGACAGCGCAATCACCTGCCGCACCGTGGTGTCGGGCGTGATGACCACAGGGTCGCGCAGCAGGCCGGACTCGTAGCGTTTGACCTTGGACACATGCGCAGCTTGCTCCGCAGCGGTCAGGTTTTTATGAACAATCCCCATGCCGCCCTCTTGCGCAATGGCGATAGCCAAGCGGGCTTCAGTCACTGTGTCCATGGCCGCTGAGACCAGCGGCAAGTTCAAGGCGATGTTGCGGGAGAAACGGGTGGCGAGGCTGGTGTCCTTGGGAAGGACTTGGGAGAACGCTGGCACCAACAACACATCGTCGAAGGTGAGCGCTTTGCCGAGAAGGCGCATGTCAAAGCTCCAAAAATCGGATTGTACCCGTGTCAATTTGGTCTTGCCCCATCCCGCGCGCTACACTTGTAGGCATGAAACCGTCGCATGCATTCTTGGCCGCCATTTTGGCCCTCTCCGTCACAGGCACCTGGGCCCAATGGCAGTGGGTGGACAAGGATGGACGCAAGGTCTTCAGTGACCGCGCACCAGGATCAGATATCCCGGAAAAAAATATTTTGAAACGCCCCAGTGGACAACGGTCGACGCCGTCGGTACCCGCCGTGAGCGCAGAGGCCTCGGCACCACAAACAACAGCCCCCGCACCGGCCTTGTCCAGCAGCGCCGCCCATGGTTCTGGTGTTGACAAGGAGCTGGAAGCCAAAAAGAAGCAGGCCGCGGATACCGAAGCTGCGAAACGCAAGGCGGAAGAAGAGCGTGTGGCGAAGGCCAAGGCAGAAAATTGCGCCCGTGCCAAACAGGCCAAAGCGGCATTTGATTCCGGCGTCCGTGTGTCTCGCACCAACGCGGCCGGTGAGCGGGAAGTCATGGACGACAGCGCACGCGCAGCGGAAGCCCAACGCATCCAGGGCATCATCAACGCCGATTGCAAATAAGCAACAACGCCGAAGCGGTTAATACCCAGCCTTGGCCCCTGC
Organism: Rhodoferax sp. EU05-FHT12H12; assembly: GCF_058791215.1. NCBI lineage: Bacteria > Pseudomonadati > Pseudomonadota > Betaproteobacteria > Burkholderiales > Comamonadaceae > Rhodoferax > Rhodoferax sp. EU05-FHT12H12. The sequence continues at coordinate 369,199 of NZ_JBYTDI010000001.1, read as the reverse complement.
ACGGCGCTTGGCAAACAGACCAGCAGATTTAGCGCCTTGTTTGGCAAACCGCTCCCGGCGTGCGACTTTGGGGTCGACCTGGAGCGCGCGGTAGAGCTCCACCCTGTCATCAGGCCGCAACAGTTGCTGGCCGCTGGCCTTGCGCCCCCACACCCCCAAAGTCAGATGCGCAATATCGGACTCTGGCAGTGGCAAGAGCAAACCGCTTTGCTGCACGGCCCTGGCTGCTGTGCAGCCAGGCGGTACTTGCAGATGGCGGATCTGTACCTGCCGGGGGCCCGCGGCCAACACCACCGTCACGGCAAACGTGACTTCAGTCGCCATAGACTTGTTGCGCACGTTTGACAAACGCGTCTACCAAGCTGGCCGCAATTTTGTCGAACACGGGCCCGACCAACTTGCCCAGCGTGGCATTGTCAAACCCGTAGTTCAGCACCAGCTCGACCTTGCACGCACGCTGCGAGCCATCGCCCAGCGGATGGAAGCTCCACACACCATCGAGCTTGGAGAACGGTCCCTTCACCAACTGCATCCCCACCTGGCTGGGCTGGGTGTGGCTATTGCGGGTGGTGAAGGTTTGGCGGATACCACTGAACGAAATGCCCACCTCTGCGGTCATTCCCTGGGCGTCGTGTTCCAAAATTCGGGCATGGTCACACCACGGCAGAAACTGCGGATACTGGGCCACATCGGTCACCAGGGCATACATCTCTTGCGGGCTGTACCAGATCAGAACGGACTTGTGAACAGTTTTCATAGAATGGTGGTCTGCGCGGGATTGTAGACAAGCCCAACAGCGTCTTCCCTTTCAATCCTGTCTGTCATCCCCACCTGAGTGCAATGGCCAAAAAACCCGAAACCGCTTCCCGCATCGCCGATAACAAAAAGGCCGCGTTCAATTACTTTTTCGAGGAGCGCTTTGAGGCGGGCCTGGTGCTGGAGGGGTGGGAGGTCAAATCCCTGCGCGAAGGCAAAGTGCAACTCACCGATGGCTATGTGGTGATTCGCAACGGCGAGTTGTTCATCATCGGCCTGCAAATCAACCCGCTGCACACAGCATCCAGCCATGTGAGCCCGGACAAGGTGCGCACCAAAAAGCTGCTGATGCACAAGGAGGAAATCAAACGCCTGATTGGCAAGGTGGAGCAAAAGGGCTACACCCTGGTACCCATCAACCTGCACTGGAAAAGCGGCAAGGTGAAATGTGACATCGCCCTGGCCAAAGGCAAGGCCGAACACGACAAGCGCGACACCATCAAGGACCGCGAAGGCAAGCGCGAGGTAGAGCGCGCGATGAAAGACAGAAACCGTTAGTCCGTCCCCGCGCTGCGCTGCTTAGACCAGCCCGCGCAGGGGGTGTGCTTGGGTCGGCCACGGGCTGGCGAAGAACGGCGCCACCATGTCGGTCGTCACCTCTTCGATGCACGCCGGGTTCCAACGCGGTGCGTGGTCCTTGTCCACCGCCAAGGCGCGGATGCCCTCTACCGTCTCGCTGGCCGCACCAGAGCGGCCCAGATGCTGGGTATAGAAACAATGGCGCACCATGTCGCGCTCCATGCGCAAATCCTCAGCCAGTGTCATACCGCGTGCCCGGCGCACCTGCTCCAGCACCACATGCAGCATCAGCGGCGAACGTTTGCGCAAAGTAGCGGCCGTCTGTTGCGCCCAATCGCTGCCGTCGGCTTCCAGCGCTTGCACGATGGCGGCTACGGTCTCCAGCCCAAAATAGTGGTCAATTTGGCCTCTAGCCCGCATGGAATCTGCACGAGCAGCTCCTGAAAACATAGCAATCCAGGCATCCAGTGGGGCTTTTTCCGTCCAATCTGGGGCCGTCAATGCCTCCCAGGCCTCTGGCAAGCGGGCAGATTCGACCCACTGGTCAGCCAGGCCCAGAGCCACCGCCGTGGGGCCATCGATCACATCCCCCGTCAGTGCCAGCCATTCACCCGTACGGCCCGGGCAGCGACTGAGGAAATACCCCCCGCCGACGTCGGGAAACAGGCCAATGTTCGTTTCCGGCATCGCCATCTTGGTGTGTTCCGTCACCAAGCGGTGCGACGCCCCTTGACTGATCCCCATGCCACCGCCCATGACGATGCCATCCATGAAGGCGATGTAGGGCTTGGGGTAGTGGTGGATCAGGTGGTTGAGCGCGTATTCTTCGGTGAAGAAGTCTTCCAGCGCGGGGTTACCGGCCAGCGCCGCCTGGTGGAAGAAGCGGATATCCCCACCGGCGCAAAAACCACCAAACACCCCCGTCTTGGTGCTGCCGCGGATCGCCACCGCCTTCACTGCCGCATCGTTTTTCCAGGCCTGCAGCGTGGCCGTCAGGCTGCGCACCATGCCCAGGCTCAGGGCATTGAGCGCCTTGGCACGGTTCAGGGTGATCAGGCCCACTTGGCCGCGGATTTCGGTGATCACATCGTCGTTAGGGGCCATCGGGGTCATGTGCGTTCTCTCCATCCAATCACTTCGTTCACCACCAGGGCGCCAATCACCAGCGCCCCACCCCACAGCACTGCGCTGCTGGGTACTTCGTTTGCGCCCAGCCAGGCCAGCAGAATGCCAAAGATCACTTCCAGCAGCTGCAACAGGGAAATTTCCGGGGCCTTGAGAATCTGGGCGCAGCGCACGCTGAGCACACAGGGCACTGCCAGCTGGAACACGCCCAGAAAACCCAGCAAGGCGACGTCGTGCGCACTGGCCTGCAATGGGAAGGCCAGTGGCAGCGTCACCACGGTAGAGATGACGGCACCGACCCAGACCGCGGGCATCAGGTCCACATCGTGACCTTGGTCGTGCGAATGCTGGGTCACGGTCCAGTTGGTGGCGCCGGCAATCGGTACGCACAAGGCCACCAGGGTGCCCAGCAAGGTGACCGAGTCCAGCTGGGACGCATACATGTAAACGATGCCCGCCCCGGCCACCACGATGGCAACCCAGGTACGCAGCGGCACCCGGTGGCCAATGAAGATGCGTGCAATCAGCGCAGTGAGCAGCGGCCCCAGGGACATGGTGACCAGCACATTGCCCACGCTGGTGAGCGTGAGCGCCACCATGAAGGCGGTGAACATCACGCTCCAGCACAGGCCAGACAACCAGAACGGCAGGCCCGCGTGGCGGATTTTGTAAAACACATCGCGCCCGCGCACGAATGGCAGGATCACCATCAAGCTGAGCACCGTGAAGAACGCCCGCCAGAAGGTGACTTCAAAGCTACGTGCGAATTCCAGATGGCGTGTGATGACGCCAGCGGTGGACCACATCAGGGTCACCGCCACCATCAAAAACACGGCCCGTGTGTGGGTGAGTTTCATGCACAAAGCTTCATCGGTATGCGTATTTGCGAATCAAAAAAACCGCGGCCCCGACTATGCCGGTCCGCGGTCTCGCCCCTCACAGGGGACGGCGGCAAAGCCGCCACGGGGGCTAGCCGATCAAGAGCGACCTGCGCGCTTGCGGTCGCTTTCAGACAGGTGGCGCTTGCGCAGACGCACCGACTTGGGCGTGATTTCGACCAGCTCGTCGTCCTCAATGAATTCCACACCGTATTCCAGCGTCAATTCAATCGGGGGCGTGATCTTGATCGCGTCTTCCTTGCCGGACACGCGGAAGTTGGTCAGCTGCTTGGTACGGGTGGCGTTCACCACCAGATCGTTGTCACGGCTGTGGATACCCACAATCATGCCTTCGTACACGGGATCGTTAGGCTTCACGAACATACGGCCACGGTCGTCCAGCTTGCCCAGGGCGTAGGTGAAGATTTCACCGGCATCCATGGAGATCAGGACGCCGTTCTTGCGGCCACCGATGTCACCCTTGTGCGGCTCGTAGCTGTCAAAGATGTTCGAAATCAAGCCAGAACCACGGGTCAAGTTCAGGAATTCGTTGGAGAAACCAATCAGACCACGGGCAGGAATGCGGTACTCCAGGCGCACACGGCCACGGCCGTCCGGCTCCATGTTCACCAGCTCGCCCTTGCGCTCGCCCAGGGCTTGCATCACGCCGCCTTGGTGCTGCTCTTCCACGTCAGCGGTGACGAGCTCGATAGGTTCGTGCTTCTCGCCGTTGATCTCGCGGAACATCACGCGGGGCTTGGACACCGCCATCTCATAGCCTTCGCGGCGCATGTTTTCCAGCAGGATGGTCAAGTGCAATTCACCACGGCCCAGCACTTCGAAGATACCTTCTTCGTCGGTCTCGTTGACGCGCAGCGCCACGTTGTGTTGCAGTTCCTTTTGCAGACGGTCCCAGATCTGGCGGCTGGTCACATACTTGCCTTCGCGGCCAGCCAGCGGGCTGGTGTTCACGCAGAAGTTCATGGTCAGCGTGGGCTCGTCCACCTTCAGCATGGGCAGCGGTGCGGGGTTCAGGGGGTCGGTCACCGTCACGCCGATACCGACGTCGGCAATACCGTTGATCAGCACAATTTCGCCAGGACCGGCTTCGAGTGTCTGTACGCGGTCCAGACCCTGGAATGTCAACACCTGGTTGATACGACCCTTGACGGATTTTCCGTCCGGACCTTCCATGACCACCACGTCCATGTTGGGCTTGATGGTGCCTTGGCTGATACGGCCCACGCCGATGCGGCCCACAAACGTGGAGAAGTCGAGCGCAGAAATTTGCAGTTGCAGCGGTGCGGCAGGATCACCCTTTTGCGAAGGCACATGCTTGAGCACAGTGTTGAACAGGGCCGACATGTCGGGGCCCCACTGCTCACCAGGCGCGCCCTCTTCCAGCGAAGTCCAGCCATTGATACCCGAGGCGTACACCACGGGGAAATCCAGTTGCTCGTCAGTCGCGCCCAGCTTGTCGAACAGGTCGAAAGCCGCGTTCACCACGTGCTGGGGACGCGCACCGGGCTTGTCCACTTTGTTCACCACCAGAATCGGCTTCAGACCCAAGGCCAAGGCCTTTTTGGTCACGAAGCGGGTCTGGGGCATGGGGCCTTCCTGGGCGTCAATCAGCAACACCACGCCGTCCACCATGGACAAGGCGCGCTCCACTTCGCCGCCGAAGTCCGCGTGTCCGGGGGTGTCGACGATGTTGATGTGGGTACCTTCCCAGCTCACGGCGCAGTTCTTGGCCAGAATCGTGATGCCACGCTCTTTTTCAATCGCGTTGTTGTCCATCACGGTGTCGACCACTTTTTCGTGTTCGGCAAAGGTGCCAGACTGGCGCAGCAGCTGGTCCACCATGGTGGTCTTGCCATGGTCCACGTGGGCAATGATGGCGATATTTCGGATTTGTTTACTCATGGTTCACTTTCTGCTTACGCCCCAAGGGCCAAGGTTTCATTAACGCGTTTCAAACTCTGTTCCAAGGCCACTTGCTGGGCCTGCGATTCACCGATTTCCAGCGGGCTCAGCAAGCGCACCGGAATCAACTCACCCGCCAACACGCGCGCCGTACCCAGCAACGCCTTGGGGCTTGCCGCATACACCGCTACATGCTCCGCATCGGGCCAGGGGCCGCGCCTGCGCATTCCACTCAAAAAACGTGCCGCATTTTCGCTGTCCAGTGTGACAGGCACATGCTCTGGCAGCAGCGCATCCACTGGCAACAAGCAGGCCAGCCGCTCGGCCTCGCTCATGGCCTCCAGCGCATCCAGCGTGATGCACTGGCCCTCGCTGAACCCACCCGTACGGATACGCCGCAGGGCGCTGAGATGGGCACCACAACCGAGGGCTTCGCCAATATCTTCGCCCAGCGTGCGGATGTAAGTCCCCTTGCTGCAGTCCACTATCAATTTGATAGCTGGTTGCGCAGCATCCACGAGGGCTTGCACCACTTTTAATGCATAAATCGTCACATGGCGCGCTTCGCGCTCCACTTCAACCCCGGCCCTGGCGTATTCATACAGGGCCTTACCGTCCTTCTTCAAGGCGCTGTGCATGGGGGGCACTTGGGCAATCGGCCCGGTGAACTGCTGTACCACCGCCTCCAGCTGCGCGGGCGTCACCGACACAGGGCGCTCGCTGATCACCTCACCCTCTGCATCCGCCGTGCTGGTCTTCACACCCAGGCGCACCACTGTTTCATAGGCCTTGTCGGCGTCCAGGTGCATCTGGCTGAACTTGGTCGCCGCGCCAAAACACAGCGGCAAGACACCCGTAGCCAGCGGGTCCAGCGTGCCGGTATGGCCCGCCTTCTCCGCCCGCAGCAGCCATTTGGCTTTTTGCAAAGCCTGGTTGCTGGACAAGCCAATCGGTTTATCCAGCAAGAGCACCCCATGCACGGGGCGCCTTGCAACCCGTGCACGTGGCGCGTTCATCGTGTCAGTCCTCTTTTGCGCGGGAAGACACGGCACGCGCAATCAGCGCATTCATATCGGCCGCACGCTCGGTGGTCTGGTCAAAGATGAAGTGCAAGGTAGGCACGGTATGGATGTGCAGACGCTTGAACAGACCGGCACGCAAAAAGCCCGCCGCCTGATTCAGGCCTTCGGCCGTTTCCACCGGATCACCCACCAGCAGGCTGAAAAACACCTTGGCGTGGGCGTAGTCCGGCGTCACCTCGACGCCCTGGATCGTCACCATGCCCACCCGCGGGTCTTTCAGCTCGCGCGCGATCAGCTCGGCCAGATCCCTCTGGATCTGGTCGGCCACCTGAAAGCTGCGGTTGGGGGTGGAAGATTTTTTGCGCACCATGGACTCTTTCGCTTACAGCGTACGGGCGATTTCCTTGACCTCGAAGAACTCCAGCTGATCACCTTCCTTGATGTCGTTGTAGTTCTTGAGCTTGATACCGCACTCGAAGCCTTCCTTGACTTCGCGCACATCGTCTTTCATGCGCTTCAACGAATCCAGTTCGCCGGTATAAATCACCACGTTGTCGCGCAACAAGCGGAAATGCGCGTTGCGGTTGACGAAACCTGCAGTGACCATACAACCGGCGACCGTACCAATCTTGGACGCCACGAACACGGTGCGGATTTCGGCCATACCGATGATCTCTTCGCGTTTCTCGGGCGCCAGCATGCCGGACATCGCCGCCTTCAACTCATCCACGGCGTCGTAAATGATGTTGTAGTAACGAATGTCAACGCCGTTGCCTTCGGCCAACTTGCGCGCACCGGAGTCGGCACGGGTGTTGAAGCCGATCACGATGGCCTTGGAGGCGATGGCCAGGTTGATGTCAGATTCACTGATACCACCCACGGCGGAGTACACCATTTGCACTTTGACTTCGTCGGTCGACAGCTTGAGCAGCGACTGCGCCAGCGCTTCTTGCGAACCTTGCACGTCAGCCTTGACGATGATGGGCAACATCTTGACGTCGCCCGCACCGATGTCGGAGAACATATTCTCCAGCTTGGCGGCTTGTTGTTTGGCCAGCTTGGTGTTGCGGAACTTGCCAGCACGGTAGGTGGCGATTTCACGGGCACGGCGCTCGTCCGACATCACCATGAACTCATCACCGGCCTGGGGAACTTCGGTCAAGCCCTGGATTTCCACCGGGATGGAAGGACCCGCGGTTTCGATCTTCTGGCCGTTCTCGTCCAGCATGGCGCGCACGCGTCCATAGGTCTGTCCCGCCAGCACCACGTCACCTGCTTTCAAGGTACCGGACTGCACCAGGACCGTGGCCACCGGGCCGCGGCCCTTGTCCAGCTTGGCTTCGATGACCAGACCCTTGGCCATGGCGTCCACCGGGGCCTTGAGTTCCAGCACTTCGGCTTGCAGCAACACTTGCTCCAGCAGGGCGTCAATACCCATGCCTGTTTTGGAGGACACCGGCACGAAAGGAGAATCTCCACCGTACTCTTCCGGCACCACCTCTTCCACCACCAGCTCTTGCTTCACGCGCTCGGGGTTGGCATCGGGCTTGTCGGACTTGGTAATGGCCACCACCAGTGGAACCCCAGCCGCCTTCGCGTGCTTGATGGCTTCCTTGGTCTGGGGCATCACGCCGTCGTCTGCCGCCACCACCAAAATCACGATGTCGGTCGCCTGCGCACCGCGGGCACGCATGGCGGTGAACGCCTCGTGACCCGGGGTGTCCAGGAAGGACACCATGCCACGCGGAGTTTCCACGTGGTAGGCACCAATGTGCTGGGTAATGCCACCGGCTTCACCAGCCGCCACTTTGGCCCGGCGGATGTAGTCCAGCAGCGAGGTCTTGCCGTGGTCCACGTGGCCCATCACGGTCACCACAGGCGCGCGCGGCAGCGATACGGCCTCCTGGCCTTGCACATCGTCGTCGGTAAAGGCCTCAGGATCATCCAGGGCAGCCACAATCGCTTTGTGGCCCATTTCTTCCACCACGATCATGGCGGTGTCCTGGTCCAGTGGCTGGTTGATGGTGACCATCTGGCCCATCTTCATCAGCGACTTGATCACCTCAGATGCCTTGATGGCCATCTTGTGGGCCAGTTCGGCCACGGTGATGGTTTCCGGCACGTGCACTTCAATGACGCGTGCCTCTACAGGCGCTGCCTGGCTGTGCTGGTCATCGCGGTCACGGTCGTTGCCACGGCGGCCACGCGGACCACTGCGCCAGTTGCTGGAGCGTCCAGCACCAGCACCGGTGTCGCCACGGGTCTTGAGTTCCTTCTTCTTGGCAGGGTCGCCAGCCCAGCTGCTGGACAGCTTGGCGGACTTGACCTCTTTATTACCGGCGCCTGCGCCTGCATTGCCAGCGGGTGCACCAGCACCCGGTTTGGCGGGCTTGGCAACCGTAGAGCCTGCAGCGGGCTTGTGCAAGGTGCCCTTCATGCCAGCCTTGGCATCCACTGCGGGCTTGGTCTCTTCTGGCTTCTTGGCCACCAGCACCTTCTTGGGTGCCGACATCATCAGGCGAATGGCCGCGGCTTCTGCCTCGGCCTTGCGGCGGCGGTCACCCAAGTCCACGGCGCGGGCAGATTCCTCTTCCGCACGGACCTTGGATTCGGCGGCGGCGGTTTCGCGCGCCTCCACTTGCGCCGCGGCACGCGCTGCGGCCGCTTGTGCCGCCTCTTCCGAGGCTTCCGCTTCGGTCGCGCTCAACTGGCTCTTTTTCAGTGCTTCGGCGGCCGCGTAATTGGCGGCACGCTCTTCCGCTTCACGCTCACGCTTTTCGGCGTCTTCACGCACACGGCGTTTTTCGGCCAGATCTTCTTCCTGGCGGCGGATCAGCTCCGCCTGACGGCGGGCTTCTTCTTCGCGGCGTGTCAGCTCGGCGTGGTCAATCGCAGGCGCAGCAGACTCAGGCACTTCCGACTCCAGCTCAGGCGCATCGGACGGCACATCCACGCCATCATCGCGGCGCACAAACGTACGTTTCTTGCGCACTTCGACCTGGATGGTCCGGGCCTTGCCGGTGGCATCGGCCTGCTTGATTTCGGTGGTCTGCTTCTTCACCAGCGTAATCTTTTTACGCTCTGGACTGGCAGTGCCATGGCTGTTTTGCAAGTAGTTCAACAAGCTGTGTTTGTCACCATCGGTCAGGACGTCCGTGGCCGAGGCCTTGGGGACGCCTGAAGCCCTCAGTTGTTCAAGCAATGTATCGGTGGATTTTTTGAGTTCATTGGCAAACTCGGCAACGGTCGTACTGGACATATTCTGTGTAACCTTTCATGACCGTTACTCTTGAGAAGCGGCGTCATTGGTAAACCAATGTTCGCGCGCCTTCATGATCAGGGCCTTGGCTTCGTCCGCAGACTGGCCAGTGATATCTGTAAGTTCGTCAACGGCAAGATCAGCCAGGTCATCAAGGGTGTGCACACCACCATCTGCCAGTTTGCCGATCAGCTCGGGGGTCAGGCCTTCGAGGTCACGCAGGTCTTGCGAAACTTCTTCGACGCTTTCTTCATGGGCAATTTCCATGGTCAACAGGGCATCTTTGGCGCGGTTGCGCAACTCGTGCACCGTGTCTTCGTCAAAGCTCTCGATTTCCAGCATTTCCTGCAGCGGCACGTAAGCCACTTCTTCCAGGCTGGTGAAACCCTCTGCAATCAGGATGTCGGCGATTTCCTCGTCCACATCCAGCTTTTCCATGAACAGCTTGCGACCCGAGTCCGTCTCGTTGGCCTGCTTCTGGGCACTTTCTGCCGCGTCCATGATATTGATCTTCCAGCCGGTCAGCTCGGAGGCCAGGCGCACGTTCTGACCGCCACGGCCAATCGCGATTGCCAGGTTTTCCTCGTCCACCACCACATCCATGGCGTGACGCTCTTCGTCCACCACAATGGAAGACACATTGGCCGGAGCCAGGGCGCCAATCACGAACTGGGCAGGGTCTTCGCTCCACAGCACGATGTCCACGCGCTCGCCAGCGAGCTCGTTGGTCACGCCGTTGACGCGGGTCCCGCGAACACCCACGCAGGTGCCAATGGGGTCCACGCGCTTGTCGTGCGAGAGCACAGCAATCTTGGCGCGGGAGCCGGCATCACGGGCGCAGGACTTGATCTCCAGCAGGCCTTGTTCAATTTCAGGCACTTCCTGGCGGAACAACTCGATCATGAACTCCGGGGCCGAGCGCGACAACAGGATGGGGGCGCCACGCAGCGTCAGGTCCACTTCCATGATCATGGCACGCACGCGGTCACCGGTGCGCAGGTTTTCCTTGGGGATCATCTCGCTGCGGCGCAGACGGCCTTCGACGCGGCCGCTCTCCACAATGATGTCACCCTTGTCCAAGCGCTTGACAGTGCCGACAAAGATTTTTTCGCCACGCGACATGAAGTCGTTGAGCAGCATCTCACGCTCTGCATCACGAATCTTTTGCAGAATGACCTGCTTGGCCGCCATGGCACCAATACGGCCGATGGGCACCGAGGCCACGGGTTCCTCGATGTACTCGTCGACTTCGATGTCGGCGATCTGCTCTTTGGCTTCAAACAGCAGGATTTCCTGGTCAGGCAATTGCAGGCCGGCTTCATCGGGAACCACGTGCCAGCGGCGGAAGGTTTCGTAGTTGCCGCTGTCACGGTCCAGCGCGACGCGGATATCCACTTCGCCGGGGTACAGCTTTTTGGTGGCCTGGGCCAGGGCTGCTTCCACAGCGCCCAACACCACGTCACGTTCCACGTTTTTCTCTCGGGAAATTGCTTCCACCAGCATTAACAGTTCGCGATTCATGCCATGACTCTCCTGAACACTCTGATCAATACAAACAAACTTGGGGGACACGCCAGCTGGAATCCAGCCGTACGACTTACTCCACAGAGCCAGCGTTTCCGCGGCCCTTGAAACTCACAATCGGTGCCAGCCGTGCGTCGCGCAGCTCATCCAACGTAAAACCCAGCGCCTGCAGCGGCGGGGGCACACGTTTTTTGCTGACTTTTTGTCCGGGCTTGGGCTCGGGCGCATCGCTCCAGACGATTTGCCAACCCACGGCGCCGTCAGCCGCCACCACACGCTCCAACGTGCCACGAAATTTCTTGCGGTTGGCATTGACCTGGCCGTTGGCCGCTGCCCCCATGGGCGCTTTGAGGGTGATGTCGATGATCTGACCCGCAAAACGCTCAAAATCCTGGGTGTGACGCAAGGGACGGTCAATACCGGGCGAGGACACCTCGAGCCGCTTGTATTCCGCGCCATCCACCTCCAGTGCAAACTGCAGCTGGCGTGTCACTTTTTCACAGTCTTCCACATTCACAAACTGCTCTACGGAAGCCTGCCCTTCCACGGGTGCGGTCCAGGGCAAATCGATGGTGATGCGCAGCAAACCTCCGGCGGAGCGCTCAATCTCCACCAGGTCATATCCCAGTCCTGCTACGGTTTGTTCAACGATTTCCTGTAATGCCACGTCGGTAAAGCCTGCCTGAATGCGTGAGTGAAAAACAATCGACCAAAAAAAACGGGCGGTAGTTACCCGCCCGTTTGGTCGTGAGCTTTGGATTGTACTCCAAAACTGTGCTAAGACCCTTGATTCGTAAGGAACTATTCGGCTGCCGCCAACAGGGTTCGGGTGTAGCCGTGCTGTGGCGCATCCAGTACCCGCTCCACAGGGCCACTTTCCACCACATGCCCGGCTTGCATAACCACCACATGGTGCGCCATGGCCCGGATCACGGCCACATCGTGGGTGATCAGCAGGTAGGCCAGCCCTCTTTCGGCCTGCAGACGTTGCAGCAACTGCAGGATTTGCTGGGCCATGGTCACGTCCAGCGCGCTGGTGGGCTCATCCAGCACCAGCAGGCGTGGCTGCACGATCAGCGCCCGGGCAATGGCCAGGCGCTGGCGCTGGCCACCGGAAAACTGGTGTGGGTAGCGCTCCAGCAGGCCGGGAAACTGGGCATCCGTCAGCCCCACCACCTCCAGCGCCTCCTGCACCTGGCGGCGACGGGCCGCAGTGTCCAGCTGCGGCGCATGCACCAGCAGGCCCTCGCCCACAATTTCTTCTACCGTCAGCCGCGGCGACAGGGACGAGAACGGATCCTGAAACACCACCTGCAGCCCCTGGCGCAGGGCTTTGTCGACAGTGGCGCCCTGCCCCCAGGCCTGGCCCAGCACCGACAAACGGCCCGAACAGCGCTGCAACCCCAGGGCCGCCAGCGCCAGAGTGGATTTGCCGGAGCCCGACTCGCCCACCACCCCCAGCGTCTGGCCGGCGGGCACGGCAAAGTCGACGCCCTGCACGGCCACAAACTCGCCAGACCGAAACCAACCCTTCACGCCGCCCAGCGGCATCGGGTAGCCCACGCGCAGACCTTCACCCTGCAGCAGCACTTCGGCATCTGGCTGGGCCGGCAGCACGTGACGGACAGGTCGGCTGTCCAGCAGGCGCCGGGTGTAGGCGTGCTGTGGCTGAGCAAACACATCGGCCACGGCACCGTGCTCCACGATGTGCCCGGCCTCCATCACCGCCACACGGTCGGCAAACTGGCGCACCAGGTTCAGATCGTGGGTGATTAGCAGCACGGCCATGCCGTGTTGGTGCTGCAGCTGGTCCAGCAAATCGAGGATCTGGCGGCGCACCGTCACGTCCAACGCGGTGGTGGGCTCGTCGGCCAGCAACAGCTTGGGTTTGCAGGCCAGCGCCATGGCGATCATGGCGCGCTGGCGCTGGCCACCTGACAGCTGGTGCGGATAGGCCTTGTACCGGCGCGCAGGCTCGGCAATGCCGGTATCTGCTATCAATTGAATAGCTGCTTGCGCAGACTCCACGCGGTCCAGGCCTTGTTTTAGCTGCAAAATCTCGGCAATCTGCTCGCCTATGGTCAACACCGGGTTCAGGGCCGTCATGGGCTCTTGAAAGATCATGGCGATCTCTTGCCCGCGGATGGCCCGCAACTGGCGCTCCGGCAGGCCCAGCAGATTGACCGGCGCAGCCTGACCAAAGCGTGCGCTGCCCTGCACCTGTGCACCGTGGGCCAGGCCCAGCAAGCTCAGCGCGGTGACGGTTTTCCCGGAGCCTGACTCGCCCACCAACGCCAGCTTTTCACCGGACCGAACAAGGAAGTCCACGCCATGAACCACCTCCCGGCCGTCAAAAGCCACGCGCAGACCACGCACATCCAACAGTGAGGTGGAGGCGTTCATGTGTCCTGCTTCCGGGGGTCCAGCGCATCACGCAGGGCGTCGCCCATCAGGGTCAACAGCAACAGCGTGACCACCAGCACGGCAAAGGTGGAGAGAGAAATCCACCAGGCATCAATATTGTTTTTGCCCTGCGACAGCAGCTCGCCCAGCGACGGCGTACCAGGCGGCACACCCAGACCCAGAAAGTCCAGCGAGGTGAGTGCCAGAATGGCGCCGCTCATGCGGAATGGCAAAAAAGTGACCACGGGCGTCAGGCTGTTGGGCAGCACATGGCGGGTGATGATTTTCCAGTTGGACACGCCCAGGGCCCGTGCGGCGCGCACGTAGTCCAGCTGGCGGTTGCGCAGGAATTCGGCCCGCACATAGTCGGACAGGCCCATCCAGCCAAACAGGCTCAGCAGCACCAGCAGCAGCGCAATGCTGGGCGCAAACACGGCGCTGAAGATGATCAGCAGGTACAGCTCGGGCATGGCGCCCCAGACTTCGATAAAACGCTGAAAGGCCAGATCGGTCTTGCCCCCAAAAAATCCCTGGATGGCGCCGGTGACCACACCCAGCACCACACCGGTGAAGGTCAGCGCCAGCGCAAACAGCACGCTCACACGAAAACCATAGATCAGTTGCGCCAGCAGATCGCGCCCCCGGTCGTCGGTGCCGAACCAGTTGGCACGGCTGGGCGGCGCCGGGTTGGGCGCGGGGGCAAAGTAGTTCAGCGTCTTGGGGCCGTAGGTATTGGGTGCGAACAGCGCCCAGTTGCCGGGCTCGGCCAGGCGCTGCTGAATGAAGGGGTCCAGGTAGTCGGTGGGCGTGGCAAAGTCGCCGCCAAAGGTGGTCTCGGGGTAGTCACGCACCATGGGCCAGTAGATCTGCCTCTGGTAGACCACCACCAGCGGCCGGTCGTTGGACACCAGTTCTGCCACCAGGCTGACCAGCACCAACGTACAAAAAACCACCAGGCTGGCGAAACCCAGGCGGTTGCGCCGGAAGCGCTGCCAGGCGCGGCGGCTGGGGCTTTGGCTGTGGGCGGGGTTGGGTGGCATGGGTTCAGTCAAAGGTGACACGGGGGTCCACCCAGGCGTAGCACAGGTCGGAAATCAGCTTGGTGACCAGGCCGATCAGCGTGAAGAGGTAGAGCGTGCCCATGACGACCGGGTAGTCGCGACGGATCACGCTCTCGTAGCTCAGCAGGCCCAGGCCATCGAGCGAAAACAAGGTTTCGATCAACAGGGAGCCGGTAAAGAATGCGCCTACAAACGCGGCCGGAAACCCGGTGATGATGGGAATCAAGGCGTTGCGCATGACATGTTTCCACAGCACCTGCCGCTCAGACAAACCTTTGGCCCGGGCGGTCACCACATACTGTTTGCGAATTTCTTCGAGAAAGGCGTTTTTGGTCAGCATGGCCGTCACCGCGAAGCTGCCCAGCACCATGGCGGTAATGGGCATGGCGATGTGCCACAGGTAGTCCACCACGCGCGCGCCCCAACCCATCGCCTCCCAGTTGGCCGAAGTCAGGCCGCGCAAGGGAAACCATTGGAGCTGCCCACCAAAAATGACCAGCAAGGCCACCCCCAGGACAAAACCGGGGATGGCATAGCCCACCAGCACTAGCATGGTGGTGAGCAGGTCAAAGCGCGACCCGGCACGCACGGCCTTGGCCACGCCCAGGGGTACCGCAATCAGGTAACTGATAAAGAAAGTCCACAGGCCCAGGCTCATGGAGACAGGCAGCTTCTCCCAGATCAGGGTCGACACGTCTTTGTTCTGAAAAAAGCTCTTTCCCAAATCAAACTGCGCAAACTGCACCAGCATCTGCCAAAAGCGCTCTGGCGCCGGCTTGTCAAAGCCGTACAAGGCTTTGGCTTGTTCAATACGCTTGGGATCCACCCCCTGGGAGCCCCGGTAGCTCAATCCGCCTTCAGCACCGGTACCCGACGCAGCCCGGGCTTCCGCCAGGTACTGCTCCACCGGGCCACCGGGCACAAACTGGATCACCGCAAAGGTCAGCAGCAACACGCCCAGCAGCGTGGGCAGCATGAGAGCCAGGCGTTTGAGGGAATAAAGAAACATGCGGCGATTATGGAGACGGGCGAGCGCCGCCGGGCCGCCCCAAGGCGCGGGGGGCAGCGACCCGCACAGCAGTGGAGCATAGGGGCATCATTGCTTTGCCCACCAGGTGTCAATGGCCCAGCCCTCACCCGCTGCGTAAGGCGGCATGCGGGCGGGCTTGTCCAGGCGCCAGGCGTTGTAGGCCAGCCGGTGGGTGCTGGCCGACCACTGGGGCACCAGCACATGGCTGTGACCAATCACCCGGTCGAGTGCGCGGCAGGCGGGCAGCAAGTCCTGCTGGCGTTTGGCGCTGCTCAGGCTGCGCACCAGGGCGTCGACCACCGGGCTGGCGACACCGGCCAAATTGCCGGAGTCCTCGGTGGTGGCGGCCTGGCTGCCGAACAGGTCGGCGTATTCTTGGCCGGGGTTGTGGGTGCCGCCGTAGGCGATGGAGGTGATGTCAAAGTCAAACTTTTGCAGGCGCTGCTGGTAGAGCGCAAAGTCCACCGGCCTGAAATTGAGTTTGACGCCAATTTTCTCCAGGTTGCGGGCCCATGGCGTTACCACGCGTGCACCGGATTCATTGCTGTCCAGGTACTCCAGTTCAAAGGACTCGCCCTTGGCGTTGCGCAAGGCACCGTTGCGGTAGGTCCAGCCCGCGTCCTTGAGCAGCTGCTGGGCTTGCCGCAGGTTGGCACGCAAAGAGCCCTCGCCGTCGGTGCGAGGCGCCAGGGCCATGGGGCCAAACACAGGGGCTGGGAGCTGCTGCCGCCAGGGGTTCAACAGCAGCAGCTCGTCTGCCGACGGTGCCCCCACAGCCTGGCACGCCGTGTTGCCGAACAGGCCCTGCACACGCTGGTAGGCTCCGTAAAACATCTGGCGATTCATCCACTCGTAGTCCAGCGCCAGCCCCAACGCCTGGCGAACCCGCACATCCTGCAGCTTGCTGCGCCGGGTGTTCAGCACATAGCTTTGAAACCCGGTCGGCAGGCGGTGCGTGAACTCGGCTTTCACCAACTCGCCGCTGTCGAATTTGCGGCCATTCACGCGGCGCGCCCAGTCGCCTGCCGAGAAGAAGCGCATCAGGTCAAACTCCCCGGCTTTGAGGGCTTCGAGGCGGGCCGTGTTGTCTTTGTAGATCTTGACAGTGATGCGGTCGAAATTACCGCTTCCCCGGCGCACGTTCAGGTCCTGGGCCCAGTAGCTGCCATCGCGCACGTAGGTGATGTCTTTGCCAAAGTTCACCGGGCCAATCCGGTAGGGCCCGCTGCCAATGGGGATGTCCGTGACAACTTGGTCAAACGGCTTGGCCTTGCTGCCCTCTTCGCCCCAGCGGTGGCTGAACACGGGCAGACCCCCGACAGTCAGCGGCAGCTCGCGGTTGGCCTGCTTGAAACGGTAGCGCACCGTGGTGGCATCGACTACATCCACCCCCGCGACGTCAGCCAACAGGCTTTTGTAGGCCGGTGAGGTGAAGGGCCCCACCAGGGTGTCAAAGCTGTGCTTCACATCCCGGGCCAGCACCGGGTCGCCGTTGTGAAAGCGCGCCTGCTTGCGCAGGCGAAAGGTCGCGCTCATGCCATCGCTCGCCACAGCCACATCCTCGGCCAACAGGCCGTAGCCTGCCGCGGTTTCATCCAGCGAGCCCGCCAACAGCGAATCGAACATCAGGCTGCTGAGGTAGGCCGGTGCGGTGCCCTTGATGGTGAACGGGTTGTACTTGTCGAAAGTGGAGACGCGCAGATTGCTCACCAGCCGCAGCTCGCCGCCTTTGGGCGCCTGCGGGTTCACGTAGTCAAACTGGGCAAAGCCCGCGGGGTACTTGAGCTCGCCCCACAGGGCATAGCCATGGGCACCCCAAGCAGGCAGAACCGCACTGATCGACAGCGCAAGACAAACAGACACCCAAATTCGCATGCGACAATTCTGCATCAGACCAAGCATTTTTCATGAGGACGATATGGGCTTTTTAGCAGGCAAGAAGTTGTTGATCACGGGCGTGTTGTCGAACCGCTCCATTGCGTACGGCATCGCCAAAGCCTGCAAAGAGCAAGGCGCTGAGCTGGCTTTCAGCTACGTGGGCGAGCGCTTCAAGGAGCGCATCACCGAGTTTGCGGCCGACTTTGACTCCAAGCTGGTGTTTGACTGCGATGTAGGCAACGACGCGCAGATCGAGCAGCTTTTCAAGGACCTCTCGGTGCACTGGCCCACCTTTGACGGTTTTGTCCACAGCATTGGTTTTGCGCCCCGTGAAGCGATCGCGGGCAATTTCCTGGATGGTTTGACGCGCGAGAATTTCAAGATCGCACACGACATCAGTGCCTACAGCTTCCCCGCCATGGCCAAGGCCGCCCTGCCCTTTCTGAATGACAAGGCCGCCCTGTTGACCCTGACCTACCTGGGCGCCGAGCGCATCATCCCCAACTACAACACCATGGGCCTGGCCAAAGCCAGCCTGGAAGCCAGCGTGCGCTACTTGGCCGAGGCCGTAGGCTGCACACCGGATGGCCGCAGCATCCGCGTCAACGGCGTCAGCGCCGGCCCCATCAAGACCTTGGCTGCCAGCGGCATCAAGGACTTTGGCAAGCTGCTGAACATGGTGGCCGGTGCCTCACCGATTCGCCGCAACGTCACCATTGAAGATGTTGGCAATGTGGCGGCCTTCCTGCTGAGCGACCTGGCCAGTGGCGTGACCGCCGAGATCACCTATGTGGACGGCGGTTACAGCCAGACCATGGGCGTGACCACACCCGAGCCTGCAGCGGGCTGAATTTAAGCAAAATCGGGCTGTAGCCCGTATGGGTGCTGCGCGAGCAGCTCCTAAAAATATAGCGCCACTGCAATCTGCACTGGCGCTATATTTCATGGCAAGCCCCATTCGGGGCGACGGTCAGGACTTGACGCAGTCAGCGTAATAGCACAACCGGCCATCCTCGCCCACTTCGCTCACCAGACCGTGCACATCGGTCTCGAAGCCAGGGCACTGCGCGTTGAACTCGCGTGAGAACTTCAGGTAATCCACCACTTTCTTGTTGAACACCTCGCCGGGGATCAGCAGCGGAATGCCCGGTGGGTAGGGTGTGACCATGCCGACCGACACGCGGCCTTCCAGGTGGTCAATCTCCACGCGCTCAGTCTTGCGCAGCGCAATGTGGGCGTAGGCGTCGCTGGGCTTCATGGCGGGGGTCAGGTCGCTCAGGTAGACCTCGGTGGTCAGGCGGGCGATGTCGAACTTGGCGTAGAGCTGGTGGATGTGGTGGCACAGGTCGGCCAGTCCCATCTTCTCGTAGCGCGGGTACTTCTGCACAAATTCGGGCAGCACGCGCCACATCGGCTGGTTCTTGGCGTAGTCATCCTTGAACTGCTGCAGCGCAGTCAACATGCTGTTCCAGCGGCCCTTGGTAATACCGATGGTGAACATGATGAAGAAGCTGTACAGGCCGGTCTTCTCCACCACCACACCGTGCTCGGCCAGGAACTTGGTCACGATGGAGGCCGGAATGCCGGTCTTGGCAAACTTGCCGTTCAGGTCCAGGCCGGGGGTCACGATGGTGGACTTGATCGGGTCCAGCATGTTGAACCCACTGGCCAGTTTGCCAAAGCCATGCCAATTCGCCTTGGCGCTCTTGCTCTCACCCTTGATGATCCAGTCCGCAGCCTTGCCAATGCCTTCGTCGGCCAGGTGGTCGGGCCCCCAGACCTTGAACCACCAGTCATCGCCGTACTCCTGGTCCACCTTGCGCATGGCGCGGCGGAAGTCCAGTGCCTCGGCAATGCTCTCTTCCACCAGCGCAGTGCCACCGGGTGGCTCCATCATCGCGGCGGCCACGTCGCAACTGGCAATGATGCTGTACTGCGGGCTGGTGCTGGTGTGCATCAGGTAGGCCTCGTTGAAGAGGTGCTTGTCCAGCTTGACGGTTTGCGAGTCCTGCACCAGCACGTGGCTGGCCTGGCTGATACCGGCCAGCAGCTTGTGGATGGACTGGGTGCTGTAGACCACGGCCTCCTTGGGGCGCGCGCGGTTCTTGCCCATGGCATGGTAGGTGCCATAGAACGGGTGGAAGGCGGCGTGTGGCAACCAGGCCTCATCGAAGTGGATGTTCTCCACATAACCATCGAGCATGCTCTTGATGGTTTCGGTGTTGTAGAGCACACCGTCGTAGGTGCTTTGCGTCAGCGTCAGGATGCGCGGCTTCACCGTCTTGGCGTTCACGCCTTTGAGCAGCGGATTGGCCTTGATCTTGGCCTGGATAGTGGCGGGCTCAAACTCGCTTTGCGGGATCGGGCCAATGATGCCGAAGTGGTTGCGCGTGGGCTTCAAAAACACGGGGATGGCCCCGGTCATGATGATGGCGTGCAGGTTGCTCTTGTGGCAGTTGCGGTCCACAACCACGATGTCGCCGGGTGCCACGGTGTGGTGCCAGACCATCTTGTTACTGGTACTGGTGCCGTTGGTCACAAAGAAGCAGTGGTCGGCATTAAAAATACGCGCTGCATTACGCTCGGAAGCGCCAATCGCACCGTTGTGATCCAGCAGTTGGCCCAACTCTTCCACCGCGTTGCACACGTCAGCGCGCAGCATGTTTTCACCATAGAACTGGTGGTACATCTGTCCCACCGGGCTCTTCAAGAAGGCCACGCCGCCTGAGTGACCGGGGCAGTGCCAGCTGTAGGAGCCATCTTCGGCATAGTCCAGCAGCGCCTTGAAAAATGGCGGTTGCACGCCTTCCAGGTAGCCCTTAGCCTCGCGGATGATGTGGCGCGCCACGAACTCGGGCGTGTCTTCAAACATGTGGATGAAGCCGTGCAGCTCGCGCAGGATGTCGTTGGGGATGTGGCGGCTGGTCTTGGTCTCGCCGTACACATAAATCGGCACATCCAGATTCTTGCGGCGCACTTCTTCAATGAAGTGGCGCAGGTTCAGCACCGCAGGGTCCAGGTCCGGGCCGGGGGTGAATTCCTCGTCGTCGATGGACAAGATAAAGGCACTGGCGCGCGACTGCTGCTGGGCAAACTGGCTCAGGTCGCCATAGCTGGTAACGCCCAGCACCTCAAAACCCTCAGACTCGATGGCCTGGGCCAGGGCGCGGATGCCCAGGCCGGACGTGTTTTCCGAGCGGAAATCTTCGTCAATGATGATGATGGGAAAGCGAAACTTCATCGAAAGGCTCCAACGGGCGGGCTAAAAATGGCAAAACAGGCGCGAAGTGTAAGGACTTCTGGCAACAACATCATGGCGCTGCCCTGCATTTGAACCACAATGTGGCGTCATCAATACAAAGGAGGCCTCCCCCATGTCGCAACCCACCCTGTGGTGGCTCGTCACTGGCGCCATTGTGGCGGTAGAGCTGCTAACCGGCACGTTCTACCTGCTGATGCTCGGCTTGGGCGCGGTTGCCGCCGCCCTGGCCGCCCACCTAGGAGCCAACCTGACTGTTCAACTGGTACTTGCCTCGCTGGTAGGCGGTGGCGCAGTGGTGGTCTGGCACCTCAAACGGGCCTCAAGCCGTACCGAGGCTCCGGCCCAGGCCAATGCCAACGTCAACCTGGACATTGGTGAAACCGTGCAGGTGAGCAGCTGGAATGCCGATGGCACGGCCAGCGTGCACTACCGCGGCGCGCAGTGGACGGTCATGCACCGTGCCGGCATCAACCCAACCCCGGGCGCTCACCGGGTAGCAGAGATGGTGGGCAACCGCCTTTTGGTCGACAAAGCTTAAACAGGAAACGCTATGGAAATCGCAATCATTCTTCTGGTCATCGCCGTCCTATTCATTACCCGCTCGGTCAAAGTCGTGCCACAACAGCATGCGTGGGTGATTGAGCGCCTGGGCAAGTACCACGGCACGCTGACTCCGGGCCTGAACTTTCTGGTGCCCTTTATTGACCGCGTGGCCTACAAACACGTGTTGAAAGAAATTCCGCTCGACATTGCCAGCCAGGTCTGCATCACCAAAGACAACACCCAACTGCAGGTCGACGGCATTCTGTACTTTCAAGTCACCGACGCGATGCGCGCCAGTTACGGATCGAGCAACTACATCGTCGCCATTTCGCAGTTGGCACAGACCTCCCTGCGCTCTGTCATCGGCAAACTGGAGCTGGACAAGACTTTCGAGGAGCGCGACATCATCAACGCCCAGGTGGTAGCCGCCATTGACGAAGCGGCACTCAACTGGGGTGTGAAGGTGCTGCGCTACGAGATCAAAGATTTGACGCCACCGAAGGAAATCCTGCACGCCATGCAGGCCCAAATCACCGCGGAGCGCGAAAAACGCGCACTGATTGCAGCATCCGAAGGCCGCCGCCAAGAACAAATCAACATCGCCACCGGCGAACGCGAAGCCTTTATTGCCCGCTCCGAGGGCGAAAAACAAGCCGCCATCAACAGTGCACAAGGTGAGGCCGCATCGATCACCGCAGTGGCCGAAGCAACCGCCAACGCAATTGAACGGATCGCCGCAGCCATTCGCCAACCAGGTGGCGAACAGGCCGTCCAGTTGAAAGTGGCCGAACGTGCCGTCGACGCCTATGGCAAGGTGGCTGCGGATGCCACCACCACACTGATCATTCCCGGCAACATGAGTGAAGTCTCCGGTCTGATTGCAACCGCCATGAAAATGGTGCAGTCCAGCAAGTAAGCGGGACATACGGGCAACAAAAAAGCCCGTAGTGCATTGCACTACGGGCTATCTGTTTCTGGCGGAGCAGGCGGGATTCGAACCCGCGGTGGGTTTTACCCCACGCACGCTTTCCAGGCGTGTGACTTAAACCGCTCATCCACCGCTCCAGAGCCTCGTATTCTAGCCTGTCTTTAGGGGCAGATTGGGGTGAGAGCCAGCAAACTGCACAAAAAAAATATGCGGGCTGGCCTAGCGGCTTGGGGGCACCGGCATTTCTGCCACAGCACCCTCCACCGCGGCACGCACCATTTGCGCCAAGTCGTGCTGGATACGCGGAGAAAGTTCACGCAACTGTTCCTGCACCAGATCAGCAACCAGTTCGCGGAGCTGGTTCTCGATATGGGGCGCCACGGCCTGCATCACTCTGGCCACCATAACGTCGGTATCGATAGGAGACTGCGGCGGCGGCTCAGGGGCATGGGGCGGCTGCACCACCTCGGTCAGCGTAGGTAAAAAACGCGGCGTGGGTTTGGAGGTGCGCATCACGCGGCTCCTTTGAGATTCAGGTCGTGTTTTTGGATGGCAATTCCCCGCTGGGCGTAATGTTTCCATCGCCCACGGGCTGCCAATCGGTCTTCCTCATCGTGGCTCACCACCTCAATCACCCGGCCAAACCGGTCAAAACCGTCTGGCACGGTGTCTGACAGATTCAGCAACACACGGTCGGCGGGCAAGCCCGCATGCAGCGCACTGGCCAACACCACCGAACTGCGCGATGTCGACGGATCCCCATCCACACAATGTGCCAAAAACTCGGTCGGCGATTGCGCCCATAAATGGGCGTCGAGGCGGCGCACCATGTCGTGCGACCCCAGTACGACCAAACGTGCGCCGCGCCCGACGGCCTTGCGCAGCAGGCGTCCGGCGTATTCCAGCTTGTTGGGTGCACCGAAATGGAAGGCCACTTCCGTCACTTGTTCTCCGCCCGGGCCATCAGGAATTCAACGAGCAGCCCTACAGGGCGCCCAGTAGCACCCTTCGCCGCACCACTTTTCCAGGCGGTACCGGCGACGTCCAGGTGCGCCCAGGGGTACTGGCTGGTGAAACGCTGCAAGAATTTGGCGGCTGTAATTGCGCCGCCCATGCGTCCTGCCACGTTGGCCACATCCGCAAAATTGGTTTTGAGGCCATCCGCGTAGTCATCATCCAGGGGCATACGCCAGGCCAGGTCGGCACTGCACTCACCCGCCTCCAGCAAAGCATCTCCCAGTGCATCGTCACTGGTAAACAAACCACTGCGCACGCTGCCCAGGGCCACTACGCACGCGCCAGTGAGTGTGGCGATATCCACCACGGCGGTAGGTTTGAAGCGTTCGGCATAACTGAGTGCATCACACAGCACCAGCCGGCCTTCGGCGTCGGTGTTCAAAATCTCAATGGTCTGCCCGCTCATGCTGGTCACCACATCACCAGGCTTGACGGCGCGGCCATTGATCAAGTTTTCGCAAGCCGGAATCAGGCCCACGACATTGAGGTGGGGTTTGAGTTCGGCCAGTGCCCGGAACACCCCCAACACGCTGGCAGCCCCCGACATGTCGAACTTCATCTCGTCCATCTCGGCAGCGGGTTTGATGGAAATGCCGCCGCTGTCAAAGGTAATGCCCTTGCCCACCAGCACGGTGGGCGCTTTGGTCTTGGCTGCGCCGTCATAGCGCAAGACGATGAAGCGTAAGGGTTCGTCTGAACCTTGGGCCACGGCCATGAAAGAACCCATGCCCAGCTTGGCCACTTCCTTGGGGCCCAGCACCTCGCACGACACCTTGGGCAGCTTGGCCAGGGCCTGAGCCGCTTGCCCCAGAAGCGTTGGCGTGGCGTGGTTGGCCGGACGATTGGCCCACTCCTTGGCCAGCTCCATGCCCAACACCGTGGCAGTGGCACGCGCAAAGCTGGCGGATACCTCGGTCGCGTTGCTGGCCGCGACCAGGCATTTCTGCAGGGTGCGTGGCTCAGGCTTGCTTTTGGCATGGGTGTAGCTGTACGTGGCATCCGCCGCAGCCAATACCGCAGCCCGCACGGCGTCCTCATGGGCTGCCGCCGCGAAGGCCAGCACCACTTTTTTACCCAAGGCGGCCTTGACCGAGCCCAGTGCCGACGCCACCGCAGCCCGCACTTGCTTGGCCCTGCCCTCGCCAACCCCCACCAGCAGCAAGCGTGGCGCATTGGCCTGCGATGCCCGGTACAGCGAGACCAGTTGCCCGGGCTTGGCCCCCAAGTCACCGGCTTTCACGGCTTGGGCCACCAACAGCGACAGCTCGTCCTTGCCTGGCTTGAAATCCTGCGGCACCAGCAGCACCAGGACATCACATTTTTCGTTGGCAAGGCCCACCAGGGTCAAAGGCTTGAGTTCAAAGTTCATAATTCGTGCTTTCTTTCACCGCCATGTTATTCCATTCCTCCATCCGCAAAGAGTTGGCACGCAGTTTCGGCGCCACCTTGGTGGTGCTGGTCACCGTGGTCATGACCATGACGCTGATCCGCACCTTGGGAGAGGCCTCGCGGGGCACCTTCAACCCGGCCGATGTGATGATCATCATGGGCTACACGGTGCTTTCCGACATGCCCACCATCCTGTCCATGAGTCTGTTCATTGCAGTGCTCAGCGTACTGACCCGCATGTACCAGGACAGCGAAATGGTGATCTGGTTTGGCAGCGGGCGCGGACTGGCGTCCCTGCTCAAACCCCTGTTTCGCTTTGCCTGGCCGATTTTGGTGGTGATCCTGGCGCTGGCTTTTTTGATCCTGCCCTGGGCCTTTGGCCGCATTGAAGACCTGCGCTACAAGTACGACAAGCGCGGCGACATCGCCCGCATCGAGCCCGGCCAGTTTCAGGAGTCGGCCAATGGCGACCGCGTGTTTTTCATCGAAAAAGACGCACGTGGCCAGCAAACCGGTAATAACGTCTTTATCGCCACCCAGGAACAGGGCAAAGAAACCATCACCTCTGCACGTACCGGACGGGTCGAGGTGATGGGTGATGACAAGTTTTTGGTGCTGGACCATGGCCAACGGCTGGAGCGCACACCAGGAAAAGCCGACATGACAGTAAGCGTGTTTGAGCGCTACGGCGCACGCGTGGGGGCAGACGACCAGTCCACCCGCGACTACGCGCCCACCCATGCCAAGACCACCCTGGAGCTGGTGCAGTCCCCCACGCCTCTGCACCTGGCCGAGCTGGCCTGGCGCATCGGGCTCACCTTTGCAGCGATGAACTTCATCGTGATCGGCCTCGCGTCTGCCGGGGTCAACCCGCGTGCCGGACGGGTGGGCAACCTGGGCTTTGCCTTCCTCACTTTCGTGGTGTATTTCAACTTGCTGGTGCTGGGCAAAAGCTGGATCCAGTCCGGGCAGGTCGAATTCGGCATATTTTTGCTGGGCTTGCATGGTGGTGCCCTGGTGCTGGGCCTGCTGTGGTTGACCAAGCGCCACCACAACTGGACACCTCGCCTGCGCCGACGCCGCACCACCGCACCGGAGGCCCGCCCATGAAAACCCTGCGGCGTTTGTTGTACGGCGAGGTCATCGTCGCCGTGTTTCTGGTTACGCTGGGCTTCATTGCCCTGTTCTTCTTCTTTGATGTGGTGGAAGAGCTGCAGGCCGTGGGCAAGATCAAAT
This sequence comes from Rhodoferax sp. EU05-FHT12H12, assembly GCF_058791215.1. Taxonomy (NCBI): domain Bacteria; kingdom Pseudomonadati; phylum Pseudomonadota; class Betaproteobacteria; order Burkholderiales; family Comamonadaceae; genus Rhodoferax; species Rhodoferax sp. EU05-FHT12H12. The sequence goes on along the minus strand of NZ_JBYTDI010000001.1, from coordinate 343,386 downwards.
CGGTGGGTTACCAAATTCCCCAAGCGCTGATCTATGTCGCGTTGATGATTCCCAGCCACGTTTACGAACTGTTCCCCATCACCGTGTTGATTGGTACCATTTTTGTCATGGCACGGCTGGCGCGCAGCTCGGAGTTCACCATCTTGCGCACCAGCGGCCTGGGCCCCTGGCGTGCCCTGCGCACGCTGATGGCACTGGGCCTGGGTTTTGTGTTGTTCACCTTTGCGGTGGGTGACTATGTGGCGCCCCTGGCCGACAAAACCGCGCAGTTGCTCAAGTCGCGCTTCCAGGGCAGCATGTCGGTCGGCAAGACTGGCGCCTGGCTGAAGGAAAAACAGGCCTATGGCCACTATGCCGTTAACGTGGGCTCGCTGGCACCGAATGCCAGCATGGAAGACGTACGCATCTTCGAGTTTGACAACCAGGGCTATCTGGTGTCCCTGACGCAGGGCAAAACCGGGCAGTTTGGCGAAGACGAATCCTGGTTGCTGCAGGACGTGGAGCGCACCGAATTCACCGCCCCCGAAAGCGCCACACCCCGTGCCGACCGGGCCCAGTTCGAGAGCTTTCGCTGGCCCACCAGGGTGAGCGCCGAAATGGTCTCGGCTGCTGTGCTGCGCCCCGAGCGCATGGGCACCATCGACCTGTTCCAGTACATGCGCCACCTCAATGCCAACGGCCAATCGGCGCAGAAATACGAAATCCAGTTCTGGAAAAAAGTGTTCTACCCGATGAGTTGCCTGGTGATGGTGGTACTCGCCCTGCCCTTTGCCTACCTGCATTTCCGATCCGGCGGCATTGCCAGCTACACCTTTGGCGGCGTCATGGCGGGCATCAGCTTTGTGCTGCTCAACAACGTGATGAACGACCTAGGCAACCTGCAGGGCTGGCAGCCCTGGTTTACCGCGGCGCTGCCGGGGCTGATTTATTCGGTGATTTCTCTCACTGCCTTCTCTTGGCTGGTACTACGACGATGAGCCTTCCCCATCCCACCGGTGTGGTGCTGTTTGCCCACGGCTCGCGCGACCCGCTCTGGCACCGGCCCATCGAGGCGGTGGCGGCGCAAATCCGCCAGTCCTCGCCAGACACGCTGGTGGTCTGCGCCTATCTGGAGCTGAGCCAGCCCGACCTGCCTACTGCTGTGGCCGACCTGATCGCCCAGGGTGCGCGCGCCGTGCGCATTGTTCCGATGTTTTTGGGCGTGGGCCGCCACGCTCGCGAAGACCTGCCGGCGTTGGTGCACAACCTGCGCGTGCAGTACCACCTGGTTCCCATCCTGCTGCAAGACGCCGTGGGGGAAGACCCGCGCATGGTGCAATTGCTGGCGCAGATCGCCCTGGACAGCGCCTAGCAATAGATGTTTTGATGCATAATGAATTTCATCTTTAGGTGAAATTTGATATGAACTTACACCAATTTCGCTTCGTTCAGGAAGCCGCGCGCCGCAACCTCAACCTGACCGAAGCCGCCAAAGCCCTGCACACCTCGCAGCCCGGTGTGTCCAAGGCCATCATCGAACTCGAAGAGGAACTGGGCATCGACATCTTTGCGCGCCATGGCAAACGCCTCAAGCGCATCACCGAACCCGGCCAGCATGTGCTCAAAAGCATCGAGCTGATCCTGCGCGAAGTGAACAACCTCAAGCGCATCGGTGAGCAATACAGCTCGCAGGACAGTGGCACCCTCTCCATCGCCACCACCCACACCCAGGCCCGTTATGTACTGCCCGAAAAAGTGGCCCAGCTGCGCACCGCCTTCCCCAAAGTCAACGTGAGCCTGCACCAGGGCGCGCCCGACCAGGTGGCCCGCATGCTGATCGACGACGTGGCCGAAATCGGCATTGCCACCGAGTCGCTGGCCAACTACTCCGAGCTGGTGACCCTGCCCTGCTACGAATGGCAGCACGTACTGGTGCTGCCCACCGACCACCCGCTGGCCAAGAAGGAGCGCGTGACCTTGGAAGAAGTGGCCGCCGAGCCACTGATCACCTACCACCCCTCCTTCACCGGCCGCACCAAGATCGACCAGGCTTTTGCCGCGCGCAAGCTGGAACCCCGCATTTCGCTGGAAGCCATCGACTCTGACGTGATCAAAACCTATGTGCGCCTGGGCCTGGGTATTGGCATTGCCGCCGAAATGGCGGTCACCGATGTGGTGGAAGACATGGAGAAAAATGACGCCAAGGGCGGCCTGGTGGTGCGATCTGCCGGCTACCTGTTTGGCCAGAACATCACCCGCGTGGCCTTCAAGCGAAGCGCCTATCTGCGCAACTTCGTCTTTACCTTTGCCGAACTGCTGAGCAGCCGCCTGGACCGCACTCTGATTGCCAAGGCTATGGAAGGCCATGTGAACGACTATGAGCTTTGAGCCCCCTGAAGCAGCCTTCGGCCGCTGCCCCCCTCAGGAGGGCGCCACCAGCGACCCGGCAAAGCCGGTTCCGCGGTGGCACTGACCAAACCATTTCATTCCTGCATCGTGTGATTTCATGAACGACCCACGCACCCCAAGCATTACCTCCCGCCTGCCCAAGGTGGGCACCACCATCTTTACCGTGATGTCGGCCCTGGCTGCCGAGCACAAGGCGGTGAACCTGGGCCAGGGCTTTCCCGACTTTGCCTGCGATCCCGCGCTGGTGGATGCGGTGACCGCCGCCATGCAGGCCGGCCACAACCAGTACCCGCCCATGACCGGCGTGCCGGTGCTGCGCCAGGCCGTGGCGGCCAAGATCGCCGCCTTGCATGGCAAGCAATACCACCCAGACACCGAGATCACCATCACCGCCGGCGCCACCCAGGCCATCATCACCGCCATCCTGGCCGTGGTGCACCCGGGCGATGAAGTCATTGTGCTGGAGCCCTGCTACGACAGCTATGTGCCCAATATCGAGCTGGCCGGCGGTGTGGTGGTGCGCGTGCCGCTCACACCCGGCACCTTCCGGCCCGACTTTGCCAAGATCAGCGCGGCCATCACGCCCAAAACGCGCGCCCTGCTGATCAACACCCCGCACAACCCCAGCGCCACGGTGTGGAGCAAAACCGACATGCTGGCCCTGCAAGACCTGCTGGCCCCCACCGATGTGCTGCTGATCAGCGATGAGGTGTACGAACACATGGTGTTTGACGACCAGCCGCATGAAAGCGTGTCGCGCTACCCCGATCTGGCAGCACGCGCCTTTGTGGTGTCCAGCTTTGGCAAAACTTTCCATGTCACGGGCTGGAAAGTAGGCACCGTCGCCGCCCCGGCGCCGCTCATGGCCGAGTTCCGCAAGGTGCACCAGTTCAATGTGTTCACCGTAAACACGCCGGTGCAACACGCACTGGCCGCCTATCTGAGCAACCCCGCACCCTACCTGGAGCTGCCCGCGTTCTACCAGCGCAAACGTGACCTGTTCCGCGCCGGACTGGCCCACACCAAGTTCAAGCTGTTGCCCAGCCAGGGCAGCTACTTCCAGTGTGTGGACATCTCGGAGGTGAGCGACCTGGGCGAGGCCGACTTCTGCCAGTGGCTCACGCGCGAGGTGGGCGTGGCGGCGATTCCCCTGTCCGCTTTTTATGGCGACGGTTTCGACCAACGCGTGGTGCGCTTCTGCTTTGCCAAACAAGACGCCACCCTGAACGCGGCGCTGGAGCGCTTGCAAAAACTCTGATTTGCTATCATTTCAGGAGCTGTTTGCGTATATTCTACGGGGGCTAGAGGCCAATTTGTCTTAAAAATGGAGGGCAACCATGGTTCTGAAGCACCTTGTCTGGCGTGGCCTTGGCCTGTGCCTGGCGGCCCTGTGCGCTAGCACCGCGCTGGCGCAGACTGCATCCCCGTTGCGGGTGGAAGTCGTCGCCACCCAATTGCAAAGTCCCTGGGCCCTGGCCTTTCTGCCAGACGGCCGTTTTTTGGTGACCGAACGCCCCGGCACGCTGCGCGTGGTGGAAGCCACCGGGGCCGTATCTGCCCCCTTGCCTGGTGTGCCGGCCGTAGCCGCTGGCGGCCAGGGCGGGCTGCTCGACGTGCTGCTGGACAGCGACTACGCCAACAACCGCACCCTCTACCTCTGCTACGCCGAACCCGGCGCTGGCGGCAACAGCACGGCCTTGGCACGTGCCCAACTGTCCCAAGACCGCAGCCAACTGCAAAACGTGCAGGTGCTCTTCAGCCAACAGCCCAAGGTGGCCAGCAGCGCCCACTTTGGCTGCCGCATCGCCGAAGGCCGCAAGGATGGGCGCCCTGACGGCACCTTGTTTTTGACACTGGGCGAGCGCTTCAGCCGCAAAGACGATGCCCAGCGCCTGGACAACCACCACGGCAAAGTCGTGCGCGTGGGCAAGGACGGCAGCATCCCCGCCGACAACCCCTTCAACACACCCGCCGCACGGCGCGACGGCGCCCTGCCCGAGATCTGGAGCTACGGCCACCGCAACCCCCAGGGCCTGGTGCTGGCCCCTGACGGCGCGCTGTGGGAACACGAGCACGGCCCACAGGGTGGTGACGAGCTCAACCGCATCACCCGTGGCCGCAACTACGGCTGGCCCATCATCACTTATGGCGAAAACTACGGTGGTGGCCGCATTGGCAGCGGTATCACTGCGCAGGCCGGCATGGAGCAGCCGCTGCACTATTGGGTGCCATCCATCGCGCCGTCCGGCATGGCCTTCATCACCAGCGAGCGCTACGGCAAGGCCTGGATGGGCAACTTGGTGGTGGGTTCGCTCAAGTTTGGTTACCTGGCGCGACTGGAACTTGCTGCACCGTTTAGCGGCAAGGTACTGCGTGAAAGCAAGCTGCTGCCCGAGTTGGGCGAACGCGTGCGCGATGTACGCCAGGGCCCCGATGGCCTGCTCTACCTGCTGACCGACAGCCCCAACGGGCGGCTGCTGCGCGTGTTGCCGCGCTAAGCCGGGCGGCGGGCGCCGCTGCGATGCCTGCCCTTCACGCATTTGTCATGTTCCAACGCTGTAATGCGGGCTTCGTTGGAGGCGAGCCATGCAACTTCAAAAAACTGACAAGGCACGTGCGGAATTGCAAAGCGGAAGCCGCACGCTGGGCCAGCGCGAGCGCGCCCTGCTGATCCTGGCCGATGGCAAAACCACGGTGGGCGCGGTGAACCATCTGTTCAATGGCCAAGCCCAAATTCTGGCCCACCAGCTCATTGCAACGGGCTACCTGGTCGGCATCAACCTGGAGCGCCCCAGCCCCCTGCGCACAGAAGTCGCACCCACAGCGCCAGTGCCTGCCTCCACGGCGGCACCCGCGCACGCCGCAGACAACTTTGAGGGGAAACGTTCGCTGGCCACCACGCGCATGTTTTTGTTCGACATCTGCGAACGCATGTTTGTGCGTCGTGCCCCCGGGCAGGCCGAAGCCTTCCGCGAGGCGCTGCGCAACGCCAAGGACCGCGAATCGATGCTGGCCGCAGCACGCGACATGATTGCGGCCGTGGAAACCATTGCCGGCGCCGAGCGGGCCGACTCCATCAGCGAGCGCATCGCCATGCTCCTGCCGCCCGAGTCCTGAGCAGGCAGGGCTGTCGTTGCTCACCCTGCGTGCTTGCGCAGCAAGTAGGTGTCCATGATCCAGCCGTGTGCCGCGCGTGCCACCTCGCGTTGCGCCACGATCTGTGCGCCCACCTCGCCCAGGGGGCCGCTGATGCAGAGCTGGTTGGGCATGCCCAGATAAGCCCCCCACCAGATATGGATGCCCGCGGGCGCCAACTGCTGAAACGCACATTGGCCGTCCAGCATCACGGCCACGGTGCAGGCATCCGCGGGCCAGCCATGGTCGCGCAGCCTGCGGCCGGTGGTGATGGTGACCGGAGCATTGATCTCATTCAAGGCCATGGCATGGGCGGCGGTGAGCGCCTGCAGCGCCGTGATGCCCGGCACCACCGATACCCGCAACGGCAGTTGCGCCGCCAGACGCTCGGCAATACGCAAGGTGCTGTCGTACAAGGATGGGTCGCCCCACACCAGCAGCGCCAAGCGCCCGCCCTGGGGCAGATGGGCCCGGATATGCGCCAGCCACACCTGTGCAATGGCATCGTGCCAGCGGTTCACGCCGCCCTGGTAGTCGGGGTCGGCACTGTCGCGCACCGGCATGTCAAAGCCCAGCACGCGTGTGGCCGGGTTGGTGATCAGCTGCGCGCACAGGCTGGCGCGCACATCGGCCAGGTCGGCCTTGTCCGCGCCCTTGTGGGGCAGCAAGATCAGGTCCGCCGCGTTCAGTGCGGCCACGCCCTGGCGGGTGATGTGGTCCGGGTTGCCGGTGCCCATGCCCACCAGGCAAAGTTCGATCATGGCGTGTCGCCCTCTGGAAAACGGGGGGTGGTGCCCACGGGGCGGTAGCGCCGGTCGTAGTCACCGGCGTACAGACGGCTGGTGGCAAAGTCCTGCGCGCCCAGGGTACGGCCCACCAGAATGATCGCGGTGCGCTCCATGCCCTCACCCACCACGGCTTCCACGGTGGCCAAGGTAGCGCGCACCACGCGCTCGTCGGGCCAGCTGGCGCGCCAGACCACGGCCACCGGGCAATCCGCGCCGTAGTGGGGGGTCAGCTCTTGCACCACGCGGGCCAGCACATGGATGGACAGGTGGATCGCCAGCACCGCCCCGGTCTGTGCGAAGTTGTGCAGGGATTCACTGTCCGGCATGGCCGAGGCGCGCCCCGAGGTGCGGGTCAGCACCACCGACTGGCACAGGCCCGGCAAGGTCAGCTCGGCCTCCAGCGTGGCGGCCGCCGCTGCAAACGCAGGCACGCCCGGTGTGACGGTGTAGGGAATGCCCTCCTCCCGCAAGCAGCGCAGCTGCTCGCCCATGGCGGACCAGACCGACAGATCGCCCGAATGCAGGCGCGCCACGTCTTGCCCCGCGGCATGCGCAGCGCGGATCTCGTCGATGATCTGCTCCAGCGACAGGGGTGCCGTGTTGACGATGCGGGCACCGGCCGGGCAATGCGCCAAAACGCCCTCGGGCACCAGAGAGCCCGCATACAAACACACGGGGCTGGCAGCAATCAGGTCGCGGCCGCGCAGGGTCAGCAGGTCGGGGGCGCCGGGACCGGCGCCAATAAAGTGAACAGTCATGGGAAGGTATTTTCAGGGAGGACAAACGCGATGGCCGCAGTGGCCAGGCGATCCGGGGACACGCAGCGCGGCCCCCGCAGTTGCGCACCGCGGCCTGCGGCCGCCAATGCAGAAGATTCGGCCAGGCTGCCCTGGCCATAACGTGCAGGCACATGGGCACTGCTGTGGGACGGCTGCGCGTGCAAAGCCTCGGCAGGAATGGCCAGCACCGGCAACCCCCACTCGGCGGCAAACTGCACAAACGCCGGCGCGGCCACCTTGTCCCAGGCCGTGGCCAGCGCGGTCAGGGTGATGGGCGCATCCGATTGCGCCAACGCTGCTTGCAAGGCGCCCCGCAAAGAGTCTGCCGTTGCGGCTTCACGAAACCCGAAGCCTGCCACGCTCATGCCAGCCCCTTCACAGCCGGATGCTCCACTGCACCACAGGGCGGCTGGGCTGCCAGCCGCGCATGCGCCCCAGCGGCGCGGCATGTGCCAGCTCGATGCGCAGCAGCGCACCGCCGTGCAGCGCGTGCAGTTGCAGCAGTGCCGACTCGGTCTCCAGCGTCACGGCATTGACCACCAGGCGGCAGCCTTGGGGAGCGGCCGCGCGCAGTGCTTCAAACAGCGGCAGGTCAAATCCGCCACCCACAAACACCGCATCGGGCCGGGGCAGGTTCTGCAGGGTCTGCATGGCCGCCCCATGCACCACCACGAGCGCTGCGGCCACGCCAAAGTGCTGGGCATTGGCCTGGACATGGGCCACCCGCTCCGCATGCTGCTCCACGGCGCTGGCTGTGCCACCGGCCAGGCACCATTCCACGGCAATCGAGCCGGAGCCCGCGCCCAGGTCCCACAGGTGTTCACCCTGGCGTGGCGCCAGCGCGGCCAACGTGATGGCGCGCACGGGTGATTTGGTGATCTGGCCATCGTGGGCAAAGTCGGCGTCGGGCCGCCCGGGCGTGCGCGCCATGCCGCTCAGGCCAGCCACTTCTACGGCGATGGCCACCGGTGCGACGACGTCTGCGAAGTCGCAAGACCGTGCCCTAGCCTCACGCACACGCTCACGCGGGCCACCCAAAGCCTCCAGCACCCAGACGCGGGAATCGCCCGCGCCCTGCGCTGTCAGCCACTGCGCATAGCCTGCGACCGCCGCACCATCGCGCAGCAGGCACAGCAGCCGCTGGCCCGTATGGAGCGTCTGCCGGGTGGTCGCAAAGGGCGTGGCGTGCAACCCAAAACAATGTATGGTTTCCAGCGCCCAGCCCAAGCGAGCCGCTGCCCAGGCAAAGCTGCTGGGTGCGGGAAACGCCTGCCATTCGCCGGGGCCCAGGTGCTTGGCCAGGCTGCCACCAGCGCCAAACCAAAACGGGTCGCCCGAGGCCAGCACCACCGTGGGCTGGCCGCGCAGCGCCAGCACAGGCGCGATGTCAAACGGCACTGGCCAGGCAATGCCACGCGCTCCCGCTTGCGCCAAGGCCAGATGCCTGGGGCCGCCGACCACATGCCGTGCGTTCGCCAGGGCCGAGCGGCTACCATCCGACAGACCATGCAGCCCATCCTCCCCCATGCCAATGATTGAAAGCCAAGGTTCAGCCATACCGCGGGTTCTCGTGTTGGGCGGCACCACCGAAGCCAGCCGACTGGCCCAGGCCTTGGCCGATGCGCAGGTGGACGCCATTTTTTCGTACGCAGGCCGCACCGAATCGCCGCTGCCCCAGCCGCTGCCCCTGCGGGTCGGCGGCTTTGGTGGTGTGGACGGTTTGTGTGCCTGGTTGCAGGACCAGCACATCAGCCATGTGGTGGACGCCACCCACCCCTTCGCAGCCCAGATGAGCCGCAACGCCGTGGCCGCCTGTGCGGTTACTGGCATTCCACTGTTGGCGCTGGAGCGCCCCGCTTGGCAGGCCCAGGCGGGTGACCGTTGGCAACACGTGCCCGATATCGCGTCCGCCGCACAGGCTTTGCCCCATGCGCCGTCCCGCATCTTCCTGGCGATTGGCCGACAGCATGTAGAGCCATTTCTGGCCCTTCAACAACACTGGTTTTTGCTGCGCCTGGTGGACGCCGCGGTGGCGTTGCCGCCCGAGCGCGGGCACATCGTGCTGGCACGGGGCCCCTTCACCGTAGCCGCCGACACGGCGTTGTTGCAGCAGCACCACATCACCCATGTGGTAGCCAAAAATTCGGGCGGCAGTGGCGCCGAGGCCAAGCTCAGCGCCGCCCGTGCCCTGGGCCTGCCCGTCATCCTGATCGACCGTCCGGCCATTCCGCCACGCCCCACCACAGGCCGCGTAGACGAGGTGCTGGCGTGGATTGCGGCCCCTCATGGCAGCACCGGCGTGGCCACTGAACGCGGCGTGTAAACAAAGCGGCCGACCTGCCGGGTCGCACTGTTGCCCACGATGACAACCGTGCGCATGTCCGCCATGTCGGCACGCGCCTGCGCCAGGGTGACGGTGGTCATGCGCTCCTCGGGCGTACTCACCGCCCGGGCAAAGGTAATGAGCCGGTCCGGGCCACACGTCTCCAGTAACACGGCGAGGATGCGCACAAACGTATCCGGGCGGCTGGCGGAGCGCGGGTTGTAAAAGGCCATCGCAAAGTCGGCACCGGCCGCCACGCGCACGCGGGCTTCGATCAGGCTGGCGGGCTTCAGGTTGTCGCTGAGGTTGATGGCACAAAAGTCGTGGCCCAGTGGCGCACCGGCCTTGGCCGCAGCGGCCAGCATGGCGGTAATGCCGGGCAACACCCGGATATCCAGCGCCTGCCAGTGCGCCTGGCCTTCCAGTGCTTCAAACACGGCGGCCGCCATGGCAAACACGCCGGGGTCGCCCGACGACACCACCACCACCTTATGGCCCGCGGCCGCCATCTGCAGGGCCGCACGGGCCCGGTCCATCTCCACCCGGTTGTCCGAGGCATGCAAGGCGAGCCCCGGCCGCGGCGCAATACGCGCCACGTAGGGGATGTAGCCCACGATATCGGTCGCTTCGGCCAGCGCATCGCGCACTTCGGGCGTCACCAACTGCTCGTCACCCGGCCCCAGGCCGGCAATACACAGCCAGCCGCTCATTCCTGCACCTCCGGGCGCCGGCCCTGGCCGTGCACCAGCACGATGGCGAAGTACGGGCAGTCATTGCCATCCACCTCGGCCAGTGGCAGCACACGCTGGCCCGGCATGGTGCCGCGCTCCACCAGCCAGGCCTGCTGCAGCCGACCGGTGGCCTGCAGTGCCCGGCGCACGCGGGGCAGGTTGCGCCCGGTTTTCATGATGACCAGCGCGTCGGCCGATTGCATGTGCCGCTCCAGCTCGGCGTCGGGCAAGGTCCCCATGAGCACGGTCATCACGTCATCACCCCAGGTCATGGGGGTTTGCGTGGCCGACCAGCAACCCACCATGCCGGGAATGCCGGGGATGACATCGACCTGGGCGCGGCCCTGCAGGCGGGTGTAGAGGTGCATGAAGGAGCCGTAGAAAAACGGGTCCCCCTCGCACAGCACCAGCACGTCCTGCGTCTGCGCCAGCGTGGCCAGGCGCTCGGCCCAGTCGTCGTAAAAGGTGGCCAGGCAGTGGATGTACTCGGGGCTGTCAAAGGGCAGCTCGGTGGTCACCGGGTACTCCATGGGGTACTCCACGGCGTGTGGTGCCAGCATGCCTTCCACCATGCGCCGGGCCTGGCCGGGGCGCCCTTTTTTGCGGAAATAGGCCACATGCCCGGCGCTGCGGATGGCGCGGTCCGAGCGCACGCTCATCAGATCGGGGTCGCCAGGCCCCAGGCCGGCACAGACAATGTGGCCCATCAAATCTCCCTCCGGCTGGCCAGCGCATTGATGGCCGCCACGGTGATGGCCGAACCGCCCAGCCGGCCGCTCACCACCATGGAGGGCACGGGTGGCGCCGCCATCAGCGCCGCCTTGGATTCGGCGGCGCCCACAAAACCCACCGGGCAGGCAATGATGGCCGCAGGCTTGGGACAGTCGGGGTCTTGCAGCAGGTTCAGCAGGTGAAACAGCGCGGTAGGCGCATTACCAATGGCCACCACGGCCCCGGCCAGATGCGGGCGCCACAGCTCCACCGCGGCAGCGCTGCGGGTGGTACCCAGGGTCTGCGCCAGTGCACGCACCTCGGGCGCCTGCAAGGTGCAGATCACCGCGTTGTCCGCAGGCAGGCGACTGCGGGTAATGCCTTCGCTCACCATGCGCACGTCACACAAAATGGGGGCGCCAGCCTCCAGTGCGGCCCGGGTAGCCAAGGCCATGCCGGGGGTGAAGTGGATGTGCGACTCCAGACCCACCATGCCCGCCGCGTGCACCATGCGCACCGCGGCCATTTCTTCCACGGAGTCAAAGCGGGCCAGGTCGGCCTCGGCGCGGATGATGGCAAAGGACTGCCGGTAGATGGCCTCGCCATCGGTTTCATAAAGGTGTCGCATGCGCTCGTTCTTGTAGCTGGGTGGCCAGTGCCGCCGGGGTCAGCCCCACCGAGTCGGGAGGGGACGCGGCGTTGCCGTGGTGAATCAGGTTGTACCCGGTGGCGGTGGCCACCACGGTCAGTGTTGGTGCGGGGTGGGCGCAGCCCTTGCTGCAGCCCGATACATGGAGCGTCTGGCCGGCAGGCAGGACGTCTGCCAGCCTGCGGGCCAAGGCACGGGTGACGCCCGCCGCCTGCCCGCAGCCCGGCGCACCGGTGCAGGCGCTGATGCGCAAACGGGTGTCGTCGCTGCGGGTGATGAGCTCTGGCTGCGCAGGCAGGCTCTGCACGCCTTCCATCAGCAGGCTGCGCCAGGGTGTCAGGCGCAGCGAGGCTATTTCAGCCAAGGCGGCCAGCGTGGCCACAGGCAACTGCCCAAACTCCAGCGCAACCAGATAGCCCAGGGGAACGCGCCCCAGTGGCGGCTGGTAAACGGCAACCGGTGGCACGGGCGTGGTGGTGAAGCACGCGGGCAGCGCGCGGCTGGCGAGCAGCGCCGCCATGCGCCGATGTGGGCCTGCCAGCCCGCCCGCCTGCACAAACCATTGCGCCAGTTCCATGGCCAGGGCTACGGCCTCCCCCGCTGGCGCCCACGCACCGGCAGCGCTGCCGTCGGCATAGACCAAAAAACCGGAGCCATGGCGCTCAATGCGAATATCAGCCGAGCTGGCACGCAGCACAGGCGTCGCACCGCTGTCCAGTGCAAAACCAAATTTGCCGGGCAAGTCCGGGGCCTGCGGGCTGGCCAGCGCCTGGGCCAAGGCTTCGGCCAATTCGGTGCTGCCGTCGCCCGCCTGCCAGAACGGCGCCAGCATCAGGTTGCGGCGCGACTCCGTGTGTACATCGGCGTCCACCAGGCCCAGCGCCTGCAGGCCGGCCAGCAGCGGCGGGTAGTTGGCCTCCGTGATGCCGCGCAATTGCAGGTTCGCCCGGCTGGTCAGCTCCACGGTGTGCAGCGCATAGCGGGCTGCCAGTGCCGCAATGCCCGCCGCCTGCGCCTGCGTGAGCCGCCCCAAGGGCGGCCGCACGCGCAGCACCCAGCCGTCCTCGGCCCGCATGGGCCGCAGGGCACCGGGGCACCAGCCCTGGATGCGCGGAGACGGGGATGGCAGTTCAGGCGTCATGGCTTAGCCAATCTGGGCCCAGGCCTTGTCCAGCCGCTTCACGCTCACCGGCTGCGGCGTGCGCAGCTCCTGGGCAAAAAAGCTCACGCGCAACTCTTCCAGCAACCAGCGGAATTCGGCCATGCGCTCGTCCACCGCACCCTTGCGCTCGGCCACCAGGCGCCAGTAGCGTTGTTCCTGCGGGCGCAACTCGCTCAGACGGGCTGTGTCACGGGCCGGGTCGGCGCGGTACTTGTCCAGCCGCAGTGTGATGGCCTTGAGATAACGGGCCAGGTGCTGCAAGCGGTCCCAGGGTGTGGCCTGCAAAAACTTCTTGGGGATCAGGCGGTTGAGCTGCTGCTGGACATCGCCAGTAGCATCCGGCGCGTTCTTGGTGTCCTTGATCTTGCGCGCCGCAGCCGCATACTCCAACAAGATGACCGCCGCCATGCGGGCCACCTCGTTGGCAATCAAGGTCAGGCGCCCGCGCCCTTCTTCGATGCGGCGCTTGAAGGCAAACTCGTCGGTCGGCAACGGGTCCAGCAAAAAGGCGCGGTCCAGCGCTACCGCGATGATTTGCTCGCGCAGCTCTTCAATCGTGCCGCCGCCGCTGCCGTTGTCGGCCTTGCCCACGTTCATGTAGCTCACCGCCATCTTCTGCAGGTCGGGGATGTTCTTTTCCAGGTACTTGAGTGCGTCCTTGATCTGGATGGCAAACAGGCGGCGCAGGCCGGCGCGGTGTTTGGCGGCGGCCACCTCGGGTTCGTCAAACACTTCCACCGTGACTGCATCGCCTGCATCAATGAGTGCGGGGAAGCCAATTAGCGTTTGGCCGCCCTTGCGGATTTCCAGCAGCTCGGGCAGCTCGCCAAAGGTCCAGGCGGTAAAGCGGCCGTCCAAAATGCTGGGCTTTGCTACATTTTCGGTAGCTGCTCGCGCAGATTTGGCGGGGGCTGGGAGCCGATTCGGCAGCACATTCTGCTCCGTGTCCTCCGCCCGCTGTGCGGGCTCCCCCTTTACCTGCGCAGAACGCACTGCCGAACCAGCTCCCGGCAACGCGTTTTGCGCCAGCTTGAGCGAGGCCAGCGCCTGAAACGCCCCACGCGCCTGGCTACCCAGCTCCGCCTTCAGCGCACCCAGATTACGCCCTTGCCCCATCTGCCGCCCATGCTCGTCCACCACGCGGAAGTTCATGAAGAAATGTGGACTCAGCATGTCGACCTTGATATCGGCCTTCACGATGTCCAACGAGGTGGCGTCGCGCACCAGCTTCAGCACCGCCTCCACCAGCCCACCGGAGCCAAACTTCTCGACTGCATTCAGCGCCTCGGCAAACTTGGCGGCGGTGTCGGGCAGCGGCACCAGCCGGCTGCGCGGGCGCTGGTGCAGGGTTTTGAGCAGCGCCTGCACCTTGTCCTTGAGCATGCCGGGCACCAGCCATTCGCAGCGCTCGTCATTCACCTGGTTCAGCACAAACAGTGGCAAGGTCACGGTCAGGCCATCGCGCGCGTCGCCGGGTTCGTGCAGGTAGGTGGCCGCGCAGTCCACACCGCCCAGGCGGATCGTCTTGGGAAAGGACGCGGTGGTGATACCCGCCGCCTCATGGCGCATCAGCTCTTCGCGCGTCAGCTTCAGCAGGTCGGGCTGCTTCTTCACTTCTTCGCGGTACCAGCGCTCAAAGCTGTAGCCGCTGCAGACGTCGGCGGGCAATTGCTGGTCGTAAAAGGCGTAGATCAGCTCATCATCCACCAGCACGTCCTGCCTGCGCGCCTTGTGCTCCAGGTCTTCCACCTGTTTGATGAGTTTCTGGTTCGCGGCCAGGAAGGGCAGTGTGGTTTCCCACTCCTTGCCCACCAGCGCCTCGCGGATAAAGATGTCACGCGCACCGTGCAGGTCCACGCGGCCGTAGTTCACCTTGCGCCCGCTGTAGACCACGATGCCATACAGCGTGGCCCGCTCCAGCGCCACTACCTCGGCCGCTTTCTTTTCCCAGTGCGGATCGAGCAGTTGCTTCTTGAGCAAATGTCCGCCCACATTTTCGAGCCACTGTGGCTCGATATGGGCGATGCCGCGGCTAAACAGGCGCGTGGTTTCCACTAGCTCAGACGCCACGATCCACTTGCCGGGCTTTTTGGTCAGGTGGGCGCCAGGGTGGGCGAAGAACTTGATGCTGCGCGCGCCCAGGTACTCGCCGTTCTGCCCTTCTTCGAGCTTGCAGCCGATGTTGCCCAGCAGGCCGGACAGCATGGACAGGTGCAACTGCTCGTAGCTGGCGGGCTTGGTATTCAGGCGCCATTTGTGCTCGGCCACCACGGTGTGCAGCTGGCTGTGAATATCCTTCCACTCTCGCACGCGGCGGATGTTGACGAAGTTCTGGCGCAGCAGCTGTTCATACTGGCGGTTGGACAACTTGTGCGTATTGGTGGTCGCTGGGAGTTGGGAGCGGTGGGCGCCCTGCTCCGTGTCCCCCGCCCGCTTTGCGGGATCCTCCTTGACCTGCGCAGAACGCCCACCGCTCCCAACTCCCGGGTGTACCGGCGCGCTACCACCCCGCGCGTCATGGATCCACTTCCACAACTTCAGGTAGCCGGTGAACTCGCTCTTTTCGTCGTCAAACTTCACATGTGCCGCATCCGCCTGCTGCTGCGCCTCCATGGGCCGGTCGCGCACATCCTGCACGCTCAACGCCGACGCAATCACCAGCGCCTCATCCAGCGCCTCGCGTGAACGGGCCTCCAGCAACATACGCCCCACGCGCGGGTCCAGCGGCAGGCGACTCAGCTCCTGCCCCAGCGGCGTCAACTCATTGGCATCGTCCACCGCACCCAGTTCATTGAGCAACTGGTAGCCATCGGCAATCGCGCGGCCACTGGGTCGCTCCAGAAACGGAAAGTCTTCCACGATGCCCAGATGCAGCGACTTCATCCGCAGAATGACGCCCGCCAAGGAAGACCGCAGGATTTCAGGATCGGTAAAACGCGGCCTGCCGTCAAAGTCTTTCTGGTCGTACAGACGAATACAGATGCCGTTCGCCACGCGGCCGCAACGCCCCGCGCGCTGGTTGGCCGAACTTTGGCTGATGGGTTCCACCAGCAGCTGCTCCACTTTGCTACGGAAACTGTAGCGCTTGATGCGCGCGGTACCTGCGTCAATGACGTATCTTGTGCCAGGCACGGTCAGCGAGGTTTCGGCCACGTTGGTCGCCAGCACAATGCGCCGGCCCGTGTGGCCATCAAAAATACGGTCCTGCTCGGCGGGACTCAGGCGCGCAAACAGGGGCAACACCTCGGCGTTGCGCATCACCGGCTGGTGGCTCAGGTGCTTGCGCAGGTGGTCGGCGGCCTCGCGGATTTCGCGCTCGCCGGGCAGGAACACCAAGATGTCGCCCTGGTTGTGTGGGTCGCGCCAGAGCTCGTCCACGCCATCGGCAATGGCGTTGTTCATGTCGTACTCGCGCGACTCTTCAAACGGCCGGTAGCGCTGCTCCACCGGGAACATGCGGCCAGACACCATGATGACGGGCGCCGGGCCCTTGCTGGACTTGAAATGGTCCGCAAAGCGCTGCGCGTCGATCGTGGCGGAGGTGACGATGATTTTCAGGTCCGGGCGGCGCGGCAGAATCTGGCGCAGGTAGCCCAGTAGAAAGTCGATGTTCAGCGAACGCTCGTGTGCTTCGTCAATGATGAGGGTGTCGTAGGCGTTGAGCAGCGGGTCGGTCTGCGTCTCGGCCAGCAAGATACCGTCGGTCATCAGCTTCACAGAGGCGTCTTTGCTCAAACGGTCCTGGAACCGCACCTTGAAGCCCACCACATCGCCCAGTGGCGTCTTCAATTCCTCGGCAATGCGCTTGGCCACGCTGGAGGCGGCGATACGCCTTGGCTGGGTGTGCCCAATCAGCTTGCCACGCTGGCCTTCAGGGTAGTTGAGCTTGCCCCGGCCCATGGCCAGCGCGATTTTTGGGAGCTGCGTGGTCTTGCCCGAACCGGTTTCCCCGCAGACGATGACCACCTGGTGCGCCGCAATGGCCTCCATGATTTCGTCGCGTTTGCCCGACACCGGGAGCGACTCTGGGAATTCGATTTGCAAGGGGCTGGCAGTCAAGGGCAGGTCTTCGTAGAGAATTGCGGATTATCCCCGCCCCGCCCCCCATTTATCTGACTGCCACCGCCCCGCAATGACCTCTGTCTTCAACTTCACCTTCGTTCCCTGGTTCCGGTCGGTCGCGCCCTACATTCACAAGTTCCGCAACCAGACCTTTGTGGTGGGTATTGCGGGCGAGGCGATTGCCGCTGGCAAGCTACACAGCCTGGCACAAGACCTGGCCATGATCCAGAGCATGGGGGTGAAGATTGTGCTGGTGCACGGCTTTCGCCCGCAGGTGAACGAACAACTCAAAGCCAAGGGCCACACGCCGAAATACAGCCACGGTATCCGTATTACCGACGAGGTGGCACTGGACTGCGCCCAGGAAGCTGCGGGCCAGCTGCGTTACGAGATTGAAGCCGCGTTCAGCCAGGGCCTGCCCAACACCCCCATGGCCGATTCCACGGTGCGCGTGATTTCTGGCAATTTCATCACCGCGCGCCCGGTCGGCATCGTCGATGGTGTGGACTTCCAGCACAGCGGCCTGGTGCGCAAGGTGGACATTGCCGGCATCACCAAGACGCTGGACATGGGCGCCATGGTGCTGCTGTCGCCGTTTGGCTTCTCGCCCACCGGTGAGGCGTTTAACCTGGCCATGGAAGAAGTTGCGACCAGCGTCGCCACGGCGCTGCAGGCCGACAAGCTGATCTTTTTGACCGAAGTGCCCGGCGTGCGCATGGACCCGACCCTGCCCGCCAGCGAAGACAACCCCATTGATACCGAGCTGCCCCTGGCCGCGGCCGAAAAATTGCTCAAAGCCCTGCCCGCCGCCAACCAGCCGACCGACGTGGCCTTTTACCTGCAGCACTGCGTGAAGGCCTGCAAGGCCGGCGTGGAACGCAGCCACATCATCCCGTTTGCGGTGGATGGCGCGATATTGCTAGAGGTGTATGTGCACGACGGCATTGGCACCATGGTGGTGGACGAAAAGCTGGAGAGCCTGCGCGAGGCCACCGAAGAGGACGTGGGCGGCATCCTGCAACTGATTGAACCGTTTGAGCGCGACGGCACGCTGGTCAAGCGCAGCCGCACCGAAATCGAGCGCGACGCGGGCAACTACACCATCATCGAGCACGACGGCGTGATCTTCGCCTGCGCGGCGCTCTACCCCTACCCCGAAGCCAAAACTGCCGAGATGGCGGCGCTGACGGTGTCGCCCGATGTACAGGGCCAGGGTGACGGTGAACGTGTGTTGAAACGTGTGGAGCAGCGTGCCAAGGCCGCCGGGTTGGATAGCATTTTTGTGCTGACCACGCGCACCATGCACTGGTTCATCAAGCGCGGTTTTGTGCAGGTGGACCCGGACTGGTTGCCCGAAGCCCGCAAGCGCAAGTACAACTGGGACCGCAAGAGCCAGGTGCTGGTCAAGAAGCTCTAGGCGTTTGTTTTTTGGGCTCTTTAGCCCGGCTGCACCGTTTTTTGAACACCCACTCCCCCAAGCCCCTCGCCCCGTCGGCGAGGGGAGCCTTGAACAGCCGATTTGATGGCTGTGCTCCAAATACGGAATCAATTCAGTGAGGTTGCCACCGCGACTTCGCGCCACGGCCAGTGCCAACGGTTGTGGGACTTCGAACATGTTGGCGCTCCCCCACTGGCGGGCGCAGCCGCCAGCATTGAACAACCCATCTCTGCGAGGTCACCCCCAACGCAGGCGCGGGCCGTGGTGCGCCAGCACAGTTCTAAAGCACCGCCAGTAGCCGCTTAGCCGGCGACAAAAAACAAAATATGGCTGTTAAAAGCTCCCCTCGCCGACGGGGCGAGGGGCTTGGGGGAGTGGGTGTTAAAAAAGCGGTGCAGCCCAACAAGCAAATGAGGCAAAAAAGCGTGCCCCAACCTAGAGCTTGAACACCGCCACCGTCTTCACCAGATCCTGCGCCTGAGACCGCAGGCTGGAGGCCGCCGCCGCCATTTCCTCCACCAGCGCCGCGTTTTGCTGCGTGGCCTGGTCCATCTGCGAAACAGCCTCACCCACCTGCGCCACCCCGGCACTCTGCTCGGAGCTGGCCGCGCTGATCTCGCCCATGATGTCGGTGACTCGGCGGATGCTGCTAACCACCTCGGTCATCGTGCTGCCAGCCTGATCCACCAGCACAGAGCCCTGCTCCACGCGCTGCACGCTGTCGCTGATGAGGTTCTTGATTTCTTTGGCAGCATCGGCGCTACGGCCGGCCAAGGACCGCACCTCACTGGCTACCACGGCAAAGCCCCGGCCCTGCTCGCCGGCGCGTGCAGCCTCTACGGCAGCATTCAACGCAAGGATATTGGTCTGGAAGGCAATGCCGTCGATCACACTGATGATGTCGGCAATCTTGCGCGAGCTGTCGTTGATGCCCTTCATGGTGTTGACCACCTGGGCCACCACCTCGCCCCCCTGCATCGCCACCACCGAGGCACTCTGCGCCAGTTGGTTGGCTTGGCTGGCATTGTCGGCGTTTTGCCGTACCGTGGAACCCAGCTCTTCCATGGAAGCGGCCGTCTCTTCCAGCGCACTGGCCTGCGACTCCGTTCGAGAAGACAAATCCTGGTTACCCTGGGCGATCTCGGCACTGGCCGTCGCCACCGACTCGCTGCCCTCGCGCACCTGGGCCACGATGCGGGCCATGTTGTCGCGCATCCCCTTAATGCCATGCATGACGCTGGAGTCATCATCAGGTTTGAGCGGAATCTCCACATTCAATTCGCCCTGAGCCATGCGGTGGGTGATGGCATTGGCCACACCAGGCTCACCACCCAGCTGCTTGGCAATGCTGCGCGTGATGATTACCCCGACCCCCAGCAGTACCGCGGCCAGCACCAGTGCGGCCACACCAGACTGCACGGCCCGACTCATGATGGCGGCGTCCACCGTGTCCACATACACCCCGGAGCCCACAATCCATCCCCAAGGGGCAAACCCCTTGACGTGGGACACCTTGAGCACAGGTTTGTCACTACCCGGCTTGGGCCAGAGGTAGGGTACATCGCCAGCGCCCTTGGCCTTGACCACGTCCACAAAAGCCACGAAGAGGGGTTTGCCCGTGGGATCCTTGTTTTCTGCCAGGTCTTTGCCATCCAGCTCGGGGCGGATCGGGTGCATCACCATCTTGGGCTGCATGTCGTTGATCCAGAAATATTCGGAGCCGCCGTAGCGCAGGGCCTTGAGGGCGGCAATGGCGGCTGTCTTGGCCTCGTCTTCGCTCAACTTACCCTTGGTGGACAGGTCATGGAAATGCGCTACCACTCCATGCGCCACCTCGACCGCATGTCGCACGCTGGTTTGGCGCTCCTGCAACAACATGTTGCGCTCTGAGACCATGAAATAGGTCAGCAAAATGACCAGACCCAGAAGCGCACTGACGGTCAGTAAGCCAAGTCGCCGGGCGACTGAATACGACGCGAGCTGGAACATGGCGGGTCTCCTGTATTTCTTCTGCAAAAGCCCGCCCTGAGCGGACTAGAAAGATACTAGTCACTTTGCGCAGGCAAGTGCAGAGGAAAACCCGAAGTGAAAACCCGCAGCGTTCAGCGTCGGCGGGCGATGCGCCAGGTCATCAGGCTGCCAAAAACCGCAAAGCCGACAAAACACAGGAAAGACCAGTTGGCGATGGTGCCGCCCAGAAAGGTCCAGTCGATCTTGCTGCAATCGCCACCGCCACGGAAGATCATGGGCAGTGCGCGTTTGAGCGGAAAGGTTTCGATCATGCCGTAGAGGTCGCGCCCACAGGACACCACCTCAGGCGGGTACCACTGCAACCAGCTTTGGCGGGCCGCCACATACGCCCCGGCCACCGCAAACACCGTCAACAGCAACGCACCGGTGATTTGCAAGCCTTTTCGGCCACTAGCCCCCGCCAATGCTGCGCCAACAGCTACCAAAATGAGAGCATATCGCTGCACGATGCACATCGGGCAAGGCTCCAGGCCCACCACATGCTGCAGGTACATGCCAAACGCCAGCATGGCCACGCAGGCCAACACCACCCCACCAAACACGCGTCGCGGCGCGTTGTCCATCCAGTTGAAAACCAAATTCAAAATCAATTCCTCGTTCTGTTGCGCGGCCGACGGGCGGCGTTACGGGTTGGTGCCATGCACATCGCCGAAGTTCCCCGGTCTGCAGGGGCTTGGGCCAAAGCGAATAAGATGCGGCCTTCGTTTTCACACCATCGACTAAAAGGTTTTCCCCATGGCACGCACCGTCAACTGTATCAAGCTGGGCAAAGAGGCTGAAGGCCTGGATTTTGCGCCCTACCCTGGTGAGCTGGGCAAGCGCATCTGGGAGAGCGTGAGCAAGGAAGCCTGGGCCGCCTGGCTCAAGCACCAGACCATGCTGGTCAACGAAAACCGCCTGAACCTGGCCGACGCGCGCGCGCGCCAGTACCTGGCCCGCCAGATGGAAAACCACTTTTTCGGCGACGGCGCTGACGCCGCCCAGGGCTACGTTCCCCCCAGCGCCTGAGGCCAGGCATGGACGACGCAGGCACCCTGCCCCAACGCCTGCTTGCGTCTTGCGCACTCCCCCAGGCCTGGGCCGACCGCCCGGCCTGGGCGGTGTTGGACACCGACTTTGCGACCCTCACCCCATTTTTGCACTGCTGGCACACCTGGCAGACTGACACGCAGCGCCCGCGCATGCTGCATTACGTGGGCCTGCTGGCGCCCGCCCAGGCGCAGCAGCTGTCTGTGCTCGCCCGGCAAGCCGCCCAAAACACGCCCCAATGGCGCCCCCTGGCCGATGCACTGGGTGCCGCCTGCGCGGATCTGGGACCAGGCCAACACCGCATCCTGCTCGCACAGGGCCAGCTCTCGCTTACCCTGTGCGTAGGGGACGCCGCTGCGCTTCTGGCCGAGCAGCAATTCCTGGCCCACACCCTGTGGGGGTGCGGCGCCAACATCGCCTGGGACAAGTGGAGCATCAAGGCCCTGGCGCGCTGCAGCCAACGTGGTGCGCGGTTGGTGCTGGACAACGCAGCACCAGAGACCCACGCATGGCTGGCAGAGGCAGGGTATGTGGACGTGCGGCCGGATGGCCATGGCCTGCAAGGACGTTTTGAACCGCACTGGTCTTTGGGTGCACGCGACCAGAGCCCCCCCACCATCGCCCCACAGCGTTGCACGGTGCTGGGTGCCGGCATCTCCGGTGCCAGTGTGGCTTACGCACTGGCAAGGCGCGGCTGGCAGGTCACGGTGTTGGACCAACATGCGGCGGCGGCGGGCGGCGCCTCCGGACTGCCAGCGGGCTTGGTCGTGCCCCATGTATCGGCGGACGACAGCCCCCGCTCCCGCATGTCACGTGTAGGCGCGCGACTCATGCTGCAACATGCAGCGGCCCTGTTGCAGGATGGCACCGACTGGCACGCCAGTGGGGTGCAGGAGCAAGACCTGGAACACAGCACCACCCGCTGGCACCCGCAAGGCGCCTGGATACGCCCCACCCGTCTGGTAGAGGCCTGGCTGCGCCACCCCGGCATTCGCTGCCTGTTTGAAGCCCGTATTACCGGTTTGCAACAGCACCACGGTGTGTGGCAGTTGATCGGCCCGGAGGGCGGTATCCGGGCGGAATCGGAGCTGCTCGTGTTGGCCAATGCCACCGGTTGCGTGCCTCTGATGATGGACCCTGCGCATGTGCATTTTTTGGGCGAGGGATTGGCACAACGGCTGGAGTTTCTGCACGCGGTGCACGGCACGGTGAGTTACGCCATACACGCCACCCTGCCCCTGGCCGCCCACTGGCCCCAACATCCGGTCAACGGCCATGGCAACTTTTTGCCACAAGTGCCGCTGGACGGCGGGTCGGCATGGCTGGCAGGCTCCACATTTGAGCCAGACCGTATTCCCGAAGTGGTGGGCCACCGTCTGGCGCCACTGGCTGAGCAGCACCGGGCCAATGCCCAGCGCCTGGGCGAATTGCTGCCGACCGTGGGGGCGGATGTGGCACCTGCATTTGCACGCCATGAAGTCCTCCATTGGTCCGCCACCCGGTGCGTGACCCACGATCGATTGCCGTGGGTCGGCGCACTCAGCGATGCACCCGATGGGGGGACACCTTCGCTCTGGATTCACGCCGGCATGGGAGCGAGGGGGTTGACGTTTTCGGCACTCGGGGCCGAGTTGCTGGTCGCCCGCTTGTGTGGTGAGCCCTGGCCCCTGGAAAGCAGCCTGGCGCGCAGCCTGGATGTGCGCCGCCCCAAGCGCAAGCGCAGTTAGACTTTCTGTAGCATGCCAATCACTTGCATGGGATTGAACGGAATCTCCAGCAGGCCCATGCAGCCCATGCGCTCGGCCAGATTGGCGGTTTTCCAGCTCGCATTGGTGGACACCCCCACCACGCTGCGCACCGGCTTTTCCAGATCCTGCAAATGTTTCACCAGCATCCAGGGGTCGATGGCATCGTCGTTCACGTACACCAGCACCAGATCGTAGGGGCGGGCCTTCACGCTGTCATCCAGTTGGGCCGCAGTTTGTACCTCGTCCACCGCGGTAATGCCGGCCAGCGCCAAACGTGCACGCAGGTACAGACGCGCCTCCAGGGGCAGACCCGCCAACAGGGCCAGCTTGACCCCCGGCGGCAAAGGCGCAGCCGGTGGGTCCTCCTGGCTGATGTCGATATCCACATCCACCGCAGACACAAACAGCTCATCCAAGAGCCCCACCATGGCGGCCCAATCGACCGGTCGCGGCACGGTGCGCCACGCCAGCGTAGGAGCCTCTGCGCCCACACAGATCATTTTCAAGTTGGGGTTGAAACTGGGTGACACGAGCTCCAGGCCAGCCTCGTAACTGTCAACATCGATCAGGGCGACCTGGGCCGGACCGGCGGCATCCGGCGTCCAAAGGTGGTAATTGGGCCCTTCCCGTCCGGAAAGACGAAACAGGGTGTTGAGCGAATGCCGCTCAACATCACTGAACCCCACCACCTTGACCAATACCGTTGCTGCCATGTTGCCCCGAGTCTAGCGCTCCTTGGTATAGGGCTTGCCCAAGGCCTGGGGCGCTACCGCTTTGCCGATAAAACCCGCCAACAGGATAACTGTGAGCAGGTAAGGCAGTGCCTGGATGAACTGCACCGGCACCTCACCCATCCCCGGCACCCGCACGCCTTGCAGGCGAATGGCAGCAGCATCCAGAAAACCAAACAACAGGCAGGCCCAGAATGCCCCCACAGGATGCCAGCGCCCGAAAATCAGCGCAGCCAGTGCCATGAAGCCACGGCCCGCGGTCATATTGGCCGAGAAGTTGGCACTTTGCGCCAGCACCAAGTAACCACCCGCCAAGCCACACAAAATGCCATTGAGCGTCAGCGCGCTGTAGCGCAAGCGCGCCACAGACACACCCGCGGCATCGACCATCTGGGGATTCTCTCCCACAGCCCGCAGACGCAAACCAAAGCGGGTGCGGAACAGCAGCCACCACGTAGCAGGCACCAGCGCGAACGCCAGGTACACCAGCGCGTTATGGCTCAGCAAGCCCACACCAATGAAGTTGCCCACCACAGGAATGGTTTGCACTGACGCTTGCAAGGCCGGGAACAGCGGCTGGATGCGCACCACATCGCTCACCGGCGGGGTTTGCCCCCCCTGCTCAAACCAGGCTATCCCCAGCACCACCGTCATACCCGCCGCAATGATGTTGATGGCCACGCCAGACACCACCTGGTCGCCTTTGTGGCTCACACAGGCCAAGCCGTGCATCCACGACAGGGCCGTAGACACCAGAATGCCAACCAACAAGGCCAGCGCCGTAGATTGGTACACCGCCCCACACGCACCAGCCGCAAAGGCTGCAAACAGCATCTTGCCTTCCAGACCAATGTCCACCACGCCCGAGCGCTCGGACAACAAACCGGCCAAGGCGCACAGCACCAGCGGGGTCGACACCCGCAGCGTGGATGCCAGCATGGCGTAAATCAGGGAATCATCCATGGCGCACTCCCACCTTGAACACACGCACCAGCACCCAACCCAGGCGCGGCGCAATCACATAGGCCATGGCCCCGGAAAACAGCACGATAAAACCTTGCACCATCACTACCATTTCCCGGCTAAAGCCGGTCACCTCAAATGCCACTTCGGCACCGCCCTGGAACAAGGCACCAAACAGCACGCTGGCAAACACAATGCCCACCGGATGGTTGCGCCCCATCAGCGCCACCGCGATACCAGTGAAGCCCGCACCACTCACAAACTCCAGCAGCAAACGACCGTTCACCCCGGCAATTTCGTTCATGCCCACCAGGCCCGCCAATCCGCCCGAAATGGCCATGGCGATCATGACCTGGTGGCGTGAACGGATACCTGCATATTCGGCCGCGCTGGCACTGGACCCCACGGCCCGCAGGTGGTAGCCGGCGCGTGTGCGCCACAAAAACAGATAAATGAGCAACGCTGCGCCCAAGGCCAGAAACAGGCTCACGTTCAAGGGCGAAGCAGACCATTCAATACCCAGCCACGCCAAGACTTCGTGCATGGACGGCAGCTTGGCCGAGTCGGCAAAGGCCGCACTCTCTACCGACATGGAGCCCGAGGGCCGCAGGTGATTCACCAACAGGTAGACCAACACACTGCTGGCAATGAAGTTGAACATGATGGTGGTGATCACCACATGGCTGCCGCGGTAGGCCTGTAAATACGCGGGCACCGCCGCCCAGGCCGCTCCAAACAAGGCACCAGACAGCACCATGAGTGGCAGCATGATCCACGCTGGCAGTGCGTGCGACAACCACAACGCGACCAGGCCCACACCCAGGCCCCCCAGAATGGCCTGCCCCTCACCACCGATGTTGAACAGCCCGCCATGGAAAGCCACGGCCACCGCCAGCCCGGTGAAGATGAAGGTGGTGGCGTAATACAAGGTGTAGCTGATGCCGCGCTGGGTGCCAAAAGCGCCGTGGATCAGCACTGAAATGACCTCCGCCGGGTCTTGCCCCACCAAGGCCACGACACCGGCAGCAGCCAGCAATGCCACCATGAGGCACACGGCCGGCAATAGCACCAGATCAGCCCAGCGCGGCAAGGAGTAAGACGCGCTCATTGCCCACCTCCGGTCATCAGCAAGCCCAAACCAGCCTCGGTGCAGTCGGCGATCGCCAACTCCCCGGTGACCCGCCCTTGGTTCATCACAATCACCCTGTCCGACAACGCCAAAATTTCATCCAGTTCGCTGGACACCACCAGCACCGCACAGCCCGCATCGCGCATGGCGCGCAACTGGCTGTAAATAAATTCAATCGCTCCAATGTCCACGCCTCGCGTGGGTTGCCCCACCAGCAGCACCTTGGGCGCCTGTCCAATCTCGCGCGCCAGCACCAGCTTTTGCTGGTTGCCGCCCGAGAACTTGCTGCTGACCAACTCCGGGTCGCGCGGGCGCACATCAAAACGCTCCATCATGCGGGCCGTGGCCTGGCGCATGCGGCCATGCGCCATCCAGCCGAGGGAGGCATATTCGGGCAGGCTGTCGTAGCCCAACACGGCCGACTCCCAGGCCACAAAGTCCATCACCATGGCGCGTGCATGCCGGTCTTCGGGCACATGGGCCAGGCCCAGGGCCCGCGCGGTGCGCGGGTCCAGCCAGCGGGCAACACTGAATGTGTGCCCCCCCAATTGCAGGCTGCCCTCTTGCGGTGCCAGCAAACCCGACAACACGTCGAGCAGCTCGCTTTGGCCATTGCCGGACACACCCGCCACACCCACTATCTCTCCAGCGCGCAACTGCAGGTTCAGGCCATGCAGGCGCACCACCTGCATCCCATCGCACACCTTCACATTTTGGGCATCCAGCAGCACCTCGCCCACGGGGCGTGCCTGCTGGTCCAAGCGGCCCATCTGCACTTTGCGGCCCACCATGGCTTCGGCCAGCGTTTCAATCGAAGCTTGTGCAATCGGCAGCTCCTGCACCACGCGGCCGCCACGCATCACGGTCACCTGGTCACACAGGCCCATGACTTCTTTCAGTTTGTGGGTGATCAGCAAAATGGTGGTGTCCTGCTCACGCAGCACGCGCAGCACCTTGAACAAATGTTCGGTTTCCTGGGGCGTCAGCACGGCCGTAGGTTCGTCTAGGATCAGCACCTTGGCACCGCGGTACAGCGCCTTCAATATCTCCAGGCGCTGGCGGTCACCCACCGGCAAATCGCTCACCAAGGCGTCCAGCTTGACCAGCAGACCGGTGGCCTGCATCAGGCTTTCCAGTTTGCTGCGCACCGTGGCATCGGCCTTTTGCAGCAGCCAATGGGGCTCGGCGCCCAGCATCACATTCTCCAGGGCGGTCAAGGTGTCGACCAGCATAAAGTGCTGGTGCACCATGCCAATACCCTGTGCAATGGCATCGTCTGCATTGCGAATCGTCACGCGGCGGCCAGCCACATCCACCGTACCGCTATCGGCCTGGTAGAAGCCATACAAAATCGACATCAAGGTGCTTTTTCCTGCACCGTTTTCGCCCACGATGCCATGCACCGTTCCCATGGCGACGCGCAACTCGACATCGGCGTTGGCGGCCACCGCACCAAAGCGTTTGTTGATGCCTTGCATGTGAATGGCCCAGGGTCCATCACGGGGGCTCAAGCTATCTGCACTCAAATCCTGCTCCTCTTGGGGGCTCTTGCAATGAAGTGAAAAGCCCACGGCGCTGTGCAGCACCGCGGGCTTTCAGGGTTCT
Source organism: Rhodoferax sp. EU05-FHT12H12 (assembly GCF_058791215.1). Taxonomy (NCBI): domain Bacteria; kingdom Pseudomonadati; phylum Pseudomonadota; class Betaproteobacteria; order Burkholderiales; family Comamonadaceae; genus Rhodoferax; species Rhodoferax sp. EU05-FHT12H12. The sequence goes on along the minus strand of NZ_JBYTDI010000001.1, from coordinate 315,984 downwards.
GGTCAGCGCTGGGCCATATCTGCCCTGCTCCAACCTGGTTTACATCAGAACTTGCAGGCGTTGTCAGCCATGAAGTCGGCAACCTTGATCTTGCCGCTGATGATGTCGGCCTTGGCAGCTTCCACCTTCTTCTTCATGTCAGCAGTCACCAGCTTGGCATTGTTGGCATCCACTGCGTAGTCCACGCCGCCTTCTTTCAGGCCCAATACCGAGATGCCAGCCTTGTGGCCCTTGGCTACGTTGTACACCGCCACGTCCACACGCTTGAGCATGGAAGTCAACATGGTGCCGGGCTGGATGTGGTTCTGGTTGCTGTCCACACCGATGGCGAACTTGCCGCTGTCTTTGGCGGCCTGGTACACACCAATGCCGGTACCGCCAGCGGCGGCAAACACCACGTCCACGCCTTGCGAGAACTGGGCCTTGGCCAACTCACCGCCGCGGGCGGGGTCGTTCCAGGCAGCGCCGGTAGTGCCAGTCATGTTGCCAATCATTTCGGCCTTGGGGTTGGCCCACATGGCGCCTTGCTTGTAGCCGCACTCAAACTTGCGGATCAAGGGAATGTCCATGCCGCCCACAAAACCGACCTTGCCAGTCTTGCTGGCCATGGCGGCCATGGCGCCCACCAAGAAGCTGCCCTCTTGCTCCTTGAACACCACGGACTGCACGTTAGGCAGGTCCACCACCATGTCGATGATGGCGAATTGCAGCTTGGGGAATTCCTTGGCCACTTTTTCAATGCTGGAGGCCTGGCCAAAACCAATACCGATGATGGGGCTGGCACCGCGCTCAGCCATGCGGCGGATCGCTTGCTCGCGCTGGGACTCGTTGGTGATTTCGAAAGACAGGTACTTTTTGCCCGTTTCCTTCTTCCACTTTTCAATACCGGTGTACGCCGCTTCGTTGAAAGACTTGTCGAACTTGCCACCCATGTCGAACACCACGGCAGGGTCGGCAGCAATTGCCTGGAAGCTCGCGGCCAATGTAGCGGCCAACAGGCTCATGTGGACAGTAGATTTAACGTTCATAACTTCTCTCAGTTCTCTATCAGGTTAAAAAAAACAAACCAGTTTTACCAAAATCAGAGGGCATTGCGGCTCCCTGCAAACTTTTATGCTGTCTACGGGGCAAGCATCCCGCACTGTAGACCAAGAATACCGACCGCCCCGAGTGTGACCATCAGGGCTTATCCGTATATAACGCCGACGTTATACACCTCTTCCACCCCAAACCATCCCGCGGCTCATGCCGCGCTGTTGCGATCCAGCCGCACCAACTCGGCCCCAATGGCGGAGGCCAGACGCGCGTTATTGAGTACCAACTGGATATTGGAGGCCAGGCTGTCTCCACCGGTCAGCTCGCAGACACGAGCCAGCAAAAACGGTGTGGACTCCTTGCCACCAATGCCCTGCGTCTGGGCCTCTTGCAAGGCCTGCTCAATCGCGGACTCAATCGCGTCACGCGGCATCGCATACGTTTCAGGAATGGGATTTGCAATTACCATGCCACCGGCCAGCGCCATGCGCCACTTCACATGCAGTACATGGGCAATCGCCTCAGGCGTATCCACGCGATAGTCCACCGAAAACGCGCTGTCACGGGTGAAAAACGCCGGCAAAGACGAAGTTTGATAGCCCACCACGGGCACCCCATGGGTTTCCAGGTACTCCAGCGTCAGGCGCAGGTCCAGAATCGACTTGGCCCCCGCGCAGACCACCGCCACCGGGGTCTGTGCCAGTTCCTGCAAATCGGCCGACACGTCAAAACTTTGCGGGGCCCCGCGGTGCACACCACCAATGCCGCCGGTAGCAAACACGCGAATGCCGGCCATGGCAGCAATGATCATGGTGGAGGCCACCGTGGTGGCCCCGGTGGCCCCGGCCGCGACGATGAAGGGGATGTCACGGCGACTGACCTTCACCACCTCGCGTCCGCTGCGTCCCAGCTGTTCAATGTCCTGGCCCGACAGGCCGGCCTTGAGCCGCCCGTTGACGATGGCGATGGTGGCCGGTACGGCGCCATGGGCACGCACCTCAGCTTCGACCTGCAAAGCCGTCTGCACATTCTGCGGGTACGGCATGCCGTGCGAAATGATGGTGGACTCCAGCGCCACCACGGGCTGCTGGTTGGCCAGTGCATGCTGCACCTCGGGGGCGATATCCAGATAAGGCAATGCGTTCATAAGGGACTCGGTGTGTGCCGCACTGCGGCGGCGTGGCTCAATTCGGAAGAGTTGGCGAATGTACTGGAAAGTGTGATCTCTGCGCAGGCCATGCCGTAGGCCATGGCGCGCGGCAAGGACATTTGGCGCTGCAAGCCCGCCACCACACCGGCCAACAATGCGTCACCGGCCCCCGTCGTGTTAACAACAAGCACCGGCCGGGCGGCCAGAAAATCGGTGCGGCCATCGGTGTCGCACCAGCCAACGCCATCCCCCCCCAGACTCACCAGGACGCGCGGCACACCCAAGGCATGCAAGGCCTGCGCCGCACGCATCCCGTCGGTCGGCGAGTGCACCGCGATACCGGTCAGCGCCTCTGCCTCCAACCGGTTGACCTTGAGCAGGTGCACCTGGTGCAAATGGTCCTGCACCCGGCGGCACTTGGCCACCGACACGGCATCGACAACCACCGTACGCCCCAGCGACAACAAATGTGCCAGGGTGGTCGCCTGCAGATTGCAGTCCAGCAACAGCCACTCACCCGGTGTGGCCGCTGGCAAATGCTGCACGCAACAGGCCGGTGTGAGCTGCTCCAGGATGGCCATGTCGTTCACGGCCAGCGCCATGTCGCCATCGGGCCCGTGCATGGACAGGTAGGTGGCGGTGCGCTGTCCCGCCAGACGCAGCATGGAGTCCACGTTCACCCCGCTGGCGGCGGTAGAGGTGATCAGCTGTGTGCCGAAGGCATCGTCGCCAACCACGGTGAGCAGGGCCACGGGCACACCCAGTCGGGCCAGGTTCTCGGCAATGTTGCGCCCCACCCCACCCGGTGCGTAATGGATATGCCCGGGTGTGGAATCGCCCGGCAGCAAGGGGGTATCCGTCTGCGCGCCCACATCCATATTGGCGCCGCCCACAACGGTCACCGCAGCAGGCGGCACGGGCGTTTCAGCCACATCGGAGGGAGAGCAGGCAACAGACATGGGCGAATGCATTGGGGTCTATACAACGGGGCTTATTGGGGGCTTGCATTTTCGGCGTCAAAATAGACGCTCTTTGTGCACAGAAAGTAGAACTGATGATACTGGTGGCTGGCTCTGCAAATCTGGACTTTGTGGTCCGCGCCTCTCACATTCCCAGCCCGGGTGAGACGGTGCTGGGCCGCGATTTCAAAACTTTTCCCGGCGGCAAAGGCGCCAACCAGGCCGTGGCCAGCGCCCGCGCCGGTGCGGCCCTCACACACATGCTGCTGGGCCTGGGCGATGACGCCTTTGCCGTACCACTGGAAGCCTCGCTGCATGGCGCCGGTGTGCAACTGCACACCATCCGCACCCCCGACAACCCCACCGGCACCGCCTTCATTTGTGTGTCTGACGACGCAGAGAACGCCATCACCGTCGCCCCCGGTGCCAATGGCCAGTTGCGCCCCGAGCACCTGCCCAGCCTGCAAGGCTTTACACACCTGTTGTTGCAGCTCGAAACACCGATGGAAACGGTGACCGCCTATGCCCAGGCCGCCCGCGCCCAGGGCGTGACCGTGGTGCTGAACGCCGCCCCCGCCCAAAGCCTGCCGGCAGAATTGCTGGCGCACACCGATGTGCTGGTGGTGAACGAGGGCGAGCTGGCCACCGTATCCGGCCATAAAGGCAGCATTGCCGAATGCCTGGCACGCATCGACGTGCCCACGGTTGTTGTCACCTTGGGGCACCACGGCAGCTGCGCGCGCCAGCACGGCGCCCTCACCCTGCAAGGCGCCTACCCCATCACGCCAGTGGACACCACGGGTGCGGGTGACACCTTCTGCGGCAGCCTGGTGGCTGCGCTGAGCCAAGGCAAGTCCTTGCAAGGCGCATTGGAATTTGCCAGCGCTGCCAGCGCCATCGCCTGCACCCGCTGGGGCGCCCAGTCCAGCATTCCCGAAGCAGCGGAGGTCACGGCCTTCATTGCCCAACACCCCAAGACATCCCCTGAAGCCGAGCAGGCACTGCGCGCCTTCTGTGGTCTGGGCTGATTTTTCCAACCGATTACCAACTGAGATATTTGTATGAGCAACACCCCCGCACGCAAAGTAATTTATGACACAGACCCGGGCGTGGATGACGCCATGGCGCTGTACTACGCGCTAGCCCATCCCGGCATTGACGTGGTGGGCATCACCACCACCTTTGGCAACGTGACGGTAGAGCAGGCCGCGATCAACGGTCTGTACCTGACCGAAATCGCCGGCAAAAAAATCCCCGTGACCCTGGGTGTGAAAACCCCCTGGCTCAAAGCCCCTGGCACGCCGCCCGACTTCATCCACGGTGCCGATGGCCTGGGCAACCTGCCCAGCCGCGTCCCCACCACCAGTGCGCTGGATCCCCGCCCCTCGGCACAATTCATCGTCGACATGGCACGCGCCCACCCGGGAGAAATCACACTGGTCGCCGTTGGTCCGCTGGGCAACCTGGCCACCGCGCTGAAGCTGGAACCCAAGCTGCCCCAGCTCCTGCAGGAAGTCATCATCATGGGCGGCACCGTGATGGAACCCGGTAACGTCTCTCCCGTTGCCGAAGCCAATATCTGGAACGACCCACACTCGGCCGACTTCGTCTTCACCGCCGGATGGAAACTCACCATGGTAGGCCTGGATGTGACGCACCAGTTGATCGTGCCACTGGCCCTGTTCAAACGCGTGGCAGAGCACCACAAGCATGTCGCCACCGACGTGCTCCACCACGCGGTGAGCTTTTACGCCGACTTCTACAGCGGGATTTACCCCCACGTGGCCAAAATCCACGGCTGCTTCGGGCACGATGTGCTGGCCTTTGTGGCGCTGACCAATCCCGAGCTGTTTGACATCCAGGCCGGTCGTGTCCGTGTTGCACTGGATGGCCCGGCCAACGGCCAAACCATGATGCGCCGCCGCGACATCTTCTACCCCCAGCCCGGCTGGGGTGACGAGGTGCCCGACACCCAGGTCTGCCTGAACCTGAAGGCCGACGCGGCGCTGCAGCTGATTGACAGCACCCTGATGTCGAACTGGCTCTAATTTTTGGAACGCTGCGAGGACCGCCATGCACTTACCCGTTGTTGACTTCACCAGCCCCACCGCTCCAGAGGAATTTTGCAAGAGCCTGCACGAAACCGGCTTTGGCGTGCTGAAGAACCACCCCCTGAAACAGGACCTGGTGGAAGGCATTTACGCTGAGTGGCTGGGTTTCTTCCAATCCGAGGCCAAAAACCAGTATCCGAACGACCCAGCCAAGCATGACGGTTACTTCTCGCCCAGCGTGTCCGAGACGGCCAAGAACAACACCAAAAAAGACCTCAAAGAGTTCTTCCACATCTACCCCTGGGGCCGCTACCCCGCCGAGGTGAGCGATGCCGCCAAGCGCTATTACGCGCAAGGCGCCAGCCTGGCCGCCACGCTGCTGGGTTGGGTGGAGGACAACTCCCCCCCCGAGGTGAAAGCGCGCTACTCCCTGCCACTGCCCCAGATGATCGAGGGCAGCGACCACACGCTTTTGCGCGTGCTGCATTACCCGCCCCTGCGCGGCGACGAAGAGCCCGGCGCCGTCCGCGCTGCGGCGCATGGCGACATCAACCTGCTGACCATCCTGCCCGCAGCCACCGAGCCCGGCCTGCAGGTGCTGGGCAAAGACCAGGCCTGGCACGATGTGCCTTGCGACTTCGGCCTCTTGATCGTGAACATTGGCGACATGCTGCAGGAAGCCTCGGGCCACTACTACCCCAGCACCGTGCACCGGGTGCTCAACCCCACGGGCGAAGGCGCCAAAAAGTCGCGCATTTCTTTGCCATTGTTTTTGCATCCCCGCCGCGAGGTGGTGCTGTCGGAGCGCTACACGGTGGAGAGCTACTTCAACGAGCGCATGGAAGAACTGCGCGGCAAGAAGTACTGAGCGTTTGAGGCACCGCCACCAGCCCCCGATTTGCTATCAAAACAGGAGCTATTGGCGCAGCATCCACCTGGGCTAGAGCCCTATTTTCTTTGTATTTCAGCCCTGTATCTGTGCTGTCTGCAGGTAGGCGACCTTCTTGTCCAGATCGGCATCGGTGTCTGAAAACGCGATGGCAATCGCGTGGAAGGTGTCTTTCACCGCCATGAAGGCGTCCACCACATCCGGGTCGAAATGGCGTCCCCGCGTCTGGGCAATGATGGCCACCGCGTCCTCATGCGACATGGCGGCCTTATAAACCCGCCGGCTGATCAGGGCGTCATACACATCGGCCACCGCCATCAGGCGGGCTGACACCGGGATCTGCGCCCCCGCCAGCCCTTGCGGGTAGCCGGAGCCGTCCCACTTCTCCTGGTGGGAATAGGCAATTTCCTTGGCAAAGGTGAAGAAGTCCAGCTCCACCCCCACCGCATGCTCCGCCTGCACAATGGCATCGCGGCCCAGGGTGGTGTGGGTCTTCATGATTTCGAATTCCTCCTCCGTCAGCTTGCCGGGTTTGAGCAGCACCCGGTCGGGCAGGCCCACTTTGCCGATGTCATGCAGGGGCACCGATTTGAAGATCATGCCAATGTTTTTGGGCGTGAGGACGGCACTGAAACGCGGATGCGACGAGAGCTTGCGGGCCAGGGCCCGCACATAGTGCTGGGTGCGGCGCAGGTGGTTGCCAGTGTCGGAATCGCGGGTTTCAGCCAAGGCGGCCATGGCCAAAATCGTCACATCCTGGATCGCCGCGGCCTGCGGGTCCACCGCCGTGATGGTCTGTACATCCAGCTCCATCACCACCAGCTGCGATGGCGCGGCCGCTGTGGCCAGGCTCAGCGCCTGGGCCTGGCTGGTGGCCACCTGCAGGCGGTACTCCGCAGCCAAAATGTCCCGCACCCGCGCCAAAACATCGGCAGACGCCACCACCACGAGGCCCGTGGGGGCTTCGGCAAGTGGTGCTGTGTCTAGATCCATGGTGTTCTCCTTCTCGTGCGGGGCGCTCGCGCCCGATGGTAAAGCGTCCGCCCACCGCATCCAAGCAATCCGGGCTTCATATTCTCAATTGGTATATAGGCATAGCTAAAAAATAGTTTTAAAGCTAAGCCAGCCCGCCTACATTCGCTGCCATGCATGATCTGGCGTTTGTATTTGCGGGCTTCTTTGTGGGCTTGGTCGTAGGGCTCACCGGGGTAGGCGGCGGCTCGCTGATGACGCCTATTCTGATCTTCTTCTTTGGCGTGAAACCCTATATGGCCGTGGGCACCGACCTGCTGTTTGCGGCGTTCACCAAAATGGGCGGCACGGTCAAGCTGGCGCGCTCCAAACACATCGACTGGCGCGTGGTGCTCAACCTCTCGGCCGGCAGCATTCCGGCCGCGCTCATCACCCTGTACGTGCTGCACACCTTGGGCGCCACCAGCCCTGAGGTGCAGCGCCTGATGACCAACACCCTGGGCGGCGCGCTGCTGATGACGGCCGCGGCCACACTCTACAAAGCTTTGCGCGGCAAGGCCGCCCCGGTGAGCGTGGCCTCCGGCCAGGAAGCTGCAGCCGCCCGCCCCCGCCACTGGAGCCTGCCCCTGTTGTTCGGCGCCCTCATTGGCACGCTGGTTACACTCACGTCCGTCGGCGCGGGCGCCATTGGCGTCACCGTGTTGATGCTGCTGTACCCCTTGCTGCCCCTGCCGCGCATTGTGGCGGCGGACATTGCGTATGCGGTGCCGCTGACGCTGGTGGCCGGTATGGGCCATGCCTCGCTGGGTTCGGTGGACTGGCCGCTGCTGGCCAAGCTGCTGATGGGCTCCATCCCCGGCATCTGGGTGGGTTCGCACCTGATGTTCAAAACGCCCGAACGCGTGATTCGCTCTTTGCTTTCTATTCTTCTTGCCTATGCCGGCATGAAACTCATTGCCCTCTAAGACCTTCTTAGCACCATGTACCAATACACCGAATTTGACCGCCAGTTTGTCCGTGCCCGTGCCGCCCAGCACCGCGACCAACTGGAACGCAACCTGGCCGGCACGCTGAGCGACGACGAGTTTCGCCCCCTGCGTCTGCAAAACGGCTGGTACATCCAGCGCTACGCCCCCATGCTGCGCGTGGCCGTGCCCTACGGCGAGCTCTCCAGCGCCCAGCTGCGCGTGCTCGCCCGCATCGCCCGCGAGTACGACCACCCCAGCAAAGAGGTGTTTGACAAGGCCATCGGCACCCAGGCCACCTGGGGCACCACCCACCTGCCGGTGGGCTACGGCCACTTCACCACGCGCCAGAATGTGCAGTTCAACTGGATTCCCCTGACCAAGAGCGCCGATGTAATGGACCTGCTGGCCACCGTGAACATGCACGGCATCCAGACCAGCGGCAACTGCATCCGCAACATCACCAGCGACGAGCGGGCCGGTGTGGCACCCGACGAGATTGCCGACCCCCGCCCGTTTGCCGAAATCATGCGCCAGTGGAGCACGCTGCACCCCGAGTTCGCCTTCCTGCCGCGCAAGTTCAAGATCGCCATCACCGGCGCCACGGAAGACCGCGCCGCCGTGCGCTGGCACGACGTGGGCCTGCACCTCATCAAGAATGAGGCGGGTGAACTGGGCTTTCGCGTGTTTGTGGGCGGCGGCATGGGCCGCACCCCGGTGATCAGCACCGAGATCCGCGCGTTCCTGCCCTGGAACCAGATCATGAATTACCTGGAAGCCGTGGTGCGCGTCTACAACCGCTGGGGCCGCCGCGACAACCTCTACAAGGCGCGCATCAAGATCCTGGTGAAGGCCGAAGGCCAGCGTTACATCGACGAGGTCGAGGCCGAGTACGAACAGATCCTCACCCGCGACGGCGCCCCGCACACCATCAGCCAGGCCGAGCTGGACCGCGTTACAGCCTGTTTTGTGCCTCCAGCCCTTGTGGATCGTGCGCCAGCAGCTATCAAAACCGCAGCAATCCCGGCCGAGCGCCAGAAGGATTACGAGCGCTGGTTGCAGCAAAACGTGGCGGAACACCAGAACCCTGCGCTGCGCTGCGTCACCCTGTCGTACAAACGCTTGGGCCAAGCCCCCGGCGATGCCGATGCAGACCAGCTCGACACCGCCGCCGCATTGGCCGACGAGTTTTCCGCCGGTGAAGTGCGCGTGACGCACGACCAGAACCTGCTGCTGCCCTGGGTGCGTGCGGAAGACCTGCCTGCCCTGTGGGTGGCGGCCAGCCACGCGGGCCTGGCACGCAGCAACATCCGCCTGCTGACCGACATGATTGCCTGCCCCGGCGGCGATTTCTGCGCACTGGCCAATGCCCGCTCCATCCCCGTGGCCGCCAGCATCACCGAGCGTTACCAGGACATGGACGAGCTGCACGACCTGGGTGAGATCGACCTGCACATCAGCGGCTGCATCAACAGCTGCGGCCACCACCACAGCGGCCACATCGGCATCCTGGGCGTGGACAAGGATGGCAAGGAGTGGTACCAGGTGTCCCTGGGCGGCTCCGATGGTTCGGCCCTGAGCGGCGACGCCGTGGCCGGCAAGGTGGTGGGCCCCTCCTTCACCGCACTCGAAGTACCCGGTGTGATCGAAGCCCTGCTGGACGCCTTCCGCCTGCACCGCAGCGGCCGCGAGACCTTTATCGACTGCGTCAAGCGCGTGGGCTTCGACACCTTCAAAACCGCAGCCAACAGTGCCCGCTTGGCCGACAAGCACGAAGCGCTGCACGCCATGCCCAAGGCCGCTGGGTACGCCAAAGACGCCCAGGAAGCCTGAGCCGGCCCGTTGACAGAGAGAACTCACTATGAAATTGATAGCTGCTTCCGCACACTCCACGGGCTCTGAGGGCATAAAAGTGCTTGAAATCGCCAATACCGAAGACCCACGCGCGCTGGATCTGACAGGTGTTGCCCGCATCGACCTGCATTTCCCCAAGTTCACCGACGGCCGCGCCTACAGCCAGGCTTTCCTGCTGCGCCGCCGCCTGGGCTTTACCGGCGAAATCCGCGCCACCGGCGATGTGCTGATCGACCAACTGGTACAGATGGAACGCACGGGCTTTGACGTGGCCGTGCTGCGCGAAGACCAGAATGTGGACTTCGCCCAGCGCCAATTCGACCGCTACCGCGGCTTCTACCAGGGTGATGCAGTCACCGTGAAGCCCGTGTTTGCGCGTGAAGGAGCCACCGCATGAGCGCAGAAACATCCAGCCTGGCCGGCCGCTTTGCGCCCCAGGCCCAGCCCGCAGGCAGCGCCATCACACGCAACGCCGCCCCCAGCGGCGAGTACATCATCAAACTGGCCGAAGCCCAGGCCGTGCTGGCCCAGGCCGCAGCCCAGTTTGCCGGTGAAGACGGTGGCCCCGCCAAAGTCACCCAGGCCTCCAGCCTGGGCGCCGAAGACGTGGTCATCAGCCACCTGATCAACAGCCTGAAGCTGGACATCGGTATCTTCGTGCTCGAAACCGGCCGCCTGCACCAGGAAACGCTGGACCTGCTGGAGCGCTTCAAGGCGTCCAGCCGCGCCGCCGTCACCGTCTATACGCCCGTGCAAGAGTCCGTCATCCAGTTTGTGGGCCGCGAAGGCCAAGACGCGATGTACAAGAGCATCGAGCTGCGCAAGGCCTGCTGCGGCATCCGCAAGATGGAGCCACTGGACCGCGCCCTGAAGGGCAAGGATGCCTGGATCACCGGCCTGCGCCGCGAGCAATCCGGCGCGCGCGCCGACGTGCCGTTGGTGGACACGAGCGAGAAACGCACCAAGATCAATCCCCTGGCCAACTGGACCTGGGGCGACGTGTGGCACTACATCCAGGCCAACAAGCTGGACTACAACCCGCTGCACGACCAGTTTTTCCCCAGCATTGGCTGCGAGCCCTGCACCCGCGCCATCAGCCTGGGCGAGGATTTCCGCTCCGGCCGCTGGTGGTGGGAAGACGAGGCCGCCAAGGAATGCGGCCTGCACGTGAAACACGAAGAAGCAAAAGCATGAACGCCATGACAGATACCTCCCATTTCGACCGCCTCTCCAACCAGCACCTCGATGCGCTGGAAGAAGAAACCATCTTCATCCTGCGCGAAGTGGCGGCCGCCTTTGAGCGCCCCGCCCTGTTGTTCTCCGGCGGCAAGGACTCGCTGGTCATGCTCAAGTGCGCCGAAAAGGCCTTTGGCGTAGGCCGCATCCCCTACCCGCTCTTGATGATCGACACCGGCCACAACTTCCATGAAGTGACCGATTTCCGCGACTTCCGCGCCAAAGAGCTTGGCGCTGAGTTGATCGTGCGCAGCGTCGAAGACTCCATGGCACGCGGCACCGTGCGCCTGGCCCACCCGGGTGAAAGCCGCAATGTGCACCAGTCGGTGACACTGCTCGAAGCCATCGACGAATTCCGCTTTGACGCGCTGATCGGCGGCGCCCGCCGCGACGAGGAAAAGGCCCGCGCCAAGGAGCGCATCTTTTCCCACCGCGACAGCTTCGGCCAGTGGCAGCCCAAGGCACAGCGTCCCGAGCTGTGGACGCTGTTCAACACCCGCCTGCAGCCCGGCGAACACTTCCGCGTGTTCCCCATCAGCAACTGGACCGAGCTGGACGTGTGGCAATACATCGAGCGCGAAAAGATCGCGTTGCCAAGCCTGTACTACACGCACAAACGTGATGTGGTGGAGCGCAAGGGCCTGCTGGTGCCGGTGACGGACCTGACCCCCGCCAAGGACGGCGAGCAGATTGAAAGCCGCGATGTGCGCTTCCGCACCGTGGGTGACATCACCTGCACCTGCCCGGTGGAAAGCACGGCCGCAACGGCCGCCGACATCGTGATCGAAACCCTGGCCGCCGACGTGAGCGAACGCGGCGCCACCCGCATGGACGACAAGACTTCTGAGGCTTCGATGGAGAAGCGCAAAAAGGACGGATACTTTTGATGAACGCTACTGTTTCTATAGCTACTCCCGCAACATCGACGGGCGCTAGCGGCATAAATGACACATCTTCCGCCCTGCGCTTCATCACCTGCGGCAGTGTGGACGACGGCAAGAGCACGCTGATTGGCCGCCTGCTGGTGGACAGCCGCTCGGTGCTGCAAGACCAGCTGGCCAACGTCTCCAAGAGCGGCGAGGCCGACCTGGCGCTATTCACCGACGGATTGAGCGCTGAGCGCGAGCAAGGCATCACCATCGACGTGGCCTACCGCTACTTCGCCACCCCCACGCGCAAGTTCATCATTGGCGATGCACCCGGCCATGAGCAGTACACCCGCAACATGGTCACCGCCGCCAGCAGCGCCCACGCCGCCGTGGTGCTGGTGGACGCCACAAAACTCAAGTGGAATGTGGACGGTCTGGTGGAGCTGCTGCCCCAGACCCGCCGCCACAGCCTGCTGGTGAACCTGCTGCGTGTGCCCGGCATCATCTTCGCCGTGAACAAGCTCGACGCGCTGGGCGACGATGCGGCCAAGGCCTTTGCCAAGATCACCGAAGCACTGCAGGCTTTTGCCGCACAAGCGGGCATTGCCATCACCGCCACCATCCCCATGTCTGCCCTCAAGGGCCACAACGTGGTGACGGCCAACCCCGGCTGGTGCGGCTACACCGGCCCCAGCCTGCTGGCGCTGTTGGAAACCCTGCCCGTGACCGCCGCCGAGACTGACGTGCCCTTTGCGTTCCCGGTGCAGTGGGTCGAGAAGTTCCACGACTCGGCGGACACCAGCAAGGGCCGCCGCGTGTTCTGGGGCCGTGTGGCCACCGGCACCGTGCAGCCCGGCGATACCGTCTCCATCCTGCCCAGCGGCAAGACCGCTGTGGTGGCCCAGGTGCTGAACCACGCCCGCGTGGCCAAAAATGTGGGCGCAGGCCATGGTGCCGGCCTGGTGCTGGACCGCGAGGTGGACGTGTCGCGCGGCGACTGGATTCTGGCCTCCAACGACGCCCCCAGCCATTTTGAGACCACGCGCGAGATCAAGGCCACCGTGGCCTGGATGGACGATGAACCCCTGGTGGCTGGCCGCGTGTATCTGGCGCTGCATGGCCACCGCTGGATCAAGGCCAAGGTCAAGCGTATCGTGCACAGCCTGGACATCAACACGCTGGAAGAACACGATGCCAAGGAAATCCTGCCCAACGCCATTGGCCACATTGAAGTGTCCCTGCAAGAGCCGATTGCGGCCCTGCCCTATGCGCAAAGCCGGGTGCTGGGCTCGCTGATTCTGGTGGACACGGCCAGCCACAAAACCTCGGGTGCGTTGCTGCTGGGTTGATACAACGCAAAGGAGTCGCCCCTGTTTTCAGGGGCACCTTCAAAACCCAATAAAATCAAGGGCTTGGCACTTTGATGCCACATTTACTACTACTAGCCGCCAAATAACATGACACACATCGTCACCGAAGCCTGTATCAAGTGCAAATACACCGACTGCGTGGACGTGTGCCCCGTGGACTGCTTCCGCGAAGGCCCCAACTTTCTGACCATCGACCCCGATGAGTGCATCGACTGCGCCGTCTGCATCCCTGAGTGCCCGGTCAACGCGATTTACGCCGAAGAAGACGCGCCCAAGGACCAACAGCACATGATCCAGCTCAACGCCGACCTGGCCAAGCTGCCCGGCTGGAAGAGCATCACCAAGCGCAAAGCCCCGCTGGATGACGCCGAGGAGTGGAAAGACAAAACTGGCAAGTTGTCGCAGTTGATCCGCTGACGCGGTACAGGGCATGGCTACACCCGCCATTGAAGCCGATGCCGTCGTGATAGGCGCAGGCCCGGTGGGCCTGTTCCAGGTTTTCCAGCTCGGCCTGCTCGAAGTCCAGGCCCATGTGATCGATGCCCTGCCCTACGCGGGCGGCCAGTGCGTCGAGCTCTACCCCGACAAACCCATTTACGACATCCCCGCCGTGCCGGTCACCACCGGACGCGGTTTGACTGAGCGCTTGTTGCAGCAAATCGCACCATTTGGTGCACACCTGCATTTCAGCCAACAAGTCGCCTCCGTGCAGCGCCAGGACGACGGCCGTATTCACCTGACCACCACGACGGGTCAGCAGTTCTGTACCAAAGCCCTGTTTGTGGCCGCCGGCGTCGGGGCCTTTGTCGCCCGCAGCCTGCAGCTGGAAGGCATTGCCGCTTTTGAACACACCCAACTGCACTACCGCACCCCCGACCTGCATACGCTGGCCAAACGCCATGTAGTGATCCACGGTGGTGGCGATGCCGCACTGGAGTGCGCCTTGGAGGTGCTGGCCCCCGGCAACACCCACCGCCCGGCCTCGGTCACCCTGCTGCACCGGCGCGATGTGTTCACCGCGGCACCCGATACCCAGGCGCGTGTGCAGGCTTTGCGTGCCAGCGGCGCGTTGCGCTTTGCAGCGGCACAGATCACCGGCTTTGAGGCCCCAGGCGGCAATCTCAAGGCCCTGCAGATTCTGGACGGCGAAGGCGAAAGCCATGCACTGCCCACCGACCAGTTGCTGGTCTTCCTCGGTATCTCGCCCAAGATGGGTCCGATTGCCGAATGGGGCTTGGCCATGGAGCGCAAACAGGTGCAGGTGAATACTGAAGACTTTGGCACCAATGTGCCGGGTGTGTTTGCCGTGGGTGACATCAACCACTACCCCGGCAAGAGGAAATTGATTGTGTGCGGCTTCCATGAAGCTACACTCGCTGCCTACGGCGCCATGCCATTCATCTTTCCCGAGAAGAATGTCATGCTGCAGTACACCACCACCAGTCCGCGTCTGCATGCACTGCTGGGTGTGCAGACGCCGCAAAAAAAATCGTGACTTCTTCGAAAAAATTGGACACTTTCCAAAACACCGAAAAAACCACGCTATAATTCGAGGCTCAATTCCTCAATAGCTCAGTTGGTAGAGCGCCGGACTGTTAATCCGTAGGTCCCTGGTTCGAGCCCAGGTTGAGGAGCCAAATTAACCCGCAAGGGTGCAAGAAACCCTGCTACTTTTTCGGTAGCGGGGTTTTTTCTTTGTCCGCCACAATGCGCTTCGCTGAAAGCCGCTGCATGAAAGACCATTACGCCGCCCTCGGGCTCAACAGCGCAGCCACGCTGGCCGATATCAAGAAGGCATTCCGCCAAAAAGCTGCGCTCTACCACCCAGACCGCAACCCGGCCGCGGACGCGGCACAACGCTTTCGTGAAGTACAGGAAGCCTATGAAACCCTGTCTGATGACAGCAAACGCCAGGCCTACGACGACAACCGCCGCCGTGGCCTGCTGGACAGCCCGATCGACACCGCCCGCGAGATCTGGAACACCTATTTCGCCCGCATTCTGTGAGTAACACCCCTTCATGAGCATTTCCCCGTTTTTTCAGCACCTGCGCAGCGCCTACGAGGCCGAGATCGACGACCTGGCCTCTGACTCCGAGGGCAAACACATGTTGCCCAAAAAGCTGGCCGAGCGCCGCAAGGAACTGGGCTTCCTGATCAGCATGCTGGAGCTCAGCCCCGAGATGGTGGCCGTGGTTTTCCACCAATCCTTCCGCTTCAAGTCCACCACCGCCATGAACCATCTGATCTCGCACGAGTCGGAAGACCTGCCGGAGTGGGACAGCGTGAGCGACACGGTGGAAGTGCTGCCGGCTGCCCGCCCCCTGGTGAGCCAGGTGCTGCAGCAGCCTGCCGGTGCCTGGTTCATGTCGGTGGCAGCAGCCCTGGAGTACATGTATGGCCGCCCCGACAGCCGTGCCGCTGCGCACAGCGACGAAGACGACGAGGACCGTGAAGACGCGGACGATGACACCCGCGAAGGTGAGGACGAGGGCCTGGACGAAGACGAACGTGCAGCCCGCGTGAGCGAAAAAGAAGGCGCCGCCTGGATGGTGGAACAAGGCTTTGACCACAAAGACTGATTGAGCTGAGAACACGATGTCCCAACTTGCCCTGATTGAAAAAACCCAAGCCCTCATCGCCGCTGGCGACATCGTGGGAGCGGAATCCGTGCTGACCGAGCTGGCCGACAGCGAGGGCGATGGTGCCCTGCTGGTGGTACTGGAGCAGCTGCCAGCCAAAGACATTCTGGCCGTGATCCGCGAGTACGACGACTCCAAGGAGTCCATCGTCAACCTGCTGATCACCCCGCCGCAATTTGCCCACGCCGTGGTCATTGAAAAACAATACAAAGACCTCACCCGCACCCATCTGCGCGGCATGATGAACTCGGTCATCTTCCGCGACGAGTCGGCAGAGGCCATCGAGTTTCTGACCGCCATTGGTGACCTGGAAGGCGGCAGCGAGGCCCTGGCCGACTATTTCACCGAAAAGTGGAGCCGTATCGAAGCCTTTGCCCGCACCGGCGTGTTTGATACGGTGGAAGACGATGGCGAGATGCTGTCGGAACAGGCCTTGTACCAGTCCGCCTATGTGCGCCCGCGCGTGGAGCTGGACGAGGTCGCCGACCAGGACTGGATGCAGATGGCCTGGCTGTTGCGCCATGAGCTGCCCGACCTGTTCATTGAAATGTTGCTGGTACTGCGTGCCAAGGCCCGCGCCCACGACCTGGGACTGGACGATGAGGAAGAGACCGAGGAAGACGACGGCAAGGTCGAAACCGGCGACACCGACCGCGGCAAGGCCACACCCGCCGCCCGTGACGACGACGAAGAATCTGCCATCTGACCATGTCTGTGCAGCCGCAAGCCGTCTCCCTGTTTGATGCCCGCCCCTTCTTCGAGAAGGCGCTGGCATTTGGCGCGCAACACGGCCTGATTGACCAGGCCCGGCTGGACACCATCTGCACCGATGCGCCCAAGGGCATGGTGCAAATTGCGCGTTACTTTGGCACCGAATTTTTGCGCCCCGAGCTGGAGCAGGCCAAAGACCGCATGGTCAACCTGGTGAGCCTGTACCTGGAGCACAGCAGCGGTGGCGACCTGCACCGCGCCGCCGAGGCCCTGCGTGACCACAGCTTTCTCTCGCGCTCCAAGGGGGGCTCCGACATGCTCAAGGCGCTGATCGCCATGCCACAGACCACCCACTTCGGCATGAACGAACGCCGAGGCTTTCGCGACGAGCACATTCCGCTGCTGGCCAAATGGACGCTGCGCAGCCTGCCCGACTACCAGGCCGAACTGGCCAGCCGCAGCCGCGTGGCGGCCGTGGTGGACGCAGCCATCTGGATGGCGCAGCAGCTGGGGGTAGACGAAGACGCACTGGAAGAAGCAGGCAAAGACGCAGAGGCAGTGATCCGCACGGGCCTGCTCGCTATGGCACTCAAACGCACCGAGATGCCTGACTGGGTGTTGTTCGAAAAGATGGTGCTGGCGCTGCGCAAGAAGTTTGCGGGCCAGACCGAGAAGTTCAAGATACCGCTGCCCAAAGAACTACCGGACGAATACACCGAAGTGGTGGACACCGTGCGCCAGTCCCTCATGCAAGACGCCCCCAAATGGCTGGAGTCCACCGTCCCCGCGCGCAAGCTGTTTGACCAGACGCCCGCTTTCATGGGTCGCTATTTCTGGCAGGAAGACATGCTGGCCGAGGTGGACCACTTTGAACGCACCAGCAACAAGGTCTGGGACAAGGCCACTGGCGGCAACGACGACGAGAGCTCGCTGCTGACTCTGTTCCTGTGCATGGCGGCGGGCAGCACGCCCAAAACCCTGCTGACCGAAAAAGCTGCAGGTACCCTGGTGCGCAAGATCCGCAAATCAGGCCTGCAGCCCGCGTTGGCCAGCGCCTTCATTGCAGAGCACGCGCCTGCCCAGCACCTGGACGACTACACCAGCCTGTGGGACAACTTCATTGAAGACGCCCGCCCCACGCTGGAAAGCGACCACGACTACACCTTCAACGATGCGGTCGCGCTCTTGCGGCGTGAATGCAATATCTCGGCTTAGAAACCGGGCACGTGCCTACTGTGCGGCCAGGTCAAAAATCTTCGCCATAGGCACCCACTTCTCACCTGCTGGTGTCCACGGTGTGGGTGCCTGGTAGGTCCACATCAGCGTTTCCCAGCGGACTATGGCCGGGTTGTCCAGCGAAGCTTGGGCCATGCGCTCGGCGCTATACACCGCAGGGTCCACCTCCATCACCATGAAGAGGCGTGTGCCGAGCCGGAAAATCTCCATCTGCAGCACCCCCTGCCCGCGCAGGTGTTCACGGACCTCGGGCCAGATTCTTTCGTGGGCTTTTTCGTAGTCCGCAATGCGTTGGGCATCGTCCACCAGGTCCAGTGCCAGCGCGTAACGGGTGATTCCGGGGGCCGCCTCGCTCATGACAGGGCCCGGTCCAGGTGGGTGTAACCACCGTCCACAAACACCCATTGCCCCGTGGTATGGGAGGACGCATCGGACAGCAGGAAGACACACATGCGTGCCATCTCTTCGGAAGTGGTCATGCGGTGGCCCAGGGGAATCTTGGCGGTGATGGCGGCCAATTTTTCCTCCGGTTTGTCAAAGGTCTGGATCCAGCGCTCGTACAAGGGCGTCATCACTTCCGCCGGAATCAGGGCATTCACACGCACGCCGTCGTTCAGCAGCGCGGCGGCCCATTCCCGGGTCAGAGAGAGTTGCGCCCCCTTGGAGGCACAGTACCCGCTGGTGTTGCCCTGGCCCGTCAACGCGGTTTTCGAAGACACGTTGACGATGGCGCCCTTCACGGCCTTGAGGTGGGGCACGCAGTAGTGCGCCATCACGTAGTAATGAATCAGGTTACGCTCCAGCGAGCCGATGAAGGCGTCGCGCCCCGCCTCCAACCCAATGCTGTCGTTCACACCGGCGTTGTTCACCAAGCCATCGATGCGCCCGAATCGGGCCACGGTCTGTTCGACGGCAGCACGGCATGCGGCTTCGTCGGACAGCTCGACCTGGACAAACAGGTGCTGTGCTGTTTTGGCTTGCAACTGCTGCGCAAACTCCGGGGACATGGGGCTTTTGCCCAGAATGACGGGAATCGCTCCCTCTTCGGCCAACGTGAGCGAAATGGCCGCGCCAATACCGCTGGCGCCGCCGGTCACGATGACCACCTTGTCTTTCAAATGCAGATCCATGGAAACTCTCGGTTAAAAAAGGTCAATCGGTCAGTGCCTGCACATTCAGGCCATAACAACGCACGGCGTTGCCGCTCCAGAAGGCATCTTGCTCACGCACGGTCAAGCGGGAGCTGGCCCATTTGTGCGCCAGGCCGTGTACTGCTTCGTAAGGAGCCGCAAGCTGGCACACCGGCCAGTCCGAACCGAACATCAGCCGTTGCGGTCCAAAAGCCTCCAGCGCCTGGTCAAAGCAGGACAAGATGATTTTGGCGTCCTCGGGCGTGATGCCGCGGTGCGCACCCCAGTCCGCTTCGGTCACCGCCCCCGACAGTTTGCACATCACATGCGGCAAGGTAGCCAGTTCGCGGATGCAAGTGCTCCAGCGGCGGGACACCTCGGCGTTGCGCATCCAGTCCCGCACCGCAGGTTTGCCCACATGGTCCAACACCAGCCAATGTTTGTCATGGCGGGCACAAAACTCGGTCACCGCGGGCAACTGGTGGTCAAACACCAGCACGTCATAGACCAGGCCCCGCTGCTGCAAAGCGCGCAGGCCCTGGTTGATGGCCGGCGCATTCACCCAGGCCCCCACGTCTGGCTCATCCTGCAGGATGTGGCGCAGGCCCCTGAAGGCCGCATGCGCGCCCCATTGGTCCAGCCGATGTTCCAGATCTGCCCCCGCCAGGTCGGCCCAACCCACCACACCAATCACCTCAGGGTTGTGGTCGGCCACCCGCAGCAAAAAATCGGTTTCTGCTGCCAGGGTGCGCGCCTGCACCGCCACCACGGCATCCACGCCCGCAGCCCGCATGGCCGCCTCGCAGTCCACCGGCATGCAGTCCCGCTGCAAGGCGGGCATGGCTTCGCTGATCCAGGGAAACTCCTCGGCACGGTAACGCCAGTAGTGCTGGTGGGTGTCGATTTTCATGCCGCTTTGGCTTGGAGTTGGAAGGTGTAGTGCTGGAGCGATTCGGGTTTCATCTCAATCGAGAAGCCCGGTGCCTTGGGCGGCATATACGCCGCATTCTCAATCACACACGGCTCCTTGAAGTGCTCGTGCAGATGGTCCACGTACTCGATCACACGCCCCTCGCGGGTACCAGCGATACACAGGTAGTCGATCATGGACAAATGCTGCACGTATTCACACAGGCCCACGCCCCCGGCGTGCGGGCACACCGGCAAGTTGTATTTGGCAGCCATCAACATCACCGCCAGAATTTCGTTCACCCCCCCCAGGCGGCAGGAGTCGATCTGCACCACGTCAATGGCACCGCGCATGATGAGCTGCTTGAAGATGATGCGGTTCTGGCACATCTCGCCGGTTGCCACCTTCACGGGGGCCACACCCTCGCGGATCACGCGGTGACCTTCGATGTCGTCCGGGCTGGTGGGCTCTTCAATGAACCAGGGCTTGCAGAAGGCCAGGTCCTTGACCCATTCCACCGCCTGTTGCACGTCCCACACCTGGTTGGCGTCGATCATGAGCTGGCGGTTCGGGCCCAGTACTTCGCGGGCGATGGTCAGGCGGCGGATGTCGTCGGCCTTGTCACGGCCCACCTTCATCTTCACGTGGTTGAAGCCCGCGTCAATGGCCTCCTGGCACAGGCGGCGCAGCTTGTCATCGTCGTAGCCCAGCCAGCCGGCGGACGTGGTGTAGCAAGGGTAGCCCTCGCGCTCCAGCGTGGCCCAGCGTTCGGCCTTGCCCACAGCCTGCTTTTGCAACAGGGCCAAGGCTTCTTCGGGCGTGATGCAGTCGGTGATGTAACGAAAGTCGATCAGCTTGACGAGCTCTTCGGGGCTCATGCGCGCCACCAGGGCCCACACCGGCACCCCCTCCTGCTTGGCCCACAGGTCCCACACCGCGTTGACCACCGCGCCCGTGGCCAGGTGGATCGCGCCCTTGTCCGGGCCAATCCAGCGCAGTTGGCTGTCGGACGTGATGTAGCGCCAGAAGCGGCCCATGTCTTCGGCCACCCAGGCCATGTCCAGGCCCACCACCAGATGGCGCATGGCTTCGATGGCGGCGCAGCAGATCTCGTTGCCACGGCCAATCGTGAATGTGAGGCCATGGCCTTCCAGGCCGGGCTGGTCAGTTTCCAGGATCACATACGCCGCAGAATAGTCCGGATCCGGGTTCATGGCATCCGAGCCATCCAGGTGTTGGGACGTGGGAAAGCGCACGTCCACGACGCGCATATGGGTGATCTTGCTCATGTCAGGCCTGGATGGTCTTCTGGGTTTGGGTGCCCAGGCCGTCAATGCCCAGGTGAATCACTTGGCCGGCGCGCAGGTACTGCGGCGGCTTCTGGCCCATGCCCACACCGGGCGGGGTGCCAGTGGAAATCACGTCGCCCGGTTGCAGGCTCATGAATTTGCTCAGGTAGGCAATGAGGAACTTCACGCCGTACACCATGGTGGAGGTGCTGCCGTTCTGAAAGCGTTTGCCATCCACCTCCAGCCACATCTTCAGGGCCTGCGGATCAGGCACTTCATCCGCCGTCACCAGCCAGGGGCCGGTGGGGCCAAAGGTGTCGCAGCCCTTGCCCTTGTCCCAGGTACCACTGCGGTCCAGCTGGTATTCGCGCTCGGACACATCGTTGACCACACAGTAGCCCGCTACATGGGACAGTGCATCGGCTTCCTCGATGTAACGACCGCCCTTGCCAATCACCACGCCCAGTTCCACTTCCCAGTCGGTCTTGACTGAGCCACGCGGAATTTCCACCTGGTCATCGGGGCCGACGATGGCGCTGGTCCACTTGTTGAAGACCACGGGCTCGGGCGGCACCTGCATGCCGCTCTCCGCCGCATGGTCGGAGTAATTCAGTCCGATGCAAATGAACTTGCCGACCTGGCCTACACAGGCTCCGAGGCGCAAGTCTTTCTGCGGAGTGCCTGCCACCAGGGGCAAGCTCTCGATGTTCACGCCACGCAAACGCGCCAGGCTCTCGGGCAGCAGCGCGGCACCAGCCACATCGGCAATCTGTCCCGACAGGTCGCGCACGCGGCCTTGGGCATCCAACACACCGGGCTTTTCCTGACCTGGCAATCCGTAGCGTAAAAGTTTCACAGTCTTATCCTCAAAGTAACAACAAACGGGGCAAGCCAACGCTACGCAGCGGGCTCGCCCCCCGGGAAAAATCAATCGTAAAGAACCGCAGCGATCTTGGGATCGTTCATGTTGCTCTTGTCGTAGTAGTAGAAACCGGTGTCGATGATCTTGGGCAGTTTTTCACCTTTGAGTGTCTTCACAGCGGCTTCCACAGTCTTGTAGCCAATGCCCACGGGGTTCTGGGTGATCGAGCCAGCAATGGTGCCGTCGTTGATCATGTCCTTCTGTGCCTTGCCCGAGTCAAAGCCGATGATGGTCACACCGGTCTTCTTGGCTTCCTTGATGCCTTTGCCAGCACCGATGGCACCCGGCTCATTGGTACCAAAAATGCCCTTCAGCTTGGGGTGGGCCTGCACCAGGGCCTTGGCGATTTCCGCAGACTTCAGCTGGTCACCGCCGTACTGCACGTCCACCACCTTGATCTTGGGGTACTTGGCCTTGATCTGGTTCAGGAAACCGTCGCGGCGGTCCACACCGGTGCGGCTGGTCTGGTCATGGGCAATCACGGCCACTTCGCCTTCGCCACCGATCTTCTCGGCCATCTTGTCAGCTGCCAGTGCAGCGGCAGACACGTTGTTGGTGGTGGCGGTGGTCACCGGGATGTCGCTGTCCACACCCGAGTCAAAGGCGATGACGGGGACTTTGGCGGCCTGTGCCTTCTTCAGCAGCGGAATGGCGGCCTTGCTGTCCAGCGCGGCAAATCCGATGGCAGCGGGCTTCTTGGCCATGGCCGCCGACAGCATGTCGATCTGCTTGTCCACTTGCTGCTCGGTTTCCGGGCCTTCAAAGGTGACCTTCACCTTGTAGTCCTTGGCGGCCTGGTCAGCGCCCTGCTTCACGGCTTGCCAGAACTGGTGCTGGAAGCCTTTGGACACCAGGGGGATGTAAATCTCCTGGGCGGTAGCGAAGCTGGAAAAACCAGCCAGTGCCAAGCCGGCAGTCAAAGCCAGCAGTTGTCGTTTTGCGTTCATGGGTTGTCTCCTGTTAGAAAAAGTTATGTCACACGGAATCACAAGGGGGAAAAGAATCAAAAAGCCGGGGGCTGTGCATGGGGTGTCGTTCGGTCTCCTTACTTCTTGTTGCGGCGCAGGTTGTCGGTGTAAACCGCCAGGATGATGATGAGACCGGTGAGCACCATCTGCCACTCCTGGGCCACCGACATGATGCGCAGGCCGTTGATCAGCACACTCATGATGAAAGCGCCGATGATGGTGCCCAGAATGGTGCCCACACCGCCACTGAGCGAGGTCCCGCCAATCACCACGGCGGCGATGGCGTCGAGTTCATAACCCTGCCCCAGCGCAGGCTGGGCCGAGTTCAGGCGGGAGGCAATCAACAAACCCGAAATGCCGCAAATCCCGCCGGAAAAGGTGTAAATGATGACTTTCCAGCGGTCCACATTCACACCCGAGAGTCGCACCGCTTCTTCATTGCTGCCCAGCGCAAAGGTGTAGCGCCCCAGGGCAGTCTTGTTCAGCACCACGGCACAGACGATGGCCACCAGAAACAGGATCAGCACCCCATTGGGAATCGGCAGCGACGGGAACACGTCACCGATCAGGGACCCCAGGGAGATCTGGTCAAAGCCCTCCACATCGCTAAAGTAAATCGGGCGGGTCTGGGTGATCAGCAAGGACAGGCCCTTGAGCAACATCATCATGCCCAGCGTGGCAATAAAGGGGGGTACCTTGAGCTTGGTGATGGCCAGGCCGGACACACAGCCCGACAAGGCCCCCATGCCCAGCGCACACACCACGCCCAGTGGCATGGGCATCCCCAGGTTCACCATGAACACGCCCGCCATCACGGCACTGAACGTCATCAAAACCCCCACCGAGAGGTCAATACCCGAGGTGATGATGATGAAGGTACTGGCAATGGCCAGCACCCCAATCACGGTGGTGGACTGCAGGATGCCAATGATGTTGTCCTGCGTCATGAAGGCATCGGGCTTGAGCACGGTGAACACCAGGATCAAGGCAATCAGGCTGGCAAAGGCCAAGAGTTTTTGTTTGGCCTGGCCACCCGACAGGCGAGCCAACCAGGAAGAAGAGGAAGTCGTTTGTGTCATTGCTAAACCTTGTATTTTTCTAGTCAGTCGCGCCGGGTTGCCAGGGCCATCAGGCTTTCCTGCGTGGCTTCGTCACCGCGCACCTCACCGGTGATGCGGCCTTCGCACATCACCACAATGCGGTGGCTCAACAGCAGCACCTCGGGCAGTTCGCTGGAGATCACGATGATGGCGCGCCCCTGCGCGGCCAGGTCGTTCAGGAGTTTGTAGATCTCGCTCTTGGCCCCCACGTCAATACCGCGGGTAGGCTCGTCAAAAATCAGCACTTCGCAGTCCTGCACCAGCCACTTGGCAATCACCACCTTCTGCTGGTTGCCACCCGACAGCAGCTTGGCCGTCTGCGTCAGCGATGGTGTCTTGATGCGCAGCTTCTCCACCATCTGCTGCGAGACGGCCTGGATCGCCGGCCGGTTCAGGAACATCCCCCATTTGAGCCAACGCTTCAAGCTGGGCAAGGTGATGTTGGATTCCACATCCATGCCGGTGGCCAGGCCAAAATGCTTGCGGTCTTCCGACAGGTAGCCAATGCCCGCCTCCACCGCATCGGTAGGGGAGGTCAGACGAACCACCTGCCCCCGCACCCGCACTTCGCCGGAGTCAATAGGGTCGGCGCCAAACACCGCACGCGCCACCTCGGTACGGCCAGCGCCCATAAGACCGGCAAAACCCAAAATTTCGCCACGGCGCACGGTGAAACTCACATCGCGGATGGCGCGCCCGCGGTTCACCCCCCGCACATCCAGCAGCACCTCGTTGGCGGAGGTGTCGGGAATCGTCTTCTGCACATGGTCCAGCTTGCGCCCCACCATCATCGCAATCACCTCCGACATGGGCGTGGCAGATGGCACGGTGGCGATGTAGGCACCATCGCGCATCACGGTGATACGGTCGGCAATGCGCTGGATCTCATCCATCTTGTGCGAGATGTAGACAATGCCCACCCCCTCGCTCTTGAGCTGGCGAATGATGCGAAACAGCTCCTCGATCTCGGCGTTGTTCAGCGCAGCCGTGGGCTCATCCATGATCAGCACACGCGACTTGTGGGACAGGGCCTTGGCAATCTCCACCATCTGCTGGCGTGCCACGGTCAAGTCACCAATCGTCGTGGTGGGCGACAACTGCAGGTTCAAGCGGTCAAACAGGGCCTGGGCATCGCGGTTGAGCTGCGCTTCGTCCAACAGCAGGCCCGCGGCCTTGCGCGGCTCACGGCCCAGAAAGATGTTTTGTGCCGCCGTCAGGTGGCCCATCAGATGCAGCTCCTGGTGGATGATGCCGATGGCCAGTGACTGTGCATGGGCCGGGCTCTCGATCTCCACGGGCTTGCCATCCAGCAACACTTCGCCGCTGTCTTTGCGGTACACGCCTGCCAGGATTTTCATCAGCGTGGACTTACCCGCGCCGTTTTCGCCCATCAGGGCATGCACCTCACCGGGCATCAGGTCAAAGCGCACGCCATCGAGCGCACGCACACCCGGAAACGATTTGCTGAGGTTTTGTACGGAAACCAGTGCGGTCACAGTCAGGCCTTTGTAGCAGTGGGCATCATCAGATGGTGACACCACCGTCCACCAGCAGCGTCTGCCCGGTGACAAAACGGGACTCGTCGCTGGCCAAAAACACCACCATGGGCGTGATGTCGTCCACCGAAGCCAGGCGCCCCATGGGCTGGCGCGCAATAAAGTCTTTTTCGGCCTGCACCGGGTCGGCGGCGCTGGCAATGCGTCCGCGCAGGGACGGTGTATCCACCGTGCCCGGGCACAGTGCGTTGGCGCGCACGCCCGCCTTCACGTAGTCAGCTGCGATGGATTTGGTCAGGCCAATGACGGCGGCCTTGGTGGTGCCATAGGCGCAACGGTTGGCAAACCCTTTGATGCTGGACGCCATGGACGCCATATTGATGATGGACACGCTGCCGCCCTGGGTTTGCACCTTGGCCAACATGGCCGGCAGAAAGGCCCGCGTCATGCGGAACATGCTTTTCACGTTCAGGTCAAAGCTCAGGTCCCAGTCGGCCTCGGTGCCGTCGAGCACGCTGCCATTGGCCACCATGCCGGCGCAATTGAACAAGGCGTCCAGCGCAGGCGTGCGCGCTGCCAATGCCGCCACCGCCGCGTCGCTGCGCACATCCAGCAGTTCCACCTGAATGCTGCTGTGCTCTGCGGCCAGGCTGTCCAGAAATGCCTGGTTGATATCGGTGGCGATCACACGTGCACCTTCTGCCGCACAGGCCAGTGCACTGGCCCGGCCAATGCCCTGGGCCGCTGCGGTGATGAGCACTGTTTTACCTTGCAAACGCCCTTGACCCATGCTGCTGACTCCGGTTTAATAATTTAAATATGAACAAACTATTCATGTATGAAGCAGAATGATAGGCAGCTTTGCGCGACCAACGCCTAGTACTTACCCTAGCGCTGCAGGGCTCTGCTATAAAAACCTTCCTCGAAAGTGCCCACCATGACCACGCCCCCTCCCAAAGCCCGCGGCCGCAGCCCCAAGACCAAAGAGCAGGACGAATCCACGCTGCCCCCCGAAGACCGCTACCGCGCACCTGCACTCGACAAAGGCCTGGACATTCTGGAATTGCTGGCCACCCAGCCGCATGGGCTGACACGCGCCGAGATCGTGAAAGAAATGGACCGCAGCGCCAGCGAGATCTACCGCATGCTGGAGCGCCTGGTGGCACGCCAATACGTCATGCGCAACCCGTCTGGCGACCGCTATGCGCTGAGCCTGAAATTGTTTGCGCTGGCCAATATGCATCCGCCCCTGAGCCGGCTCATCAACCAGGCCCTGCCGGTGATGGACGAGTTTGCCCGCAAGGCCGAACAGTCCTGCCACATGGGGGTGTATGACCGCGGCAACGTACTCATCAGCGCCCAGATCAACAGCCCCAGCGGCTGGAGCTTTGCGGTGCAGCGCGGAGCACGTGTGGGCCTGCTGGACACCGCCTCGGGCCACCTGCTGCTGGCCTATGCCGACGAAGGCAGCTACCGCCGCATGCTGGCTGAACACACGCCGCTGGACGGTGAGGTGCCCATCACCGAGGCCGAGCTGCAAGCCACCCTGGCCAGCATCCGCAAACGCGGCTACCTGGAGCGGGACAGTGCACAGACGCTGGGGGTGGTGGATATCTCCTTCCCCATCCTGGGGCCCGACAACACCGCCCTGGCCACCCTCACCTGCCCCTACATCCGCCGTATCGACCGGCACGTGGGCCCGCAAATGGAAGAGGTACGCGAATCCCTGCGCCACGCGGCGCAGGCCCTGTCGCTGACGCAGGGCATGGCGCGGGAGGTGATCTGAATTGCTATAAATTCAATAGCTGTTTGCGCAGTAGCTGCGCGGGCTAGGCAGCGATTTAACTCACAAACACGTACTTGCCAGAAAGCTTCCTGGGCGAAAACGCGAGAAAGTCCGGAAACAGCTTGGAACGCACATACCAGACATAGGCCAGCACCGCGACGCTGATCGCCACCACCACCAAGGTGATGACGGGCTGGGTGCCAAAATCCTTGAAGGCCTTGGGAAGCTGCACGATCTGCAGCAGGAGGTAGGCGTTGTAGTACCCCACCAGGTTTTTGTAAAACCCCCAGGCAAACAGCAGCGGCATGCCGGCGCACAGCGCAATCACCACGCCTTTGCCGACGGGCCCAAACGTAGCGCCCAGACCCCAGCCTATCCACAACCCGAGCAAGGCTTGGGCATACATGATCCACAGCAGCCAGTCGATCTTGCTGGCATGTTCGTCCACCTCAGCGGCCCCCACATGGGATGCGATGTAGTGCGCCAGCACGCTGTCGCGCACGCCGTGGTCAGACAGCAGCCGAAATACGGCCGTTTTGCCCACACCGGAGCCCAGCAGGGTGTTGACCTTGGCTTTGACTTCTTTCTTCTTCATGGCTTGCCACTCTCCCTGAGTGTTGTGTTGCTTGTGTTATCAGCAGGCCAGCCTCTCCTTGTACGCGGGTGTTGGCGACGCAGCCATGCTGCGCGCGAGTCTAGGCAAAGGGCTGGGGTTTGCCCATCCCCCAAACGGGTGAAAACACACCTTGCGCCACGCAATCCCTATTTGCGCGCCAGCCACACACCAAACACCGTCAGCGCCATGCCCAGCAGCGCCAGCCCGGTCAGTGTCTCGCCAAACAGGGCCCAGGCGATCAGCGCGGTGCACGGTGGCACCAGGTAAAACAGGCTGGCCACATTGACCGCGCTGCCACTGCGGATCAACACATTGAGCAGGCTCACCGCGCCCAGCGAGAGCACCAGCACGAGCCACGCCAGCGCAAATACAAACGACCCAGTCCAGTGGATCTGCAGGGTCTCGGTCTGGCTGGCCACCAGCAGCGTGGCCAGCAAGCTGGGCAGGAACTGGATGACCGAGCCGCTGCGCAGGTCAAACGCGTGGCAGTAGCGCTTCTGGTACAGCGTGCCTGCCGTAATGGCCAGCAGCGCCACCACCACAGGCAGCAGCATGCCAAGCAGCGCACCACCGCTCGCACCAGTCACCACCTTGTGCGCCACCACCAGGCCCACGCCCACAAAACCCAGCGCCAGACCCAGCCACTGCGCAGGCCGCACGCGCTCGCCCAGGAACACACCGGCCCCCAGCGCGGTCAACACGGGCTGCAGCCCCACCACCAGCGCCGTCACCCCCGCGGGCAGCCCCTTGCCAATGGCGATGAACACACCGCCCAGGTAGACCGCATGCACCAGCAGACCTGATACGCCGATGTGCAGCCATTCCCGCACCGTGCGCGGCCAGGGCGCACGTGTGGCCCAGGCCAGCGCCCCCATCAGCACCAGCACAATGGCGTAGCGCAGGCTCAAAAAGGTCAGCGGCCCCGCATCGGGCAGGCCAAACTTGGCGCCAATGAAGCCGGTGCTCCACAGCGCCACAAACAACAAGGGAGTGAGAGAGGTAAAGGTGCTGACGGCCTGGGAATGCGGGGAAGAACTCATCCCCGGATCTTATCGGGCCACGCCCTCAGGCCAGCTCGTCTGCCGTGGCAGAAAACGACAAGGTATACAGCCCGCTAAAGGCACCCGGCTGCGCACCCAGCGCCACCAAAGCGTCCGGGCTCAGCGTGCTGGCCGCCAACGCCGTCAAGGCGCCCAGGTCGTAGCCCATCACCAGCAGCACCCAATCGGCATACCGGTCACCACCGCGGATTTTTTGCTCCGTGGTCTGGGCGATGACCGGCGCTTCGTGGCGAAGCAGGTGCCCGCCCACACAGCCGGGCTGGTCTGCCAGCCGGGCCAACACCGCTTTCAAAGACGCCTGCAGCGCTGCATCGGCACCGGACGCTGGCGAGATGCGCAGGGCCAGCGCATGGCGGGCCACCGCACCACCGCTGGACTCCAGCACATGGCACTGGCTGCGCACCATGTTGCGGTGGTGCGGCATCATCTTGGTGGACCAGGGCGACGGCGCATTCAGGTGCGCCAGGTAGGCGGGTGACGACAGCGTGCGGTGGGCATCCAGCTCGTAGACCTGGAGCACGCCCTCCCCGCCGTCGGCGCTGCTCCAGCGGGTGGCGCGGCTGAAACCCGGAATGCCCAAACGCTCCCGGAAATGCTCGTGCGAGTGCCAGTCCTGAAACTCGGCATTCATGTCGGGAGCCATGTCCCACCACATCGCCAATGCTGCGCTGCCCAGAAGTGCCATATAGGTTCCTAAAGTTGCTGGTGTACCGTCACGCCGCTGCGGGCCGAGTACTTGGCCAGCGCATCCAGCGTCTCGATCTGCACTGCAGCGTGGCGGTTGTTGTAGACCTGCTCTTTGAGCCAGGCAAACTCGGCATGCAGCGCGGCGTCGTCAGAGAGGCGGGTGGCCCAGACGCGCTGGTCGGCGTTCCAGCGGTAGCCACGCGCCTTGAGCAAATCCTTGGCCTCAAACGGGGCGTTGGTCGCGCTCAGGCGGTAGCTGGGGTTGCGCGCCGCCTGCAGCAGGTGGGCCAGCGCAGTGCCCGAGCCCTGGGGCAGCGGTGCCGCCAGCACGGCCAAGAGTGCATGGCAGTCCATTTCGGCGCGGTGCGCGTCGTAGAACAGGCCCAGCGCCTGCGCCAGGCTTTCCAGCTTGGCGGAGCCGCGGCCCTGGGCTTTCCAGTCGATATCGGCAAACGAACAGGCCCAGGCCACCTTGGCAAACGCGGGCAAGCGGCTCTCCACAAACGGGCGGTCAAAGCCGGCGTTGTGGGCAATCACCACGTCCACACCCTGCAGCAGCTCCGCCACGCGGGCCTCGTCCAGCGCTTGGCCCTGCACGTCGGCGTCCGTAATGCCGGTGATCTTCACCACCTCGGCCGGAATCGGCTTGCCCGGGTCTTCCAGCCCGTCGTACACCTGCACCGGGCCCACCGGCAAGCCGGTGGCCGTATCCACGTCCACGCGCAGCAGCGCGAGCTCAATGATTTTTTCCCGGGCCTGGTCTAGGCCGGTGGTTTCGGTGTCCAGCACCAGGATGCGTTGGACGGCGCCCTGCGCCGTGCCGGGCCAGTCCAGCCGGGGCACCAGGCGGCGCTGCACACG
Source organism: Rhodoferax sp. EU05-FHT12H12 (assembly GCF_058791215.1). Lineage (NCBI taxonomy): Bacteria > Pseudomonadati > Pseudomonadota > Betaproteobacteria > Burkholderiales > Comamonadaceae > Rhodoferax > Rhodoferax sp. EU05-FHT12H12. Next base: position 285,220 of record NZ_JBYTDI010000001.1, on the reverse strand, counting down.
GTAGTCGGGATGGGCTTCCAGCGCCTGGGCCATGGCTTCGGCGTCCAGCGTGGCGGTGGGTGCGGCGGCAGGTGTGGGCGCCTGCGGCGGGGTGGGCTTGGCGGTTGCAGACTTGGCGGCGGCCTTGGGCGCGCGGGCCGCGCGCTTGGGCGGCGCGAGGTCCAGGGTGGGCAGCTCGGCCAAAAAGGCAAAGCCCAGCTGCGAATCGAGGGGTTGGGTCACGGGGGCACCTGCAAATGACGGGAATCCCGTTGCCGGGTAGGCCGCCATTATTGCCGCTACCATCGGCGCCAATTCCCATTTCCCCCTCTACGTATGCAGACCACCATCCTCGTGGGCACCATGCACGGCAATGCCAGCAGTGTCGCCCAAGCCCTGCAGTTCAGCGCCGACGACATCCAGGCCACCATAGACGTGCTGCCGATGGACGGCCTGGACATCACCGTGTTCGACCAGCCCGGCGCCTTCATCATTTGCACCAGCACCACTGGTAGTGGCGATGTGCCGGACAACGCGCAGGCCCTGTTCCACTCGCTGGACGCGCAAGCCAAGTACCTGGGCCATGTGCGCTTTGGCCTGGTGGCGCTGGGCGACAGCAGCTATGGCGACAGCTTCATGGGCGGTGGCAAACAGTTTGACGAACGCCTGCGCGACCTGGGCGCCCAGCGCGTGGGCGAGATCTGCGTGCTGGACGCCATGGAAACCAGCCAGCCCGAAGAAGACGCCGTGGCCTGGCTCCAGGCCTGGGCAGTCCAACTGGCGACAGCGGCCTAGCCGTTTGGCATCAAAATAGCCTCTAGCCCCCGTAGCCCCTGCGCAAGCAGCTTCTATTTTGATAGCAAACCCATGAGCACCACGCCCCCTGCCCTTGTCGCCAAACCGCTGCGTCCGCTCAAAGGCGTGCGCATCCTCAGCCTGGCGCTGAACCTGCCGGGGCCGGCCGCTTTGATGCGCTGCCGCGACATGGGCGCCACCTGCGTGAAGCTGGAGCCGCCCCCCCACCCCAGCGCGCCCAAGGGCAGCAGCGGCGACCCCATGGGCCTGTACAACCGCGCGGCCTACGAGGTGATGCACGCGGGCATGAAGATCAGCAGCGCCGACCTCAAGACCGAAGCCGGGCAAAAGGTTCTGCACAAGGCCCTGGCCAGCACCGACATCCTGCTGACCTCCTTTCGCCCCTCCGCGCTCAAAAAGCTCGGGCTCGAATGGAAGGCGCTGCACAAGCGCTACCCCCAGCTCAGCGTGGTGGCCATCGTGGGGGCACCCGGCGCCCGTGCCGAAGAGCCCGGCCACGACCTGACCTACCTGGCCGAGAACGCGCTGGTGACCGGCCTGGACCTGCCGCCCACGCTGTATGCCGACATGGCCGGCTCGCTGATGACCTCTGAGGCCGTGCTGCAGGCCCGCCTGCTGCAGTTGCAAAAGGGCAAGGGCGTGTACCAGGAAGTGGCCTTGTCGGTGGCCGCCGGCTACCTGGCCCTGCCGCGCACCTGGGGCCTGACGGCACCCGGCGCTGCCGTGGGTGGCGGCCATGCGGGTTACCGCGTCTACCCCTGCCAAGACGGCCGTGTGGCCCTGGCTGCGCTGGAGCCGCACTTTGCGGCCGCGCTGGCGGCCGAGGTGGGTCTGCGACAATCGCATATCTTGGCCATGTTCGCCCCCGAGACGCACACGGCCATTGCTGCCTATCTGGCTGGAAAAACCCGCCAACAACTGGACGCCCTGGCCACGGCCAAGGACATCCCCCTGTACACCCTGGCCTAGCCCGCCACGGCGCCTGCCACAGCGCAGGCGCGCGCCCTTTGCTATTGAATTGATGCTGCCGCAACGCCCTGCCTACCGCCTGATCGACCTGCTCAAGATTGTTGCTGCCCAGTGCATCGTCCTGCACCACTTCGCACTCTACGGCCCCCTGTCTGACGCCACCGCCCAGGCCGCCCCCGAATTGGCGGCCTGGTTTTACGACTACGCCCGCATGGCGGTGCAGGTGTTTCTGGTGATGGCCGGCTACCTGGCCGCGCGCAGCCTGGGCCAGACGGACTGGAACCGGCAAGGCTTGCTGCGCACACTGTGGCAGCGCTACGAACGGCTGGTGCTGCCCTTTGCCGCTGCCTTGCTGATCACCATGTTGTGCTCGGCCCTGGCCCGCCCGCACCTGGATGGTGACCTAGTGCCCGCCTCGCCCCAGCTTGGCCAGTGGCTGGCCCACGCCAGCCTGTTGCACAGCGTGCTGGGGGTGGATTCGCTGTCGGCCGGAGTCTGGTACGTGGCCATCGACTTCCAGCTTTACGCCCTGATGGCGCTGCTCTTGTGGCTGTCCCGCGGCAACCGCTGGGTGGCCGGTGCACTGGTGGCGGCCATGGCCGTGGCCTCGCTCACCTGGTTCAACCTGGATGCGGACTACGACGTCTGGGCCCTGTACTTCTTTGGCGCCTACGGCTTGGGCGCGCTGGCCTGGTGGGCTGGCCTGCGCGCGCGCCATAGCGGTTATGCGCTGGCGTTGTACCTGGGCACCGTATCCGTCGGACTGGGCGCGCTGGCGCTGGAATTTCGCGAACGTATTGCGCTGGCCATGGGCGTGTCCACCGTGCTGGCCAGCTTTGGCAGCACGCCGCTGCACCTGCCGCGCCGTGTGGACGCCTGGGTGCGCCGCCTGAGCAACAGCTCGTATGCGCTGTTTCTGGTGCATTTCTCGGTGCTGCTGCTGGCCAATGCACTGTGGGCAGTGCTGGACATTGCCGACGCCGACTGGGCCCTGCCCTTCACCGCTTCGGCCTGGGCGCTGAGCCTCTTGGCCAGCTACGCCTTTCACACCCAGGTAGAGCTGCGTATTGCCCAGTGGCGCAATGGCAGCGCGGCGTTGCCGGCACAAGCCGCCAAGTAAAATCCCCCCGAACAACTCAGAAAGACTCGCTATGGGCGCGCAATGGAAAGCAAAGGGCAAAGCCCTGGTGGCCGATGCCAAGGGCCGGCTGTTTACCAAACTGGTGAAAGAAATTACCGTGGCCGCACGCGGCGGTGCCGACCCGGCCGCCAACGCCAAGCTGCGCCTGGTGGTGGAACAGGCCCGCAAGGTCTCCATGCCCAAGGACACGCTGGACCGCGCCATCAAAAAAGGCGCTGGCCTGACCGGTGAAGTGGTGAACTACGAACACGTCATCTACGAAGGTTTTGCCCCGCACCAGGTGGCCGTGATGGTGGAATGCCTGACCGACAACGTGAAGCGCACCGCACCTGAAATGCGCGTGTTGTTCCGCAAGGGCCAGCTGGGCACCAGTGGTTCGGTGGCCTGGGACTTCAACCACCTCGGCATGATCGAAGCCGCGCCCACCGCGCCCGATGCCGACCCCGAAATGGCCGCCATTGAAGCCGGTGCGCAGGACTTTGAACCCGGCGACGAAGAAGGCAACACCGTCTTCTACACCGACCCCACCGACCTGGACCTGGTCAGCCGCGCCCTGCCCAACTTCGGCTTCAACGTGCTGTCCGCCAAGCTGGGCTACAAGGCCAAGAACCCCGTGGACCCCAGCAGCCTGAGCGCCGAAGCGCTGGAAGAAGTTGAAGCCTTCCTGGCCGCCATCGACGGCAACGACGACGTGCAGAACGTGTACGTGGCGCTGGCGGGTTGAAGCAGCCACTCGCCGCCACCCTGGCGGCAATCTGGGTGGCATGGCTGGGTTGGGACATCTTCCAACACCGCCTGCCGCCCTTGGTTTTGGGGCTTGCTGCTGCTCTGAACGCCGCAACCTTTATCGCCTACTGGCTGGACAAGCGCGCCGCCCGCGCCGGGCAATGGCGCATCCAGGAAAACACCTTGCACTTGCTGGCACTTGCGGGTGGCTGGCCCGCTGCGCGTTTGGCACAGCAGGTGCTGCGGCACAAAACCATCAAGCCCAGTTTTCAGACGACGTATTGGGTGACGGTGTGGGTGCACCTGGGTGCCCTGTGCGGCTACTTGTTCTGGGAGCGGCTCAAACCGCTACTGAATTTATAGCTGCTTGCGCAATATCCACGCGGGCTTGAGGCCAATTTCATTAGAAACCAGCCTCTTCCGTCAGCCTAGCTGGTCAGCTCCAGCGGCGTGCTCTTCCAGATCTTGTCGGCGTACTCACCAATCGTGCGGTCGGCCGAGAACGGGCCCATGGCGGCCACGTTGCGCAGGGCCTTGATGGCCCAGGCTTCGCGGTTTTGGTAGGCCGCGTCCACCTGCTCTTGCGCGGCAATGTAGGCAGCGTAGTCGGCCAGCAAGAGGTAGTGGTCGCCCCAGTTCACCAGCAGGTCGTAAATGGCCTGGAAGCGGCCGGGCTCGTCGGGGCTGAAGACGCCGTCACGGATGGACTCCAGCACCGCGGTCAGCTCGGCATTGCCCTCGGCAATGGCACGCGGCTGGTAGCCGGCGGCGCGGGTGGCGGCCACCTGCGGCGTGGTCATGCCGAAGATGAAGATGTTGTCGGCACCCACGTTTTCCAGAATCTCGACGTTGGCACCGTCCAGCGTGCCGATGGTGAGCGCGCCATTCAGCGCGAACTTCATGTTGCCGGTGCCCGAAGCCTCGGTGCCCGCGGTGGAGATTTGCTCGGACAAATCGGCCGCGGGGATGATGCGCTCGGCCAGACTCACGCTGTAGTTGGGGATGAACACCACCTTGAGCAGATGGCCCACGCGCGGGTCATTGTTGACTACGCTGGCCACGTTGTTGATCAGGTGGATGATCTGCTTGGCCATGTGGTAGGCCGATGCGGCCTTGCCCGCAAACACCACCACGCGGGGCACCGTGACGCTGCCGGGGTTGTTGACGATGCGCAGGTAGCGCGTAACCACGTGCAGCACATTGAGCAGCTGGCGCTTGTATTCGTGAATGCGTTTGACTTGCACGTCGTACAGCGCATCGGTGGGAATGGTGAGGCCCATATTGGCCTGAACCCAGGCGGCCAGTCGCTCCTTGTTGGCGAGCTTGGCACCTTGAAAAGCCTCGATCACCTTGGGCTGGGTCAGCACCGCGTTCAGGCCGCCGAGCTGGGTGAGGTCACGGCGCCAGCCGGTGCCTACCTGCTTGTCCAGCACGGCAGACAAGGCTGGGTTGGCCTGCGCCAGCCAGCGGCGCGGGGTGATGCCATTGGTCTTGTTGTTGAAGCGCTCGGGCCAGAGCTTGGCAAAGTCCAGAAAAATGCTTTCCTTCATGAGCTCGGAGTGCAAGGCCGACACGCCGTTCACCGAGTGGCTGGTCACCACCGCCAGGTAGGCCATACGCACGCGGCGCTCGCCCCCCTCGTCCACCAGGCTGACCTTGCGCAGCAGTTCGGCACTGCCGCCGCGCTGCGAAATTTGCGCCAAAAACTGGGCGTTGATGTCGTAAATGATTTGCAGGTGGCGCGGCAGGATGCGGCCCATCATCTCCACCGGCCAGGTCTCCAGCGCCTCGTGCATGAGGGTGTGGTTGGTGTAGCTGAACACGCCTTGGCACAGGCGCCAGGCGTCGGCCCACGGCAGGTGGTGCTCGTCCAGCAACAGGCGCATCAGCTCAGGAATAGCCAGCACCGGGTGCGTGTCGTTGAGGTGGATGCTGACCTTGTTGGGCAGGTTCTCAAAGTTGTCGTGGGTGCGCAGGTAGCGGCGCAGCAAGTCTTGCACGCTGGCGCTGCAGAAAAAGTACTCCTGGTGCAGGCGCAGCTCACGGCCCGAAGGCGTGGAGTCGTCCGGGTACAGCACGCGCGACACGTTTTCGGAATGGTTTTTGGTCTCCACCGCCGCAAAGTAATTGCCGCGGTTGAAGGCGCCCAGGTCAATCTCCTGCGTGGCCTTGGCCGACCACAGGCGCAAGGTGTTGGTGGCCTTGGTGGCGTAGCCGGGGATGATGGTGTCATAGGCCATGGCCTGCACGTCGTGGCTGTCCACCCATTGGTAGGCGTCGCCCTCCTTCACCACATGGCCGCCGAACTGCACCCGGTAGGTCACCTCGGGACGCGGAAACTCCCAGGGGTTGCCGTGCGTCAGCCAGTAGTCGGGCACCTCCACCTGCCGGCCGTCCACAATGGTTTGCTTGAACATGCCGTAGTCGTAACGGATGCCGTAGCCGAAGCCGGGAATGTTCAGCGTGGCCATGGAATCGAGAAAACAGGCGGCCAAGCGGCCCAGGCCCCCGTTGCCCAGGGCGGCGTCGGGCTCCAGCTCGGTCACGGAATCGATGTCCACGCCAAACTCGGCCAGGGCCTGCTTCACGCGCTCGCGCAGGCCCACGGCCAGCATGGCGTTGCTGAAAGTGCGACCGATCAAAAACTCCATGCTGAGGTAGTACACACGCTTGGCGTCCTGGGCGTATTGGGCGCGGGTGGTGGTCATCCAGCGCTCCACCAGTTGGTCACGCACGGCGTAGGCTGCCGCATGCAGCCAGTCTTCGGGGCGGGCGGCTTCAGGGTCTTTGCCGACCACAAACATCAGCTTGTTGGCAATGGACCGTTTGAGCGATTCCAGGTCGCGCCCGGGGGCGTCAAATTCAAAATTGGAAGCGGTGGCAGTGGCTGTCGTTGGGGTCATGGTGTGGGCGTGTGGCGATAAGGGCCATCAGGCCTGGGCAATCAGGTTTTGGTACAGCGCGACATAGTGCTGGGCAGCACTGGCCCAGTCGAAGGCAAGCTTCATGCCCGTCTGGCGCACGCGGTTCCATTCGGCCTTGCGGTGGTACAGCGCAAAGGCGCGGCGCACCGCACGGCGGTATTGGGTTTCGTCCATGTCGTCGAAGACGAAACCGGTGGCGGTGCGGTCGTCCAGGGTTTCCAAGTCACTGTCGACCACGGTGTCTGCCAGACCGCCAACGCGGCGCACCAGCGGCAGGCTGCCGTACTTCAGGCCGTACATCTGGGTCAGGCCACAGGGCTCGAAGCGCGAGGGCACCAGCGTCACATCACTGCCCGCAAAAATGCGGTGGGCAAAGGCCTCGTCGTAGCCCAACTTGACCGCCACGCGGCCCGCATGGGCTTTGGCCTGGGCCACAAAAGCCTGTTCCAGCCCGGTCTCGCCACTGCCCAGCACCAGCAGCTGGCCACCGCGCGACACGATCTCGTCCACCGCGGCCAGCACCAGGGGCAGGCCTTTTTGCTCGGTCAGGCGGCTCACCACGGCAAACAGCGGCGCATCGGGCTCCAGCGCCAAGCCCATCTCGGCCTGTAGCGCCGCCTTGTTCTGCGCCTTGCCGGCCATGTGGCGGGCGTCATAGGCATGGGCAATCAGCGCATCGGTGGACGGGTTCCACACGCTGTCGTCCACAGCGTTCAGGATGCCGCTGAGGTGCTGGTGACGCGCGCGCAGCAGGCCGTCCAGCCCACAGCCCTGCTCTGGCCTCTGAATCTCTTGGGCATAGGTGGGGCTCACGGTGGTGATGTGGTTGGCGTAGAACAGCCCGGCTTTCATGAACGAAAGCTGGCCATGGAACTCCATGCCATGCACGTGGAAGGCACGCCCCGGCAGGCCCAGGTCACCAAAGTGTTCGGGGCCGAACACGCCCTGGTAGGCCAGGTTGTGCACGGTGTAAACCGAGGGCACACGCGGGCCCTGCCCTTCATTCCACAGCGCCAAGCTGGCGGGGGCCAGCGCGGCATGCCAGTCATGGCTGTGCACCAACTGGGGGCGCCACTGCCCATCCAGGCCATGTGCCACATGGGCAGCTGCCAGACCCAGTGCCGCAAAGCGCCGGTGGTTGTCGCCATAGGCCTGCTTGTTCGCATCTTCGTAGGGATTGCCGGGCCGGTCGTACAGGCCAGGCGCTATCAACACATAGGCACCTTGCGTGTGCCCCTCGCGGGCCAGCGCGGGCAAGGTGCCGTAGACCACCTCCACCCGCTCGCCCCAGGGCATGGCAAAGCTGCCCACAGACGCGCCCCCTTCCAGACCCGCGCAGATGGCTGGAAAGCCCGGCAGCATCACACGCACATCGCAGCCCGCCTCCTGCAGGGCGGCCGGCAGCGCACCGGCAATGTCGGCCAACCCCCCGGTTTTGAGCAGCGGAAAAATCTCGGCACTGACTTGCAGGATGCGCATGGAAGAAGGCATTTTTTGGCTTGAATACGGTAGTGAGGGATTACGGTGCTGGGAGGCGGTTCAGCATGTCTTTGGTGACCAGCACCACACCATTGTCGGTGCGCTCAAAACGCGCAGCGTCGGCCATCGGGTCTTCGCCAATCACCAGGCCTTCGGGCACCGTGCAACCACGGTCCACCACCACACGGCTCAGGCGGCAGCCGCGGCCAATCGTCACCTCGGGTAGCAACACGGCCTGGTCGATCACGCAGAAGGAGTGCACCCGCACGCTGCTGAACAGCACCGAGTTGCTGACGATGGAACCCGACACAATGCAGCCGCCCGACACCATGGTGTTGATGGCCTGGCCGTGCTTGCCCTCGGCGTCCTGCACAAACTTGGCCGGTGGCAGCTGGCGCTGGCTGGTCCAGATGGGCCAGTTGGTGTCGTAAATATCCAGCTCGGGGGTCACGGACGCCAAGTCCAGATTAGCCTCCCAGAATGCGTCGATGGTTCCCACATCGCGCCAGTAGGGCACGGCGTCGGGCGTGGACGATACGCAGGACATGGAGAAGGGGTGGGCAATCGCCCGGCCCTCGCGCACCACGCGCGGAATCACGTCCTTGCCAAAGTCATGGCTGGACTCTGGGTTGGCAATGTCGTCTTCGAGCAAGTCGTACAGGTACTTGGAATCGAAGATGTAAATACCCATGCTGGCCAATGACACAGCGTCATTGCCAGGCATGGGCGGTGGGTCGGCCGGCTTTTCCACAAATTCGGTGATCTTGCGCGTGCCATCCACCGCCATGACACCAAAGGCACTGGCTTCGGCGCGTGGCACTTCAATGCAGCCCACCGTGCAACCGGCGCCGCTGTCCACGTGGTCCTTGAGCATCAGCGAGTAGTCCATTTTGTAGACGTGGTCGCCAGCCAGCACCACCACGTACTCGGGCTTGCTGCTCTGGATGATGTCCAGGTTTTGGTAGATCGCATCGGCCGTGCCGCGGTACCAGTGCTCTTCGTCCACGCGCTGCTGCGCAGGCAGCAGGTCCACCATCTCGTTCAGCTCGGCGCGCAAGAAGCTCCAGCCGCGCTGCAGGTGGCGCAGCAGCGAGTGCGATTTGTACTGCGTGATCACGCCAATGCGGCGAATGCCCGAGTTCACGCAGTTGGACAGCGCAAAGTCGACGATGCGGAACTTGCCGCCAAAGTACACCGCGGGTTTGGCACGGCGGTCGGTCAGCTGCTTGAGGCGTGAACCGCGGCCTCCGGCCAGCACCAGCGCGATGGTGCGGCGTACCAGCATGTGGGGCTGCATATGGCGTTCTTGCTGCACAAGGCTGCGTGGGGTCTCTGTCGTGCTCATGCTTGTCTCCTGTTCATTTTTAGTGGTGTCGTTCTGCAAAAAAATCTCGAAATGGATGCTGTCAGGTCATCACCGTGGGCTGGTCCATGCCGGTAAAGGCGCGCACCTTGGCCACGGCCTCGGCCAGCGCTACCATCGGCTGCAAGGCCTCTTGCGCGGGCAGGTCCTGACGGGCAGGGTCGGGTTCATGGCGCTCCAGGTAGACGCGCAGGGTGGCCCCTTCGGTACCCGTGCCGGAGAGGCGGAACACCACGCGCGAACCGTCAGTCAGCACCACACGCACACCCTGCTTCTGGCTCACGCTGCCATCCACGGGGTCGGTGTAGGCAAAGTCGTCGGCCAACGCAATGGGCAAACCCGCCACCGTGGTGCCGCCCAGCGTGGGCAGGGACGCACGCAACTCGCGCATCAGAGCATCGGCTTTATCGGTGGGAATGGCCTCGTAGTCATGGCGCGAGTAGACACAGCGCCCATGCGCCTTCCACAGCGCGCGCACCAGTTGTTCCACCGTCTGGCCCGTGGTGGCCACCAGGTTGAGCCAGAACAGCACGGCCCACAGGCCGTCCTTCTCGCGCACATGGCTGGAACCCGTGCCGTAGCTTTCTTCACCACACAGGGTGACTTTGCCAGCGTCCATCAGGTTGCCAAAAAACTTCCAGCCCGTGGGCGTCTCGAAACACGGAATGCCCAGCACCTTGGCGACGCGGTCCACCGCGGTGCTGGTGGGCATGGAGCGCGCCACACCGGCCAGGCCAGCTTTGTAGCCCGGCACCCGTGTGGCATGCGCCGCCAACACGGCCAAGCTGTCGGACGGCGACACCACAAACTTGCGGCCCACCACCATGTTGCGGTCTGCATCGCCGTCACTCGCCGCGCCCATGTCGGGCGCATCGTCGGCAAACAGGTGGGCGATCAGGTCTTCGGCGTTCACGGGGTTGGGGTCAGGGTGCAGACCCCCAAAGTCTTCCAGCGGCTCGGCATTCACCACGGTGCCCGCGGGCGCCCCCAGCTCGCCTTCGAGCAGGGCCTTGGCGTAGGGCCCACCCACGGCGCACATGGCGTCGTAGCGCAAGCGGAAACCGCCAGCAAACAGGGTGCGAATGGCCGCAAAGTCAAACAGGCCACGCATCACTTCGGCGTAGTCAGTCACGGGGGCAATCACCACAATCTCGGTGCCTTCGAGCCGGCTGCTGCCCAGCGCGTCCAGTGCCACATCGGGCGTGTCGGTGGTGTGCAGTTGGCTGAGCTGCAGGGTGCGTGCGTAGACCGCGTCGGTCACCTTCTCCGGCGCAGGGCCACCATTGGCCACGTTGTACTTGATGCCAAAGTCTCCATCGGGCCCACCGGGGTTATGGCTGGCCGACAGCACAATGCCACCGCTGGCGCCGTGCTTGCGGATCACCGCGCTGACCGCAGGCGTGGACAGGATGCCGCCCTGCCCCACCAGCACGCGGGCATAACCCTTGGCCGCCGCCATGCGCAGAATGGTCTGGATGGCCACACGGTTGTGAAAGCGGCCGTCGCCCCCCACCACCAGGGTCTGGTCTGCCGCGTCGGGCAGCACATCGAACAGTGCTTGGACAAAATTCTCCAAATAGCGCGGCTGTTGGAATACGGTGACTTTTTTGCGCAAGCCAGAGGTACCGGGGCGCTGGCCGTCAAACGGCGTGGTGGGCAGAGTGAGGATGGGCATGGTCGGCTCGTTGAAAAAAACTAAAGGGGAGCAATACTGGCAAGCAGCAGGCTCTGGCCTGGCATCCACAGGCGCATGGTCAAAGTTTGGGGATGGATGTTGCCGCCATCGGTCTCCAGACGTTGCAGCCACTGGGTACCCGGCGGTGGCGCAGGCAACACAAATTCCAGCGTGTGCGGCCTGGGGTTGAGCAGCAACAGACAGCCCGGCGCAGGCTGCGCAGCCTGGGCACCAGAGCTGAGTTGCAGCATCAAGGCGTTGTCCTGTGGGTGATGCCAGTCTGTGTGCGCCAAGGTCTGGCCCTGCGGCCCCCACCACTGCGAGATGGGGCCACGCGCGCTGCCCATGGCGTCCATGCCGCGCCACCAGGCACCGCTTTGCAAGAGCGGCAACTCGGCACGCAGCGCAATCGCGTGCGCCACAAAGGCTGTGAGTGTGGTGTCGGCCTGCTCCCAGTGCAGCCAGGTGGTGGCGTTGTCCTGGCAATAGGCATTGTTGTTGCCGCCTTGGCTCTGCCCAAACTCGTCGCCCGCCAAGAGCATGGGCGTGCCCAGTGACCAGAGCAGGCTGGTCAGAAGTACCCGCTTTTGCCGAAGACGCCGTGCCAGCACATCCGGATCACCACTCGCACCCTCCACGCCGTTATTCACGCTCAGATTGTGGCCATGGCCATCGCGGTTGTTCTCGCCATTGGCCTCGTTGTGACGCTGGGCGTAGCTCACCAGGTCGGTCAGCGTGAAACCATCGTGTGCCGTGATGAGGTTCACACTGCTGTGTGGTGCGCGCCTGGCTGGCGCAAAAGACTCGGCCGAACCGGCCAGGCGCTGCGCCAGATCGGCACGCGTGGCATGGTGCTGCAGCCAGGCACTGCGTTGGGTGTCACGGAAGCGGTCGTTCCACTCCAGCCATCCCGGCGGAAAACTGCCCAACTGGTAACCCCCCGGCCCAATGTCCCAGGGCTCGGCCACCATGGTGCAATCGCGCAGCACCGGGTCTTGCGCCACTGCGAGCAAGAAAGGCGCCTGGATCTCAAAGCGGTTGTGCTGTTCGGCACCTGCACGCGCCAGCACTGGTGCCAAGTCGAAGCGGAAGCCGTCCACACCGAACTCGCGCACCCAACCGCGCAGGCTGTCCATCACCGTGCGCAGCACCAGCGGGTGGGTCAGGTTCACGCAGTTGCCGCAGCCCGTCCAGTTGGCATACAGCGCGGGATTGGCGGCATCCAGGTGGTAGTACATGGCGTTGTCAATGCCGCGCAGGCTCAGCGTGGGGCCCAACTCGTCGGTTTCGCCCGTGTGGTTGTAGACCACATCCAAAATCACTTCCAGCCCTGCTGCATGCAACGCATCCACCAGTGCACGTAATTCGCTGCGCGGGCTGGTGGCTGGGGTGCCGCTCCAATAGCGGTGTTCGGGCGCGTTCCAGGCAATCGGGCTGTAGCCCCAGTAGTTGGACAAGCCCATGCGCAACAGGCGCACCTCATCGGCCCGGTGGGCCACGGGCATCAGGCTCACCGTGGTGATGCCCAGCTTGCGCAAATGTGCGATGGCGGCCGGGTGCGCCAGGCCCGCGTAGGTGCCGCGCAAGGTTTCGGGTACTTCGGGGTGTAAGGCGGTAAAACCCTTGAGGTGCAGTTCGTAGAGCACCCGCTGAGCCGGGTCCACCCGTACCCGCGCCATTGGCGGCAGCAAGTCCTGTACCACGCGGGCCTTGAGGGCCGTGGCAAGGTTGTCGCGTGTATCACGCTGCCCGGGATTGCCGGGTACATGGCCGTTATGGATATCGTCACCGTCGTAGCACCCCACCACCTCGCGCGCTGCCGGGTCCAGCAACAGCTTGGCCGGATTGAAGCGGTGACCCTGCGCGGGGTCCCAGGGACCATGCACGCGCCAGCCGTACACCAGACCGACCTGGGCACCTGGCAGAAACCCATGCCAGAGGCCATCCACCGGGCCCTGCATGACCAGGCGCTGCACTTCCTGCGTGGCGCTGGCGTCAAACAGGCACAGCTCGACCGCCTGCGCATTCGGCGCGGCCAGGCAAAAGTTCACGCCCTGGTCGCACAGCTGCGCGCCCAAGGTGTGCGTTTGGCCGGGTTGCAAGGTCATGCCGACTGAATCCGCTAGATTGATGAGGGGGTTACGTGGGTGAGCACAAGGCATGCCAATGGCGGCAATGTCAGTACCACGGACTGTGCGCGGTGGTGGGCGGCCACCGCATCGGTGTTCAATTCGCCATTGCCCACACCGCTGCCACCGTACACCACGTTGTCGGTGTTGATGAGCTCGCGCCAGGTGCCGGCGCTTGGCATGCCAATGCGGTACCCATAACGTGGCAAAGGCGTGAAGTTGCACACCACCACGGCGCATTCACCACCCCTGCCATGGCGCACAAAGGCCACCACTGACTGGGCTGCATCTTCATGGGCAATCCAGTCAAACCCGCCACTTTGCACATCCTGCTGGTGCAACGCAGGGAAGGCCTTGTACACGCGGTTCAGGTCACGCACCAGGCGCTGCACGCCTTGGTGGGCAGGTTGCTGTTCCAGCGACCAGGACAACTCCGAGCCATCGGCCCATTCGGTGGGCTGGGCCAGTTCGCCGCCCATGAACAGCAGCTTCTTGCCCGGGTAGGTCCACATGAAACCGTAAAGCGCGCGCAGGTTGGCAAAGCGCTGCCACGCATCGCCCGGCATCTTGCCCAAGAGCGAGCCCTTGCCGTGCACCACTTCGTCGTGCGAGAGCGGCAGCACAAAGTTTTCGGTAAAGGCATACATCAGCCCGAAGGTGAGCTGGTTGTGGTGGTGGCGCCGGTGCACCGGGTCCAGTGATGCGTATTTCAGCGTGTCGTGCATCCAGCCCATATTCCACTTGTAGTGAAAACCCAGGCCACCGCTTTGCAGGTCCGGGCTGGGCGGGCGGCTCACGCCGGGGAACGCAGTGGACTCTTCGGCCAGCGTGATCGCGCCAGGCCGCTCGGTGCCGACGGTGTGGTTCATGCGGCGCAGGAATTCGATGGCCTCCAGGTTCTCGCGGCCGCCATGTTTGTTGGGGATCCACTGGCCTTCCTCGCGGCTGTAGTCGCGGTACAGCATGGAGGCCACGGCGTCCACGCGCAGGCCGTCGATGCCGTAGCGCTCCAGCCAGTAGAGCGCGTTGCCGACCAAAAAATTGCGCACCTCGGTACGGCCAAAGTTGTAGATCAGCGTGTTCCAGTCCTGGTGAAAACCTTCCTTGGGGTCGGCGTATTCGTACAGGTGGGTGCCGTCGAACTCGGCTAGGCCATGCGCGTCGCTCGGAAAGTGTGCGGGCACCCAATCCAGAATCACCCCCAGGCCGGCGGCATGCGCAGCATCGACAAAGAACTTGAAGTCTTCTGGCGAACCAAAACGTGAGGTGGGGGCAAACAAACCCAGCGGCTGGTAACCCCAAGAGCCGTCAAACGGGTGCTCGCTGACGGGCAATAACTCCAGGTGGGTGAAGCCCAACTCCTTGGCGTAAGGCACCAGGGTGTCGGCCAGCTCGCGGTAGCTAAGCCAGCGCCAGCCATCGGCCTTGCGCCAGGAACCCAGGTGCACTTCGTAGATGCTGATGGGCTTGTCAAACGCGTTGGCGGCGGCGCGGTCGGCGCGCATGGGCAGACGCGGCGGCAGCGGGTAGACCACGCTGGCGGTGTCAGGCCGCAGCTGGGCATGAAAGGCAAACGGATCGGCCTTGACAGCAATCTGGCCTTGCGCGCCCAGAATCTCGAACTTGTAGAGATCGCCCTGGGCGACGTCGGGGATGAAGATTTCCCACACGCCACACTCCCGCCGAAAGCGCATGGGGTGGCGCCGGCCATCCCACTGGTTAAACGCCCCCACCACCGAGACGCGGCGGGCGTTGGGCGCCCAGACCGCAAAGCTGACACCGGACACGCCGTTGATGCACACCAGGTGGGCCCCCAGGCATTCAAATGGACGCTGGTGCGTGCCTTCGGCCAACAGCCACAGGTCCAGGTCTTGCAGCACCAGGGGGAAGCTGTAGGGGTCTTCAATGACTTGCTCGGGGCCGTCGGCCCACTGCACGCGCAATCGGTAGGAAAACGCTTGGGACTCCGCCAGCACGGCACCAAACACATCGGTCCCCACAAGGCGCACCAGCGTAGCGCGCACCTGGCCCGTGACCTTGTCGATCAGCTCGACCTGCCCAGCCCCCGGCAGTAGCACGTGCACCGCCAAACCGTCGGGGCGGATATGCATGCCCAGCACGCTAAACGGATCGGTGTGCTCTGCCCGCATCAATGCGGATAGATCGTGGTCTTGAAGCGTCATGGTATGGGTGCGCCAACATCCGGGATGCCAGCGCGTGTCTCTTGTTGACGAACAGCTTAGTACATTATCAAGGGAATTTATTTAATCAAAACCCTTGGGCAAACCTTGCAGGCCAATTTGTAACCCGTTTTGTCGGGGGATAAGGACTTCATCACAAGAAGGTATGTGCAATTGCGGCGTGCGTATCAGCGCTCATGGACCTTGCGCACCAGTTTGCGCATGCGCTCATGCAGTGCCAACTGGGCCTCCTGGCAGCTGGCCGGTGTTTGTGGCTTGCCCTCCGCCCACACACGACCGGCCAACTTGGCGTCCTGACAGGCAGGGGGCAGCGGCGTGGCTTGTACCGAGGTGGCCAGGTCCTGCGACTCCTTGCGCAGGCGCTGCATGCGCTGCGCGTCCGATACATAGTTGCGCTCCAAATGCACCACTTCGAGGCGTTCCACGCCCTGCGCATCGCGCACCAGGCGGCAACGGCCGTAGTCACGCGGCAGGGCCAGGCGCAACAACAAACGTCCATTGGGTTTCAGCACCTGCCCGTCCACCAGCGTGAAGCTGCGCTTGTCCTGGTCAAACACAAAAATGGAATACAGGCCGGTTTGCGGGTTCTGCTCAGCCACATCCACATAGCCGTTGCGCAGAGACCGCACTTCTTCAGGCGACTGGTACTGCTCGTTCTTGGTGGCCGTGCAGCGCTCAGTCAGGCTCTCCAGCGTGCTGGCTTCGTACTGTTGCAGCGCCTGCTGGCTGTTATTGAACTGCACCGGTGGCTGCGCCAGCACCGCGCCATGGGCCAAAACAAAGACTGCAAATCGCGTGATTACCCTGATCATTTTTGTAATAAAGCCGTGCAATTTGTTGAGAGAATGGCGACGGCAATTTTTGCCTCCCATAACAATAGCTTAGCGCCTTCCGAGGCAGCGGCAGCCTCGGCTCTTTGTCCATTGCACCCAACTGTCACACCATCACCATGAAAACATCTATCCAGTTTCCACAATCCTCTTCGGGCGCTTACGTGGGCGCCACCTTCGCCTGCCTAGGCCTGGGCACTGCCGGCTTTCTGCTGGGTTTGTGGAATGCTGAAATGCAGCTGAACGAAAAAGGCTATTACTTCACCCTGCTGGCCTTTGGTTTGTTCGCCGCAGTCTCGCTACAGAAATGTGTGCGCGACAAGCTCGAAGGCATCCCGGTGTCCGGGGCTTACTACGGCATTTGCTACGGCGCGGTGGGCCTGTCGCTGCTCTTGCTGGCCACCGGACTGTGGAACGCCACCCTGCTGCTGTCAGAGAAAGGCTACTACGCCATGTCCTTTGTGCTGGCGCTGTATGCCGCCGTCACCGTGCAAAAGAATGTGCGCGACAAGAAGGGCCAGGGCGCCAACGAAAGCAGCGCACTGGAATAAGCAGATCACCTAGGCCGCGCTCAGCGCGGCTTACGGGCCAACCGTGCGGAGGGCTTGACGGCAGCGCCGGTCACGCGCGGTGGCAAGCCGGTGTGCTGGGTCAGCATGCGGCCTTTGACCGGCTTCGCAGGCATAGCGGCCTTGACCGGCGCAGCCGTCGAATTCTTCTTGCGTGCGCTCTGATAACCCCCATCACCCAGCGGCTGGAAGGTGGGAATCAGGTGGTGTTTGCCATTGCCCACCAAATCGGCTCGACCCATGGCCTTCAGTGCCTCGCGCAGCAGCGGCCAGTTGTTGGGGTCGTGGTAACGCAAGAAGGCTTTGTGCAAGCGACGGCGCTTCTCGCCACGCACAATGTCCACCGTCTCGTCATCGCTCTCAGCTGTACGGTGGATCTTGCGCAGCGGGTTGCGGCCGCTGTGGTACATGGCCGTAGCCGTGGCCATGGGGCTGGGGTAGAAGGTCTGCACCTGGTCGGCCCTGAAGCCATTCTTCTTCAGCCAGATGGCCAAGTTCATCATGTCTTCATCGCTGGTACCCGGGTGGGCCGCAATGAAATACGGGATGAGAAACTGCTTCTTGCCGGCTTCGGCGCTGAACTTCTCAAACAGGGTCTTGAATTTGTCGTAGGAGCCGATGCCGGGCTTCATCATCTTGGTGAGCGGGCCCTGCTCGGTGTGCTCGGGCGCAATCTTCAGGTAGCCACCCACGTGGTGCTGCACCAACTCTTTGACGTACTCCGGGCTCTTGACCGCCAGGTCGTAGCGCAGGCCGGAGCCGATCAGGATCTTCTTGATGCCCTTGAGCGCCCGCGCACGGCGGTAGATCTTGATCAGCGGGTCGTGGTTGGTGGTCAAGTTCTGGCAGATGCCGGGGTAGACGCAGCTGGGCTTGCGGCAGGCCGCCTCAATCTCGGGGCTGCGACAGCCCAGGCGGTACATATTGGCCGTGGGGCCGCCCAGGTCGGAAATGGTGCCGGTAA
This sequence comes from Rhodoferax sp. EU05-FHT12H12, assembly GCF_058791215.1. NCBI lineage: Bacteria > Pseudomonadati > Pseudomonadota > Betaproteobacteria > Burkholderiales > Comamonadaceae > Rhodoferax > Rhodoferax sp. EU05-FHT12H12. The sequence goes on along the minus strand of NZ_JBYTDI010000001.1, from coordinate 267,455 downwards.
AGCCCTTCACCTTGTCACGGATGTCTTCCACTTCCTTGATGATGGATTCTTCCGAGCGACTCTGGATGATGCGGCCCTCATGCTCGGTGATCGAGCAGAAGGTGCAGCCGCCAAAGCAGCCGCGCATGATGTTGATCGAGAAGCGGATCATCTCCCACGCCGGGATCTTGGTAGCGTGGTCATGGCTGCCGTTTTCGTCGGCATAGCTGGGGTGCGGGCTGCGCGCGTACGGCAGGTCAAACACCATATCCATCTCGGCTGTGGTCAGCGGAATGGGGGGCGGGTTGATCCATACATCGCGCGCCGTGGTGCCCTCCCCGTGCGCCTGCACCAGTGCACGGGCGTTGCCGGGGTTGGTTTCCAGGTGCAGCACGCGGTTGGCGTGTGCATACAGAATGGGGTCGGAGCGCACCTGCTCATAGCTGGGCAGGCGGATCACCGAGCGCTCGCGCGGCGGCACCTTGACCTTGCCCTTGGTACTGGCCAGCGCCGGGTTGGCGAAGAAGGTCAGCGGTGCAATTGCGGCATTCACCTCGGGTTTTGAGCCTTTTTGGCCTGCAGCCCCCGTGGAATCTGCGCGAACAGCTCCTGAATTCATAGCACCACCAGCCTCTGCAGCTTGGGCGACGGCCTTGGCCTCGTCCTCCTTGGCGCAGGTGGCGCCGTTCTCGGCGGCCTGCTCACTGGTCGTCATGTAGGGGTTGACGTGGGCCTCCACACGGCCCGGCTCATCGACCGAGGTCGAGGTGATCTCAAACCATCCCTTGCCGGTTTCATCGTCCGGGCGGCGCACAAAGGCCGTGCCGCGCACATCAGTGATCTGCTCGACCGGCTCTTTGGTGGCCAGGCGGTGGGCAATTTCGACAATCGCACGCTCGGCGTTACCGTACAGCAGCAGGTCGCACTTGGCGTCCACCACGATGCTGCGGCGCACCTTGTCGCTCCAGTAGTCGTAGTGGGCAATGCGGCGCAGCGAGCCCTCGATGCCCCCCAGGATGATGGGGGTGTCTTTGAACGCCTCACGGCAGCGCTGGCTATAAACGATGGCCGCGCGGTCGGGGCGCTTGCCGCCCACATCGCCCGGCGTGTAGGCGTCATCGCTGCGAATCTTGCGGTCCGCGGTGTAGCGGTTAATCATGGAATCCATGTTGCCCGCGGTCACACCCCAAAACAGGTTGGGCTTGCCCAGGGCCTTGAAGGCCTCGGCGCTGGTCCAGTCGGGCTGGGCAATGATGCCAACCCGAAAACCTTGCGCCTCCAGCATGCGGCCGATCACCGCCATGCCAAAACTGGGGTGGTCCACATAGGCATCGCCCGTCACCAGCACGATGTCGCAGCTGTCCCAGCCCAGCTTCTCCATTTCGGCACGGCTCATGGGCAGCACGGGGGCCGTGCCAAAACGGGCCGCCCAGTACTTGCGGTAGCTGGACAGCGGCTTGGCAGCGCGCGCGAAAAAGGAGACGTCGACTGGGGCGTTCATGGGGAATCCGGGGGTAACCCTAGAGTGTAAGGTTTTGCGCTTGCACGCACACGGCCAAGGGACAAGCGGCTTGCCAAGCCCAAAGCGCAATCGGAACTTTGCAAGCGGATCGCCAGCCGAAAGCGCCAAATACCCACATTTCCACGGTAAAAACCCCAATGCACTGGTGTGGGGCGGCATCAATTTTGCTGTAGTTAGCCCGTAGAATGATTTTTCTTACATTTTCAAACCGCCGGAGTACCACCTCCGGTATTTCAAAGGAACTATCCATGAAGAAACTCCTGCTGGCACTGGCAGTGACCTCGGTTTTGGCCGCCTGTGGCAAAAAAGAAGAAGCCGCTCCCGCAGCACCTGCTGCCCCCGCATCGGCTCCCGCTGCTGCCGCACCGGCCCCCGAAGTGGGCCCCCTCAAAGTCGCCATCGACCCGACTTACGAGCCCTTCACCTTCAAGTCCGCCGACGGCCAGCCCACTGGCTTTGACGTGGACATTGCCAACGCCCTGTGCGAACAAATCAAGCGCAAGTGCGAGTTCGTGGAGCAAGTTTGGGACAGCATGATCCCCGGCCTGAACGCCAAGAAGTACGACGTCATCATCTCCTCCATGTCCGCTACGGACGAGCGCAAGAAGGAAATCGACTTCACTGACAAGTACTACCAAACCCCCAGCCGCATCGTGCTGAAGAAGGGCACCAAGTTCACAGACTTGGCATCCTTGAAGGGCAAAAAAATTGGTGTTCTGAAGGGCTCTACCCAAGAAAAATACGCCATGGACACCCTGAAGCCCGTCGGCGTAGTAGTGAACTCCTACGAAGCCCAAGACCAGGTCTACCTGGACATCAAGTCCGGCCGTCTGGACGGTACCGTGGCAGACTTCTTGGAGGTGACTGGTGGCTTCCTGTCCAAGCCTGAAGGAGCCAAGTACGAGTTCGTCGGCCCCGTGCTGAGCGATGTCAAGTATTTCGCTGGTGCTGCAGTTGCGCTGCGCCAAGGTGAAGACAAGCTCAAGGCTGAGTTGAACGAAGCCATCAAGACCATCCGCTCCAACGGCACCTACAAGACCCTGAACGATAAGTACTTTGCCAAGTACAGCATCGACGTTTACGGCGAGTAATCTTGTAACAGCTCAACGCAACGGGGCGCATGTTTGCGCCCCGTTGCGTTAATTGCCTTAGTCCCCCATGAATGCTTATTACGTCGCCATCCTGCAAGGCTCAGTCCTGACAGTCGGCGTATCGCTTTGCGCGCTGCTGGTTGCCATCGTTTTGGGCCTGCTGGGCGCTGCCGCCAAACTCTCGGGACGCCCGGTGCTGGCGTCGATTGCTGCGGTCTACACCACCGTCATCCGCGGCGTGCCAGACCTGGTGGTCATGTTGCTGGTGTTTTACGGTGGCACCATTGGCCTGAACCACCTGCTGGAACTGGCTGGCAGCAAAGCCACCATTGACATCAATCCCTTTGCCGCGGGTGTGCTCACCATCGGTTTCATCTACGGCGCCTACATGACGGAAACCTTCCGCGGCGCCATCCTCTCCATCCCCAAAGGCCAGATGGAGGCTGCCCTGGCGTTCGGCATGGGCCCGGTGCAAGCCTTTTTGCGCATCACCACCCCACAGATGGTGCGTTACGCCCTGCCCGGCTTTACCAACAACTGGCTGGTGTTGATCAAATCCACCGCGCTGGTCAGCCTGATTGGCTTAAAGGAAATGACCTACCTCTCCAAGCAGGCCAGTGCCGCTACACGCTCACCGTTTGCTTTTTTCCTGTTCACTGCAGCCCTCTTTTTGATCTACACCACCATCTCGCTGTACGCACTGCGCAAACTCAATGCGCGCTACAGCCTGGGCGCCAAGCGGGGTGAGCTATGAAATGGCATGTGATTTTTGAGCCCCAAAATCTGGAGCTCTATGCCACTGGCATCCTGACCACGCTGGGGCTGCTGTTCTCGTCACTGGGCATTGGCGCCGTGCTCGCGCTGGTATTCGCCTTGCTGCTGACTGGCCCCTGGGCACCGTTGCGCTGGATCGTCGGGGCCTACACCTATGTGATCCGCGGCACACCGCTGCTGATTCAGGTTTACCTGATTTACTACGGCCTGGGCCAACTGGAGTGGATCCAGGCGCGCTGGGACGATGTTTGGCCCTGGACCCATTTCAAGGAGCCGTTTTTCTGCGCACTGCTGGCTTTCAGCCTCAACACGGCAGGCTACACGGCCGAAATGCTGGCTGGCGCCATCCGCGAGACCTCGGCCGGTGAAATCGAGTCGGCCCAGGCCTTTGGCATGAGCCGCTTTCAGGTCATGCGCCATGTCGTGCTGCCCAGTGCGCTGCGCCGCACCCTGCCGGCCTACAGCAACGAGGTGGTCATGATGCTGCAAAGCACCAGTCTCGCCAGCGCCGTGCCCAGCATGCTGGACGTGACTGCCGCAGCCAGCCGCGTCTACTCGGACTACTACCTGCCGTTTGAGGCCTACATTGCCGCCGCCGCCATTTACTTGGTGGCCTCGTTCTGCCTGATCGGCATCTTCCGCCTGGCAGAAAAACAATTCCTGGCCTACCTCGCGCCCCGCAAGCACTGAACCGCCATGCAACGCATCGACCACCCCCTGCTCTCCAACAGCCTGGGCAGCCACCGCAGCCTCAGCAGCTTTCACTACGGCACGCCCGGCCATGGCCCCAAGGTCTATATCCAGGCCAGCCTGCACGCCGAAGAACTGCCCGGCATGCTGGTGGCCCACCACTTGCGCGCCCTGCTGGATGCCGCCGATGCTGAAAGCCAGATCCGGGGCGAAATCATCCTGGTTCCTGTGGCTAACCCGATTGGTCTGGCCCAGCGCGTGGACCAAAAACCCATGGGCCGCTTTGAGCTGGCCAGCAGCGAAAACTTCAACCGCCACTACCCGGACCTGGCCAAGGCGGTGCTGCCCACCATCAAAACCCAGATGGGCCCGGACGCTGCCGCCAACGTGGCCACGGTACGCCGCGCCATGGGCGACTACCTGCGCCAATGGCAGCCCGACACCGAGCTGCAAAGCCTGCGCCGCACCCTGCTGACGCTGGCCCACGATGCCGACTATGTGCTGGACCTGCACTGCGACTGCGAAGGCGTGCTGCACTTCTACACCGAGGAACCCTGCTGGCCCCAGCTGGCGCCCCTGGCCCACCTGCTCAAAGCCCGCGCGGTGCTGCTGGCCAAGAATTCGGGCAGCGGTCCGTTTGACGAATGCCTTTCCGGTGCCTGGTGGCAGCTGGCCGAGGCGCTGCAGGCGGCGGGCATTGCCGCCCCCCTGCCGCAAGGCTGCAACAGCACCACCGTAGAGCTGCGCGGCGAAGCCGACGTCACCCACGCCTTGGCGCAAGAAGACACGCAGGCGGTGTGGACCTTCTTGCAGCACATCCAGGCCCTGGCCTGTGCCCAGCCACCAGCCATCCCGGCAGCGCTGTGCGCAGCCACGCCTCTGGCGGGGTCTGAAACCCTGCACACCCCGGTACCCGGCGTGGTGGTCTACACCGCCGACGTTGGCCAGACCCTGCGTGTGGGCGATGTGGTGGCCGAAGTGATTGACCCGATCGCCAACCGTGTCCACCGCGTGGTGGCGGGCGTAGACGGTGTTTTCTACGCCCGGGTCCGTGACCGCTACGCCCTGTCCGGCGCCGAAATCGGCAAGATTGCCGGTGCCACCCCTTTCCGAACCGGCGAACTGCTGGGCGCCTGAGCCCGCACAGCCCCCTCCCCTTACGTGCCCGACTGTCCGCACCATGACTACCAAGCCCCTCAAACTCCAGGTCGACAACATCCACAAGCGCTTTGGCAGCAACGAAGTGCTCAAAGGCGTTTCGCTCTCGGCCCACGCGGGTGATGTGATCAGCATCATCGGCAGCTCCGGCTCCGGCAAGAGCACCTTTCTGCGCTGCATCAACATGCTGGAGAAACCCCACCAGGGCCGTATCCAGGTGGCGGGCGAAGAGCTCAAGCTGGTAGCCGCCCCCAATGGCGAACTGTCCGCCCAAGACCCCAAACAGCTGCAACGCCTGCGCACCAAACTGGCCATGGTGTTCCAGCACTTCAACCTCTGGGCCCACATGACGGTGCTGCAAAACATCATCGAAGTGCCAGTACATGTGCTGGGCATTCCCAAGGACCAGGCGGTAGAGACCGCACGCAAATACCTCACCAAGGTGGGCCTCTCCGGCGTGGAAGACCGCTACCCCGCCCACATGAGTGGCGGCCAGCAGCAGCGCGTGGCGATTGCACGCGCGCTGGCCGTGGAGCCCGAGGTGATGCTGTTTGACGAACCCACCAGCGCACTGGACCCAGAACTGGTGTCCGAAGTGCTCAAGGTCATGAAGAACCTGGCTTTGGAGGGGCGCACCATGGTGGTGGTAACCCACGAAATGGGCTTTGCCCGCGAGGTGGCCAACCATCTGGTGTTTCTGCACAAGGGGCTGGTGGAAGAAGAAGGGCGCCCTGCCGACGTGCTGGCAAACCCCAAAAGTGAACGCTTGGCCCAGTTTTTGTCTGGCAGCCTGAAGTAATCCCCAGGGCCACCGCCCATGCCCACCCGCGCAACGTCCAGCCTGTTTGAGCAGTTGCCCATTGGGGCCTACCGCACCAGCTTGGACGGGCAGCTGCTGCAGGTCAACACTGCGTTCCTGCGGATCCATGGCTACCAAAGCCAGGCGGAAATGAAGGCCGACCCGGCGGCCCACCGCAACCCCTACGTGCAGCCGCAGCGGCGCGTACGATTTGCCGAGCTGATGCGCGAGCATGGACAGGTCACCGACTTTGTGTCTGAGATGGTGCGCCTCAAAACAGGCCAGACCATGTGGGTGCGCGAGCATGCCCATGCAGTGCGCGACGAGCAAGGCAAGCTGCAGTTCTACGAAGGCACGGTGGAAGACATCACGCCCGAGCGCGCCTCACGTGCGGCCTTGCGCAAAAGCGAGGCCCTGTTACGCAACCTGCTGCAAACCATTCCCTACCAAGTGTGGCTCAAGGACATTGACGGTGTTTACCTGACCTGCAACGAGGCCTTTGCCGCGACCCTGGGCGTGCCGCCTGAAGACATCGTTGGCACGCGCGATGCACATTGGCTGGAAGACCGCGTTGTCGAGATTTTCTCCATGTCGGACCGCTGGGCCATCCAGGCCGGCAAGGCCGTGACCTTTGAGGAAAACACCCCCACCCTGGTCAACCCGCATGGTGATCTGTTCGAGGTCACCAAAACCCCCATGCGCGACGCCGACGGCAACATCATTGGGGTGCTGGGGGTGGCACGCAACATCCAGGAGCGCAAGGTGGCCGAAGCCCTGCTGCGCGACACCACCGAGCAGTTGGAGCTGGCCATCATGGGTGCCGATCTGGGCCGCTGGGACCATGATCTGACCAGCGAACGCGGCTACTACCTGGACGAGCGCGCCTGCCAGATGCTGGGGCGCGACCCGCAAGAGAGCGAACTGGCTCGCGCCTGGGGGCACCTGGTGCACCCCGACGACCTGGCCTCCGCCATGCAGGCCATGCGCGCCCACCTCACGGGTGTATCTCCGGCCTACCAAGCCGAGTACCGTGCGCGCCACACCGATGGTCGCTGGATGTGGCTCAGCAGCCGCGGCAAAGTGGTGCAGTTCAGCAAAGAGGGCGCGCCCCAGCGCATGGTGGGCACGCTGATGGACATTTCGGGGCGCAAGCAGGCCGAGGCGCAACTGCACGCCACCCAGGCTGAGCTGGAGGCCACCCTCAAGGCCCTGCCCGACCTGTTGTTTGAGTTCAGCACCGAAGGCCACTACCGTGCCGTGCACAGCCAGAACACCGACCTGCTGGACCGCCCGCCGCAAGTGCTGCTGGGCCGCTTGATCACCGAAGTGCTGCCCAAAGATGCAGCCGACACCTTCGTGGCGGCACTGCACGAGGCACGGGCCACGGGGCGCTCCCACGGCAAACAATACAGCCTGGAACTACCGACGGGCAAGCTGTGGTTTGAGCTGTCGGTGGTGCGCAAACCCACCGTGCCGGGGGAAGAGGAGCGCCTGATTGCGATCGCACGCGACATCACCGAACGCAAGACTGCCGAAGAGGCGATTCGCCACCTGGCCTTCCACGACACCCTGACCGGCCTGCCCAACCGCCGCCTGCTGACCGACCGCCTGCAACAGGCCATGGGCACCAGCCATCGCAAGGGCGAACACGGCGCGCTGATGTTCCTGGACCTGGACCAGTTCAAGCAACTGAATGACTCCTATGGCCACGATGTGGGCGACCTGCTGCTTCAAGAGGTGGCACGACGCCTGCAGCAAAGTATTCGCGCGGTGGACACCGTGGCCCGCCTGGGTGGTGATGAATTTGTGGTGCTGATCCAGGACCTGAGCGCCGACGTTGAGGAAGCCCGCCTGCACGCCACCACGGTGGGCCACAAAATTCTGGCCAGCCTGAATGAGCCCTATGTGCTCAAACAGACCCAGCACACCACCACCCCCAGCATCGGCATTACACTGTTCAAAGGCGAAAACGCTGCCCCCAGTGAGCTCCTGAAACAAGCCGACACCGCCATGTACCGAGCCAAGGCCAATGGCAGAAACACGCTGTGTTTCTTTAACCCCTAAACACCCATGCTGAACTTCCTGCCTGCGCCCTTGCTGGGGGCCCTTGCATTTGCCCTGCTGCTGCTCAACATCCTGTTCTGGGTGCCGTTGCTGTTTGTCTTTGCCGCCATCAAGCTGGTGCTGCCATTCAAGGCCGTGCGCCTGCGCCTTGATCCGGTGGTGTTGTCCATCGCGGAGGGCTGGATTAGCTGCAACAGCGCCTGGATGCGGCTGACCCAGCGTACCGAGTGGGATGTGCAAGGGGTTGAAGGCCTGGACCCGCACAGCTGGTACATGGTCAGCAGCAATCACCAGTCGTGGGTGGACATCTTTGCGCTGCAGCACTTGCTGAACCGGCGCATTCCGCTGCTCAAGTTTTTCCTCAAACAGCAGCTCATCTGGGTCCCCATCATGGGGCTGGCCTGGTGGGCGCTCGAATTCCCGTTCATGCGCCGCCACGGCGAGGCCTACCTCAAGAAGCACCCTGAGATGCGTGGCAAAGACCAGGAAACTACACGCAAGGCCTGCGAAAAGTTCTCCTTGATTCCCACCAGCGTGATGAACTTTCTGGAAGGCACCCGTTTCACCGCGGCCAAACATGCTAAACAACAATCGCCCTACCAGTACCTGCTCAAGCCCAAGGCTGGCGGCTTGGCGCTAGCCCTGCAGGCCATGGGCGACAAGTTCCAGTCGATTCTCGACGTGACGATTTATTACCCCGAAGGGGTGCCCACTTTCTGGGGCTTTTTGTGCGGCAAGGTGCACCGCGTGGTGGTGCGCATCCACCCCATTCCGGTTCCACAGGCTTTGCTGGGCGGCGACTACGGGCAAGACCCCGAGTTCCGCGCCGCCTTTTCGGCCTGGGTGGCAGAACTCTGGCGTGCCAAAGATGCCCAACTGGCCGAATTGCACCGGGGGACGGCCCCCACCTCTGCTTCTGACGCGCCCTCCACATCCGTTCGCGGCTAAGCCGCGCACCCACCCTCGCCCTCTGTTGTGTCTTTTTTTACCCGTCCACGTACTGTTTTTTTTCTCGCGGGCCTGTGCTGCCTGCTCTGGGGCAGTGCCTACCCCGCCATCAAACAGGGCTACGCCCTGCTGGAGATCGGGCGCAACGACATTGCGGCACAAATGCTGTTCGCCGGGTACCGCTTTGTCGGCGCCGGGTTGCTGTTGATGGTGTTCGCCAAACTTTCGGGCAAATCGCTCGCACTGCACCGCGCCCAAACCGGGCAGATAGCACTGCTGGGGGTTTTGCAAACCACGCTGCAGTACATCTTTTTCTACATCGGCCTGGCCCACACCACAGGGGTCAAGGCGTCCATCCTCAACGCATCGGGTGTGTTCTTCAGTGTGCTCTTGGCGCATTTTGTCTACCACAACGACACCCTCACCTGGCGCAAGCTCTTGGGTTGCGCGCTGGGCTTTGCCGGGGTGCTGGCAGTGAATATTGGCGGGCTGCTGGGGGGTGCTGCCACTGACGGCGAGTTCACTCTCTTGGGTGAAGGCTTCATTGTGCTGGCGGCGCTGGTGCTGTCGTCCGCCTCACTGTATGGCAAACGCCTCTCCCAGGGCATGGATTCGGTGGTCATGACCGGCTACCAACTTGGCATTGGCGGCGTGGTACTGGTGCTGATTGGCTGGATCGCAGGCGGTCACATTGCGTCGTTCACGCTGGCGCCCAGCCTGCTGCTGGTCTACATGGCGCTGTTGTCAGCCGTCGCCTTTGCGCTGTGGGGGGTGCTGCTCAAGTACAACCGGGTCAGCACCGTGGCGGTTTACAGTTTTTTGATCCCCGTGTTTGGCGCCTGCCTGTCGGCACTCTTCCTGGGGGAATCGCTGCTGGAGTGGAAATACTTGGTGGCCTTGCTGTTGGTCAGCGTGGGCATCTGGTGGGTTACACAAGAAAAGTAGCCACTGCGCCCGTGAATGCTGCGCCAGCAGCTACTAAATTCATAGCAACCTAACTCAGCGCTGCTGGGTCTTTCCGGTTTCGTCCGACAGGACAATCTCCACCCGGCGGTTCAGCTGGCGGTTGGCCGCCGTGTCATTGGCCGCTACCGGGTACGACTCCCCGTAGCCGCGCACGCTGATGCGCTCGCTACCAATCCCCATCTGCAACAGTGCCTCGCGCACCGTCATGCCGCGGCGCTCCGAGAGCTGCTGGTTATAGGCGTCTGCGCCCGTACTGTCGGTGAAGCCTTCTACCAGCACATTGCGGCTGGGGTTTTGCTGCAGCACGTCGGCCAGCTTTTGTGCGCTGCGCGTGCCGCCCGCGGTCAGGCTGGCCTTGTCGCTGCCAAACAGCACATCGCCCAGGGTGATCACCATGCCACGCTCGGTTTTCCTAGCAGACAGGTCGGCCAGCTGGCTTTCCAGCAGCGCGGCGCGGGTGTTGGCGTCGGTCGTGGCCTGGCGGGCTGCATCGGCCGCACGCTGGGCATCGGCGGCTTGGCGCTGTGACGCATCGGCACTGGCCTGCGCCTGCTGCGCGTTGGCATTGGCCTGGTTGGCCTCGTTGGTACGTTGGGTCAATTGCATCTGGTCGCGCTCCCGGGCAGCGCGGGCCACATCGGCCTGCGCAGTTTTTTGTTTCACCACCTCTTGGGTGAGGGCAATTTTTTGCTGGGCCACATAGGCCAGCTGGTCCACCTTGTCGGGGCTGGCGCTCTGTACGGCGGCAATATTGGCCTGCTGCATGGCATCGCTGGCCAGCTTCATCTCCAGCGCGGCATAGTTGCTCACGTCGGGGTTGCTTTGGGCTTGGGCGTAGTCGTTGCGGGCGCTTTCCAGCAGGGTGGTGCTGGTCGGGGCAGAGGCGCACGCACCTAGCAGCACGGCAATGGCCAGTGCGGCGGGGGTCAGGTAGAGGTTTGTCATGGGGTGTTCCTAAAGCGGGTGCAAAAAGTTGTTGGGTGGTGTGAAGCAGCGCGTTACTTGACCGCGTTGGCGCGGTCCAGCTCTTCGCGCAGCACGCGGATGTCGTCTTGCAGCGCATCGGCGACCGCCTGCGCCTTGGCCGACTTGGCTTTGCTCTGGGCCAACTTGGCGTCGGCTTGGGCCTGGGTGGCCAGTTCGGTGGCGGCCTTGTAGTCGCGGGCAGCCATGGCCTTGTTGGCCAGGCTCAGCTTCTCGCGGGCAGCGGCCATCTCCACCGGGGCGAACTGCAGGCCGTCGGCACCGGCAGCGTTGTCCAGCGCCTCTTTGGATACGGCCACGTTGGCGGTGGCATCGGTTTGCGTGCGAGTGGCACAGCCCGCACTGGCCAGAACGGCCAGGGTGCAGGCCAGCAACAGGCGGGGCATGGGGATTTTCTTCATCTTCTTCTCTCCGGTGAACCAGGGACCGGTGGTCCCTTCATTGGTAACTTGCAAGGCCGTCGGTCGACAAGGCGTGGGATACGTGCTGCGGCACCACCAGCACGCCCTGGGCGTTGGGGATGGCCTGGATCTGCATGACCGGGGCTGTGCCCTGCACGCCCCCAAACATGGTGGCAAACGCGGCGTCAGCCGCATCGCGCCCGGTGGCAAAACGCACAAAGCCCATGGGGATGGCGGTGCCCGAAGGGTCGAACAGGTACCAGCGGTTGCCCACAAAGGCCTCCACGTAGGCGTGAAAGTCCGTCGGGCCCAGTGCCGGGTCGGCACCGTAGTCAATGCCAGTGGCAAAACGTGCCGGGATGTTGACCCCACGGCACAGCGCAATCATCAGGTGGGCAAAGTCACGGCACACGCCCACTTCATCCACCAGGGTGTCCAGCGCCGTGGTGTTGCCGTTGGAGGTGTTGGAGCGAAACACCACCCGCTGGGTCACCCAGTTGCTGATGGCCTGCACCCGGGTGTAGCCCTGCGGCAGGTGGCCAAACTCTTTCACCGCCAGACGGTGCAGGCGGTCGGACTCGCAGTAGCGGCTGGGGTAGATGTAGGGCAGCACGGGGCCAGGCAGCTGGGCCACCGTCATCTCGGGCACCTCCAGCGGCGGGGCCACATGGTGGTCCAGGTCCACCACGGCCTCGTAGCGCACGGTCAGCGGGCCCGCCAGGGCCTTGAGGCGCAGGTAGCGGTTGTGCGTCACCGTGTCGGTGTACATCTTGGGCACCACCTGCTGGCTGGTGGTGAGCAACTCGTTGACGACTGTCTGGTGCGCCGTTTGCGCGGCATGGATGTTGAAGATGAAGTCACACCCGGGCGCAGTGATGTTGTAGTTCAACACGATAGAAAAACTCAGTCGCAGCATGGTGGTTCCAGTGGGTCGCAAGAGGCCGTTGCCATACGGAGGGGCATGTGCAACGGGAGTGTGGTTCGAGCATGGGGCTGCCCCACCGTGCCGCGAAGCGGCGCAGGCCGCTACTTGCCGTAGTCGCTGTCCTACGCCCGCCCCCGGTGTCAGCGCCCTCCTACGCCGCCCTGGCGTACGGGCCGACGCGCCCACGGCCCGCTGGCCGATTCCGGCAGCGCACACGCTTGCACACAATGAATTCAGGCCCCGCTCAATCGCGGCTTTATCCATTCACCGCAAGGAATCCCACATGAAAACCGAAGCCATCACTACCCCCATCAACAACGCCGCCAACCAGATCGCCCCCCTGCTGGACCGCGCCACGGACCAAGCCAGCGCACTGGCCCAGCGCGGCCTGCATGCCGTGCAAGACAGCGCCCTGCAACTGCGCGAGAAAGCCGCCAACACCGGCGACGTGACCGTGCGCTACATCCAGAACGAACCTGTCAAGGCGGTGCTGATTGCAGCGGCCACCGGCGCAGCGCTGATGGGTCTGGTCAGCCTGCTGGGCCGTTCACGCTCCCATTAACCCAAGCCCCCTGCAGGACCACCGCACCATGCTGCACCCGCTTTTTCACCTGATCGCCACGCAGCCGCAACTGCTGGGGGACCATGCACAGGCCTATGGCGAACTGATCGGGACCGAACTGGCCACGCAGGCAGCGGCCCTGAAACGCCGCACTCTGCTGGGTGCACTGGCGCTGTGCCTGCTGGGTGTGGCCACCGTACTGGCCGGCGTGGCGCTGATGCTGTGGGTCACACTGGTGCCCGCACCACCGCAGGCCACTCTCTGGGTGCTGGCGCTGGTGCCCGGCATTCCTGCGCTGCTGGCCCTGGTGTGCGGCCTGCTGGCGCGCGCGCCCAGCAACGCTACCGACCCCGCTTTTGCCGAACTGCGCCGCCAGGTGCAGGCCGACATGGCCCTGCTGCGCGGACTGGGCGCATGAGCGCGCCCCCACCGCTCACCCCGGCAGAGCGCCTGGCCCTGTCGCGCGAACGTTTGCGTATCGCTCTGAGCCACAGCGGGGCACGCGCTGGGGTCCGTTCTGCCACGTCGGCCCCCGGCCTGCTCGACATTCTGAAAACCGCCCTGCCCGGCGCCAGCGTGCTGATTGACACACTGAGTCAATGGTGGGCGCGCCACCCCCTGCATTCCAGTGGTGTGTTGGCCGGCAGCGTGGTGCAGACTTTTTTGCGCCCGGCGGCGCAGCGCCACCCCGTAGCCCTGGTGGCAGGCGCCATGGTGCTGGGCGCTGCGCTGGCCTTCAGCCGCCCATGGCGCTGGGCACTCAAACCCCACCTGCTCAGCGCCCTGGGCCCAGCCCTGCTGTCCAGTGTGCTGGCCTCTGCCGCCGTGCAGTCGTGGATTGCAGCCGCCCTGGCCAAAGAGGAACCCGCATCTGACGCGGCGAGCAACAGCGCCCGAACCAACTGAGCACGCACCACGGCACCCTCTGGATAGCGCCGTGTCGTGTGCAGTTCCGCTATTTAATTGATAGCTGCTTACGCAAACTTCACGGGGGCTACAGGCATTTTTTACACTTAAGTAAGGGGGCTTGGTTTGCTGGTAGTTGCGGCGTCAGGGGCACTGGGCAGGTTTCGACGGCGGACTCAACCGGTCGATGCAACACATTCGCTGAACTTTAAAGGTGTGCCAGCGGAATGCTGCCAGCGTCCTCGTCCGCTGCAAGCAGCAGCACCAGTTTTTCCAGGTCACGGTTCAGGTTGGATAGGGTTGCTTCGTCCAACTGCCGCAGCGCGTCGGGCAGCACGCCCTCAAACGGGCCAGGCATCTTCTTGAGCGCCTTCTTGCCTTCGGGCGTCACACGCAGCTCCACCACACGTTTGTCGTGCTCGGACTTGAGCATGGTGATCAGCTCTTTCTTGAGCAAGACCTTGATCAGATTGCTGGCGGTGGACTGGTGAATGTCCATGCGTGTGGCAATCTCCCCCACGCCCAGACCCGGGTGTTTGTGGATCAGGCTCATCGCCCACACCTGGGCGCCCCCCAGGCCCGTGTCTTTCTCCACTTGCCGAAAGTGCGTGCGCACCGCGTTGAACACCACCCGAAACTGCCGCAAGGCCAGCGCGGCAGGTTCGGCGGAGTTGGCAGATGGTTTGGAGACTTGCATGGACACACCGGACTGTGGAGGGTGCCCGGATCATAAATCGCCCTGGCACGTCGGCCGCTGACTAGCCCTCAGCCCCGGCCAGCAATTGCGCGCGCACGCGCTTCATCAACAAATCGTCGAAAGTGTAGAAACCAAGCGGGCCATGGCGTAGCTCGTTCAACGCAAACGCCGCCCCGGTGCCAAAGGCCTCGCGCTTGATGGAGTCGTGGATCAGCCGCACCGTCTGGTAGGGGAACCCAAAAATCACCTCGTGGTGCCCCACGATGCCACCTAGGCGCATGGAAGTGATCTTGTCACCGCCCACGTCCAGGCTCTCGGCGATCTTCTTGGCCGTGCCGGACACCTCGGGCTTATCCCTGAAGTGCTGCTCCAAAATCTCCACATCGGCAAACGGCGCAATCTCGCGCAGCAAGCGCGCGGCCATGATGAGGAAATTGATGCCTACCGTGATGTTGGGTGAGCACAGCACCCGCGCCTGCGCCCCCAGCGACCGGATGTAGGCCAGCTGTGCTTCGTCATACGACGAAATCGCCGTCACCAGCGTCAGCCCGCGGCGCTTCACCTCCTCCCCATACACCGCTGCCGACGCCGCGTTCGAAAAATCCACCAGTGCATCCACCGGGTGTTGGTCCAGCCAATGGGCCAGGCTGGCTTTGGTGAGCGCAGACACGGGAATGCGGGTACCACCCAGCACCACCGATGCGGGCTGGCCACTGCGTGTGGCCACCCACGCCAGCGTATAGCGCGGGTCCTCGCTCAGCACCTGCGCCACCGCACTGCCCGCCTTGCCGTATCCAATCAGTCCTACTTTCATCGGTGTCTCCTCGGGTTGTTGGCCTTGCAAATACATTTGTTCAAATATAACAAAATACATTTGTATCAATGTATGATTTGCAAAACACACCCATGGGCAGCCAGACAATGCGACCCCACCCCCACATCTATTCGGCCTTCCGCAACGAGCTGTACGACACGCACCTCTGGCGGGGCCGCGCCCTCTTCATTGCCTTTGCCGCGCTGGCCGGGCTCACCGTGGTGGCCTTCACCTGGCTCAGCGAACACGCGCTGGCCCTGTTCTTCCGGGTACAAGCTAGCCATTGGTGGGCGCCCCTGCTGTGGACGCCCCTCAGCGCCGCCGCCATCGTGTGGGTGACGCGGCGCTACGCGCCGGGCGCTGCGGGCTCTGGCATTCCCCAGGTGATGGCGGCACAAGATGCGTCCGTCACCGAAGGCACGCGTGGCCTGTTTGTGTCGCTGCGCCTGGCGCTGGCCAAGATGCTGCTCACCGCCTGGGGCCTGCTGGGCGGCCTGTCACTGGGGC
Source organism: Rhodoferax sp. EU05-FHT12H12 (assembly GCF_058791215.1). Classification (NCBI taxonomy): domain Bacteria; kingdom Pseudomonadati; phylum Pseudomonadota; class Betaproteobacteria; order Burkholderiales; family Comamonadaceae; genus Rhodoferax; species Rhodoferax sp. EU05-FHT12H12. Next base: position 251,668 of record NZ_JBYTDI010000001.1, on the reverse strand, counting down.
GTGAGGGACCCTCGGTGCAAATTGCGGCCGGTGTCATGCACAGCGTGCGCCGCTGGCTGCCCAAGCGCTCGCAGATCAGCGAACACAGTCTGCTGGTGGCGGGCGGCGCGGCGGGCATTGCGGCGGCCTTCAACACCCCGCTGGGCGGCGTAATGTTTGCCATCGAGGAGCTGACCCGCAAGCCCGAGCAGCGCAACCACGGCCTCACGATCGCCGCCATCGTGCTGGCCGGGCTGATGGGCATCTCGGCCTATGGCAACGGCAGCTACTTTGGCATCATCCGGGTGGAAGGGTTTGGCTGGGCCACGCTGTTGCCCGGTGTGTTCGTCTCGCTGGCCTGCGGCCTGCTCGGTGGCCTGTTCGCGCGCCTGCTGGTGGTGTCACTGGCTGGCCATTCACCAGACTGGTTCAGCGCACAGCGCAAGGCGCGACCCGTGGCCTTTGCCGCAGCATGCGGCTTCAGCATTGCCATCATCGGCGTGGTAACGGCGGGTGACACCTTTGGCAGCGGCTACACGCACACCAAGACATCACTGGAGAACTCCGGCGACACCAGCTCTCTGTATGTGTTGCTCAAGTTCGTTACCACCTGGCTCACCGCCTGGGCCGGTGTGCCGGGCGGCATCTTCGCGCCCTCGCTGGCCCTTGGCGGTGCCGTGGGTGGTGACGTGGCGCAGTGGATGGCCTACACCAACCCACCCACCCTTATCGCCCTGGGCATGGCCGCCTTTCTGGCCGCCGTCACCCAGGCCCCGCTCACCGCCTTCATCATCGTGATGGAGATGGTGGACGGCCATGCCCTGGTGCTGAGCCTCATGGCCAGCGCCCTGCTGGCCAGCGCCGTCTCGCGCCTCATCAGCGCGCCCTTGTATGCATCGCTGGCCGAGCTGCAGCTCTTGCGCCTGCCTAAAGCCTGAGGTTTCGCCATGATCCGCAAAATCCTTGTCGTGGTGGACGACAGATCCGTCACCCTATCCGCCATCGACCAAGCCATCGAAATGGCACAGCTTCACCGCGCTGACATTTTTTTCTTGGGTGTGCTGCCCCACTACGACTACCCGGCGGTGGACATGCTCCCTGTGGCCAATATGCCGACCGAAGCCTTTCAAGCCAAGGCCGCCGAAGAGGCCTCACGTCTGCTGGCTGCCGCCAGCGCCTGGGCCGAGCGCTGCGGGGTCCACAGCCACCGGGCTACGTCCACCGCGCCCGACGCGGCCCACGCGGCAGCCGACGCCGCGGTCAAACGCCACTGCGATTTGATCGTGGTGGGCACCGAAGAACACAACGCGGTGGTGCGCTTGCTCAGTGGCAGCATAGTTCCGGGGCTGATATCCAAGGCCACCGTGCCTGTGCTGGTCTGCCGGGAACGCCCCCTGCGCGCCAAACGCAACAGCCACCTGCGTCGCCCCCCCCGCGTTTTAGGCGGGGACCTCGGGTGAAATTGCTACGCTATTGGTAGCTGTTCACGCAATATCCACGGGCTGTCCAACTGGTCCGGTGATGCGTGTTGACCGTGGGCACCATGCGGTCATGGTCAAGCCCTGAGGGTTGGGTAGTCGGTATAGCCCTGGGGGCCGGGCGTGTAGCAGGTGGACATGTCCACGGCGTTCAGCTCCGCTTTGACCCGCAGCCGCTCCACCAAATCGGGGTTCGCAATAAATGGGCGGGCAAAGGCGATCAGGTCCGCGTGGCCAGCACCCAGTGCAGTCTGGGCCGTGGATTTGTCAAAGCCCCCCGCAAGAATGAACAAGCCGTTGAACGCGACGCGAAGCCGGAACTTGAACTCGGCAGGCACCGCCGGAGCGCCCATGGCGGAATGGTCCAAAAGGTGCACATACAAAATGCCCAGCTCCGCCAATTGTTCCGTCAGCGCCAGGTACTGCGCCTCGAGCTCCGGATAGGCACCGGTACTGTTGACCACTCCATAAGGCGACAAGCGGATGCCCACGCGGTGGGCACCGATGGCCGCGACCGTGGCGCGAACGACCTCCAGCGCAAAGCGGTTGCGCCCCTGGATGCTGCCCCCATACCCGTCTACCCGCTGGTTCACCTGGGCGTTCAGAAACTGCTCCATCAAATACCCGTTGGCGGCATGCAGCTCAACGCCGTCAAATCCGGCCTCGATGGCGAGCTGGGCCGATCGTGCGTACTCGGCGACCGCAAGGGCGATGTCGTCGGCCGTCATGGCACGTGGGGTGCTGTGCGCTTGCATGCCCTGGGTGTCGGTGTACATCTCACCGGGGCAGGCAACGGCCATGGGCCCCATCACCTCTGCGCCTGCGGGCAGGTTGGCTGCGTGGCTCACGCGCCCGGTGTGCATGAGCTGGACGAAAATCTTGCCGCCTTTGGCATGCACGGCATCGGTGACCTGCCTCCATCCCGCCACATGCGCCTGGTTGAAGAGCCCCGGAATGCGGGCATAGCCCAGGCCATTGGGCGACGGCGAAGTGCCCTCGGTGATGATCAAGCCGGCGGAGGCACGCTGGGCGTAGTACTCGGCCATCAGGGCATTGGGCGTGTTGGAATCCACCGCGCGGCTGCGCGTCATGGGCGCCATGACGACGCGGTTGCCGAGCTCCAGGGCCAGTGTGGAGAGTGAGGTGAACAACATGGAGATCTTCCTGCGGTGGCTTATTGGGCTTGGGGCAGGTAGACCGGGCGTGGTGCTGTCAGGCCCTGGCGAACCTGCTGCGTCAGCACGTCGGCCAATACCTCGTCGACGCCCTCCTCCAGCCCGTCCAGCGCACGCTGGACGATGTCTTCGGCACTGCTCTTGGGAACCTCGAAGCCCCGCGTGAGATCGGTGTCCACGTAGGCCATGTGCAGACCGACCACCTGGGTTTGTTGCGCGGCCAGCTCGTGGCGCAAGGCATTGGTCAACGACCAGGCCGCGGACTTGCTGGCCGAGTAGGCGGCCAACTCGCCCCCGTTCACCCACGACGCAATCGACAACACATTGAGCAAGGCGCCGCCGCCATTGGCCTTGAGCACCGGCGCAAAGGCCTTGCTCATGTTCAGCACGCCAAAGACATTGGTTTCAAAGATACGGCGTGTCACAGCGTCGCTGTCAGCAGCCAAAAACCCGCCAGGCTGCGCGATGCCCGCGTTGTTGATGACCAGCGTCACGTCCGAAGCGCGCTGAACAGCAGCGGCGATTTCCTGCGGGTTGGTAACGTCGAGCTGCAAGGCCTGGACACCCGGCAGCGTCACGCTGGCGGGATTGCGCGCGGCAGCGTAGACCTTGCGTGCGCCACGGGCGAGCAAGGCTTGCGCAAAAGCCAGACCGATGCCACGGTTAGCGCCAGTGACAAGAACAACAGAATTTTCGATTTTCATAAGGACTCCAGAGGGTTAACTAGGAAATACGCATGACGAACGTCATACAAAAAGACACGCCTTTGCGTGCAAGGCAATGTCACGACTCAACGCACCTTGATCACCACCTTGCCCTTGGCACGTCCGCTTTCGACGTAGGCCAAGGCCTCGTTGGTGGCATCAAACGGGAATACTTTGTCGATGACCGGGCGTATGGCACCCGACTCGATCAGCGCGGTGATTTGCCGCAGCTGGCTGCCGCTGGCTTTCATGAAGAGAAATGAGTAGCCCACATGGAGGCGTTTGGCTTTTCTTTGGGTGCCAAAGCTCAGGGCACGCAAGACCTGCTTCACCAACCATGGCGCTTTTATTTCTTCTGCAAATGCAAGGTCAGGAGGACCAGAGATGGAGATGAGTTGGCCACCCGGTTTGAGCACACCCAGCGACTTCTCCAGCGTCTTGCCGTCCTGGCTATTCAGTACCGCGTCGTAGTCACTCAAGATCGTTTCAAACGCATCTTTTTTGTAGTCCACCACCACATCCGCGCCCAGGTCTTTGACCCACGCCACATTGCCCGTGCCGGTGGTGGTGGCCACGCCGGCGCCCAGGTGCTTGGCCAACTGGATGGCAAACGTGCCCACACCACCGGAACCAGCCTGGATGAAAACCTTCTGTCCTTTTTTGAGCTTGGCCTTCTCGACCAGAGCCTGCCACGCCGTCAGGCCTACCAACGGAATGGAGGCGGCCTCCTCCATGCTGAGGTTGCGTGGCTTGAGCGCCACCGAGTCTTCTTTGACAGCGACAAACTCCGCGAAGGTACCGATGCGGAAATCATCCGGTCGGGAGTACACCTCGTCGCCGGGTTTGAAGTGACGCACGCGCGGGCCGACACGCACCACCACGCCGGCGACGTCATGCCCCAGCACAAAGGGTGTGCGGTACGAAAGGATGAGTTTGAACTCACCGCTGCGAATTTTGGAGTCCAGCAGATTGACGCCCGTGGCATGCACCTCAATCAGGACCTCGTCATCGCGCAGTACAGGCTCTGGCACATCGGTGGCCCGCAAGCTCTCTTTTTTTCCGTAGCGATCCACGGTGAATGCTTTCATGGCTTTCCTCTTTTCAAACGGTCAGTGGTTGGAGAGCAAGAGTTCGATTGACAAAACAATTTGGCATGACGATCATCATATTTAAAGGCAAAAAAAAGCCAAGTGGCTTAGGCCCCGGCAGGGGCCAGGCTTGTCAAGGTGGCGCTGCAAAACGCGTCAGACAAGGCGGAGTCATCGACCGCGCGCGCCAGCATCAGGGTGCCCACCATCGTGGCCACCGTCACCAGTGCGCGCTCGTGCGCACTGGGTTGGCCCCAATCTGGAAACTGGCGGGCGACCAGGTCAATCATTTCTTTGATACGCAGTGTGGCAGCACGCCGCACCTCGGGCGTCTGGCGCGGCATTTCAGAGCCCAAGGCGGAAATGGGACACCCCGTCTCGATGCTTGCAAGATGCTCTTTCGAGAGATAAACCTGCATCAGCGCTTGCAGAGACTGCTCGGGAGGTACCGCGGCAATCACACGCGCCGCGATGGCGTTGGATTCCGCACCCGCACGGTCGGCCGCCTCGGCCAACATGGCTTCACGGGACGCGAAATGGGCGTAGAACGCACCATGCGTGAGGCCCGCTTCTTTCATGATGTCGGCAACGCCCGTGCCGTCATACCCACTACGCCGGATAGCCCGTGCAGCGGCGCTCACGATGCGCTCGTGGGAGGCCTCTTTGGCAGCGGTTCGAATATTGACGGGCGATTTTCGCATGATGCGCATCATACAACATATTTCCCGATACACAAACCTGCTAACGGCCACCATCTGCTGCACGTGCTGGACAAAAAATTCGAGAAAGGCGCGCGTGCGCAACGGCAGAAACCGCCTGCCGGGAAGGGATCCATCTTCCTCTTCAAAAAGCCACCCAATGACCATCCACCAGACCGGAAGACCCTGTATCAACTACAGTGTCTAACCCTGCATGAAAGATGAGTTGACAATGAAAATCGGTGAACTGGCCAAGGCCACCGGCACACAGGTAGAGACCGTGCGTTACTACGAACGCGAGGGCCTGCTGCCCACGCCGCTGCGCACCGAAGGCAACTACCGCATTTACGGTGCCAACCACATCGAGCGGCTGTCCTTCATCCGCCATTGCCGCTCCCTGGACATGACTCTGGACGAAATCCGCACGCTGCTGGGCTTCAAAGATGCGCCCGAAGACAACTGCGCACAGGTCAACGCGCTGCTGGACGAACACATCGGCCATGTGGCCCAGCGCATCCAGGAATTGCGCGCACTGGAGCAGCAGCTCAAAACCCTGCGCGAACAGTGTCTGGTGACACAGGAAGCCGCGCACTGCGGCATCTTGAATGAGCTGTCGGCAACGGCCCGTGCCCAACCGGCGCAGGCACCCCGAGCGCCGGGCCATGTGCACGGCAGCCACGCCCGGGGGCAGCGGGCGCGCTAACTACTCAATCCCCACCATGCCCGCATCCGGGTAGCGCGCCCCGGCCACCTTGTCGGGGGAGAACATCTGGTCCAGCTCGGCCACCTCGTTGGCACTCAGCCTGAGCTCGGTGGCCGCAGCGTTTTGCTCCAGGTAGGCAATGCGCCGTGTGCCGGGGATGGGCAGCACATGCGGGTGTTTGTGCAACAGCCAGGCCAGCGCGATCTGCGCATTGCTGGCCCCACGTGCCGCGGCAAAGCGTCCCAGGGCGTCCACCAGCAGGCGGTTGGCAGCTTCGGCATCACCGTTGATGCGCGGCAGGATTTTGCGAAAGTCGTTGTTGGCCAATGCCGTGGTGTCCAGCGTGCCGGTGAGGAAGGCGCGGCCCAACGGACTGTAGGCCACAAAGCTGGTGCCCAGCTCGGCGCAGGTCTGCAGCAGTTCTTGCTCGGGTTCGCGCGCCCACAGCGAATATTCACTCTGCACCGCCGCAATCGGGTGCACCGCATGGGCCCGGCGCAAGCTGCTGGCTGACACCTCGGACAGGCCAATCTGCCGCACCTTGCCGGCCTGCACCAGCTCGGCCATGGCACCCACCATGTCTTCCATCGGCACCTCCGGGTTACGCCGGTGGCAGTAGTACAGGTCGATGGTGTCTACCTGCAGGCGACGCAACGAGGCCTCGCAGGCGCTGCGGATGTAAGCCGGCGTGTTGTCGATGCGGCGCTCGTATTGCCCCTCCTGGCGCACGATGCCAAATTTGGTGGCGATGACCAGTTGTTGGCGCAGCGCCGACCCGCCTTGGGCGATGAAGCGGCCCAGCAAACTTTCGTTGTGGCCGAAGCCGTAGGTGTCTGCCGTGTCCCAGAAGTTGATGCCCAGCTCCAGCGCGCGCTGCAAGGTTTGCAGCGACTGTGTGTCATCACTGGCGCCATAGAACTCGCTCATGCCCATGCAACCCAGCCCCAGGGCGGCTACGGGGGTGTGGGCCTGGCCCAGGGTGCGATGTTTCATGCGGATGTCCTGTCAATAGTGGAACTGGGGACGGCACCAATGGCTTGCAGCACTTGCGCCGGTATGCGTCGGGGCTTGAGGGTATCGGCCTGCACGCAGCCAATGCGAATGCGGCCCTGGGCCAGCAGCGTGTCGCCACGCCAGGCCTCTTGCACCAGCACCATGCTGGCAGCGCCCTGCTCAGCCACTTGCACCCCCACAGCGATCAGGTCGTCCAGCTTGGCCGGAGCCAGGTAGCGCATCTGCACCTCGGCCACCACAAACATGGCGCCGGTTTCGTCGCGCAGGGACTGCTGGCCCACGCCGGCTGCGCGCAGCCACTCGGTGCGGGCACGCTCAAAGAACTTCAGGTAGTTGGCATAGAACACCACACCGCCGGCGTCGGTGTCTTCCCAGTAGATGCGAATGGGAAAGGCGTTGGGGAGTTGGGGCCCGGCACCCGGGTTGGCAAGAGCACTCACAGCGTTTGCGCCAGCGCTAGCAGTTGGTCGGTGGCCGCGCCCCAACCCACATGAAAGCCCATGGCCTCATGCTGGGCCTTGTCATCGGCGCTCCAGTGCAGCGCACGTGCGATGTAGCGCGTGTGGCCCTCAGCGGTATCTTGCAGCGTGATCTCACCCACCATAAACGGCTTGGCCGGCACCCAGCCCGCCTGGAAAGCATCGGTAAACACCAATTTATGCTCCGCTACCAGCTCCAGAAACACGCCTTCGTTGGGTACCTGCTCGCCGTTGGGGCCCGCCATGTGGGTGAAAAAGCGCCCGCCACTGCGCAGTTCCATGACCGCTTCGCTCACGCCCCAAGGTTTGGGGCCAAACCACTGCACCAAGAGCGCAGGCTCGGTCCAGCAGCGCCAGACTTTGGAACGCGAGACAGGAAGGGTGCGCTCCAGCGTGAGGGCGTGTTCGGCAGTGGCAATGGGCATGGCGGGGCTCCTGGGTTTTGGCCGCAGTGTAGCGGACCCCGCCGCCCGGCCCGGGCATAAAAAAAGCGGGCCGCCAAGCCCGCTTTTTAGGGGGAAGAAAACCCGCAGGTTTACTTCTTTTTCTCCATCATCTTCTTGCATTCCGCCTTCATCTTGTCGTCCGCTTTTTTCTCGTCCATCTTTTTGCATTCTTCCATTTTCTTGTCGTCCATCGCCCCCCCGTGGGAGGCAGCGAATGCACTGAAAGACAGGGTGGCAAAGGCGGCGGCAATTACAACTGACAGTAGCTTGTTCATGGGTAAACTCCAATGACTCGATGGTTAGCTGCCACCACAATAGGTGACAACTCACTCTACAACACCCATGGAAATCGTTTGGTTGACAGGTTCATACCGCACTAGGGTTTTCACGGGTGCCGCCGCCAGCCTACTGCTTGCGCTGGCCGGCGCAGCTCTGGCAGAACCCTACACCCCGCGCAGCGACACCCAGGTGCTGGAGAAACTGCCCACACGCCCCACCGATACCACGGCCCGCGAGCTGGCCGCGCTGCGTGCCGCCTTGGCCCAGTCCCCCAACGAGGCACAAGGGGTAAGCGACTTGGCCCGGCGCTACTTTGCACTGGCCGCCGCCCGGGGAGATCCGCGTTACGTCGGTTACGCCGAGGCGGTGGTAGGCCGTTTTGTCGGCCCCCTGACACCCGATCTGCTCACCTTGCGCGGCATGCTGCGCCAGTACCGCCACGACTTTGCCGGAGCGCTACAGGACTTCGCCAGTGCGCTGCAACGGGACCCGGACTACGCGGTGGCCCACGCCTGGCGCGGTGCCATTTTTTTGGTGCAGGCAGACTACCAGGCCGCACGCCAGGAATGCACAGCCCTGCAGCGCCTGGGGCGGGAGGCACTGGCCGGTGGCTGCCTGGGCTTGGCCCAGGCCTACGGCGGGCAACTGGAGGCGGGCTACGCCACCTTGCAAAACGCACTGCAGCTCAGCCGTGATGCGGGCAACCGCCTGTGGCTGCTTACCCGCCTGGGCGAAGTAGCTGCCTGGCAAGGCCATACGGCCAAGGCCCGCGCACACTACCAAGAAGCCCTGGCGCTAGGTCGGGACGATGTGTACCTGCTGGCGGCGTGGTCCGACTTTCTGCTGGACAACGGACAGACCGCCGACGTGGTGAAGCTGCTGGCCAACTGGGAGACTGCCGACAGCCTGCTGCTGCGCCTGGCCGAGGCTGAAGCGGCCCTCCATTTACCTGCAGCGGAACGCCACCAAGACATGCTGCGCGACCGGTTTAGCGCAGCCCGCGCACGCGGTGACACCACCCACCGCGCCGAAGAAGCCCGTTTTGAGCTGGTGCTGCGCAAAGCCCCACGCACCGCACTGCGCCTAGCACAAGAGAACTACGCCATCCAACGCGAACCCCGCGACGCCCGCGTGCTGCTGGAAGCAGCCCAGGCAGCCCAAGACCCGGCTGGCGCCCAAGCCGCGCGCGACTGGTTGGCGCGCAGCGGCTTTGAAGACAGGCGCCTGCTCCGTCTGGCGGAAGGAAAGCCATGAACTGGCGAACCCTTTGGCACGTTGGCCTGAGCGCCCTGTTGCTGTGCGCCCTGCCCGCCTGGGCCCACAAGGCCAGTGACAGCTACCTGGTGCTCCAGGTCAGCGGCGCAGAGGTGTCGGGCCAATGGGACATTGCCTTGCGCGATATCGACTTTGCTTTGGGGTTGGATGCCGACGGCAACGGCGACATCACCTGGGGCGAGCTGCGTGCCCGCCACGCTGACATTGCGGCCTGGGCCACCAGCGCGCTCACACTGGAGCGCGGTGGTACCTGCCCGCTGCAGGTCACCCAACACCAGGTGGACACCCACACCGATGGCGCCTATGCCGTGCTCACCCTGCAAGGCCAGTGCCCCGCAGCGAAGGGCGATCTGGCCCTGCACTACCGCCTGCTGTTTGAGCAGGACGCGTTGCACCGCGGCCTGCTGCGGCTGGAGCTGGACGGATTGACCCACTCCGCCGTGCTGGCCCCGGACACCGCACAACAGCGCTTTGCCGTGGGCGATGCATCGCGCCTGACACAGTTTGGCCAGTTTCTGGTGCAAGGCGTCTGGCACATCTGGATCGGGTTTGACCACATCCTGTTCTTGCTCTCGCTGCTACTGCCCGTGGTGCTGGTGCGCCGGGCGGGTGTGTGGCAGGGTGTGGGCCGCTTTCGCGATGCACTGCGTGAGGTGCTGTGGGTGGTCACCGCGTTCACGGCAGCCCACTCCATCACGCTGTCGCTGGCGGGGCTGCGTGTGGTGGAGCTGCCTTCGCGCTGGGTGGAGTCGGCGATTGCGCTCTCCGTCGTACTGGCGGCGGCGAACAACCTGTGGCCGGTGGTGGGTGAGCGGCGCTGGATGGTGGCCTTTGGTTTTGGCCTGATTCATGGCTTTGGCTTCGCCAGCGTGCTGGCCGAGCTGGGCCTGCCGCAAGAGACGCTGGTGCTGAGCCTGGTCGGCTTCAACCTGGGTGTGGAGGTGGGGCAACTGGCCATCGTGGCGGTGTTTTTGCCCCTGATCTTTTGGCTGCGCAACACCCCCGCGTACCGCCGTGGCATCTTTGTGGGCGGCTCGCTGCTCACCATGGCGATTGCCCTGGTCTGGCTGGCAGAGCGGACGCTGGACCTGCGACTGATCAGCGCCTCGTGAACCAGGGGGCAGTACAACTGCCCTGCTTGGACAACGCCCCCTGGCGATGCACTGCCCCAAGCCCTACTTGCCGCCCAGGCCCATGGACCGCGTGATCACCTCTTTCATGATCTCGTTGGTGCCGCCGTAGATGCGCTGCACGCGCGCATCGGCATAGGCGCGGGCAATCGGGTATTCCCACATGTAACCGTAGCCGCCAAACAGCTGCACACATTCATCCATCACCTTGCACTGCAGGTCGGTGGTCCAGTACTTGGCCATGCTGGCGGTGGCGGTGTCCAGCTTGTCCTGGCAGACCAGCTCACAGCACTTGTCCACAAACACGCGCGCCACCTGCACCTCGGTCTGCAGTTCGGCCAAGGTAAAGCGGGTGTTCTGGAAGCTGGCCACTGGCTGGCCAAACACCTTGCGTTCCTTCACGTAGTCCACCGTCCAGTCAATGGCGGCCTGCGCAGAAGCCACCGCACCCACGGCAATCTGCAGGCGCTCCCAGGGCAGCTGCTCCATGAGGCAGATAAAGCCCCGGTTCTCATGGGCCTTGCCGCCCAGCAAGTGCTCGGGGCCCAGCTTCACGTTGTCAAAGAACAGCTCCGAAGTGTCTTGCGCCTTCATGCCCACCTTCTTGAGCCGCTTGCCCACGCTAAAGCCCGGCATGCCGCGCTCCACCAGCATCAGGCTGGTGCCTTTGCCGCCCGCGGCCGGGTTGGTCTTGGCCACCACGACCACCAGGTCCGCGTGCCAGCCATTGGTAATGAAGGTTTTGCTGCCGTTGAGCAGGTAGCTGCCGTCGGCCTGCTGGATGGCCGTGGCCTTGATGCCCTGCAGGTCGGAGCCTGCGGCGGGCTCGCTCATGGCGATGGCGCCCACCATCTCGCCGGTCGCCAGCTTGAGCAAGTACTTGGCCTTCTGCTCGGGCGTGCCGTAGTGCAGGATGTAAGGCGCCACGATCTCGCTGTGCAACCCAAAGCCAATGCCGGTAAAGCCACCGCGCGCCAGCTCTTCCATTTGGATCACCGAGTACAGCTTGTCGGCCTCGGAGCCGCCAAATGCTTCGGGCATGGACATGCACAGGTAGCCGTTCTCTCCGGCCTTGTTCCACACCTCGCGCGCCACATAGCCCTGCTCTTCCCAATCGGCGTGGAAAGGGGCTATCTCTTTCTCCATAAAGCGTCGAAAGCTGTCGCGAAAGGATTCGTGTTCGGGGGAAAACAGGGTGCGTTCAATCATGGGGTTTCCTCGGGTCATGTGCATATTTTTACAAAGCGTTTGCTTGGTAAAAAGAATATACTGCATTCCAGTCGAAACCGACAGGCCCCGCCCTGCGCACAAACCACCCGAGGAGACACCCCATGAGCGAAGCATTTGTGTTTGACGCCATCCGCACCCCACGCGGCAAAGGCAAAAAAGACGGCAGCCTGCACGAGGTCAAGCCCGTCACCCTGCTGGCCGGTCTGCTCACCGAGCTGCAGCAGCGCAACGGCTTTGACACCGCGCTGGTGGACGATGTGGTGATGGGTGTGGTGTCACCGGTGGGCGACCAGGGCGCCGTGCTGCCCAAGGTGGCCGCGCTCAAGGCGGGCTGGGACTTCCAGGCCGCGGGTGTGCAGATCAACCGCTTCTGTGCCTCCGGCTTGGAGGCCGTGAACATGGCCGCGCAAAAGGTGCGCTCGGGCTGGGAAGACCTGGTGGTGGCGGGTGGCGTGGAGAGCATGAGCCGCGTGCCGATTGGCTCCGACGGCGGTGCCTGGGCCATGGACCCCGAAACCAATTCGCAAACCCTGTTTGTGCCCCAAGGCATAGGCGCGGATTTGATTGCCACGCTGGAAGGCTTTACCCGTGCCGATGTGGATGCCTACGCGCTGGAGTCGCAGCGCCGCGCCACCAAGGCGCAGGCAGCGGGCTACTTTGATGCGTCAGTGCGCCCGGTGAAAGACACGCTGGGCCTGACGATTCTGGCGCGCGACGAGTTCATCAAGCCCGGCACCACGCTGGAAGGCCTGGCCGGGCTCAAGCCCGCGTTTGCCGACATGGGCGGCATGGGCTTTGACGCCGTGGCGCTGACCCGCTACCCGCAGGTGGAGCGCATCCACCACGTGCACCACGCGGGCAACTCCTCGGGCATTGTGGATGGCGCAGCCGCTGTGCTGGTGGGCAACGAAGCCGCCGCCAAGGCACACAAGCTCACGCCGCGCGCCCGCATCGTGGCCACCGCCCTGAGCGGGGCCGACCCCACCATCATGCTCACCGGCCCCATGCCCGCCACGCGCAAGGCGCTGGCCAAGGCGGGACTGACGGTGGACGACATCGATCTGTTTGAAGTGAACGAAGCCTTCGCCGCCGTGGTGATGCGCTTTATGAAGGAGATGAAGGTGCCGCACGAGAAGGTGAACGTGAACGGCGGCGCCATCGCCTTGGGCCACCCGCTGGGCGCCACGGGCGCGATGATTCTGGGCACCCTGATTGACGAGCTGCACCGCCGCAAGCTGCGCTACGGCCTGGCCACGCTGTGTGTGGGCGGCGGCATGGGCATTGCCACCATTGTCGAGCGGATTTGAAGCCTTTTAGGCCTCTAACCCCCGTACTTATTGCGCGAACAGCTCCTTATTTCATAGCAGGTTAACCCCATGAAAACCATTCGTTATTCCCTGGACACCATCGACGGCAAAGGCATTGCCACCATCACCTTCGACGAGCCGGACTCCCCCGTCAACACCATGTGCCTGCAGTGGCAGGAAGACATGGACGCCGTAGCCACCCGCGTGCTGCAAGACAAGGACGCCATCTCCGGCATCCTGCTGGCGTCGGCCAAGACCACCTTCTTCGCTGGCGCCGACCTCAAGGCCGCCATGCGCCTGACGCCGGCTGACGCGCCGCGCATCTTTGAAGAGATCGAGCGCGTCAAAAAGAACTTCCGCACCATCGAGACCCTGGGCAAGCCGGTGGTCAGCCTGCTCAATGGCACAGCACTGGGCGGCGGCTGGGAGGTGGCGCTGGTGGGCCACTACCGGATTGCCGTGGACGACAAGAAAACCCAGTTCGGCCTGCCCGAGGTGACCCTGGGCCTGCTGCCCGGCGCCAGCGGCGTGACCAAGATGACACGCCACCTGGGCCTGATGGGCGCGCAGCCCTACCTGGTGGAAGGCAAAACATTCACCCCCGCCGAGGCCAAAGGCCTGGGCCTGGTGCATGACTTGGTGGCACCTGGCCCCGATGCTGCCGCCGAGATGCGTACCAAGGCCCTGGCCTGGATTGCCGCCAACCCCACGGCCCAGCATCCTTGGGAGGCCAAGGGCTACAAGGTGCCGGGTGGCCTGCCCTCCTCGCCTGCCGTGGCGGGCATGCTGCCCGTGGCGCCCGCCGTCATCAAGAAGCAGACGCGCGGCCTCTACCCCGCGCCCGAGGCCATCATCGCCTGCATGGTCGAAGGCCTGCAGGTGGACTTGGAGACTGCGCTGCGCATCGAGAGCCGCTACCTGGCCAAGCTCATGTCCGGCCCCCAGGCCAAGGCCATGATCAACACCTTCTTTTTCAACCTCAACGCCATCAAGAGCGGCCAGAGCCGCCCGACCGGCGTGCCACGCTACAAGCCGGCCAAGATAGGCCTGCTGGGCGCCGGCATGATGGGTGCCGGCATTGCCTACAGCCAAGCCAGCAAGGGCATTGCCACCGTGCTGAAGGACGTGAGCCAGGAAAAAGCCGAACTGGGCAAAAGCTACAGCGCCAAAATCACGCAAGGTCGTGTGGACAAGGGCCGCATGAAGCCCGAGGCACAGCAAGCCATCCTCGACCTGATCCACCCCACCGGCAGCGTGGCCGACCTGCAAGGCTGCGACCTGATCATCGAAGCCGTTTTTGAAAACCGCGAGCTCAAGGCCAAGGTCACGCAAGAAGCCGAACCGCTGCTCGCACCCGGCGGCTTCTTCGCCTCCAACACGTCCACCCTGCCCATCACCGGCTTGGCAACGGCCAGCCGCGATGCCAAGAAATTCATCGGCATCCATTTCTTCAGCCCCGTGGACAAGATGAAACTGGTGGAAATCATCAAGGGCAAAGAAACCGACGACGAGACCGTGGCGCGCGCTTACGACTATGTGCAGGCCCTGGGCAAGTTCCCCATCGTGGTGAACGACTCGCGCGGCTTCTTCACCAGCCGCGTGTTTGGCACTTTTGTGATGGAGGGGGCCGCCATGCTGGGCGAAGGCATTCCCGCTGCGGCCATTGAGAACGCCGGCATCCAGTGCGGCATGCCCGTGGGCCCGCTCGCCGTGCTGGACGAAACCGCCCTCACGCTGAGCCTGCACGTGATGGACCAGACCAAAAAAGACTTGGAGGCCGAAGGCAAGACCTATGTGGCCACGCCGGGTGAACGGGTGGTGGAAACCATGGTCAAGCAACACACCCGCCCCGGCCGCGCGGGTGGTGCAGGCTTTTATGAATACCCCACCGAAGAACAAGCCAAGAAAGGCGCCAAGAAACTCCTCTGGCCCCAGCTCAAACCGCTGTTTGAGAAGGCCGACACGCCCTGGACCATCACCGACCTGAAAGATCGCCTGCTGTACCGCCAAGCCGTGGAAACCGCGCGCTGCCTGGCCGAGGGTGTGCTCACCAGCGTGCACGACGCCAACATCGGCTCCATCTTCGGTATTGGCTTTCCGGCCTGGACCGGCGGTGCCCTGCAGTTCATCTACGGCATGGGCATTGAGGCCTTTGAGGCACGCGCTGCCGAATTGGCGTCTCAGTTTGGCCCGGGTTTTGCTGTGAGCGATGATGTCAAGGCGGCCATCCGCCGCCATCAACCCCAGTACTAAGGCCCCTACCCCATGCTCGCCCAACTGCTGCGCCGTATTTTGCTGGTCCAAACCCTGGCCGGTGCAGCGCTGGGGTACTGGCTGTGGGGCTCGGTGCTGGGTACCTTGGCGATGGCGCTACTGGTGCCCGTGGCCGCCACGTTGCTGGCCGATGTGCTGACCGCCCTGATCACCCGCGCCCCCGAGCCCTGGCACGACTGGTGGCGCGCATTGGGCGGCGAAATGGTGGCCGGCGTGGTGGTGTTTTTGCTGCGCCAGCCCTGGGAGCGCCGCGCACCGCGCTACCAGGCGGCCACCAGCAACACGCCGCGCGTGCCGGTGGTGCTGGTGCATGGCTACCTGTGCAACCACCGCATTTGGGATACCACTGCGGCCCAGCTACGCGCCCAAGGCCATGCCGTATTTGCGGTGGACCTGGAGCCGGTGTTTGCCTCCATTGACGACTACGCACCCATCCTCGAATCCGCCGTAACCAGCGCAATGCTTAACAGCGGGCAAACCCAGGTGGCACTGGTCGGCCACAGCATGGGCGGCCTGGCCATTCGCGCCTGGATGCGCAAGCATGGCACCGCCCGCGTGGCCCGGGTGCTCACACTGGGCACCCCGCATGCGGGCACCCAGCTGGCCAAGGGCAGCCGCACGCCCAATGGCCTGCAAATGCGGTGGGGCAGCCCTTGGCTGGCCACGCTGGCCGCGGGGGAAGACGATGCCTTGCGCAACCTGCTGCGGGTGGCCATTACCCCGCAAGACAACATCGTGTACCCGCAGCGGCCGCAGACACTGCCCGGCATCACGCCCACGGTGTTCCCCGGTATCGGCCATTTGCAGATGTGCCTGAACCCGGACGTGAACGCCTGGGTGCGGCGCGAGCTGGCCGACCTGCCGCCCACCCTGGATGGAGCCACCCCATGACCGACCTTGTCGTGCGCAAGCTGCTGATCGACCTGAACACGCCCTTTGCGGTGCGCTGGAACGGCGGCGACGCGTTCCGCTCCGCCTTCTTCAACGCGCTGTCCATGAGTTTTCCGCTGGGCGAGCAGTACTTTATGGATTCGGTGCGCGCCGGGCTCAAGACCCTGCCCGAGGACCAGCGGGCACGCTTTGCCGCCGAGGTGCAAGGTTTTGTGGGCCAAGAGGCCACCCACCGCCGCATCCACAGCCTGTTCAACGGCCACCTGGAAACGCAGGGTTTTACCAACGCACTGGAGCGCCGTGCCGCCAAACGCATGCAGGCCAGCGCCCACATGGATGTGCGTGTACACGTGGGCGCTACCGCGGCCACCGAACACCTCACCGCCATCTTTGCCGACTGGATGCTGGCCCACCCCGAGGCACTGGAGGGCAGCGAAGAGCGACTCCAAACCCTGTGGCTCTGGCACAGCGCCGAAGAGAGCGAGCACCGCAGCACCGCGTTTGACGTGTACCAGGCCATTGGCGGCAACCACGAATGGCGCTTGCGCCTGTTCCGCTACATCACCTTCACGTTCTTCAGCGACGTGACGCGCCAGACCATCCGCAACCTGTGGCACGACAAGGCCCTGTTCCGCTGGAGCACCTGGCGCAGCGCGGGCCACTTCTTGTTTGGCAAAGACGGCTTTATCTCCAGCAACCGGGCGCAGTGGCGCGCCTACCAGCGCGAAGATTTTCATCCGCGCCAGCAAGACGGCGCACGGTCGGAACAGTGGCTGCGCGACAATAGCGCCCAGTTCACTGTGGTGGGGCAACCCACCTAAACCGCCTGCATGTCTCCCAGCACCCCACCCGCCATTCCCCCTGCCCCGCGCCCGGCGCCCCGCTCCAAGACCGACCTGTTTTTCTCGTTTTCGCTGCTGGCCCTGCAGGGCTTTGGCGGCGTGCTGGCTGTGGCCCAGCGGGAGCTGGTGGAGCGCAAACAGTGGCTCACCGCCGAAGAGTTTGTCGAAGACTGGGCCGTGGCCCAAATCCTGCCCGGCCCCAATGTGGTCAACCTCTCGCTCATGCTGGGCGACCGCTACTTTGGCTGGCGCGGTGCGCTGGCCGGTGTGGCCGGCATGCTGAGCTTCCCGCTCATCCTCGTGCTGCTGTTGGCGGCGGCGTTTGCCGGTGTGGCGGACAACCCGCAAGCCCAGGGCGCGCTGCGCGGCATGGGCGCCGTGGCGGCCGGCCTCATCATCGCGGCCGGCCTGCGCCTGGTACCGGCGCTTAAAAGCAATGTGATGGGCTTGGGCGCCTGCCTGGCGCTGATGGCGTCCACCTTTGGGGCCGTGGCCCTGCTGCGCGTGCCCTTGCTGTGGGTGCTGCTGGGCATCGGCGGCTTGGGCTGTGCCTGGGCCTATGTGTGCCTGGGCCGCCTGGCGGCCAAAAAGGAGGCGTCATGAGCATCACCCTGACTGCGGCCCAGTGGCTGGAACTGTTCATGCACTTTGCGTCGCTGTCGCTGCTGGCAGTGGGCGGCGCCATCACCACCGCACCCGACATGCAGCGCTTTCTGGTGGTGGAGCAAGGCTGGCTGGACGCCGAACAGTTCAGCAACAGCATTGCACTGGCGCAGGCCGCACCCGGCCCCAACATTCTGTTTGTGCCCTTGCTGGGCTGGACCATAGGCCTCAATGCTGCAGGTGGCCTGGGCGCGGGTTGGTATGGCCTGGCGCTGGCCATGCTGGGCGTGTTTTTGTCCATGCTGGGCATCATGCTGCCCAGCAGCATCCTCACCTTCACCGCATCACGCTGGGGCCACCGCAACCGCGAGCTGCGCGCCGTGCGCGCCTTCAAACAAGGCATGGCACCGCTGGTGATCGCCCTGCTGGTCGCCACCGGCTGGATCCTGGCCGCCAACCACAAAGCGGACACCCACCACCTGGCCCTGTGGGCCGTGACCGCGGTGAGCACCCTGCTGGTCTGGAAGACCCGCATTCACCTGCTGTGGCTCTTGGGCGCGGGGGCGATTGCGGGATGGATGGGATGGATTTAGGTTGGCGCCAGACAGTTTTTGGCGACGGCGCGAAAGATCATTAAAAATCGCGCCTCTTGAACGGAGGACACCATGGGACTCTTGACCTTCAGTATCAACGTCACTCTGGACGGCTGCATCGACCACCAGGAAGGCATTGCCGACGACGAGACACACGCCTTTTTCACCCGGCTTATGGACGAGAGCGGAGCGATGCTGTGGGGGCGCATCACTTACGAGATGATGGAGAGCTACTGGCCCGCTGTCGCCCGCTGTGATACGGACGCACCATTAGCCATGCGCGAATGGGCGGTCAAGCTGGAGGCCAAACCAAAATACGTGGTGTCCTCGACGCGAAGGGACTTCCCCTGGACCAACAGCCACCACATCGCCGGTGACCTGCGCGGGAGCATAGGAAAACTCAAAGACGCGACCCCTGGCGGCGTGCTCCTCGGCAGTGGCAAGCTTGCGACCGAGCTGGAGAGGCTGGATTTGATCGACGAGTACCAGCTCCTCGTCCACCCCAGGATTGCCGGCCACGGCCCTACCCTGTATGAGAGCGGGCTGCCCAGCACCCGGAAGCTCAAGCTGATTACGGCGAAGCCGCTGCGCTGCGGTGCGGTAGCCATGCACTACCGACGTGCGCGCTGACTCGGAGATTGGTTATTTCGCCTAACGCGGGCGTTGAGCGGCCAATTTTCCGTTCTAGGGATTTTCTCTTTCGATCGACGGCAGCTTGGGGCCAGTTGCGGGCTTCGACGAATGTCCGCTATCAGCCCCCCCGGAGAGAGATTGCCGCAGTTGGAAGCAAGAAGTCATCCCCCAACAATGTTCCGAAAATGGGGGGCACTTCAAGACTCAAACAACGCTACTTGAATTTCTCGTGGAGTGCAAGAAAACAGGTGTTCGCTTGGCTAGGAGGTTGCACAAAATGCTTCAAGGACGTAATTGACTATCTCTTGAAGTTCTTTTGCGTCGTGGGCGAGCACTACGGGATTTGGCAGATGACTGTCGTAAAAGCCGCGGCTGTAGCCCTTTTGCGTAGATAGCTGGTTGAATACATCTTTGCAACTGGAGAAGGCGGCCTCATCCAGTGCTATCCAATAGCCAACGCGGTAATGTGCGGCCTTATCGAAAGTGCTGACTTTGTCTGAAGTCGGCTGCTTTATTGCGGCCAACCAATAGCGAGGCGAAATGCCAGTACCTTGCAGCCCCTCAATATTTTTCAGTTCGGCGAAGGCATCCTCTGTTGCTGCAGCAATGATTACGTTGATGGGGAGTGGCATGCTCATGAGGCACCTTCATTTGAAGGTGTCATGAAAGTGACTAGTGGCGAATGGGAAATGTCCCTCGCCCTCAAAATTTCTGCCTCAAGACGTCGTTTTTCCGACAGGAGAGATTTGATTTTCTCCTCGACTATCAAACGGTCTTTCTTGAGAGCTCCAGATTCCTCGCGAGATTTTCCGAGGTTTTGAATTTCAGCCTCGATTGAAGCAATGCGCTCATAAGCCGGCTGGAGTCCACCTTCCACAGGTTGAATCGTTTCGGCATCTACCAAAGTTGCACAAAGTGCTGCAGCAATCAAAGCGATAAGACGTAGATACATGCGCGGGTTCGGAGTGAATTCGAGACAATTCTGTTTGTTTCCCTGGGATTTGGCTATCCCCCATTCAGGGGATTCGGCTGATGTCCGCTCCTCCCACTTAGTTTGGACGTCTACAGACTGATAGCAGTCATGCCTTCTGTTCATTTTCCGACCAAAAGGCATTCAATCCCTCCCAACTCTGTCTACTTTTTGGAAGTAAGTGTGCGCCGAACACCTCTGGATTTTCACCGCGATTCAACCAACCGTTCTGCACTCCCTCCAAGATGCCAATTGCAGCAAATTCCCTGACCCAAGGAACGCCCTCGGTGAACAGCCGTTCTATTGCAATAGCCACCTTTGGAAATGACGATTCGCCATTGGCTTGATAGACATCGAGTAGGTGAGAAGCAAAATCTCCTGCCGCGCCGTACAGAACTTCGTTACCCCACTCGGATTGGTGCGTTGTCCACTGCGCATGAAAACTGGGGCATGACGCAACCAAAATGTCCATTGCCTGCGATTTTTCAATCATGTCATGAGGAACCTATTTAAACGTTTCTGCAGAGAGTTTCAGCGTCCGCTTCCGCCGCATAGGCGACCTCGGCAGGCGCGCCTCATTTGTATCAGATCGGATGTCTGCTTTCGGGCAGGCATTCCAGGAGTGCGGAGGACCGCTTTGGGTCGCAATAAGCCAATGGAGATCGGCTCACCCAAAGTACAACTAGCGCCGCAACCGTGCGATCAATGCGGCCAACGCAAACACCCCAATCCCCACCCATTTGAACGCGGCACAAAGCCCCGCGGCCAAGTACCAAGCAGCACCCGCAGGCGCAGCCAACGCCTCGCTCCCCGTCAGCCCCCAGTGCAGCAGGTTCTCTCCTGCATCACACAGCGCCGCCACTGGCAACAGCAGTGCCACCCAGCGCAGGGACAGCCATGTCGCCAGGGGTTCAAAGAATCGGGTGCGGACCACGGCCAAATAGCCCACCGCGCCGTAACTCAGCAGCAAGAGCCCGTCCACGGCCAAGTGGTTGCGAAAGCGCTGGACGCCTTCGGGGCCCCAGGCTTGCAGCACCTGGGCAAAGGCGTCGGGGGTGAAGGTGAGCTGCAGCGCCACCACGCTGGGTTGCAGCGGTGCCAGGTACACGCCCAGCCCTATGAACAAGAGTACGCAGGCCACGGCGGCCAGCTTCAGGGGCGCAGTGGATGCGGGCATGGCGGTGGCGTTTAGCGTGGGTTCTCGAAGAACAGGTAGTTGGAGCCGAAGTCGCTGATCTCGAAGTAGACCTTCTTCTCGCCGGAATCGGCCTGCATGTTCAGGTTTTCGTCCAGCACGCCGTAGCCAAATCGGTAGTTGCGGGGCTTGCCGTCGTCGGTGCCCATGGCGGTGCTGAGTTTGTCGATCTTGAGGAAGCGGCGCACCAGCTTGTCGCCGGCATAAAACTCCAGCACGCCGTCGGTGCCGGTCCAGTTCTGGATGTCGCGGCTGATCTTGTTTTGCTGCTCCTGGGTGCAGCCCATCAAGACGAAAGTGGCCACCAAGCCCACCAATCCTGCGCGAACAGCTCCTGATTTCATAGCAATCATGGGCACTCCCTGGGCTTCAAGTTATTTGGCGACGGCCGTGCGCTGGCGCAATGCCTCGTACAGGCAGACGCCGCTGGCCACGGACACGTTCAGGCTTTCCACCGCGCCCTGCATGGGGATGCTGACGAGCTGGTCGCAGGTCTTGGCAGTGAGCTGGCGCATGCCGTCGCCCTCGGCACCCAGCACCAGGGCCACGGGACCCTTCAGGTCGGCCTGGTACAGCGTGCCAGTTGCCTGGTCGCTGGTGCCGATGATCCAGATGTTGCGCTCTTTCAACTCGTTGAGCGTGCGCGCCAGGTTGGTCACCATGAAGTAGGGCACGGTCTCGGCGGCGCCGCTGGCCACCTTGGCCACGGTGGCGTTGATGCCGGCAGCGTGGTCCTTGGGGGCGATCACGCAGTGTGCGCCCGCGCCATCAGCCACACGCAGGCAGGCGCCAAGGTTGTGCGGGTCGGTCACTCCGTCCAGCACCAGGATCAGCGGGTTGGTGCGTTCCGCCACCGGCAGGTCGGCGTTGGCGGCTTCCAGGTTTTCCAGCAGCTCGTCCAGCGAATGGACTTGTTTGATCTCTTGCACGCGGGCAGCCACGCCCTGGTGGCCGTGGCTGCCGGCAATCTTGGCCAGGCGCATGCCGTCGGCTTCGACCAGGCGAATGCCCGCTTCTGCGACTTTCTCCAGAAACTGGCGCATGCGCGCATCACGGCGCGTGGGCTCGTAGAAGATCTCGATGATGGATTTGGGGGCGGTCTTCAGGCGCACGCCCACGGCGTGAAAGCCGAATAGCACTTTGGGGGATGACATGCCCCGATTATCGGGCCAACGCCTTGCGCACCCAGCCCAGCGACAGCACATAACGGCTGCCACCCACCACCCGGGTCACGCTGTGCTCGCAAGCGTCGGGGCGAAACAGCTTGATGCGGCGGCTGGCATAGATGGGCGTGGCACAGACAAACTCGCCCCCCGCTGGGGACGACTTGAGCACGATGTTGAGCCGGTAGTGGCGCCCGGCCTGCACCGGGTCGGTGTGCGGCGGGATCTCCGAGCCCTCGGGGTAGCGGATCAAATAGCTGTCAAAGGGCAGCGGCCAGCGTGCGATGAGCAGCAGCATCTTGTCGTAACCCGTGCCCTGACGGCCACGCTGCCAGCGCAAGGCGGTTTGCAGGTACTTGCACACGCCATCCCAGGTCACAAAAGCACCATGTTTGCTACTTTTTCAGGAGCTGCTCGCCCAATGTCCACAGGGGCTAGAGGCCGAAATGGCTTAAATTTCAGCCACCGGCTCTGCCACCACCCTGCCCGCCTCGATGGTGATGCGGCGGTCGCAGCGAGCGGCAATGCCGCGGTCGTGGGTGACCAGCACCAGGGTTGTGCCCTGTTCGCGGTTCAGGTCAAACATCAGCTCCATGATTTTTTCGCCGGTGGCGAAGTCCAGGCTGCCGGTGGGCTCGTCGGCCAGCAGCACGGCAGGCTTCACCACAAAAGCACGCGCCAGCGCTACGCGCTGCTGCTCGCCACCGCTGAGCACCTTGGGGTACGAGTTGAGCCGCTGCGACAAGCCCACGCGGGCCAGCATTTCGGTGGCGGCGCTACGGGCGTCTTTGCGGCCATCCAGCTCCAGCGGCAACATCACGTTTTCCAGCGCAGTGAGGTTGCCCAACAGCTGAAAACTCTGGAACACAAAACCCACCTGCTTGGCGCGCAGTGCGGCGCGGGCGTCTTCGTCGATGGCAAATATGTCGTGCCCGCCCAGGCGCACGGTGCCGCTGGTGGGCGTGTCCAGCCCGGCGATGATGGAGAGCAATGTGCTCTTGCCCGACCCGGATGCTCCGACGATGGCCGCGGTCTCGCGGGCTTTGAGTGCAAAATCGATGTCGCGCAGGATCTCCAGCGTGCCGGTGGAATCAGTCACCGCCTTGAAAACATGGTCAACCGAAATGATGGAATCAGACATGGGGCTCTCTGTAGTTCGACGACACTGTATCGCGCTGCTTATTTTGGCGGGATTTGCAGGGGCTTCTCTGGCGCAGGCCAAGCCACACACCCTATTGGTAGTGGGCGACTCGCTGAGTGCCGAATACGGCCTCAAACGCGGCACCGGCTGGGTGGCGCTGATGGAGCAGCGTCTGGCCAAAGAGAGCCCGCAAACCAGGGTGGTGAATGCCAGCATCAGTGGCGACACCACCTCGGGCGGCCGCTCCCGCCTGCCCGCGCTGCTGGCCCAGCACAAGCCCACGGTGGTGGTGATTGAGCTGGGTGGCAACGACGCCCTGCGTGGACTGCCTCTGGCCATGACCCAGGACAACCTGCAAGCCATGACCCAGGCCGCACAGGCCGCTGGCGCCAAGGTGCTGCTGGCAGGCATGCAGGTGCCGCCCAACTACGGGCAGGACTACACCAAGCGCTTCAGCGACACCTTTGCCTCTGTGGCCAGAGCCCACAAGGCGGCGCTGGTCCCGTTTTTGCTCAAAGGGGTTGCCGATGGGCCCAATGCAGCCAAGTGGTTCCAAGCCGACCGGATTCACCCCAATGAAGCGGCCCACCCCACCATCCTCAACACCATGTGGCCCGCCGTGCGCGCGCTACTACGCTAAGCCCCTATGAGTTTGAAACTGATGGCCGCTGCCCAGGCCCTGGCCCAACTGGACCAGTTTGACGCGGTGATTGACGCACGCAGCGAGGGTGAATTCGCGCTGGACCACCTGCCCGGCGCACAGAACTGGCCCACGCTGCACGATGAGGAGCGCGTGACCGTGGGCACCATGTACAAGCAGGTCAGCCCATTTGAGGCGCGCAAGCTGGGGGGCGTGCTGGCGGCGCGCAACATTGCCAGCAACATTGAGGCCCACGCGATGGACAAACCCAAACACTGGGCCCCGTTGGCGTATTGCTGGCGCGGCGGCCAGCGCAGCGGCTCGCTCAGCCTGGTGCTGGACCAGATTGGCTTCAAGGTCACATTGGTGCAAGGCGGCTACAAAGCCTTTCGCGCCGCCATGCTGGAAGACACCGTGCTACAGGTCCAACGCCTGCAGTTTGAGGTGGTGTGCGGCACCACAGGCTGTGGCAAAACACGGCTGCTGCATGCCCTGGCTGCCGAAGGCGCGCAGGTGCTGGACCTGGAAGGCCTGGCCAACCACCGCAGCTCGCTCTTGGGTGCGGTGCCAGGCCTGCCCCAGCCGACCCAAAAGCGTTTTGACACCCTGGTGTGGGAAACACTGCGCACATTCGACACCGCACGCCCCGTGTACGTGGAGAGTGAAAGCAAAAAGATTGGCAACCTGACACTGCCTACGGCCCTGGTGGAACGCATGCACGCGAGTCCCTGCCTACAGCTGAGCCTGCCCACGGAAGAGCGCATCGCCCTGCTGCTGGAGGACTACAACCACCTGGTGCAGGACACGGCCTACTTCTGCCACCGGCTGGATGTGATGGCCGAGTTTCGTGGCAAGGTGGTGGTACAGGGCTGGAAAGACCTGGTGGCGGCTGGCGACTTCCGCCCCGTGGTGCAAGACCTGCTGACGCAGCACTACGACCCGAGTTACCTCAAGTCCATGCAGAACAACTTCCGTCAATTCGGCATGGCACGCGGCATCACCGCCAGCGATCGATCGGTAGACGCGATGCGCGAGCTGGCGCGGGCGCTCTTGGCGCCCTAACAAATCAGGAGGTTGGGTGGAGCGGCGCTAAAGGCCGTAGCCGCTCAATGCAGGCGGCTCAGGAGGCTTCACCAGCGGCGTCGCCTTCTGCGGGCGTGCCGGGTTCTGCATCTGTCTCGTCATTTTCGGGAGCGTCACCCGTCAGTTTGCGCTCGGCCTTGCTCTTGAGCTTTTCTTCTTTTTTCTTTCGCTTGGCCAGTTCTTTCTGACGCTTTTCGTAACCGTAATTGGGTGTTGCCAAGATGTGCTTTCAATGTATGGGGGCAACTGTAACATCTCCGGGCCACTGCACGGCGCCACGGTAGGCGTGCCAGCTGGCGTGCCCCAGCCAGGGCCCCACCACCAGCAGGCCCAGACTCCAGGGCAGCAGCATGCCAAGCACCACCAGCGCGGTCAGCAGCAGGCCCCACAGCACCATCACCCCGGTGTTGTGAAACACCACCTCCAGGCTGGTGATGGCGGCAGAAATGGCGTCGGTGTCGCGGTCCAGAATCATGGGAATGGACACCACGGCGGTAGAAAACACCAGCATGGCAAACGCGCCGCCCACCGCGGCATAGGCGGCCACAAACTCCCAGTTCTGCGGGTTGAACACCGCTTGCAGCACCCCGGTGGTCGATGGCATGCCGGTGTTGAAGAACACCGCAAACACCACCAGTGACGCCCTGCCCCACAACAACTCCAGCACCACCAGCACCAAAACCAGCAAGCCCATGCTGCCAAGGTGGCGGTCCCAGCAGGTGACCGACGCCCCTAGTTCGGGCGCAATGCCCAGCTCCCGCCGACGGCTCACTTCATACAGACCCATGGCCAAAAACGGCCCCACCAGCAGACAGCCGGAGGCAATCGACATGGTGTATTCGGGTTTGGAACGGAACACCGCGGCCAGCACCACCGCCATAAGGCAAAACGCGAGCCCGTAAAAGGCAGCAATGCCGGGATGGGCCAGCATGTCGGCCGCACCTTTGCGCAGCCAAACAATGGGCTGCCCCCATCCAAGGGGAACAATGGTTTTGCGCGGTGCTTCCGAAGGCGGGGGCACGTAGGGCTCGGCCATCACTGGGAGGGCTTGCTCCGGAGACTCTTGCGGGTTTGAGGACTGCATGGCCACAGCTTAAAGTGGCTGCCTCCCCTTGCCTACTGAGGAAAACACGCAGATGCCAGGCCAACACCCGGCATCTGCGCCTGGTTGGATCAGCGCAGCGCGTTCAGCGCTTGCGCAATATCGGCCTGCAGGTCGGCCACATCCTCCAGCCCAATGGAGAAACGCACCAATGTGCCAGGCAGCAAATGTGCGGGCCAGCCGGAGCGCATGGTTTCCAGCTCGTAGGGCACCACCAGGCTGATGGGGCCGCCCCAGCTATAGCCCAGCCGGAAGAGCCTGAGCGCGTCACAGAAGGCATCGGTCTGCGCCTGGGTGAAGCGCTTGTCCAAAATCACGCTGAACAGACCGGCGGCCGTGCCTTCCGCACCACCACACAGGGCTTTCCAGTGCGCATGTCCGGGCGATTCTTCCAGCGCCGGGTGCAGCACCTGCACAAACTCGGGCTGGGTCTGCGCCCAAGCCGCCAAGGTGCGCGTGGCCGCATCATGGGCTCGGTAGCGCAGAGCGATGCTGGGCAGGGAGCGCAGCACCAGCTCTACATCGTTCATGCCCACGCCAATGCCAAAGCGCATGTGGGTGAGCTTGAGCTTGAGGTGCAGGCCCGCGTCGCGCGTGATGACGCTGCCCATGAGCACATCGCCACCACCGCTGGGGTATTTGGTCAGCGCATGGGCCGACACATCCACACCCACCGCCGGGCTGGCGCCGGGCACCAGGTCAAACGGGCCAAAGGCCAGGCCTGCGCCCCAGGTGTTGTCCAGTGCGGTGAGCACCTTGCGGCGCTGGCAGATGCGCACCATTTCCACCAAATTGGGAAACTCCAGCGAGACTGAACCCGCAGCCTCGAGCCAGACCAGCTTGGTGCGGCTGGAGATTTGCGCCTCCAGGTCCTCGGGGTCCATGGGGTTGTAGTACTGGTGGGTAATGCCCCAGCCCATGAGCTCGCCTTCGACCAGGGACTTGTTGGGGCCGTACACGTTGTCGGGCAGCAGCACTTCGTCGCCACTCTTGAGCAGGGACAAGGCCACCAAACCCAGTGCCGCCAGGCCACTGGGCACCAACAGGCATTGTTTGCCACCTTCCAGCGTGGCCAGGCGCTCTTCCAGCGCATAGCTGGTGGGTGTGCCGTGCAGACCGTAGGTGTACGCCGTCTTGTCCTTCCATTCGCGGCTGCGCATGGCGGCCACGGTGGGGAAAAAGACGGTCGAAGCCTTGAAAACACCGAGCTGCGGTGCCTCAAAGCCTTCTGGCGAAACGTAGGGGTGGTGGATAAGGCCTGTGATGGGATGCGTCATCAAAGCGACCTCACACCGACCATTTCTGGATCAGTTGTTGCGGGCGCAGCGAGTCATAGCCCTCAAAAGGCTGGTGAATCCAGGGATTGGTGGGCAGGAATTCGACCGAGTAGTCAGGGGTGAAAACGGAAACTGCCTTGGTCCAGATGACGGCGCTGCGCAGCTCGGTGATCGGCTTGTAATTGTTTTTCAGTTGGTGGATCACGGCCTGGAGCGTGTGGCCCGAATCCGCCAGGTCATCCACCAGCAGCACGCGCCCGGCAATCTCGCCCTTGGGGGTGGTGATGAAGCGGGCAATATCCAGGTTGCCCTGCTGCGTGCCGGCTTCGGCACGGTAGGAGCTGGTGGACATGATGGCCAGCGGCTTGTCGAATACGCGCGACAGAATGTCACCGGGGCGCATGCCGCCACGGGCCAGACACAGGATGGTGTCGAACTCCCAACCCGACTGGAAAATCTTGATCGCCAGTTTTTCGATCAGGTTGTGGTACTCGTCGTAGCTCACGTAGAGGTGTTTGCCGTCTTCTGTCAACATCAGAATACTCCTAAATTTATAGCTGCTTGCGCAATATTCACGGGGGCTAGAGGGCTATTTGACTTAAAAACGGCGCATCACTCGGCCAGGTAGGGGTGGCGCATCATGATGGTGTGGTCACGGTCCGGGCTGGTGGACACCATGTGAATAGGCACGCCGGTAACCTGCTCAATACGTTGCAGGTAGAGGCGCGCAGCCACGGGCAGCTTGTCGTATTGCGTCACGCCCACGGTGCTGTCGCTCCAGCCTTCCATGGTTTCGTAGATGGGCTTGCAGCGCGAAATGTCATCGGCGCCCATGGGCAGAATGTCAACCACTTCACCGTCCAGCTCGTAGCCGGTGCACAGCAACAATTCCTTCAGACCGTCGAGCACGTCGAGCTTGGTGATGCACAGGCCGGACAGGCCATTGACCTGGGCCGAGCGCTTGAGCAGCGCGGCGTCAAACCAGCCACAGCGGCGTGAGCGGCCGGTGGTCACTCCCTTTTCGGCGCCCACAGTGCTCATGTGGTAGCCGGGTGTGCCTTCCACTTCCCAATCCAATTCAGTGGGGAATGGGCCACCACCGACGCGGGTGCAGTAGGCCTTGGTAATGCCCAGGATGTAGTGCAGCATACCGGGGCCCACGCCCGAACCCGCGGCGGCATTGCCAGCCACGCAGTTGCTCGATGTCACATAGGGGTAGGTGCCATGGTCCACATCCAGCAGCGTGCCTTGTGCGCCTTCAAACAGCAGGTTGGCACCATGCAGGTTGGCTTCGTTCAGCTCGCGCGACACGTCAGCCATCATGGGCTTGAGCAGCTCGGCGTGGCGCATGGCTTCGGCGTACACAGCCTCGAACTGGACCTGGCCGTCCTTCATGTAGGGCGCCAGTGTGGGGCCGAAGTCAAACGCAGCAGAACCCAGGTAGCTGGTCAGCACGTGGTTGTGCAGGTCCAACAGCTCACGCAGCTTGGCGGCAAAACGCTCAGGGTATTTCAGGTCCTGCACACGCAGTGCGCGGCGGGCAATCTTGTCTTCGTAGGCCGGGCCAATGCCGCGGCCGGTGGTGCCGATCTTGGCGGTGCCGCCTTTTTCGCGGAAGGCCTCGCGGGCGACGTCGAGCGCGGCGTGGAACGGCAGGATCAGGGGGCACGCTTCGCTGATGCGCAGGCGCGAGCGCAGCTCCACACCGACTTTTTCGAGGCCTTCGATTTCTTCGAACAGCTTGGCCGCCGACAGCACCACACCGTTGCCGATGTAGCACTTCACACCAGGGCGCATGATGCCGCTGGGAATCAGGTGCAAGGCGGTTTTGACGCCATTGATGACCAAGGTGTGGCCCGCGTTGTGGCCGCCCTGGAAGCGCACCACGCCCTGCGCGCTTTCGGTGAGCCAATCGACCAGTTTGCCCTTGCCCTCGTCGCCCCACTGGGTGCCCACGACCACTACATTTCGACCTTTGGTTGTATTCATTTCGCTCTGCTTTAAATTGCTGTTACGACCCACTGACCGGCGGCTTGCACCAATTCGCGGTCGCACTGAAACTCATCGACTTCACTCTCATGCCCTGGCAGCACACACACCACGGTTTCGCCCTGCTGGCGCAACTGCGCAATGGCAGCGCGCAAGGCGGGTGCCTCTCCCCAAGGCGCACGCACCGCCGCCCGCAGAGGGCGCACCGCCGCGGCGGTGGCCAGTACCTTCACATCGAGGCTGAAACCCACGGCCGGACGCTTGCGGCCAAACACCGAGCCCACCTCGTCGTAACGGCCACCGCGCGCCAACGCATCGCTGGCGCCAGCCGCAAACACCGAAAAGCGCGCGCCTGTGTAGTAGGCATAGCCACGCAAATCAGCCAGGTCAAAGGAAACGTGCACGCCATCCAGATGACCAGCCAGCCATTCCAGGTTCGCCAGCGCCTCCCGAATTTGAGGCACATCCGGCAAAGCCTGTTTGGCTAGCGCCAACACCGAGACGTCGCCATACAAATCCACCAATGCCAGCAAACCTTGGGCGGTAGCCGGGGGACAGTTTTGTACAAGCTGGGCCAGTTCACTGCGATCCTTGGCAGCCAGTGCAGCATGCACCAGCACCTGCTGGGCCGCACTCAGGCCCGACGGAGCCAGCAAGGCGTCCACGATGCGGGCGTCGGCCAAGTCTACGGTGATTGCACCGACTTGGGCCGACTTCAAGGCGTCCAGCGCGAGGGTCAGGATTTCGAGATCAGCCTCCAGCCCGGAGTGGCCGTAAATTTCGGCGCCGAACTGCAAAGGCTCACGCGTGGCGTGCGGAACGGCGGGCCGCGTGTGCAGCACAGGGCCGCAGTAACACAGGCGGGTCACCCCACGGCGGTTGAGCAAATGGGCGTCGATGCGAGCAACCTGGGGTGTGCTGTCGGCCCGCAGGCCCATCATGCGGCCCGAGAGCTGGTCCACCAATTTAAAGGTTTGCAAATCGAGCGCCTCACCGGTACCCGAGAGCAAAGACTCCAGGTGTTCCAGCAAGGGCGGCATGACCAACTCGTAGCCATAGCAGCGCGCCATGTCCAGCAGGTCTCGACGTATTTCTTCGATGTGGCGCGCTTCAGACGGCAGCACATCGGCAATGTGATCCGGCAGGACCCAAGCAGACATGGAATTGGAGGGGGCTGTTAAAACAGCGATTTTACCGGGCTTGGGGCCCGGTTTTCAGGGCAGCAGCCACCAAATCGACAACAAGCCCAACAAGATGCTAGCCAAACCGAAAAAGCGGATCTGGCCATCTTGGAGTTGCAGCAGCTGGGTGAACATGCGCCGCCACCCGGTGGGCGAGAGAAAGGGGAAAAGCCCTTCCACCACCAACACCAGGGCTAGCGCCACCCACAGGGTATCGGCGCTCAAGGTTTACTTCTTGGCAGCACCGGCACCGCTGCCACCGTTGCGAAACACCTTGAAGAATTCCGAGGACGAAGGGTCCAGCACCATCACATCACTCTTGTTGGCAAAGCTGGATTTGTAGGCTTCCAGGCTGCGGTAGAACTGGGCAAACTGGGGGTCTTTGCCAAAGGCTTCAGCGTAAATACGCGCAGCTTCGGCATCCCCCTCGCCTTTGATCTTCTGGGCATCACGGTAGGCATTGGCAATGGTAATTTCACGCTGACGGTCCGCATCGGCACGGATTTTTTCGCCTTCAGCACCGCCGGTAGAGCGCAGTTCGTTGGCAACGCGTTTGCGTTCGGCCTCCATGCGGCGGTAGACCGATTCGGTGATCGCCTCCACATAGTCCACACGGGTGATGCGCACATCCACCACATCCACGCCCCAAGGCTTGGCACCGCGCACCTTGTCCAGCACCTCGGCCTTCACATCGGCCATCAGCGCCTCACGTTTGAGCGAGAGCAGTTCCTTCACGGTACGTTTGTTGATCTCTTCCTGGAAGGCATTTCGCACGACACGGTTTAACTGCTGGGCACCCGCACTCTCGTTCAATCCCACGTTGCGGATGTATTCGCTGGGCTCGGAGATGCGCCAACGCACATACCAGTCAATCACCACGCGCTGCTTCTCGGCCGTCAGCATGGGTTCGGCATCGGTGCTGTCGAGGGTCAACAGGCGCTTATCAATGTAGGAAACGTTTTGAAATGGTGGCGGCAGTTTGAAGTTCAAACCAGGCTCGGTGATCACTTCCTTGATCTGACCCAAGGCATAGACCACACCAAACTGGCGCTGGTCCACCACAAACAAGGTGGAGCTGGCCAATGCCAGCAGCACCAACAGTGAAGAGAGAATAAATCCAATGCGGTTCATGGTCGGGTCCTAGCGGGAATCGCGCTCGCGCGAGCGGGCAGCGTCACGGCTGCGGGCATCGTTGTTCATGAGAGGGGCCGCAGGTGCTGCCGGCGGGATGGCGGCGGAAGGCACTGGTGCGTCTGCAGCAGGGGCTGCATTCATCTGAAGAATCTTGTCCAGCGGCAAATACAACATGCTATTGCCCTGTCGGGACTCCACCAGCACCTTGGTCACGTTGCCATAAATTTGCTGCATGGTGTCCAGGTACATGCGGTCGCGAGTAACCTGGGGGGCCTTCTGGTACTCGGCAAACACCGATCGGAAACGTTGCGCATCACCTTGGGCTTGCGCAACCACACGCGCCTTGTAGGCGTCGGCCTCTTCCTTCAGGCGAGAAGCGGAACCCACAGCGCGCGGCACCACGTCGTTGGCGTAGGCCTCGGCCTCGTTCTTGGCGCGCTCACGCTCTTGACCGGCCTTGAGCACGTCATCAAACGAAGATTGCACTTGCTCGGGCGGACGCACACCGCCCTGCTGCAGGTTGATTCCCACGATTTCCACACCCACCTTGTAGCGGTCCAGGATGGTCTGCATGAGGACTCGCACGCGCGGTGCAATCTGGTCGCGCTCTTCCGACAGGGCCGCATCCATTTTCATCTTGCCGAGCACCTCGCGCACGGCGGTCTCGGCAGCTTGGACCACCGCGTCGTTGGGGTTCTTGCTTTCGAACAAGAAAGCACGCGCATCGCTCAGGCGGTATTGCACGGCAAACTTGATATCGAGGATGTTTTCATCCTCCGTCAACATGGCGGACTCTTTCAGCCCGGTTGCCTTGAGCACCGTGTCGCGACCCACGTCCACAGATCGGATCTGGCTCACAAACACCAGCTCGTGCTTCTCGATAGGGTAAGGCAGGCGCCAATTGAAACCCGCATTGACCGTGGATTTGTATTTGCCAAACTGGGTGATCACCGCTTGTTGGCCTTCTTGCACGATGAAGAAGCCCGTGCCCAGCCAGATCAGGGCGAGGACGCCCAGAATCAATCCCACGCCGATGCCGGCGCTCTTCATGTCGGGCTGAAAGCCGCCACCGGAACCGTTGCCATTACCACCGCGGGGGCTGGAGCCGCCCCCAAACAAGCCCCCCAACTTGCGACTGAAATCGCGCCAAAGCTCATCCAGGTCGGGCGGGCCCGATTGCGCAGCACCGCGGCGGTCCGGTTGTGCGTGGGGAGGGTTCGCTGGCTTGGGAGGATCGTTCTCTGGCGCAGCGCCTTCGGGTCGCTCAGAGGGCGCAGAGGAATCGTCTCCCCGGCCCCACCGGGAGTCATTCAGGTTGAACATATTGCGCATCCACTGGGGCCACGTGACCTTGGGAGGATTCGGCAGGGATAGTTTCATGGTTTTGTCTCGCGTACAACAGCTCGGGATTGTGCCCAATTACGAACCGGCCCCATGGGGCTCAGGGGAATACTCATCAACCGGGTTTGCGCCGGGAGCCTGACTGGCCACAAGCGCCAAATGTTGGCGCAAAAGCGGCAAGCCCAAGTTTTCACGGGCGCTCACAAACACACGGGGGGTTTGCACCCCATGCAAATCGTAGGTATCTTCCATGCGCAGTGGCTGCAACTCAGGCGGCAAGGCATCCACCTTGTTGAACACCAACAACTGTGGAATTTGATCGGCCCCAATTTCTGCCAACACCGCCTGCACCTGCTCAATCTGTTCGGTGAAATTCGGATTGGATGCATCTACCACATGCAGCAACAGGTCGGCATCGATGGCCTCCTGCAGGGTGGCCTGGAAGGCATCCACGAGGCCATGTGGCAAATCGCGGATGAAGCCCACAGTATCCGACAAGGACACCGTACGCTGCGCGTCACCCAAGTAGAGCTGGCGCGTCGTAGTGTCCAAGGTGGCAAATAACTGATCGGCTGCATACGCACGGGCCTTGACCAGTGCATTGAACAAGGTGGACTTGCCCGCGTTGGTATACCCAATCAGCGAAATATTGAAAGCATCGCGCCGCTCGCGCTGACGGCGTTGGGTCTGACGTTGCCGCTTGACCTTGGAGAGCCGCTCCTTGGTGCGCTTGATGGTCTCGTCGATCATTCGACGGTCCAACTCAATTTGTTTTTCACCCGGGCCGCCACGCACCCCAGCACCACCCGTCTGGCGTTCCAAGTGCGACCAACGGCGAACCAGGCGGGTACTAAGGTATTGCAAACGTGCCAGCTCGACCTGCAACTTGCCCTCGTGGCTGCGCGCACGCTGGGCAAAAATTTCCAGAATCAGATAGGTGCGGTCATTGACCGGCAACTCCAGGTGCCGCTCCAAATTGCGTTGCTGACCGGGGCTCAAACTCTGGTCAAACAGAATTTCCGTCGCACCGTGCTGCTGTGCCAGTAGCTTGATCTCATCGGCCTTGCCCGACCCTACAAACAAGGCAGCATCGGGCGCACGCCGTTTGCACGTGATACGGGCAACCGGCGTCAAACCAGCCGTTTGGGCCAACAAGCCCAACTCTTCAAGCTCGGCATCAAAGTTGGGAACACCTAAGTCGACTCCGACCAGAATGGTGGGAGCAACAATCGATGGCGTTTTGGATGTCAAATGGGGAAAGGCGTCTGGCCAAAGGCGCGTGGGTGGGGCGCAAGCCCCACCACATCACGCAGCGGCGTTGTCTTCGGGGGCCGTGGCCAAGTTCACCGCACGTCCGGGGACGATGGTGGAAATGGCATGTTTGTAAACCATCTGAGTCACGGTGTTGCGCAAGAGCACCACGTACTGGTCAAACGATTCAATCTGGCCCTGAAGTTTGATGCCATTGACCAAGTAAATGGACACTGGCACATGTTCCCTGCGCAAAGCATTGAGGAACGGGTCTTGCAAAAGTTGGCCTTTATTGCTCACGATATTCTCCGTGTTCAAGAGTGAATGAAGCTGGACGATACCACAGCCGCGTAAGCCCGGATCTGACCCAGGCCCATTGCCACGTGCTTAGCGGTCATCCTTGTCGGCATAGGGGTTGGTGGAGGATTTCATTTCGATCCGCAAGGGGGTACCGATCAGGTTGAACTCCTTGCGGAAACGCCCTTCCAGAAAGCGCTTGTAGGCCTCGGTCACATGCTCCAGCGAGTTGCCGTGGATGACGATGATGGGCGGATTCATGCCCCCCTGGTGGGCGTAGCGCAGCTTGGGACGGTAGGCACCGTTTTTTTTGGGGGTCTGGAACTGCACCGCTTCCAACAACAAGCGGGTCAGGACGGGCGTCGGCATTTTGCAATTGGCTGCGCGATGCGCCTGGGCAATCGAATCCCAGACCGGCCCCAGACCCTGGCGCTTCTGCGCCGAGATCATGTGCAAGGCAGCAAACTTGAGAAAGCCCAGTCGGGTTTCCAACGATCGGCGTACCAGCTCACGCTGGTAGTCATCCACAGCATCCCATTTGTTGACGGCCACGACCACGGCACGCCCAGACTCCAGGATGTAACCCGCGATATGGGCATCCTGGTCGGTGACGCCCTGGGTGGCATCGATGAGCAACAGCACCACACTGGCCGACTCAATGGCCTGCAGCGTCTTGACGACAGAAAATTTCTCGATGGCCTCAAACACTTGGCCCTTGCGCCGCAGACCGGCAGTGTCGATCAGTTCAAAGCGCTGACCACCACGCTCAAAAGGCACAGAGATGGCATCCCGGGTCGTGCCAGGCATGTCAAAAGCCACCAGGCGTTCTTCGCCCAGCCAGGTATTGATCAACGTGGATTTGCCCACATTCGGACGGCCCGCGACGGCCAGTTTGATGATCGACGGGTCTTCGACGGTATCGGGCTCATCCGGCAGGGTCCAACCCAAACGATCCAGCGCCATGTCCACCAACGAGCGAATGCCTTGGCCATGCGCAGCCGACACAGGGAACACTTCACCCAAGCCCAGCTCAAAGAACTCGACCAGTTGTGCGCCCTCTTTCATGCCTTCGGCTTTATTGGCAATTACCAGACAGGGTTTGCCCAATTTACGGAGGTATTTGCCAATGTCATGGTCTTGCGCCGACAAACCACCCCGCGCATCCACAACGAACACCACGACGTCCGCCTCGGCCACTGCCTGGCGTGTCTGTTTGGCCATTTCGCGGTAGATACCACTGCTGGCGTCAGGCTCAAAGCCGCCGGTATCAATCACGATAAATTCGTGCTTGCCCTGCTTGCCGTTGCCGTAATGACGGTCCCGCGTCAAGCCCGCATAGTCCGCGACAATCGCATCCCGCGTCTTGGTCAATCGATTAAAAAGCGTGGACTTGCCCACATTGGGGCGGCCTACCAAGGCAATAACTGGTTTCATGGTTCAGGACCCTTCAAACTTATTCGGGTCGGAACGCAAAAACGCCGCCCTTTTGCGTAACGGCAATCAATGTCTTACCAACAAGCACAGGGGCACCCACAATGGCAGAGCCGTCCGTACTGGCTCGGTCCATAGGTGCGCCATCGGTGCGCGAGAGGAAATGCAGCAGACCCGAGCTGTCACCGACCACCACGGTCTGCCCCACAGCAAGCGGGGTACCCAGGTCGCGCCAGCGCAATGCCTCAGACACCCAGAGGCGCTCCCCTGAGCTGCGACTCCAGGCCATCAGCTTGCTATCGGCTTCGGTGCCGAACACAAACTCAGCATCTCCGGCCAAACCGGTTGTCCCGGCGGCGGCCTTATTCCAGAGCACAGCGCCCTTGCTGGCGTCCACACAGGCAACGGCGGCCCGGTACGAGCGCACACAGACATTGCTCTGTATACGGCTCACGCCGGCCACCAGGTCAACCAGGCGCTCCACTTCATTCGTTCCGCGGCTGACTGCCACAGGGACTTCCCACCGAGAAGCTCCGTTCAAAGGGTTCAGACCCAACAGACGGCCCGCCACGCCCACCACCAAGGTGTCTCCCACCGCCAGCAGAACACCGGCCTGCCCCAGGACCAAAGGATCTGAAGACCGCTGCAATTGCCAAAGGCGTTGACCGCTCGCGGCATCAAACGCAGTGACCGTTCGATCTGCCGACAAGGTAAAAATGCGCGCGCCGGCAACCAAGGGCGTTGTGAGACTTACGGCCCCCAACCGCTGCCGCCACAGCACCTTGCCAGAAGACAAGGCAAGCAACTCGCCAGACTCAGACACCACAGCTGCGGTCTGACCGTCGCTACCCACACCAGAAACCAAGGGTGCACCAACACCCAACTGCCAGGCCACACGGCCGGTCTCACCTTGCAATGCGGTCACCGTTCCACTGGCCGAAGCCAACAGCACCTGAGTCCCCACCACATTCGCCTGCACCGCGCCGTCCAAGGGTCCCACCTGGGTGGACCATACCGCCTTGACTCCAATCAGCCCAATATTGGCACCCAGATCTTTGGGAACCGGTTTACTCGGACCGGAGCAAGCAACGATCGCTAGCGCGAGCGAGACAACGCAGGCTCCACGAGACATTTGGCGCAACAAAGTCAACACCATGGTCAATTGGCCGCCGTTTCAGAGGCCCCCAAGGCGCCCAGTTTCACAGACACCAAGCGGCGATACTCTGCACGGGCATCCAGACCTGCCCAAGCTTTTCGGTACTCGACAATCGCTTCCGCTCCCTTACCCTGGGCCATCAACAAATCGCCCTTCTTGTCCGACACCAAAGCAGAGAACGAGGCAGGATAGCTCTCGCCCAGCACTTTGGAAGCAAGATCAAACTCCTTGGCTTCGATATGAATCCCGGCAAGACGTAGCTTGGCGATCGCCGCATAGGCAGCATCTGCTGGGCTGGCGCCTACCCAAGCCAAGGTACCTCTGGCCAGATCGGCCTTGCCACCCTGGTAAGCCAACTTGGCGAGTGACAACCCTGCTTGCTGGGCATACACCGTCGATCCAAAACGCTCCTTCATGTCGCCAAACACACGCTCGGCCAGCACCAAATCGCCGCTGCGCAGCACTTTGTCGACTTCTTCGAACATGGCAGAGGCCTGGACTGCGGTCCGTTTTTGCCAATACTGATAGCCGTTCCAAGCGGCAAATGCTCCCAACACCACAATCAGCAACCCCGTAATCAGATTGCCATACTGATTCCAGAAATGCTTGAGTTGATCGAGTTGTTCTTGTTCTTCGAGGTCGAGGTGATTGGCCATAAAAGGTATCCGTTTAAGCGTTGAATTGTAGGTTGGGCGCCCATTGCGCGACGTCGGCCAGCGGCTGCGTGCTCTGAGCCCCCACGCCATCGCGCAGATGCTTCACCGTGACCTGCCCCAGCGCCAACTCGTCGGCGCCAAACACCAAGGCAAATGCAGCACCACTGGCATCCGCTTTCTTGAACTGTGACTTGAAACTACCCATTCCCTCTGGGCCAGCGGCGTGCATTTGCACACACACGCCCGCATCACGCAGTTGCTGCAATGTGCGCAGTACATAAGGCATGGCAGAAGCATCGGGCACCACAGCATAGGCATGTGGCACCTGCAGGGGCACTTGCACACCCTGCTCCTTCAAGAGTTCGAGCACGCGCTCGATACCCAATGCCCAACCCACGGCGGGCGTTGGTTTGCCACCGATCTGCACAATCAGATCGTCATAGCGGCCACCAGCGCACACCGTACCTTGAGAGCCCAGGCGGTCGGTGACAAACTCAAAGACGGTCAGGTTGTAGTAGTCCAGTCCACGCACCAGGCGCGGATTGATACTGTAAGCAATACCGTTGAGATCCAGGATCGCCTTGAGCCCCTCAAAGTGCGCAAGAGACTCGGCACCAAGGAAGTCCAACAGACGTGGCGCGGCAGCGACCAAGTCCTGCATGGCCGGATTTTTGGTATCGAGGATGCGCAAGGGGTTGCTGTGTAATCTGCGCTTGGCGTCTTCGTCGAGCCGATCCACGTGTTTTTCGAAATAGGCGATCAGTTGCGTGCGGTGTTGTGCCCGCTCCGCGGGTTGTCCCAAACTGTTTAACTCCAGGCGCACATCCGTCAGGCCAATCATTTTCCACAAGGAAGTGGCCAACAAAATCACTTCCGCATCGGTATCCGGGCCGGCAAAACCCAGGGTTTCGACACCTACTTGGTGGAACTGGCGGTAACGCCCACGTTGCGGCTTCTCGCGCCGAAACATCGGCCCCATATAAAACAAACGTTTGCCGCCGTCATAGAGCAAATTGCTCTCCACCACTGCACGCACAACGGCAGCGGTTCCTTCAGGGCGCATGCTCAGATGTTCTGCTTGCCCGTGCTTGTCGGAGCGGTCTTCGAAGGAGTACATCTCCTTCTCCACGATATCCGTCACCTCACCGATACCACGCACAAACAGCGCCGTGTGCTCCAGAATCGGTGTGCGAATATTGCGGAAGGCATAACGCGCCATGCAGGTACGCACCATGGATTCGAACCATTCCCAACGCGCCGACTCCGGTGGCAGGATGTCATTCATCCCCTTCACGCCCACCAACTTTTCCGCCTTGCGCGGAACTGCCTTCTCATCCATATGCAATCAAATCAAGTGTTGTGGGAAGACGGCGCAAAGCGTTGTCGAATGTAGTCTTCGACCACCGTCTGGAACTCAGCGGCAATCGCATCGCCGCGAAGCGTCATGCGCTTTTCACCATCAATAAAAACCGGGGCGGCGGGGGCCTCTCCCGTACCGGGCAAACTGATCCCGATATCTGCGTGCTTACTTTCACCAGGACCGTTCACGATACAGCCCATCACCGCGACCTTGAGGCCTTCCACACCTGGATAGGTTGAGCGCCAAACCGGCATTTTTTCGCGCAGGAAGTCATCAATCTGCTTGGTGAGTTCCTGAAAGGTTGTGCTGGTCGTGCGCCCACACCCCGGACAGGCTGTCACACTGGGTACAAACTTGCGCAAACCCAAGGACTGCAAGATTTCGGAGGCAACGACGACTTCCTGTGTCCGTGCTTCACCAGGGGCTGGTGTCAGGGAAACACGGATGGTGTCGCCTATACCATCTTGCAAAAGAACAGCCAATGCGGCAGTGGATGCCACTGTGCCTTTGGTACCCATGCCTGCCTCGGTCAGCCCCAAGTGCAAAGCATAGCGTGAACGCTGTGCCAAAGCCCGGTAGACCGCAATCAGGTCCTGCACGCCGCTGACCTTACAAGAGAGAATGATTTGCGCTGCAGACAGGCCAATCTCTTGGGCACGTTCGGCGGACTCCAAGGCAGAGAGAATCAGAGCCTCATACATCACCTGCTTGGCATCCCAAGGGACGGTGCGCTTGCTGTTGTCATCCATCAGAGACGCCAACAACTCCTGGTCCAAACTGCCCCAGTTCACACCAATGCGCACCGCCTTGTCCCACTTCACAGCGGCCTCAATCATTTGGCCAAACTGCTTGTCACGCTTGTCGCCCTTCCCCACATTGCCTGGGTTGATGCGGTATTTGGACAGTGCCTGCGCGCAATCAGGAAACTCGCTGAGCAGTCGATGGCCGTTGTAGTGAAAATCACCCACAAGCGGCACCTCTATACCCATGCGATCCAACTGCTCACGGATGTAAGGCACGGCCTGCGCCGCCTCGGGGGTATTCACGGTAATGCGCACCATTTCAGAGCCCGCCAATGCCAATTCCTTGACCTGGATCGCTGTACCAATCGCATCCACCGTATCTGTGTTAGTCATGGATTGGATGCGAACTGGCGCACCACCGCCCACGGTCACCACGTTACCGCCCCACACCACCCGGGCCTGCAAAGAGTCCCGTAATTGGGGGCTGACGATCGGAATAGGAGAAACGTTTTGCACTACTTCACCTCAAATCGCGCGACATTGTCTTTGGCAATCGCAGCAAGACTGAAGGGCTTGCCCTTCACCTCAACATCGGTAACATCAGCACGCCCGACGACCACCGACAGGGGCAGTGCCCCAGAAACGCCGGTCTCATCACCCTGCGTCAAATTTCTGCGCATCAACACCTGGCCTTTGGCATCGGTAACCTCTACCCACGAAGGGCCCCTCACACGGAACACCACTTGCTGCCCGACAACAGAAACAGATAAAGGCGCACTCGCAACTCTGATCGCAGGCGCGGACGCCACTGGTACCACTACAGCGAGCGGAGGTGCCAGCGATACAACTGGCTCCGAGGCAGCCACCGCGACTGTCGGCGCAACCGGCTCTACAACAAGCGATGGCGCAGGATCGGGTACCGTGTTTGGAGCAACTGGCATCACTTGCACAGCCTCTGAAGGAAGAGAGACCTCATCGGGCGTCACGTCGGCCTGCCACTCCGGGAAGAAAAGAACGGCCAATGCTGCAACCAACAAGAGCATGACGACCAAGACTGCCGGTTGCCTGAGCGCAGCAGGCACTGACAGGGCACGACCTTCTCCTGCTGCATGAAAGGGTGCATTGATGCCTCCTTCGCTGGCACCCAAGCGTGGCACGTGCTGGTGTGGCAATTTGGATAACACAGGCGCCGGGTCTACCTTAAGGGCACGGCACACACTGGATGCAAGCGCCCGAACAAAAACGGCATCTGGCAGCAAATCAAAACGATCCGCCTCCAGTGCTTCGAGTTTCTTGACCGGCACCTTCATAGACACAGCCAACGCAGCCACATGCAGACCGGCAGCCTCACGTGCAGCGCGCAACAACGCTCCAGCCGTGGCAGGAACTGGCGACTCGTCTGGCGCAGCCGAATCAATTACAGGCAAAGAACTGACTTCACTCATCGAATGCCCCACGTTCAAACAGGCCTAGCTCTTTGGACTGTGGAAACCGCTTGCGCAGCTGCGCACCCAACTGCGCAATGGCATCACGATTACCTAGCCGTTGTTCCACCTTAATCCCCAACCACAAAGACTCTGCGTTGGCCAAATCGCCGTTATTGATACGGCGGATATAGAACTGTGAGCGCACATACTCAGCACGCTGAAACAACACGAGTGCCAAGTTGTACCCCGTCACGGGGCTGCTTGCGTCCAGCTCATACGCTCGTTGCAAACTGGCCTCCGCTTCCGCAGCTTGCCCAGCTTTGGCCTGACAAACACCCATGGTCATCCAGGATTTAGCCTTGTCCACATAACTCGGTTCCGCGATAGCGGCGAGGAATTGGCGATTCGACTCGACCATTCGACCCTGTTGACACAACATCCAACCTAGGTTGTGCTGTACCGAAGATGCCTGTGGATTGATTTGCAGGGCTTTGCGAAAACTCTCCTCCGCCAAAGAGGCATCATTCAAACGCATGTAAATAAGCCCGCGTAAATTGTGCGCCTCAAGCAGCGTAGGATCTGCAGCAATCGATTGCTTCAATTCGTCCAACGCGATGGTCGTCTGCCCATTGTTGTAATAACCCACCGCCAGCTCCAGGCGGATACGCGCGCGCTTGCGGGCCAACGTCTCGTCCGACTCGGTCAGTAAATCACTTCCAGGCGCTGCGGGCGACGCGCTGGAGGCACAGCCCGCCACCACCGACACCAAGACGCTGAGCACCACGGAGCCGACCAGGCAGCGCCACAGTGAACGGGCAGAAAAAAGCAAATCAGGCATCGGTCCCCTTTGTCGGCTCAGTGCGAGCAATGTCCATTACCGGCTGGAGCATAACGGTTCGCTGCTTGGAAATGCGCTTCGCAACGTCAGTCCGATCTTTAACATCACCAGCTAACTGACCACAGGCCGCGTCAATGTCGTCACCCCGTGTTTTACGCACCGTCGTCACAATGCCGGCGTCACTCAAAATCTTGGAGAAGGCTTGCACCTGCGCTGCGCTGGAGCGCTTGAGACCGGAGGCCGGAAACGGATTGAAAGGAATCAGGTTGAACTTGCAGGAAACAGCAGCCCCATCCGCGGGGCGCACCAGCGCAACCAGCTCTCGCGCATGCGCAGGCGTGTCGTTGACACCATCGAGCATGCAGTATTCAAAGGTAATGAAGTCCCGGGGTGCAAATGCCAAATAGCGACGGCATGCATCCAGCAACTCTGCCAAGGGGTACTTGCGGTTCAGGGGAACCAAGTTGTCCCGTAAAACATCATTGGGGGCATGAAGAGACACGGCCAAAGCCACCGGGCAATCTGCCCCCAGGCGATCCATCATGGGAACCACGCCCGAAGTGGAAACTGTGACCCGACGACGTGAGAGCCCATAGGCGTTGTCATTGAGCATGACTTGCAGCGCGGGGACCAAGGCTGCATAGTTCTGCAATGGCTCTCCCATGCCCATCATCACCACATTGGAAATGACACGCTGGTTGACACCTAGGTGCTTACGCAAAAAATGCTCGGCAAACCACAACTGCGCAATAATTTCACCCGTGGTCAGGTTCCGGCTAAAGCCCTGGTGCCCGGTAGAGCAAAAACGGCATCCAACGGCGCAACCAGCTTGCGAAGAAATGCACAAGGTGCCACGATCATCTTCAGGGATGAAGACTGCTTCCACCGCATCACCGGCACCAACATCGAATAGCCACTTGATGGTGCCATCCCCCGACAGGTGCTGGGTGATCACAGCCAGCGGCTTCATTTCTGCACAAGTCTTCAGCTTTTCACGCAAAGACTTGGCAAGGTCGCTCATGTCATCAAAGGATGAGGCGCCTCTCTGGTGAATCCAGCGAAACAACTGGGTGGCCCGAAAACGCTTTTCTCCGAGCCGTTCACAAAAGGCGGCCAATCCCTCAAGATCGAATTCAAGAAGATTGGCCGTCATTGCATGTCTTAGCGAGAGTAAACGTTCATGCCAGCGAAGAAGAACGCGATTTCGACGGCAGCGGTTTCAGCAGCGTCAGAACCGTGCACAGCATTGGCATCGATGCTATCGGCGAAGTCAGCGCGAATGGTGCCGGGAGCGGCCTTCTTGGGATCGGTTGCACCCATCAGGTCACGGTTCTTCAGGATGGCGTTTTCACCTTCCAGGGCTTGGATCATCACAGGACCGGAGATCATGAAATCCACCAGATCCTTGAAAAAAGGACGTGCTTTGTGCACTGCGTAGAACGCCTCTGCCTCACCACGGGACAGGTGTGCCATGCGTGCAGCCACGACCTTCAGGCCAGCCGCTTCAAAGCGGGCGTAGATTTGACCGACTACGTTTTTGGCAACTGCGTCGGGCTTGATGATGGAGAGTGTGCGTTCGATAGCCATAGGATTCCTGTTATGAATGAAGAGACATTTACCCCAGCAGAGGCAAAGCGCTGGATTTTACACTGTGATTAGCGGTTTCGACCGCCTCGACGCTGCCCACCTTGCCCGCCGCGGGGGCGGCCTGCGCCGTCTTGGCGCTGACGCGAAAAGCTGTCTGCACCGATATAGCCGAATGCCGTTTTCATGGGGTCGGGCTGGGCGCCTGCCTGGCGATCTGCTGGTTTGTCCTTGCGACTACCGGCACCACGCCCGGCATTCGTACCTGGAGCAGCACTGGCTTTGGGATAAGAAGGTCCCCGACCACCCGCTGACCGGCCGCGGGCAGGATTACGATTGCCAGGTGCCTTGGCAGGACGCCCCCCCCCCTCGGCAAGGCCGTCGGCACGGGGACGCGCGGTACCCGCCGCTTGCGCCAGGGCACGGATGTCCCCGTCATCCAGCTCCATCCAGGCACCACGCTTCAACCCCCGTGGCAGCACCATGGCTCCGTAGCGAATACGGATCAGGCGGCTCACAGCATGACCTACAGACT
The DNA here is from genome assembly GCF_058791215.1 of Rhodoferax sp. EU05-FHT12H12. Lineage (NCBI taxonomy): Bacteria > Pseudomonadati > Pseudomonadota > Betaproteobacteria > Burkholderiales > Comamonadaceae > Rhodoferax > Rhodoferax sp. EU05-FHT12H12. Next base: position 207,353 of record NZ_JBYTDI010000001.1, on the reverse strand, counting down.
CCAGCATGCGGCGCACCTCGCGGTTACGGCCTTCGGAAATCGTGACCCGGTACCAGCAGTTGGACCCCTCTCCACCGCCCTCTTCGATGGAACCGAATTGCGCCATACCGTCGTCAAGCTGAACACCATCCAGCAAAGCCTGCTTCTCTTCCTTGTTCAAGGCCCCCAACACACGCACCGCGTATTCACGCTCCAGACCAAAACGCGGGTGCATCAGGCTGTTGGCCAGCTCACCCGAGCTGGTGAAGAGCAGGAGCCCTTCGGTATTCAGGTCCAGACGTCCGACAGACTGCCACTTGCCTTGCTGCAACTTGGGCAACTTACGGAATACGGTAGGTCGGTTCTGAGGATCATCATGGGTCACCACCTCGCCTGCGGGCTTGTGGTACGCAATCACGCGGGGCGGCGGTGGATCGATTCGGTAGCGGATCGGCTTGCCGTTGACCTTGATGCTGTCTCCAAACTGGATGCGCTGACCAATGTGGGCCGGCTCGTTGTTGACGGAAATGCGCCCCTCCAGAATGAGTTGCTCCATCTCCAGGCGCGAGCCCATGCCCGACTGTGCCAGCACCTTGTGCAACTTGGGGGTTTCAGCCTGCGGCAGCAGCACCCGCTTTGGGGGGGCCAGCGCCTCCAGGGCATCGTCCGCATCAAATTGACCAGACACCACGTCCTCAAAGCGGTACACAGCGCTGTCGCCAGCGACGGCGGGTTGCCCAGCTGGTGCCGGGCTTACTCCCGCTTCAGGACCGTTCGCCTGCAACTCGGCAGCGTCAGAAGGCAGGGGTTCGGAGGCGTCATTCATGTGAGGGACCCATTTCAGGTTCAGGGGTAATGTGTGCGTCGAGGGACATGGTCATTTGGGGTCCTGCGTTGTTTGCAGTGGGCAGGCTGAGCGCCGCCACGGCGGGCTCTTCCATGGCAGATGCCAGATCCTCCAAGGCGTCACCCGCCTGCGCGGGATGCTCCAACAGAGGCAACTGGTCCAGGGATGCCAGACCGAGATCGTCCAGAAACTGCTTGGTGGTGGCGAACAAAGCCGGTCGACCGGGAGCCTCCCGGTGACCAATCACTTCCACCCAACCACGGTCTTCCAGTTGTTTGATCAACAACGAGCTGATGGTCACCCCGCGGATATCTTCCATGTCACCACGGGTGACGGGCTGCCGGTAGGCAATGATGGCCAGCGTTTCCAGCGTGGCGCGCGTGTATTTGGGCGGTTTTTCCGGGTGCAACCGATCCAGGAACTCACGCATTTCAGGGCGGCTCTGAAAGCGCCAGCCGGTAGCAACACTCACCAACTCCATGCCACGCCCGGCCCAGTCATTGCGCAGATCTTCCAACATCTGCTTGATGGAGTCCACACCAATCGCATCCGCAAACAACTCCCGCATGTTTTTCAGCGGCAGAGGTTGTTGGGCACACATCAGGGCGGTCTCCAGGACTCGCTTGGCATCGACCATGTTCATAGTCAGGGCGTTTCGAAAAAGTCACCAGCAAATTGAGCGATCACAGCGATCGTCGTTGGCAAACAGCGCGTCGTCAGCGCATGGGTGTCGGACCACAAGCGGCTAGCTCGGGCTTATCAGTGTCCTCCCGGACCTGCACCCGGATTGTAGCTGAGCCCCCATAGGGCCAGCAGCGCCAGAAAATCAGCAGCTGGTTCGGCATGGAATTCTTGCCAAACCCCTGTGACCGGGTGGTGGAAAGCCAATCGAAATGCATGCAGGGCTTGCCGGTTCATACCGGGCTCCGGGCTGCCGCCGTACAACGCATCGCCGACCAAGGGATGCCCCAGCGAGGCCATGTGCACCCGGATTTGGTGGGTCCGCCCCGTATGCAAAGCGCAACGCACCCAGCAACCCGCCACGGAATTGGCCTGCCAGAATACATCGGTGCGGGCTGGCTTGCCTGGGGACTGCGACAGATCCACCACAGCCATGCGCAGGCGGTTGCGTGGATCCCGGCCAATCGGCTTGTCCACTGTCACTTGCGCCGCCCCTTTCCAAGGACGTTGTGCCAAAGCCAGGTACTGCCGACTGACTTCCCGGGCCGCAATGGCCTTGACCAAGGCGTCCATGGCCGTCCGGGTTCGAGCCACGACCATCAAACCACTGGTGTCTTTATCCAAACGGTGAACAATGCCAGCCCTCGGAACACTGGCGAATTGGGGGTCTCTGGCCAACAAGCCGTTGAGCAGGGTTCCGCTCCAGTTGCCGGGCGCCGGATGCACGACCAGACCCGCAGGTTTATTGATCACCAGTACGTGGGCATCTTCATAGACTACCGCCAACTCCATGGGCTGGGCCTTGAAGGCCTGGCTCTGCTGGGTAGGCCGCAATTCCACTGCAATTACGTCACCTGCCTTGACCCGCTGCGCCGGCTTGCCCACCGGATGACCGTTAAGAGATACAGCCCCCTCCTCAATCAACTGCTGCAGGTAATTCCTGGAGAATTCGCCGGCAGCTTGGGCAAGTGCGCGGTCAATCCGTTCGCCATGCTGACCAGGGCTCACCTCCACACGACGGAGTTCGACTTCAGAGACCCCATCCAGAACCTCGTCTTCCGAATCGGTGTCAATGGAGTGCGTCGATATAATTCCGCCGGTCTGATTCAAGAAGGTCCCCAAGATGCTGCGTGTGAAATTATCGGTCGTTTATGCCTCACTATGGGCGGCCGTATCGCTGGTCGTAGCCGGATGTTCGTCGGCCCCGATTGACAAGACGGCCGGCATGAGCCCCAACCGTCTGTATGCTGAAGCCAAAGACGAAATGGGATCCTCCCAATGGGATAAAGCGGTTCCCTTGCTCGAAAAACTGGAAGCCCGTGCGGCCGGTACGCCATTGGCGCAACAAGCCCAGCTCGACAAAGCCTATGCCCACTACAAAGCAGCCGAGCCCGCACAGGCCCTGGCGACACTGGATCGTTTCGTCAAACTGCACCCTGCCAGCCCCGCGTTGGATTACGCCATTTACCTCAGAGGCATCATCAATTTCAACGACGACCTGGGCCTGCTCTCCTCCATCACGCAACAAGACCTGTCGGAGCGTGACCAGAAAGCAGCAAAGGAATCGTTTGAATCCTTTAGAGAATTGAGCACACGCTTCCCCGAATCACGCTACACACCCGATGCCCGCCAACGCATGGCCTACATCGTGGGTTCACTGGCCCAATATGAAGTGCATGTGGCCCGTTACTACTACAAGCGCGGCGCCTACCTTGCTGCAGCCAACCGAGCCCAGCAGGCGGTCACTGATTACCGCGATGTACCGGCCATTGAAGAGGCGCTGTTCATCCTCTACAAGTCATACGACGCACTGGGCATGGAACAACTGCGCGACGATGCCAAGCGGATTCTGGAGAAGAACTACCCCCAGTCCGACTACGTGCTCAATGGAGAGAAGACAAATACGGATCCGTGGTGGAAGATTTGGTAAGCGCCTGTAGCGCCTGCTGAAACTCACTCTCCTGCCTCAATAGAGGCATGGCAGGCAGGCTGGCCAACAAACTTCGGCCATAACCCATCTGCAACAGCCGCACATCACAAATCACCAGCACGCCGCGGTCCGTCTCGCGGCGGATCAAGCGCCCCACACCCTGCTTGAGGGCCATGGCAGCCTGGGGGACCTGGTAATGGGTGAAAGCACTTTTCCCCTCTGCCTCCAGTTGCAAACAACGCGCCTCCACCACCGGGTCGTCCGGGGGGGCAAAGGGAATTTTGTCGATCACCACCATCTGCAGGGCATCACCCGGCACATCCACGCCCTCCCAAAACGAGCCGGTGGCAACCAATATGTAGCCAGTGGCGGCGGCCCCCGTAAAACGGGCCAATAACTCCCGCTTGGGGGCCTCGCCCTGCAATAGCACTTCTACTGGGCCGTCAGCTGGCAAGTGGGCACGCAAGACCTGAACAATACGCCGCATGGCGCGCAAGGTGGTGGTCAGCACCAGCGTGCGCCCACCCAAGATACTGCCGGCCTGCGCAACCAGCTCCGCAACCTGGTCGCTATGGTGCGGATCAGAAGGTTTGGGAAACGCCGCGGGAATATAGAGGCGGGCCTGCCGCGCGTAATCAAAAGGGCTTTGAAGCTGCATCACTCGCGCACCATCCAAGCCATGCGCTGACACAAACGAAGCCAGCCCGGAATCATGACCCAGGGTGGCCGATGTAAATACCCACGCAGGTCCGGCCTGTGCGTCGCCCCGGTCCGCCAGCCGCTCACGCAGCGCGTCAGCAATCGTCAAAGGCGACTCCAGCATTCGCAAACGCAGCCCACTCTCAATCCAGCGCACACCGCCTTCGGGTGGCGGCTGGCGGAAATGCGCCAGCCGCTCTGCCAACACCAGAGCCCTGGCATGCAAGGCCCCAAGCTCCTCTGCACCTTCCGACACATTGGCCACCGCTGCGGTGGCGGCCACCAAAGCGATGTCCACCTGCACCAGGGCTTGCAGCCACTGCGCGGGGGCAATTCCTTGCGGCGCGGCACCGACCCAACGCAAACGGGTTTGCGGCGCAGCTGGGGCTTGGCACACCAGTTGCCACTCGGCCAATGCGCCTTCAAGACGCATGGCCAAATCCTGCCAATCGGCAAAACCGCGCGCATGCAGCAGGCCCAATGTCACCAGGTCCCGGCCCCAGGCCAGCAACTGGCCCGTACCTAACTGATGGCCCAGAAACTGGATACCAATTTCGTTGAGCTGGTGCGCTTCGTCAAAGACTACGGCATTTACCGTTGGCAGCAACTCAGCCACACCGGACTCGCGGATGTTCCAGTCGGCAAAAAACAGATGGTGGTTGATCACTACCACGTCAGCCACCATCGCCTCACGTCTGGCCCGGTACACATGGCAACCCTGAAACTCTGGGCACTTGGCGCCCGTGCAGTTGTCGCGCGTCGAAGTGACCAGCGGAATCACAGGCGACCGCTCGTCCAGAACCGACAGTTCGGCCAAATCGCCGCTGCGCGTAACCTGCGCCCATTGCTCCACCGACGCCAAAGCCCGCAAGTCCGCAGGGCGTGGCAACACACCGCTATGCCGGGCCTGCTGCAGGCGGCTCAGGCACAGGTAACTGGCACGCCCCTTCAGCAGCGCCACACGCGATGGCAGGCCCAGAGTGGACAGCAGTTGGGGAATATCGCGACCAAATAACTGGTCCTGCAAGGCCTTGGTCGCCGTAGACAGCAGGGTGCGCCCGCCGCTGAGCAAAGCGGGCAGCAGGTAGGCGAATGTTTTGCCAATGCCGGTGCCGGCCTCCACTACCAGCACACCGCCCTGCTCCATCGTCTGAGCCACGGCCTGGGCCATGGCGCGCTGGCCTTCCCGCGGCGTGAAGCCGTCGACTGCCCGCGCGAGAGGACCCTCCGCCTCCAAGGCCTGCGCTACGGCATCGGTCAGCATCACAACTCAAGCGGGCTCGTCGGGTTGCAAGGCATGCTGCAAACGGGCGATCTCATCGCGCAGGGCGAGTCGGCGCTTTTTGAGCCTGCGCATCATCAACTCGTCAGTCGGGGCATCCGCATCGGCGCGGTCTATCAGTGCATCGAGATCACTGTGTTCCATGCGCAACTCAATCAGGCGCCGCGGCGGGGAGTGGTGATTCGTTTCCAAGGGCAAATAGGGGGAGTACGTGGTTAAATGACGCAGTTTTGCAAAACGTCCACTCGATAATACGGCCGGACTGGAATCCCCCGGACTAATTCCCCCAAATTGCCCACACACCATGGCCACCACTGGATACCGACTCACCGCCTCCACCGGCATCCACAAGGGTGACCGCGAATACCAGCAGGACCAGGTTGCACTGCTCAAGCACCCGCGTGTCAATGGCTGCCTGCTGGCGGTCGTGGCCGATGGCATGGGAGGCCGCAGCGGCGGACGCAAGGCCTCTGACCAGGTGATGATGACGGCGAAACAACTGTTTGAACGGTATGACCCCGATACCGATGACGCTGCGGCAACCCTGATGCAGGTGGTGCAGGAAGCCCATATCGTGATCAAACTCACGGCCATTTCGTCCGAAGAGGAGCCACACAGCACGCTGGCCGCCTTCCTGATCAATCCTGGTGGCGACTGCCACTGGGCCCACACGGGCGACTCCCGGATCTACCACTACCACGGCAACCGCTTCGTCAAGCGCACCATGGACCACTCCTATGTGCAAGCCTTGGTGAACCGCGGGGAGCTCACCGAAGAACAGGCTGCCGTGCACCCGCAGTCCAACATCCTGATGGGCTGCCTGGGCACCGAGAGTGATCCTCCGGTGGACCTGCATTTCATCCCCAAGCTGCGCGCTGGCGATGTGCTGATGGCCTGCAGCGATGGTGTATGGCACTACTTCAACAACGGTGAATTGGGCTCTGTGTTGTCCACCCTGTCGGCACGCGAGGCCACCGAGTTTCTGATCGAAAAAGCACGCTCACGCGGCCACGGCGGGGGCGACAATCTGTCCCTGGTGGTGGTGAAAATCGAATCCCTGCACGCCTGAAACGGGAGTTCAGGACTCACGTGCTTGCCTACTGTGGCTGAGGCAGCGCAGGCCGTGCTTCCTTCGAGTCACGAAGACGCTTGTCGCGTGCAGCACGGCGCTCCTGCGCGGCACGCTGCTTGGCGGCATAGGCATCACGCAGCGCAGCCTGCTCTGCCAAGGAGGGTGCAACCGCTGTCGGCTTGCTGGCTGTCATTGACGGCGGCGACACTTGGCGGTGGGCTTCTTGCTTCTCATGCTGGGCCTGCAGGCGTTCGGCTGTGGCATCTGGCTGCTCTGCCACAGGCGCTTCGCGCTCGCGAGCCTTCTCCGCACTGCGCTGCAATTGTTCTTGCGCGCGCTGCTGACGCTGAGCTGCGTTCAGGGAGGCCTCTTGCCGTTTGAGCTCACGCTCCAGCACACGACGCTTGGCAGCAACCTGGTCCAGGCAAGACTGGACAGCGAAACGGTCGTAACAAGCCTGCTCCTGCCGGGCGAAGTCGGCCTCGGCGCGTGAGCGCTCAGCCGTGATGCTTTGCTGCTGAACCTGCGATGCGTCCTGTGCCAGCGCCGGGACAAACAGCCATCCCCAGCACACCAGCAGGGTCACTCCTACTCTAGAGACTGTCATGTCAGTCGGGTGTCTACAACCCGGCGCTCCAAATCCAGGAACTCCTTGGATTGCATTTCCGTCAAGCGGGAAACGGTGCGCGGAAACTCGTGCGACATGGGCCCCTCGGTGTACAGCGCCTCGGGTGCCACGGCGGCCGACATGATGAGCTTGACGCGCCGGTCATACAGCACATCCACCAACCAGGTAAAACGCCGTGCCTCTGACGCCATACGCACAGGCATGTGGGGAACATCGCTCAAAAACACGGTATGAAACTGCGAGGCAATCTCCAGGTAATCGTTCTGGGAGCGAGGCCCACCACAGAGCATTTTGAAATCAAACCACACTACACCGCCCGCTTTGCGCCGTGCCCGGATTTCGCGTGACTCGATGTGCAACAGGGGGTCTTCATCGTGCATTTCGGCCAATGCATTGAAGGTGGCGGTCATGGCCTCGTCAGCCTCTGCACCGCAAGGCGTATGGTAGAGCTTGGCATCCTCCAGGGTGCGGCGGCGGTAGTCGGTTCCGTTGTCCACATTCAGCACCTCCAGCTTGGCATTCAAGAGCGCAATGGCTGGCAGTATGCGGTCCCGGTGCAAGCCACCGGGATAGAGATCATTGGGCTTGAAGTTGGACGTGGTCACAAAACCCACGCCGTTGTCAAACAAGGCATTGAGCAATCGGTGCAAAATCATTGCGTCGGTGATGTCCGCCACATGGAATTCATCGAAACAAATGAGGCGGTAGCGCTTGGCCATGCGCTTGCCCAGCTCGTCCAGCGGGTTCACCGTGCCCTGCAAATCCACCAACTCGCGGTGCACCTCACGCATGAACTCATGAAAGTGCAGCCGGGTCTTGCGCTTCAAGGGAACTGCATTAAAAAAGCAGTCCATCAAAAAACTCTTGCCCCGCCCCACCCCGCCGTACATGTAAACCCCGCGAGGAATCTCGGGCCGGTTGATCAGTTTCTTGAGGGCGTTCGAGCGCTTGGATTTGTACGCCGCCCAATCCTGGGCACAGCGCTCCAGCGCGTCCACCGCGCGCAATTGTGCGGGGTCAGCCGTATATCCACGGGCCTTCAACTCCGCCGCATAGGCTTCTTTGACGCTCAAGACATGCTCCGGTATGCTACAAAAAGAGAAGCTGCTAGCGCACTATTCATGCGGGCTAGCAGCTTATTTGGTGCAAAACTATCAGAAGTTCAGCGTGCGCTTGTCTACGGCCAGGGCCGCTTCCTTGGTCGCTTCACTCAGGCTCGGGTGGGCGTGGCAGATGCGGGCGATGTCTTCCGCGCTGGCCTTGAACTCCATGGCCACCACAGCCTCAGAGATCAATTCCGACGCCTGCGGACCGACGATGTGCACACCCAGGATTTCGTCCGTCGTAGCGTCTGCCAGGAACTTCACAAAACCGGTGGTGTCACCCAAAGCACGTGCACGGCCATTCGCCAGGAATGGGAACTGACCCGCCTTGTAGGCCACGCCATCCGCCTTGAGCTGCTGCTCGGTACGGCCAACCCAAGCAATCTCGGGGCTGGTGTAAATCACCCAAGGGATGGTGTTGAAGTTGACGTGACCATGTTGGCCGGCAATGCGCTCAGCCACGGCGACGCCCTCTTCTTCCGCCTTGTGCGCCAACATGGGGCCGCGCACCACATCACCCACCGCCCAGACACCGGGCAGATTGGTTTTGCAGTCAGCATCCACCACGATCGCACCGCGCTCGTCCAGCGCCAAGCCTACCGACTCGGTGTTCAAACCGGTGGTGTTGGGCACGCGGCCGATGGAGATGATGAGCTTGTCGACATCCAGCGTCTGGGCTTCGCCCTTGGCATTGGTGTAGGCCACCGACACGCCCTTCTTGCCGTTCTTGATCTCGCCGACCTTCACGCCCAGCTCAATCTTCAGGCCCTGCTTGGTGAACGCCTTGTGCGCTTCCTTGGCCACACCTTCGTCCACCGCACCCAGGAATACGGGCAGGCCTTCGAGGATGGTGACTTCCGCGCCCAGGCGCTTCCACACCGATCCCATTTCCAGGCCGATCACGCCGGAGCCGATCAAGCCCAGTTTCTTGGGCACAGCACCGATGTTCAGCGCGCCGTCGTTAGACAGCACATTGACTTCATCGAACGGCGTGCCGGGAAGGGCACGCGCGTTGGAACCCGTGGCGATGATGATGTGCTTGCCGATGATGGTTTCTTCGGCAGCGCCAGCCACCTTGATTTCGTAGCCACCTTCAGCTGCCTTGGCGAAAGAGCCGCGGCCGTGGAAGAAGGCAACCTTGTTCTTCTTGAACAGGTACAAGATACCGTCGTTGTTCTGCTTCACCACAGTGTTCTTGCGGGCAATCATCTTGGCCACATCCATGCTCACACCCTTCACCTCAATGCCGTGCTCGGCAAAGTGGTGGTTGGCATGGTTGAAGTGCTCGGAGGATTGCAGCAGCGCCTTGGAAGGAATGCAGCCCACGTTGGTGCACGTACCGCCGGGAGCGGGGCCGCCTGCGGCATTCTTCCACTCGTCGATACAGGCCACGTTAAAGCCCAGCTGGGCGGCGCGGATGGCGGCGATGTAGCCACCAGGGCCACCGCCGATAACGATCACGTCGAATTGTTTGCTCATGCTGTGTGATCCTTAGATGTCAAACAGGAGTCGTGCGGGATCTTCCAGCGCTTCCTTCATGGCCACCAGGCCCAAGACAGCTTCACGGCCGTCGATGATGCGGTGGTCGTAGGACATGGCGAAGTAGTTCATGGGACGAACCACCACTTGGCCGTTCTCGACCATGGCGCGATCTTTGGTCGCGTGCACGCCCAGAATGGCGCTTTGTGGAGGGTTGATGATGGGGGTAGACATCATGGAACCGAAGGTGCCGCCGTTGGAGATGGAGAAAGTACCACCGGTCATTTCTTCAATGCCCAGCTTGCCATCCTTGGCCTTCTGGCCGAATTCAGCAATCTTCTTCTCAATGTCTGCAAAGCTCATCTGGTCTGCATTGCGCAAGATGGGCACCACCAAGCCGCGGGGCGAGCCCACGGCGATACCGATATCGAAGTAGCCGTGGTAGACGATGTCGGTACCGTCCACGGAGGCATTCAATACGGGGAATTTCTTCAGGGCGTGCACAGCAGCCTTGACGAAGAAGCTCATAAAGCCCAGCTTGCAGCCGTGTTCCTTTTCGAAACGCTCTTGCATGCGCTTGCGCATGTCCATGACCGGAGCCATGTTGATTTCGTTGAAGGTGGTCAGGATGGCGTTGGTGGACTGCGACTGCAACAGGCGCTCGGCTACGCGGGCACGCAGGCGGCTCATGGGAACGCGCTGCTCAGGGCGGTCGCCCAGGTTCACGGAAGGAGCTGCCACTTGGGGCAGGGATTTGGTCGGAACGCCCGTGGGGATTGCGGCAGCAGCTACTACTTTAGGAGCAGCAGCGGCAGCCAACACATCACCCTTGGTGATACGACCGTCTTTGCCTGTGCCTTCGACGCTGGATGCTGCGATGCCGTTGTCGGCCAGCAGCTTGGCGGCGGCGGGCATGGCCACACCAGCCTTGGAGTTGCTGGCTGCGGCGGCAGCAGCCACAGGGGCGGCTGCTGCAGGGGCAGCGGCGGAAGCGGCGGCAGGAGCCACGGCACCAGCCACTGCCGCGGTGTCAATGCGGGCGATCAGCTGCTCAGCAGCCACGGTGGCGCCATCAGCAGCCACCAACTCGACCAGCACGCCGGCAGCAGGTGCAGGCACTTCCATCACGACCTTGTCGGTTTCGACTTCGATCAGGATTTCGTCGACAGCAACTGCCTCGCCGACCTTCTTTTTCCATTGCAACAAGGTTGCTTCCGCCACAGATTCAGACAGCTGTGGGACTTTGACTTCTACGATTGCCATATCAAATTCTTTCCGTAATGTGTTGTAGGTGCGAAGTGCTGCTGACTTACTTGGTCAGCACGAAGCCCTTCAGCTTGCCAAAAGCGCCTTCGACCAGAGCCTTTTGTTGCTCCTGGTGCAAGTGGGAGTAGCCCACTGCCGGCGAAGCAGATGCCGCACGGCCGGAGTAGCCCAGCTTCTGGCCTTCCAACATGTTTTCGTGGATGTAGTGCTGCACGAAGAACCACGCGCCCTGGTTTTGCGGCTCGTCCTGGCACCACACCACGTCGGTGGCGTTGGGGTACTTCTTCAGTTCGGTCGCAAAGGCCTTGTGCGGGAAGGGGTACAACTGCTCCACGCGGAGGATGGCGACATCGGTATCGCCCTTCTCTTCGCGCTTCTTCACCAGGTCGTAATACACCTTGCCGGAGCAGGCAATCACACGCTTGACCTTGTCACCCTTGAGCTCCTTGCTCTCGGGGATCACGGTCTGGAAAGCACCCTTGGTGAACTCGGACAGCGGCGATGTAGCGTCCTTGTTACGCAGCAAGCTCTTGGGCGTCATGATGATCAAAGGCTTGCGCAGGTTGCGCACCATCTGACGACGCAGCACGTGGAAGATCTGGCTGGCCGTGGTGGGCTGCACGATCTGCATATTGGTGTCAGCCGCCAATTGCATAAAGCGCTCCAGGCGTGCCGAGCTGTGCTCAGGGCCCTGACCTTCGTAGCCGTGCGGCAGCATCAGCGTGATGCCGTTCACACGGCCCCACTTCACTTCGCCGGACGCGATGAACTGGTCAATCACCACCTGGGCGCCGTTGGCGAAGTCACCGAACTGCGCTTCCCAGATCACCAGGGTGTTGGGGTCGTTGGATGCGTAGCCGTATTCAAAGCCCAGCACCGCTTCTTCGGACAAGATGGAGTCGATGACAACAAACGGGGCCTGGTTGTCAGCCACGTTTTGCAAAGGCACGTAGGTACCAGCATCCCACTTCTCACGCTTCTGGTCGTGAATCACAGCGTGGCGGTGGGTAAAGGTGCCGCGTCCGCAGTCTTCGCCCGACAGGCGCACCGGGTAGCCGCTGGCCACCAGGGATGCGAAAGCCATGTGCTCGCCCATGCCCCAGTCCACATTCACTTCACCACGACCCATGGCGGCACGGTCGTCGTACACCTTTTTCACCAATTGGTGGGGCGTCACGCCATCGGGAATGGTGGTGAGCTTTTCTGACAAGCGCTTCCACTCTGTCAAAGGCAGTGCCGTGTCGCCGGCATCGGTCCACTTCTTGCCCAAAAATGGCGACCAGTCCACCGAGTACTTGCTCTTGAAGTTGGTCAGAACCGGGTCTACGGTGTGCTTGCCCGCATCCATCGCAGCGCGGTATTCCTTGACCATGGCATCACCCAACTCAGCGCCCAACCCTTGGGCGGACAGTTTGTCTGCGTACAACTTGCGAGTTCCGGGGTGGGCCGTAATCTTTTTGTACATCAGCGGCTGGGTCAGCGCAGGGGTGTCTTGCTCGTTGTGGCCCAGCTTGCGGTAGCAAGTGATGTCGACCACCACGTCCTGGCGGAACTCCATGCGGAACTCCAGTGCCAGTTGGGTCGCCAGCACCACGGCTTCCGGATCATCACCATTCACGTGCAGCACCGGCGACTCGACCATCTTCACGATGTCGGTACAAAACGCACTGGAGCGCATGTCGCGTGGGTCAGAGGTGGTGAAACCGATCTGGTTGTTGATGATCAGGTGGACCGTACCGCCCGTGGTGTATCCACGGGTTTGGGCCAAAGCCAGCGTTTCCTGGTTCACACCTTGGCCGCCAAAGGCCGCATCACCGTGCACCAGCACAGGCAGCACTTGGGTACCCCTGGGATCATCACGGCGATCCATGCGGGCACGCACCGAACCTTCCACCACGGGGTTCACAATCTCCAGGTGCGAAGGGTTGAAGGCCAGCGAGAGGTGCACCGGGCCGCCAGGGGTGGATACGTCCGAGCTAAAGCCCTGGTGGTATTTCACGTCGCCTGCAGGCAGCTCTTCGGGCGCAGTGTGGTCAAACTCGGCAAACAGGTCTGCCGGCATCTTGCCCAAGGTGTTCACCAACACATTCAGGCGTCCTCGGTGGGCCATGCCGATCACGATTTCCTGCACACCTTTGGCGCCCGCTTGCTGGATCAGTTCGTCCATCGCGGCAATGAAGCTCTCCCCCCCTTCGAGGGAGAAACGCTTTTGCCCCACATACTTGGTGTGGAGGAATCGCTCCAAGCCTTCTGCTGCGGTCAGGCGCTCCAGAATGTGTTTTTTCTTCTCGGCATTGAACTGGGGTTTGCTACGGCTGGCCTCCAGTTTTTGCTGCCACCAACGCTTCTGGTTCTGGTCGGTGGTGTACATGTACTCCACGCCAATGGTGCCGCAGTAGGTTTCACGCAGGGCGTTCATGAGCTCGCGCAGGCTCATCGACTCCTTGCCAAAGAAGGTGTTGCTGATGTTGAAGACCGTTTCCTGGTCTGCATCACTGAAGCCATAGAAAGAAGGCTCCAGCTCGGGAATCTTGTCGCGCTCCGTGCGCTTGAGGGGGTCCAGATCGGCCCAGCGAGCGCCAACGTTGCGGTAGGCCGCAATCAATTGCTGCACGGCGGTACGCTTTCGGCCCATTTCGGAATCGGCACCGGTGGCCATGACGGTCTGCTTGACGCCCTTTTTGGCCAGATCAACAAACGCGTTGATCACCGGCATGTGGGCTACGTCTTTGGAGGTGGTACCGTCGGCTGCAGGGACGTTTTGCAAGGCGTCGAAGTAATCGCGCCAAGTATCGGGAACGCTGCCGGGATTGGCCAAGTAGTTTTCGTACATCTCTTCGACGTACGGGGCATTGCCACCGAACAGGTAGGTATTGCCTTGGTAGGTTTGGTACACGGACGAAGCCGTGCTCGCACCATGGGAGCTGGAATCACTCATATTTCGCTGACCTCCGTTCCCCTTCAGGGAACATTAGCTGGTTAAAGCTGGTTAATTAACCTTCCGCGACACGGCTGAACCGATTGGCGGATGCGACTGTGGCATGGGAAGGGCCTTCATTGCAGGGCGGATTGTGCCACTTTATGCCGACTGGGCAAAGGTTATTTTGCGGCTCAGACGTCCACCGCAACCAACCCCCTGCCGGCCAGAAATTCAGCACACAGACCGGATCTTGCCCACCCAAAGTCACCCGTGACGCCTTTCCGATCGGCAACAACGCCGACGGATCGGTCACGGTGAATGCGAAACAGGATGCGATGTGGTCTGCACCAAGAGAACACTGGAAGTCCCTAGGCCGGATTGCCCGCCAGATCGCGAATTTGCTGCAAAGCAGCAGGGTCTTCCATGGTGGTCAAGTCGCCAGGATCCCGCCCTTCACATACCGCCTGAATGGCGCGGCGCAGCAGCTTGCCGCTGCGGGTTTTGGGCAACACACTCACAAAACGCACCCGTGCCGGGCGCCCCACGGCCCCCAGAGTCTGGTCTACCACTTTCATGACCTCGCCTTCGAGCTTCAACCGGGCCGCATCGTCCACCAGCAGGCTGGCGTCTTTCACCACCGCAAACGCCATGGCCACCTGGCCCTTGAGTGCGTCGGCCACGCCCACCACCGCAACCTCCGAAATATTGGGATGGCTGGAAATGCTTTCTTCGATTTCGCGCGTCCCCAGGCGGTGACCGGCGACATTGATCACATCGTCAGTACGCCCCAAGATGAAGTAGTAGCCATCCTGGTCACGCACGCCCCAGTCGAAGGTGCTGTAGACCAGCTTGCCCGGAATGCTGCTCCAGTAGGTTTTGACAAAACGTTCATCGTCTTGCCACACGGTCTGCATGCAGCCAGGAGGCAGCGGGCCTTCAATCGCCACCACCCCTTTCTGGTCGGCACCGGTCAGCTCCTCTCCCGTGTTTTCATCCAAGAGCTTGACGTTGTAGCCATACATGGCCACGCCCGGGCTGCCAAACTTGCTCGCGGCCTTTTCCACGCCGTTGGCAATGCTGAGAATGGGCCAGCCGGTCTCGGTCTGCCAGTAGTTGTCGATGATCGGCTTGCCCAGCGCACCGCTGATCCACTGCGCGGTCGGCTCATCCAGCGGCTCTCCGGCCAAGAACAAGGCACGCAGGCTGGACAGGTCGTATTTGCTGAGCAGCGCTGGGTCCTGTTTCTTGAGCACCCGCACAGCGGTGGGGGCGCTAAACATCACCGTCACCTTGTATTTCTCCACCAGGCTCCACCACACGCCGCCGTCGGGCCGGGTGGGCAAGCCCTCGTACATGATGGTGGCCATACCGGCGATCAGCGGGCCGTAAATGATGTAGCTGTGCCCCACCACCCAGCCAATGTCGCTGGTCGAGAAGTAGGTCTCACCGGCCTTGCCGCAGTAGATGTGCTTCATGCTGGCGGCCAACGCCACCGCGTAACCACCGGTGTCGCGCTGCACACCCTTGGGCTTGCCCGTGGTCCCGCTGGTGTAGAGCGTGTAGCTGGGGTGGGTGGCATCCAGCCACACGCACGGCACGGTGGTGTCCAGATGCGCGGCACGCAAGTCGGCCCACAGATGGTCCCGCCCGGCCACCAACGCCATGGTTGCCAGCTTGCGATCAACCAACAGCACGGCGGACGGCTTATGGGAAGACAGGGCAATCGCCTCGTCCAGCAGAGGCTTGTACTCCACCACCTTGCCGCCGCGCGAGCCGGCATCGGCACTCACGATGACGGTGGGCGACGCATCCTCGATACGGGACGCCAGCGAGCCCGAGGCAAAACCGCCAAACACCACCGAATGGATGGCACCAATGCGCACACAGGCCAGCATGGCAAATGCGGCCTCGGCCACCATGGGCATATAGATCAGCACCCGGTCGCCCTGGCGCACACCCAGTGCCTGCAGCGCGGCTGCCATGCGCTGCACTTCGGCGTGCAGCTGCCGAAAGCTGTAGACCTGTTCGGTATTCGTCTCGGTGGAGACGGCAATTAGGGCCGCTTGGTCAGGCCGGGTGGCCAGGTGGCGATCCACCGCGTTGTGGCAGAGGTTGGTAGTGCCGCCCACGAACCAGCGGGCGAAGGGCGGATTGCTGTAGTCGCAGACCTGCCGGGGTGGCGTGTGCCAGTCGATCAGGGCCGATTGTTCAGTCCAAAAGCCATCGCGGTCATCGATGGAGCGGCGGTGAAAGTCGGCGTAGCTTGTCATTGTGTGTCTCCTGTCGGGCCTATCAAACTGAATTCATAATTATGGATAAGCAACTTGCTACAAGCTGACTCATCCGAATTCAGTGGCCCCATAGCGGGGCAACGGCTCGCCGCCGCGCCCTGCAAGCCCCCACAGAAACACAAACCGCGCTATTTGATAAGCGCTTGCATCTCCTTGAAGGCGGGGTGTTCGGCCGAACGCAGCCACTCAAATCCGACCATTTCGGTCGTGACCAGCTCCGCGCCCGCACCGGCCAGACGGTCAAACGCGGCATCGCGGTTGCGCTCGGTGCGGGAGGTACAGGCGTCAGTCACCACCCATACATCGAACTCGTCCTCCAGCAGATTCAAGGCGGTTTGCAACAGGCACACATGGGCTTCGCAACCCGCAATCACCACCATGCCGCGCTCGGAAGCTGCGGGCTTTTGCAGGTGCTTGGGCAGGCTGCGTGCATTACCCTGCACCGGTTTGGCGGGCGGGCGCAGCCATTCGCCCAGCCCCTCTTCCACCGCGCTGAACTGCATTTTGCTTAGCAAGCGCGCATTGGCCGATTGCAGCGCTGCGGCCAGCTCGGGCACCGTGGCGCCCAGGCCACTGGGGTTTTGCTCGGTGTACACCACAGGCACTTCCAGCAGGGCCGCCCACTGCGCCAGGCGGTTGGCGTTGGCCAGCACCGCAGCCGATTCAAACATCGCGGGCATCAGGCGGGCCTGATAGTCCACCAGCACCAGCTGGCTCTCTTCCAATTCAATCAACATCGCCATCCTCCTTGCGTTGCGTGCGAGCATAACCGCGCAGGCTGCGCCGCGCAGCCCGGCAGCGGTGCTCTAGCCAAACAAATCCACCTGGGCAAATTCCTCGGGCACAGCCGCCGCAGCGGCCTGCGCAGGCGACGCCACCAGGCGCAACTGCACACTTTCTATATAGGCAGCCAGCGCGTCCACCGCCAGGGCATTGGTCCCGCTGAGCTTGCTGGGGTCGTGGATCAGCAAGACCCCCACGGCCATGGACAGCAGCGCCATGGTCTCACGCTGCAACAGCGCCGGACTGCAACCCAGCAGCTGCAAGGCCTGGGTCACCGGGGCCAGTGAATCCATCAGCAAGCTGGCCAGCCCGTCACCCATGCGCCCCAGGCCCCGTCCGTCGCTGGACAGGACGTGCAGCAGCAAATGCGCCTCGGCCGGATGCGCCAGAAAGTAGGCAAACCAGGCTTGGGCCCGTGCCGCAAAGCCCCCTTCTGGCGCGCTGCGTGCCACCTTGGCCGCCAGGGCTGCGGCCTGCGCACGCGCCAAGCTGTCGGCCAGCACCGCTTCAAACAGCGCCTGCTTGCCCGGAAAGTAGGCATACAAGGCACCTGCCGTGTAGCCCGCCCGCTTGGCAATGTCGCGCACATTGGTACTGGCCACCCCGCCCTCGGCCACGGCCTGGCGCACGGCGCGTAGCACCAGATCGCGCCGGGTTTGCGCCATTACCTCTTGCCTGGATCGCCGGGAATCACTCACACAAAGCCTTTAGCATTGAACAAAAGCCAATTATTACAACCTTGTTTTTAAAACCATTGGTAGTTTTTAATATTGAACAATGTTCAAATAAAAATACAAACAACTGCATACATTTTTGTCCATCAAAAGCAAATTGTTATGAATCAATGACTTAGCAAGACAATCTAAGAAGTCACATTGCTTGACAAGCTCCAGCCGTGCCCCTAGAGTGCGCCACATGCGAAAAATCCTCCTCATCGCCCTGCTTGCCGCCTGCGCCTCTGCCCAGGCCAGCCCCCAAGGCACGGGTGATGAGATAGGCCATTTCATGACCGAACGTGGCCTGCTGTCGCGTATTGGCTCTGTGGGTGAAAAGGTGGAGGCCCGTGCCACCGAGCTGGTCATGAACTCCATGGCGTTCCTGGGCGTTCCCTACAAGCGCGGCGGCACCAATTCCGACACCGGCTTTGACTGCAGCGGCTTTGTGCGCGCCATCTACGAGCAAACCGCAGGCTTGGTACTGCCCCGCCGTGCAGAGCAACAAGCTGCCGCCACCCAAAAAATCGACAAAACCGACTTGAAGCCCGGCGACTTGGTGTTTTTCAACACCCTGCGCCGCACCTTCAGCCATGTTGGTATTTACGTGGGCAATGGCAAGTTCATCCACTCCCCCAAACCCGGCGCCGAAGTGCGCGTGGAAGACATGGGCGTGAGCTACTGGGCCAAGCGCTTTGACGGCGCTCGCCGCGTCAGCACCGACGAATCCGCAGCAAGCGCCACGACAGCCGCCAGCCGCTGAGCCAGCGGTGCGCTTTGGCGCAGCAGGTTTTGCCCGGCCGGGGCCGCACCACCAGCCAAGGTGGTATGTTCCAACGATGAAAACACAGATAGACCACCTCGTCGTTGCAGCCCACACCCTGGAACAGGGTGTGCAGTGGTGCGAAGCCACCCTCGGCATCACCCCGGAAGCCGGCGGCGAACACAGCCAGTTCGGCACCCACAACAAGCTCTTCAAGATCGCCACGCCGGCCCACCCGCTGGCGTATTTCGAGATCATCGCCATCAACCCCGGCGCCAAAGGCCCGGCCAACCCGAACGCCAAACGCTGGTTCGACCTGGACAGCCCCGAACTGCGTGCCGCGGTCGCCAAGGAACCGCGCCTGGTGCACTTTGTGGCGGGCACGGATGAGATGCAAACCGCCCGCATCGCCCTGAAAAACTTGGGCATCGACCGCGGCCCGGCCATGCCGGCCAGCCGCCATTCGCGCAAAGGCGTGTTGCACTGGCAGATCACCGTGCGGGAAGATGGCTACCGCCTGTTTGAAGGCTGCCTGCCCACGCTCATCCAATGGGGCAAACCGGACGACGCCGAGCCCCTGCGCCTGCACCCGCGCAACAGCCTGCCGCGCAACCGCGTCAGCCTGGACAGCATCGCGGTGAGCCACCCGAGCGCCGCCAAGCTGCAAGCCGCCTATGCCGCGATCGGTCTGGGTGACATCCCCGTTTCCGAGGGCCCGGCCAACCTGAGCGCCACCCTCAAAACCCCCAAGGGCCTGGTCACGCTGCAAAGCCTGGGGATTTAAGCTGCGGGCTCCGGCAAGCAATTGCTCCTTTTTTGATAGCTGCTTGCGCATATTCCACGGGCGCTAGCAGCCATTTTGACCATGAACCGCAAGCGCACACCGCCTCTGCCCGCCGACCCAAGCCACCCGGAGCCCGACGCTGATGGCACCGTGCACGGCCAGTTCCGCCCGCGCATCACGCTGATGACGCTGGGCCGGGGCGAGGGCCTGCTGGGCCTCAAGCCCCAGGGCAAGCTTGCGCCCCGCGGCGACAGCGTGACGCTGGCGCAGTTCGACTGGACCTACCGCACACCAGCAGGCGACCGCTGGGAAACGCCCGCCCCCACGTCCATCCTCAACAGCCGCCCGGCCGCATGTGAAGAGCTGTTCGACACCGGCGGCCCGCTGGTGCGCCTGCAGCGCAACCTGGTGGCCGAGGCCGACGCCATGGACGCGGTGTGGGACCTGGGCTTTGTGCCGCTGGCGGACACCACCTTCCAGTGGCGCAGCCAGAAACAGCGCCCGCACCTGGGTGCCGTGTGGACGCTGCCGCAGGAAGACCACTTTGGCGACTTCTGGGCCGACCAGGTGCCCCAGCTCCAGGCCAAGGGCTGGACCGTGGTGGTGCAGCCCGGCTTTGCACACGAGAGCGTGCCGGTGGAGCGCTGGAAGCTCATCCTGAGCCCCGACACCGGCGAGGTGCTGGGCAAAGAGCTGGACAGCCCCCTGGTGAAACCCGCCCGCGGCGTCGAAAAACTGGCCCTGCCCGAGCGCGAGGGCGAATGGCTGCTGAGCCTGGGCATAGAGATTGACGGCGAGACGCTGGACCTCGCCCCCATGCTGGCCAACCTCATCAAGCGCGACCCGCGCTGGCTGATTCGCAATTACCTCGACACCTTGGACGACCTGGCCACCGTGTCGCTGCGGGCGCCGGGTGGCAAGCGCATTGACGCCGAAGCCGGCCCGCTCAAAGCCATCGTGGGCGCCATGGTGGATTTGCTGACCGACCCGCAACGCATGGCGCCCAAGGGCCCCCTCCAGCTGGGCGCGTGGGAAGCCCGCCGCATCAACACCCTGCGCGCCAGCCTGCTGGACGCCTCACGCGTCGGCGCCCACCAAGGCTGGCAGCTGGAAGGCGACGCAGGCCTGGCCACGCTGGCCAAACGCTTGCACACCATCGGCCAGCCCCAGCCGGTGCCAGCCCCCCAAGGCCTGCAGGTGCAACTGCGCCCTTACCAGCTGGAAGGCCTGGCCTGGCTGCAATACCTGCGGGCGCAGCACCTGGGCGGCATCCTGGCCGATGACATGGGCCTGGGCAAAACCGCCCAAGCGCTGGCCCATGTGCTGCTTGAAAAGCAAGCTGGCAGGCTGGACCGCCCAGTGCTGGTGGTGCTGCCCACCTCGCTGCTGTTCAACTGGCAGGCCGAGGCAAAGCGCATGGCGCCGGAATTGCGGGTGCTGAACCTGCACGGGCCGGACCGCGCCGCCCTGTTTGCGGCGATGCCCGCGCATGACTTGGTGCTCACCACCTACCCGCTGCTGTGGCGCGACATCGATGCGCTGGCCGCGCAGCCTTTTCATCTGGTCATTCTGGATGAGGCGCAAATGGTCAAAAACGCGGCCAGCCGCAGCGCCCGCGCCCTGCGCCAGCTGCAAAGCCGCCACCGCCTGTGCCTGACCGGCACCCCGCTGGAAAACCACCTGGGCGAACTCTGGGCGCAGTTCGACTGGCTGATGCCCGGCTTTCTGGGCGACCAGCGCAGCTTTGCCGCCCGCTGGCGCAAGCCGATTGAAGAGAACGGAGAGACGGTGCGCGCCGCCCTGCTTGCCCAGCGCGTGCGCCCCTTCATCCTGCGCCGCCGCAAGCAAGACGTGGCCACCGAACTGCCGCCGCGCACCGAAGTCATCCAGCGCGTGCAACTGCAAGGCCGCCAACGCGAGCTGTACGAGAGCGTGCGCGTGGCCGCCGACAAACAAGTGCGCCGCGTACTGCAACGCCAGAACTTTGCCGGCGCGCAGATCAGCATCCTCGATGCCCTGCTCAAGCTGCGGCAGGTGTGTTGCGATCCATTCCTCGTCAAAGGCAGTGAGCTTGGGCCAGACATGGAACGCGCCAAACTCCACGCGCTGACCGACTTGTTGGTGCCGCTGGTGGATGAAGGCCGACGCGTGCTGGTGTTCTCCCAGTTCACCGAGCTGCTGGAGCTGATTGCGGATGCGCTCTCTGCATTGCGCCTGCCGTTTTTGAGCCTGACCGGCAACACCCGCCCCGCCCAGCGAGGCGAAGTGGTGCAGCGCTTTCAAGACCTGGAAGTGCCGGTGCTGCTGGTCAGCCTGAAAGCCGGCGGCGTCGGCCTGAACCTCACTGCCGCCGACACCGTCATCCACATGGACCCGTGGTGGAACCCGGCGGTCGAAGAGCAAGCCACCGCCCGCGCCCACCGCATCGGCCAGGACCAACCGGTGTTCGTCTACAAGCTGGTGGTGGAAGGCAGCATCGAAGAACGCATGCTGGAACTGCAGGCCCGCAAACTCGCCCTGTCCGACAGCGTGCTCGGCCACGACGCCGAAGGATCGCCCAAGTTTGACGAGGCGGATTTGCAAGCGCTGCTGGCGCCACTGGGCGCGCTGATGGAACAAGGCCAAACGCCGGAAGAAGCGGCGCGGCGCTGGGGGCGGACCGGGAGCCGCGTGGACGGCATTTAGGCATCAAATTGGCCTCTAGCGCTCATGAAATATGCGCAAGCAGCTACTAAATAAATAGCAAACTCCAGCCGCATCTACACCCCAAGATTCCCTGCACAATAAGCCCACAGCCACTCACCGCTCCAAAGCGCTTCAGACGCCGAGCACTTGTCCATCCGCAGGGAGCCCATGGTCCAAAGCAGCAGCAACTTCCACTTTCTGGCGCAGCACTCTCCGCTGCTGGCCGATCTGGGCGCCACCGCCGAACGGCTCTTTCCCTTTGACCCCGCCAGCTGCGTGCTCAAGCTACGCATATTGGCCGAATCGCTTACCCAAGAAATGGCCGCCCAACTGGGCGTGCGCCTGCAGCAGCCCACCCAAGCCGAGCTGCTGCGCGCGGTGGACTCCCGGCTGGGGCTTGACCCGCAAGTGCGCCAGATGTTTCATCTGCTGCGCCACCGGGGCAACGAAGCCGCCCACCAAGCCGACCACGCCATTGGTTACCGCGAGGGGCTGGAAGCCCTGAAGGTCGCGCGTGAAGTGGCGCTGTGGTTTCACCGTACTTTTGGCCAGCAACCCAACTTCAAACCCGGCCCCTTTGTGCTGCCGGACGACCCCAGCCAAAAGCTCAACTCCCTGCAAACCCAACTGGCCCAACTGCAACAGGCCCTGCAAGATGCCCAGGCCGCGCAAAGCAACCAGGCGGAGGTATCCCAACTACTAGAAGCCGCCGCCGCTCAAGAACGCGCCATGGCCCAGCGCGCCCAAGAAGAACGCGCCATCTTTGAGGCACTGGCGCAAGAGGCCAGCGACAACTACGCCAAGCTCAAGGCCGACTTCGACCAACGCATTGCCGAAAGCCCTGCGCAAACCGAAGCTGCAGCCACCCAAGCCTTTGCCGGCAAAGCCGCCCTGGCCGCCCAGCAAGTGCAGATGGACGAAGCCGCCACCCGCCTACTGATCGACCAACTGCTCATCGACGCCGGCTGGGACGCCAACACCGTGCACAGCACCCACGCCAAAGGTGCCCGCCCCGAAAAAGGCAAAAACAAAGCCATTGCCGAGTGGCCCACCCAGGGCAAGCAAAGCGCCGACTACATCTTGTTTGCCGGGCTCACCCCCATTGCGGCTATAGAGGCCAAGCGCCTCAACACCAACGTGGCCGGCAAGATCCCCCAAGCCGAGCGCTACGCCCGTGGTCTGCAATTGGCCGCCGAACACCAACCCGCTTGGGCTACTGAGGGCCGCGCCGCACCCTGGCCGGATGGCGAAGGTGGCAGCTTTCAGCTCCCGTTTGTGTACTCGTGCAACGGCCGCCCGCTCATCAAGCAAAGCCCTGAAGCCAGCGGCACCTGGCACCGCGACGTGCGCCAGACAGCCAACTTGCGCAAAGTATTGCCCGGCTTCCATTCGCCCGATGGCTTGCTGGACCAGCTCACCCGATCACGCGCAGACGCCGAAGCCCGCTTGGCCCAAGAGAGCTTTGCGTACCTGCGCCTGCGCGACTATCAGGTGAAAGCCATCTCGGCGGTAGAGACCGCGCTGGCCAGCGGCCAAAGCAACTGCCTGCTGGCCATGGCTACCGGCACCGGCAAAACCCGCACCATCATCGGGCTGATGTACCGGTTTTTGAAGGCCGAGCGCTTTCGCCGCATCTTGTTTTTGGTGGACCGTACCGCCCTGGGCGACCAGGCCATGGACAACTTCAACGAAGCCCCGCTGGAGCAAGACCAGCCCCTGTCCAAGATCTACAACATCGCCGACCTAGGCGACATGGCCGCTGAGGCCGAAACCCGCGTGCAAGTGGCCACCGTGCAAGCCATGGTCAAGCGCATCTTTGGCAGCGACAACCCGCCGCAACTGGACGCATACGACTGCATCATCGTGGACGAAGCCCACCGCGGCTACACGCTGGACCAGGACATGACCGAAGGCGAGCTGACCCTGCGCGACCCGGCCCAGTACCTCAGCAGCTACCGCCGCGTGCTCGACTACTTTGACGCCGCCAAAATCGGCCTCACTGCCACACCTGCCCAGCACACCAGCGAAATTTTTGGCAAACCGGTTTACACCTACTCTTACCGCGAAGCTGTGGCCGACGACTGGCTCATCGACTACGAGCCGCCCATCCGCTACGAAACCCTGCTCAGCAAACACGGTATCCACTTCGCCAAGGGCGACACGGTAGAGAGCCTGAACCTAAGCACCGGCGAGATTGAAGCCGCCGAGCTGAACGACGAGCTGCACTTTGAGGTGGAAAGCTTCAACCGCCGCGTTATCAACGAAGACTTCAACCGCATCATCTGCGAGCAACTGGCCCAAGAGCTGGACCCGCTGGGCGAAGAAAAAACCATGGTTTTCTGCGCCACCGACGCGCATGCCGACATGGTGGTGCGCCTGCTGGGCCAGGCGTTTGAAGGCATTTATGGCGAGCAATACAACCAGGCCGCCGTGCAAAAAATCACCGGCGCGTCTGACAGGGTGGACAAGCTCATACGCCGCTACAAGAACGAGCGCTTTCCCAGCATCGCAGTTACCGTAGACCTGCTCACCACCGGCATTGATGTGCCGGCCATCTGCCATTTGGTGTTCATGCGTCGCGTCAAGTCGCGCATCTTGTACGAGCAAATGATTGGCCGCGCCACCCGCCGCTGCGACGACATTGGCAAAACCGTCTTCAAAATCTACGACCCAGTGAACCTGTACGCCACCCTGCAAGACGTGAACACCATGCAACCGCTGGTGAAGAACCCGCAGGTGGACATGGAGCAACTGCTGGACGAGCTCAACAACCCCGCCGCCTACACCGCCCCCGGCAGTGCGCCCGGCCGCAGCCACGCGCACGAGGTGCTGGACGAGCTGAACCAAAAACTCATGCGCGTGCTGCGCAGCGCCCAGCACAAGGCCGACAAACGCCCCGCCCTGCAAAACAAGCTGGACGCGCTGGAGCAGCAATGGGGCGTGCCGCCCGCGCAGCTGCACCGCCACCTGCACCAACTGGGCCGCGACCACGGCCCGCAAGCGGCGGCTGACTTTTTGCGCCACAACACCCAGCTGCTCACCCAGCTGGCCGAGGTGCGCGAACTCATGGGCACGGCATACCGCCCCATCCTCTCCACCCACCAAGACCAGTTTGTAGCCCGCGAACAAAGCTGGGGCGACCACTACAAGCCGCAGGACTACCTGGAAAGCTTTGGCCAGTTTGTGCGTGAACAGGTCAACCAAAGCGCCGCGCTGGCCGTGGTGGTCAACCGGCCCAAAGACCTGACGCGTGAACAGCTCAAAGAAGTGCGCCTGCTGCTGGACGGCAAAGGCTTTAGCGAAGCCCGCCTGCAAGCCGCCTGGCGCAGCCAGAGCAACCAGGACATTGCCGCCGGCATCATGGGCTATATCCGCCAGGCTGCGCTGGGCGAGGCCCTGCTGCCGTTTGACGAGCGGGTCAAACTCGCCCTGCAAAAGCTCTACGCCACCCACCCCTTCACCCCCGTGCAGCGCAAGTGGCTGGACCGCCTGGCCAAGCAACTCACCCACGAGCTGGTCATCGACCACACCTTCGTCAACCAGGCCTTGGCCCAAGACGGCGGTGCCAAACAGCTCGACAAACTGCTGACGGGCCAGCTGGACGTTGTGCTGGGCGAAATCGCCACCTATCTATGGCCCAATGCGGCCTGACTTTTTGAACTAGAAGACTTCCATGGCCACCCAAGACATCGTCCAGAAACTCTGGAACCTCTGCGACGTGCTGCGCGACGACGGCATCAACTACAGCGACTACGTCACCGAGCTGGTGCTGCTGCTCTTTATCAAAATGGAGCACGAGAACGCCGAGAGCGGCATCCTGCAAGCCCACAAGCTGCCCGACTACGCTCGCTGGCCTGAGTTGACCAGCCGCAGTGGCCTGAACCTGCTCAACCACTATCGCGAAACCCTGCTCAAGCTCAGCCAAAGCCCCGATAGGCTCATCAGCGCCATTTACGCCGATGCGCAAACCAGCCTCAAAGAGCCACGCCACCTGGAGCAGCTGGTCAAAAGCCTGGACGGCATCGACTGGTTCAGCGCCCGGCAAGACGGCCTGGGCGACCTGTACGAAGGCCTGCTGGAGAAAAACGCCTCTGAGACCAAAAGCGGCGCCGGCCAATACTTCACGCCCCGCCCGTTGATTGACACCATCGTGCAGCTCATGCAGCCCCAACCGGGCGAAACCGTGCAAGACCCGGCAGCGGGTACGGCCGGCTTTTTGATAGCGGCCGACCGCTACATCAAAGACCACACCGACGACCTCTACAACCTGACCGAGAAGCAACGCAAGTTCCAGCGCAACCAAGCCTTTTTGGGCATGGAGCTGGTGGGCAGCACTCGCCGCCTGGCGCTGATGAACTGCCTGTTGCACGGCATGGAGGGCGACGACGAAGGCGTGGTGCACGTGGGCAACACGCTGGGCCAAGCCGGTGCGGCCCTGCCCAAAACCGCCCACCTCATGCTCAGCAACCCGCCCTTTGGCACGGCCAAAGGCGGCGGCGGCCCCACGCGCGACGACCTCACCTTTGCCACCAGCAACAAGCAGCTCGCGTTTTTGCAGCACATCGTGCGCCACCTGCGCGACGGGGGCCGCGCCGCCGTGGTGCTGCCCGACAACGTGCTGTTTGAAGCCGGCGTGGGCGCCGACGTGCGCCGCGACCTGATGGACAAGTGCCGCCTGCACACCATCCTGCGGCTGCCCACCGGCATCTTTTACGCCCAGGGCGTGAAAACCAATGTGCTGTTTTTTGAGAAGGTAAGCCAGGCCGCCACTGGCAGCACGAGCGCCGTGTGGGTGTACGACATGCGCGCCAACGCCCCCAAGTTTGGCAAGCGCACCCCGCTCACCGACGCGCACTTTGCCGACTTTATTGCCGCCTACGGCACCGACCCCAACGGCAAAGCCGAGCGCCAAGACCAGGGCGAACAAGGCCGTTTTCGCCGCTTCAGCCGCGAGTGGATTGCGTCAGAGCGAGGCGACAGCCTGGACATTGCCTGGCTGAAGGACGACAACGCCGAAGACGCCGCCGACCTGCCCGAGCCCGCCGTGCTGGCGCGGGAGGCGGTGGACGAGTTGAATGCGGCGGTGGCAGAGCTGGAAGCGATCTTGGCGGAGTTGGGGGAAGTGCAATGACTGTCGCGCTTCCATCTTCATGGAAAGAAGCTCCAATTGGCACGTTATGCGTCAACACTGAACAAGTAACCCCGGATGCCGAAGCTGAGTTCATCTATGTCGATATAGCTTCAGTTGACCGTGAAACGAAAAAGATCACTTCGCCACAGCGCATGCTGGGCAAGGATGCTCCATCACGTGCACGCAAACTGATCAAGACCGGTGACACCATCGTCTCCACGACACGACCAAACCTCAATGCGGTTGCTCTCGTTGATCAAGCGCTAGACGGCCAAATAGCTTCGACAGGTTTTGATGTTCTGCGTGCACCTGGGCTAGACCCGCGTTGGCTCGGGTACCTCGTACGGACAAGAGCATTTGTAGATGCTATGTCCTCGCTTGTACAAGGTGCCTTGTATCCCGCTATTCGTGGAAAAGACGTTCGCTCTTTTGTAACGCCCATTGCTCCGGCCAACGAGCAAAAACGCATTGCCGACAAACTCGACACCGTCCTCACCCGCGTAGACGCCGTCAACACCCGCCTGGCCCGCGTCGCCCCCCTGCTCAAACGCTTCCGCCAATCCGTCCTCGCCGCCGCCACCTCGGGGCGGCTGACGGATGATTGGCGCAAAACAAAGGAAGGAACAGTCGCACTCGAATACCAATCTATTGAATTGACTATTCCTTACGCACACGCCATCACTGCTCCAAAGGCTTGGACAGCGATGCGTTTCGATGAGGCTATTGATTTGGTTGGAGGAAGCCAACCTCCGAAAGCCGTTTTCTCGGACGTTGAGCAGGATGGATACGTTCGCTTGATACAAATTCGTGACTACAAATCCGACAAATACAAGACGCACATTCCCCGTGAGTTGGCTCGCCGCTTTTGCTCAAGCTCAGACGTAATGATCGGTCGCTATGGCCCGCCAATATTTCAGATACTGCGGGGCCTTGAGGGTGCGTACAACGTTGCATTGATGAAGGCAGTTCCACGCCAAGACATCTATAGCAACGACTACCTTTTTTACTTTTTACAAAAGCCTGACCTGCTGCGATATGTCGAGGCTGGCTCAGATCGCACGGCTGGACAAGATGGAGTCAACAAAGATCATTTGATCAAGTACCCCATTTTCGCCCCACCCATCGAAGAACAAACCGAAATCGTCCGCCGCGTAGAAACCCTGTTCGCCTTTGCCGACCGGCTCGAAGCCCGCCTGGCCCAGGCCCAGACCGCCGCCACCCGCCTCACCCCCGCGCTCTTGGCCAAGGCCTTTCGCGGTGAGCTGGTGCCCCAAGACCCGAACGACGAACCGGCAGCAGAGCTGCTGCGCCGCCTGGCAGAAAAGCCCGCGACACCCGCAAAGCGGGGACGTGCTGCCAAAGCGATCTGAAGACGCGGCAAGACGTGAACGATAAAGACGCCGTCCAGCTTGCGCAAGCCATTCAGACCTTTGCATTGATGCCATTGCATGGGCTTGCAGAAGTCGATGGCAAAAGCTTCCGCACTTTGCTGTATGAGTTGACGGGGCTATCCCCTGCACGCATTGCCAAGGGGAAGCTGGATTCACTGCGCCCTTCGACACAGACAAAAATCAAGCGTCACCAGCAGGACTGGCTTGCCATGCAAGCGCAGAGCAAACCTGAACTCTTGGCATCCATGCAGACTCGCATTGCAACTGCGCCCAAAACGGCGGCAGGCAACTATGCGAATTGGGCAGGTTGGGTGCACATGTTTGAGCATTTGCCAGAGCTTCCCCTCATCCGAAGCAAACAGATAGCACTGGTTGTCGATGAATTAATCGAGGACCTGCTGAAGGCCTGCGTAGCGGGCGGAGTGGCTCTATTTCGGCAAGTGCTACTTGACCACTTTGAACGGTACGGCAATCCCATTAGTTTGGTAGGCGAACCGTTGGAGCCATTGAAGGGAGATACCAGCGAACTCACTGGACTCAACAACTGGCAGGACGCAGGAAGATTGACCGGGAAACTGTTCTACAACCTGTATCTCGACATGTTGACTGCACTGGATGTGGAATGGTGCGGACTGTCCTTCGGACCAATACAGGTGCCACCGCTGTTTCCCTTGGTCATGCCCAAAGCAAAGGACGGGTTGGAATTGGGCGTTGTCCCGGCATCCAAGAAAAATTTGTTCATTCGGCCAACGCGAAGGTTACTGGTATTCATGCACGCTTTGCTGCACAAGCGCTACCGCTACAAATGGCCCACCAGAGAAGCAAGCCCCAAAGTTTTAGCCACGGCTTTGGGACTGGAGGCATCAGAACTGAGTAACTACTTCGATGGCACGCGCAAGCTCACCTTGAAAAAGGCAAGCAACTACTGGGTGGCACTCTGCACCCACTTTTCAAAAGGACAAGCGCGTTTGCAAGACATGCCGCCCCTGCCAGAACCACTCGTTTGGCTGGCGCTTCACTGGCAGCAAGTTTTGGTGAAAGACAAGGAACGGTCCATCATTCTTTTGGACACACAGACTTACCTCGATTTCTGGCAGCGTCGCCATGTTTTGTGGCTGGGCCAATCGAAAGCCAAAACAATCGAATGGCCCAGCTGGCTTACTGGTCAGTCCTCGTCGCTGCCTTGAGCGGCACGTTCTTCCCAGTCATCGGGGCGCTCATCGTCACCCCGTGAGTGCCAGTACTCGTCGTTGTTGGGGTTGCATTGGTTGCTGTGATTGTCGTTGTCAGATTGGCGGGACATGTGAATGCTCCTCGGTGTTAGTTTGGTTTACGCAGCCCGTTTGGCAACCACGCTCTGCATGTTGCCGACATACGAACCTTTGGGCGTTTGGCCGCCGTGCTGTTTGGCTACAGCACCTTGGATGCGAGCCAGTGCGGCAGACGTAAGAGGCGCCTTGGGGGCGGACTTGGGTGCTGCTGCACCACTACGTGATTTGCTCATGGAAAACTCCTTGGATAGTTGGAAAACGTGGCTGGGTCAGCCACAGAGTTAATGTGGGTCAGATCCGCCTCGGAGTTCATCCAAGAATTTTCACTTTCTCGACATGACGTGGACTTCGTTGAAAGCAAGGAAGCTCTTAAATTTCAGTAAAAATAGCCTCTAGCCCTCATAAAATATGCGCGAGCAGCTACTAAATACATAGCAAAACTACTACCTCAACATGCCAGACAATCGCGCCGCCGCTGACACCCCCATCCCCCTGCAAGCCGAACCCGGCCACCTGATTCGCCGGGCGCACCAGTTGGCGGTGGGCACGTTTGCCAAGACGCATGGCAAACAAATCACGCCGGTGCAGTACGCCATCCTGCGCGCGCTGGAAGACGCACCGGGCATGGACCAGGTGACGCTGGCGGACCGGGTGGCGCTGGACACGTCCACCACCGCCGACATTGCCGCGCGGCTGGATGCCAAGGGCTGGATCGTGCGGGAGCTGCTGCCCCGCCGCCAGCGCGCGCTGCGCCTGACCGCCGAGGGCGAAGCGGTGCTGGCCGAGATGCTGCCGCGCGTGGCGCCCATGTACGCACAGCTGTTGGACGCCTTGGAGCCCGCGGAGCGCGACGAGTTTTTGCGCTTGCTGCGCAAGTTTGTGCACCTGAACACCCCAGCCCCTGAAGACCAGGCCAACACGCCAGACAGCGCCGCCGACCAGTCGTCGGAATAAGCCCATTCCGAGGGAAAACCCTCATCCCCAGCCCCTAGCCGCGGAATTGACTTAGGTCTATGATTTGCGTCATTCAGCATACTGAATGAAGAATTTCCACCCAAGGAGCCCCACCATGTTTCCCCTCAACACCTGGTACGTTGCCGCCCGCAGCGAAGAAATCCCCTCCGACCGCCCCTTGGGCCGCCGCATCTGCAATGTGCCGATGGCCTTGTTCCGCAACAGCGCGGGCGTGGCGGCGGCGGTGGAAGACTTTTGCCCGCACCGGGGCGCCCCGCTCTCGCTGGGCAAGGTGGAAGGCGACACGCTGGTCTGCGGCTACCACGGCCTGGCCATGGGTTGCGATGGCAAAACCGTGTCCATGCCCTGCCAGCGCACACGCGGCTTCCCCGCCATCCGCAGCTTCCCCATCCATGAGGCGCATGGTTTTGTCTGGGTGTGGCCCGGCGATGCCACCAAGGCGGATGTGGCGAGCATCCCCAAGTTTGAGTGGCTGGGCAACCCGCAGTTCGGCTACGGCGGCGGGCTCTACGAGATTGCCTGCGACTACCGCCTGATGATCGACAACCTGATGGACCTGACGCATGAAACCTATGTGCACAGCACCAGCATTGGCCAGAAGGAAATTGACGAAGTGCCCTGCCAGACCCGTGTGGACGGCGACCACGTGATCACCGAGCGCTACATGGAAGGCATTGAGGCGCCACCGTTCTGGAAGATGGCGCTGCGCATGAATGGCCTGCCCGACGACCAGCCGGTGGACCGCTGGCAGATCTGCCACTTCACGCCGCCCAGCCACATCATGATCGAGGTGGGGGTAGCGCTGCAGGGCCATGGCGGCTACCAGGCGCCGGACGAGTACAAGGCCGCCAGCTGGGTGGTGGACTTCATCACCCCCGAAACAGATACGTCCATCCACTACTTCTGGGGCATGGCGCGCAAGTTCAAGCCGCAAGACACGGCGCTCACCGCTCAGATCCGCGAAGGCCAAGGCAAGATCTTTGCGGAAGACCAGGAAATGCTGGAACGCCAGCAACAAAACCTGCTGGCCTACCCCGAGCGCAAGCTGCTGATGCTCAACATCGACACCGGCGGCGTGCAGTCTCGCAAGGTGATTGACCGCGTGGTGGCCGCAGAGCGCAACCCCGCCGCCACCGAAGGAACGGCGCAAACGGCCACACAGGGCGCGGCGGCATGAGCGGGACGACGACCCTGCAGGTACGCGTAGCCGCCAAGCGCACCGAGGCGCAGGACATTTGCAGCCTGGAGCTGGTGGCCGCAGACGGCGGCGCCCTGCCCGCCTTCACCGCCGGTGCGCACATTGATGTGCACCTGCCCAATGGCTTGGTGCGCCAGTATTCGCTGTGCAACGCACCCAGCGAGACCCACCGTTATGTCATTGGCGTGCTGCGCGATGCGGCCTCCCGCGGCGGCTCGGCCGCGGTGCACGACCTGGTGCTTGAAGGCAGCGTGCTCACCATCAGCGCACCGCGCAACCTGTTTGCACTGGAAGCCAGTGCGCCGCACCACCTGCTGCTGGCCGGCGGCATTGGCATCACGCCCATGCTGGCGATGGCTGAGCACCTGGTCACCATCGGCCAACCCTTCACCCTGCACCACTGCAATCGCTCGCGCAAGCGCACCGCCTTCATCAACCGCGTGGCGACGGCCCCGTTTGCCGCGCACGCCCAGCACCACTTTGACGATGGTGACGCGGCACAGAAGCTGGACATTGCCGCCACCCTGAAACATGCACCGGCGGGTACTCACCTGTATGTGTGCGGCCCGCAAGGTTTTATGGACGCCGTGCTCGCCGCAGGCTGCGCTGCGGGCTGGCCCGAAGAGCGCTTGCACCGCGAGTACTTTGGCGCCGCTCCGGTGGACCACACCAACGACGGCAGCTTTGAGCTGGAGATTGCGAGCACCGGCAAGGTCATCAAGGTGCTGGCCGACCAGACCGCGCTGGCCGCGCTGCATGCGGCGGGCCTGGACATTCCCATGTCCTGCGAGCAAGGCGTATGTGGCACCTGCCTCACCCGCGTGAAGGCCGGCATACCCGACCACCGCGACCAGTACCTGGAGCCTGCCGAACAGGCCGCCAACGACCAGTTCCTGCCCTGCTGCTCACGCGCCAGCAGCGCCCGCTTGGTGCTGGATTTATAGCCAAATTGGCACCTAGCCCTTATGGATACTGCGCAAGCAGCTCCTTAATTGATAGCAAAAACCGCCCGCAAGGCGGTTTTTTTACGCCTGCATGCTGCTGCGTCGGGAAAACCCTAGACCTTTCCCACACCAAACCGCCCCACAATTCGGCCAACTGGTCTTACCAATTTACCTTTTAGCCAAATCTTCCGCATGCCCTTCCAACCCATAGAGCCGCGCCGCCTGTACCGCCAGATTGCCGACCAGCTGCGCCAGCTCATCCAGAGCGGTGAGTTTGCCGTGGGCAGCAAGCTGCCCGCCGAGCGCGACCTGGCGGCCAAGATGGGCGTGTCCCGCCCGTCGGTGCGGGAAGCACTGATTGCGCTCGAAGTGGAAGGCCTGATCGAAGTGCGCATGGGCTCGGGCATTGTGGTGATTGGCCGCGAGAGCGTGCGCCTGCTGGACAACGCGCACGGCCCGCTGGAAATCATCCGCGCGCGCCAGCTCATTGAATGTGAACTGGCAGCCCTGGCCGCCCGCAGCACCGACCCCACGCTGGTGCCCGACCTGTTGGAAACCCTGCGCGACATGGAAGTCGACATAGCCGCCCGCACCCTGCCCATCCGCGGCGACCGGGCCTTCCACATCCGCATCGCCCAGGCCAGCGACAACAGCGCCTTGCAAGCGGTGGTGACCCAGCTGTTTGACGAGCGCAATGGCCCCTTGTTCCAACAGCTGGGCGGTCACTTTGAACGCGAAGCCACCTGGAAGGCCGCGGTGGACGAACACCGTGCCGTGGTCGAAGCCATTGCCGCCCACGACCCCGACATGGCGCGCGCCGCCATGAGCGGCCACCTGGACCACTCGCACGAACGCTTCTCCGCCGGCTGGCCCACCCCCACCGACGCCTGACCCCACCGGACGCCCCGACCATGAGCCTTGCCTGCACCCTCAACGGCCCGCTGAACCTCAGCGTGGAACACCACGACGCCCAGGAGCCCGGCCCCGGCCAGGTGCGCGTGCGCCTGGGCGCCGGTGGCATCTGCGGCTCCGACCTGCACTACTACCAGCATGGCCGCGCCGGCATCTTCGCCATCCGCGCGCCCTTTGTGCCGGGGCATGAGGCCTCGGGCGTGGTGGACGCGGTAGGCGAAGGCGTGTCCAAAGTCAAAGTCGGCCAGAAAGTGGCAGTGAACCCGGCCCACCCCTGTGGGGTGTGCCCCGCCTGCCGCGCCGGGCGCAGCAACCTGTGCGAGAAGATGGTGTTCCTGGGCAGTGCAGCCATTTTTCCGCACATCCACGGCTTCTTCCGCGAGCACTTTGTGATGGCTGAAGCACAGCTCACCGCCATCGACGAGGACGTGAGCCTGGGCGAGATCGCCTGTGCCGAGCCGCTGTCGGTAGGCCTGCATGCGGTGCGCCGCGCGGGCGAAGTGCTGGGCGCCACGGTGCTGATCACCGGGGCGGGCACCATCGGCTGCATGGCGGTCATTGCCGCGCGTCTGGCCGGTGCCGGCCGCGTGATTGCCTGCGACCCCAGCGAGCGGGCCCGCGAAATGGCCTTGACCGTGGGCGCGGACGAGGCCTTGCCCGATGCCGCCGCCTGGAAGGGCCGCGTGGATGTGGCGCTGGAAGCTGCGGGCCACCCCGCTGCGCTGGCCGGCTGCCTGGCGGCGGTGCGCCGTGGCGGGCGGGTGGTGCAAGTGGGCACGCTGCCCGCAGAGATTCCTTTTCCGGCCAACGACATCATGTCGCGCGAGCTGGACTACGTGGGCGCCTTCCGCGCCGACATCGAATTTGACTGGGCCGTGCAGGCCATTCGCAGCCGACGGGCCGATGTGCGCCCGCTCATCAGCGCCCAGTTGCCGATCAGCCAATCGAAAGCGGCCTTCGATCTGGCTTTGGACAGAGGCCGCAGTACCAAGGTGCAGCTCATTCCCGGCTAAGACCCGGCTGCGCAACATTCACAACAAGAGGAGACAGACACCATGACATTCCAACGCATTACCCTGGCCCTGGCTGCAAGCCTGGTGGTCGCCGCCCCGGCCTTCGCGCAGACCAAGCTCAAATGGGCCCACGTGTACGAGCCGGGCGAGCCCTTCCACACGGCGTCCGTCTGGGCGGCTGAAGAAATCAAGAAGCGCACCGGTGGCCGCTACCAGATTGACGTGTACCCCGCGTCGCAGCTGGGCAAAGAGAACGACATCAACCAGGGCCTGAGCCTGGGCACCGTGGACATCATCATCTCGGGCTCCAGCTTTGCAGCCAAGGCCTTCCCCCGCATCGGTGTCACCTACTACCCCTACACCTTCCGCAATGTGGACCACCTGCTGGCCTATACCCGCAGCGACATCTACAAAGAGCTGACTGCCGGCTACGAACAAAAAAGCGGCAATGAAATCATTGCCACCACCTACTACGGCACCCGCCACACCACCAGCAACAAGCCGATTGCCAAGTGCGCCGACCTCAAGGGCCTGAAGATGCGCGTGCCCGATGTGCCCGCCTACCTGGCCATGCCCCGCGCCTGCGGTGCCAACACCTCTCCCATTGCGTTTGCCGAGGTCTACCTGGCGCTGCAAAACGGCACCGTGGAAGCGCAAGAGAACCCGCTGCCCACCATCGAAGCCAAGAAGTTCTACGAAGTGCAAAAACACATCGTGCTGACCGGCCATATCGTGGACCACCTGAATACCGTGGTGGCTGGCGGGCTGTGGAAGAAGCTGTCGGACGCTGACAAGAAAATCTTCTCGGACGTGGCACTGGAAGCCGCTGCCAAGGCGTCCAAGGAAGTGGCTGCGCGTGAAGGTGAACTGGCCGCCGTCTTCCGCAGCAAGGGCGTGAGCGTGACGGATGTGAACACCGGCGAGTTCCGCGACACCGTGCTGAAAAACGTGCCCTTTGAGCAGTACGGCTACCAGAAGTCGGACTGGGATCGCATCCAGGCCATCAAGTAAGGCGAGCCGACATGACGCTTCATAGCTCCCTGCCCCTGTCAGGCGGCGCATCAGAGTCACATCCGGTTGAGACCAGCGCGGAAGCGCTGGTCGCCAGCTTCGCAGAGGCCGACCAGCACACGGTGGACCTCTCCGTCTATGGCGTGGAAGACTGGGTGTGCCTGGGCTTCTTCTGGGCCATGGCCGGCTTGGTGTTTCTGCAGTTTTTCAGCCGCTATGTGCTGAACGACTCGTACGCCTGGACCGAGGAACTGGCCGTGTACTGCCTGATGCCGGTGGTGTTCATTGGGGCGTCCATGTGCGTGCGGCGGGTGCGGCACATCCAGGTCAATCTGGTGTACCGCTACCTGCCGGTGTCCGCTGGTCGGGTGCTGTCCACGGCCGTTGATCTGGCCGCCATCACCTTCTACAGCTATGGCGCCTGGCTGGTGGCACGCTACGCGCTGGCGGTGGACAACGAACCCATGACCACCATCAACTGGAACAAGAGCCATGTGTACTGGTTGGCGTTTGCCGGCTTTGCCCTGATGGCCCTGCGTGCCGTGCAGGTGGCGGTAGAGAACTGGCGGCGCGGCTTCTCGGCGCTGCAAAACCCTGGCTTCTTTGACGGCTCCACCGACTGAACGGAACCCCCTCCATGTTGATCCTGATTGTTTCCTTCTTGGGGCTGATGCTCTGTGGCCTGCCGGTGGCGGTGGCCATGGCCGGTGGCTCGCTGGTCTACATCCTGGTGTCGGGCAGCGTGCCCGACATCGTGCTGGCCCAGCGCATGATTGCGGGCATCGAGTCCTTCCCGCTCTTGGCCGTGCCCTTCTTCATTCTGGCCGGCAACCTGATGAACATCGCCGGCATCACCAGCCGCATTTACAACTTTGCCGTGGCCCTGGTGGGCTGGATGAAGGGCGGCCTGGGCCAGGTCAACATCATCGGCTCGGTCATCTTCTCGGGCATGTCCGGCACGGCCATTGCCGATGCCGCGGGCTTGGGCTCGATCGAGATCAAGGCCATGAAAGAGCATGGCTACAGCACCGAATTTGCCGTGGGTGTGACGGCCGCTTCGGCCACGCTGGGCCCCATCATTCCGCCTTCGCTGCCCTTTGTGATTTACGGCATGATGGCCAACGTCTCCATTGGTGCGCTGTTTGTGGCGGGCATCCTGCCCGGCCTGTTCATGACAGCGCTGATGATGGCGACCGTGGCCTTTTTTGCCCACCGCAATGGCTGGGGCGGCGACGTGGCTTTCCACTGGGGCCGCCTGGGCGGCGCCACGCTGGAGATTCTGGTGGTGCTGGCCTTCCCCATGGCGGTGTGGCTGGCGGTCAAGGCCGGTGCCTCGGTCAACCTGGCCGCGGGGGCTGCCTTTGTGGCCCTGCTGGTGCTGGACTGGCGCTACAACTTCTCGGCCGTGCTGGCCCTCATGGCCCCGGTGATCCTGATCGGTGGCATGACCATGGGCTGGTTCACGCCCACCGAAGCGGCCGTGGCCGCCGTCATCTGGGCGCTGTTTCTGGGCCTGGTGCGTTACCGCTCCATGACCTTGCGCACGCTGGCCCAGGCCACGTTCGAGACGATTGAAACCACCGCCTCGGTGCTGTTCATCGTCACGGCCGCGTCCATCTTTGCCTGGCTGCTCACCACCACACAGGCCGCGCAGGCCCTGGCCGACTGGATTTTGTCCATCACCAGCAACAAGTGGGTGTTCCTGCTGCTGGCCAACCTGCTGATTTTGTTTGTGGGCTGCTTCATCGACACCATTGCGGCCATCACCATCCTTGTGCCCATCCTCTTGCCCATCGTGCTCAAGCTGGGCATTGACCCCATCCAGTTCGGCCTCATCATGACGCTGAACCTGATGATTGGTCTGCTGCATCCGCCACTGGGCATGGTGCTGTTTGTGCTGGCACGCATCTCCAAACTCTCGGTGGAGCGCACCACCATGGCCATCCTGCCCTGGCTGATTCCGCTGATGCTGGCACTGGTGGCCATCACCTACATCCCCGCACTGACGCTGTGGCTGCCACATCAGATGGGGCTGATCAAATGAACCCCATCATTCGCATCCACCCGGCCGACGACGTGGTGATCGCCCGGCAACAACTGCTGGGTGGCACCCGCATCGAGTCCGAAGGCATCACGGTCTCCGGCCTCATCCCGCCGGGCCACAAGGTGGCGGTGCGCGCCATCGCGGTGGGCGAACCGGTACGGCGCTACAACCAGATCATTGGCACCGCAACACAGCCCATCGCAGCGGGCCAGCATGTGCACACCCACAACCTGGCCTTCAGCCGCTTTGACCGCGGCCACACCGTGGGCGGCGATGTGCGGCCCGTGGCCTATGTGGACACGCCGGCCACGTTTGATGGCATCAAACGCCCCGACGGCCGGGTGGCCACGCGCAACTACATCGGCGTGCTGACCAGTGTGAACTGCTCGGCCACGGTGGCACGTGCCATTGCCGACCACTTCCGCCGCGACATCCACCCCGAAGCACTGGCCGCCTTTCCCCAGGTGGATGGCATCGTGGCGCTGACCCATGGCGCCGGCTGCGCCACCGACAGCGAGGGGGAAGGCCTGCAGGTGCTGCGCCGCACGCTGGCTGGCTATGCACGCCACGCCAACTTTGCGGCCGTCATCGTGGTGGGCCTGGGCTGCGAGACCAACCAGATCCAGGGACTGCTGGCACAAGAAGGCCTGCGCGAAGGCGCCAAGCTGGTGACCTTCAGCATCCAGGACACCGGTGGCACCGCCAAAAGCGTGGCGCGCGGCATTGAGGTAGTGAAGCAATTGCTGCCCGAGGCCAATGCCGTCAAACGCGAACCTGTGCCCGCCAGCCACCTGATCGTGGGGCTGCAATGCGGCGGCTCGGACGGCTACTCCGGCATCAGCGCCAACCCCGGCCTGGGCGCGGCCGTGGACCTGGTGGTGCGCCATGGTGGCACGGCTGTACTGTCAGAAACGCCCGAGATTTACGGCGGCGAACACCTGCTGCTGCAACGCGCGGTGTCGCAAGCCGTGGCCGACAAGCTGGAGGCTCGCCTGCAGTGGTGGACCGACTACTGCACCCGCCACCACGCCGAGATGGACAACAACCCCTCGGCCGGCAACAAGGCCGGTGGCCTGACCACCATCCTCGAAAAATCCCTGGGCGCCATCGCCAAGGGTGGCACCACACCCATGGTGGATGTGTACGAGTACGCCCAGCCCATCACCGCCAAAGGTTTTGTCTACATGGACACGCCGGGCTACGACCCGGTGTCGGCGACCGGACAGGTGGCGGGTGGCGCCAACCTCATTTGCTTCACCACCGGCCGTGGCTCTGCCTATGGCTGTGCGCCCTCGCCTTCGCTCAAGCTGGCCACCAACAACGCGCTGTGGGCCAAGCAGGAAGAAGACATGGACATCAACTGCGGCACGGTCATCGACGGCAGCGAGAGCGTGGAGCAACTGGGCGAGCGCATCTTCCAGGAGATGCTGGCCGCCGCCTCGGGCCGCAAGACCAAGAGCGAGCTACATGGCTATGGCCAGAACGAATTTGTACCCTGGGCGCTAGGCGCCGTGATGTAACCCCTCTCCCCCACACCACCATGAAAATCACTTCCGCCAAAGTCATCGTCTGCGCACCCAGCCGCAACTTTGTGACCCTGAAAATTGAAACCGACGAAGGCCTGACCGGCATTGGTGACGCCACGCTGAATGGCCGCGAGCTGGCCGTGGCCAGCTACCTGACCGAACACGTCATCCCCTGCCTGATCGGCCGCGACCCGCAGCAGATCGAAGACATCTGGCAGTACCTCTACAAGGGCGCTTACTGGCGCCGTGGCCCGGTCACCATGAGCGCGATTGCCGGGGTGGACACGGCGCTGTGGGACATCAAGGCCAAGGCCGCCAACATGCCGCTCTACCAATTGCTGGGCGGCAAGAGCCGCACCGGCGTGATGGTCTACGGCCACGCCAACGGCAAAGACATTACCCAAACCGTAGAAGAAGTGCTGCGCTACAAGGAGATGGGCTACAAGGCCATTCGCGCGCAGAGTGGCGTGCCCGGTTTGGAAAAGGTGTACGGCGTGGGCCGCGGCACCATGTTCTACGAACCTGCAGATGCCGACCTGCCCAGCGAGCACGACTGGTCTACCGAGAAGTACCTGCGCCACACGCCCGAGTTGTTTGACAAGGTGCGCGCCGCCGTGGGCCCGGACATTCACCTGCTGCACGACGTGCACCACCGCCTCACGCCCATCGAAGCGGGCCGCCTGGGCAAAGACCTGGAGCCCTACCGCCTGTTCTGGATGGAGGACGCCACCCCAGCCGAAAACCAGGAGGCCTTCCGCCTGATCCGCCAGCACACCACCACGCCGCTGGCGGTGGGCGAGATTTTCAACACCATCTGGGACTGCAAGGACCTGATCGAGAACCAGCTGATCGACTACATCCGCACCACCGTGGTCCACGCCGGCGGCATCACCCATCTGCGCCGCATTGCGGATCTGGCTGCGCTCTACCAGGTGCGCACCGGCTCACACGGTGCCACCGACCTGTCGCCAGTGTGTATGGGCGCTGCGCTGAACTTCGACCTGTGGGTGCCCAACTTCGGCATTCAGGAATACATGCGCCACACCGATGAGACGGATGCCGTGTTTCCCCACGCGTATTCGTTCAAGGATGGTTATATGCACCCCGGCGAAGCCCCAGGCCATGGTGTGACCATCGACGAAACGCTGGCCGCCAAGTACCCGTACAAACGCGCTTACCTGCCGGTCAACCGCCTGCAACACGATGGCACGCTGACCAACTGGTGATGGTGGATATGAACCGATTGAATGACACCACGCTAGCGGCCCTGCCCGCCGCCGTGGCCCGCCCGGCCTATGAGCGCCGGGCACTGAAAACCGGCATCGTGCATTTGGGCATAGGCGCCTTCATGCGTGCCCACATGGCGGCGGCCACCGAGGCGGCCATCGCCGCGGGCGACTTGCGCTGGGGCATTGCCGGCGTATCGCTGCGCCAGCCCGACACGCGCGATGCACTCGCGCCACAGGACGGGCTTTACACCCTGGCCATCCGCGATGCGGACGCCCAAGGGCAGCCACGCCAACGCCTGCAAATCATTGGTGCGGTGCAAAGCCTGCTGGTGGCACCGGAGAACCCACAAACCGTACTGGATGTGATAGCCGCCGCGGACACCCGCATCGTGAGTCTGACCGTGACGGAAAAAGGCTATTGCCACGACCCTGCCACCGGGACACTGCGCCTGGACCACCCGGACATCGTGCACGACCTGGCGCATCCGCAAGCGCCCCGCTCCGCCATCGGCATGCTGGTCTACGGCTTGCAACTGCGCCACGCGCGCGGCCACGGGCCGTTGACGCTGATGTCGCTGGACAACCTGCCAGCCAACGGACGCGTGCTACGCGCCGCGGTGCTGCGCTTTGCTGAAGAAATGGATAGCACGCTGCGCATATGGATAGAAGGCCAATGCCGTTTTCCATGCTCCATGGTGGACCGCATCGTGCCCAAAACCACCGATAGTGACCGTGCCACCGTGAGCGCGGCGTTGGGCTGCAATGATGCCTGGCCCGTGCTGGGTGAGCCGTTTTTTGACTGGGCGATTGAAGACGAATTTGCCGCAGACCGCCCGGACTGGACACTGGGCGGCGCACGCTTTGTACCCGACGCGGAGCCCTTTGAGCGGCTCAAGCTGCGCATGGTGAACGGCACCCACTCCAGCCTGGCCTACCTGGGCGCCATGGCCGGCTGGCACACGGTCGACAAGGCGATTGCCCAGTCGGCACTGCGCACACACATCGAGGCGTTGATGCGCGACGAGATTGAACCTACCTTGCCGGCCCTGCCCGGCCTGGATTTGGCGGTGTACCGCAACAACCTGCTGGCCCGCTACGCCAACCCGGCCCTGGCCCACCGCACGCAACAAATCGCCATGGACGGCTCCCAAAAACTGCCACAGCGCCTGCTGGGCACGCTGCGCGACCGGCTGGCCCGGCAGCTGCCCGTGACACGCATGGCGCTGGGCCTGGCCGCGTGGATGCATTACCTGCGCGGCGTGGATGAACTGGGGCAGAGCTACCGCATTGACGACCCGCATGCGGCGGCGCTCACCGCGCTGTACCAGCAGTCGCTGGGCCAAGGCGTGAGTCCGCACACGGTGCAAGCCATGCTGGCCTATGCGCCGGTGTTTGGCGACCTGGCAGGTAACGCCGCGCTCACGGCCGCGCTGGTGCCGCTGTTGCAATCGCTGCAGGCGCACGGGGTCGCGACCACACTGGAAGCGGTCAACCGCGGGGAGCTGGCAGCGTGAGCAACATCCCCGGCACACTCGACGTCCTGTCCATGGGCGAAACCATGGCGCTGCTGGTGGCGCAGGAGCCCGGCCCGCTGGCAGACGTGCAGAGTTTCAGCAAACGCATTGCCGGAGCCGACACCAATGTGGCCATCGGCCTGGCCCGGCTGGGCTTCAAAGTCGGCTGGGTGAGCCGCCTCGGGGCGGATTCGTTTGGCAGCCATGTGCGCAAGACGATCGAAGCCGAAGGGGTGGACACCTCGCAGGCGGAGATTGACCCGCAGCGCTCTACCGGCTTCATGCTCAAGTCGCGCAGTGTGGATGGCAGCGACCCCGCCATCGAGTACTACCGCCGCGGCTCAGCCGCCAGCCAGCTC
Organism: Rhodoferax sp. EU05-FHT12H12; assembly: GCF_058791215.1. NCBI lineage: Bacteria > Pseudomonadati > Pseudomonadota > Betaproteobacteria > Burkholderiales > Comamonadaceae > Rhodoferax > Rhodoferax sp. EU05-FHT12H12. Next base: position 164,930 of record NZ_JBYTDI010000001.1, on the reverse strand, counting down.
AGCAAGGCACACCTGAAAACCGACTACGCGCTGCGCGCCCGGCATATGCATGCCACCGGCATCACACCCGCCCTGTCACCGGCCGCCCGCGAGTTGGTGGCCCACGCCATGAAGACCCTGCGCGCCGCGGGCCGCAGCGTGTCGTTTGACCCCAACCTGCGTCCCAGCCTGTGGCCCGATACCGCCACCATGCGCGACACCCTGAACGACCTGGCCCGCAACGCGGACTGGGTGCTGCCGGGAATCGACGAGGGCAAGCTCCTGACCGGGCAAACCACCCCGGCCGACATTGCCGCCTGGTACCTGGACCGGGGCGCCAAAGCCGTGGTCATCAAGCAAGGTGCCGGGGGTGCCTACTTTCGCACCGCCACTGGTGAAGAAGGCCAGGTTCCCGGCGTGCCCGTGCCCGTGGTGGTGGACACCGTGGGCGCCGGCGATGCGTTTGCCGTGGGCATCATCAGTGCGCAACTGGAAGGGCTGGGCTGGCCGCAGGCCCTGCGCCGCGCCAACTGGATTGCCTCGCGCGCGCTGCAGGTGGTAGGCGACATGGAAGGCCTGCCGACCCGCGCTGCATTGAACGCACAGAATTTGGAATAAACCTGAGGAACCCGTCATGCTGACCGTTGTTTGCGAAACCCCCGGCACCCTGCGTGCCCACGACCGCCCCCTGCCCACGCGCGCGGCAGATGACGTGCTGCTGCGCGTGAAACGCGTGGGTGTGTGTGGCACCGACCTGCACATCTTCACCGGCAACCAGCCCTACCTGAGCTACCCCCGCGTGATGGGGCACGAGCTGTCAGGCATTGTGGAAACCGCGCCTGCCGGCAGCGCCTTGCAATCCGGCGACACCGTGTACGTGATGCCCTACCTCTCGTGCGGCAGTTGCATTGCCTGCCGCGCCGGAAAGACCAACTGCTGCACCCGTATCCAGGTGCTGGGCGTGCACACCGACGGCGCGTTTACCGAGTACCTGTGTGTGCCCCAGCAGTTTGTGCACAAGGCCGAGGGCGTGTCGCTGGACCAGGCGGCGATGGTGGAGTTTTTGTCCATCGGCGCCCATGCGGTGCGCCGCTCGGGCGTGGGCCAAGGCCAACGGGTGCTGGTGGTGGGCGCGGGCCCCATCGGCATGGCGGCCATGATTTTTGCGCAGCTGCGTGGCGCCACCGTCACCGCACTGGACGGGCGCCAGGACCGGCTGGACTTTTGCACCCAGTCGCTGGGGGTGCATGCAGGCATCGCGCTGGGAGATACCGACGAAGCCCAACTGGCCGCACTGACGAACAGCGAGTTTTTTGACGTGGTGTTTGACGCCACCGGCAACCCCAAGGCCATGGAGCGCGGTTTCAAATTTGTGGCACATGGCGGCAGCTATGTGCTGATTTCGGTGGTGGGTGCGAACATCACGTTCTCGGACCCCGAATTCCACAAACGCGAAATGACCCTGATCGGCAGCCGCAATGCCACCGCCGAAGATTTTGAGACCGTGCTGAACGCCATGCGCGCTGGGCTGATTCCACAGGCCCTCAATACCCACCGCCTGACGCTGGCCGAGGTGCCCACCAAGTTCCAGGACCTGCTGGACCCCAAGGCCGGCGTGATCAAGGCGATTGTGGAGTGCTGAGCCACATGGGGCACCGGTGGGCACACGCGCCGCTGCTGGCGTGCATCACCATGCTGGCGGGGTGTACCGCTACGCCCACCGGGCTCACACCCGTCGTGCCGGCTGCGCCCGGCCTTGCAACGCAAGCCACCCCGGTGCCTGCCGCGACCACACGCTACCGCGTGGACCCTGCAGCCTCCACGCTGCACATCCTGGTCTACCGCGGCGGCCCCATGGCCCGGCTGGGCCACAACCATGTGGTGAGTTCACGCAACCTGCAGGGCCGCGTATGGCGAGGGGCTGTGCTGGAAGACTCGGGCTTTGACATCACCGTGCCAGTGAACGAGCTGGTGGTGGACGACACCGCGGCACGGGCCGCCGAGGGCGCGGACTTCCCACTCAACATCAGCGAAGACGCCAAGCAGGGCACCAAGGCCAATATGCTGCGCGACACCTTGCTGGACGGCGCGCGTTACCCGGAGATTCGCATCACATCCGTGCACGTGCAAGGGGATACCAAAGCGCCGGTGGTCACCGCCGCACTGCGCATCAAGGACCAGACCCGCCAAGTCACCGTTCCCGTCACCCTGCAAACCATCGGCCAGGGGCTGCAGGTCACGGGCAGCTTCGCCATCAGGCAAAGCGATTTCGGCATGACGCCGCTGAGCATTGCGATGGGGGCGCTGCTGGTGGTGGACACGGTGCACATCAAATTTGTGCTGGTGACAAATTCTGAATAAAAAAGCTGGCTGGCCCTCGCACACAAAGCTTCTGACGGGCTAAGGCGCCGCTTGCGCAGCGGGCATCCGCCAGTCCGTAAACTCCGTGAACGTGACATCCCGGCAACGCCCGCTGGCGCCTTCGCCGTGGCCTTCGTAGAAGTTCCAACGGTAGGCCATCTCGGTGTTGTCCCGGCAGGCCACGTCTTGGTACAACTGGCCGTAGGTGGCTCTGGCACCCGAGGAGGAGCGGAAGCTGTCGACGATTTCAGCCACCAGCACGCCGTTGCGGGGTGACAGCTTCAACATGCCAAAGGACGCATTGCTTGGTATGTCGTACTCCACATACAGGGCGCTGCGCTCCGGGTCCGGGAAGGCCTTGTTGACCAACACAAACACCGCCTCTTGCTGCGCCACCAGTTCTTGCAACGTGAGGTGGACAAACGAGCGGGATTTGATTTTGGCGCCGAACTTGAGTGCTGGCCCCAGCACCAGCAAGGGCTTGCGCTCGCCGGTGGCCGCGGGGTTGAAGCGGTGCATCAGCGGCTTCTTGAACGTCTCGACCACCGCCGAGAACACCTCGTCATCGCTGAATTTTTGCTGCTGAAGCTCCAATGCTCCCGCAGTGCTCGCCGCCGACAGCAGCATGGCGGCCAGAAATTGTGGTGTTGTCACATCCCTCTCCTTTGTGCTTCCCAGCCGTGCCAGATGCGAACCCCTGGGGAAAAATACAAGCCAAATAGGCGCCTAACCCTTATGGATACTGCGCGAGCAGCTCCTATTTCAGGAGCATCTTGCAGTACCCCCTAGCGCAGGCGCTTGGCCGGCGCTCAGGGCCTTTCTGCATCCAGCGCTATCAGCCGCGTGGCACCGGCGTGCCGGAGTTGACGCACAACGCCATGTTGAGCGCCTTGATGGCGGTTTTGTAGTCGGCACGCTCGATCACAAACTGCATGTTCACCTGGCGCAAGGTCTGCGACACGCAGTTGACGTTGACCCCCGCGTCGGCCAGCGCCTGCGCGGCCTTGGCCAACACACCGGGGATGCCGATGTTGGAGCCGATGGTGCAGACGATGGCGCTGGGCTTGACCGTCACCACTTGGTACAAGGTTTCGAGTTCGGCCACGAGTTCAGCCGTGACCTGGTTGTCCCACACCAGATGGGCGATGGAGTTGGCATTGGTGGCTTTGAGGATGTAGCTGATGTCGTGTTTGCAGAACACCTGCATCAGGCTGGCATCAAAGCCCACCGTTCCCACCATGCTGGGGTCGTGGATCTCGATCAAGGTCACTTTGTCGGTGCCGGTCACGATCTCCACGCGCGCGCGCTCGCCCACAAAATCTTTGGTGATCAGCGTGCCAGGGTGGTCCGGCTCGAAGGTGTTTTTCAGGCGAATGGGGATGCCGGCCAGCTCCATGGGCTTGGCGGCCTTGGGGTGGATGGCTTCCATGCCCACGTCGGCCAACTGGTCGGCCACGTCGTAGTTGGTGGCGCCGACCACAATGGCGTTTTCCAGGCCCACCAGGTTGGGATCGGCGGACGAGAGGTGGAATTCCTTGTGGATCACGGCTTCGGCCGGACGCACTTCCACGGCGATCTTGCTGAAGGTGACCTCGGAGTAGCCACGGTCGAACTCGCGCATGATGCCTTCGGTGCCCTTGGTGTAGCCGGTGGCCACGATCACGCTGTTCACCAGGTCCAGGTCCTTGAAACTGTTGGCAATACGATCGTCAATCGTCCAGGCCTCGTTGTCGTCAAAGCCGGCCAAGTCCATCAGCACGGCATTCACGCCATTGGCCTTGATGATTTCCACCGAGTTGAATGCGCTGTGCGACTCGCCAATCGAGGCCAGCACCTCACGCGCGGCCAACAACACATCCTTGCGGCTCAGGTAGCCGCTGGCCAGCACATGCTGCATGGCGCCCAGGTATTCGCGGGCCTGGGCAATGCGCTGGTCAATGAAGGCATCGGCCACGGCCAGCGGCAAGCCGATATCGGCATACCCGGCATTGAGCTTTTTGAGGCTGGCTGCCAATTCGGTCAGCGCGTCCTGGTAACCCTTGCCCTCGGCAAACAAGGCGTAAATGCCGCGCTCGCCGGTTTTCTTGTGCTCCAGCAACTGGTTGGTCACGCCCGAATAGGCCGACACCACGTAAATGCGACCGTAGATACGTTTGGGGTCGTGCAGCACGATGTGGCGCAGCACATCACCAAAGGCGGTCATGGAGGTGCCGCCGATCTTTTCGACAGAGATCTTGGAGGAATTGACGTCTTGCATGGACAAGCTGGGAAGAGCAAAAAGGTTGTAGAGCGGGGCGAGCGTTTCTGCTGGCGTTCACGGCAGCAGAAAACCCGTTATTTTCCCTCACTTTGGAGGGGATGCTTTTTCCTGGCGACAAGGGCTCAGTACAGCGCCCGCACCGCCCAGCGCAACTTGGCAGACGAGGAGCGCGGATTGCTGCGCTGCTCGTCATACGAGGCGCGAATCGGGTCGGCCGCCACGCTGCTGAACGTGCCGTTGCGCTCGCCGGTTTGAAAACACTTTTTCACACGCCGGTCTTCGCCAGAGTGAAAGCTCAGAATCGCCACGCGCCCACCGGGCTTGAGGCAGGCGGGCAGGTTGAGCAGCATGGTGTCCAGCACGCCAAACTCGTCATTCACCTCAATACGCAGCGCCTGGAATGTGCGTTGCAGCACCTTTTTGGTCTCCACCAGACGCTCTTCGGCCGGCATGCTGCGCTTGTAGGCCAGCTCCATGGTGGCGCGCACCAGGTCGGCCAGTTGCACCGTGGTTTCCAGGTACTGACCTTGCAGGGCCGCGGCCAGGGGAATGGCAAACGGTTCGTCGGAGTTGTCGGTCAGCAGGTCGCGCAGCCGGTGCCGGGTCACGCACAGCAGCAGCTCGCTGGCCGACTGGCCACTGCTCGGGTCCAGGCGCAAATCCAGCGGACCATCGGCCCGGAAGCTGAAACCCCGTGCCGGGTTGTCAATCTGCATGGACGACACGCCCAGGTCAGCCAGCACAAAGTCAAAACCCCCGCCCGCCCGCGGCAGCAAGGTGGCCAGTTCGCTGAAATTGGCACGGTGGACGATGAGCGTTTCTTCGCCAAAACCCAAGCCACGCAACCGTGCCGTGGTGCGGGGCAGTTCAATCGGATCGACATCCATGCCAAACACGCGCCCACCGGGCTGTACCAGCGGCAGCATGGCCAGCGTGTGGCCGCCAAAGCCCAGGGTCAAATCCAGGCCAGTTTCGCCCGGCACAGGTTTCAGGATGGCGAGGATTTCATCCACACAAATGGAGCGGTGCATGCCCGCTGGCGTTTGCCCGCGCTGCATGACCTTGTCCACCTCGGCCGCATGGCGCGTAGGGTCCAGCTCTTTGTATTTCTCTTCAAATTGGCGGGGATGGGTGCCTGCGTAACGCACACGGCGCTTGTGGGGAGGGGTGGCGTCGGTCATTGGCCATTATGCGCCCTGGCGAATGTAAGTAAAAAAGCGCTACAGCCCTTACAAAATATGCGTGGATAGCTACTGAATTTATAGCAATTTCAGCAGCCATTCGGACTTACTTCTGCTGCTGCGGCATATCACCCATCGGTGCCTAGGCGACGCAGCTCAGGGGGCGGCTGCCAGTTCTTGACCCATCGGATCAAATCCTGCAGTGGCATCGGTCTGGCGATGCCATAGCCTTGAAGGGTGTCGCATCCCATGTCGCGCAGCGATGCTGCATGCGCCAGTGTCTCCACGCCTTCCGCGACCACCTGCCGCTGGAATGCACGGGCGAGGCTGACGATACCGCGCACCAGAGTGCGGTCCCGTTCGTTGTCCAGCATGTCCCGCACGAAGGACTGGTCGATCTTCACAATTTGTGCGGGTAAACGTTGCAAATAGGTCAGGGAGGAGTAGCCGGTACCAAAATCGTCGATCGCGCATTGAATGCCCAGGGCATCCAGCCCCTGAATGACATAGGCCACCGCTGACAGGTCATTGAAGGTTTCGGTTTCCAGCAGCTCGACCTCCAGAAACTGCGAAGGCAGTGAGGGGTATTGGTCCAGCAACTGGGCAACTTTGAGTTGAAAGTGGCTGTCGATCAGCGTGGATACGGTCAGGTTGATGCTCAAGGACAGTGGCACGCCCTGGGATACCAGGGTTTGCCCCGCCTTGAAGGCCGCGTCCAGTACCCAGTAGTCCAGTTGATTCGTCACGGGGGTACCCGCGATGTCCTCCAAAAAAGCACCTGGCGCCAGCAGTCCACGTTCTGGGTGGCGCCACCGAATCAATGACTCGGCACCGACCACTTGCCCATCTGTGATCCTGACCTTGGGCTGGAAAAACAGCTCCATTTCGCCTCGCTGCAGCGCGTCCTCCACCAATCTGGCAGATTGCCGTCGCGCCTGTTGACGTTGGCCTTGCTGAATGTCGAACACAACAATGCGATCTTTGCCCTGTTCCTTGGCGGCATACAGCGCAAGATCCGCGTGTCTGAGCAGGCCGTCAGCATCGGCAGGGTCGTCGGGGGAGAAGGTGACCCCGGCACTGCATGTCAGGCGCACTTCCCTGCCGTCCAGTGTCGCTGTCTGCGCAAGTGCTTGACGCAGGTTCTCCAGCCGTTGCATGGCCTTCTCGGCGCTTTGGCAATGTTGGAGCACGACGACAAATTCATCTCCGCCAATGCGACCGATGAGGTCGTCGGCTCCGGACTCCTTTTTGAGACGTTGCGCAAAAACCCGGAGAAACCTGTCCGCAATGGGAAGGCCCCACAGGTCGTTGAGCCCCTTGAACTGGTCGATGTCCAGGACACACAAGGCCAAGGTATTGTTGAGCTCTCCGCTTTCATGCAAGGCGGCGTTCAGTTCCTTGGCGAAAAGTCGCCGGCTTGGCAGACCTGTCAATGCGTCGTAGTTGCCAAATTGCTGGAGGGCCAGCTCCAGACGCCGTTGTTCGGTCACATCTTTGCCGACAGAGACCCAGCTGCACACCGTGCCGTCGGGGTCCAGGATGCCTTCTACCGTGACTTCCGACACAAACACCTCACCGTTTTTGCGGCGCCGAACCAGCTCGCCGTGCCAACGGCCATCGCGTTCAATGGCTTGGGCCACCCGGCGCAGGAACGTGCCCTCCCCCCCTTCGTCAACGCGCAAGATGGCCGACGATTTTCCAACCAGTTCGTCCCGCGAATAGCCTAGAAGCGAGCAGTACGTCGGGTTGACATCCAGTACGGTTCCATCCGGCTGCAGGATGGCGATGGCGTCCTTGCTGTTGATGAACACGCTGGCCGCTTGCCGCGCCTCGGCGAGCAGGGTTTTCAATTTTTCGGCGGTCTGTGCCAGCGCTTCTGCCCGTTGGTGCAGCTCATGCACGTTGTCCAGCAGGTAGCCCAGCAGGCCGGCACCGATGGGGTAGATCAGGAATACCGGCAACCAGGTGCGTTCGGTCACCATGCGAGCGATCTCTGAAGGCAGGGTTTGAATGGCCAGCATGCCACCTGCGGCCAAGCTGAGGCCCAGCCCAGCCAGCCAGAGCCCATCCGCCAAAGCTCTGTTGCGGTGGGCAGAAAAAAGCGGTCGGTACTTCTGCCATAGCCAACCAATCCCGGTGCACAGCACAATGCCGATCATGGCGGGGCCGCTACCGATGCCCCCCAGGCCCAGCCGGTAGATACCCAACACCGCCGCGCACAGCAAAGCACCAAGGGGGGGCAGGTAGGCACCGGCAAGACCTGCCACCACCAGCCGGGCGTCTACGATCACGCCCTCGCTGAGGCGCAGTGGAGCGAGCATGGTGAGGATGCCCGTGACGCCGAACATCAATCCCGTCACCCAAGGCAGCAGCGCTTCCCGCCTCTGTGTGACGGCCCGGTCAGGGTGGCGTGCGCGGCCATGGGCGATGCCGTAAAGCGCTGCCAGGAAAGACAGCAGCCCTGCGTTCATTCCCATGTCCCGAACCAACGACGTTGTGTCGATATTCATGGGATATTTTTGGGGAAGTCGTGGCGCATCATACGAAATCTACATTCGTCCCATCAATAAATGCGCACGCTCAAGCTCAAGCTCAATCCCTGCCCTAGCGTAGACCGTCACGCTGCACCAGTGGGTCGTGTCGGGAAAACGGCTGGGCGTCACGGATGCGCACAATAAGAAAGCCCGAACGGTTTCCCGTTCGGGCTTTCTTATTTGAGACCGCTGAGGCCGCTTACTTCTTCTGCGGCGGCACATCCGTGCAGCTGCCATGCGCAATCTCCGCTGCCATGCCGATGCTTTCGCCCAGCGTGGGGTGCGGGTGGATGGTCTTGCCGATGTCCACGGCGTCTGCACCCATTTCAATCGCTAAGGCAATCTCGCCGATCATGTCGCCGGCGTGGGTGCCGACCATGCCGCCGCCCAGGATCTTGCCGTGGCCGTGCGCCTCAGGACTGTCATCAAACAGGAGTTTGGTGACGCCTTCGTCGCGGCCGTTGGCAATCGCGCGGCCGGATGCGGACCAGGGGAACAAGCCCTTCTTGACCTTAATGCCTTGGGCCTTGGCCTGGTCTTCGGTAAGGCCGACCCATGCCACTTCGGGGTCGGTATAGGCCACGGATGGGATGACACGTGCGTTGAACGCAGCAGCAGCCAGTTCCTTGTTGCCTTGCAGTTCACCGGCAATCACTTCAGCTGCCACGTGGGCTTCATGCACCGCCTTGTGCGCCAGCATGGGCTGGCCCACGATGTCGCCGATGGCGAAGATGTGCGGCACGTTGGTGCGCATCTGGATGTCGACGTTGATGAAGCCACGGTCCGTCACCGCCACACCGGCCTTCTCGGCGCTGATCTTCTTGCCGTTGGGCGTGCGGCCCACGGCTTGCAGCACCAGGTCGTACACCTGCGGTGCGGGAGCGGTGCCGCCCTCTTCCGCGGGCGCGAACGTCACTTCAATGCCTTCGGGCAAGGCGCGTGCGGACACGGTCTTGGTCTTGAGCATGATGTTGTCGAAGCGCTTGGCGTTCATCTTCTGCCAGATTTTGACCAGGTCGCGGTCAGCGCCCTGCATCAGGCCGTCCATCATTTCCACCACGTCCAGGCGGGCGCCCAGCGTGCTGTAGACGGTGCCCATTTCCAGGCCGATGATGCCGCCACCCAGGATCAACATGCGCTTGGGCACTTCCTTGAGCGCCAGGGCGCCGGTGGAGTCGACCACGCGTGGATCGTTGGGCATGAAGGGCAGGCGCACGGCCTGGCTGCCCGCGGCGATGATGGCCTTCTTGAAGGCGATGACTTTTTTGGTACCCGTCTTCTCCTGGCCGGTGCCGGTGGTTTCTTCCACCTCGACATGGTTGGCGCCCACAAAGGCACCGTAGCCGCGCACAGTGGTCACCTTGCGCATCTTGGCCATGGCGGCCAAGCCGCCGGTCAGCTTGCCAATGACTTTTTCCTTGTGGCCGCGCAGCTTGTCGATGTTCAACGTGGGCGCACCAAAGTCCACGCCCAAGTCGGCCATGTGGCTCACCTCGTCCATCACCGCGGCGACGTGCAGCAAAGCTTTGGAGGGGATGCAACCCACGTTCAGGCAGACACCGCCCAGGGTGGCATAGCGTTCCACCACGATGACCTTGAGGCCCAGGTCCGCTGCGCGGAAGGCTGCGCTGTAGCCCCCGGGGCCGCCACCGATGACGAGCACGTCGCACTCCAGATCGGCGCTGCCGCCAAAGCTGCTGGCGGCCGGAGCCACCGCTGGCGCTATAGAAACAGGAGCTGCTGGCGCAGGAGTGGCGGGGGCTGGAGCCTGTTTTTGCTCTGACACCGGGGCTGCAGCAGCACCAGCAGCACCAGCAGCACCAGCAGCGTCCAGCAATACCACCACGGTGCCCTGCTTGACCTTGTCGCCCAGTTTGACCTTGAGCTCTGTCACCACGCCGCCTTCGCTGGCGGGGATTTCCATGGAGGCTTTGTCAGACTCCACGGTGATCAGGCTTTGCTCGGGCTTGATGGTGTCACCCACCTTGACCAGCAGTTCGATGACCGCGACTTCGTCCAGGTCGCCGATATCCGGAACCTTGATTTCTACGATTGCCATATATCAGTTCCTCAGAGCAGCACGCGGCGGAAGTCACCCAGGATCTGGCCCAGGTACACGTTGAAGCGCGCCGCGGCGGCGCCGTCGATCACGCGGTGGTCCCAGGTCAGCGACAAGGGCAGCATCAGGCGTGGCTGGAAGGCTTTGCCGTCCCACACGGGTTCCATCTGGCTCTTGCAGACGCCGAGGATGGCGACTTCAGGGGCGTTGATGATGGGCGTGAAGTAACGGCCACCGATACCACCCAATGAAGAGATGGTGAAGGTCGCGCCGCTCATGTCGGCAGGGCCGAGCTTGCCGTCGCGGGCCTTCTTGGCCAGCTCACCCATTTCCTGGCTGATCTGGAAGATGCCCTTCTTGTCGGCGTCCTTGATCACGGGCACCACCAAGCCGTTGGGCGTGTCGGCCGCAAAACCGATGTGGTAGTACTGCTTGTAGATCAGCGCATCGCCGTCCAGCGAGCTGTTGAACTCGGGGAACTTCTTGAGCGCAGCCACGCAGGCCTTGATCAGGAAGGCCAGCATGGTGACCTTGATGCCACTCTTCTCGTTCTCTTTGTTGGTAGAGACGCGGAAGGCTTCGAGGTCGGTGATGTCGGCGTCGTCATGGTTGGTGACGGCGGGAATCATGACCGCATTGCGCAGCAGGTTGGCACCGCTGATCTTCTTGATGCGGGACATTTCCTTGCGCTCGATCGGACCGAACTTGGCAAAGTCCACCTTGGGCCAGGGGATCAGGCCCAGACCGGCGCCGTCATTGCTGCCGGATGCCTTGGCTTGCGCCGCAATGGCCAGCGTTTGCACCGCACCGCTCATCACGGAACGGGTGAAGCCTTGCACGTCCGCCTCGGTGATACGGCCCTTGAGGCCGGAACCCTTGACTTCGTTCAAAGGTACGCCCAGTTCGCGGGCGAACTTGCGCACGGAAGGTGATGCATGGGGCAAGCCAAGCGTGGTGCCACCGGGCGCATGCGCAGGCACAGCCAAAGCGGCGGGTGCTGCTGCGGCGGCGGCTGCCGGGGCCGCTGCTGCAACGGGCGCAGCAGCAGGTGCGGCGACGGCAGCAACGGCTGCAGGCGCTGGTGCGGCACCCGCCACACCTTCCAGCACGACCACCAGATCACCAATGTTCACGATGTCACCCAGCTTGACCTTGATTTCCTTGACCACACCGGCGGTGCTGGAAGGAATCTCCATGGAGGCCTTGTCAGACTCCACGGTGATCAGGCTCTGCTCCACCTTCACGGTGTCGCCCACCTTGACCAGCAGTTCGATGACGGCCACGTCCTTGAAGTCGCCGATGTCAGGCACAAACACGTCCACCGGACCGGCAGCAGCAGGGGCGGCAACGGATGCAGGCGCTACAGAAACAGGAGCTGCTGGCGCAGCTGTGGCGGGCGCTGGAGCCGCTTTTGGCTCTGCATCAGGCGCTGCAGCAGCACCCGCAGCTTCCACCATCACGACCACGGAGCCTTGCTTGACCTTGTCGCCCAGGGCGACCTTGATTTCCTTGACCACACCGGCGGTGCTGGAGGGAATCTCCATGGAGGCCTTGTCAGACTCCACGGTAATCAGGCTCTGCTCCACTTTCACGGTATCGCCCACCTTGACCAGCAGCTCGATCACCGCGACTTCGTCGAAGTCACCGATATCCGGGACTTTTACTTCTACCAATGCCATGTTGTTGTCTCCGGAGTTCTTAGGCGTACAGGGGGTTGACCTTGTCGGTGTTGATGCCGTACTTGGCAATGGCTTCCGCCACCTTGGCCACTGGCACGGTACCGTCTTCGCTCAGGGCCTTCAGGGCGGCAACCACGATGTAGTGGCGGTTCACCTCGAAGTGCTCACGCAGCTTGCTGCGGAAGTCGGAGCGGCCAAAGCCGTCCGTTCCCAACACCTTGTACGTACGGCCCTTGGGCACGAACGGACGGATCTGCTCGGCATATGCCTTCATGTAGTCGGTGGACGCAACCACGGGGCCGGTGGACTTGTTGAGTTGCTCGGCCACGAAAGGCACGCGTGGTGTTTCCAGCGGGTGCAGCAGGTTCCAGCGGTCAGCGTCCTGGCCGTCGCGGGTCAGTTCGTTGAAGCTTGGGCAGCTCCACACATCAGCGCCGATGCCCCAGTCTTTTTCCAGCAGTTCTTGCGCCGCAATGCTTTCGCGCAGGATGGTGCCGGAGCCCAAGAGTTGCACGCGGGGTGCCTTCTTGGTGAGCGCGGGGCCCGCCTTGCACTGGTACATGCCCTTGATGATCTGCTCTTCCGTGCCGGGCTGCAGGCCGGGCATGGGGTAGTTTTCGTTCAGCAGGGTCAGGTAGTAGAAGACGTTGTCTTGCTTCTCGACCATGCGCTTCAAACCGTGGTGCAGGATCACGCCGACTTCGTGGGCGAAGGTCGGGTCGTAAGAAATGCAGTTCGGGATGGTGCCGGCCATGATGTGGCTGTGACCGTCTTCGTGCTGCAGGCCTTCACCGTTCAAAGTGGTGCGGCCCGAGGTGCCGCCCAACAGGAAACCGCGGGCTTGCATGTCGCCGGCCGCCCAGGCCAGGTCGCCGATGCGCTGGAAGCCGAACATCGAGTAGTACACGTAGAACGGCACCATGATGCGGTTGCTGGTGGAGTAGCTGGTGGCGGCGGCAATCCAGCTGCTCATGCCGCCGGCTTCGTTGATGCCTTCCTGCAGGATCTGGCCCTTGGCATCTTCCTTGTAGTACATGACCTGGTCCTTGTCGACCGGGGTGTACTGCTGGCCTGCGGGGTTGTAGATACCCACTTGGCGGAACAAGCCTTCCATACCAAAGGTACGGGCTTCGTCCACCAGAATCGGCACCACACGGGGGCCCAGGGCCTGGTCGCGCAACAACTGGGTCAGGAAACGCACATAGGCCTGGGTGGTGGAGATTTCACGGCCTTCGGCAGTGGGCTCCATCACTGACTTGAACACCTCCAGCGACGGCACGGTGAAACTCTCGTCCGCCTTGGTGCGGCGGTGTGGCAGGTAGCCGCCCAAGGCCTTGCGGCGCTCGTGCAGGTACTTCATTTCGGGGGTATCGTCCGCGGGCTTGTAAAACGGGATGTCGGCCAACTGGCTATCGGGCACCGGGATGTTGAAGCGGTCACGGAAGGCCTTGATGTCTTCGTCGGTCAGCTTCTTGGTCTGGTGGACGTTGTTTTTGCCCTCGCCTGCCTTGCCCATGCCAAAGCCCTTGACGGTCTTGATCAGCAGCACAGTGGGCTGGCCCTTGTGGTTCACGGCCTTGTGGAATGCGGCATACACCTTCTTGGAGTCGTGGCCACCGCGGCGCAGGTCAAAAATCTCTTCGTCGCTCATCTTGGAGACCATCTCCAGGGTGCGCGGGTCTTTGCCGAAGAAGTGCTTGCGGACGTAGGCACCGTCGTTGGCCTTCATGGCCTGGTAGTCGCCGTCCAGCGTGTCCATCATGATCTTCTTGAGCGCGCCGTCTTTGTCGCGCGCCAACAGGGGGTCCCAACCAGAGCCCCACAAGAGTTTGATGACGTTCCAGCCGGCACCGCGGAATTCGCCTTCCAGCTCCTGGATGATCTTGCCGTTGCCGCGCACCGGGCCATCCAGACGCTGCAAGTTGCAGTTGATCACAAAGACCAGGTTGTCCAAACCTTCGCGGGCAGCCAAACCGATCGCGCCCAGGGACTCGACTTCGTCCATTTCACCGTCGCCGCAGAACACCCACACCTTGCGGTTTTCGGTGTTGGCAATGCCACGGGCGTGCAGGTATTTGAGAAAGCGCGCCTGGTAGATCGCCATCAACGGGCCCAGACCCATGGACACGGTGGGGAACTGCCAGAACTCGGGCATCAGCTTGGGGTGCGGGTAGCTGGAGAGGCCCTTGCCGTCCACTTCCTGGCGGAAGTTGAGCAATTGCTCTTCGGTCAAGCGGCCTTCCAAGTAGGCGCGGGCGTACACACCGGGGGACACGTGGCCCTGGATGTACAGGCAATCACCCCCGTGGTTTTCGCTCTCAGCGTGCCAGAAATGGTTAAAACCCGCGCCAAACAAGCTGGCCAGCGAGGCAAAAGAGCCAATGTGGCCACCCAAATCCCCACCGTCTGCGGGGTTGTGGCGGTTGGCCTTCACGACCATGGCCATGGCGTTCCAGCGCATGTAGGCGCGCAGGCGCTCTTCAATTTCCAAATTACCGGGCGCGCGCTCTTCGTCTTGCGGCTCGATGGTGTTCACATAACCCGTGGTGGCCGAGAAAGGCATGTCGATGCTCTTCTGGCGGGCGTGCTCCAGCAATTGCTCCAACAGGAAGTGGGCGCGCTCCGGGCCCTCGCTTTCAATGACGGCGCTTAGAGCATCCATCCACTCACGGGTCTCCTGACCGTCCACGTCGGACGTGCCCAAAGGGTTTTGGGGAACTGCAGCCATCGATGTCTCCTTCTTGGTACTTTGGCGTAATTTAGTGCGGTGGCCCTAGTTTCTCATATTTATTTTCAAATTTCAAATTATGCCTATGCGTTTCTTATTGTGAAATATTGATGCTGCTTTGCAGCACTTGCGACCTCAGCGCCAGCGCCCCTCCCCTACACTCTCCCCATGCCTTTTAACAAAGTGATTTCCTTGCCAAAACCCATTGCGCTGCCATCGGTGGACGGTGCGCGCCGCTGGTGGCACCGGCTCACGCCACACCGCCAGGACCGGGTGGCCATGTTGGCCCCCCTGGCCGCCGTACTCTTGTTTTTTGCCGCCATCGTGTCGGCATTGGGTTATTTGCGCGTAGAAGAAATGGACCGCGAGCAGGAGGCCGTGCAACGCGATGTGGAATACACCCAACAGCGCCTGCGCCTGCGCCTGCTGGAGCGGCAAGAACAAATCATGCGCATTGCCCGCGAGATTTCGAACCGTGAACTCGACCTGGACGACTTCCGGCAACGGGCCGCCGCCATGCTGGACCAGTACCCCGAGGTGCAGGGTATGGCCTGGGTGGATGACAAACAGCGCACCCGTTCCAGTTTGGGCATGGGTGGCAACTTTGCGGGCAGCCTGCAATCCAGCACCGATGTTTTGTCCTACGGCGCTCGTGAGGCAGGCTACACCCTGACCCGCGAAGTGAACCAGCCTCTGTACATCCAGCCCCCACGCGCCAAGGACGAGGCGCCCATGTTGCAGATGTTTGTGCCCCTGAGCGAGCGGGGGCGTTTCTCGGGCGTGCTGCTGACTGAATATTCAGTCGATGGTTTGTACCGCTACGGTGTGCCGTCAGAGGTCTCCGCGCGCTACGCGGTTTCGCTGCAAGACGCCAACGGCAAACTGCTAGCGGGCACCAGCATCCCGGACCGCAAGTTGGTAGGCCGTGTAATGCCCTGGAGCAACCCCGCCAATGAATATGCCATGCCGGTCTCCCCTGTGGGCTCAGGACTGGTAATCCGGGCGCAGGCCTACCGGGCGTCCTTGGGAGTCATTGGCAGTGGGCTGTTCTGGCTGGTCAGTGCCCTGAGCGTGATGACGGCCTGGATGCTGATTGCCAACTGGCGCCACACACGCCGCCGCGTGCAGGCGCAGCAGGCGCTGATGTCGGAAACCAACTTTCGCCGCGCCATGGAAAACTCCATGCTGACCGGCATGCGCGCCATGGACTTGCAGGGCCGCATCACCTATGTGAATGCCGCCTTTTGCCAGATGACGGGGTGGAGCGAGTCCGACCTTGTGGGCCGTACGGCCCCCTTCCCCTACTGGCCCGACAGCGACCGCGACAACCTGGCCTCCCGGCTGGAAGAAGAGATGCATGGCAACACCACACTGGGCGGTATCCAGGTGCGCGTCAAGCGGCGCGACAACACCTTGTTCGATGCACGTCTGTATGTGTCTCCGCTGATTGATGCCATGGGCACGCAAACCGGCTGGGTCACTTCCATGACCGACATCACCGAGCCCAACCGCGTGCGCGAGCAGCTGTCGGCCTCCCACCAGCGCTTCACCACCGTGCTGGAGGCTTTGGATGCGTCCATTTCGGTGGCCCCCCTGGGCAGCGACGAGCTGCTGTTTGCCAACAAGCTGTACCGCCAATGGTTTGGCGTGCAGGCGGGCGGTCACCTGCAATTGGTGGCTGAAGCCGGCGTCCCCGTGAACCCGACCAATGACGAGGCCTCGGACAGCGTGGACTCGTTTGCAGGCCTGCCCACCACCGCCCTGCCTGACAGCGATTCAGAAAGCGCCGAGATCTTCATTACCACCTTGGGCAAATGGCTGGAGGTGCGCACGCGCTACCTGAGCTGGGTAGACGGCCGCCTGGCGCAGATGGTGATTGCCACCGACATCACCACCCGACGCCTGGCCGAAGAGCAGGCGGCCATCCAGGCCGAACGCGCCCAGACGTCCAGCCGCCTCATCACCATGGGCGAGATGGCCTCCAGCGTGGCACACGAACTCAACCAGCCGCTGACGGCTATCAACAATTACTGCAATGGCATGGTGTCCCGCATCAAGGACAAGCAGATTTCGGAAGAAGACCTGCTGGGCGCACTGGAAAAAACCGCCAAACAGGCCCAGCGCGCAGGACAGATCATCCAGCGCATTCGCTCTTTCGTGAAGCGCAGCGAGCCTAACCGCACCCCGTCAGAAGTCTCCACCATGGTGGCCGAAGCGGTGGAGCTGGCGGAAATTGAGTTGCGCCGCTTCAATGTGCGCTTGAATCACTACGTGGCTGCGCGCCTGCCCCTGGTCATGGTGGATCCGATCCTGATTGAACAGGTGCTGGTCAACCTGCTGCGCAATGCGGCTGAATCCATCGACTCCGCACTGCGCCAGACGGCGGACCGCATCGTGGAGCTGCGGGTGCTGCCGCGCCACATTGACAACAAGCCGGTGATCGAGTTTTCGGTGCAGGACACCGGCAAGGGGCTGGCGCCCGAAGTCATGGCGCGACTCTACGAAGCCTTCTACTCCACCAAGGCCGATGGCATGGGCATTGGCCTCTCTTTGTGCCGCTCCATCGTCGAGTCGCACCTGGGCCGGATGACCGCGGAGAACATCTACAATGGGACGGAAGTATCTGGGTGCCGCTTCTCCTTCTGGGTGCCCCTGACCGAAGGTGGCGCGCTGAGCTATGCAGCGCCGCCCGCCCCACAACCCAACCTCGGATAACTGAATGAGCTTGATCCCCAAAAAAGGAACGGTTTACGTAGTCGATGACGACGAAGCAGTGCGGGACTCCCTGCAGTGGCTGCTGGAGGGCAAGGGTTACCGGGTGCGGTGCTTTGATTCCGCCGAATCCTTTTTGAGCCGCTATGACGCACGCGAAGTCGCCTGCCTGATTGTGGACATCCGCATGGGGGGCATGACCGGCCTGGAGCTGCAAAGCCGCCTGATCGAAGCCAAATCTCCCCTGCCCATCGTCTTTATCACCGGCCACGGTGATGTGCCGATGGCCGTGGACAGCATGAAAAAGGGCGCCATGGACTTCATCCAGAAGCCGTTCAAGGAGGACCAACTGGTCAGCCTGGTGGAACGCATGCTGGAACACGCCAAGGACACCTTTGCCGACTACCAGCTCGCCGTCAGCCGCGACGCCCTGCTCTCCAAACTCACGCTGCGCGAAAGCCAGGTGCTTGAACGCATCGTGGCCGGCCGCCTGAACAAGCAGATCGCCGACGACCTGGGCATCAGCATCAAGACGGTGGAGGCGCACCGCGCCAACATCATGGAAAAACTCAGCGCCAACACCGTGGCCGATCTGCTCAAAATTGCCTTGGGCCAGAACGCACCCAAAACCTGACGCTCCATTTTTTATAGCACCTTGCGCCCGCTCTGCCTTCGCTGCGGGCGTTTTTACTTCAAGAGACAAGCATGACTGCATCCTCCGCCCAGATTATTGATGGCAACGCCCTGGCCGCCCAATTGCGTGGTGACGTCGCCCGCCGCACCACGGCCCTCAAGGACCGTGGACTCACCCCCGGCCTGGCCGTGGTCCTGGTAGGCGACAACCAGGCCAGCCAGGTCTATGTGCGCAACAAGGTCAAGGCTTGCACCGACGCGGGCCTGCACTCGGTGCTGGAAAAGTACGAGGCGACGATGACCGAAGCCGAACTGCTGGCCCGCGTGGACGCACTGAACAACGATCCCGACATCCACGGCATTCTGGTGCAGTTGCCTTTACCCGCCCACATCGATGCGCACAAGGTGATTGAAGCCATCTCCCCAGCCAAGGACGTGGACGGCTTCCACGTCGCCAGCGCAGGTGCCCTGATGGTGGGCCAGCCCGGCTTCTGGCCCTGCACGCCCTATGGCTGCATGAAGATGCTGGAGTCGATCGGCTACAACTTGCGCGGCAAACACGCTATCGTCATTGGCCGCTCCAACATCGTCGGCAAGCCCATGGCCATGATGCTGCTGCAGCAAAACGCCACGGTGACCATCTGCCACAGCGCTACGCCTGATTTGAAAGCAATGACGCTACAGGCCGACGTGATCGTGGCAGCTGTCGGCAAGCGCAATGTGCTGACGGCCGACATGGTCAAGCCCGGTGCGGTGGTGATCGACGTGGGCATGAACCGCGACGATGCGGGCAAGCTATGCGGCGACGTAGACTTTGCCGGCGTGAGCCAGGTGGCAGGCCACATCACCCCGGTGCCCGGTGGCGTGGGCCCCATGACCATCACCATGCTGCTGGTCAATACGCTGGAAGCCGCCGAACGCGACGCCGCCCAGCGCGGGCTTGCATAAGCCTTGCTTGCCCCTATCTGTTTTCCAGTTTCACTGCCCTGACCCGCACCACCATGAATCCTTTGCTGAACACCACCGGCCTGCCCCTGTTTGACCAAATCCGGCCCGAGCATGTGGAACCCGCCATGGACGCGCTGCTGGCACAGGCCGAGCAGGCGCTGGAGACAGTCACCACCACCGATTTCCCAGCCGAATGGCACGCCATCGCCCGGGAACTGGACGTGGCCACCGAACGCCTGGGACTCGCCTGGGGTGCGGTGAGCCACTTGAACAGCGTGGCCGACACGCCGGAACTGCGCGCCGCCTACAACGCAACCCTACCCAAGGTCACCGAGTTCTGGACCCGCCTGGGCGCCGATGAGCGCCTGTATGCCAAGTACAAGGCCATCAACACCGACACACTGAACACCGAGCAGTTGCAGGCCCACAAAAATGCCGTGCGCAACTTTGTGCTGGGCGGTGCGGAGCTGCAAGGCGCCGAACGCGAGCGTTTTGCCGTTATCCAGGAAAAACAGGCCGAACTTGGCCAAAAATTCAGCGAGAACACGCTGGACGCGACCGACGCCTTTGCCTACTACGCCTCCGAGGCCGAGCTGGATGGCGTGCCCCCGGACGTGGTGCAAGCCGCCCGCGCCGCGGCCCAGACCGAAGGCAAAGAAGGCTACAAGCTCACGCTGAAGATGCCTTGCTACCTGCCCGTCATGCAGTTTGCCAAGAGCAGCGCCTTGCGCGCCGTGCTGTACCGGGCCTATGCCACCCGCGCCTCCACCGAGGCAGAAACCGAATTTCAGAAGTTCGATAACAGCAGCATCATTTCTGACATTCTGGCCTTGCGCCAGGAAGAGGCGCGACTGCTGGGCTATGCCAACTTTGGCACTCTGTCGGTGGTGCCCAAGATGGCCGACTCTCCTGCCACCGTGGTGGCGTTTCTGCGTGACTTGGCCCGCAAGGCCCGTCCGTTTGCCGAACAGGACATCGTCGATCTGCGCGCCTTCGCGAAGACAGATCTGGGCCTGACCGATCCCCAGGCCTGGGACTGGCCCTATATCTCCGAGAAGCTCAAGGAGGCGCGTTACGCCTTCAGCGAGCAAGAAGTCAAACAATACTTCACGGCCCCCAAGGTGCTGGCAGGCTTGTTCAAGATTGTGGAAACCCTGTTTGATGTGGAAATCCGCGAAGACAGCGCACCTGTGTGGAACCCGGGTGTGAAGTTCTACCGCATTGAGCGCCGCGGCGTACAAGGCCTGCAACTGGTCGGCCAGTTCTACCTGGACCCCACGGCCCGCAGCGGCAAACGCGGCGGCGCCTGGATGGACGATGTGCGCACACGCTGGCTACGCCCAGACAATGGCCAGTTGCAGACCCCGGTGGCCCACTTGGTCTGCAACTTTGCCGAGAGTGTGGATGGCAAACCAGCCCTGCTGACCCACGATGACGTCACCACACTGTTCCACGAATTTGGCCACGGCCTGCACCACATGCTGACGCAGGTGAACGAGCGCGATGTCTCAGGCATCAGCGGCGTGGAATGGGACGCGGTGGAGCTGCCCAGCCAGTTCATGGAGAACTTCTGCTGGGAATGGAGTGTGCTGCAACACATGACCGCGCATGTGGAGACCGGTGAAGCGCTGCCCCGCGCGCTGTTTGACAAAATGCTGGCCGCCAAAAACTTCCAGAGCGGCATGCAGACCCTGCGTCAAATTGAGTTCTCCCTGTTCGACATGCTGTTGCACACCGAACACGACCCGGCTGCCGACTTCATGCCCCTGCTGGAGCGCGTCCGCCAGGAGGTAGCCGTCCTGCAGCCTCCGGCGTGGAGCCGAACGGCCAACACCTTCAGCCACATCTTTGCAGGCGGCTATGCCGCGGGCTACTACAGCTACAAATGGGCCGAGGTATTGAGTGCAGACGCCTACGCTGCATTCGAAGAGTCCGCTGACGCCCAGGGTGTGCCCAACCCCGAAACCGGCCGACAATACCGGATGGCCATTCTGGAAGCTGGTGGCAGCCGCCCTGCGATGGAGTCGTTCAAGGCTTTTCGCGGCCGGGAACCCTCACTGGATGCGCTGCTCCGACACCAGGGCATGGCCAACCATTGAAGATTTGTTGATACGCACCTTGCAGGATGGACCTATGACAATGCAGACCCGAATCACCCTCCTTGGCACTCTGGCCTTGGCCTTGATGGGCCAGGCCAGCATGGCACAACCGGTCTACAAGATCGTGGGGCCCGATGGCAAGGTCACGTTTTCCGACAAGCCGCCGGCTTCGGCCGACAAGGGCAATGTGGCCGCGACAGGGGCAACGTCGGGCGCAGCAACTGCAGGCGCTGACCTGCCCTACGAATTGCGCCAGGTAGCGTCCAAGTACCCAGTAACCTTGTACACCGCAGCGTCCTGCGCTCCTTGCGATACGGGCCGATCGCTCCTGAAAAGCCGCGGTGTTCCGTTCGCCGAGCGAACCGTAAGCACGACCGAGGATCTGGAGGCCCTGCAGCGCCTGGCGGGCGACAACTCCCTGCCCTACGCCACCATTGGTGGACAAAAGCTAAAAGGCTTCTCCGACCTGGAGTGGACGCAGTACCTCAATGCCGCAGGGTACCCCGCCACCTCAACGCTCCCCAAGGGTTACCGCTTCGCCACCCCAACGCCCTTGGTTGCAGTCCAAAAACCGACGACACAGCCCAAAACAGCGGCCAAACCCATAGAAGTGCCTGCAGAACCAGCACCGTCAGCGCCGAGTCCTTCCAACCCAGCAGGCATCACCTTCTGAACCAGGCATGACACCATGCAAAAGGCCGCCCCACCGGGCGGCCTTTGTGTTGGTTGGTAGGGCTGTGATTTACAGCGTGCGGTGTGCCACCGGGGTTTCTGGCACCGGATACCCCGCAGCGCCGAAGGTGCTCACCACCGCCTTGTGCGTGTCAAAGTAGACCTGCCAGTAATGGTCGGTGTGGGTATAGGGCCGCACACATAGCAATGGACCCTCGGGCGTAAACTGCAAAATCTCAATGTCGGGTGCAGGCGTAGCGGCCACATTGGGAATCGCTGCCACCGTAGCGCGCAGCCGCGAAATGGCATCCAGCACATCAACTCCGTTGGCGACCTTGGCCACACAGTCCACGCGGCGGTAGGCCAAGGTGCTGAAGTTCTGAATGGAACCCGAAAACACGGTGTTGTTGCCCACAATGGTGACCACGTTGTCGGGAGTGATCAGGGTAGTACCAAACAGACCCAGTTCCTTGACGGTACCGGTCACGCCACCAGCAGTCACAAAGTCGCCTACCTTGTAGGGACGCAGCACCTGCATGAACACCCCGGCGGCAAAGTGGGTCAGCAAACCGCCCCAAGCCGTACCAATGGCCAAGCCAGCACCGGCCAACAAGGCGGCAAACGAGGTGGTCTGGACGCCAAAAATGTCCAGAATTGCCAGGATCAGAACCACGTTCAGAATCACCGACAAAATCGAGTTGAGGTAGTTGGCCAGCGTCTGGTCTACCTTGCCACCGCGTTGCAATGCAGCCCCCAGCAAACGCAAAGCCAGCGAAATCAGCCAACGCCCCACGATCCAGGCGCCCAAGGCGCCCAGCAGCTTCAAACCAAAATCTGCACCTTGTGTGGTGAGAAATGTCCAGATGACTTCTGTGTTCATGTATTTTCCCTCTTGAAATGAAATAGAAATTGCCGTGGCGGAGCCCGCAAGCTTGTATCGGCAGTGGGCATGATAGCCGCGACATCGGGCCACGCCAGAGGTGCGTTTGTGAACTGCATCACAGACAGGCGAAAAAAAACCCGACCATAGATCGGGTTTTTTAAACTTTGGCGGAGACGGAGGGATTCGAACCCTCGATGAGGCTCTACACCCCATACTCCCTTAGCAGGGGAGCACCTTCGGCCACTCGGTCACGTCTCCTAAAGGTCAAGCAGGATTATCGCACAGACTCTGGCCTGTTTTTGTCAAACTGCTCGCGGAACCTGATCTACGGACCGGGCCCAAACCAGCACCGCCCCCTTGCGCTCCACAAATCCCTGTGCCAGCTTGAGGTGGATACGGTGCCCCCGCGTGGTGCAGGCCGCAATCTGGTGCTGCAGTTCGGCGAGTTGGGCCGCACTCGGAATCACCCGGTGAGCTTTGGCGAACCAATGGCGCAAGACATTCGCCTGACGCGCTGCGGCCAAGGTTTGCAGGCCCTGGATGGTGGGCAGCCCATCGTCCGAACGACATACCACCTGCAAATCGGCGGCAGCCATTTCGTCCAGCAACCCTTGTGCTTGGGCAGCATGGGCGACACTGCGGGCCAATGTGTCACGAAACTGGGGAAACACGGCATCCAGGACCGGCAGCAGTTGGGCACGTATGCGGTTGCGGGTAAAGCGCTGGTCGGTATTGCTAGGGTCTTCTACAAAGGCGCTTCCACGTTCGGCCAGCCATACCCGAATGTCCGACGCAGACACACCCAACAGGGGCCGATAAAAGTCCAAGCCATCACGTTGCCACTGCGCAGGCATGGCGCTCAGGCCGCGCAAGCCTGCGCCACGGCTCAGTGCCAGTAGCAGGGTCTCCACTTGGTCATCAGCGTGTTGTGCAATAGCTATTGATTTAATAGCTACTTGCGCAGAATCCATGCGGGCTAGAGCACTAAAAGCCTTGTAACGTGCAACTCGGGCGGCCTCTTCGGGGCTTTGGCCGGGTGCGTGCCCAGCCTCCACTTTCAACACCCGCAGGGGCACGCCTAGCGTGGCGCACAGGTCGATGCAGAAGGTTTCAAAGTCGACCGCAGCCGCCTGGAGACCGTGGTTCACATGCAGGGCGACCACCTGCCCCGGCCAGCGCTCGGCACAGGCAATCAGCAAGGCAGTGGAGTCCGCCCCACCGCTGAACGCCACCCCCAAAGGCAAAGCGGGCTGAAAAGCCCGCAGGGCCGCATCCAGTGACTGGGTCATGGCGTGCGGCAGGTCGCCGGTGCAACCGGCTTATTTGCCGGTGGCCTTGGTATCGGTGAAGCGGCCGTAGCTTTGCAGGCGCTCGTAACGGCGATCCAGCAGCTCTTTGACCTTGAGATCGCTGATCTGGCGGTAGGCATCGGCCAAGGCACGTTTCAAGAAAGCTGCAGCCTGTTTGGGGTCGCGGTGCGCACCACCCACGGGTTCGTTGACGATCTTGTCCACCAGGCCCAGGGCCTTGAGACGGTGGGCGGTGATGCCCAGCGCGTCGGCGGCGTCTTGCGCCTTGTCCGAGGTTTTCCACAAAATCGATGCACAACCTTCAGGGCTGATGACCGAGTAAATGGAGTACTGGAGCATGATGACCTGGTCGGCCACCGAAATCGCCAGCGCGCCACCGGAGCCGCCTTCACCAATGATGGTGGTGATGATGGGCACTTCGAGCTGCGCCATCTCGAAGATGTTGCGGCCAATGGCTTCGGACTGGCCGCGCTCTTCGGCGTCAATGCCGGGATACGCGCCAGGGGTGTCCACAAAAGTGAACACTGGCAGTTTGAACTTCTCGGCCAGCTTCATGAGGCGCAGCGCCTTGCGGTAGCCCTCGGGCTTGCTCATGCCAAAGTTGCGCAGACCACGCTCCTTGGTGTCACGGCCTTTTTGCTGGCCAATCACCATGCAGGGCGTCCCGTTGAAACGTGCCAGGCCGCCCACAATGCTCAGGTCATCGGCAAAGTGGCGGTCACCGTGCAGCTCCACAAAGTGGGTGAAGATGTCGTTGACATAGTCCAGCGTGTAAGGACGCTCGGCATGGCGCGCGATCTTGGTGATTTGCCAAGGGGTCAAATCACTGTAAATGTCTTTGGTGAGCTGCTGGCTTTTTTTGCTCAGCTGGTCGATTTCGGCAGAAATATCCACCGCCGACTCGTTTTGCACATAGCGCAACTCTTCAATCTTGCCTTCGAGCTCGGCAATGGGCTGCTCAAAGTCGAGAAATGTCTTTTTAGCCAACGCTGTTTCTCCTTCTAGTACGCGACCGGTAGGGGGTCGAGAGAGCGCCAAATATACCAAGTTGCCACACTGCAGTACGGCGCCCAGGCGGCGGCGACCTCGCGCGCGTCGCTGCGGCTCACCACATCGCCTGAAAAATAGTTCTGGCTGATACCCTGGATCAGGCCGTCATCGTCCAGCGGCAGCACATTGGGCCGCATCAGGTGGAAGATCAGGAACATCTCGGCCGTCCAGCGACCAATACCGCGGATGGCCACCAGCTCGGCAATGATTTCCTCATCGCCCATGCCATCCCAGTCCTTCACGTGCAGGGCGCCGTTGTCAAAGTGCAGCGCCAGGTCCACCAAATACTCAACCTTGCGTACGCTCAGGCCTGCGGCGCGCATGTCGTCCACCTTGAGCTTGAGCACGTTGGTGGGTGTCATCTTGCGCGGCAACAGGGCAAAGCGGTCCCACACGGTTTGGGCGGACTTCACCGAGATCTGCTGGCCCACAATGCTGCGCGCAAGGGTCACAAAAGCGTCGCCCCGGGTTTGCAGGCAGGCGTCGCCAAACTGGGGGATCAGGCGCTTCATCACCCGGTCTTTTTTGACCAAGTGCTTGCAGGCCTCCTCCCAAAAATAGGGGGTCGCGAGGACCGGGGCCTGTTCTTCGGCCTTTTTCACGGAGGTGGCCATTACTGCACGGCTTCCCAGGTGGTGCCAGTAGGCGAATCCTTGAGCACAATGCCCTGCGCCAGCAACTCCTTGCGGATGCTGTCGGCCAACGCAAAGTCCTTACCGGCCTTGGCCGCAGCGCGCTGGGCGATCAGGGCCTGGATGGCAGCGTCGTCCAGACCGGCACCGGCCTGCAAAAACGCTTTGGGGTCGCCTTGCAACAGACCCAGGCAGGCCGCCAACGCCTTGAGCAGGCCCGCCAGGGCTGGCGATTTGCTGCGGTTGACCTCGGAAGCCAGGTCAAACAGCACGGCCACCGCCTCCGGTGTGCCAAAGTCTTCGTCCATGGCCGCCTTGAAGCGTGCCGCGTAGGGGTTGGCCCAATCGATGATCACCTCGGCGGGCGTCACCTGGTCCAGCGCCGTATACAGGCGCTTGAGAGACTGGCGGGCATCGTCCAGGTGCGCATCGCTGTAATTCAGTGCACTGCGGTAGTGGGCGCGTACGATGAAGAAACGCACGGTTTCGGCGTCGTACTGCTGGAGTACATCGCGGATGGTGAAAAAGTTGCCCAGGCTCTTGGACATCTTCTCGTTGTCCACACGCACAAAGCCGTTGTGCACCCAGAAGTGCGCCAACGGTTTGCCCGTCGCGCCTTCACTCTGGGCGATTTCGTTCTCATGGTGGGGAAACTGCAGGTCAGCGCCACCGCCGTGGATGTCAAAGGTCTCCCCCAGCGTGGAGCAGCTCATGGCGGAGCATTCGATGTGCCAGCCCGGGCGGCCGGCACCAAACTCGCTCGCCCATTTGGCGTCCTCGGGCTCCTCAGGTTTGGCGGACTTCCACAGCACAAAGTCCAGCGGGTCTTCCTTGCCATCCAGCACCGCCACGCGCTCGCCAGCACGCAACTCGTCCAGCGACTTGCCCGACAGCTTGCCGTAACCGGCAAACTTGCGCACCGAGTAGTTCACATCGCCATTGCTGGCGCGGTAGGCCAAGCCCTTGCCTTCCAGCTGGCCAATCAGGGACAGCATTTGCGGCACGTATTCCGTGGCGCGGGGTTCCAACGACGGAGGTTCGATGCCCAGTGCACCAATATCAGCGTGCATCGCGTCAATCATTTCATCGGTCAGCTGGCGGATGGTGATGCCACGCTCCAGTGCGCGCTTGATGATCTTGTCGTCGATATCCGTGATGTTGCGCACATAGGTGACGCGCAGGCCGCTGGCCTTGAGCCAGCGCTGCACCACATCAAAAGCCATCATCATGCGGGCGTGGCCGATATGACACAGGTCATAAATGGTCATGCCGCACACATACATGCGCACATGCCCGGGCTCTGCCGGTGAAAAGGGTTGCAACGAACGCGACAGCGTGTTGTAAATGCGCAAACTCATGGGTATCTCGAAACCAACTCACAAATGCAGCGAGCCCATGGCAACCGAAGACTCGGTGACAGGGCTCGCTTGGTGTCCAATCAGGGGTTTGCCAAGGGTTCGCAGGCGACCCCCTCAGCTACAATGCAACGCAGTATAAGCCCCCTGAAGAGGGGTCCTCCGACGCGCTAGATTCCAAAGGCACTATGAAGCACGCCCCCTCATTTGTAAGCATGTCACTGCGTTTGGTGGCACTTGCGGCCACCCTCGTCTTCTCTACCGCCCACGCGGATGACTACTCCGACGTTTCCCAACTGGCACGCAATGGCAAATTCAATGAGGCCCTGGCCAAAGCTGACCAGTACCTTGCGAGCAAGCCGCGTGACCCACAAATGCGCTTTATCAAGGGCGTGGTCCAGCGGGACTCCGGCAAGACCTCAGAGGCCATTGCGACCTTCACCCGCCTGACAGAAGACTACCCCGAGCTCCCAGAGCCCTACAACAATCTGGCCGTGCTGTATGCGGGCCAAAGTCAGTTTGACAAAGCGCGCACCGCGCTGGAAATGGCCATCCGCACCAACCCCAGCTACACCACCGCCCACGAAAACCTGGGCGATGTGTATGCCAAGCTGGCCAGCCAGGCGTATGGCAAGGCTTTGCAACTGGACGCCTCCAACACCGCAGTGGCGCCCAAGCTGGCCTTGATCCGCGAACTGTTCAACCCGGCATTAGCCAAGGGCCAGCGCCCGGCCAGCACACCCGCTGTCACAGCTCCGCCCCAAGTGTTGGCTGCCGCGACTCCGCCCACCAAAGCCCCCCCCACACTGGCGCCCCCCGCTGCCGTGAAGCCCCCCCCCAGCCTGCCCGCAGCAGCAGGGCCCGCGGCAACACCTGTCGCAACCGCGGCAGTCGCGGCCGCACCAGCGGCAAGCGCTACACCGCCCCCCAGTGCACCAGCGCCAGCGGCACCCAGCCCATCCGCCAATGCAAGCAAGGACGCCGAAGCGGCCGTGCGCGCATGGGCCCGCGCCTGGGCAGCCAAAGACGTGAAGGGCTACCTGGCCGCCTATGGCAAAGAATTTGACCCACCCGGCAATGCCAGCCGCAGCGCCTGGGAAACCGAGCGCCGCCAACGCATTGGCGGAAAATCCAAAATCACACTCAAACTTGACAACCTCACTGTGAGCGTGAATGGCGATAAGGCCATTGCCAAGTTCCGCCAGGACTACAAGGCCGATGCCTTGGCTGTGTCCAGCCGCAAGACCCTGGATTTGGTCAAGTCCGGGGATCGCTGGCTCATTGTTCGTGAGTCGGTGAACTAATCGACGCTTGCGGTCTCTATTGCTGCCAATGACCCGCCTCCGCGAGCCCGTGCGCCCTGCCCGTTTTCTGCAACGCTGCTTCAGCTTGTCGCTGCGCCTCTTGGTGCTGTTGGCAATCGCCGCGCCGCCAGCCTTTGCCAACAAACGGCTGGACAAGACCCACCTCCAGCGCACCAGCGCAGCCCCCAGCGCCCTCGATGCACAGGGGGTGGCCGAGGCACGCTTGATTGACATCTACAGCCTGATCGGCAAAGGCCAGAGCCGGGAAGCCTTGGGCAAGGCTGAAAAGCTGGCGCAAGAGTTACCGCACTTTCAGCTCGCCCAGCTGGTGTATGGCGACTTGCTGGCAGCCCGCACACGCCCTGTGGCCAAGCTGGGCGATGTCCCCGACACCATGGCCAAGGCAGCACCCGCCATCCTCAATGAATTGCGCGAAGAGTCGCTGCGGCGTGTGCGCGCCCTGCGCGAGCGCCCCCCAGCGGGTATGGTGCCTGCGCAATTTTTACAACTCTCCCAGCGAACGCGACACGCCATTGCTGTGGACGCATCACGTTCGCGCCTGTACCTGTTTGCCAACACCGCCGCAGGACTGAATTTGGTGGCGGACTACTACATTTCAGTCGGCAAAGCAGGCACTGCCAAAGATGTGGAAGGCGACCAGCGCACCCCATTAGGCGTGTACTACATCACCAGCAACCTGGACCCCAAAAGCCTGAAGGACTTTTATGGCTCCGGTGCTCTGCCCATCAATTACCCCAATGTGCTGGACGCCAAGCGCGGCAAAACGGGCAGTGGCATTTGGCTGCATGGCACACCGCCCAACCAGTTCTCGCGCCCCCCCCAGGCGACAGACGGCTGCGTGGTACTGGCCAACCCCGACCTGGAACACATCATCCGAACCGTGGAGGTGCGCGCCACCCCAGTGCTGATTGCGCCGCAGTTGCGCTGGGTCAGTCCCAGTACCTCGCGCACCGAGGCCAAGCCCTTTGAAGACGCACTCTTGGCATGGCGCAATGCCAAAACGACCGGGGATGTTGCCCAGGTACTGTCTTTCTACACGACGGACTTCAACAGCAACGGCAAAAACTTGGCGCAGTGGACCCCTACCCTGCGCTCGGAAATGCAAAAAAGCCAGGGCCGCACAATTCA
This sequence comes from Rhodoferax sp. EU05-FHT12H12, assembly GCF_058791215.1. NCBI lineage: Bacteria > Pseudomonadati > Pseudomonadota > Betaproteobacteria > Burkholderiales > Comamonadaceae > Rhodoferax > Rhodoferax sp. EU05-FHT12H12. The sequence goes on along the minus strand of NZ_JBYTDI010000001.1, from coordinate 135,402 downwards.
ACTGAAAGACGTGTCGTACCTGCGCTGGACCGACAGCGCGGACACCATGGTGGCCACCTTTGGTGAAGTGGCAGACGGCGTGCGCATAGGCCTTACCAAACGGCAGTACTGGATACGCCAAGAGAACCAATGGAAAATTTTCTACGAAGGAATTCTGTAATGCGTACCTTGACGGTGAAGCCACTGCGCAAGCTCTGGTTGGCATGTGCGCTGGCATTGGTGAGCTGTATGGCCGCGGCACAAAATCCCCTGGTGAAATTCCAGACCAGTGCGGGCGACTTCACCGTGGAGCTGTACCCGGACAAAGCCCCGAAGACAGTGGAAAACTTCCTCCAGTACGTCAAAGACAAACACTACAACGGCACGATTTTTCACCGTGTCATTCCCAATTTCATGGTGCAGGGTGGCGGCTTTGATGGCAAATACGCCGAAAAGCCAACGCGCCCCCCTGTGGCGCATGAAGGTCGGGAAGCCCTGAGCCGTGGTGGTCCACGCAACACGGTGGGTACCCTTGCCATGGCACGCACCAACGATCCGCAGTCGGCCACCGCCCAGTTCTTCATCAATGTGCAGGACAATGCCTTCCTAGACCCGGTGCTGATTCCACCGGGTGACCCGGTGCCGCGCTTTGAATACCAAGGCCAGGTCTACAAGGACACGCCGCGTGCGGCACTCCTGAATTCGCCGCAGCTGTTTGGCTACACCGTGTTCGGCAAGGTCATCAGCGGCATGGATGTGATCACCAAGATCAAGTCCACCCCCACCGGCGCTGGTGGTCCTTTCCGCAGCGACGTTCCGCAAACCCCCATCACCATCAACTCCGCCACAGTGGCGAAATAAACCATGAGCAATCCCCAAGTCGAACTCCATATCACCGGCTACGGCGTCATCACGCTGGAACTGGATGCAGACAAAGCCCCCAAGTCCACGGCCAACTTCCTGGCCTACGTGAACAAGGGCCACTACAACGGCACCATCTTCCACCGTGTCATCCCCGGCTTCATGGTGCAAGGCGGCGGCATGGAACCCGGCATGGGCCAAAAGTCGACCGATGCGCCCATTGAAAACGAGGCCAACAACGGCCTCAAGAACGCTGTGTACACCGTGGCTATGGCCCGCACAGGCGACCCGCACTCGGCGACTGCCCAGTTCTTTATCAATGTGGCCGATAACGGTTTCCTGAACCACACCGCCCCCTCCACCCAAGGCTGGGGCTACGCCGTGTTTGGCAAAGTGGTGTCTGGCACCGACGTGGTCGACAAGATCAAGGCTGTGAAGACTGGCCGCAAGGGCTTCCATGACGACGTGCCCAAGGAAGACGTGGTCATTGAAAAAGCCGTCGCGCTGTAAATCACGGGTGCTGAGGGATGGAACTGTACGCGCCATCCCACTGGCAACGCATCGACGTCATTTCTGACCTGCACCTACAGGCCAGTGAACCGCAAACCTTCGAGGCCTGGCGCCAGTACCTGGACCAGACCACGGCGGATGCGGTTTTTATTTTGGGCGATCTGTTTGAGGTGTGGGTGGGCGACGATGTGCTCACGCAGACCACCAGTTTCGAAGCCCAGTGCAGCCGCGTGCTACACCAGACCGCACAACGCCTGCCGGTTTACCTGATGCACGGCAACCGCGACTTTCTGATGGGTGAAACCCTGATGCAAACCTGCGGTGCCACCCTGCTCCCAGACCCCACGGTGCTGCAGATCGGCTCTGCCCGCTGGTTGCTCAGCCACGGCGACGCGCTCTGTCTGGATGACACCGACTACCAGGTCTTTCGTGCCCAGGTGCGCAGCCCCGAGTGGCAACGCCATTTTCTCAACCAACCATGGGCACAACGGCAAGAAATCGCACGCGGCATACGCAGCGAAAGCGACGCCAAGAAACGGGGTGGAGCCGAGTACGCCGATGTGGACACACCGGCTGCGCTGCGGTGGTTGGCCGCGGAGAATGCGCAGCACCTGCTGCATGGCCACACGCACAAGCCCGGTTTTCACCGGCTTGATGCCACGCACGACCGCACGGTGCTCAGCGATTGGGATGTGGGCGCAAGGCCACCGCGCGCAGAGGTACTGCGTCTGTCATGGAACTCGTCTGCAGAAACTGAAGTGCAGGTCAGCCGCCTGCCCCCCGATAGCCCAGAAATCAGTTCACCCAGGCTTGCGGATTGACATCGTCAATCTGCCAGGGGTCCAAAAACTGCTGGGCGTAACGCAAGTACACCTGCTCCTGCACAAAGATATCGAACAGGTCGGGGTCGATATGGCCACCGGTGCGGAACTTGTGCATGATGCCCATGGCCTGTGAAAGCTTCATGCCCTGTTTGTAAGGGCGATCGCGCGCGGTCAGTGCCTCAAAAATATCGGCGATGCCCATGACGCGGGCCTGCACCGACATCTGCTCGCGTGTCAGCCCCTTGGGGTAGCCCTTGCCATCCATGCGCTCGTGGTGGCCACCGGCGTATTCGGGCACATTCTTCAAGTGCTTGGGCCAGGGCAGCTGCTCCAGCATCTTGATGGTGGCCACGATGTGGTAATTGATGGTGTCGCGCTCACCGGCGGTCAGGGTGCCTGCACGTATGGTCAGGTTTTCAATCTCGTCAGCCGTCAGGAACTCGGACTCCACCCCATCGGTATTGCGCCACAGCGTGCCAGTGCCTACCCGGCGTACGCGTTCGATATCGGAATCGCTCATGAACTCGCCACCCTGGTTAGCCTTGCGCAGGAATTCACGGTCTTCATCCAGGGCCTCGATGGCGCTGCGGGCACTTGCCATGATGTCAGCCTCAGCCTGCGTGTCATGCACTTCACGCCGCGCCAGTTGCGCACGGAGTGCGGCAATTTCACGGTCACGCTTGAGCACTTCAAAGCGGGTGTCAATGAGCTGCATCCGGTCGAACAGGGTTTGCAGCTTGGTGGCCTTGTCCACCACGTGCACCGGCGTGGTGACTTTGCCGCAATCGTGCAACAGGCCGGCAATTTTGAGTTCGTAACGATCCCGGTCGTCCATGCGAAAACCCGCGAGGGGGCCGCTTTGGGTGGCATTCACCGCTTCGGCCAGCATCATGGTCAGCGCCGGCACGCGCTGGCAATGCCCCCCGGTGTAATGCGACTTCTCATCAATAGCCAAGTTGATGAGGCTGATGAAGGACTCAAACAGCGCTTCCAACTGCGTCATCAGATTGCGGTTAGTGATCGCGATGGCGGCTTGCGAGGCCAAGGACTCCGCCAAGCTCTGGTCCGCAGTGGAAAAAGGCTGTACCAGCCCGGTGCTGGGGTGCTGGGCATTGATCAACTGCAACACACCAATGACGTCACCCTCATGGTCCTTCATGGGCACGGCCAGGAAAGATTGCGAGCGGTAGCCGGTGCGTTCGTCAAACTGACGGGTGCCCGAGAAGTCGAAATTGGCCTCGGTGTAGGCGTCGGCAATGTTGACGGTTTGATTGTGCAAGGCCGCATACGCGGCCACCAGTGAATCGTTGCGCCGCCCTTGGTCATCGTGCAGCGGCAGGTTCGGAAAGTGGATGGGCTTGCCCGAAGTTCCTCCCATGGCGATGTGCAGTGAGTCGGTACGCAAAATCTCAAACCGCAAGGCCTGCTGGTCATCCGTCACGCGGTACAGCGTGCCGCCGTCCGCATGGGTGATGGTTTTGGCCGCCACCAAAATACTCTCCAGCAAGCGCGTGATGTCGCGCTCTTTGGACAGCGCCGAACCAATCGCGTTGAGTTGCTCCAGCCTGCGCAGCAGATCGTCCACTGAGTCCACAGTTGTCCCCTTGGTCAAAGCGCCCTCTCCCAAGGGCTCAACCATTGTTCCACATCAGCAGACAACGCGCCTGCGTGGCGCACAGGGTTTATCGCTTGAGCAAGACCTTGAGCACGGTTTGCAAACGGCGTGCATCCGCCGCGTTGAACTCACCGGATAACACTGCTGCGGCATCCTGGCCCCAAGTCTGGGCCGGGGCCGGATCGTTGCGACGTGTAAGCAACTGCAGCTGCAGGCCACGACGGGCATCCAGATGCTCAGCCGGCGTGGGCACTTCTGCCGCCATCTCCAGGCGCAGCAGAGACTGCACCGCGGCCGGCTTGGCCGCACCCTCCACGGCCTTCACCCACACAGGGCGGTTTTGGGCCGCAGCACGGCTACCCAGCTCTTGTGCAGGGGGCAGCAGGCTGGCGTCGCGTTTTTCCCACGCTGTCAGCAGCTGGGTCAGCGCCTCGCCATGGGCCTGGGCAGCCAGCTTTTTGAGTGCCAGTTGGGCATGCTCCAGCGCGTCACGCTGAGCACGGAAGGCGGTATCGCCCAAACGCGGCGCAGCGGGCGCGTAGCTGCGGTCACCGCGGTCATCACGGCGCGGACCCCGGTCACCCCAGGGAGCGGCAGCACCATCCCGGCCACCGCGCCCCGCACCAGCATCCTTGCGGTCGCCAAATTTGCCACCACGGCCACCGGGAGCGGCGGGCGCTTCTTTCTTCATGCCGGGGCGGTCGTCACCACGCACGGCCACCACGGGTTTAGGCGCAGCCTTGGCGGGCACCACCGGGGCTTGTGGCGCACTGGCTTCGTCAGCCACGGCGGCCACCTCGTCGGAATTTGCTATCAAATCAGGAGCTGCTTGCGCAGATTCCTCGGGGACTAGAGGCATATTTGATGCCTCTGCGGCCGCAGACTGGGCGGCTTGCTCTTGGACGCCCGCAGCCGTCACCTCAGCTTGCGCTTGGGCCTGGCCTTGCAAAGCAGCTTCCAGCGCGGCCATGGCAGCACGAATAGCCTGGGCATCGCCCGAGGCATTGGCAGCTTCAAGGGCCTTGGCCGCATCCAGCACCACGCGGTCACGCGCGCCCAGAGCGGTTTCGGCTTTTTCACGCTCTACAGTCTTGCGGTTGAAGGCATCGTCAATCGGTTTGCGGAAGGCATCCCACAGCTTTTGCTCTTGCCGACGATCAATCGGCACCGCGTGGGCCTGCACTTGCCAGCGCTGTTGTAGCGCCTTGACGGCATCGATGCGCAGCACGGGGGCGGCGCCCAACACCTTGGCTTCTTCAATCATGGCGTGGCGGGCAGCCAGGCTTTGGGCCTGCAGCGCTTCCAGCGGGGCAGCGGCGTTGGCAATGGCGGCTTTCCACAGCGGTTGCAGTTCGGCAAACACTTTTTCGCCCACGTGACCACCTTCGCGCCAGCGGTCGCCGAACTGGTGCAGGATGCGGTTGAAGCCTTTCCAGTCATCGTCCAGCGCGGTGCGGTTGGCTAGCGCCCAGGCGTCGACCTCGGCAATCAGCGCCAGGCGCTGGGCTTTGTGCTCGGCAGATTCGGCCTTGACCTTCTCCAGCCAGCCTTCAACCACTTTGTAAGCCTCGTTGCAGGCTTCGTCAAAACGTTTCCACAGCGCGTGGTTGGGCACACCGCCTTGGTCGGTTTGTTTCCACTGGTCGCGCAAGGTCCGCAGGGTTTCCTGCATCTTCCGGCCGCCAATGGCCTGGCCTTCGGGCCGTTTGAGCAGGCCCTCCGCCTTGGTCACCAGCTCCTCGCGGATCTGGTCGGCACGCCAGCGTTGCCAGCCTTCGAGCTCACCCGCCGCCGCCAGAGCCGCGTGGGCCTGGTTTTCGAGCTTGCCGTCAATAACTTTGCCAAACTCCTTGAGCGCATTGCGCAATGCATTGGCGGCACCGGTGCTGGCCTTGCCGTGGCCTTCTGCCACTTCCTGCTCCAGTGTGGTCAGGGCTGCGCGCACGGCCGTCGCCGCCTGGGCGCGCACTTCGGGGTCAATCTTGGGTTTGGCCTGTTTGGCCGGCGCCTCGACAGGTACGCCGCGCGCGGTACGCAACTCGTCTGCCCACACGGGCACAGGTGGCAACGGTGCACTGGCATCGGCCGCGGCGACCACCGCCAGGTTCAAGGCCGCCTGGAACGCATCCCACACCACCAACAACTGGCCACGTGACGCGTCCAGCAGCGGCGGAAACTTCAGGTCCACACTGACCCAGCTGGCATGCGCCACCAGTGCCGTGGCCTGGGTTTGCCAATGCTCCACGTCGGTCCGCAGGGCGTCCAGCGCAGCTTGGGCATCGCCCCAGGACTTGGTGGACAGCACTTCAATGCGCTGCGCCAACAGCACGGCAGCCTCGCGCTGCACCTGCACCTGGTGCTGCAGGTCTTCAATGCTCCGCACCCGCTCTGCTAGCTGGGTCTTGAGGGTGCTCAGTGGTTCTTTGCTCAGCGGTGCGCCGGCCTTGGCCGCATCGCGCTGCCAGGCCAGGGCGTCGGCAATGTTCAGTTTGGCGGTGTCGATGAGCGCCTGTGCACGGGCAGCCCACTCGGCGGCCAACAGCTCTTGCCCTTTGGCCCGCTTGGCTTCGTCCAAGCGCTCACGCACCAGCTTGGCAGCGCCCTTGTCTTTGACGCTGAGTTCCCGAAACACCTCGGCCAGCAGATCAGCGCTGGGGTTGCCCTGCAGCCACTCCCGGATGCGGGAAGCCCGGTCGCCAGCGGTTGCAGCGGAGAATGCACCGCCGGTCAGGCTGTCCAGTTGGGCAATGTCGAGGTGTTTGGCGGAGTTGGACGAGGTCACAGTGGGTAGCAATCAGGGTTGGTAAACAAAAATACAGCCGGGTATTTTCGCCTCGAAATGCAATGCTCCCTCCGTTTTTTGCAGCAAGTCCACACAGTGGGCCCGGCAGACATCACCCTTGCCATGCAAATTTACATGCATAACACCCCCAAATGCCCATGGATACTGCGCAAGTAGCTCCATTATTGATAGCAATTTAGTACCCCCACGTCGTCGGGCGGTGGTGGTCCTTCCGCGTGCGAGCGCCCAGACGCAGGGATGCATACATATATATAGAGAGGCATGCCACCTACAAGGCCCCAGGAGATGGCAAAAGAAAGCCCGACAGAAGTCTGAACAGACCGCTGCCGGGCTCGATGGCTGACCGAAGGTCCATGCCATCAGGGGTTGTCGCAGGGGAGCTTGCAGTCCCACCACGAACATGAAGCAATAGATTGCCTCCTTGGGGTTACCGGGGCCGCTTTATCACGGTGCCTGGGCACGGACTGGCTACTGCCGGAACAACGCCTGAATGTTCAGGCCCGCGAAGTCTAGGCACGGGGAACGGCAGTTTCAAATCAAAGTTTCAATGGCAAACCGTCCGTCGATTGGCGAGTTAAGGCCATGTCCCTAAATGCACAAAACTGCCAATTTGTTGGCAAAACAGGTGAAAAACAAACAACCAAATATATCAATCCAATTTGATATGGTTGACTATGTATATAAAAGCCACCTAGAATCCGCCCATCCCAAGTTTTGACTAGGGATTACCCGCCCCGCTGCCGAACCCGGCATATTCAAATCGCTGCACATGTCGAGACGACGCCGCAGGATATTGATAGCGTACCAACCCAAACGAGGTGCCTGATCCGCCCCGCTGCATGCCAGCGACACGGTCCTGCCCCCGCCTAAGAAGGAAGAGCTATGACAGCGACTCAACAATTCACCAAGGGCCTGCGCATCGTTGCGACAGACATTGCCCAAGGTTTCTTCGAAATCACCCACAACGGCGTCGCCCTCCTCGGCTTGGCCGTCATGTTTGCCATCATCACCCTGACGGCACGTCCCGAAATCCGCCAGGCTGGTGAAATCCAGCTCATGGGCTGGCTCCAAAACCGCCACGTGGTCGCTACAGGCATCGCCACAGAACCCGATGCGGTGGAGCGTGCCACGGCCGCCAACCCGCAGGCTTTGCCCAGGCAGCAAGCGGCGGTGGCCTTCTGGCTCAGCAAAAAGTACAGCGTGGCACCAGAGCCTCTGAGCGCGCTGGTGGCAGAGGCTTACGAGATCGGCCAGCGGACCAAGCTGGACCCTACCCTCATTCTGGCGATCATGGCCATCGAGTCCGGCTTCAACCCTTTTGCCCAAAGCCATGTAGGTGCCCAGGGCCTGATGCAGGTGATGACCAAGGTCCATAGCGACAAATACGAGGGCTTTGGCGGCAAGCATGCTGCATTTGACCCCGTTTCCAATTTGCGCGTCGGCGTGAAGGTGCTGCAGGAATGCATCGCGCGCGCCGGTTCCGTCGAGGGTGGCCTGAAGTACTACGTGGGGGCAGCCAACCTGGAAGACGATGGCGGCTACACCGCCAAGGTGATGGCCGAACATGCGCGGCTGCAATCCATTGCGGCCGGCAAACCCCTGCCGCTGATGGCGCCCCCAGTCACTGCCGTGCCCGTGAAGTTACCCACCCCAGAAGTTGCGCAGCCCGTAGGCGCAGAAAACGTCGCCCACGTGGCCAACTCCTGAGCGCGCTCGGTTAAACTCCTGCTTGCACGCAACTGGCGATAGGCGCCGGGCCCCACAGGCCCTTTGGCGCTGACGTGGGACACCACTGGGAAGCGTGCCGCAAGCCTCTTCGGGCTTGCGATCAGCCGTTCGCCTGGGCAGCCCTGTGTCTTTCAGACCCACAGGCCCTTTGTCTTTTAGGACTGCCATGTACGACCGCAACATCCTTGTTGAACAAGCCGACCCCGAATTGTGGGCTGCCATCCTGGCCGAGAACGCACGCCAGGAACACCACATTGAGCTGATTGCCAGCGAAAACTATGCCTCCCCCGCCGTCATGGCCGCCCAGGGCAGCCAACTGACCAACAAATACGCCGAAGGCTACCCCGGCCGCCGCTACTACGGTGGCTGCGAGCACGTAGACGTGGCCGAACAATTGGCCATTGACCGTATCAAACAAATCTTCGGCGCCGAAGCCGCCAACGTGCAACCGCACTGCGGCGCTTCCGCCAACGAAGCCGTCTTTCTGGCTTTCCTGAAGCCCGGCGACACCATCATGGGCATGAGCTTGGCCGAAGGCGGCCACCTGACCCACGGCATGCCACTGAACATGAGTGGCAAATGGTTCAACGTGGTGAGCTACGGCCTGGACGCCAACGAAGCCATCGACTACGAAGCCATGGAGCGCAAGGCGCGCGAGACCAAGCCCAAGCTGATCATTGCCGGTGCATCCGCTTACTCCCTGACCATTGACTTTGAACGTTTTGCCAAGATTGCCAAGGAAATCGGGGCCATCTTCATGGTGGACATGGCCCACTACGCAGGTTTGATCGCCGCTGGTGTGTACCCCAACCCCGTGCCCCACGCCGACGTGGTGACCTCCACCACCCACAAGAGCCTGCGCGGCCCCCGCGGTGGCATCATCCTGATGAAGGCCGAGCACGAGAAAGCCATCAACAGCGCCATCTTCCCTGGCCTGCAAGGCGGCCCGCTGATGCACGTGATTGCCGCCAAAGCAGTTGCGTTCAAAGAAGCCATGGCGCCAGAGTTCAAGACTTACCAGCAGCAAGTGGCGCGCAATGCCAAGATCGTGGCCGAAACGCTGACCGCCCGCGGCCTGCGCATCGTCAGCGGCGGCACCGACAGCCACGTGATGCTGGTGGACCTGCGCTCCAAGGGCATTACCGGCAAGGAAGCCGAGGCTGTGCTGGGCGCCGCCCACATGACCATCAACAAAAACGCGATCCCCAACGACCCCGAGAAGCCTATGGTCACCAGCGGCGTGCGCATCGGCACCCCCGCCATGACCACCCGTGGCTTCAAGGACGAGGAAGCCCGCGCCACGGCCAACCTGATTGCCGACGTGCTGGACAACCCACGCGACGAGGCCAACATCGCGGCCGTGCGCGCCAAGGTGCATGCGCTGACATCACGTTTCCCTGTGTACCGCTAAGCACAATGGACAGCGCGAACAGCTACTATTTTGATAGCTGCTCGCGCTTATTCCATGCAGGCTAGAGTTCAATTTGGCATAAAATTAGCCCGTACACACCATGAAATGTCCCTTCTGCAGCCACTCTGAAACCCAAGTCGTGGAGACCCGGATTTCGGAAGACGGGGACTTTATCCGCCGCCGCCGCCAGTGCGGATCGTGCGAAAAACGCTTCACCACCTACGAGCGCCCGGACGTCAACTTCCCTGCCATCGTCAAGAAAGACGGCCGTCGCATCGAGTACGAACGCGCCAAGCTGCTCGCCTCCATGAACCTGGCCCTGCGCAAACGGCCGGTAAGCACCGAGCAAATCGACAGCGCCATCGAGCGCATCGAAGAAAAACTCCTCAATCTGGGCCTGCGCGAAGTCCAGTCCACCCGCATCGGCGAGCTGGTAATGCGCGAACTCAAGAAGCTGGACAAAGTGGCCTATGTTCGATTTGCCAGCGTGTACCGGAGTTTTGAGGACATTGACGAATTCAAGACGCTGGTGGATGAGGTGAGTCGGTAGCTCCACCAGAGTCCCAAAACCGATGGGACTAGTGGTATCGCACCAGCGATAACCGGGCACTCAACTGCCGCACACAATTTCTATACTCTGGGCATGTCCGTCCCAAGTCTCCATTTACCGCCCCACGCAATTGCCGGCACACCAGGCACAGGCTACGCAACTGGCGTCACACTGATTGAGTTGCTGGTCACGGTTGCCATTTTGGCCATTATTTTGGCCCTTGGCGTGCCCAGTCTGCGCGAAATGCAGGTACGTAGCCAAGTGGGGAGCATTACGTCGGACTTTGCCAATGACGTGGCACGTGCCCGAACAGAGGCAATTACAAGAAATAGTTGCGTAGCTATTTGTACTTCTATCAATACCGCAAATGCTTTGACCGGCGGAACGCCGACCTGTGCCGCGGTGGGCAATAAGAATTGGCAAAACGGTTGGATTATTTTTGCCAACCCCACCTGCTCAACCGCGCAAAACAACCCGACCACCAATGGATCAACTTTGATTGCCGTGCGGCAGACCGGAGACAGCAACTTCAAGCTCGAGTCGAGCGACAGCCTTCGCCGACTGACATTTGAATCCAGAGGCTTGACGAACTCAGGTCAGAGCAATTTCACACTTTCATACGAGCCAGAATCTGTAAGTAGCCCCCACTACCGATCGATCTGTATCAGCTCGTCGGGACGCGTAACCGTCAAGCAATATGCAGGAGTTAGTGCATGTCCATGAGAACCCAGCAAGGCGCTGGATTAATCGAAGCCTTAGTTGCCATTCTGGTACTGTCCATCGGATTGCTTGGCATGCTCGGTATGCAAACGGCAGCGCTCAAGTATGAACAGTCGAGCTGGATTCGCAGCGCCCTGTCCTCCAATATTGCCAGTTTGGCCGACCGCATTCGCGCCAACTCTGGCGCATTGGCCACCGCCTACAACTACACACGGACCTACGCGGCAGAGCGCGCAGCCATCGAAGCCAGTGCCACCTACTTTGACCCCGCCAAGGACTGCGACACAACGACCTGCGATGCGGCGGAATTGGCAACTTACGATTTGCTGGTTTGGCGAAGGGATCTCGACCAACAGCTGCCTGGAGCCACCGGGTTTGTGGTTCCCACTGGCACTAAAGGGGTTGACCTTCGGTTCTTGGTGACCGTGGCTTGGTATGACAAAGACAATGTGGATGCGGGTGTTTTGCAATCGCCAGCTATTTGCACCGCGGCCACTACGGGTGTAGCCGCACGCAACTGCTGCCCTGCGGCGGTGGGAACCGCCGCAGCCTTGGTTGGAGTCCGTTGCGCCAACCTGGAGTTAATTCCATGAGCCACGTGCGTATGCATCCCCAGTTGAGGGCCCAACAAGCCGGCTTGACCTTGGTCGAGCTGATGGTGAGCCTGGTGATCAGCTTGGCCATTGGTTTAGCTGCGGCCACCGCCTATCTTGCTGCCAGAAGCACATCAACGGCAATGTCCAGCGTATCTATCGTCAATGAAAACGCAAAGCTGGTTTTGGACATGGTCGGCCGGGAACTGCAAATGGCCGGGTACTACCCTGCCATCATGTCCAACGGCACAGGCAGCACCAATCTGATGGGCGGATTTAGCAATACCAAGAATCCAGCGGTAGTCGCCTACAACCAAGGGCTCTTTGGCTGCGATGGCGCACGATTTAACCCCGTTACCGGAACCTGCCCGGCCGCCGTGGCCAATACCCCTGACTCCGTGGTGATTAATTATTTTGGTATCCCGGAGTTGGACTCGACCACCACATTCTCAAGCGGTTTTGACTGCCTGCGACAAGACGTAGAAAATGATGCAAATAATACTGCTCAAGTCGCCGCCGGACGCCCGCGCTATATCTCCAACCGCTTTGGATTGGTCGCCAATAACTACACCGTGCAAGGACCTGGCACGACAGAGCGCGCAGTCGCCACCATGAGCTTGGGTTGCAACGGGAATGGCAGAAACCCAGAGGACGGCGTCTACCAACCCATGTTCGAAGGGCTGGCAGACATGGTGTTCCGTTACGGCGTGCACAACGGCACCGGCAGTTTGTCGCCAGAGACTTACCACACTGCTGCAGAGGTATCTGCCTTGCCCATTGCAGGTGGTAAAACCGGATGGCAGCGGGTCACGGCAGTTCATGTCTGCATTTTGACCCGTACGATGGAAAACTCTCGCACCCAAGACGCAGTGGGTGTGAACCGTACCTATAACGATTGCCGTGGAAATGCTGTGGCCTACGATGCTGCCGACCGCACCATCTTCAAACGCTTTGAGCGGGTTTTTGCCATCCGCAACAACCTCAACGGAGTGTATTGATGCGCTCTTCCAACCCCATGCGTTCTATTCGCGCCAACTCAGATGGCATTGCACTGCCCATGGTGCTGATGTTTTTGCTTGTGATCACCATCTTGGGAACATTGGGAATTCGGCATGCCACTGTGGGTGAAAAACTTACCCGCAACCAGCTGGATTACGAGGTTGCCCGGCAAGCGGCGGAAGCAGCTTTGCGAGATGCCGAGCGCGACCTGATGCTAACGATTTCCACACGGCTGCCTACGGCACTATGCCCTCGCAATGATGACCGGCCGCTCACAGGCGCCTTGCGTGCCCCCAACTTTGACACCAATTGTCCGCGGGGCCAGTGCCGATATGAGTTGAGTTATTACGATTCCAGCAATTACACGGCAGACCCCGTAGTCAACCCAGAACCATGGTGGCCGACTACGAATGACAAGAATGGTCGATGGGAAGGTGATCCTGCAGGACCGGTAAGCGCCAAACCAAGTGATGCAGCAGGCGTAGGTACGAACTGCACTTTCGATGGATCAGTACCTTTAGGCACCTTCACTGGTGTAGCGCGCTTGAGCGGCGTTGCACGGCAACCCGAATACATCATGGAATATCTCTCACGCGGTGATGACAAAGTGGTTCGAGTCACAGCACGTGGATTTGGTGCCGACGTGAATACTGAAGTAGTAATGCAAAGTTATTTCCGCCCGTTTTTGCGGTAAGGAAGCTGTATATGAAAACCTTGTTTGTCAAACTTATTGTGGGGTTGAGTCTGTTTACAGGCCAAGTCGCAACATGGGCTCAATTGACACCGGCGATCCCCCCGAACATCGTCACCTCAACCCCGCGACCGATGATCATGCTGAATATGTCGAAAGACCATCAGTTGTTTTATCGCGCTTATGATGAGTTCTCGGACCTAACTGGTGATGGTATTCCCGAAACTACGTACCGTCACACCTTTGATTATTACGGTTATTTCGATCCCTACAAGTGCTATAGCTACAGCGGCACTACTAACCGTTTCGAACCTACTGCAATCTCTTCAACAAAGTATTGCAATGGCAACTGGAGTGGTAACTTCTTGAACTGGGCCACCATGACGCGCATGGACATTGTGCGCAAGGTTTTGTACGGGGGATACCGCTCCACCGATCAGAACTACACGGCCCCCAATACCGGACTGACGGTGCTGGAACGCGCGAATCTCCCAACGGATGCACACTCTTTTGCCAAATACTACAAGGGGGGCGACCTAGCCAAACTTACACCATTTGATGATGAATTGGCCCCCTCATCGTTAATTTCCAACAACAACACCACAGCTGCAAAGCGCAGGAATCAATACTTACTCGCTGACGATAAAAAACACAGCAATGGAACAGGCACCCCACCGGCTGCTGCAATTTCTCAGCTCTGCTCCACCAAAGTGGATGCTTTTTATCCAGATATCACCAACCCAGATACAGGGCTAGCAGAACCCAATCCGAATAAGCCCGCCAGTTACCACTGCGTCACCCATTCTGTAACCTACACCACCACGTTTACGGTTCAGGTGGGCGACCAGGTGAGGGTGGCAAACACTGACAACTTAAACCAATACATGCAGGGTGTGGCCATCGAGATCAACTCGGCATCTGGGTGGTTCACCATGGTCGTACGGGACGATGGATTCACCACACCAAGTGGGACTGAAATTCAGAAATGGAGGGTTTTCAACCTTACCCAAACTTCAGCCACCATTTGCAATACAACACTTGGCAATAACGTAGGGAATATCACCAATTTTGCCAGTGATGCAGCAGCAAATCGCTTCTCCCATACCAACACCAACCCACCCATCATGCGGGTTGCACGCGGTGACTACCAACTTTGGAATGCGAATGAGCGTTTTCAGTGTTATTGGCAGGATGAGGCTACAAATAAGGACGAAACAGGTAACGGCAATAACGCAACGGTTACAGGGCTGAGTGCTGGGTCCAAGAACCCCAGCAAGTCCGCCCAGGGGGTAGTGGTATCTGGGAGCGGGCCAGATTTCATCGTTCGTGTATCTGTATGCAATGTAGGCTTGCTCGGTACAGAGAACTGCAAGCAATACCCGCAATCAAATTTCAAGCCAATTGGGCTTTTGCATGAATATGGAGAAGACCAACTCGCCGAATTTGGTTTGTTTACAGGTTCGTTTGCAAAAAACATCAGCGGCGGGGTTTTACGTAGCAACGTAGCCTCATTCCGAAACGAGGTGAACTACAACACCAACGGGACATTTACCGCGACACAAGGGATCGTTTACACACTGAACAAGCTACGTATCTACGGCTACGCTTACACCGAGGGTGGTGGCATAGACAAAGGCTCTTACAAGGGGGATGGCGACTGCACCTACCAAATTACGGGTCTGTCAGACAACAAATGCACGAGTTGGGGTAACCCGATGGGCACGATGTTTGTAGAGTCCTTGCGCTACCTGGGCGGGCTATCGGCCTCTGGCTCCTATGACTACACACACTCGGGCTCCAAGGATGAAGCCATGGGGTTACCGAAACCCGCTTGGGTTGATCCATTCACCCGGGGTGCGACCATAGAGAGTACATTTGGGCAGGGCCAATGTCGTGCTGTCAACGCAATCAATTTCAACGCCAGTGTTACGTCTTACGACAACAAAGACCGCTCCCAATGGACTCCCTTTGAAACCCTGCCAGGTGCTCCACAGCTTGCTGCTTACATTAACGTGATTGGAAATGACGAAGGCATTCGCGGGAAGAACTGGTTTATTGGAAATAGCGGAGCAGTCAATAACCGAACCTGCACAGGCAAGGGAATCACTGACCTAGCGGATGTAAGTGGCCTGTGCCCGGATGCGCCTGGTTACTTTGGTTCGTATGCATTGGCTGGTGCCGCCTATTGGGCGCGAACCAATCCAGTGCGGACACCGACAGCAGCCCAAGTTGCGGCAAATGCCGACGCGTTCAAAGTCAAGAGTTTCTCTGTGGCTTTATCACCGGGTAAACCGCGTATTGAAGTACCCAACCCAGACGGCTCGGGCAAAAAAATTGTAATCCAGCCCTCGTACATACTGGACAAAGGAACATCGGTAGGATCAGGTACCCTTGTGGACTTCCGCGTCATCGGCCAACCTACCGCTACAGAGGGCAAGTTTTTGGTGATTTGGGAAGACTCGGAGCAAGGCGGTGACTACGACCAAGATGTATCGGGGATACTGCGCTACCAAGTAGTCGGATCAAAACTGTATGTCTACACAGATGTGTTTTCAGAAGCAACTGTCACTGGACAGGGCTTTGGTTACACCATTTCCGGTTCAAAGAAGGATGGCGTGCACTTCCACTCTGGCATTGAGAACTTTTCTTACAACGATACAACGAATATAGTGGTTACCCGAGCCGATGGGACTGCATTGCCAGCGGGTACGGTAAATGCATCCGGCGGATGTGACCAGTGCAACGTGGTTGATATAGAAACGCGCGCTGAATACGAATTTGATGCTACGGCGGCTGGCCAATTGGAAGACCCTCTTTGGTATGCCGCGAAATGGGGTGGCTTTAGCAAAAATGAGGATGTTAAAAATCCCGTAGTAGTTCCAAAAGTCTATTTTCAGAAACCCACAGCTGACAAAGCCAACTGGGATGTCAAGAAATTAGACGGAACGTCAGGTCCCGATGGCCTCCCAGACAATTACTTCTTGGCCATTCGACCCAGCGAACTAGAAAAAGCACTCCGGTCTGCATTTAGCGCTATCGTGAGCGCATCCAACACCGCGCCGGCAGTGGCCAATGCGCAAATTCAAACAGGCAGCTTGAAGTATCTTGCCAGTTTTGATGGTGACGACGGACACGGAGAATTGCTTACGTTCATCATTAAGTCAGACGGATCGTTTGACATCCGTACCAAAACGGATGGCACATTGGACAGGACCTATTACCATTGGGCGGCCCACACCAAGTTAACCGATACAGCGGCAGCGTCTAGGGTCATCGTTACGAACGAAGGCAACTCCACTGGGGTGGCTTTCAATTGGACTTCACTTTCAGACACGTTTAAAACAACCGCTTTCGGCGGCACCGATGCGGCTGCTCAAGCAAGGCTCAATTGGCTTCGAGGTAGTCGTGAAGACGAAACTCCGAATGGATTGCGTTTCCGCAAGCGAAATCCAAGCTCCATCATGGGCCCCGTAGTTAACTCGAATCCGACAGTAATGGTGCCACCGAACGCAGATTACTTTGGCGGCGCATTCCCGGGTTATGGAGCCTTTGTTTCAGGCAATAAGTCCCGAAAGAGCATTGTTTGGGTGGGTACTGGTGACGGCATGTTGCACGGTTTTGATGCCAGCCCAGATCAGAGCCTCGGGGGGACACCTGTTATGTCATACGTTCCTGAGTTGATCCATTCCCGCCTGCAAGACTGGGTACAACCTGCTACGGAGAAAGTTCAGTCGTTTGTCGATGGAACACCCTTTACAGCTGATGTTCTTCTGGGTTCAACCATAACCTCCGCTACGGCTATCGGATACGACGCTAACGCTCCAGCGCCTGCTGGATGGAAAACGTATTTGTTCTCGTCATTGGGCCGCGGAGCAAAGGGCGTGTTTGCCTTGGATGTAACAACCCCGAGCACGTTGACTGAAGCAAATGCTGCTTCAATATTCAAGTGGCAATTCTCAGGCGCCGACGATACCAGTGGTGACTTGGGCTACAACTTGTCGCAAATTGGCAACCCAAGTCGAGTTTCTGAAGCTGCATCACCAGTTGCGAAAATGAACAACGGTAAATTTGCCGTTTTGTTGCCCAATGGGGTTAGCAGCACGAGTGGCAAGGCCGCTCTCTATATTCTGTTTGTGAATGGCCCAACCGCAGGAACTTGGAATACCGGGACAAACTACATAAAAATTGTGGCGGATGCAGGGCCTGCCAACGGTTTGTCGCAACCCACATGGATTGACACTAATAACGATGGTGTTGCTGATTACATTTATGCAGGCGACCTCAAAGGTAACCTGTGGAAATTTGACGTGTCCAGCTCGGACCCAAATGCTTGGGGCGTTGCATATGGTGGCAGACAATTGTTCACGGCAAAGTCGACGGACAACACCACCCGCTTGCCAATTACTACGGCGCCAGAGTACCGTTTCCACCCTTTAGGGGGCGTGGTAATCAATGTGGCGACAGGAAAGTCAATCAGCAACGCTGATTTCCCAGACACCTCGGGAAAGATCAATGGCATATTCGGAATTTGGGACAAACCGATTTACAGTAGCCAAGCCTACATCGACACCCCAACCTTGTTGGATGACACGACCAATGGCTTGCCACGTTTGCGTTCGCAACTGGCGGCCCGATCCATGATCCGGGTCACTTTGGATGATGTTGACCCACTGAATGGCAAAGTGGGGGATGGATATGTGACTGGTGCAGCTATAGACTGGACCAATAACATGGGTTGGTATCTGGATTTTCCAGATTCAGGTGAGATGACTGTGAGCAATCCGGTTATTACGCAAGGCTTACTCTCAACTGTCTCCATCGCACCCGCATCCACAAGTGCGGAAGTGTGCTTCAAAGGACCGTCTGCCTATGTGACCTTTCTAGATCCCATATCTGGATTGCTGGACAAGTCGGTATTCGGCTCCATCACTATCAATGGTGTCACGTACCTTCTTGCATCTATCAAGATCACCGATCAACGCGTAACCTTCGCACGTGACGCCACCAAATCATCTTGCGCAGCAGGCGAAATCAATTGCACCCGTATCATTGGTGAAACTACTGACATCACAGCAGAGTCGGCCAATGCGTCTGCACGTATCTACTGGCGCGAAATACCTTCCTTCAAAACCAAGGCTCCCGAATGAAAGCAGTATCCAATAACCGTGAGGGTGGATTCACTCTCATCGAACTCATGATCACTGTAGCCCTGGTAGGGATATTGGCTTCTATTGCCTTGCCTTCCTACCAAGAGTACATCGCCAAGGGACGTAGGGCCGAGATGAAGACCGTGCTGATGGAAGCAGGCCAGTGGATGGAGCGCCATTACTCGGAAAATTATCGATACGACCAAAACTCGGCGGGCTCGGCCATTGCAGATATTTTCCCCGCGAACCTGAGTCGCTCTCCACGTGATGGGGGTGGGGCGTATACCATCGGCGTGAGCGCAGCAGGAACTAGGACGTTTACTTTGACCGCAACTCGAGTGGGCGGCGGACCAATGGCATCAGACCGTTGCGGTAACTTCAACCTGACAAACACCGGAGTTCGTTCCAACACTGGGTACTCAACAACCAAATTTGCTTCTGCGGCTATTGCGGCAACCGAATGCTGGCGTTGAAGACAAAGAGATGGTTTTACGCAGAGAACTGCTGATCGCAACAACGCTTGTCGTTGTACTCCACGGTGTTCTTGTTTTGCTGGGTTCAAGTAGCGAGGGTTTCCCCTTCTCTCAATTGCATACCGCTGCTGCAGGCGTGCAGACATCACAGCCATGGACCCTGTCTATGGCGAAGGTATCGGAAGTACCCAATCACTCAATTTCAGAAGAAGTAGTGCCCGAGCCGGCGATTGCTGCGGCCCAAGCCTTGGATAAAACCCCATCGCAAGGCGCCTCCAAACCATTTTTAGAAAAAGTGTTGGCCTCCACCTTTGTTGACGGCTTTGCCAACAGCAAGTACCTTGCTTTGGAAGAGACAGACACTCCCGCCGTGCCGGCAGCGAACTGGATATTGCCCCTGAAGAAAGGTTACCTCCATGAGGTAAGTGCTATCGCCGTACGTGTCTGGATACAGCAAAACGGCAGCATCGCCGGGGTGGAACTGCTAGACGTGCGCCCAAGCCTCTTAAGCGAAAGCCAAATGCGGGAAGTCGTAGATTGGCTGGCAAGTACGCCCATGAGCCCAGCTGTTAAAAATGGTGAGACCGTCGCCAGTAAACGCACCTTAGAGATCGCCTTTGAACATTGAACAAACTAGTAGGGATAACGACCCACTACGCCGTGCGTTGGGTCGGGCAGAATCGGCTTTAAGACTCACGTCCCCCAACCCCAAAGTAGGTTGCTTACTCGTATCACCGACCAATCAAGTCATCGGCCAAGGCCACACCCAACGCGCAGGTGGCCCGCATGCTGAGGTGATGGCACTGCGCGACGCAGCTTCACAAGGCCACTCTGTCGTGGGTGCCACCGCTTACGTCACCCTGGAGCCCTGCTCCCACCATGGCCGCACAGGGCCCTGCTGCGACGCGCTGATTGCAGCGGGTATCAAAAAGGTGGTGGCCACCAACCTAGACCCCAACCCTCTGGTAGCGGGCCAAGGTTTTGCGCGTTTGCGCGCTGCAGGCGTGGAGGTGGAGTTGCTTGACCCCACCGATCCCCTGGCCATCGCCTCGCGAGAACTCAACATCGGCTTTTTCAGCCGCATGGTCCGCAAGACCCCTTGGGTGCGCATGAAGGTGGCAGCCTCCTTGGACGGCACCACGGCGCTGGACAACGGTGCCAGCCAGTGGATCACCTCGCCGCAGGCACGCGCCGATGGCCATGCGTGGCGCGCCCGGTCCTGCGCCATCCTCACGGGCATTGGTACCGTGTTGGCAGACAAACCACGGCTGGATGTGCGCTTGGTGGATACCCCGCGCCAGCCCCACCTGGTGGTGGTAGACAGCGGCTTGCAGACACCACTGGATGCTCCTTTTTTTATAGCTGGTCGCGCAGTGTTCATCTATGCTGCAGCCCCAAATGATGCAAAACAAGCGGCACTGGAGGCTGTGGGTGCCAAGGTGATTTATCTGCCCGGCCACGACGCCCAAGGCCAGCCCACAGGCAAGGTGGACTTGGCTGCCATGCTCAAAGACCTGGGCCAGCGCGAGATCAATGAACTGCATGTGGAGGCCGGATTCAAGCTCAATGGCTCGCTGGTGCGTGAAGGGCTGGTGGACGAGTTTGTGGTCTACCTCGCCCCCAAGCTGCTGGGCCAGGGCGCGGGCATGTTCAACATCGGGCCGCTGACCGAATTGGCGCAAGGTGTGGCGCTGGATTTTCAATCCACCGAGATGGTGGGGCCCGACCTGCGCATCGTGGCGCGTGTGCAGGGGCGCGACGCCTTCTAGGGTTTTGCCGAGCAGGGGACCGGTCCCCTGCCCTTTCCCTGCGAAAATGTGGCCATGTTCACAGGCATCATCACCGGCGTAGGCCGCATTTCCGACGTCCAGGCTCTGGGCGACTCTGCAACCCATGGCAAGCGCCTCACCATCCAGGCGCCCGCCGGCTACCTGGACGACGTGGGCTTGGGCGACAGCATTGCGCTGAACGGCGCCTGCATGACGGTCACCACCTTCCATGTGGCCCAAGGTCAGTTCACCATCGACATCTCTGCCGAATCACTGGACAAGACTGCCGGTCTGGACGCGCTAGGCCCCATCAACCTGGAAAAAGCGCTACGCGCACATGACCGCCTGGGTGGCCACCTGGTGTCGGGCCACGTCGATGGAATTGGGCAGGTCAGCCACTTTGCGCAAGTGGGCGAGAGCTGGGAGCTGCGCGTGCTGGCGCCCGCAGCGCTGGGCAAATACCTGGCCTACAAGGGCTCCATCACCATCAACGGTGTGAGCCTGACCGTGAACCGCATCGCGGATGTTGCGGCTGGCTGCGAGGTCAGCATCAACCTGATTCCGCACACGGTAGAAAACACGGCGCTGCACACGCTGGCCGTGGGCAAAAAGGTGAACCTGGAGATTGACCTGATCGCGCGCTATGTGGAGCGCATGATGACGGCTCCAGCCGCCCAAGCTTAGAACGTTAGCGTCTTCACGCCGCTGGCGGTGCCCAGCAGGCACACCTGGGCACGCTGGAAGGCAAACACGCCCACCGTCACCACGCCAGGCCACTGGCTCACTTCGGCTTCAAAGGCCAGCGGGTCAGCAATCTGCAGGCCAGTCACGTCGACAATCCACTGGCCGTTGTCAGTCACCAGCGGCTTGCCGTCCTTCTGGCGCACCTTGCCCACGCCGCCCTTGGCGGCAAACTGGGCGATGACGCGCTGCGTGGCCATGGGAATCACTTCCACGGGCAGCGGGAAGGCACCCAGCGTCTTCACCAGCTTGGACTCGTCGGCAATACACACAAACTTGGCGCTCTGCGCCGCCACGATCTTCTCGCGCGTCAGGGCTGCGCCGCCGCCCTTGACCATGTTGCCCGCGCCGTCGATCTCGTCAGCGCCGTCGATGTAAACCGAAAGCTTGTCCACCTCATTGCTGTCAAACACAGTAATGCCCAGCGCTTGCAGGCGCTCGGTGCTGGCCACGGAGCTGGACACGGCGCCTTTGATCTGGTCCTTGATGGTGGCCAGCGCGTCGATGAACTTGTTGACCGTGGAGCCGGTGCCCACGCCCACAATCTCGCCGGGCACCACATACTGCAGCGCAGCCTGGCCCACCAGGGTTTTGAGTTCGTCTTGGGTCAGTGCGGGTGTGCTCATAAGGGACAATCAAAGGAGTTGAAATCTGAAAGCAGGAATTATCCGATGTCTCTGGTGCCCTACGCCCTCGCCCGCAGCGTTTTGTTCAATCTGGACCCCGAAGTCGCCCACGACATCACCATGGCGGGCTTGGCCGCCAGCCAGGGCAACCCGCTCAAGCTGGCCTATTGCAACAGCCGGGTAGACGACCCCATCACCCTGGCCGGCCTGAAGTTCCCCAACCGCATGGGCATGGCCGCCGGCCTGGACAAAAACGCCCGCTGCATCGACGGTCTGGGCGCCATGGGCTTTGGTTTTGTGGAAGTCGGCACGGTCACGCCGCTGGCCCAGCCCGGCAACCCCAAGCCGCGCATGTTCCGCCTGCCTGCGGCCCATGCACTCATCAACCGCTTGGGCTTCAACAACGGCGGGCTGGACGCCTTCATTGCCAACGTGCAGCGCTCTGCCCTGCGCCAGAGCAAAACCCCGTCGCTGCTGCTGGGCCTGAATATTGGCAAAAACGCCGCCACGCCGATTGAAAAAGCCACCGGCGATTACCTGATCTGCCTGGACGGTGTCTACCCGCACGCGGACTACATCACCGTCAACATCTCCAGCCCCAACACCAAGAACCTGCGCAGCCTGCAGAGCGACGAGGCGCTGGACGCGCTGCTGGGCGCGATTGCCGAGCGCCGCGAACAGCTGGCCCAGAAACACGGCCAACGCAAACCCATCTTCCTGAAGATCGCCCCCGATCTGGAAGCCGACCAGGTGGCCGTGATTGCCGCCACGCTCGAACGCTACGGCACGGACAGCGCCGGCAAGGTGAACAACGCCTGGGGCGTGATCGGTACCAACACCACGCTGTCGCGCGAGGCCGTCAAAGGCATGCCGCATGCGGAGGAAACCGGCGGCCTGTCGGGCGCACCGGTGCTGGAGAAGAGCAATGCCGTGATTCGCCAGCTGCGTGCGGCGCTGGGCAAGGATTTCCCCATCATCGGCGTGGGCGGCATCATGAGCGCGGCCGATGCGGTCAGCAAAATCAACGCGGGAGCCGACGTGGTGCAGATCTACACCGGGCTGATCTACCAAGGCCCCGGACTGGTAAAAGGCGCCGCCCAGGCCATCAAAAATATGAAGAAATAAGCCTCTAGCGCCCGTGGATATTGCGCGAACAGCTCCTTATTTCATAGCAGTCAGGGCTCTACCGCCATCCCGATCACACGGCTACCGTCGCCCACCGGGCCCAGCAGCGTGGCTTTGCCGCTGGTCAGGTCCAGGTTGTAGAGACGCGACGAGGATTGCGACTTGGTCGTCACCGCCACCAACGCCGCGCCGGTCACGTCGGCAATGTCCATTTGGGCGTCCACCATGTCGGCAATACCCAGCGCCCCCACGGTGAACAGTAGCCCGGTGTTGAAGGACACCACGGGCTGCACGCCCTCGCGCGAACCCTGGGTGACCAGGTAGCCACCGTTGCGGTCAATGGCGTAATTGGTGGTGAGCTTCTCATCGGTCTTGTTGTAGGTGTAGCCTGCGGCCACCAGTTCGGGCGTAGTGCCCGCGCGCGCATCGCCTGCAGCATAGGCCGGTGCCGGGTCGGTGGCGGCCAAGGCGCCGGTATCGGGGTGCAAACGGATGTTTTGGCCCGTGTTACCCACCACACGCACGCGGTCCGCCACAGGATTGAAATCCACGCCAAACCACTGCCCCCGCAGCGCGACACCGGTACCACTCCCCACCGGTTTGAGCGCCCCCGTGGGCACGTCCAGCGTATACAGGCGCCCTGCACTGCTCAACACAAACAGCACGCCTTTGGCAATGCGGTAGTCCATGCCGACCACGGCCTCGCCCGCGGGCAGGCCAGTCACGGCGGTGCGCTGCAACACCTTACCTGGCTGGCCCGCATTCACCGTCAACAGCTCCATCTTCTGGGTCAATACCTGCAGGGTTTCTTTGCGCAGCGGGCCCAGGGTTTCGGGTGCGGCAGCACAGCCGGTCAAGACCATGCCACAGAGCAACACGCCGGCACACAGGGCAAAGGGTTTCACGAGGTTCACAAAGAGCGTCCTTCTCCAAATAGGCATCAGGGCATTTGCAGCTGGTGCAGCACATGTTCGGCAATGGCCAGTGCACTGGTCAAACCCGGCGACTCAATGCCGAACAAATTCACCACCCCCGGCACCCCATGCACCGCCGCCCCCTGGATCACAAAGTCCGAGGTGGGCGCGCTCGGGCCATGGATCTTGGGGCGCATGCCGGCGTAGGCTGGCAACAATGCGCCATCGGGCAGTGCGGGCCAGTACTTGCGCACTTCGGCATAAAAGGCATCGCCGCGCGCCGGGTCCACTGCCAGATCCTGCGGGTCGTCCACCCACTGCACATCAGGACCAAAGCGGGCCTGGCCACCTAGGTCGATGGTGAGGTGCACACCCAGGCCTGCGGCCTCGGGCACCGGGTAGATCAGGCGTGAGAACGGGCTGCGCCCGGCCAGCGTGAAGTAGTTGCCCTTGGCAAAATGCGCTTGTGGCACATGCTGCGGCGCCAGCCCGGCAAAACGCGTGGCCAGGGCCGGTGCCTGCAGACCGGCAGCGTTCACCACCGTTGTGGCTCGCAACTGCGTACCATCCATTGCTATCAAATCAATAGCTTCTTGCGCAATATTGGCGCGGGCCAAGGGTGAATTTAATGCCAAAACACCGCCTGCACGCTCCAGGTCCCCCAACAGGGACAGCATGAGCGCATGGCTGTCCACAATGCCGGTAGAGGGCGAATGCAAAGCGGCCAGGCACTGCAGCTGCGGCTCGGCGGCACGGGCCTGGGCCGCGTCCAGCAGCACCAGATCACGCACCCCATTGGCTGCCGCTTTGGCCTGGATACCCTGCAACTGCGCAAGCTGCGCAGCATCGGTCGCCACAATGAACTTGCCGCAGCGCTGGTGCGGCAAGCCGCGCTCGGCGCAGTAGTCGTACAGCATCTGCTTGCCACGCACACACAGCTGTGCTTTGAGCGAACCTGCGGCGTAGTAAATACCGGCATGGATGACCTCGCTGTTGCGTGCACTGGTTTGGGTGCCAAAGGCGTCGCAGGCCTCCAGCACCAGCACCTCACGCCCAGTCTGGGCCAGTGCGCGGGCCACAGCCAGCCCCACCACACCGGCACCCACCACCGCGCAGTCCACGCGCTCCACGCTGGCGCTCACGGGGCCGCCACCACGGGGGGGGCTTGCAGATAGGCCCCGGCCTCGTCATCCATCATGCCAAACGTCAGCGCCACCGGGCCCTTGTGGCTGGCACCGTAGGCATAACCCTTTACCGCCGTCAACAGGCTGAATTTCAGAACCGCAGCTGTGCCATCGTTGCAACGCAGGTCTACCTCGCCCTGGGTGGAGGAGGTAAAGCGCAGCGGCCCCAGGCAGCTGCGGGGCTCCCCGTAGCCGGCGGTGGCACTCAAGGTGCCCGTTCGGTCGGGGCTCAGGGTCACGGTGCCGTCCAGGCGCTGGCCCTGCACCTGCAAGATGGCCGAGGGCCGACTGGAGCCCAGTTGGACCACCAAGTTGCTGAGATCCGCACATGCGCTGAGTCCCAACACCAGCACCCCTGCACTCACAAGGACACGTCCATCAAAGGGCTTGCACGGGTTCATTGCGCGGCTTCCATAGGTTGCAAAAAAAGGTATCGGGCGGTGTACCATCTTATCGATAAACCGCGGCCCCAAGCCCGGAAATACCGCTGTGCCGGGGTCCAAATCCGGTGACTTGGCGCAGCCTCAATCGATCGAGGGAGACTCTTGTGACAAACGCCCCTACCGCTGGCGCCCGCCCGCTGTTCCGCAAAACCTGGTTCCGCGTTCTGGCCGCACTGGCCGCCGTGGTGGTGCTCGCCGTAGTGGTGTTCCTGGCAGGGCCGCGCAACGCCTTCGGCCCCAACACCCCTAGCGCACGGGCACAAGCCCCACAAGAGATTGCCCAGTTGGACGACTGGGTGCGCAAGAGCGAAGCAGCCGTCCCCGACATCAAGCCCAACAACGACAAGCGCATCGTCTGGGCCGGCGCCTCCGGCCAGCGCACGCCCTGGGCGGTGGTCTATATCCACGGATACTCTGCCAGCCGACTCGAGACCGCGCCCATGACCGACCTGGTGGCCAAGGCACTGGGGGCCAATACCTTTTACACCCGCCTCACTGGCCATGGACGCCCTGGCCCGGCCATGGGCGAAGCCACGGTGCAAGACTGGCTGGCCGACGCCCAGGAAGCGTTGCGCATCGGCCAGACCCTGGGCGACAAGGTGTTGGTCATCAGCTGCTCCACAGGCTCCACCCTGGCCACCTGGTTGGGCACGAATGGCCACAACGCGCAAGTGGCAGGCCACGTGTTCGTATCGCCCAACTTTGGCCCCAAAGACCCGCGCGCAGAAATCATCAACGGCCCGTGGGGCCAGCAGATTGCCTTTGCCCTGCAGGGCGAAACCCGGGGTGGCCCCGCCGAGAGCGAAGCCGAAGATGGCGCCTGGACCAACATCTACCCCACACGCGCCCTCTTCCCCATGATGGCGCTGGTCAAAGGCGTGCGCGAGAGTGAACTCGCTGCCTTCCGCTCACCACTGCTGGTGCTGTACAGCGAAAAAGACCAGACCGTGGAGCCCGCGCAGACCAAAGCCGCCTTTGCCCGCATGGGCTCCGCCACCAAGCAGATGCAGGCGGTGGACTACAGTGAGTCCAAAGGCCAGCACGTGCTTGTGGGCGACATCAAGGCCCCCAAAGCTACGGCCCCCATGGCCGACACCATCATCCGCTGGGCCCAGGCCCTGCCCACCCCCTGAGCAGCCCCCTCGCCCATGAGCACCCAGACCGACACCGACACCATCCTTCGCATGCCACTCAAGACCTTGGGGCTGCGCTCCGGCATGTCGCTGCAAACCCGGCGCCTGGTGGAAGGCGCCAGCAAAAAAGAAGCGCAATTTTTTGGCGCAATTGAGGGCAAAGGCGTGATGGTGGGCCCGCAAAGTGCGGATGCCACCCAGACCGGCATGGAAGAAGGCGAAGTGTGTGTGGTGCGCGGCTTCACCGGGCAGTACGAGTTTTCTTTCCTCAGCAAGGTGCTGCAAACCTTTGAAAAACCGTTTGCCTACGCACTGCTGGCCTACCCGGCGCAGGTAGACGCCAGGCGCGTGCGCCAATCCATGCGTACCAAAGTGTCGTGGCCCACCACGGCCCGGCCCGCAAGCGCAGCGCCAGACATCTGTGCGCGCTTGGTGGACTTGGTGGACATCAGCACCGAGGGCGCCATGGTCCGCACCCCTGATCCGCTGGGGACGATTGGAGAACTGGTGGACCTGGTCATGGATGTCACTGTGGACGGCCATCCGGTCCAGCTACAACTGCGTGGCAAGATTTGCCACCACAACCGCCCGGTCGGACAAGACCACTTCTTTGCCGGCCTGGCCTTCCAAGGCTCCAGCCAAAACGACAAGCTGGTGCTGAACTACCTCACACAAAACTCGGTCAACTGAGTTTGGTGCGCCCAAAGAAAAAGGCCAGCGCATTGCGCTGGCCTTTTGTATTTGGTGGGCGATGCAAGTTTCGAACTTGCGACCCCTGCAGTGTGAATGCAGTGCTCTACCCCTGAGCTAATCGCCCTGACTACTGATCAGGTAAGCCTCAAATTATATACCAATTTTTCAGGTCATTTGCCGCCAAAGCGTTTTTCCACCACTCGATTTGTCGAGTTGGGTCAAAACCTCGTCATGCGCAGCCAACTCTTGGGCATTGGCATGCAATGTAGGCAAGACGATGCCATGCAAATCCACACGCTCCAGCACCGGGCCGGCGGTGTCCACCACCGCCGTTTCCATCAGCAGGGCATCCTGCCCCCGCGTCATGTTGATGTAAACATCGGCCAACAGCTCGGCGTCCAGCAAGGCGCCGTGCAGTGTGCGGCCCGAATTGTCCACGTCCAGGCGACTGCACAGGGCATCCAGGCTGTTGCGCTTGCCAGGGAACATCTCCTTGGCCATCACCAAGGTGTCCAGTACCCCCGCCGCATACTCCTTGAAGGGCCGGTGGCCAGCGCGCGCAAGCTCCATGTCCAGAAAGCCCAAGTCGAAGGGTGCGTTGTGGATGATGATTTCAGCATCGGCCACGTAGTCGACCAATTGCTGCGCGATCTCTTCAAACCTGGGTTTGTCGCTCAGGAACTGGGTGGTCAGCCCGTGCACACGCAGCGCCCCTTCGTCGCTGTCTCGCCCGGGATTCAGATAGAAATGCAGGTTATTGCCAGTGAGCTTGCGGTTCACCAACTCTACACAGCCAATTTCCACCATGCGATCCGGATGGTCAGGATGGTTGGCATAGAAACCCGTGGTCTCCGTGTCCAGGAAGATTTGGCGCGTCATAACGTCAGTGATTCTCTTTGGCGTGGTTTAGCGAGTACTTGGGAATTTCCACCACCAGGTCTTTTTGCGCCAAAAAAGCCTGGCAACTCAAGCGCGACTGTGGCTGCAGGCCCCAGGCCCGGTCCAGCAGGTCCTCTTCGGTCTCCTCCAGATCGTTCAGGGAGGCAAAGCCTTCGCGCACCACCACATGGCAGGTGGTGCAGGCGCAACTCATGTCGCAGGCATGCTCGATATTGATGCCGTTTTCCAGCAAGGCTTCGCAAATGGAGGTACCCGCGGGTGCCGAGACCTCGGCCCCCTGAGGGCAGTACTCGGCGTGTGGCAGGATTTTGATGATAGGCATGGTGCTTCTTCCCGCGCGGGGTCAGAGGGTTTCAATATTCTTGCCGGCCAGCGCCTGCGCGATACCGCGGTTCATGCGCAGCGCGGCAAAGGCTTCGGTGGCCTGGGCCAAGGCTTTGGATTGGGCTTCGATAAACGCCGCATCGTCGCTGCCACGGGCGGTGTCCAGCGCGTGCAGGGCGGCATCCACAGCGCCGCGCTCATCAGCACCCAACAAGTCGCCGTCCACGCCCAGTGCGCTTTGTGTGGCCAGCAGCAGGCGATCAGCATCGACACGGGCCTCCACCAAGGCGCGTGCGCGCATGTCCGCCTCGGCCGTGGTAAAGCTGTCTTTCAACATCTGCGCGATCTGGTCGTCGCTCAAGCCATAAGAGGGCTTGACATCAATGCGCGCCTCGACGCCACTGACCTGTTCTTTGGCCGATACGCTGAGCAGCCCATCCGCATCCACGGTGAAGGTCACGCGGATGCGCGCAGCCCCAGCCGCCATGGGTGGAATGCCACGCAACTCAAAACGAGCCAAGCTGCGGCAGTCGGCCACCAGGTCGCGCTCGCCCTGCACCACGTGCAAAGCCAACGCGGTCTGGCCATCCTTGTAAGTCGTGAAATCCTGCGCCATGGCGGTAGGAATGGTCTGGTTGCGCGGCACGATGCGCTCCACCAGCCCGCCCATGGTCTCAATGCCCAGGGACAGGGGAATCACATCCAGCAATAGCAAGTCGCCAGAAGGGTTGTTGCCTGCCAGCTGGTTGGCCTGGATCGAAGCACCCAGGGCCACCACTTCATCGGGGTTCAGATTGGTCAAAGGCTCTTGGCCAAAGAACTCGCCCACCAAGCGGCGCACCTGTGGCATCCGGGTGGAGCCTCCCACCATCACCACGCCCTGGATATCGTCCTTCTGCAGGGCCGCATCGCGCAAGGCCTTGCGCACGGCCTGCAAGGTGCGGGCGGTCAGCGGTGCTGTCAGCTGCTCAAACTGGTCACGATTCAAAGAGACATCCAGCCCCCCGCTCGACAGGTCCACTTCGGCGGTCACGATATCCTCTGCTGACAGCGCCTCCTTGGCACTGCGCGCCTCCGCCATCAGCAGGGCTTGGTCTTCCGCGGTGTCCGCACTCAAGCCGGCTTCTTGCAAAAGCCAATCCGCCAACGCCCGGTCGTAGTCGTCGCCGCCCAAAGCCGAGTCGCCTCCGGTGGCCAGCACCTCGAACACGCCCGCGGACAGGCGCAGGATGGAGATATCGAAGGTCCCGCCACCCAGGTCGTACACGGCGTACACGCCTTCAGAGGCGTTGTCCAAACCATAGGCAATGGCGGCGGCTGTAGGCTCGTTGATCAGGCGCAACACGTTCAGACCGGCCAATTGCGCCGCATCTTTGGTCGCCTGGCGCTGCGCATCGTCAAAATATGCCGGCACCGTCACCACGGCACCGTAAATATCGTCGTTGAAAGTGTCTTCGGCACGGAAACGCAAGGTGGCCAGAATCTCGGCACTGACCTCTACCGGACTTTTATCGCCAGCAATCGTGCGTACCTTGACCATGCCTGGAACGTCCAGCAACGCATACGGCAACTTCTCGGGGTGGGCAATGTCCTGGATACCGCGGCCCATCAGGCGCTTGACCGAGGCAATGGTATTGCCGGGGTCGCTGGCCTGATGCTCCAGTGCGGCAGCCCCAATCTGGCGACGCTGCGCATCCAGATAGCGCACCACGCTTGGCAAGATAACCTTGCCATCCGCGTCGGGCAGACATTCTGCCGTGCCGTTGCGCACCGCAGCCACCAACGAATGCGTGGTACCCAGGTCAATGCCTACAGCAATGCGGCGCTCGTGCGGGTTAGGCGATTGCCCGGGTTCAGAAATTTGTAAAAGCGCCATGGCGGTAATTATTCAAACTGGTCCAAGCGCTGGTGCAGGTCTTGGGTGAATTTTTCGATAAACATCAGGGCCCGCACTGAGCCCACGGCCGCAACGACGTCGTGCTGCTGGTCCAGCAGCGTGGCACATTGTTGCAGCAATTGCGCGCGAGCGGCACCCACCTCCGACTGCAATAGCTCCAGTGCAGGCACGGCATCCGCGTCGTCCAAGGCCTCACGCCACTCCATCTGCTGCATCAGAAACGCCGCAGGCATGGCCGTATTGCTATGGGCATTCACGGGTGCACCAGCCAACTCGCACAGATAGGCTGCGCGCTTGAGCGGATCTTTCAGGCGCTGGTAGGCCTCGTTGATGCGCACCGACCACTGCATGGCGACGCGCTGGGCAGCTGCGCCCTGAGCAGCAAATTTGTCGGGGTGGGCTTCGCGCTGTAACGCCTTCCAGCGGACATCCAGTGCTGCACGGTCTTGCGCGAACTGCCGGGTCAGACCAAACAGTTCGAAATCATCGGCCTGCAGGTTCACACGCGGAACGATTCACCACAACCACACTTGTCGCGCTCATTGGGGTTGTTGAAGCGAAACCCTTCGTTCAACCCTTCGCGCACAAAGTCCAGCTGCGTGCCGTCGATGTAGGCCAGACTTTTGGGGTCGACCAGCACCTTCACACCAAAACCTTCAAACACGATGTCTTCGGGCGACAACTCATCCACGTACTCCAGCTGATAGGCCAGACCAGAGCAACCTGTGGTTTTGACGCCTAGACGCACGCCCACGCCCTTGCCACGTTTGGTCAGGTAACGGGTCACGTGCCGCGCTGCGGCCTCGGTGAGAGTAACTGTCATGTTTTGATCAGTTGGGATTAGTTAAGGTGTTTTTTCTTGTAGTCGTCCACGGCTGCCTTGATGGCGTCTTCAGCCAGGATGGAGCAGTGGATCTTCACCGGTGGCAGAGCCAGCTCTTCGGCGATTTGGCTATTTTTCAGGGCGGCCGCTTCGTCCAGCGTCTTGCCTTTGACCCATTCGGTCACCAGCGAGCTGGACGCAATGGCCGAACCACAGCCGTAGGTCTTAAAGCGCGCATCTTCAATCACGCCAGTTTGCGGGTTGACCTTGATCTGCAGCTTCATCACGTCACCGCAGGCAGGTGCACCCACCATACCGGTGCCCACGCTGTCATCGCCTTTTTCAAAGCTACCAACGTTGCGGGGATTTTCGTAGTGATCAACGACTTTGTCTGAATATGCCATTTGGGTTACCTCTTAAGCTTCAATAACTCTTAGTGCGCAGCCCACTGGATGGTGCTGATATCAATGCCTTCTTTGTACATGTCCCACAGCGGGCTCAAATCACGCAACTTGGCCACGTTTTTCTTGATGGTGTCCACGGCGTAGTCAATATCGGCTTCGGTGGTCCAGCGACCAATGGTCATGCGCAGGCTGCTGTGCGCCAGCTCGTCGCTGCGGCCCAGTGCACGCAGCACATAACTGGGTTCCAGCGATGCCGATGTACAAGCGGACCCCGACGACACGGCCAAGCCCTTGATGCCCATGATCAGCGACTCGCCTTCCACATAGTTGAAGCTCATGTTCAGGTTGTGTGGCACGCGCTTGGATTCGTGTCCGTTGATGAACACCTGCTCCACATCCTTCAAGCCCGCCAGCATGCGGTCATGCAGGGCTTGGATGCGGATGTTCTCGGCATGCATTTCTTCCTTGGCGATGCGGTAGGCCTCGCCCATGCCGACGATTTGGTGTGTGGGCAAGGTGCCGCTGCGCATGCCACGCTCGTGGCCACCACCGTGCATCTGCGCTTCCAGGCGGATGCGGGGCTTGCGGCGCACAAACAGTGCACCAATGCCCTTGGGACCATAGGTCTTGTGCGAGGTCAGGCTCATCAAATCGACCGGCAGCGTGGCCATGTCGATATCCACCCGGCCGGTAGCCTGGGCGGCGTCCACATGGAAGATCACACCTTTTTCGCGGCAAATGGCGCCAATGGCGGCAATGTCCTGGATCACACCGATTTCATTGTTCACGAACATCACGCTGGCCAGAATGGTGTCCGGGCGGATCGCAGCCTTGAAGGCTTCCAGGTCCACCAGGCCGTCAGCCTGCACATCCAGATAGGTAACTTCGAAGCCCTGGCGCTCCAGCTCGCGGCAAGTGTCCAGCACCGCCTTGTGTTCGGTTTTGACCGTGATCAGGTGCTTGCCCTTGGACTGGTAAAAGTGCGCGGCGCCCTTCAAGGCCAGGTTGTTGGACTCCGTCGCACCCGAGGTCCAGACGATCTCGCGCGGATCTGCACCAATCAGCGCAGCAACTTGTTCACGTGCCTTTTCCACAGCAGCCTCTGCCTCCCAACCCCAGGCGTGACTGCGTGAAGCCGGATTACCAAAATGATTACGCAACCAAGGCACCATGGCATCCACCACCCGCTCATCGCAAGGGTTGGTGGCGCTGTAGTCCATGTAGATGGGAAAGTGGGGAGTGGTGTCCATGGCTGGCTCGATGCTGGCTAAAAAAGTAAAACGGGATCAGGATTTGGAGAAGGCGTTGCCCAAGGCAAAGACCGAGTTGGGCGCATTCACACGGATGGGCTTGACCACAGGCATGGCCGAGATGGCGCGCTTGATCGTGGGCTTGTCCTCCACTTGCAGGCCTTTGGCCAACTGGTCATCGACCAGCTTTTGCAGGGTCACGGAGTCCAGAAACTCCACCATGCGGGTATTCAGGGAGGCCCACAGATCGTGGGTCATGCAGCGATTCCCCTCACCCAAACAATTTTCCTTGCCACCGCATTGCGTGGCGTCGATGGGCTCGTCCACCGACACAATGATCTCTGCCACCGTGATGTCGCTGGCCTTGCGAGCGAGGGTATACCCACCCCCGGGCCCACGGGTAGACTCGACCAGTTCATGGCGGCGAAGTTTGCCGAACAACTGCTCCAGATATGAAAGAGAGATCTGCTGGCGCTGGCTGATAGCCGCCAATGTCACGGGACCCGAGCTCTGGCGCAGGCCCAAATCGATCATCGCGGTGACCGCAAAACGGCCTTTGGTGGTGAGACGCATCGCTTGCTCCTTCAGTCGGGGGTTGTTGACTAACCGACTCAAGTATAGCACACGACCCTTCAATCCGCTCGGGTAAGCAGACTGCTCAGTCTATTAACCCGATAGTTTTAATCAACTTTACAAAATCACCACGTTGTCAGCCCCGGGGGCACCAAAGGCCTGCTCCTTGAGGATGTGCAGTTGGTCGCGCACCCGCGCTGCTTTTTCAAACTCCAGGTTGCGGGCGTGTTCCATCATGAGCTTTTCCAGGCGCTTGATTTCGCGGGAAACATCCTTCTCGCTCATGTCCTCCACCTGCGCACGTTGCTGCGCATCGCGCTCCAGGCGTTCCGCCTCCTTGCCGGCCTTCTCGCTGTAGACGCCATCGATCAAGTCGCGCACCTTCTTGACGATGGCCTTGGGGGTAATTCCGCGCTCCAGGTTGTGGGCAATCTGTTTCTTGCGACGGCGCTCAGTCTCGCCAATCGCCCGTTCCATCGAATCCGTGATCTTGTCGGCATACAGAATCGCGCGGCCCTCCAGGTTGCGCGCGGCGCGGCCTATGGTCTGGATCAGCGATCGTTCGGAGCGTAAAAAGCCTTCCTTGTCCGCGTCCAGAATCGCCACCAGCGACACCTCGGGAATATCCAAGCCCTCACGTAGCAGGTTGATGCCCACCAGCACATCAAAGGTGCCCAGACGCAGGTCGCGCAGGATTTCCACACGCTCCACGGTGTCCACATCGCTGTGCAGGTAGCGCACCTTCACGCCGTTGTCGGTCAGATAGTCGGTCAGCTGCTCCGCCATGCGCTTGGTCAGCGTAGTGATGAGCACGCGTTCGTTTTTTTCCACGCGGATGCGGATTTCCTGCAGCACATCGTCCACCTGGCTGCCGGCCGGGCGCACCTCTACCTCGGGGTCGACCAGGCCGGTGGGCCGCACCAACTGCTCCACCACCTTGCCCGCATGGTCTTTTTCCCACTGCGCTGGTGTGGCCGACACAAAGATGGCCTGGCGCATCTTGGTCTCGAACTCCTCAAACTTCAGCGGCCGGTTGTCCAGCGCGCTGGGCAGGCGAAATCCGTATTCCACCAACGTGGTCTTGCGCGCCCGGTCGCCGTTGTACA
This sequence comes from Rhodoferax sp. EU05-FHT12H12, assembly GCF_058791215.1. Classification (NCBI taxonomy): domain Bacteria; kingdom Pseudomonadati; phylum Pseudomonadota; class Betaproteobacteria; order Burkholderiales; family Comamonadaceae; genus Rhodoferax; species Rhodoferax sp. EU05-FHT12H12. The sequence goes on along the minus strand of NZ_JBYTDI010000001.1, from coordinate 100,593 downwards.
TGCCACCAAACTGGCCGATCAGCACGTGACTTTCGTCCAGAAACATCACCGCGTCTTTGGGCAGGTAGTCAGTCAGCGTGGACGGTGGCTCACCCGGCTCGGTACCACTCAGGTGGCGCGAGTAGTTCTCAATGCCCTTGCAGTGCCCCACTTCGCTCAGCATTTCCAGGTCAAAGCGCGTGCGCTGCTCCAGCCGCTGGGCTTCCACCAGCTTGCCCATGCCGACAAACTCCTTGAGCCGGTCCGACAACTCCGTCTTGATGGTTTCCACCGCGGCCAGCACCTGGTCGCGCGGTGTCACATAGTGGCTGCTGGGGTAGACGGTGAAACGCGGGATCTTCTGGCGGATACGTCCGGTCAAGGGGTCAAACAGTTGCAGACTTTCAATCTCATCGTCAAACAACTCCACACGGATCGCCATCTCGGAGTGTTCGGCGGGAAAGATGTCGATGGTGTCGCCGCGCACGCGGAAGGCACCGCGGCTGAAATCCATGTCGTTGCGCTGGTACTGCATGCGCACCAGCTGAGCAATCATGTCGCGCTGGCCCAGCTTGTCGCCGGTGCGCAACGTCATCACCATCTGGTGGTAACTCTCAGGCTTGCCGATACCGTAAATGGCCGAGACGGTGGCCACAATCACCACATCGCGCCGCTCCAGCAGGCTCTTGGTACAACTCAGGCGCATCTGCTCGATGTGCTCGTTGATCGCGCTGTCTTTCTCGATGAACAGGTCGCGCTGCGGCACATAGGCTTCGGGCTGGTAGTAGTCGTAGTAGCTGACAAAGTACTCCACGGCGTTCTTGGGAAAAAACTCGCGGAACTCGCTGTACAGCTGTGCGGCCAGCGTCTTGTTGGGCGCAAACACAATGGCCGGGCGGCCCAGGCGGGCAATCACATTGGCCATGGTGAAGGTCTTGCCCGAGCCGGTCACGCCCAGCAGGGTTTGGAACACCTCGCCATCCGTCACCCCCTCCACCAACTGGTCAATCGCTTCGGGCTGGTCCCCTGCCGGAGGGTAGGGCTGGTACAGCTCGTAGGGCGAATCCGGGTAGTGCACAAAAGTGCCGGTGCGCACCTGTTCGGCGTCGTCGGTGACTGCGGGGGTAGGCTGGCGGGAGGACATGGCGGCGGGATCAAAAGGGGCAAAGGTAGAACTGTAGACTAGACCACGCATCTGCAGGACCCCACCATGCCAAACCCCTCGTTCCTGGGCACCGCCCTCCCCTTGATCCAGGCCCCCATGGCGGGCGTGCAAGGCCATGCATTGGCCGCCGCCGTGTGCCATGCAGGCGGCCTGGGCTCCATACCTGCCGCCATGCTGAGCCTAGATGCTCTGCGCACCGAACTCACGCAGCTCACGGCGCTGACCGACAAGCCCTACAACGTCAACTTTTTTTGCCACACACCGCCCACACCCGACCCTGCGCGTGAATCAGCCTGGCAGCAAGCCTTGCGGCCCTATTACGACGAACTGGGACTCTCATTGGCAGACATCGCCCCTGGGCCCGGCCGCGCGCCCTTTAGCGACGAGGTGGCCAACGTGGTCGAAGCCTTCAAGCCCGCCGTGGTGAGCTTCCATTTCGGACTGCCTGCTGCAGCCCTGCTGGCGCGTGTCAAACGCTGGGGCAGCCTGGTACTGGCATCCGCTACCACCGTGGACGAAGCCCTCTGGCTGCAGGCCCACGGCGCTGACGCCATCATTGCCCAGGGACTGGAAGCCGGTGGCCACCGCGGCATCTTTCTCAGCGATGACCTAAGCACCCAAGTCGGCACCATGGCCCTGCTGCCGCAGATCGTGCAGGCCGTGACCGTGCCGGTGATTGCTGCGGGTGGCATTGCCGACGCAGGTGGCGTGGCGGCAGCCATGGCATTGGGTGCCTCTGCCGTGCAGGTTGGCACCGCCTATATGTGCTGCCCCGAAGCCACCACCTCGGCCCTTCACCGTGCGGTACTACAAAGCCCCGCCGCGCGTCATACAGCGCTCACCACGCTGTTCACCGGCCGCCCGGCGCGCGGCATCATGAACCGGTTGATGCGCGAGCTGGGGCCGTTGAGTCCCGCGGCCCCCGCCTTTCCGCTGGCCACCGGAGCCATCGCCCCGCTGCGCGCACGCGCCGAGCGCCAAGGCAGCACCGATTTTTCTCCGCTTTGGAGCGGACAAAACGCCTCGCAATGCCGCAATGTGCCAGCGGCCGAGCTCACGCGTGCACTGGCACGGGGCCTGGCGCGTTAAGCACCCAGAAAAGGCACCAGCGCGGTGCCCGGTAAAATAGGGATTACCCGAATCGCAGGCCGCGGAACGGGTACCCCCACGACATTCCAATCACAGGACTTTTCCATGTCTCTTTTCTCCGCCGTCGAAATGGCTCCCCGCGACCCGATCCTGGGTCTGAACGAACAATTCAACGCTGACACCAACCCCAACAAAGTGAACCTGGGCGTGGGCGTGTATTTCGACGACAACGGCAAGCTGCCCCTGCTGCAGTGTGTGCAAGCCGCCGAGAAAACCATGATGGACAAGCCCACCGCACGCGGCTACCTGCCCATCGACGGCATCGTGGCCTACGACAACGCCGTCAAGGGCCTTGTGTTTGGCGCTGACAGCGAACCCGTCACCTCCGGCCGCGTGGCTACCGTGCAAGCCATTGGCGGCACCGGCGGCCTGAAGATTGGCGCCGACTTCCTGAAGAAGCTCAACCCCACCGCCAAGGTGCTGATATCCGACCCCAGCTGGGAAAACCACCGCGCCCTGTTCACCAACGCCGGTTTTGAAGTCGGTACCTATGCGTACTTTGACGCAGCGGCCAACGGTGGCAAGGGTGGCGTGAACTTTGAAGGCTACCTGGCCAGCCTGAACGCCGCAGCTGCCGGCACCGTGGTTGTGCTGCACGCTTGCTGCCACAACCCCACCGGCTATGACATCACACCCGAACAGTGGGACCAGGTCATTGCGGTGGTGAAGGCGAAGAACCTGACACCATTCCTGGACATGGCCTACCAAGGCTTTGGCTACGGCATCGCCGAAGACGGCGCCGTGATCGCCAAGTTTGTGGCCGCCGGCCTGAGCTTCTTTGTGTCCACCTCCTTCTCCAAGAGCTTCAGCCTCTACGGCGAGCGCGTGGGCGGCCTGTCCGTGCTGTGCAAGGACAAGGAAGAAGCCGGCCGTGTGCTGAGCCAGCTCAAGATCGTCATCCGCACCAACTACTCCAACCCACCCACCCACGGTGGTGCTGTGGTGGCCGCGGTGTTGAACAACCCCGAGTTGCGCGCCCTGTGGGAAAAGGAACTGGGCGAGATGCGCGTGCGCATCAAGGCCATGCGCCAGAAGCTGGTCGACGGCCTGAAGGCCGCCGGTGTGAAGCAGGACATGTCCTTCATCACCACCCAGATCGGCATGTTCAGCTACTCCGGCCTCTCCAAGGACCAGATGGTGCGCCTGCGCAGCGAGTTCGGCGTCTACGGCACCGACACCGGCCGCATGTGTGTGGCCGCGCTGAACAGCAAAAACATTGACTACGTGTGCGCTGCCATCGCCAAGGTCATTTGATCTACGCCAAATATGCTGCTAGCCCGCATAGAGTATGCGCAAGCAGCTATTAAATGCATAGCAAACGCCGACTGACCCGACTGCACACCCTCTGCCTGACACTGGCATGGTGCGTGGTCAGCGCGGCAGCCTGGGCGGGTGGCACCCACACCCAGGCCAGCTACCGGGCACTGGAGGGTTTGCCAGAGCTCAGCCAGGCCCCGCGGGCGGTGGTGGAGTCCCTGGACAGCTTTTTGCGCGCCCAAGAGCAAACGCTGGAAGCACTGCTGGCCAGCCAGGAGGCTTGGGCCACGGCCACCGTGGAGTTGTACCCGGCCCTGCCCGATACGCTGGCCTTCGTAGCCAACCAGCAGCGCAGCGACGAGGCACGTCGGCAGGCATTTCTCACCGCCCTTCGCGTCGCCCCCAACAGCAAGTTCATGCTGTTCATGGAGCCCGATACCAAGAGCAGCGATAGCGCTGCCAACGGCAACGCCACCTTGGGACTCACGGACGTCAGCAGCGTCCCGCCTCACCACGGCAGCATCCACGCCCATAAGCGTTTTGTCCCCCTCAAACCCGGCGAACTGGTGAGCCCTCTGGCAGTACTGGCTACCGCAACGGATGAGCCCGACTATGGGCTGGACACCTTTGTGTGGGAAGACAGCCCCACGGGCTGGGGCAAACAGTGGGGGCTGGGAACCCAACCCTTTGGCAACCCCGGCTCGGCAGCAGCCTCCCAAACCCCATTTGGCATGGGCTTCTTCTTTGAGGACCGCATGCTCTACACCGTGGCACCCTGGGCCAAGCGCTCCATGGTGCAGGCGCGTTACTACCAGTACTCCAGCCTGTCCGCGCTGGCCCTGCGAACCGGGCACGACTACTGGGGTTGGCGTTTTGCCGGCCTGGCCCTGCACTACCTGCAAAGCCTGACCCAGCCCTACCACGCACGCCTGGCGCCCGGCGAATCCAATGCCAAACTGCTGGCCTACAACACCTTGGCCCGCATGGGGCTGCAGGGCCCACGCAACACACGTATCCGCGCCATCACCAACCAGCGCCTGCTGCTGGATGCCCTGCAAACCCAATTGCTGCCACAAAGTTACAAAGCCCTGCAAACCCAGGACAAAGACAGCAGCTACCCCGAATGGAATGACCGCTACCTGCGTGCCGTGGTAGCCGCCCAAAGCGCCGCGCTGGCCGACAACGCACAGCGCACCCTGCTGGAAACACTGCCACCAGAATGGGTGGCAGAAGCCCTGATTGACTTGCAGCCCCAGGATGCGACCATGCACTTGTTGCCTGATCTGCTGGCCCAGGACCCGACGCGGCGGGCACGCCTGCAGGGCCTGGTGAACGAAGTGATGGGCAATTTCGGTGCCCACAGCCGCAATGCCGTGCGTGCGATTGTCAAATCAGGCAACCGGTATTAAGTCCATTGCTGTTATATTGCACTGCAACATTTTCCTAAGGTTCCCCCATGCTGTACCAGCTTTACGAAACCCAACGCTCCTTGATGGAGCCGTTTTCTGACCTGGCACTGGCCGCTGCCAAGCTCTATAGCAACCCGCTGTCCGTCGTGGGACAGAACCCCTTCGCGCAGCGCCTGTCGGCCGGCTATGACCTGATGCACCGACTGGGCAAGGACTACGAAAAGCCCGAATTCGGCCTGCGCACGATTGATGTGGATGGTGTGGACGTGGCCATCCACGAGCGCGTGGAAATCAACAAGCCCTTCTGCGAGCTGCGCCGCTTCAAGCGCTTCACCGACGACACCGCGACCCTGGACAAGATCAAGGGCCAGCCTGTGGTGCTGATCGTGGCGCCGCTCTCGGGCCACTACGCCACACTCTTGCGTGACACCGTCAAGACCATGCTGAAGGATCACAAGGTCTACATCACGGACTGGAAAAACGCCCGCCTGGTGCCGCTGGCAGACGGCGAATTCCACCTGGACGACTATGTGAACTACGTGCAGGAGTTCATCCGCCACGTGCAGGGTGTGTATGGCAACTGCCATGTGATGAGCGTGTGCCAGCCTACCGTGCCGGTGCTGGCCGCGGTATCCCTCATGGCCAGCCGTGGCGAAACCACGCCACTCACCATGACCATGATGGGCGGCCCGATTGACGCCCGCAAGTCCCCCACGGCGGTGAACAACCTGGCCATGAACAAGAGCCACAGCTGGTTCGAGAACAACGTGATCTACCGCGTGCCCAGCAACTTCCCAGGTGCGGGCCGCCGCGTCTACCCGGGCTTTTTGCAGCACACCGGCTTTGTGGCCATGAACCCCGACCACCACGCCAAGAGCCACTACGACTACTTTCAGGACCTGATCAAGGGTGACGACGCCAGCACCGAAGCCCACCGCAAGTTCTACGACGAGTACAACGCCGTGCTGGACATGGATGCCGACTACTACCTGGAAACCATCCAGGTTGTGTTCCAGGAGTTTGCGCTGGTCAACGGCACCTGGGAGGTGAAAAACCCCCAAGGCAAGCTGGAGCGTGTGCAACCGGCCGATATCAAGACCACTGCGCTGATGTCGGTAGAAGGCGAACTGGACGACATCTCAGGCGCTGGCCAGACCGAGGCGGTACACGACATCTGCAGCGGTGTGCCCAAGAGCCAGCAGCGCCACTTTGAGGCCAAGGGTGCCGGCCACTACGGCATCTTCTCGGGCCGCCGCTGGCGTGAACATGTGTACCCGCAGGTCAAGGCTTTTATCAAGGCGCACGCCTTGGTCAGCACCACACCGCGCGCAGCCCCCGCAAGCGCAGCTGCCCCAGCCCCAGCCGCCAAGGTCGCCCGCAAGGTGCCCGCACCGGTTTTGGCACAAAAAGTGCCTGCAACCCCCGTCAAATCTGCGCCAGCAGCTCCTAAAAAGGTAGCAGCCAAGCGTAGCACCCAGAGCAAGTGAGCACCGGCAAGACAGCTGCACCGCCCCTGGTGCAGCGCCTGCTGGACGCCCTGCCCCAAACGCAGTGCACCCGCTGCGGCTACCCCGATTGCGCGGCCTATGCGCAGGCCATGGCCGCAGGCGAAGCCGGCATCAACCAGTGCCCGCCCGGCGGTGCCGCAGGCATTGCGCGCCTGGCGGCCATCACCGGTCAGCCTGTGCAGCCGCTGGATCCCGCGTTTGGTGTGGAAGGGCCGCGCAGCGTCGCCTTCATTGACGAAGCCTGGTGCATAGGCTGCACCCTGTGCCTGGACGCCTGCCCGACCGACGCCATCATCGGCAGCAACAAGCGCATGCACACCGTGCTGGAGCAGTACTGCACCGGCTGCGAGCTGTGCCTGCCAGTGTGCCCGGTGGATTGCATTCTGCTGGAGAACGTGACGGCGACAACAACCGGCTGGAGCGCCTGGCCCCAGGCCCTGGCCGACGAGGCGCGCACACGTTACAGCGCACGCCAAAACCGCCGCACGCGCGAAGAAACCGAGCACGCACAACGCCAGCAGCAGAAAGCAGAAATGAAACTGGCGGACCTGCCGGCCCACTCCCAGCACACCGACCCGGTGGTGCTGGACCAAAAGCGTGCGGTGATCGAAGCCGCACTGGCGCGGGCCCGTGCGCGGGCCAAGCCCGGCGGCGCCGGTTAAGCGGCACCGGCCAACCGCCAGCGCCGAAGCACGCCTACTGCATGGCCATCAGGTTTTTATAGACACCGCAGCCCACGTAGACGTCGTCCACCTGCACCACATACGACATCTTGGTCTGCACCTTGCCGTTGAGCGGGTTAACGATGTCGTACTCCACCCAACCTGGGGCCACAGCGGCCTGCCCGACGATGGAGGCCACCAGGGTATTGCCGTCGATGCCTGGTACATCCTGCACACGGGTGCCCACCTTGGCAGGGTTGCCACCAAAGGCCAGGTACTGGCCGTTGCGGTCCAGCACAAACACGTACATATCGCGGTCAAACAGCCCGCTTTCCTTGGGCGTGACTTCACGCACAAACGCGTCGCGGCTGCCCGATCCACGGCGCAGTAACAGGGCACGCTCCACCAAGGCGCGGGCCTCGTCGGCCGACCCCTGCTGCAACTTGAACACCGACACCGCCTCGGACAGCACGCTGGCGCGCTCCTGCAGGGCAGTGGCCTGGTTGACGGCCTGCTCCACCATGGCGGCATTCTGTTGGGTGATCTCATCGAGCTGGCGAATGGCCATGGTGATTTCGGACAGGCTGTTGCTCTGCTCGGCACTGGACGCCGAGATGTGCGACATATTGGCGGCCACATCACGCACACCGTCCACAATGCGCGTGATGTTGGCTCCAGCGGCGCGGATCTGGGCCACCCCGCTGGCCACCTGGGCGGTGGAGGCTCCAATCAGCGTACGAATCTCTTTGGCCGATGCGGCAGAACGTTGTGCCAGTGAGCGGACTTCGGTCGCCACCACCGCAAAACCACGGCCCGATTCGCCAGCCCGTGCAGCTTCCACCGCCGCATTCAGTGCCAGGATGTTGGTCTGAAAGGCCAGGCCATCAATCACACCGACGATTTCGTCCATGCGCTTGGTGCTGGCCTCAATGGCCTCCACGGAGGCAATCGCCTCCACCATGCCCTGCGCCCCCTGTTCCGCCACTCCCCGCACGGCCTGGGCCGCCTGGTCCGATTTCTGGGCGGTGTTGGCGTTGTCCTGCACGGTGGACGACAGCTCCTGCACGCTGGCCGAGGTCTCCTCCAGATTGGCGGCCTGTTGCTCCGTTCGGCCCGACAAGGCTTCATTGCCACTGACCAGGACATCACCGGAATTCGCAACCAGTGCCGAGTTGCTGCGCACGCTGGCCACCATGACCGAGATATTGTTCACCATCACATCCATGGAATGCGACATGTCGGAGAGCTCGTCCTTGCCACGGATCTGCACTTTGTGGCGCAAGTTGCCGGCTGCCGTCTCTTCCATGAAGCGCAGCACCTCCCGCAAATCCTGCAAAAAACTGAAATTGAAGGACATCATGAAATACAGCAGGGCCAACACGGTCAAGGTACTCACCGCCACGGTGCCCCACAAAACCGTCAAGGTACGGTCCAAGCGCTGTTGCAACAACGTGTGAACGCCCGCCACGGCAGAGGCCTGGTAAGCCGCAATGGCTTCGATGGTTTGGGTACCCGCGTTGAAATAGGTTTGCGACTCGCCGGTTGCAGCACCGGCAGCAAACCGTTCACGCGCCAGCTTGGAGAAACTGGCGCTGGCCTCCAGGGCCTTTTCACTTAGCGGGTCTTTCACCCCCATCTCCGATATCAGCGTCTGGGCATATCGCACATTCAGCGCCCACGCATCCAGTGCGTCCAGTTGGGTCAACACCCGGATCGCTCCGCTTTCGTCCAGAGTCGGCTGGCTCAGCAGGCCCGCGCCTTGACCCCGCAACCGACCGACCTGCTCCGTCCAGGGAATCAGACGCGACACGGCCATATCCATCAGCGTATAGGTCACCGGGTCGGGATCAAACAGGAGGCTGGATTCATTGGAAATGCCATACACAAACCGGGTCAGATCCTCAATCAAGGCCGTATGCAGTGCAAAACTGGCCGGAGCGGTCTTGCCCTCCAAAGCGGGGATCAGCGCATCCACGCGTTCCCTCAAGTTTTTCCACTCCACAGCAGCCCGGGCTCCGCTACCTGCGTTGATCTTGGCATCCAGTTGGTCCCGTGCGACCTTCAGGGTTTCACGGGTCTTGTCCCGCGGCCCTTGCGCTGCGGCATTGCCGGACAACACCATGTTGGTCTGGCCACGGTGGGCTTGCAATTGGCGAACCAGCGCACTGGCGTTTTCGACCATGGCTATGCCAGCCAACTCCGAACGCACGGTCCCGATTTCATTGCGCTCGCGGGCAATCAGCTCGGCAACGATGAAGAACAGAGGCACCAGCACGACCGCCGTCACCAAGCTCAGCTTGACACCAAAGCGCATGCGGCGCATCAGCCAAATGCCAGCAGAAAAAACCTTATCCAGCTTCATGTTGTCTCCTCGTCTGCGCCATAGCGCGGGCCCGGCAAAAACCGGTGCAACCCCGTCCAGCTTACCAACGGCGTGTTTTCATTGAAACACCTGTGGCTGACTGTAACCCTACCGGCGGGATCGCAAACCCCAAGAAACCCACAAAAGCCCGTCCTAATGCCACCAAACGCCTACGGTGCGGACAAGGCCCGCACCACTTCGGGGGGCGCCTGCACCAGCTCGATCAGCACGCCCTCACCCGCGATCGGAAATTCGTCGTTGCTTTTGGGATGCAAAAAAGTGATGTCGTAACCCGCCGCCCCCTTGCGGATGCCGCCGGGGGCAAAGCGCACGCCCTTGGCGGTGAGCCATTCCACGGCCACCGGCAGGTTGTCGATCCACAGGCCCACGTGGTTCAGCGGCGTGGTGTGCACGGCGGGCTTTTTGTCCGGGTCCAGTGGCTGCATCAGATCAACCTCCACCTTGTAGGGCCCCATACCCATGGCGCAGATGTCCTCGTCCACATTCTCTTTTTCGCTCTTGAAGGTACCGGTGACCTCCAACCCCAACATGTCCACCCACAGGGTCTGCAGGCGTTTCTTGTCGGGGCCACCTATGGCGATCTGCTGGATACCCAGCACTTTGAACGGACGGTGGGAAGCCACTGCTGTCATACGAACTCCACGATGGCTTGGTCAACCGACAGACTCTCGCCCTTGGCGGCCAGCACCTTGCCCACCACACCATCGGCGGCGGCGAACAGCACGTTTTCCATCTTCATGGCTTCGATCACGGCCACACGTTCACCCGCCTGCACCTTCTGGCCAGGCACCACCGCCACATCCACCAGCAAGCCGGGCATGGGCGAGAGCACGTAACGGCTCATGTCGGGCGGTGCCTTGTGCGGCATCAGGGCGTGCAGCTCGGCCATGCGCGGGGACATGACCAGCGCATCAATGCGCGTGCCGTTGTGTTGCACGCGCAAGGCCAGCGGGTTCTTGGGCGTGCCGCGCTCCACCTGGGCGGTAAAGGCTTTGCCATTTACCGTGCCAGTAATGGCAATGTCGTTCAGGCGTGATTTGCTACGAATCACATAGCTGCTCGCGCCCACCCGTACTTGCGCGGAGCCAGTTTCACCTTCAAACTCGTCCACATGCACCGGGGTGTAGCGGTTGTTGCCAGCGGCATCCAACGTCACCACCACATAGTCTTTGCCCGCGTCCACCGCATATCCGGGCAATTGGCCCGACAAGCCCGCCGCACGCTCGCGCGACTTGCGGCGCACAAATGCGGCCAGCGCGGTCAGGAACGCGGCATCGTCATGTGGCACGTCTTCGGCAAAGAAGCCCTTGCCGTAGTTCTCGGCAATAAAGCCGGTGTTGAAATCGCCGCTTACAAACCTGGGGTGGGCCAGCAGCGCCGCCTGGAACGGGATGTTGCTGGAGACGCCGCGGATCACAAAGCCGTTGAGGGCCTCGCGCATCTTGGCAATCGCGTCGTTGCGGTCCTTACCGTGCACGATGAGCTTGGCAATCATCGAGTCGTAGAACATCGGAATCTCGCCACCGTCCTGCACGCCGGTATCCACGCGCACGCCTTGCAGGTGTTCAACGTCACTCTGCCACATGGTCTGCTCGGGCGGTGCAAAACGCACCAGGCGGCCGGTGGAGGGCAAAAAGTTGCGGAACGGGTCTTCCGCATTGATGCGGCACTCGATGGCCCAGCCATCGCGCTTCACGTCGGCTTGTGTCAGGGGCAGCTTTTCGCCAGCGGCCACGCGGATCATCAGCTCCACCAGGTCCAGCCCGGTGATGCACTCGGTCACCGGATGCTCCACCTGCAGGCGGGTGTTCATCTCCAGAAAGTAGAAGTCCTGGTCCTTGCCGACCACAAACTCCACCGTGCCCGCGCTCTGGTACTTCACGGCCTTGGCCAGTTGCACGGCCTGCTCGCCCATGGCCTTGCGGGTGGCGTCGCTGATGAAGGGGCTGGGCGCCTCTTCAATCACCTTCTGGTGGCGGCGCTGGATGGAGCACTCGCGCTCGTTCAGGTAAATCACGTTGCCGTGGCTGTCGCCCAGCACCTGGATCTCGATGTGGCGCGGCTCCTGCACAAACTTCTCGATGAAGATGCGGTCGTCGCCGAAGCTGTTGCGGGCCTCGTTCTGGCAACTGGAGAAGCCTTCGAACGCTTCCTTGTCGTTGAACGCCACGCGCAGGCCCTTGCCGCCGCCGCCCGCAGACGCCTTGATCATCACGGGGTAGCCAATGCCCTTGGCAATCTCCACCGCCTGCTCCGGGCCGCTGATGGCATCGTTGTAGCCGGGGATGGTGTTGACCTTGGCCTCATTGGCCAACTTCTTGGAGGCAATCTTGTCGCCCATGGCGGCAATGGAGTGCGCCTTGGGCCCGATGAAGGCAATACCTTCGTCCTCGCAGCGCTTGGCAAACGCTTCGTTCTCGCTCAAGAAGCCATAACCGGGGTGCACGGCCTGTGCGCCGGTTTGCTTGCAGGCGGCAATGATTTTCTCGGCCTGCAAGTAGCTTTCGCGGCTGGGCGCGGGGCCGATGTTGACGGCCTCGTCAGCCAGCGCCACATGGCGGGCTTCCTTGTCGGCATCGGAGTAGACGGCAACCGTCTTGATGCCCATTTTCTTGGCGGTGGCAATGACGCGGCAGGCGATTTCGCCACGGTTGGCGATCAGGATTTTGGTGAACATGGTGCTTGTCCTTTTCTTGTTCTTCGGCGATCAGAGCGGAATGTTCCCGTGCTTGCGCCACGGGTTTTCCAGCTTCTTGTCTTTCAGCATCACCAGCGAGCGGCAAATGCGTTTGCGGGTCTCACTCGGCAGGATCACATCGTCGATAAAGCCGCGTGCACCGGCCACGAACGGGTTGGCAAAGCGGGCCTTGTATTCGGCTTCCTTCGCGGCCAGCTTGGCCGGGTCGCCCTTGTCTTCGCGGAAGATGATTTCCACCGCGCCCTTGGCCCCCATCACCGCAATTTCGGCATTCGGCCAGGCGAAGTTGACGTCGCCACGCAGGTGCTTGGAGGCCATCACGTCATAGGCGCCACCGTAGGCCTTGCGAGTAATCACCGTGATCTTGGGCACCGTGCACTCGGCATACGCATACAGCAACTTGGCGCCGTGCTTGATGATGCCGCCGTACTCTTGGCTGGTTCCGGGCATGAAGCCGGGCACGTCCACAAACGTCACCACGGGAATGTTGAAGGCATCGCAAAAACGCACAAAGCGCGCAGCCTTGATGGAACTCTTAATGTCCAGGCAGCCCGCCAGTACCAGTGGCTGGTTGGCCACGATGCCGATGGTCTGGCCGTCCATGCGGGCAAAGCCAATGATGATGTTTTTGGCGTACTCGGGCTGGATCTCGAAGAAATCGCCATCGTCCACGGTCTTGACGATCAGTTCCTTCATGTCATAGGCCTTGTTGGCGTTCTCCGGCACCAGCGTGTCCAGGCTTGCGTCCGCGCGGTCGATCGGGTCGCCGCTCTTGCGCACCGGGGCTTTCTCGCGGTTGTTCAGCGGCAAGTAGTTGTAGAGACGGCGCAGCATCAGCAGCGCTTCCACGTCGTTCTCAAAGGCCAGGTCCGCCACGCCGCTCTTGGTGGTGTGGGTGATGGCGCCGCCCAGTTCCTCGGCGGTCACTTCCTCGTGCGTCACCGTCTTCACCACTTCCGGGCCGGTCACAAACATGTAGCTGGAGTCTTTCACCATGAAGATGAAATCGGTCATTGCAGGCGAGTACACCGCGCCACCGGCCGAGGGGCCCATGATCATGCTGATCTGCGGAATCACGCCGCTGGCCATCACGTTGCGCTGGAACACATCGGCATAACCACCCAGGGACGCGACACCTTCCTGGATGCGCGCACCACCAGAGTCGTTGAGGCCAATGACCGGGGCACCCACTTTCATGGCCTGGTCCATCACCTTGCAAATCTTCTCGGCGTGCGCCTCAGACAAGGCTCCACCGAACACGGTGAAGTCCTGGCTGAACACAAACACCAAGCGGCCGTTGATCATGCCGTAGCCGGTGACCACGCCGTCACCGGGGATCTTCTGCTCGGCCATGCCGAAGTCCACGCAGCGGTGTTCGACAAACATGTCCCACTCTTCAAACGTGCCTTCGTCCAGCAAGATCTCCAGCCGCTCGCGCGCGGTGAGCTTGCCTTTTTTGTGCTGCGCGGCAATGCGCTTTTCACCACCGCCCTGACGCGCGAGTTCGCGCTTGGCTTCGAGTTGTTCAAGAATGGCTTGCATGGAAAATCCTTCTCGTCTGAAACTGTAATTTGCTATCTATTTAGGAGCTGCTTGCGCAGTCAATTCGAGGGCTGCGAGCAGATTTCGTGCAGCAGTACTGGCTGCCAACTCGCCCGCCTGCACCGCAGCAGTCAGCCGGGGCAAAGCTTCGCGCACGGCCGGGTTGTGCTTGAACGCCTGCTTCAGGCCTGCATCAATGCGCTCCCACATCCACGCCAGCGACTGGTTCTGGCGGCGCTGCTTGAACAGGCCATTGGCGGTTTGCAGGGTCTGGAATTCACACACGGCTTTCCAGAAGGTGTCCACGCCCTGCCCCAACAATGCACTCAAAGAAATCACTTTGGGGGCCCAGTGCTTGTCGCTGTGCGGGTCATTCGGGTTGCCGTGCATGCCCAGCAACCGCAGGCTGGAGGTGATCTGTGCTTGCGCGCGGGTGGCAGCATCGGCGTCAATATCGGCCTTGTTGATGACCACCAAATCGGCCAACTCCATCACACCTTTTTTGATGGCCTGCAGGTCGTCGCCCGCATTGGGCAGCTGCATCAGCACGAACATGTCGGTCATGCCCTGCACCGCCGTCTCGCTCTGGCCGACGCCTACGGTTTCCACAATCACGATGTCGTAACCTGCCGCTTCGCACACCAGCATAGCCTCGCGCGTTTTCTCGGCCACGCCACCCAGCGTGCCGCTGGACGGGCTGGGGCGAATGAAAGCTTTCTCGTGCATGGAGAGATGCTCCATGCGCGTTTTGTCACCGAGGATGGAGCCACCGGAGACTGACGACGACGGATCAATCGTCAGCACCGCCACACGGTGGCCCTGGCCAATCAGGTACAAGCCCAGCGCTTCGATAAAGGTACTTTTGCCAACGCCTGGCACACCGCTAATGCCCAGGCGCAGCGACTTGCCGGTGTGCGGCAGCAGCGCCGTCAGCAGCGCATCACCCTGCGCACGGTGGTCCACGCGGGTGGACTCCAGCAGGGTGATGGCTTTGGCGATGGCCCGGCGCTGCAGGAGGGACTCGCCCCCCAGCAGACCGGCCTGCAGGGCTTCAGGGCTCACCCGAGGGCCTTTTCAATCTGGCTCAACACATCACGCGCCGACACAGGAATCGGCGTGCCCGGGCCATAGATGCCCTTGACGCCGGCGGCGTACAAAAAGTCATAGTCCTGCCGCGGAATCACACCGCCGACGAAGACGATGATGTCATCGGCGCCCTGCTTCTTCAGCTCTGCAATGATGGCGGGCACCAGCGTCTTGTGGCCAGCGGCCAGGGTGGACACGCCAACCGCGTGCACGTCGTTTTCAATCGCCTGGCGGGCGCATTCTTCGGGGGTCTGAAACAGCGGGCCCATGTCCACATCAAAGCCCAGGTCGGCGAACGCGGTGGCTACCACCTTGGCGCCGCGGTCGTGGCCGTCCTGGCCCAGCTTGCTGATCATCACGCGCGGGCGGCGGCCTTGTTTCTCTGCGAAGCCGGCGATGTCGGCTTTCAGCGTGTTCCAGTACTCCATGGTGTCTCCATTGGCGCTGTCGTAGGCCGCAGCGTACACGCCGCTGACCTTGTTGGTATCCGCACGGTGGCGGCCAAAGGCTTTTTCCAGCGCATCGCTCACCTCACCCACCGTGGCACGCAGGCGCACGGCCTGAATGCTCAGGTCCAGCAGGTTGCCCGTGCCGTTTTCTGCTGCAAAAGTGATAGCTGCCAGCGCAGCATCCACGCGGGCTGTGTCGCGTTTTGATCTGATCTCTTTCAATCGGGCCACTTGCGACTCGCGCACCGCCACGTTGTCAATGTCGCGCGCTTCGACCACGTCTTCGCTCTTCAGCTTGTACTTGTTGACGCCCACAATCACGTCCTGGCCGCTGTCGATGCGCGCCTGCTTGTCGGCAGCGGCGGCTTCAATCTTGAGCTTGGCCCAGCCGCTGTCCACGGCCTTGGTCATGCCGCCCATGGCTTCCACTTCTTCGATGATGGTCCACGCGGCATCGGCCATGTCCTGCGTCAGCTTTTCCATCATGTAGCTGCCCGCCCAGGGGTCGATCACATTGGTGATGTGGGTTTCTTCCTGGATGATGAGTTGGGTGTTGCGCGCAATGCGGCTGGAGAACTCGGTGGGCAGTGCAATGGCTTCATCCAGCGCATTGGTGTGCAGGCTTTGCGTGCCGCCAAACACTGCGGCCATCGCCTCAATCGTGGTGCGCACCACGTTGTTGTACGGGTCTTGCTCGGTGAGCGACCAGCCGGATGTTTGGCAGTGCGTGCGCAGCATCAGGCTCTTCGGGTTCTTGGCGTCAAAGCCCTTCATGATGCGGCACCACAGCAGGCGTGCGGCGCGCATCTTGGCCACTTCCAGATAGAAGTTCATGCCAATCGCCCAGAAGAACGACAGGCGCCCGGCAAAGTCGTCCACATCCAGCCCGGTGGCAATCGCGGTCTTCACGTATTCCTTGCCGTCGGCCAGCGTGAAGGCCAGCTCCAGCGCCTGATTGGCGCCGGCCTCTTGCATGTGGTAACCCGAGATGCTGATCGAGTTGAACTTGGGCATGTTCTTGGCCGTGTAGCCAATGATGTCGCCGATGATGCGCATGCTGGGCGCGGGCGGGTAGATGTAGGTGTTGCGCACCATGAACTCTTTCAGAATGTCGTTCTGAATCGTTCCGCTGAGCTTGTCCTGTGACACGCCCTGCTCTTCAGCGGCCACCACGTAGCCCGCCAACACCGGCAGCACCGCGCCGTTCATGGTCATCGACACCGATACCTTGTCCAGCGGAATCTGGTCGAACAGGATCTTCATGTCTTCGACCGAATCAATCGCCACACCGGCCTTGCCCACATCGCCGGTCACACGCGGGTGGTCGGAGTCGTAGCCGCGGTGGGTGGCCAGGTCAAACGCGACCGAGACGCCCTGCCCGCCTGCGGCCAGTGCCTTGCGGTAGAAGGCATTGCTCTCCTCGGCCGTCGAAAAACCCGCGTACTGGCGGATCGTCCAGGGGCGCACCGCGTACATCGTGGCCTGCGGGCCGCGCAGGTAGGGCTCAAAGCCGGGCAGCGTGTCGGCGTGCTTCAGGTTTGCAGTGTCGGCCGCTGTGTAGAGGGGTTTGACCGCGATGCCGTCGGGCGTGATCCAGTTCAGCGCGTCCACATTGCCGCCGGGGGCGGACTTGGCGGCCGCTTTGGCCCACTGCTCCAGCGTGGCGGTTTTGAATTCAGGGTTCTGGTCAGTCATGGCGTAGTCCGCGGGTCGTTCATGGGCTCCCCAAGGTGGAACCGGGAGGGTAATCCCGGCAGCGTTGGGGTGGAAGCGAGTTTACATTATTCATAATTATTGATTCAGAATATTGGTTGCAGCTTACAATCTCCCAACTTTTTTGAACTGGCCTCGCCACCCCGCATGCCCACCCTGATGCCTGAAACCCGCCCCGCCGTCTCGCTGGCACCCCGCCCTCTGTATGAGGAAGTGGCCGAGCTGCTGCGCCAGCGCATCTTCAAGCGCGAGCTGGAGCCCGGCAGCTGGATTGACGAACTGAAGATTGCCGAGGAATTCGGCATCAGCCGCACGCCGCTGCGCGAGGCGCTCAAAGTCTTGGCCGCCGAAGGCCTGGTCACCATGAAGGTGCGCCGCGGCGCCTATGTGACCGAGGTGTCGCAGCAAGACCTGAGCGACGTGTACCACCTGCTCAGCCTGCTGGAGAGCGACGCTGCCGGCGTGGTGGCCACCAAGGCCACCGACGCGGAGCTGAAGGAACTGCAGGCCCTGCACAAGGCGCTGGAGACGGCGTCCAAGCCCGGCAAGGCCAACACCGACCAGTTCTTCGCGCTGAATGAACAGTTCCACATGCGCCTGCTGCAGATCGCCAACAACCGCTGGCGCGACCAGATGGTGGCCGACCTGCGCAAGGTGATGAAGCTGAACCGCCACAACTCCCTGCTCAAGACCGGGCGCATTGAAGAGTCCCTGGCCGAACACCGCGCCATCATGGAAGCGCTGGCCGCGCGCAATGCCACGCTGACCGTGCAGCGGGTGCGGGAGCATTTTGCGAATGGCTTGGAGGCGGCGGAGTAAATCGGGGCGTGTGCGCAATCGGGGACCGCATGAAATTTGGCAGACTGAATTGCTGATATGTTTACGCGCAGCTTTGGGGCAGTCGCTTACCTACCGGCACAAGAGTCGATCTATACCGAGCAGCTGATGGCCTTCAGCGACCGCTATATCTTTGCGTAAACCGGGGTGCGCGCACCCGCACTGGGGTGTGCGCGCCAGCGTACAGATCACGAAGCGGGAATGGCCGACATTGGGCTTGTTCTTCTGTCCCCCTCCGAAAGGCCCATGACCATGCGCACCTCCCTGCTTCCATTTCATTCCATCTCTTGGGCACGCCTCACCATCGCCGCGTCGTTGGGTATTGCCGCCGGCGCGGCACAGGCCCAGACCACCGCAGCTCCCATGCACTTGGCGGGTCAAAGTCCCACCTACATCGGACTGAGTGTGGGTTCCTCAGACTTCTCCAAGCCCAGCAATGGTTTTGGCATTTTTGGCAATGACCAGCGCGCCACGGCCTACAGCATCAACATGGGCAACTACTTCAACAACCAGAACTTTGGTTTTGAAATTGGTTACACCGACTTTGGCTCGGTCAACCGCGCGGGTGGCACCACCAAGGTGGACGGCATCAACCTGAGCCTGATTGGCCGTGCCCCGCTGAACCCGACGTTCAACCTGTTGGGGAAAATTGGCACTACCTACGGTCGCACCGATGTCTCCAGCGCCCCCACCTCGGGTGTCACGGCCGGCAGTGAGCGCGGGTTCGACTGGTCCTACGGCATTGGCGCAGAAATGTTGCTGAGCACCCAATGGTCGGGCGTGCTGCAGTACGACGAACACTACGTGAAATTCCCCGGTGGTGGCAGCGACCGTGTCAGCGCCACTTCGCTGGGGCTGCGTTACCGCTACTGACCTCGGGCCATTCGGCGGCGCCGCGCCTCAGTCACGCTTGCGCACAAACAAGCTCTGCGTAGCCCGCCCAATCAAGCCCGCCTCGTCATACAGCGCCGACTCCGCCAGCCCACCACCGTGGCTGGACAAATGGGTACGCGCATCCAGACAGATCCACTCGCCCACCGGGCGGCGCAGCAGGTTGATGCTGAGGTCGGAGTTGACAAAGACGTGGGTGGACAAATCGAGGATGGCGCTGATGCCGTTGCCCGAATCGGCCGCCACCGCCACGCGCTGGTAGGGGCTGGGCTTTTGCCCCTGCACCAGCGGGTAGCTCAGGCGAAACCACACGGCGCTGGGCCCCGCAAACATGCGCCCGGCGGCAATGCGGCTCTCCACCAAATCGGGGTAGCCGATTTCGCCGTGCGCAAACGGAAAGCGCTGCACGGGGGAATCGGTCGGTGTCTTGGGTGCCTTGGGCAAGGGGTGGCCGGGCAGGCCCTGCGGAATGTCCACTTCCCCTTCGCGCTGGAACAGGGCGGTGGCGCGGATCAGTTCCTTGCCATCGGCCAGTGCCACAGCCGAGAAGTGCCCTGCGTTGCGGCCCACATAGTCTTCCTGCACACGCACCTCGATGTCGGCAATCGGCACCGGGCGCAGCAGGTTGGCGGTGAGCCGCGCCATGTGCAGCAGGCCGTGGGCCTGTGCTGCGGCCTCCAGCGCGTAGCTCACCAGCGCAATGGGCGGGCCGGCGTGCTGCTGCTGCGGATGCCAGGGGCCGCGCGTGAGCTGGCTGGCGCGGAACACATGCGCATCCAGCGCCATGAAAGCTGCGGCGGGCCTAGGCCCTGCTGTGGGCTCAACCGTAGTTGGCATGTCGTTTACTCCTCTTTTGATAGCTGCTCACGCATATTCCATGGGCACTAGAGGCCAACTTGACTCATAAATTGGTCTCTAGGCCTGCCACACCCCAAACCCCGCTGCACGCAGGCTGATACCCAGCTCCACCTCCATGTCGCGCGCAGCCTCGTACTGCATGGGGTTGTAGGCCTCGTACAGGTCGGGCAGCAGGCGCAGGCCAAACTTCAGCACATAGCGGTTCGCCTGGATGCCGGCCTTGTGTTTGTCAAACCGGATGTCGGGGTCCAGCCCGGTCATGCCCACGTACACACAGGGCTTGCCGGTGATGTAGCCCGGGTTGGCCCGCATGAACTTGGCCTGCTCCAGCACCTGGGGGGACAACTCCACCACATACACATGGTGATGCGCGCGCTTGGCCATGGCTGTCTCCTGCGCGTCTGGCCGCTCAGGCCAGCTTGGCGCCCTTTTCTGCCAGCAGTGCGCGCAGAGTGGCGCGGTGGCAGTGGGCCTCGTCTTCGCAGTAGCAGCCCACTGAGAAGTTGCTGTGCTGCGACAGTGCCGCCAGCACTTCCAGCGTGCGGCTGGCTTCGGGCATGGCCATCTCGGCCCGGTATTTTTTGACAAAGGCGGCCCACTGCGCAGGCGTCGTGGCCTCCTGCCCCTGCTTCATCACATCGGCGCTGGGTGCCAGGTTGGGGTACCACACGTCGTACCAGTTGCGCGAGGCAAATTCCGTCTTGGGCACACCACGCGGCGGGCGGCGCACCGTGCCGATGCGCGTACCCTCGTCTGCTGCCCGTTCTGTGCCCAAACGCACGATGCGAACCACCATGGACGCTCTCCTTGTTGCAAAGAAGGCCAGTGTAAGTTTGAAGTGCGGCCCGCAGCGTTAGCGGCGCGACACCCAGTACACGCCGGGCAAAATCAGCGCGGCGCCCACCAGGTGGTGCACACCCAGCGGCTCGCCCAGCACACCCCACGCTGCGAGTGCCGCGTACAAGGGCCCCAGGTAGAGCGTGACCGCCACGCGGCTCGCGCCCAGCACCTTTTGCGCGGCGCCATAAATCCAGTAGGCGGCCAGGCCCGGCGCCAGCGCTGCGGCCAGCACCAGCCAGGTGGCGGCCCAGGACCAGGCGGGCGTCTCGGGCAACCCGGCTTCCCACAGCGCGCAGGGAATCAGCACCAGCACGCCGCCCGCACAGATGGCGGCCAGCCGCGCGGTGGATCCCAGCGGACTGGGCCAGAGTTTTTGCAGCAACGCGTAGGCCGCCCAGGCCACCATGGCCGCCACGATCCACGCGTCGCCCACCACCCATTGCACCTGGCCCAGTGCCAGCCACTGACCCTTGACGATGACGTGCACCACACCGGCCAGCGCCACCACCACACCCAGCACCTGCTGCGTACGAAAGCGCTCGCCCAGCCACAGCACCGCCCCCACGGCAATCAGCACGGGCGACGCGGCATAAATCAACGAAATATTCATGGCGCCCGTGGTGCGCGCACCCAGGTAGACCCAGGCACCGCAGACCAACATGCCGCAAAAGCCCAACACCACGTACTGGTACCAGACCAAAAGAATGGCACGGCGCTGTGCCCACAGCTCCTGCCGCGCCACAAAACCCAGCAGCACGCCGGCAATCGCCCAGCGGCCCAGGGCCAGCGCATAGGGCGCGATGGTGCCGGGCGCCCAGCGCGCGACGATGAAGTTCACCGCCCACAGCGCGGGGATCAGCCACAGCCCCAGCAGGGCCCAGCGTTCCTGCTCAGGCCGCTGCAAGCGCAGGGCCCCGGGCGATGGCCATCACGTCGCGGGCCGGCAAGGTCTTGTAGCGGTGGTCACTCCATACCTGGCGCCACTTGCGTGCGCCCGGCAGGCCGTGGCGCAGGCCCAGCATGTGGCGGGCAATGCTGTACCACGAAGTGCCGTGCTCCGCAGCCTCGCGCTCCATGTACTCCATCATGGCCAATTCGACGCTATCCCGCGTCAGCTCTGCGGGAGTAGCTCCGAAAAACGTAGCATCCCACTCGGCCAACCACCAGGGGTTGTGGTACGCCTCGCGGCCCAGCATCACGCCGTCCACATGCGCCAGCTGCTCTGCTACCTGCACACTGGTGGTCAAGCCGCCATTGATGGCGATGGTGAGGTGGGGAAAGTCTTGTTTGAGCTGGTGCACCAGTTCGTAACGCAGCGGCGGAATCTCGCGATTCTCTTTGGGGCTCAGGCCCTTGAGCCAGGCGTTGCGCGCATGGGCAATAAACACGGAGCAGCCGGCATCGGCCACGGTGCCGACAAAGTCGCGCACAAAGCCGTAGCTCTCTTCTTTATCGATGCCAATGCGGTGCTTCACGGTCACGGGAATGTCCACCACGTCCACCATGGCCTTCACGCAGTCGGCAACCAAGGGGGCCTCGTTCATCAGGCAGGCGCCAAACGCGCCGCGCTGCACGCGCTCCGACGGGCAGCCGCAGTTGATGTTGATTTCGTCGTAGCCCCAGTCCTCCCCGAGCTTGGCGCACTGCGCCAAGTCGGCCGGCTCACTGCCGCCCAGTTGCAGGGCCACGGGGTGTTCCTCGGTGTTGAAGCGCAGGTGGCGCGGCACATCGCCATGGATCAGCGCGCCGGTGGTCACCATCTCGGTGTACAGCAGCGCGTGGCGACTCAACAGGCGGTGAAAGTAGCGGCAATGGCGATCCGTCCAGTCCATCATGGGTGCAACGGACAGGCGCCAGGGGCTCAGCGCGGACGTGGGGGTGCCGGACAGCGGCAAGACAGAAGACATGGACCGGATTATCCCAGCCCGGCACGTCCTCCGCGGCCCACAGGTTTTTAGAGCGTAACGTGCAAGCGGTTGCGGCCGTTCTGCTTGGCCTGGTAGAGCGCTTGGTCAGCACGGCTCACCAGATCGACAGGGTCGGTTTTGGCCTCGGCCATGGCGGCCCCCACGCTCACCGTCACCGGACGGTGCAAACCTTGCAAGTTCTGCACGGCAAGGCGGATACGTTCAGCCACAGCGCGCGTGTCGGCCACCTGGGTGTCGGGCAGGATGACGGCAAACTCCTCCCCTCCGTAGCGGGCCACATGGTCGTAGGCCCGTGCCTGCGACTTGATGGCGGCAGCCACCGCCTGCAAGGCCTGGTCACCGGCCAGGTGGCCATATTGGTCGTTGTAGGCTTTGAAGTGGTCCACATCCACCATCAGCAGGGCCAAGGGAGAGCGGGTGCGCAAGGCGCGGGCGTATTCATTGGCCAGCAGCCGGTCAAAGGCGCGGCGGTTTTTGAGCGTGGTCAGCGCGTCCGTCAGTGTCTGTTCCGACAGCTCCTCATTGATTCCCTTCAACTGCCGCTGGGTCTCTTCCAGCTCGCGCTGGCGCAGGGTGTGCGCACGCGACAGCAGTTCCAGCTCGGCGTTGGCACGCCGCAGGGCCAGCAGCTGCACCACCTGACGCGACAAGGCTTTCAGTGCCTCTGCCTGCGCCTCCGTGAGTTTGCGAGGCACACGGTCGATGACACACACCGTGCCCAGCGCGGCACCCGAAGGCGTCAACAGCGGTGCGCCCGCATAAAAGCGGACGCCCTCTTCCCCGGTCACCAGCGGGTTGTTGGCAAAACGGCTGTCGTCCAGCGCGTCGGGCACTTCCATGAGGGCATGGGGTTCGGTGATGGCGTGCGCACAAAAAGCAATGCCACGTGGGGTCTCCATGGCATTCATACCAACCCTGGCCTTGAACCACTGGCGGTCTTCGTCGATCAGGGAAATCAGCGCAATCGGGGTGTCGCAAATAAAGGAGGCGAGCTTGACGACATCGTCATAGGCCTGCTCAGCCGCGGAGTCCAGGACGCCAAAACTGCGCAGTTCTTCCAGACGCAAAGCCTCGGCAGTGGCAGTGGTTCGATCCATGGAGCGCGCCCTCCAACGGGGAGTGGTTTTTGACGTGCATCAAGGGGTAATGCACCAAGGGGCCTGATTGTGCATCAGCCCCATCCACAAGGCCCAAGCCGAGCTGGCTGCCAGCGCGGCGCCAGCCAGACGCACGCCCCAGGTTCCATCGCCCATCTGCGCCCCCTGCAGGCGCAACCACAGCCATGGCCCCAGCAGCATGGTGACCGAGGTGCCCAGGGCGAACAAAGCCATCACCCCGGCACCGCTGACCACATCGCCCGCCAGCGCAGCCACCAGCAAGGCTGAATACAACAGGCCGCAGGGCAACAATGCCCACAACATGCCCAGCCCCAGCGGCGCACCGCGCCCCCATCGCAAGCCCAGGTTGCGGGTGCGACTCCATACCGCGCGTGCTCCCGCCTGCAGCCACAGCGGCTGGCGCCCCTGCCACAGCAGCAGCAGGCCCAGCACCAGTGCCGCCACATGCACCATGGACCACACGGGCCGCAGCGCAGCGCTCTGCACCGTAAGCCAGCCCAGGCCCTGCATGGAGGCCGCGGCCAGCCCCCCAAGCGTGGCGTAACCCACTACCCGGCCGATTTGAAACAGAAGGAGTGCAGAGTTCTGGCGCGGACCCGCAGCCTGGCCGATGCCTGCACAGGCAGCACCACACATGGCCACACAGTGGGGCCCACCCACCAAGCCCATCACCAAGGCCGTGATTGCCAGAGACGATTGCATCCGACGATGCTAAATGATCTTGGAAAAACGGGCCCGTGTACGGTCAGTTTGCAAATACTTGTCAAACACCATGGCCACGGCTCTGACAAAAAACCAGCCTTGGGTAGTGACCTGGATGCCGCTGTCATCCAGCACCACCATGCCCTGCTCGGCCAGCGCCTGCAAGGCCACCAGTTCGCTGGCAAAGTAGTTTTTGAAGTCCACCAAATACGCGAGGTTGATGGATTCATACTGCAACTGGCCCTGGCACATCAGCGCCATGATGACGGCGCGGCGTACCAGGTCATCACGGGTTACCGCCAGGCCACGCACTACGGGAAAGCGTCCTTGGTTCAGGTAGTCGTAGTACTCATCCAGCGTTTTGGCGTTCTGGCTGTAGCTGGCACCAATGCGGCCAATGGCCGAGACGCCCAGCGCAATCAGATCGCAATCGGGCTGCGTGCTGTACCCCTGGAAATTGCGATGCAGGCGCCCTTGCCGCTTGGCCACCGCCAGCGAGTCTTCCGGCAAGGCGAAATGGTCCATTCCCACATACACATAACCCGCACCCATAAAGGCAGCCAGGGAGCGTGACAACATGGACACCTTGGACGCCGCGCTGGGCAACTCCACCGTGGCAATGCGCCGCTGGGGCTTGAAGCGCTCGGGCAAATGCGCGTAGGCGTATAGCGCAATACGGTCGGGCCGCAACTGGTTCACCTGGGCCAGCGTGCGGTCAAACGACTCAGGGCTCTGCTGGGGCAAGCCATAGATCAAGTCCACATTGATGGACTCAAAGCCGCGCGCGCGCGCAGCCTCCACCAGCGCAAACACCTGCTCAGCGGGCTGCACGCGGTGCACAGCCTTTTGCACTGCGGGGTCAAAATCCTGGACCCCAAAGCTCAGACGGTTGAAGCCGAGCTCGGCCAGGGTGTCCAGACGCTGCGCGTCAATGGTGCGGGGGTCCACTTCAATGGAGTATTCGCCGCCGGGCGCGAGGTTGAAATTGCGCCGCAGCATGCCCATCAGCTCGCCCAACTCGGCGTCACTCAAGAAGGTGGGGCTGCCGCCACCCAGGTGCAACTGGCTCACGGTCTGGCCGGTACCGATGCACGCGGTATGCAGGTCCACCTCGCGGCTCAGGTAGCGCAGGTAGGTCGCTGCCTTGTCATGGTGCTTGGTGATGATTTTGTTGCAGGCGCAGTAGTAGCATAGCGACTCGCAAAAGGGAATATGCACATACAGGGACAAGGGTAGCGCCAAGGCAGCGGCGCCGCTACGGCGCTGGGCCAGTGCCTGGGCATAGTCATCCGCGGTGAAGGCTTCGACAAAGCGGTCTGCCGTCGGGTAGGAGGTGTAGCGCGGCCCCGAAACGTCAAAACGGGTCAACAAATTTTCAGAGATGGGCGGGGTGTCGAGGACGGCGTTCATGGATACTCCAAACTGGCATCACAAATGTCGCCCAAACGCCCGCGGCGGACATTGATACAGATCAAGCCCGCGATGGGTGCCAAGGCGGATAATTGACTTGCATCAGGGGAACCACATGTTTGAACCAAGCACTCCATCCGGCAAACCAGGCGAGGCGCATGCGCACATTGCCATCACGCCCGTACCAACCGCGCCCCTGAGCCCGCACACCATCAAGGTCGCCTGCTCCAACTGCAACCTGCGTGAACTCTGCATGCCCCTGGGTCTGAGCCCCAGCGAACTGGAGAAGATTGACGATGTGGTGGCCAGCCGCCGCAAAGTCAAACGGGGTAGCACCCTCTTCCGCAATGGCGAGCGTTTTACCAGCCTCTACGCCATTCGCACCGGCTTCTTCAAGACCTGCGTGGCCTCGGAGGACGGGCGTGACCAGGTCACCGGCTTTCAGATGGCGGGTGAAGTAATTGGTCTGGACGGCATCGTCAACGATCACCACACCTGCGACGCCGTGGCGCTGGAAGACGCCGAAGTCTGCGTTATGCCCTTTGAGCGCATTGAAGAACTGTCACGCGAAGTGAACGCACTGCAGCGCCACGTGCACAAGATCATGAGCCGCGAGATCGTGCGGGAGAACGGCGTCATGCTGCTGCTGGGCAGCATGCGCGCCGAAGAGCGCCTGGCCGCCTTCCTGTTGAACCTGGTGCAGCGGTTGCACGCACGCGGCTTCTCGCAGTCGGAGTTGGTACTGCGCATGACGCGCGAAGAAATTGGCAGCTACCTCGGCCTCAAGCTCGAAACCGTCAGCCGCACTTTTTCAAAGTTTGTGGAAGACGGCATCGTGGAAGTGAAACAGCGTCACGTGCGCATCTTGAACACCGATGCCCTCAAAGACATCGTGAATCCTAAAGTCTGCAACTGATCAGTCGTTGACCTCTGCAGGGCTGAGACACAGCAGTGCTGCCAGTCCACTGGCGACCAGCGCGATCACCCAAAACACAAAGAACGCCACGGTGTAAACACCCTGGCGCGAGAACTCCACAGGCCGCCCCAGCCAGTGCAACTCATGCGGGTCGACAAACGCGAACACCAACACCTCCAGCAAACACGCCGTCAAAAAAGCAGGCCACACAATTGCTGTCCATTTGACTTTGGGCATGGTGCGCCTCTTGG
Organism: Rhodoferax sp. EU05-FHT12H12; assembly: GCF_058791215.1. NCBI lineage: Bacteria > Pseudomonadati > Pseudomonadota > Betaproteobacteria > Burkholderiales > Comamonadaceae > Rhodoferax > Rhodoferax sp. EU05-FHT12H12. The sequence goes on along the minus strand of NZ_JBYTDI010000001.1, from coordinate 73,842 downwards.
GAATCAGGGTTTGGACTGGGCCACAGGCGCTTTGACGCCCGTCGCAGCGTGGTTACGCGCTTGCATGGCGGGCGCCAGGCTCTCCGGGGCACCTTCCAGCGTACGGTTGATCTCAATGCCCTTTTGGTAGTAGTTTTGGTCCACCACCGGGTCTGCACCGGACATGGCCAGGTACAGCGTGACGAAGCCGGCGACCACCACAATGGCCGGGCCAGACAACACCAACCAGACGTGGCCAAAGTGCCACCAGGGTTGGGAGGAGATAGAAGGAGAGTCCATGGTGAATCCTTAACGGGGAACGATAAACACCGATTTTTCGGTCACGGCCATCTTGTGCTCCGCATCGGCCACTTCAAATTGGATGGCGTGTGAGCCTGCGGGGACGGCCTCATATGGCACTTGCACCCGGACCGCGACCCAGCGCGCCTGGGTAGCACCAATGGCAACGGTAGGGCTGTCCAACTGGATGCTGATGCCCTCTATCCCGCTGGCGCCAATGCGGAAGTCCTGGTCCTGCTCCGTCGCATTCATGATCTGCAGGCGGTATACGTTTTCGATCTTGCCGCCTTGCACGATACGCGCCAGCGTGCCACGGTCACGCACCACATCCACCTTGAACGGCGAGCGCAGCGCCAAACTCGCCAGCATGGCCACCACCACCGCCAACAAAATGCCGCTGTACACCAGCACCCGGGGGCGCAGTACATGGCGAATGGTCTGGGCACGGGTCCAGTGTTGGCTCACCGCATTTTGGGTGGAGTACTTCACCAGTCCCCGGGCGTAGCCCATCTTGTCCATCACGGTGTCGCATACATCCGCACACGCGCCACAGCCAATGCACTCGTACTGCAGGCCCTTGCGGATGTCGATGCCGGTGGGGCACACCTGTACACACAGGCTGCAGTCCACACAGGCCCCCAGGTTCAGGGCCAGGGGATCTGCCTTGCGCGACCGCGCGCCACGGGGCTCTCCACGCTCTTGGTCATAGGTCACCACCAGGGTGTCCTTGTCGAACATGGCACTCTGAAAACGGGCATACGGGCACATGTATTTGCACACCTGCTCGCGCATGTAACCGGCATTGCCATACGTGGCAAAACCATAAAACAGAATCCAGAAACTTTCCCAGGGACCCAAGCCCCATTGCAAAACCTCTTGGCTGAGGGTGTGGATGGGGGTGAAGTAGCCCACAAAGGTAAACCCGGTCCACAACGCCACGACAACCCACATGCCCTGTTTGGCTGCTTTGCGCCATACCTTGTCCCAATTCCAGGGGCCTGCATCACGGCGCATGCGGGCGGAACGGTCGCCTTCGGCAAGCTTTTCCATCCAGAGAAAAATTTCGGTGTACACCGTTTGCGGGCAGGCATAACCACACCACAAACGCCCTGCCACCGCTGTGAACAAAAACAGCGCCAAGGCGGAAATCACCAGTATCCCGGTAAGGTAAACAAAGTCTTGCGGGTAGAGAACCAGATTGAAAATATAGAAACGCCGCGCCCCCAGATCAAAGAGCACGGCTTGGCGCTGGCCCCACTCCAGCCAGGGCAAACCATAAAACACGAGCTGTGTGAGAAACACCAGCGCCCAACGCCACTTGGAGAAATACCCAGACACACTGCGCGGGTAGATCTTCTTGTGCGCCTCGTACAAGGCCACCATTTCTGCATCGGCCCCGGGCGGTGGCTCTATCGGGCCACGGTCCGGAGACGGCGCAATCGGAATGACTTTGCGGGGCGAGTCGGGGGCTGTGTTCAACACAATGTCCTGAAAAGCGGTCGCTTACTTGGCAGGCGCGCCGTTGTTGGACATGCCCCAGACATAGGCAGCCAGCACCTGAATCTGCGCTGCAGTCAACTTGTCAGCCTGTGCAGGCATCTGGTTGACCTTGCCGTTGTTGATCATGGCCACAATCGCGTTCTCGCCATAACCATGCAGCCAGACATCATCCGTCAGGTTGGGCGCGCCCAGGGCGATATTGCCCTTGCCGTCGCCACCGTGGCAGGCCGCACAGGCGGCAAACTTGGGTTTGCCCAGAGCGGCACGCACCGAGTCGTGGGGGCTGCCGGAGAGGCTCAACACATAGTGCGCCACGTTCTTCACATCATCTCCGGTACCTACAGCAGCAGCCATGGGCGGCATCTGTCCCACACGGCCCAAAGTTAGTGTCTCGGCGATTTTTTCCGGTGTACCGCCGTGCAGCCAATCCGCATCGGTCAGGTTGGGGAAACCCTTGGAGCCGCGAGCATCGGAGCCATGGCACTGCGAGCAGTTGTTCATGAACAAACGCTCACCGATCGCATGGGCTTGCGGATCCTTGGACACGTCTTCGGGCTTCATGGACGCAAACTTGGCGTACAGCGGGGCCACTTCCTGATTGCCCTTGGCCACTTCAGCCTGGTACTGGCCCTCCTGGGTCCAGCCCAGCTTGCCGGCCGACTTGCCCAAGCCGGGATAAAGCGCCAGATACACGCCAGCAAACACAATGGTGATGATGAACAGCCACACCCACCAGCGCGGCAAGGGGTTGTTCATCTCGCGCAGGTCACCGTCCCAGACGTGGCCGGTTGTGTTGTCGTTGGCGGTCATGGCCTTGGCCTTGCCACTGAACCACAGCAGCAACAGACAGGCCACAATGCCAATCACCGTGATGGCCGCCACATAGACGGACCAGAAGTTACTCGTAAAGTCGCTCATTTTTATTCCTTATGCGGGTTCAGTCCTGCTCAAAAGGCAGGTTGGCAGCTTGCGCAAAGTCACCCGATCGGCGCTTGGACCACGCCCACCAGACAATGCCAACAAACACCACCAGGCTGACCAGGGTGGTCACGGAACGCAGGGTATTGATGTCCATGGAAATCTCCCTTTTTCTTTACTTGAGTGCCAAGCCGAGCACTTGCAGGTAGGCAATGGTGGCCTCCAGCTCGGTCTTGCCCTTCACCTCTTCCGGTGCCTTGGCAATCTGCTCGTCGGTGTAGGGCACGCCCACCGTGCGCAGGGCCTTCATGCGGGCGGGCATCTCTGCGGCGGCCACCTGGTTCTTTGCCAGCCAAGGGTAGGCAGGCATGTTGGACTCAGGCACTACATCGCGCGGGTTCACCAAGTGAATGCGGTGCCATTCGTCGCTGTACTTGCCGCCCACGCGTGCCAAGTCGGGGCCCGTGCGCTTACTGCCCCACTGGAAGGGGTGGTCGTACACCGACTCACCCGCAACCGAATAATGGCCGTAACGCAGCGTCTCGGCGCGGAAGGGGCGAATCATCTGCGAGTGGCAGTTGTAGCAACCCTCGCGGATGTAGACGTCACGGCCTGCCAGTTGCAGCGCGGTGTACGGCTGGATGCCTTTGATCGGCTCGGTGGTGGACTTCTGGAAGAACAGTGGAACAATTTCCACCATACCGCCCACCAGCAGGACCAACAGGATCAACACAATCATCAAGAAGTTGTTGGTCTCAATCTTCTCGTGCGACAAGCCGGAGCTTTTGGTTTCGTTAGCCATATTCTTGTTCTCCTTAGGCGTGGGCAGCGACGGTTGGGATGGTCACGGTAGTGGCCCGGCCGGCAGTCGCGGTCTTCAGGGTGTTCCACAACATGATCAGCATGCCGCTCAGGTAGAGCAGACCGCCAAGCAGACGCAGCACATAGAAGGGATACGTAGCCTTCACCGACTCCACAAAGGTGTAGGTCAACGTTCCGTCGGGGTTGATGGCGCGCCACATCAGGCCTTGCATCACACCGGCAATCCACATCGCGGCGATGTAAATCACGATGCCGATGGTGGCCACCCAGAAGTGCAGCTCAATGGCTTTGACACTGAACATCTGCTTCTGGCCAAACAGGCGGGGAATCAGGTAGTACATGGAGCCCATGGTCACCAGACCCACCCAACCCAGAGCGCCTGAGTGCACGTGGCCCACGGTCCAGTCGGTGTAGTGGCTCAAGGCGTTCACGGTCTTGATGGACATCATGGGGCCTTCGAACGTGGACATGCCGTAAAAGGACAGGGACACGATCAGGAAACGCAGGATGGGGTCGTCACGCAGTTTGTGCCAGGCACCCGACAAGGTCATGATGCCGTTGATCATGCCGCCCCAGCTGGGAGCCAACAAAATCAGGGAGAACACCATACCGACGGACTGGGTCCAGTCAGGCAAGGCGGTGTAATGCAAATGGTGGGGACCCGCCCACATGTAAGTGAAGATCAGCGCCCAGAAGTGGACGATGGACAAGCGGTAGCTGTACACCGGACGACCTGCCTGCTTGGGAATGAAGTAATACATCATGCCCAGGAAGCCCGCGGTCAGGAAGAAGCCCACGGCGTTGTGGCCATACCACCACTGCACCATGGCATCTTGCACACCAGCATAGGCCGAGTAGGACTTCATGAAGCCCGCAGGAATGGCGGCACTGTTGACCAAATGCAGAATGGCCACGGCCAGGATGAAGGCGCCAAAGAACCAGTTGGCCACATAAATGTGCTTGACCTTGCGGGTGCCCACGGTGCCGAAGAACACCACGGCAAACGACACCCAGACCAGCGTGATCAGGATGTCAATGGGCCACTCCAGCTCGGCATACTCCTTGCCTTGGGTATACCCCAGCGGCAGGGACACTGCAGCGGCCAGAATGACCAGCTGCCACCCCCAGAAGGTGAATGCCGCCAGCTTGTCGCCAAACAGGCGCACCTGGCAGGTACGCTGCACCACGTAGTAGGCCGAGGCAAACAAGCCGCAACCGCCAAACGCAAAAATCACCGCGTTGGTGTGCAGGGGCCGCAATCGCCCGTATGACAGCCACGGAATACCTAAGTTGAGCTCGGGCCAGGCCAGCTGGGCGGCGATGATCACGCCTACCAGCATGCCGACCACGCCCCAGACCACGGTCATGATGGCGAACTGGCGTACAACGGTATCGTTGTAAACCGTCGCCTGTTGATTTGGAAATGCCATATTTACCTCTTCTTGGATTACTGCAAACCGAGTGTCTTACCGCCCCTGCCCGCTCAGGTTGACCCAAATCAACCGCGGACTAAAAACCCTTCTGATTGTCAGGGATCACGCAAAATGCGCTCCCCCTCCGACTCAATGTCTTCAAACTGCCCGCGGTCGATGGCCCACCACAGACCGCCCAAGATAAAAAAGACCAGCACCACAGACAGCGGAATCAACAAATACAAAATATCCATTACAGCTCCAATGCCGAACGCGGGGTGCGTGCCAGGCGCAGGGCATTAAGCACCACCAGCAAGGAACTGCTGGCCATGCCCAAGCCGGCCAGCCAGGCCGGCAAGTAGCCCGCCACGGCCAGCGGCACACAGGCCGCGTTGTAGGCCAGCGCCCACCACAAATTCTGCCGCACGATGTGCTGGGTTCTGCGCGCCAACCGCAACGCGCCCACCACGGCGTCCAGACGCCCCCCCATCACCACCAAATCGGACTGGGCCTGCGCCAGGGGCACGGCCTGGCCAAATGCAAACGAGATATGGGCACCCGCCAGCACCGGGCCATCGTTCAAGCCATCCCCCACCATGGCCACGGTGTGGCCTTGGGCCTGCAAGCGCTGCAGGTAAGCCAGCTTCTCGGCCGGCGAACAGCCGCCTTGCGCCTGCGCAATGCCCGATTGCTCGGCCACCCGCATCACCGCCTCCGGCCGGTCGCCAGAGAGCACATGCACCTGCACGCCCTGCGCCTGCAAGGCGGCGACCACGGCGGGCACTTCCGCCCGCAGGTCTTCTTGCAACACAAAGGTGGCAACCCAGCCTTGGCCATCGCCCAGATGCACACACAGGCCCTGGTACACCGGCAGATTGGTGGGCAGTTGGCAAAAACTGGCCGAGCCCAGACGCATGTGCTGGCCCGCGACGCCCGTCTGTCCAGGCTGTTGCACTTCCCCCGCGACCCCTTGGCCGGCGGATTCTTGTACCGCGGCGCAGGTCCACAGCGGCAGCCCTTGCTCCCGCTGCGCCACCTGCACCAGCGCTTTGGAGGCCGGGTGCAGCGAGTGGCGGGCCAGCGCCGAAGCCATGGCCACGGCATCCGACCGTGCCACGCCCGCACGGGTGTGGACCGCTTGCAAGGCCATGGCATCCCGCGTCAGGGTGCCGGTTTTGTCAAACACCACGGTGTCCACAGCGGCCAGCGCCTCCAGGCTGGGCAGGTTGCGCACCAGCACCCCGGCACGCGCCAGGGTTCCGGCTGCGGCCAGCATGGCGGCCGGGGTCGCCAGCGACAAGGCGCAGGGGCAGGTCACCACTAGCACCGCCACCGCCACCATGAGCGCATGGCCGGGGTCTTGCTGCCACCACCAGGCACAGGCCAGTGCCGCAGCGGCCAGCACCGCCAGCAAAAAAGGCTTGGCCAGGCGGTCCGCCAACAGGGCCCCGCGTGGCTTGGTGGTGGAGGCACTTTCCATCAGCGCCACGATCTGGGCAAAACGTGTGGAGCCTCCCACCTCGGTCACCCGCACCAGCACCGTGGCATGCAGGTTATGGCTGCCCGCCACCACTGCCGCACCCACGCCGCGCGGCAGCGGGTGAGACTCTCCACTGAGCAGGGCCTCGTCCACCAGGGTGCTGCCCTGCTCCACCACGCCGTCGGCGGCAAAGGCTTCGCCTGGTTGTACGCGCACCAAGTCGCCCGGCACCAGACGGCGCACGGCTACGCGCTCAAAGTCGCCCTGGAGCGTGCGGCGCTCCACGCTGTCGGGCAGGCGGTTCATCAGCGCCTCCAGCGCACCGGCAGTGCGGTCGCGCAGGCGCAACTCCAGCCAGCGGCCGGTGAGCAGGAAGAACACAAACATGGTGAGCGAGTCGAAATACACCTCGCGCCCAAAAATACCTTGCGGGTCGAAGGTGCCTGCAGTGCTGACCACAAAAGTGATCACCATGCCCAGCGCCACCGGCAGGTCCATGCTGATACGCAGTTGCGCCACATCGCGCAGCGCACTTTTGAAAAAGGGGCCGCATGAAAACAGGATGACGGGCAAGGTGAGCACCCAGGAAGCCCAGCGCAGCAGTTGCTCCATCTCGCCAGTCAGGTCGCCCGGCTGTGCCACATAGGCAGGCCACGCATACATCATCACCTGCATCATGCACAGGCCCGCCACCAGCCAGCGCCACAAGGCCTGGCGGGAGGCCTTGCGCCTGCGTTCGCTGGCAAATACGTCGTTGGCCGGCACCGCGCGGTAGCCCGCCTGCTGCACCGCCTGCATCCAGCCCGAGGGCTGCACCACCGCCGCCGACCACACCACACGCGCGCGCTGGCTGGCCGCACTGACCTGGGCGCTCAGCACCCCTGGCACTTGGCGCAGCGCATCTTCCACCGTCAGCGAACAGGCAGCGCAGTGCATGCCCTCAATGACCACACTCGACTCCCACTGCACCGGGTCATCGCAGTCCGGTCGGCTGAACGCGCCCCACTCCTGCGGGTCGTCCAGCAATGCCAGCGCCGCTGCGGAATGGGGTGCAAGCACAGAGGGGGCCAAGGTTGCAACGGTCATAAAGAGAGTGTGCCGAGTTCGACGCATGAAAAGCTTGATTCAAATCAAGTCATCTTCTTGGCACAAGCGTAATCTGAAAGCTCCCAAGTCACAAGGAGTCCTTATGTACCAACGTATTCTTGTCCCCACCGATGGCAGCGCCCTCTCCAAAAAAGCGGTGAACAGCGCCATTGCCCTGGCCAAACTGTGCAATGCCGAGCTGGTGGCCCTGAAGGTGGTGCCACGCTACCCGCAGTCCTACTTTGAAGGCGGCATTGCACTGGCACCCGCAGAGGTCAAGCAGGTGGAGAAGACCTGGGGCGATGCAGGACAGGCGGTGGTCGACGCGGTCAAAAAAAACGCAGCGGCCAAAGGCATCGAGGCCAAGGCGGTGGTGGTGCGCTCCGATGTGGTGTCTGACGCCATCTTGGCAGCCGCCAAAAAGCACCAGTGCGACCTGGTGGTCATGGCCTCCCATGGGCGCAAGGGCATCAAGCGCCTGCTGCTCGGCAGCGAGACACAGCACGTGCTGACACACGCCCAAATTCCCGTGCTGATTTTGAAGTAAACAGGGCGCTATAGCCCGTGGATACTGCGCAAGCAGCTACAAAATAGGGAGCAGCCTGGACTCTTCGGCATCGGCATACCGCTCACGCACGGCCAACACCTCGTCCCAGGCGTTGAGAAAGCTTTGTACACAGCGTGGGTCGAAATGGGTGCCGGAGCCGGCGAGGAGAAAGTCCACCGCTGCCTCCAGCGTCCAGGCTTTTTTGTAGGGCCGCTCGGAGGTGAGCGCATCAAACACATCGGCCACCGCCACGATGCGGCTGAACAGCGGTATGGCCTCCCCCTTGAGCCCTTGGGGGTAGCCACTTCCGTCAAACTTTTCGTGGTGGCCCAGCGCGATTTCGGCGCCGGTCTGTAGCACGCGCGATGCACTGCCCTGCAGCAGCTCATAGCCATACACCGCGTGCTGCTTCATGATGGCGAATTCAGCCTCGCTCAAACGCCCGGGTTTGAGCAAAATATTGTCGGCAATTCCCACCTTGCCGATGTCGTGCATGGGCGCGGCTTCCAGCAGCAGGTCCTGCTCGGCCTCGGACAGGTCCAGGCCCTTGGCAATGAGCCGGGAGTAATGGGCCATGCGCGAGATGTGGGCGCCGGTCTCGGGGTCGCGAAACTCGGCAGCCCGCGACAGGCGAATCACCGTGTCCCGTTCGCGCGCCAGTATTTCAGCCGTGGCTTTGTGCACCTCCTCGGCCAGCCAAGCCGCGCGGTCAGCCAGCTTGGTACGCGCGTCGCTGAGGATCAGCAGATTTTTGGCACGCGCCAGAAATTCCACCCTGTCCACCGGCTTGGCCATGAAGTCGTTGGCCCCGGCGTCCAAGGCACGGTAGCGCACGGGTTTCTGGTCGTTGGCGGTGACCATCATGATGGGGGTGATGTCGCGCCCGGGAATCTGGCGAAATCGGCGGATGAACTCCAAACCGTCCATGCCATCCATGGTGTAGTCCACGATCACCAGATCGACCGCGGTGCGCTCGGCCCAGCCCAGCGCCTGCACCGGGCTGGCAAAGGGAATGGCCCGGCAATCCCCCAGTTTTTCCACCAGCTCGATCAGCAGGGCCAGGGTAGCGGGGGCGTCGTCGACGATGAGTACGTGCTGCATGACCAAAATATGACAGAGATGCGGTGAATGTAGCCGACTCCCCCCAAGCACAGTGTCACGGCACGCGGTATTGCTCCCGCAGCAGGTTTTTTTGCACCTTGCCCATGGCATTACGCGGCAGTTCGGCCACCACTACGCAGCGCTTGGGCACCTTGAAGTTGGCCAGCATGGACTTGAGCGTGGCAATTACCTGCTGGGGATCGACCGTGGCTCCGGCCAGCGGCACGATGACGGCCACACCTACTTCGCCAAAGTCGGCATCGGGCACCCCCACCACCGCACTCTCGGCCACGCCGGGCAGGTTGTTGATGTAGTCCTCGATCTCGGCGGGGTAGACGTTGTAACCGCCGCTGATGATGAGGTCCTTGCTGCGCCCCACGATGGTGACGTAGCCCTGGGCGTCCACGCGGCCCACATCGCCGGTCTTGAAAAACCCATCAGCTGTGAACTCCTGTGCCGTCTTCTCGGGCATCTGCCAGTAGCCCAGAAACACATTGGGCCCGCGCACCTCGATGCCACCGGTTTCACCCTGGGGCAAATCCTTGCCGGCCTCGTCGCGTACACGCAGTTGCACCCCGGGCAGCGGCCGGCCCACGGTGCCCACCTTGCGTTCACCGTCGTCTGCGCGGCCAGGGTTGGAGGTCAGCATCACGGTCTCCGACATGCCATAGCGCTCCAGAATCGTGTGGCCGGTGCGGGCCTGCCACTGGTGGTGCGTGTCCATCAGCATGGGGGCAGAGCCGGAGACAAACAGGCGCATGTGTTTGGTGGCCTGCGCCGTGAGCCCGGCCTCGGCCAGCAGGCGCACATAGAGCGTGGGCACCCCCATGAACACGGTGGCGCGTGGAAAGTGCTGCAACACCACCTTGGGGTCGAACTTGGCGCACCAGACCATCTTGCTGCCGTTGATGAGGGCGCCGTGGATGGCCACAAACAGGCCGTGCACGTGGAAGATGGGCAGTGCGTGGATCAGCACGTCGCCGGGCTTCCAGTCCCAGTAGGTTTGCAGCACGCGCGCATTGCTCAGCAGGTTGCCATGGCTCAGCACCGCCCCCTTGCTGCGACCCGTGGTGCCGCTGGTGTAAATGATGGCGGCCAGGTCATTGGGCTGGCGCTGCGCGATGGTGTGGGCTCTGGGGAACTGTGCCGCCCGGTCCAGCAGCGAGCCGGTGCGGTCGTCATTGAGGGTGAACACATGGGCGGTACCCGCCAGAAAGGCCATCTTGCTGATCCAGCCAAAGTTGCGGCCGCTGCACACCACCACCGAGGGTTTGGCGTCTTCGATGAAGTAGGCCATCTCCGCACTTTGGTAGGCCGTGTTGAGCGGCAGGTAGACCAGGCCCGCGCGCAGCGTGGCCAGGTACAGCACCAGCGCCTCCACCGACTTTTCCACCTGGACAGCGATACGCGCCCCTTTGGGCAGTTCCAGAAACTCCAGCAAATTGGCCACCATGGCGGTGGCTTCGTCCAGGTCACGCCAGCTGTACTGCAGACCGCTGTCGGTCTCGACGGCGCAGGTTTTGAGGTCCTTGGGAAAAGCGGTGCGCAGTGCGGCAAACAGGTTGGCGTTCTCGGTAGGGGTGGCCATGGTCAGGGTCTCGAAATGAAATTAAAACTGCGGTTTGCGCTTGGCCAAGAAGGCAGCAATGCCTTCGCGATGCTCATCGCTGCTGGCATAGGCGTACGCCGTGGCTGATAAATTTGCTACTCTTTCAGGAGCTACTCGCGCAGCATCCATGGGCATCATAGACATATTTGATGCCTGAATGGCACGCAAGGTCTGCTTGTTCAGGCGTGCTGCCTGCGGGGCCAGGCTGGCCACACGCTGGGCCAGCGCCAGACCGTACCCCGCCACCTCAGCGTCGTTGTGCACCTGTGTCAAAAAGCCGCGCGCCAGCATCGCGGGAGCGTCAAACACCTCGGCCGCGAGCAACATGGCGCGCGCCACGGTGGCACCCGCAGCCTGCGCCACCAGCGCAGCCTCTTTGGGCGCCATGGGAAAACCCAGGCGCGCAATCGGGGCACCAAAGCGGGCCGACTGGCCCGCTACCCGCAGGTCGCAACAGCTGGCGATCTCCACACCCGCGCCCATGCAGTTGCCTTCGATCTGCGCGACGATGGGCACATCACAATCCAGCATGGCCTGCAAGCCACCCCACACCTCATCCTCATGGAACTGGCGCAGCGCGGCCTCGTCGAAACGGAAGCCGGGGTACTCGGCAATGTCGCCCCCGGCACAGAAGTGGCCGCCCTCCCCGCGCACCAGCACGCAGCGCGCGTCCGGGTCGGTCTGGATGGTGGTGAACACGGCCTTGAGTTCGCGCCACATGGCGCGCGACATGGCGTTGAACTTGCCCTGGTGCGACAGCGTGATGTGGACCACGCCCTGCTGCTCACCCGCGCCCTGCGCGAGCTGGATATTTCCCGCCATGTCTGCCTTTGTGATGTCAGTCCAGCTTGGCGCCAGAGGCTTTGACCACCTCGGCCCAGCGCTTCACTTCCGCCGCCACGAAGGCACCAAACTGCTGGGGTGTGAGTTTGCCAAATTCGGCGCCGTTGTTGGCCCAGCTGGCTTTGATCTCATCAGCCGCCGCGAGCCGGTTCACCTCTTCCACAATGCGCGCCTGCACATCTGCGGGTGTGCCTTTGGGGGCCCACAGGCCGTACCAGGTGGTCACGGTGTAATCGGGCAGCCCCAGTTCGGCGGCGCAGGGCACGTCGGGGAATGCCGGGTTGCGCTTGGCTCCCGAAACCATGAGTGCCTTGATACGCCCGCCCTTGATGTGGGCGGCCGATGAGCCCAGTCCGTCAAACATCATGTCCACGCTGCCGGCCATCAGGTCTTGCAAGGCCGGGCCGGCGCCGCGGTAGGGAATGTGGGTGATGAAGGTCTTGGTCTGTTGCTTGAACAGCTCGCCCGCCAGGTGGTGCGAGGTGCCGCCACCGGCCGAGCCGTAATTCATCTTGCCGGGGTTGGCCTTCACCTGGGCGAGGAAGGCCTTGAAGTCGCCGGGCACGTTCTTGGGGTTGACCACCAGCACCTGGGGCACGTTGGCCACCAGCGCCAGAGGCACAAAGTCCTTCTGGATGTCGTAGTCCAGCTTGGGGTACATGCTGGGGGCGATGGCGTGGTGTACCGCGCCCATGAACAGGGTGTAGCCGTCGGGCTGTGCCTTGGACGCAATGCTGGCGCCCAGCGTGCCGCCAGCGCCCCCGCGGTTGTCAATCACCAACTGGGTGCCAGTGAGCTTGGAAAACTGGGCGGCCATGGGGCGTGCAAACGCATCGGTGCCACCACCTGCGGGAAATGGCACCACCAGGGTCACGGGCTTGGCAGGCCACTTGACTTGCGCCAGGGCGGCCAGGGGCGCCAGCGCCCAGCTCGCCGCGGCGGCGGCCCCGGTGGCAAGAAGGCTGCGACGGCTGCCGCAAGGGGTGGGGAATCGGGTCATGTTTGTCTCCTGTTTGTTATCTGTCGGGCACACACTAAAAATAAAACCGCGCTAAAAAAACAGCTCACTGATGGCCGGTGCCACCGGAATCTTGCCCTGGGACAGCAGCTCACGGTGCTTGTCCAGGCGCTTGAGATCGTAGAGGTAATTGACCATCAGGCCGTACGATTGTTTGAGCCCCTTGGGCGACGGGTCGCTGGCCCAGTTCAGACGCTCCACGCGGGCGCCATTGCCCAGGTGAAAGCGTGCCACCACATCCAGCGGGCGGCCCTGCACCGTCTCTTGCCCCAGGTACTGCGCAGCGCAGCGCAGCAGCATCAGGCGCACGGCAGAGGCCGGTTTGAGCGCCAGCGGCGATTCGGCCGCGGCCAAAAAATGGGCGGCGGTGGCGGGCTCAAACCCCACCGCACGCCCCAGCTCCGCGCGGCTTTTGGCGTCCAGTCGCTCCAGGGCAGCTGCTGCGTTTTTGCCCAACCATGACCGGAAACCCGGAATCGGCGACAAGGTGGCAAAGGTCTTGAGCTTGGGAAATTCGTCCTTGAGTGTCTCCACCACACGCTTGATCAGCGAATCGCCAAAACTCACGCCACGCAGGCCTTCCTGGGTGTTGCTGATGGAGTAAAAAATGGCGGTGGTGGCGGCCCCCAGGTCTGCCGCATCGGCAGATTCATCGAGCAGCGGTGTGATGCTGTCGGCCAGCGCATCCACCAGCGCTACCTCCACAAAGATCAACGGCTCATCCGGCAGGCGCGGGTGAAAGAAGCCGTAGCAGCGGCGGTCCGAGTCGAGCCGGTTCTTCACATCGGCCCAGCTCTTGATGTCGTGCACTGCCTCGTATTTGATGAGTTTCTCTACCAGCGAGGCTGGCGAATCCCAGCTGATGCGGCGCAGCTCCAGAAAGCCCACATCAAACCAGGTGGAGAACATGTACTCCATCTCCACGTCCAATGCCTGCAGGCGCTTGTCGCCCTTCAGGGCCGGCTGCATCTCGGCGCGCAGGTTCACCAGAAAACGGATGCCGGTGGCGTCGGCGCTGAAACGCTGCAGCACCCGGCGGCGTGGCGACACGGTGGCGCGGCGGTAGTGCACCTCGGCCGCGGCTTCGTCGGGCGTGCCCAGCGCGGCGGCAAACTTGGTTTGTGCGGCCTTCACCTTGTCCGGGTCGGCCATGAACATCTCGCTCATCAGCAGCCACATGTCCTGGCGGCGGGCCGCAGTGGCGCCAGCGTACCAGTCCATCAGCGTGGCGGCGCGGCGCCCGCCCTCCACTTCGCTCACGCGGTCGTCAATCACGGCCTGCAGCTCCTGCAGCGTGCGGCGCAGCATGCGCGGCGACAGCGCCTCGCCGGTGTGGCGCAGCGTGGCCTGCAGGCGTGCACGGGTGCTGCGCTGTCCCGTCGGCGGCTTGGGCGTGACCGCCCCTGCGGCGCCAATTGCTATGTTTTTAGGAGCTGCTTGCGCAGTATCCACGGTGGCTACAGTCTCTTTTGACTTGGAATTCTTGGGCATGAGCCGTGCCACATTGCGGTTGATCCACGAGTCCTGGTTCATGCGAGCAACCTGCTTTTCTGGGTACGGGAGAGTTCGCGCAGCGCATCGCGCTGGCGCAGCAAATGGGTGCGCATGGCGGCGTCAGCAGCTTCACCGTCCCGCGCCTTGATGGCGGCAAACACGGCCAAGTGCTCGCTCAGGCTTTGTTCCAGCCGGCCCGGCGCATGCAGCTGCTGCAGGCGTGCGAGCTTCAGTATCTTGCGCAAATCGGCAATCACCTGGGCCAGCCAGCGGTTGTTGGCCAGGGTGATGATGGCCTCGTGGATGGTGTAGTTGACCGCGTAATAGTCGGTGATGCGCCTGGCGGCGGCGTGCTGCTGCAGGTTGGTGTGCAGGGTCTCCAGTGCGGCAATGTCAGCGTCGGTGGCGTTGTGTGTGGCTTCCAGGGCGCAGCGCCCCTCCAGCAAGGCAATCACGGGGAAGATGTCGTCCAGATCCTGCTCGGTCACCTGGCTCACAAAACTGCCGCGGCGCGGCTCGTGGCGTACCAGGCCCTCAGCCGCCAGCACCTTGAGCGCCTCCCGCAGCGGTGTGCGCGAGATGGACAGATCCGCACACAGGGCCGCTTCGTCAATGAAGCTGCCCGGCGCCAGCACACCATCAAAGATCCGCGCGCGCAGGCCATCGGCGACCTCGTCGTGCAGGGAGTTGTGGATCAGTCGCATGGCCGTAATTTTCTGTAATTACGGATAATTACAAACCTGCAGCCCGCTGCGGTCAAGCCATTTCGGCCCGGTGTTTACCCTAGCGGGGCTTCAATTTTTGGCGGTTTGGCGGCCAGCCCACAGCCAGATGGCTGCACCACCCACCATCATCGGCACGCACAGCCACTGGCCCATGCTCATGCCAGTCTGCTGCTGCAGCCACAGCAGGTGGGCATCGGGCTCTCGGAAAAACTCGGCGATAAAGCGGAACACGCCGTAGCCGAACAAAAAGGCAGCCGCCACCTGCCCCTGTTTGCGCGCCGTGCTGGCATACCACCACAGCAACACAAACAACAGCAGCCCCTCCATGAGGAACTGGTACACCTGTGAAGGATGGCGCGGCGCATCACCCGCGCCGCGAAACACCATGCCCCAGGGCAGCGTGGGGTCGGCCAGGCGGCCCCAGAGCTCGCCATTGAGGAAATTGCCAACCCGCCCTGCCGCCAGCCCCGTAGGCACGCAAGGCGCCACAAAGTCGGCCACCTGCCAGAACGAGCGGCCGCGCGAGCGTGCAAACCACGCCATGGAGGCAATCACGCCCAGCATGCCGCCGTGAAAGCTCATGCCACCCTGCCAGACGTAGAACACCTCTAGCGGGTGTGCAGCGTAATAGCCCGGCTTGTAAAACAGGCAGTAGCCAAGGCGCCCGCCCAGCACCACGCCCATGACGCCGAGAAACAGGATGTCTTCCACGTCCTTGAAAGCCCAGGCCTGCGAGCCGGTCAGCGTCTTGAACGGCGCATGGCGCAGGCGGCGACTGCCCAGAAACAAAAACAGCGCAAAGGCAGCGAGGTAGGTCAGCCCATACCAGTGCACGGCCACGGGGCCGAGCTGCAGGGCAACGGGGTCAATTTGGGGATGGATCAGCATGGGCTGCATTGTGCCCGCGCCAGGGACCACGTCGGCCCCTGGAGGGTCATATCAGTCGTCGAGCAGGGACAGGTCGCGCACCGCGCCCTTGTCGGCCGACATCACCAACTTGGCATAGGCCTTGAGGGCGGCCGACACCTTGCGGGGGCGTGGCAACACGGGCTTCCAGCCCAGCTTGTCTTGCTCCACACGGCGCTGGGCCAACTCGTCGTCCGACACCAGCACGTTGATGCTGCGGTTGGGGATGTCGATGCGGATGCGGTCGCCATTACGGACCAGGCCAATCGCGCCACCCGCCGCCGCTTCGGGTGAAGCGTGACCGATGGACAGGCCCGAGGTACCGCCCGAGAAGCGGCCATCGGTCAGCAGTGCGCAGGCCTTACCCAGGCCCTTGGACTTGATGTAGCTGGTGGGGTAGAGCATTTCCTGCATGCCGGGGCCGCCCTTGGGGCCTTCGTAGCGCACGATCACCACGTCACCGGCCTTGACCTTGTCGGCCAGGATGTGCTCCACCGCTTCGTCTTGCGACTCCACCACGTGGGCGGGGCCTTCAAATACCAGCAGGCTGTCGTCCACGCCGGCCGTCTTGACGACGCAACCATTCAGGGCGATGTTGCCCACCAACACGGCCAGGCCGCCTTCCTTGCTGAAGGCATGCTCAAACGAGCGAATGCAGCCTTCGGCGCGGTCGGCGTCCAGACTGGGCCAACGGGCGTTCTGGCTGAAGGCCACCTGCGTAGGAACGCCACCGGGGCCAGCCATGTAGAAGGTCTTGACCACATCCGACGGATTGCGGGCAATGTCCCACTGGTCCAGCGCGTCCTTCATGGTCTTGGCGTGTACGGTGGGCACGTCGGTGTGCAAGCGGCCAGCGCGGTCGAGTTCGCCCAAAATGCCCATGATGCCGCCGGCGCGGTGCACATCTTCAATGTGGTACTTGTTGGTGTTGGGCGCGACCTTGCACAGCTGCGGCACGATCTTGGACATGCGATCGATGTCGGCCATGGTGAAGTTGATTTCCGCTTCTTGCGCTATCGCCAGAATGTGCAGGATGGTGTTGGTGGAACCGCCCATGGCGATGTCCAGCGCAATCGCGTTCTCGAACGCCTTGAAGCCCATGGAGCGCGGCAGGATGCTGCTGTCGTCCTCTTCGTAATAACGCTTGCACAACTCCACGGCCAGATGCCCAGCGCGTTTGAACAGTTGTTCGCGGTCGGCATGGGTGGCCACCACGGTGCCGTTGCCGGGCAAGGACAAGCCCAGCGCTTCGGTCAGGCAATTCATGGAGTTGGCGGTGAACATGCCCGAGCAAGAGCCGCAGGTGGGGCAGGCCGAGCGCTCCACTTCGGCCACGTCGGCATCACTCACCTTGTCATCGGCGGCCATCACCATGGCGTCGATCAGGTCAAGTTTCTTGAACTCCATCTTGTGGGTGGTCGGGTTGGCCAACTGCACCTTGCCGGCTTCCATCGGGCCGCCGGACACAAACACCACGGGAATGTTCAACCGCATGGCAGCCATCAGCATGCCGGGGGTGATCTTGTCGCAATTGGAAATGCAGACCATGGCATCCGCGCAGTGGGCGTTGACCATGTACTCCACCGAGTCGGCAATGATGTCGCGGCTGGGCAGCGAATACAGCATGCCGTCGTGGCCCATGGCGATACCGTCGTCCACGGCGATGGTGTTGAACTCCTTGGCCACACCCCCCGCCGCCTCAATCTCGCGTGCCACCAGCTGACCCAGATCCTTCAGGTGCACGTGACCCGGCACAAACTGCGTGAAGGAATTGACCACCGCAATGATGGGCTTGCTGAAATCGCCATCCTTCATACCAGTGGCACGCCACAGTGAACGGGCACCTGCCATGTTGCGGCCGGCGGTGGAAGTTTTGGAACGGTAAGCGGGCATGGTGATTCTTGGGGATACGGGGTTAGGGGACTGGAAAAAGCAGCTGCAATTATGTCCCAGCGCCTGTTAGCGGCGCTTCTTGCTGCCCAGAGTACCTATGGCTTTGCGGTTTTTGTCGATACGTTCTTGTTTGCGTGCGTTTTCACGCTCCATGGCCTTGCGTTTGGTGTAGCCAGTGGAGTCTGCCCAAGCCCACCACGCCACGGCCAAACCAAATGGCGCAAGCACCACCAACCACGACCAAGCGGCAACAGGGCCCACCTCCAGGTACTTCAGCAACAAGAGCACCAAACCGATTCCCAAAAAATACATGACCGTCTCCTACTGGATTGCGACAACGCAAGGGTGGCGTCAACCTCTGTTACTACAATGGCGTTGAAGCACTGTAAACCAACCCACGAGGCCTTCATGAAAAAATCCCTGATCACCTTGGCACTGGGCGCAAGCGCCCTTTTGTCCACTGCGCCCGCCTTTGCAGACCTGGCACTGGCCACATCCAAGAACTGCATGGCTTGCCATGCAGTGGATAAGAAGCTGGTGGGCCCCGCCTACAAGGACGTGGCCGCCAAGTACAAAGGCGACAAGACCGCCGTGGACAAGCTGGCTACCAAAATCATGAAGGGTGGCAGTGGTGTGTGGGGCGCCGTACCCATGCCCGCGAACGCGCAGGTCAACGAAGCCGATGCCAAAAAATTGGCAGCCTGGGTTCTGTCCACCAAGTAAGCCAGCGGCGGCCCGCACCACAAGGCCGGCCGCCCCAACAAAAAAGCCGCAACACGCAAGTGCTGCGGCTTTTTTGTTGGAGGCGACACCTGTCGCCCCCAAACCTTTTAGTAGGCCTGACCGAGTTGGTCAAGAATCGCCGGATTCTCCAGCGTGGAGGTGTCTTGGGTAACGGCCTCTCCCTTGGCCAGCGAACGCAGCAGGCGGCGCATGATTTTGCCGCTGCGGGTCTTGGGCAGGTTTTCGCCAAAACGGATGTCCTTGGGCTTGGCGATCGGGCCAATCTCCTTGGCCACCCAGTCGCGCAATTCCTTGGCAATCGCCTTGGCTTCGTCGCCCTTGGGCATGGGGCGTTTGAGCACCACAAAGGCGCAAATCGCCTCGCCGGTCAGATCGTCCGGACGACCCACCACGGCAGCTTCCGCCACCAGGTCCGTCTTGGACACCAACGCCGATTCGATTTCCATGGTGCCCATGCGGTGACCCGACACGTTGAGCACATCGTCAATACGACCCGTGATGCGGAAGTAGCCGCGGTCGGCACTGCGCACGGCGCCGTCACCGGCGAGGTAGAGCTTGCCGCCCATTTCTTCGGGGAAGTAACTCTTCTTGAAACGCTCGGGGTCGTTCCAGATGGTGCGGATCATGGACGGCCAAGGGCGTTTGACGACCAGGATGCCGCCGGTGCCGTTAGGGATGTCATTGCCCACCTCGTCCACGATAGCCGCCAGGATGCCGGGCAGCGGTAGCGTGCAGCTACCGGGTACCAGCGGTGTGGCTCCGGGCAGCGGGGTCATCATGTGGCCACCGGTTTCGGTTTGCCAGAAGGTATCGACGATGGGGCACTTCTCGTGGCCCACGTTCTTGTAGTACCACATCCAGGCTTCGGGGTTGATAGGCTCGCCCACCGAGCCCAGGATGCGCAGGCTGCTGAGGTCAGAGCGGTCGGGGTGCACCGCGGCATCGCCTTCTGCCGCCTTGATCAGCGAGCGGATGGCCGTGGGTGCCGTGTAGAAGATGGAGCACTTGTGGCGCTCAATCATTTGCCAGAAGCGGCCCGCGTTCGGGAAGGTGGGGATGCCTTCAAAAATGATTTGCGTGGCGCCTGCAGCCAGCGGGCCGTAGGCCACGTAGGTGTGGCCAGTGATCCAGCCAATGTCGGCCGTGCACCAGAACACATCGGCAGGCTTCAGATCAAACGTCCAGTCCATCGTCAGCTTGGCCCACAGCAGGTAGCCGCCAGTGGAGTGCTGCACGCCCTTGGGCTTGCCGGTGGAGCCGGAGGTGTAAAGGATAAACAGAGGGTGCTCTGCGCCCACGGGCACGGGTGCGCATTCGGTGCTCTGGCCAGCCAGGGCTTCGTCAAACGTCTTGTCGCGGCCCGCCTCCATGTTGCAGGCAGTCTTGGTGCGCTGGAACACGTACACGGTCTTGATGGTGTCGCAGCCACCCATGCCCAAGCCTTCGTCCACAATGGCTTTGAGCGGCAACTCTTTGCCGCCACGCATCTGGTAGTTGCTGGTGATCACTGCCACGGCGCCCGCGTCGATGATGCGCTCTTGCAAGGCTTTCGCCGAGAAGCCGCCAAACACCACACTGTGCGTGGCGCCAATACGCGCGCAGGCCTGCATCGCAATCACGCCTTCCAGCGTCATGGGCATATAGACCAGCACGCGGTCACCCTTTTTCACGCCATCGGCCTTGAGCGCGTTGGCAAACTGGCTCACGCGGGCCAGCAGTTCCTTGTAGGTGGTCTTGGTGACCGTGCCGTCGTCGGCTTCAAAGATCACGGCGACTTTGTTCTCCGTCGGCGTGCCCATGTGTTTGTCCAGGCAGTTGGCGGAGGCGTTCAGCTCGCCATCGTCAAACCACTGGTAGAACGGCGCGTTGGATTCATCCAGCGTGCGGGTAAAGGGCTTGTTCCAGACCACGTTTTCACGCGCCAGGCGGGCCCAAAAGCCCTCAAAGTCTTTGTCCGCTTCGGCGCACAGGGCGTTGTAGCCCTCCATGCCGGACACACGGGCGGCCTTGACCATGGCTTCGCTGGGGGGAAACACGCGGTTTTCAACCAGCAGAGATTCCATGGCCGATGTTGATGTACTCATATTTTTGTCTCCTCGAACGTATCAAAACTGCCCGGACTGTCGTAGCCTGCACTTACAAGCCACTGACTGGCGGCAAGCTTACAAATTTGCGCAAAACCCGGGGTAACTGCCTTTAGCCGCCAAATACAAGCCGAATCGACCCCTAGCCCCCGTAGATACTGCGCTAACAGCTATTAATTCAATAGCAATTTACCCACCCCCACTCAACGCCCCGTCATGTTCGCGGGCACCACCCACTGGTCAAACTGCGCCGCCGTCAGGTACCCGCTGGCCACTGCCGCGTCACGCAGGCTGCTGCCTTCCTGGTGGGCCTTTTTGGCAATGGCGGCCGCCTTGTCGTAGCCGATGTGCGGGTTCAGCGCGGTGACCAGCATCAGCGAACGGCCTACCAGCTCGGCAATACGCTCGCGGTTCGGTGTGATGCCCACGGCGCAATGGTCGTTGAAGCTGACCATGCCGTCCGCCAGCAGGCGCACGCTTTGCAAAAAGTTGTGCGCCACCAGGGGGCGGAACACATTGAGCTCGAAGTTGCCCGACGCGCCGCCAATGTTGATCGCGACATCGTTGCCCATCACCTGCGCCGCCAGCATGGTCAGCGCCTCGCTCTGGGTGGGGTTGACCTTGCCCGGCATGATGCTGGAGCCGGGCTCGTTCTCGGGAATGCTCAACTCGCCGATGCCGCTGCGCGGGCCGCTGGCCAGCCAGCGCACGTCGTTGGCGATTTTCATGAGACTGGCCGCCAGCGTCTTGAGTGCGCCATGCGCATGCACCAGCGCATCCATGCTGGCCAGCGCCTCAAACTTGTTGGGTGCAGTGACAAACGGCAAGCCGGTGAGTGTGGCCAACTCCACAGCCACCTGCTCCGCATAGCCCTGGGGAGCATTCAAGCCCGTCCCCACAGCCGTGCCACCCAGCGCCAGCTCGCACAGGTGCGGCAGCGCGGCGCGCACGTGGGCCTCGCCATGGGTGAGCTGGGCCACATAGCCCGAGAATTCCTGGCCCAAGGTCAGCGGCGTGGCGTCCTGCAAGTGGGTGCGGCCAATCTTGACGATGCCATCGAACTCGGCCGACTTCTGCGCCAGCGTGGCACGCAGCGTGGCGATGGCGGGCAGCAGCTGGTGCGTGATGGCCTCCACCGCCGCCACATGCATGGCCGTGGGGTACACATCGTTGCTGGACTGGCTGCGGTTCACATCGTCATTCGGGTGCACCAGCCGCCCGTCCCCACGCGCGCCGCCCAGCAGCTCACTGGCGCGGTTGGCCAACACCTCGTTCACATTCATATTGGTTTGCGTACCGGAGCCGGTTTGCCAGACCACCAACGGAAATTCATCCGGGTGCTGACCGGCAATCACCTCATCCGCCGCGGCCACGATGGCCTGGGTCTTTTTGGCGTCCTGCAGACCCAGCGCATGGTTGACCCGCGCCGCACTGCGTTTGGTCTGCGCCAGCGCGCGGATGATCTCGACAGGCTGGTGCTCGCCCGAAATGTCGAAGTTCTGCAACGAGCGCTGGGTTTGCGCGCCCCACAGCCGGTCGGCGGGCACTTCAATCGGCCCAAAGGTGTCCCGCTCGGTGCGGGTGGTGCTTGTAAGGCGCATGGAAGGCTCGGCAGGGGCTGACCTGTCAAAATAGCGGTTGGAAGATTTTCAGCATAGCCCTCAATCAAAGCAATACCCCGCCCAAGGGGATTGCCCTCACCGCCCAACGCCATGACGACCTCCATCCGCCAAGCCGACCTGATCGAATCCATCTCTGCCGCGCTGCAGTACATCAGCTACTACCACCCCGCCGACTACATCGCCCACCTGGCCCGCGCCTACGAGCGTGAGCAAAGCGCTGCCGCCAAGGACGCCATCGCGCAGATCCTGACCAACAGCAAGATGAGCGCCACCGGCCATCGCCCGATCTGCCAGGACACCGGCATCGTCAACGTGTTCCTGAAGGTGGGCATGGACGTGCGCTGGGAAGGCTTCACCGGCAGCCTGGACGACGCCATCAACGAAGGTGTGCGCCAGGGCTACAACCACCCCGACAACACGCTGCGCGCCTCGGTCGTCGCTGACCCCGAATTCCTGCGCAAGAACACCAAGGACAACACGCCCGCGGTCATCTTCACCGAAATCGTGCCCGGCAACACCGTGGAGGTGACCGTGGCTGCCAAGGGCGGCGGTTCCGAGAACAAGAGCAAGATGTACATGCTCAACCCCGGCGACTCGGTGGTGGACTGGGTGCTGAAAACAGTGCCCACCATGGGCGCGGGCTGGTGCCCGCCCGGCATGCTGGGCATCGGCATTGGCGGCACGGCCGAGAAAGCCGTGCTGATGGCCAAGGAAAGCCTGATGGACGACCTGGACATGTACGAGCTACAGGCCAAGCAAGCGTCTGGCGCCGCGCTGGACAAGGTCGAAGAATTGCGCCTGGAACTGTTTGAAAAGGTCAACGCCCTGGGCATTGGTGCCCAAGGCCTGGGCGGCCTGACCACGGTACTGGACGTGAAGATCAAGATGTACCCCACCCATGCAGCCAGCAAACCCATTGCCATGATCCCCAACTGCGCGGCCACCCGCCACGCCCACTTTGTGATGGACGGCAGCGGCCCGGTTTACCTGACCCCACCGTCGCTGGACCTGTGGCCCAACGTCAACTGGACCCCCAACACCGAACTGAGCAAACGCGTGGACCTGAACACGCTGACCAAGGACGAAGTGGCGAGCTGGAAACCCGGCCAGACCCTGCTCTTGAACGGCAAGATGCTGACCGGCCGCGATGCGGCGCACAAGCGCATCCAGCAAATGCTGGCCAAGGGCGAGAAGCTGCCGGTAGACTTCACCAACCGTGTCATCTACTACGTGGGCCCGGTCGACCCGATCAAGGGCGAGGCAGTAGGCCCCGCCGGCCCCACCACGGCCACCCGCATGGACGGCTTTACCGAAATGATGTTGGCCCAGACCGGCCTGATTTCCATGGTCGGCAAGGCCGAGCGCGGCCCGGTGGCCATCGAAGCCATCAAGAAACACAAGAGTGCTTACCTGATGGCCGTGGGCGGAGCCGCCTACCTCGTCTCCAAAGCCATCAAGGCCGCCAAGGTCGTAGGCTTTGAAGACCTGGGCATGGAAGCAATCTACGAATTCGATGTGGTCGACATGCCCGTCACCGTGGCCGTGGATTCGGGCGGCACCAGCGCCCACATCACCGGCCCGGCCGAATGGCAAAAGAAGATCGCCACGGGCGAATTCAAGAGCATTCCCGTTACTTCGCGCTAAGCCCTTGGTGCCAACTACGGCAATGCCCGCTGCCTCGCGCCCCATTGGGGTGTTTGACAGCGGCGTGGGCGGCTTGAGCGTGCTGCGCGCACTGCGCGCCGAGCTGCCGCACGAGCGCTTTGTTTATGTGGCCGATAGCGGCCACGCCCCCTATGGCGAGCGGGATGACGACCACGTCACCACCCGCTCACACGCCATCACCAACTACCTGCTGAGTGAGCACCGTATCAAGGCGCTGGTAGTGGCCTGCAACACGGCCACAGCCGCCGCTATCAAAAGCCTGCGCGCCGCCTACCCGGCCATTCCCCTGGTGGGCATCGAACCCGCGCTCAAGCCCGCGGCAGCGGCCAGCCTGAGCAAGACCGTAGGCGTGATGGCCACACGTGGCACCTTGCAGAGCGAGAAATTTCAGGCCCTGCTGGCCTCCCTGCACGGACAAGCCACCTTTGTGCTGCAGCCCTGCGACGGCCTGGCGATTGCCATCGAACGCAACGACGCTACAAAAATAGAAGCACTCTGCGCAGAGTACACGGGGGCTATGGGCCAATTTGGCTTAAATTCCGAGGCCATAGATACATTGGTACTGGGCTGCACACACTACCCCTTTGTGGAAGGCGTGTTGCGTAACTCCATTGGCGGGCAGGTCACCCTGCTGGAGGGTGGCACCCCGGTGGCCCGCCAAACCCGGCGCCTGCTGGAAGCCGCCAGTCTGCTGGCGCCCGCAACAGCAGACCAGCCAGCCACCCAATTCCTCAGCACCGGCCAGCCAGACGACCTGCGCAACGCCGCCCTGCGCTGGCTGCAGTTAGACGCCTCCGTCAGCGCACTGACAACGCCCTAGTGACGCCGGGATGTGTTCGGGCCCCCAATGGGGGCGAGGCGCAAATTGCGGGGGGGGGGGGGGTGAGTGTCGCTGGAACCATATCCGTGCCGCTTAGGGCAGCATAACTGTGCCGCGTAGAGTACAGCGCTAGGTATTCAATGCTTGCGAGTAGCTCCAATGAGCGAATCGAAGGTGAGATTTTTAGCCGCTTACGAAATATGTTGAAGCCTATAAAACTTCAACAAGGGGACAAAATCCCTGATCAGCTGTAAATCGAGCTTGAGAAATCAAGTTCTTTTTCATTTCAACCCGCTGGGGACCATTGTCCCCTCGGGGCAATGCCGTCTCCAAATACCTCAAATTCTTGGAGATGACATGCAAATTGAAATAGATGGAACCACGAGACAGTTGCTGTTGAACTTGTTGGCAATGCGAATTGCTCAACAACTTGATGGAACAGAAGCAAAAATTAGCAACTGCTTTGGTAAAGATGCGGCCGAAGATCTTTTTCGACGGCTACAGCCCGATGGAGTTCCAACCGGAGCAGATGTCGGCGATTTCGTTGAACTGCAGGCCAATGGCCAACAGTTTGAATTGGTACTTCCGATTGACGACGGACTTTTGGACATAGTGCCTGCATTCCCACCAAACGGGAATCCAAGCAACGATGAGTACGAAGGTCCCTGGCCAAGGAGTGCCGATGAACTTCGTTGGCCAAAGCCAATCACGGTGGAGGAGGCAATTGCAGCCCCCTTCTGGCGAGTAAATCCAGCTTATGAGTGCCCTCAACTACGTTCATAGATTTTTGACACTTCCCTTTTGGTCTCGGCCAAGGGGAGTTCTTGAAAATAAAAAGTAGTGGTATTTTATTTTCTTGGATCGATGCTGATCGATGTCCGCATCTGAAAAGTACTTCCTAGTCATTTGTGAACAGCACATGCCCTCGCGTACCTAGCGGTCGCGGGGGTTTTGTGTTTTTGGTGCACATTCCGTGCCTTGTGTTGATTTCCGCCGAAATCTGACCCACGGGGGTTCAGCGCAATTCAACAGTATCGCTATTGGAGTGAGACCACGCGACATAACTCCGAAGCGCGATAGGGGCAGATGGTGGGGCAGCGTCCGGCCCCAAACCAATCAACCACCGCGAGCGGGCATCAAATACGCATGAGCAACAGAATCGCAGCCGTTCCTCGTCTGTCTCAAGATTGGACAATAGCGCCCCCATCCGGATAGACACTTTTTCTGACGCAGACAAGCAAAGCCAGCGATGGGCGCTGCTACTGGATAAATCCGACTCCAATTTGTCTCGCTGCGCCCACAATGGATCATCCGCAGGCAAAAGACGTCCAGGATCCATTGCAGCAGGAAACTGCGGTTGCGAACTGGCTTTCAGTGCTGCCTTTTCTCGCAGCGCATAGGCCTCTTCGGAGGTGTGCTCGCCATGCACCAAGGCTTCTACGACATCAATTGGAACGTGTACAGAAACGCCAAATAGTTGGTTGGACTGAGATACCAAATCAGCTAGATCAATCGTACTTTTCAAATACGCTCCAGCCAGATCGCGCCACATGGCAGTCGTCGTCCCGTCAATCTTGCTCAAACTGGAATTGTGCAAAACATTCAGTTGTGACTTACCGAGAGGTGTCAATCGGAATTGATCACCTTCCAATCTTGCCCAGCCAGCTATAACAAGTTCATCCAATAGATCTGCGACTCGTCCAGTAGACGCAACTTCCAGCTTGTCAATCCATTCGATCAACGCAGCCGCATCTGTATTGCACCCAGGAGCTGATACAAACGACGGAGTGGCCGACGCGACCACAAGGTCCCCAGCAGGGACCTCGACGACCGAGCCTATCGGTAAGGGAGATTTTGCGACGCGTCGCGCGTCGAGTTCTTTGAGTTGCGTGGACAGGACAGGATCGGTTGTAGACAACCACCTCACGCTAATGGAGTGACTCCCCAACTGATAGTTGTTGAGCCCTTCAATTGCACTCTGAGGCATACGCAAGTGACCCAGCGTGTTGGTCCAAATCAGCGCGTATGCCGCCGCCGCGTCCGTCGGATAGCCCTGAGTAACCATAGCCGGTGGTTGCAAAGGCAACAGCGGCGTGATCATCGGATGTGCATGCATGGTCATACTTGTTAGTCCAGCGCCCGTTCCAACATAAACTCAACCATAGCCTCTGCACTCCCAAAACTCTCCCATTCAGCCAGTCCGTTGAGCTCAAGCGCTAAAAACCGTCCGGTCGAAAGCTCCATCACAAACGCAGAATCATCCCGCAAACCGAAATAAAGAAAATCCTCTGATACGTTTTCGCGCAATTCACGGTTTGCAGATACCACTGACTCACTGAACTTCCAATGGGGTGAGCATGGCCAAATCGTAAGACCGTTTTCCATCAAGCCGTCAGTGAGCCGCAATAGGACTTGGTAAGCATCAGGCAAGGGCTGTTCAAACTCACGTTCAAAATCCTGGGCACCCCGTTCTACCGCTTGAGTGGAGGCTGGTGCGGGATTGAACAAATCGTACTTGTTTCGATTTTTTTGAATTTCCTGCACTAACGTTTCAATGCTCATCGAACATCTCCATGAAACTTGAAAATCCAACAGAATTTGACACATACCCCTTGGACGGGTCGGGGTAAACGATGGTGTCTTTGGGGGGGACAGCTAGGGCCACGGTAGCCGTGTCGCCTGGTGCAAGTTGCCGAATCCGCAGCTCTGCAGGGTTGTAGTAGCCATGCAGTGCACGATGCTCAACGTCATCCTTGATCAAGATGAAGTTGTCCGGACTATTGCCTCCCCCATCATCAAGCGGCAGGCGATGGTGTACCTGATATCCATCTGGAGGTTTGCCGCTTTCAACCATCCTGTCAATTTCATGTTGAGCGATCCCTACGGAACGCAATGCATTCGCGTGCGTCACGCCGATGTCTCTTAACCAAAGAGCACGCTCCTTTCTGTCGAAGTCGTATCGTTCGCGCTTATAAAGTGTTCGATCCAGTTTTTTGGTGTAAGGCACTGCCTGGTAGCTAAACCCGTTGAGAATCCGAGCACCACTGTGGTGATAAACCGTTACGGTGGCAGGCTTCCCATCCGCAGTAGCTGCAACTTGTTTTTGCAAAATGCCAGCGTTGATCTTGTCTAAAAATGCCACGTCCGCGCGGCGGTCTTTGAGTAGAACCTGAACGACTTCCTTGATCAACTCCCGACCAGAGTCGACTGTCTCCGAGAGAGATTCGTTGTAGCCTTGAACGTCTTCCTCAGAAATATAGCCCTGTGCCAGAAGTGCCCGAATGACTTCTGGCGATACATAGGTGCCACGAGTACGTGGGTAGCTGGAAACCCCGCTCATGGCTGTTCACCTTCGGCGGCTTTTTTGGTATTACTTCCGATCCCAATGGCCTTGGATAGGCTATGCCCCAAATAAAGCGCCTTGAGTGCATCCATTGTCTTCTTCGGAGCCCAGCCATATCGCCGGTACGCTGCGATAAGGACCTGTGCAGTTGTGCTGGCCGGATATCGAGGAAGCTTGACGGACTTGCTTGTGGACTCCACAAGGGATGCTACTGAACCCTGAGGTATGTGTTCTGCATCCGTTTGAGCGGTTCTTTCACTGGCAAAAACCAGCGGCCTTGCAACACCATGAACTGTGATTCTGGTTACAAATCCAGTTACGTTCTTATCAGAGATATGCCCGTCTATTTTAAGTTGCCATGATCCCGGGACACTGGAGCGCTGATCGATTTCGCGCAGCAACGCGATCTGCGGGCGGGTAGCTTGTATGCCTGCCAAGGAAAGCTGTTGGTGCAACCCGGCGTCAAATAGACTGCGGACCAGATTGGCACGAACGCGTCGAGCATCGATGCCGGACAATGCCAGTTCACGTGCCTGACGAATGTCGTCAGGTGCCAGTGAGTAAAACCTCATGCGCCGAATGCGGCCAGGGTCATTAATTTTCTCTTTCATAACCTCCTGGACATGCCAAGCGATTTCTTCCCCGTCGTCATCATCGTCAGTTGCCAGGAAAAAACGGTCGATATGCCTCAAGTCGTCAGTCACAGCCATCAGATCAGTCAAGGTCTGCTTGTTAGTGATTTCCGCGGCTAACGTATTTCCCTTGGCTATCATCCGACGGAAGTGCCCACCAGTTGAGATCACCTGCGCTGACAAGCCCAATGCCTCTTCAACACGTTGCGCCTTGCCTGGCGCTTCAATGATGACTACTTCTCGGGGATAAAGGCGTTTGCCTTTTTCATTCAAATATCCAACCAGTACATCGAGTGGGGTTGAGCCATCGGATTTTCGAGCGGCGTATGCCTGCTTGGGCGAAAGGGCCGGTTGCAAGACAGATGGCGCTGCAAAGAGAATGAAGCAGTCCTTGGCGCGACTGACGGCAACATTCATGAGATTTCTACCGTCACGATTCACAAAAAAGTTGCCTTCATCCTGAGTCAACGAGAAGGCCACGATAGGCTTTTCCGCTCCCTGAAGGGCATGGACGGTATTAATCACCATTGATTTGGCCTCCTCCTCTCCCCATTCGGAGGAAATGGCCTCTTGCATGAGGCGTGCTTGTGCACGGAAGGGCGCAATCAGAGCAACAACATCCGACAGTTTCGTCTTGCCGTAGTGGGCCAAAATTCGTGATTTATCGTAACGTAGCCATCGAAGGATCTCGTTGACTTGGTCTTGATTGACCCAGGATCCATTACGTTTCTGAGCCGATGCCTTTGGGGTCACAGCGACCCATGCCATCGGTGGGTAAAGAAAATCAGATTGTCCGTTAGGTGGGCGCTCCTGCCGACGAGGAGTTAAACCATCTCCGTAAATCAGCCGTCGACAATATTCAATGATGTCCGCACGACACCGATAATGCGCAACCAGTCCGATACCTGATCCCAATTCACTATTTGTTTGCGTCGTGAAAGCGGTCACTCTTTGAGCGGTTCGCATGATGGAACCCACCGCCGCACTTTGAGCCTCTGGAATTTCGGCAATATTGAGGTCCGAACAGATACGCCTGCTGGCTTGGTCCCCAACATTCCAAACAGGCTTGAGCTGGTGAATGTCCCCTACAACGATGGCACGCTTGGCAAAAGCAAAACTCGCCGCGCCGACTTCAGGGGCGGCCTGTCCAGACTCGTCAAATATTAGTAGATCGGCAGAGCTAAATTCTTTGTAGATTTTGGGAATGGTGTAAACGGTGGCCACGATGACCGGAGCCAACATCGACGCACGCTGCAACCATAACAAGTCATTTCCATCATCTTTTGGTGCTGGGACGCTTGCAAGCCAACGCGCCTCCCAATACCGCGCAGACATATGAAAGTGGCGAAAGCGAAAAACTTGATCCAGTGCTTCTTCAAAGCCTAAGTGCAGATCAGATGCATCCCCGAATCCTGCCGCAATCCATTGGGCAAACAGTTCTTTCACTGAACTTCCGAACGTTTCAAGCGGTTCGACTATTTGCTGCACCTCCCTACGCCAATCACCCCAGTCCGCAAGCAACGACTGGATGGAATCAAACTCCAATTGCAGTTCATGGAGTCGTTGAACATGCTCAGGAATCCGGCGTGCAGCCCGGAGTTGGCGACGTTCCACTGCTTGCAAAAGCACATCCCCATAGACGGTGAACTCTGGATCAAAACTGGCGATTCTGATCAAGGCCGAATTCTCGAGACTCAGCGCCTGAATCTCGAGCTTGTCACCGAAAAAAAGTTTTTTGATTGCGTAAATAATGCCCGCCCGGGCAT
Source organism: Rhodoferax sp. EU05-FHT12H12 (assembly GCF_058791215.1). Taxonomy (NCBI): domain Bacteria; kingdom Pseudomonadati; phylum Pseudomonadota; class Betaproteobacteria; order Burkholderiales; family Comamonadaceae; genus Rhodoferax; species Rhodoferax sp. EU05-FHT12H12. Next base: position 43,533 of record NZ_JBYTDI010000001.1, on the reverse strand, counting down.
TGCGCAATCGTGCCGCTTCTCGAAGTTGTTCAAGGCATACATTCCATGACTGTAGGTCGGATTGTGCTGTCTCAAGTTGGGTCTTGCTGAGCTGAGTGGCACGTTCAAGATCGGCTAATTTACTTGCCAAGATATTTTCTGAAACTTGGAAGGCAGGCTTCACTGACGGAGTGTGCAGGCAACTACGCAATCGCTTCTGCAAGTCATGCATACGATTGACGGAGAGTGACAGTTGTTCGTTAATCAGTGTTGCTGCGGTAGTGGCATCACGCGCACATTCAGACAACCCCAGCACTTGGCGGTGTAGTTCCAGAAACTTGTCCAGCAGCCAAGAACGTTTTTGGAGTTGTGCATCAAAAAAGGCCGTGGCAGCCGCAGTCATCGCCTGTTTTGGCGTTTCGCCCTTGGCACCCCAAATTTTGCGCAACACCATAAACGAACTGATGTCTTTGTCGGGCTTGGAAGCGGCAGGATAAAACCAACCATAGGATGGCAAGTCGGGTAACCAGCGACTCTCCCAAGAGGGCTGCATTTCCGGCCCGGCCACCTCGGAAAAGGACTCGATGATGTTGGTCACCGCCTTATTGGTTGCAGCAGTTGCGAGTATCAGAGGCGGATCTTTGGCATCCAACGCCGTCTGTACACAAACCGTGCCAATCACTGCACGAAGAAAGCTCGTTTTACCCGTGCCGGGGGGGCCGTTAACAGTCAATACCTGCCCATCAATAACCTTGGTGATTGCTGTAGCCGCCACACGCTGGCTCTGCTCGAGACCAAAGCCAACACGGGCTTTCTTCTTGGGCTCATAGGTATCAATATGCCCCAACAACGCATCTGCGGCTTTCAATGCACCTGGAACATCAAACGTACCTGGTTGAACAGGCTTCTCGCAAAGCGCACTTAATAGCGGTGCTGATTCACCGTCAAGTGCCCTCTGGTACGTTTTGAATATCCCCTTGCTAGCTTTCCCAGCGTCCCAGGGAACCACTTTCCAGGCGGTATCACCTCGACCCACAATGGATGCCAAATGCGGAAATGGGTTGGCTTGTTCGGTGACATCTCTTACAAAAGACTCAGCATATTTCCAGTAGTCTGGCCAGCCCATATTAGCTGGCGGTGGATTCTCACGGGCAAAATCGTCGCAATCCAATACGGTCCCAAAGTACAAGTCCTTTTGCGCATCCAGGTCTGGCGGTTCCAGCCACTCCCTGTTAAAAAAAGGTAGCGCTCCGTCGGTGGGAGGCATCAGAGTTCGGGTGGACGAGTCACATGCAAGTGGTATGCCCAGCAAGGCAGACTTAAATTCGCCGTCTCTATCAACCGAAAAAGCAATCAGGATGGCAGTGGCACTGCCTGGCTCCGCGGTCTTTGATGGCTCATATTCATTTGATAACACGGGTAAAGCGAGATGCAGTTGCTCGAGATCCGGGGCATTTGCAATTGCATCTACTTTTGCGAAGGCATTCAGGTTTCGATACAGCAAGGACTTCTGCCAGTACTGAAGGACCTTGTCGGACACGGGTACTTCAACGGCACGGGTGAGTGCAAATAGCCAATCACGAAGTGTTGCCTGGCCAAAATCAAGCGGTATCTCAAACTCCATCGCCGCAGCCAAGTCTCGGACCCTATTTGGGAAATCTGCAGTGTTTCCGCGATCAGGCCGGTTTACAAGAGCGAGATACTCAGCGTCAGTCAAACTCTTCAGGGCGACCGATATCCATGAGCTAGCAAGTTGGGAGGTAGAAAGGACTTTCTTGGGTGCTAGAAAGCCTGCCGCGTTTTCTAAGGTCTCGATCCGCCAACGTTGCGATTTAGATGCGATAGCCTGCACAGTCCCCATGCGTTTTTATGCCTTCCCATTCGTTGAGTCATATTACATGACAGGCAGACATCTATTCCGTTTCGCAAGGGGAGTCCTACAGCGTGTAGCAGTGATGTCAGTTTCCCCAGGTACTTTCACTAGCGCCGCTTTCGCAAGAAGCTGCGCATCTTTGTGTACGAAGGACGCGGTGGGTTCCGCGCCACATGTTGGACATCACGGATAGTGACCGGCACTCGTCGAACTGCATATACCTGCCCGTTGACTCGCACAATGCAGTCCATGAAATGTCTACCCACATAAGAAGTGTGCTCATCCACCGACAGTAATCGCATTCCCATCTGTCTGTGCCCCAAATCGCTGCGCAGGTCCGCATCAGCACCCTCATTGCGAACCGTCCACTCCACTGTTGCAAACTCAGGCACCACATGGGCGTTAACTATAGTGAAAACAAGATCGCAATCTTTGGCGACTCCTGGAACCTCGTTGCGGTACTTGGCAATAAACGACTTGGGGTGTCTGGCATACACCTGAATATCAATTTCAGGCAGTTGCATCACGGCGCCTCCAGAGCCTTCGTCAACGATCTCAACCTGATCAGTCTCGGGAAGCGGCATTAAAAATGAAAATGCCTCCGACCAAATGAGCGCCGCTGACGCCTCATCTGCCGCGTCAGCGGCCCGCTCTGAAACATCCAATAGCCCAGAAAGTCGCGGCAAAAATCCATGCCAGGCATCGTTATCCATGCGATTCAGATCTTCATCGCTGTCTCGCGGATTCAGAACTTCTCGATCTTGGAAGAATCTATCGTGCAACTTCTTGACGATGGCGACAAGGGCATCGTCATCGTCCATACCCAAGACGCGATCTAACCAAAGCGTTTGGTAAGCCTCTGTCACAGCAACTGTCAGAAAAATGGACGTGGGTCGTGAAGCCGGGGCGTCGTCGAATGACACTGCGGCCCAAGCTTTGAGATATCGGACAAGTCGCCGGAGCTGTTCCCGGTCACCGCCATCGACCGCATTCTTGAACCACGTGTATATCACCTTGGGATCACTGCTTTCCCACTTATCTGACAGACAGGCGAGCCGACGCTTTTCTGTCTCTGGGTCTAGGTGATAGACGGGCGTATCAATATGGAATTGTTTAATGTAGGTGGCCCGCGAACAACGCTCCTTTGGAGGAACTTCGACTTTTTTCAACTCCGCACATTGAGACTCATAGTTCAGAAGCTCTGTCTGAACCCAATCTCGAAGCTGCTTTGGCGCGGGCTCAGCAGCAGCATCGCCGTCCCATTCAAAGTACACACCTACGTCGACATCGTACGCGTCGCCGAGACGAACAGGCTTTATCAATGTTCCGTATTTATAGGATCCTTGAAGCCATGTAGAAATCGGATATCCATGTCGAACCAAGGTGGACTTCAGATGTTCCGCTAGTAGATTCCACTGTTCCTGCAAGAACCCCCTTTGCTCTGCGGTCGGCGTCACGCGTCCAATCAGTGTCTGTTCAACATTCCCATTGAAAAGCTTGGAAATCTTTCCCATTTTCTGCCCCCCCTGTCCCACTGTGGCTTTGGCGAATTGCAGAGTACCCACAGCAGCTGGTGGCCAATGTACTCCAGGCCCGTGAGGCGAGAACGACCTGCTGCTCAGCATTTCAAGAAAAAACTTTACATGTGCCCAACTACTGTTTATATTGACAGTAGTTATCTGACTCCAAGGTTTATCCAGCAACTGGTGAGTAGCCGACCTTGAAATCAAATTGATTGGCCACATTTCGGGCAAATGCCCGCATAAAAATCGCAGAAAAAATATCCAGGAGGAATATGGTTGTCGCTAACTCGAAACGCTTTCAAATCTTGGCACTGTCAGGCGGCGGGTTTCGCGGCCTCTACACCGCAAAGATCCTGGCGGACATTGAAGAGGAAATCAAAGCTCCCATCGCTACCCGATTTGATCTCATTGCGGGCACCTCAATTGGTGGCATCTTGGCATTAGCAATTGCAATGGAAATCCCCGCCAAGAAAATGGTGGAGCTTTTCACCGAGCACGGCGGAGAGATTTTCAAGCGCAGGTTCTCACTCAAAGGAATGCTACGTGCACCCTATTCCTCAGAACCATTGAAGAAGTTGCTGGGAAATGCTGAGCTTTTAGGGGACCGAAATTTGGGCACATGCAAGCACCCACTGATCGTGCCAGCCATCAACTATTCCAGCGGACAGCCACAGATTTTTAAAACGCCCCACAACACCGCCTTCAGACGTGATCACCTATTTGGGGCCGTCGACATTGCTTTGGCCACCAGTGCCGCACCGGCTTATTTTCCACGGCATACGTTTAACAGCAATCAGTATGTGGATGGCGGGCTGTACGCCAATGCCCCAGGACTTCTCGCGGTTCACGAAGCGCAAACCTTTTTCGGCCAACAGTTGGAAGATATTTATCTCTTTTCCATAGGGACGATGTCATCGAAATTTACCGCCGATCCCCGACGCAACCGCAGCGGTGGAACTTATGACTGGGGCGGAGTGAATCCTGCGAATATGCCTAAGCGGTTGTTCGGTTTGTCAATCTCCGTACAAGAGTCCCTCAGCGATTTCATGCTCAAGCATCGCTTGCCTGATCGTTATGTCCACCTTGACGACGATTTAACTGATGAACGAGCTGGGGCAGTGGCCATTGACCGGGCAGATGCTCCTGCACAAGAGGTCCTATTGGGTGCAGCCTCGGAACGTTCGAAGGTCTGTATTGGTCGTTCAGATTGCCAAGCATTTTTTGTACATCAACCATCACCTCCACTGTTTTATTACGGCGCTAACGCCAATCAAGGAGCTTTGTAATGCTGAAACTTAATAAGCTTCTTTATAAAAGTGGCTCGGATAGCGATGTGTTCCTGAACCGAATTTCCCCGCACCCGACTAAGCGTGCATATCTAGTCGGTTGTAAAAACAAAATTCGTGATCATTTGAAGCCCCAAATCCGACAGGCAACGAAAGAGATATTGGGCATGGAGCGTGTCGTAGAGCCACGTTTTCGCACTCAGGGCTCATGGTCATATGACACTTGCAATGAACCCGCATTTACTCCCCCGCAGGAAATGGATTGGGACTACGGGGTGTATTTGCCAGTGACGGTATGGGAAGAGAATGGCCCGCCGCATCTGATGGCCAAAGCCTATTTTGAATTGGTCGAACGGCTATTGAAAAGTCTTTGCCAAAAAGAAGGGTGGACGCTTTTGTCAGGTAAGGACACCTGTATCCGCATCCAGGTTGCATCTTGGGCACACATAGACCTCCCGTTGTATGCAGCTCCGGAGGCTGAATTCATCAAAATCCGTGAGCGGATTACGGCGGCAAATGCGTCTCTTAAAAGAGCGCTCGATTCCGCCGATTTTTCGGAATCCTATGGGGACGAACAACAACAAGCTTGGGCTGATCTTGATCGCGTCGTGATGGCCACCCGGAAGGGAGAATGGAAACCCTCGGACCCCGAAGTCATTGCGAGATGGTTTGGAGATCGTGTTGATGAAACCGATGAGCAGTTGCGTCGCGTGTGCCGATACTTGAAGGCTTGGCGCGATGTGCAATGGCAGCACGGGGGGCCAAGCTCAGTGTCGCTCATGATCGCAGCAGTGCAGAATTTCACAGAAAATCCAGGACGTGATGATCTTGCGCTCGAATCTGTTGCGACGCACCTAGCGAATGTCTTCTTACTTGATCTGCGAGAGTTTGGGATCGACAACGGAGCCGAAGATTTCAACCGGCTTACAGAAGTTGAGCGTGAAGACGCATCCCAACGCTTTCAAAAATTGGCCGATTCTCTGAAGCACTCAAGAATGCTTGGTACTCACTTGAAGGACCAGGCAATACGACAACTAGCTCAGCAGCTTGGCCATCGCGTACCGGACGACGTCAATTTAGTTGAACCCGACACGGGCGCCGCAGGCATCCGCACAATTTCGCCTACTCGCGTTCCACCACCGGTCATACCATCGACCTCGGCAGGGTAACCGGAAGGAATGACAAAAGTCGGCGAAACGCTACGCCTACTAAAAGATCGAGGATTTGTACCAATCGCGGCTCGCGTTGGTCAGCGATCTTTTCAGGGATCACTACCGTGTCAAAAGGGACCGGTGCGCGTCCGAGTAACAATTGAAGATTGGAATTTTCTCGAATATCCAACGATCCATTTGGAGGAACGGGCATCATTTTTGCCGACGTTGATGCCGCATGTCGATGTTTTGGGCAATCTCTGCTACTTTGCACACGGGTCCATAACACTGGATCGATACGATCCGGCCACTGCAATTGCACAATGTTTGAATCAAGCAACCGCGCTATTGGATCGGATTGCCATGGATCCGGACTATCGGGATACCGATATTCAAAACGAATTCCTTGCCCATTGGGAATACGGCCAGACAACGCTTCCATGGGAAGTTTTACTTGGTGACATAGCTCCAGGGGAAAAATCCACCAACTTCTATATTATTAAGTTGGACAGCAAAGAGCACGCGCTCATTGCGACAGACGCACGCGAGGCCGATCGACTGGCAAAAACGCTCGGCGCAAAGGAAATTTTGCGCGGCAATCGTTGTTGGCTGCTCCACAGCAAGGTGCTGCCAGTCGTACCCGAAAAAATGCCAAAAACGGTCAAGGAACTTTTCATATGGCTTGCGCAATGGGACAAAGACCTTGCGTCTAGCCTGCAACAGTTGCTCGCTACCCCGGACTACCTTGGATCTAGTTTCTTTTTCTGCGCAGTAGAAACGCCCATAGGTTGGCTAGGTTTTGGATTTGATCTTGTCCAGACTCAGCGCCAAATTTACAAAAACAAACCTAAGCACTACAGGAATTACTTGCACAACAAGGGCGGCGGGCAGCTGCTTTTCAGATTGAGCATTAACGAAGTAGGCAGTCGGTTCGTGCACAGTAGGAACCTTACTTTTCCAGACCTCCACAACAAGCGTATTACTGTAGTTGGTTGCGGTGCAATTGGTTCTTTTGTGGCGCAATCGCTGATTCGCCTTGGAGCAGGCACCGGAAATTTGGGGCTTCTCAAACTTATTGATCCAGACATTTTGAACTCTGGAAACCTGGGGCGCCATGTGCTTGGCTATCCATCTTTGCTACGTCAAAAATCCACTGCATTAAAGGAAGAGCTGGTACGAACATTTCCACATAGCAACGTAGAGGCCGTTACGTCCAGTGTCGTGGAGCACAAAGCATTGTTCGCCGCAGAACTGATTGTTGATGCCACTGGTGAGGAAACGGTGAGCGAGTTTCTAAATGGACTTCGTCTGCAACGAGCCAGTCGAGTTCCAATTTTGCATGTTTGGGTGAAAGGTAATGGGGAGGCTGTCCAAGCGCTATGGGCAGATCTTGACGGGGGGGGCTGCTATAGATGCCTACTTGTACCCGATGACGCAAATCATAGAAAAGAACGATTTAGACTTCTGAAAACGAAGCCGGCGCGACAACAGATTGGCTGTCACGCCGCTACACCGTATGCCGTTTCTGCCCCTATGCACGCAGCTGCATTGGCCACAGATATGGTCTGCGCATGGATGCAAGGGAGTCCATCACCCCGCTTCCGCACACGTTGCGTTGAAACTGCGGACCTATTTTCCGTGAAGAATCAAAATGTTTCGAAGATGAATGGATGCCCCGCATGCGGCCACCTCTGATCTGGAAAAATCCATGGGCAGCCGACAGCAATATCTTGTTCGAGCCTGAGCCACTCGAATCCATAGACCAATATCGTCAAGACACTAAAGAGAAATCGGAGGCCGGGGGTATATTGCTTGGCTATCGCCGTGCGTCTCATCTGCACATAACGATAGCAACGCTTCCCCAGCCGACGGACCTGCGACAACGCCATGGGTTTAAGCGATCCCCATCGCATCATCAGCAAGTGGCGCTTCGTCAGTGGTGCACTAGTCGAATGACAATGGACTATCTGGGTGAATGGCATACCCATCCTGAATCAAAACCCTGCCCGTCTTCAATTGATCTAACCGAATGGAAAAAGCTCTACAAGGTTCGATCGCACTCTATGGTGTTCGCGATTCTTGGCTGGTCTGGTGAAATTTGGCTCGGCCTTTCCCATGGGGATTCAATAGCACAATGTGAGATAGCCCACCAGTAGGCTTCAGACGTGAAGATTGGCAATTGTGATGACTGCAATGTTCTATGTGAGCACTCGCGTGAATATCATCACACCCTCGCATGGCAAAACCACCACGCAATCGCATTTCAAAACCGCCAGCATGTATATGGGGGCGAATTCCTATGAAACCGAACGTGGAGTTTCGGCGCCTGCCTATCTTTCCGCGTATGCCGCCTCTGGCACTGGGTTCAGACACCTTAATTGAGTTCGGACCATAGCTTCCCCATACTTTCTTTTGAATTTGGAACTTGGTATCTATTGCCGAGCGAATCCTCAACCCACAAGCAAACGAGTGAAATGTCGTCTTTGAGGACATCAAAATTTACGGTGTCCTCTTTCTTGATCGTATGCTCGTAGCGTTCATGTTCGCCGAGACGAAGACCACCTTTATCCTGTTCGGGGAACGTCACGGACCACTTTCCCAGTTTCCCTGTTCCACCTAGTCGCATTAGGATCACGGGCCTTCGACCCACATTGATCAACGTGAGCACAACTCTGCTCGGGTCATGTCTCGATGCCCGAAAGAATTGACCAGAAACTTTCAGCCGAGGACGATCACGAAATGCGACATAAGCTGAAACGCCAAGGCCCCCAAGTGAAACGACTATAGCGATAGAAGACAGGACATCCGAATAACTAGACATAGGATATCGATGATGTGTCTAAACACACTAGTTGCCAGCTAGCGGAGCACGATGTGCGGAAGATGAGGACGTAGGCCATGAGGATGCCGAAAAAATGGCCCATGTTGGGGCCCGCGTTGAATGTCCAGTTCGGCTGGTTGCAAATTGGTTACGCTGCACGGAGGTGTGCTATGAGTGAAGTCGCGAGCTCAATGTAAGTTCGCGCCTCTTCTTCGCTGAGATTTAGGTCTATGGCGTGTGCAGCCTTGTTGCGAAGTTCCCGCAATTTTTTGAAGACAACCAGTTGCTTTTCATCAATCACTTTGCATTGCAGAAGATATTCACCAAGCTGCGAGTAATTCCCAAATGTGTCGCTTGATCGTTGAGACCAAAACGAGCTGGCAACTGCCACAGATGCCGATTCAAGTTCAGACCAAGCTTCCAGTATGGCAGCGCTTGTTGAGATAGATGCAATATTGAGCAAACGGTTGCTGGATGCAGTCGATAACAAAGGCACAGACTTTGGGTTTACCTTTGGTTCGCTTGCTGCGACCTCAGACTTGAGTTGCGCAAGCTCCTTGGAGAACTCCAGCTCAATTTCTTTGTACTTGAGTCGACGAAGAAATGGAAGCAACTCAATCACTGGCTTGCGAAGCATGAGTGCAACGAGTACCGATGCTGTTGGCCAAGCTAGGGCTTTAATAGCCTCTGCGGTAAATGTGAGTACATCCATATTTTGTTCTTGAGAGCCTATCGTACTTGAAGCTTGGCGAAGTGAGTCAATTTAGAAGTCGAAACTCTTTTCTCAAGAAAGCCGCATCCACTCGAGCGCCTTAAAAAGATCTGGCCGGATTAGGGTGACACCATGCTTTCTCAACTCCGGCTCCACCTGCCAGCGACTGAGATTGATTTTTTGAGCGCGCAGATTTTGCACCACTGAACGCAGCGCCTCATGATCTTTCCGATATTTCAGAAGCATGCGACGGTCTTCTGCAGCACGCCTCTTCAAAACCAATTCACGGCACTCATCCCAAAACCAGTACTTCAAAGCCGTCGGCTCGATACCAGCCTGCCCCGCTATGTCAATCAAGCGACGTGCATCATCCTTGTCTGCGATGATCACATCCAACAGATTTTTGATTCTCTCCCGCTCCTTGTGCCCCAACATCGGACGGCTTTTGCGTTGACTGCCTGCAGGCTGCGATGGAGGTGAATAGTCCGCCAGCGCGATTGGTTCCTGCAGGAACATGGCGGCCGGCATAACTTTGATACCGTAGCAAAGACGCAGGAGCACTGACATAGAAGGACGCTCCCCCTTGTTTAACCAGCCGTTGAGCGCGAAAGGCTGCAGGCCTATTTCCCTGCAAAAGCGCTTTCTTCCACCATGGGCTAGTTGGGAACAAATCAGTTCCACGTTGGATCGGAACGCTTGCATGCATCCGTCCGCTTGAAGCACAGCAAGCCGCTTCACTAGATCGGCCAACGCCTGAGCGCACCATATGGCGAATGCGGTCACCTCTGTCTCTTCCAACCGAAATCCGTCAGGAAGCTGCGCCAACATCGATTCGCCACATTGGTTGCAGTGCACCAGGCTCGGGTAGCTTGGTAAAAACGGCTGCGCATTGCCGCAGGCCGGGCATTGGTCACTTAAAGGTACGTGGTGCGTGTGGCAAACCCTGTAGTGCTCCAGTGTCCACACTAACGGGAAATGCAGCCGTCCCCCCTGCCTCGCCTGCTCACATAGACACACATGACACCATTTCGGCTTTCTTGCCAAAAGTCCCTCCCCATTCCAGGGAAACAACTTTGACAGAGAAAGCAGCGTCATTTGGCCAGCATTGGCGGGTTGACCCGCCCCTATCAGTTCCACCATCATTTGGGCGTAGCGCCCATGTCCATTGATGGTGCCACTGTCACGGTCAAAGAACGTTGCGACACCCCAGAGACTTCTGTATTTTTGCGAATTGGAGAGAAGGTGCCGCAGGAGCACACGGGGCCCCACGCAATGCGCCTGGGCCAGCCCGACCACCCAAGAAAGCAGGCCTTCCGGTGCCTCTCGACTGCCCTCCATCTCGAGCGGATAGAGGGCAGCCGATACGCTGGGTTCGAAGTCTCCCGCGAACGGATCTGCAATGCTATTTGCCATTGCGCACTCCCACTGGATCACGGCTGGACTTACGCTCACCGATGCGACGGTGGCCAAAACCAGTTTTTCCGCCAGTCGGCGTTTTCGAGCGCGGCTTGCCGGATGCGATAGCACTGCCGTTTTCTGCATCAAGTGGGCCATTGAGAACCTGCTCAACTTCTGCGGCCGTCACGTCCAGAAGCAGATGTTCACCCAGGCGAGCCTCCTTGGCGATCTCCAGGGCCACAACGTTGTGTAGGACAAACTGTAGGATGAAATCCTCCGTCATCTTCTCGCCCGTGCGCAGCGCGTGCTGCAATGCCAACAGCAGCACCCGTTTCATGGAACCGATGCAACCCACCGTGCTGATGTAGAGGCGCATAACCCATTCGTCACGGATCTTCTCCAATCGCTGCGTAGTCGGCATGTGCGCCAAGAGATCGATCAACACGGAGCGGAAATGGGCATATTCCGCAGCATCATTGCGGTCATAGCGCCGGAAATGCACCGTGTGCTGGCGCCGCAGCCAATTGTTGCGAGCACAGGAAGAACGGACCAATTGATAGCCGCCGATGAGCACGAACCGTGCGTGGGTCTGTGCCGCCAAATCCATGAGAATCTGCTGACTGCGGTTGCAGCCGGCCGGATCCGTTTCCGGGAACAGCCGGTCCGCATGGTTGATCAGCACCACTTTCGTGCGGCGATGTTGCAGCATGTTGACCGTGGCGTGCATCAGCGTGTCTATGCTCTTCAGCATAGGATCTGCATGGGGAATCGGATGGGTCAGCATGAACTGGCTAGGCGGCACGTAGATCTTTCGATCTAACAGGATGTCCCCGCCGCAACGCAGCATCTCCGTCATCACGCGCTTCCAATAGTCCTTGTCTATGCGATCCCCCGCGTTTGGCGCTTCCAATCCAATGGCACCGACCAGAGGGATTGCACTACCGCCCTCGTCAAAAGTGGGCGTTGTGTCGTTGAAGTTGCGATACAGCTTCCTGCCAAGTTCGGTCGTGCCAACGCCGGTGGGACCGATGATGGGCACGATCTCGCCCTTGCCGCTGAAATCAATGCAATCTAAAGCGAGTTTGTAGGCTTGCGTGAGGTGTGGGTGACCGAGCTTTTTTTTCTCGAAGTACGCCAGCTTTTCTTCAGAGGTTGCGTTCAACAGGTCTTGGGGGAATTTGGGTTCGATGTGTTGCATGATTAGAAGTCCTCGTATGTTTCTTGAGATATGTGTTCAAAAGTGCTTTCAGCCGTTTCCAGGCTGTGCACCAGCTGTTGTTCGATAGTCAGGGCGTCACCGGAATTGGCAGGAGCGGTCCCGAGCAGGCCGATGCCCTCGTCTGCGGCCCGCAGTTCCCGATCCCGTGCCTGTTGCACCTCGATGCGCAGAACGGCCTCGCGTCCGCGCACGGTCCGCAAATAGGCACCCAGTGCGAGGGCCCGTTCTTTTTGCCGGATGCCTGTGCGGGCATTGATGGCATTGATCTCCTGGGAGATGGCCTCGACTTCTTTTTCCGTGCGTCCGGCCAGCTCATGGGCATGCAGTCCGCGGGCCTCGATCCAACCCGAGCGCCCCATCACAAATGCCCTGGACAAGTCGAAAGGGTCGTAACGCACCGGCAGGTTTTGCCCCACGTATTCGACCAGGCTGGCCGCAAAGTAATCTTCCCGGTTAGCCTTGAAGGAACCGTCCCGCTGCACCTTGGAAGTGCCTTTGTCGGTGGTCGGCATGGTGGCGATCAGGAAATTGCTGTCGTAGGCGATAAGGGTATGCGCCCGTGCACCCGACTGCAGCAATCCGATTTCCATGGCCTTGGAAGGACTGATGCCAAGCGTTGGGTGCTCTACCGCGTGGTAGTACTCCGTCAGGAAGCCTTCGAACGCCTCCCGGAACGCACGCAAATTCCAGACCGCCAACTCGCGTGGATCGTGGGTTTTCGACATGCGCCGCGGATTCTGCAGAGCCTTGTTGTTGCCTTCCAAAGCATGGGTGAACGCTGTGTTCTGCAAGCCGAAGAAGCGTTCCACGATGTTGCCGAAGCGCGGGTGGCTGGCCGGACGCATCCGCTTGTTCACTCCCAGGTAGGCCAGGAGCTGTTCAAAGTAAATTCCTTTGAACTCCGCCCCCTGATCGACCACTATTGTTTTGGGCATTCGGCCGTACCGGCGGACGCAATCGCGGATCACCAACATGCAGGAGCGGTAGCTGGGGTCGTTAAAAGTTATCACCCAGGCCAGGATTTTTCGGGTAAACGCATCAATCATGACCGTCAGACAGGCTTTACCCATCGACGTGCCCGTGCCTTCCGTGACGAACTGAAGATCCAGGATCGTGTGATCGATGTGAGCAATAGCGAAAGGACGCGTACCGTGCTTGGGTGTCTCCCGATTCAAACTGATGAAAGGAAGCTCCAGGTCGTAACCCGCCTTCTCACCTTCGCGGGCCTTCTTCAGCTCCTCCGGAGTTTTCAGCTTCTTGATCTCGGCGACAAACGATTTGTAGCTTGGGAAAACCAACCCATCTTGATTACAGGCATCGCAGACTAGTGCCCAGCAGGCGAACAGACCGGGTGCCGCTTCGGACATAACCTCTTTCTCAATAATTCGGTGCATGATCTCCAGCGTAGGGGCCTTCAGTTTGCGGTTGCGATTGCCCCGCTTGCGAATGGCTGGCAGCAGGCCGATGAATTCGTTCCCGTACTCAACGTAGCCCTTACGCGCCATGGCCTTCCATTTACGGACAGCTCTGTCACAGCTCTTGTGAACCTCATCCGATGGACACAGCTCGGGATGGATGCAGTAGTACCTGCGCATCGCCGACTTGACGTCCTCGGCTGAAGACTGCCGCAAAACTTCAGCAGCGGCCAACGCGCGGGGATTGACCACAGTTCGGGTTCCGACGATTACGCCGCTGCAAACCAGCCGCTCAAAATCCGTCAACTGCAGGTTTTGCATTGCGCCGCCCCCCATGCGCAGAAAGATTTCCGTGTTGCCGACATTGAGCACCTCACAGGCATTCCCATCCCAGAGCAAGGCCTCACCCGCAATGGGTTCGACCTGCTGAATGGCTATGTCTGGTGCCGTCAATAGGGCCGGCAGCCAAAGTTCACTGGAGTCCATCAGCGCCCGAGTGGCATACACACGCACCCGATGCGGCTCCTTCATCAGCGGAAAGGCTTGCAAATCGACATGCAGCTCCTCATCCGCGATCAGCTTATAGAGCGTGTCGGCACTCAGCCCCTGATCGTTGGCCAGCAGATTGCGCAGCCAGCACCATCCTTGCGCACCCATGAACTGCCGGGCCAGCGCAAGCTGCCCCTTACTAGGAACGGGACAGTCTTCGCGGTAGTAGTCAGACAAGTCCGCGATGTTCTGTATGGTGATGGGATCGGATTCAACCGATGAGCGGACGGCAAACCCCAAACCCACGCTATGCGCATAGCGCTCCGCCGACGGACAGCGCCAACGTCCCTGGGAATCTCGAACATAGTGCGCAGACGGCAGAGCCTCCTGCTTCCTCAACCAGTCTTCGGCCTTGCATTCCACCCAGCCTATGAAATCGACAGCCAGGCGAAAGAAGTCCGGAGTGTAGAGATGGGAAGTGGTTTTGCCGTTGTCACGAACATGGATCTTTTTGATCGCCGGCGGCTGGTCGTAGAACTCGTAGGTGGGCTTATCGTGGTCCCAGTCGTAGATGGCCGCCAACTCCGTACTCGTGGCCTCGGCCTTAATGACACAGCCCATTTTTCGGCTGGCGTAATGGGTCACGATGTTGTGCGTACCACTGCGCACAATCCGCGAGGGGAGACTTTCTCGCACCCGGCGGATGGTGGCGATGGCAAAGTCGCTCAGTTTGCGTTCACGGCACAGTTCGGCCAATTCACTTTCGTTCAGCATTTCAGACTCCTGAAAATGCCGATCGGGCAAGCATCAACGATTCACAAAACAACAGCCAATAGTTGTCCCCAGCCCACTTGACGTGGAGCTTTTGCGCCATATACTTTGAGTACTCCTACCCAAGCAATGACTGCTTTGGACTAAGCCCAGGCCCTGCAAGGCCCGGGCTTTTTTATTTCCGGTTTGCTTTGGCGAACATCTGCACTTTCCTTCTCGGCGTTGGTAAAAGCTGGTGCGGCATGCACCAGCGCGCCGGCTCATGCCTGCGCAAAAACCAAGCTACCGGTCAATCACGGTTCGTCAATTCGTCAAGACTAAAATTGCAACAAATTTCGATTAAATTGCAATTTCATGACATCTGAGCGCAAACGCCCCCGAGGACGACCAGCAACGACCCCACGCGAGCGCATGCGAGTGGCCACCTGGAGCATGCATGTGCAAGATCGAAGTGAATTGGACACGTCCGAAGAGTTCGAACAATTTCTGAACCGCAGGAGTAAGCGCGTTGTGCTTTCCAAAGGCCAATGGTCCAGGCACTTGCGCGGGGACGTTTCACCGCAGGGGGCCAAGGTTGGTGCAACCAACTCCCTGGTCGATCGCATTGAACCTTTGTTTCCCGGTACAAGACGCACTTTTTGCCACTCGGTGTGGCAGTTACTGGATTTCGAGGTTCTGCTTGGTCCCAAGCAATTGCAAGATATCTACTTGGCCATGGACAGTGATGTTTGGCAGTACTTCCATTTCGACGAATCCGTCTGCGGAGAAGGAACGCAACCTCAGGACTTTTGGTTTTGGCGCGCCCTCACGTCTGACCAAGAGTTGAGGATAGATGTTTTGAAAGGTATCAAAGGATTTGACGGGGTCGCAGTCGGCCTCATTGAGGCGCGTATGTCTTACCTTGCGCAAGACCCAATCGAGTTTGTCTTTTTCATGAAATATGCGATCAACCGAATACAAATTTGCCCGTCCACAATGCCATTCCTGGCAGGGACTAAGGGACGGAGCATTCTTCTGACCATGGAAGGCATCTGCGTGCTTCACACAGTGCGATTGCTCACCCATGAGCCCCAGTTGCCAAAGGAGAAGTCGGATGACCAGACGGATGACAGCACCACTAAATCACCCACGATGCACGCTGCACTGATGTACACCTCCTGGGCGGATCGATGCCTAGATCACTTCAAAAAACTATCCCCAAAGGCATTGAAAACGTTTCAGATGTGGAATGAGGAGGCCATTCAATTCCAAGGCTTGTTCAGTTGGCCAGAACTGGACGTTGCAGATTGAGTAGCGCACCGCAAAATCTTAGTTGCAGCGTGAAGTTGGCACTTGACCCAAGTGCGCTAAAATCAATGACAACATAACCGCCACGCCTCTGCTGTCAGCACGCGCAACCTTGGCGGTTTTTTTATGGCGTTTCCGCTTTCGTGTTGCACCGCTAATAGTAGGTGTTGACGAAGGATTCGGTTTACGCCAGTCTTGTTGCTGTCACAAGGTCAAGGGCAAAACCACCAAGGCTCAGAATGGAAAATAGACGGCGCAACAGGCTGCAATCTGATGAAGACAAGGCTTGGGAAACCATGGCTCCCGTCGGACGCGAATTCGGAAGTCCTGACTACGAGCGACTGGCGCAACAGGATGCGCTGGAATTTCGGCTCCGGCTTGCGGAGCTAGTCGCTGTCGCGCGAATTGCAGCCTCTGCTCAGTGTGAACCCGAAGATCCCGGCGAAAGATCAAGTGCGCACAATGTCCAGGTCGCTCTGCGAGAGTGGGGTCAAGACGTAAGCTTGCTTGTGGCCGCCTCTGTGTGGCGGTCGTATTCCAATTCGGTAAGAGCCGAATCGTTGAGCGGTGCGGAGACAGTTCATTCAGCAAAGTCGGCCCTTTTCTATTTCTGCGCGTCTCTCAATCGAAATACGGCTGACTGAGCTACAAGGCAGTTCGGTATGAACTGAAACCGTCGGCGACAAGAATTTCAAGCTAAAGCACACTTCAAAGAGAAGCGGAGCAACGGTTGAACTTTTCAGTCAAGCATTAACTGTCATTTGCTAACTGATCACCAAAATCGGATCAAGGCTGATTGCTGAAGTTCACCAACAACTCCTTTGCGGCATCTCGGCTCCCTGTTCGATGTAGGCAGTTTCAAGGTGAAGCCCCCTCGAATTCCTGAGCCAGTCAGAAGTAGAGGTTAGGGAATTTTGTCACACGGTACTCGACTGGCGGAATGAAGCCAAGTGCTTCATGGGGGCGATGGTAGTTGTAGCGGTGCAGCCAATCTGCCGTCATGTCCCGGACCTCCTGCAGGCTATCGAATACGTAGCAGTCCAGTACCTCCGTGCGGTAGGTCCGGTTGAATCGTTCTACATAGGCTTTCTGGGTGGGCTTTCCGGGTTGGATGTGGTTCAAGGCAATGCCCTTGGATTTGGCCCATTCAGCCAGTGCATGCGCAATGAATTCCGGCCCGTTATCCATGCGGATGGACAGCGGGGCACCCCGCACCTCGACCAACTCGTTCAACGCCCGTATGACTCTCGCAGCCGGCAGGCTGGTATCAATCTCAATGCGTAGCGCCTCACGGTTGAATTCGTCAATGACGTTGAAGGTGCGGAACTTGCGTCCCGACCACAGTGCATCGGACATGAAGTCACAGCTCCAACCCAGGTTGGGTTGATGGCCTGCTTCAAGGGGCTGCCGGATACGTGCAGGCAGGCGCTTCTTGCCGCGTCTGGGCAGGTTCAGCTTGAGCTGGCAGTACACGCGCCAGAGCACCGTCTTGCCCCAGGGCTGACTCTGGTGACGGGCGCTGGCGTACAGCAGGCCAAAGCCGTGCCTTGGGTTGGTGGCCATGTAGGTCTGCATGAACTGGATGACCCCGGAGTCGTCAGCAGGTTTGTGGCAGTAGCGCAGTGTGGAGCGGGCGATGCCGCTGGCCACACAGGCTTTGCGCTGGCTCATGCCGTGCTCAGCCATGAGCGTTTGAACCACATCGGACCGACGCTGCGGGGTCAGAGCTTTCGGTCTACAACGTCCTTGAGAGCATGGTGCATGAGGGCCAGGTCGGCATACATGCGTTTGAGCTTGGCGTTCTCGTCTTGTAGTTCACGTAGCTGTGACAGGTGCGACACCGTCATGCCGCTGTACTGGGTTTTCCACTTGTAGTAGGTGGGCTCGCTGATGCCGTACTTTCTGCACGTCTCGCCAACCTTGGCACCGAGTTCGACCTCTTTCAATATGCCGACTATCTGACTTTCGCTGAATTTTGATTTCTTCATGTAGAGACTCCGTTGGGGAATTTTCTCTACTTCACGTTGGATCAAGATTTCAAGGAGGCTTCAAAGGCACCAAAAGAAAGCTGCGGATCGAGCAAGAACCTGCGAATGGCTGCCGATTCGGCCCCGGAACTTGACTGACGACGTCGTGCGTTTTTGACATTCGGCGAGGCGACTAAGGCCTCAACGAGACAACTTGCTCGGGCGAGTGATGTTCCCCTGGATGACGAGCGTGATGACCGCCACGTTGGCTGGCGGTGCTGACACCAAAACGTCGATGCCGTCGGCCGCCGACCAAGGCGCAGAATTTTTGGCGCTGGTATCCAGAATGCACAACAGAGCTACGCGCTTGCCTTTGGCCACCGCGTAGCTGGCAGCTTGCTCGACATATTTGCGGCAGTCTTCCATCTGTTTGATCCGCGTGCCCGTCTCCTTGAGCTCGATCGTGATTCCGCGAAGGCTCAAGTCAGTGAAGCCCCCAGCAGCTGCGGCGTGCTCCTCCAGATCCGACCCGATGCGGGGCGACCGGCGAAGGTCCTTTCGAACCTGGGCTTGGAATTCCTTCTCGCCCCACGCGCCATCGAACACGGCGTCTTGAACTGCTCTCCCAGCAAGATTGCCCAGACTGGTCAGTAGCTCAAGAATGTCCGACAACTCCTCGGCATTTGCCCAGCCTTCCCGTCTTAGCAGATCGCGGATCAACAGGATCTTTTCGTCGACAGCCTGATAGCCGGTAATCGAGTTGGCCCGTATGTCAAAGCCCTCCACCAAAAGCGTACGGTGGCCGACGACAGCAACGGGCTGCTCTGCGCTGGTGGGTTGAAATGCCGCTGCGTACTTGAACTCGAAAGGCCTCGATTTCAAACCCTGTGCGATCTGGAGAGCCGCACGCCCCGTCTGGATGAGCGTGTACGGCGGCTCCGTGGACGGCTTCGTGAACGTGAACTCGGAGAGCTCGTAGGTGCTCTTGGGCTCTGCCGAGATCGGCGTCAGCACTAGGTGCGTGGCGCCCTCTGGCCATCGAGAGACTCTGACCTCGATCTCCATGTCGTGCAATTCGCGCGGAACCAGGTGGTGGATGTTGGCCGCTGGTTGGCCATCAAGCTGAAACTTCACGAAGGCCACAGAGAGCTCCGTTGGCCGTGGGCGCTCTTCGACTTGCTTCTGACCGGCTGGAATACGCGGCCGCTCCTCAGAGAACACACCAATGGGCAACGGAATGCCAGCCAGCGTTTTGCAGATGGACTCAAACTCGGCAATGGTGGCGACCGACTGCAATGAGACAGACGCATCCACGAGGCTCCTGGCGGCGTCTTTCGCACAAAACTCCTTGAGCCACAGACGATGGCGCTCCACTGCACTGCGTAGGAACCGGTCACCGTCTGGAACTGCGTCCAGAACTGCTTGCCGCCACTCCGCCAGAGAAAGGACGATGCGCAGGAGCGCCGCAAACGCGCCGTAGATCGTTGCGGTCGAAGCCCGTCCATACCTGAGAGAGGCGTCATCCAACTCGGCGCAGATTTGGCGTAGAAGCTCCGCGCTGACGACCTCGCCATCGCCGAGTTTGCGGAGCGCGTCAACTGCCTGAATTCGCGCGAAAAACACCTGGGAAAGGATTGCGTCTCTCTGCATATTCCTCTTGGTCTTCCTTCAACAATTGATAGAGGCCTTCCCACTCCGCCTTCAGCGCGTCCTGCCGAGACAGATCTCCCGCGGCAACGGCGGCCTCGAACTGAACCGCAACAACATGGAGCCGCCTGGACCACTTCATACGCCTCATGGGGATGGTATCGGGGATCGCCTCCCAAGACGATTCAATGGCCTCGACGGCTTCATCCCATGCCCCGACGCGCGTGAGGACTTCAACGACGGCGCCCGCGTACCAGCCGCGATCCGCTCGGCACACCGATAGCTTACTGAGATCCGCGGATCGCTTGCTTGCCTCGGCATCAGGTATAGAGTACAGCAATCGGATGACGTCATCCTGGCCATGGTCGCTGACCTCGGGATCTTCCAAAGCCCTGATTACCAGGTCAACAAAGGTCGGCTGCTCCTTCAGATACGTGGAGATCAAAGTGAGGTCCCTGAGGTGCATGTGGACCGAGACACCCGTCAAGACTTTCAGGCACCACCGAGCCAGACTTGCACGGGATGCATCGTCAGTGGCGTACCGGCGGAAGTACAGCTGCATCCAATCCAACAGGAAACTCTCAACCTTGCCTTCATTGCCATAGACGCTCAGGAGCGTCAGCAGTGCTCTGCCGGCTCTCTGCTCCAAGGCACCAGTGAGAGAGATGCTCTCAAGCGCCCTCGCTGCTGCTTTGTGGACGATCACGTATTTGTCTTCCAAAAGCAGAATGAATGCCTCAAGAACCAGCTCCGGGAGATCGTTGGAGCGCTTCCTTCCAGCGCGTCCCAACGTCTCCGCAGCACTTGCACGCACCAGCGTTGAGGTGCCCACCATGGCCGTGTAGAGCTCAGGCAAGACGAGACGCAAACCTTCTGGTGTAGCTATGAGCTTGCTCGACTCCTCCAACAGGACAGCGATCAAGGTGTGACGGCTGCCGTCAATCCTTGACAAGAAGTCGACGTATGACTCGGCTGCAGCCGGACTCTTGCTGGCAGTTGCGGCCGCAATCGCTGCGAACACTTCTCGCGAGTAGTAGAGCGCCGATCGAAAGTTCTGCGTGTCCAGCACCTCTAGAAAGTTTTCCGGTTTGCTGAGCGATCGCTCGGCGTCAAACGCCTCGCGACGGGCATCCATGACGGCTGCTGCACCCAGTGCGATGTCCAACACACCATCAACAGACTCAGCGAGCTCCTCGCCGTATGGCCTCAGCGTTTGGGTGATTTCGGTCAGTACAGTGAGATTCTTCGAAGTGCTAGACCACGCCACGAACCGCATCAGAGCGATGGCAGCGACCTTGCCATCCAGCGCTTCTTCTTCGGTGCGACTGGTCCTGAATATCTCGCCGTAAGCCCTCACAAGACGAGCTTCACCCTCTGCTGTCGCACCTTCGAAATACGTGGCGATCAATTTGTCTGTCTCAGAAGGCGCATGGCGGAGGGCTGCAGCAACCGCACGTTGCAGGTCGCTGCACACCATCCGCCTTTCTCGGTCGGCGTCGGTATCGTCGATCAATATGTGCGCACGCGTCAGTTTGGTCACAAGCGACCGTGAGAACCGGTCTAGGATATTCGGTGCCTGCACTGAGAGAACCTTGAGCCCGGCGGTTCCCATCCTGATGGCATAAGAACTCCGTGAATCAAGCAGGCGCTGAATTGCACGGCAAACGGCCTCTGGCCATATTGCAAAAACGGCCTTCAAGGGATCGGGATGGAAGACCCGCGTGCCATTGCCAAACTCGGAGCGAGGGGCTCGGGCGAGGTGAATCAACGCTGGAGCCGCTGCCTCCACTGTCTGTTCATCTGCTAGCGTAGGCTTCTCCATCACGATGTACGCAGCAGTTTGAACTGCGGCGCGTTTCGCTAGGCACCGCAGCGCTGCTTCCGCAAGGCGGGTCGGATCAGCTTTTGCATACTTAAGAGCCTGTAGCGCCACGTCTTGGCACCCGGCCTCAGGGGATGCGGTCAACTCGAAAAAGTAGTCAGTGAGAGATGGCGTTAGGATTTCGGGAGCGAGCCGCACCGTCTCGACGACTCGTGTCTTAGCGTCGTCAGCATGGGTGGCGTCAAGGGTATCCAGGTCGTCAAGCAGCGCTCGAACTGCTGCGTTCTGACCGACGCGTAGTGCCTCCCGTTGTTTTTTTCGTGTCTCAAGAGCCGCTTGTAGTTCCGCCTCAGCACGAACAGCCTCTTCCTGGTGGCGGATTACATCGCGGTCTCGCTGACCCACCAGGATGGAGAGATTCGGCATGCGTACCGCTTGGCGCTTGTCGCAATGCGCGCAGTTGCGGTCGTGAAAATCGAGGGCACAAGATTCCAGGTACCAGCCGGCGAAGCCGCTGGCCGGGGCGAAGTCACACTCCATGGCGAAGTGACCAATGGGCAATCCAGTTTGCTGAGCAATCAAGCCAACTCCACCCTGGTTGCTCACTCGCGCGTGGGAGCACCAGTTGTGGATGAGTTCCGCAACCTCTTTGTTCCGCTCGCCGTCCCTGATTATCTGACCATATCTAGCTTCGTCCATGCCGTCCGAACTCCTGATCGCTGCGCTACCACCCGTCGAGCGAACCTCCGCATGCGCGGAACCTCGCTGTTTCAATTCTTTGGTTTGAAGACGAGCTTACCGCCGCCATCGCGACCGTGATCCTCGGTTCAAACCCAAATTGCGAGCCACGAAGGGCATCGGCGACGCATGCCGACATCGGCTCGGCCAGCAATGCTCCTGCTGTGATTGTCACTCACGATGACGGGCGCGCGACACCCAGCGGCCGGCTTATCCATCCGCTGAACTCAGGCGTCGAACGACCGCTTGTGGACGCCGAGTTCCGCACAGGTGAAGCCAGCTACCGCTGCGAAGTAGTTATTCAGGATATGCTTGCCAAAGGCCGCCTTGACCCGCTGGCTCCAGTGACACCTCGGCACGTCGTCAGCACATTCTTGATTTACTGCGCATTCCGTAAATCGCTGACCATGGTTCCGGAAATCACTGACCAATGGGCTTGAAGGTACCAGTCAGCTAGCGCTGCTAATAATTGAGATCAACTATGCGAACTGCTGTTCGGTCGTCCTGAGTTCTTCCGCTTGGCATTCGAAAAATGCCACTTCATTCCAATCGAGCGCATTACTCGGTCAGATAGCTGGAATCGAACTCGGAACTTACCTCGAAGGGTTCCACCAGGTATCGGATCTCTCCGACCTCGCGTGGTACCTTTGCAAGGTGCGCGAGCTGCGCATTGAGATGCTCGCATTGCATGGCGTCTAAATAGAACCGCCGCTTGTCCAGCCAGTTCATCGATGCGTTATAGCTGTCAACGTCCGATTCTGCAAATTCCTTGATATGGCTTTCAACCTGCTTGCGACTCACACGAAGGCGCAGGGGCGGAAAGATGTCAATAGTTTTGTCGTCGGAAACGACTATGGCAAGTCTCCGTGCAGCACCGGAACTGACATAGCGCACCGCAGAATTGAAGCGGGACCCTCTGGACGGCGTGCACTGATCACTGGCCGCTCCGTCCAGGATGACCCCGATGGCGTGGCAGTTGGCGTGCGGATCGAGGAGGATGGTGCCGTCGATGGAACTCACCTGCCGCAGGAGATCTAAAGTCAACTTTACCGGCATGATCCCTGTTCCCTGGCGCGCCAATCGATCTGCCTCCGCCCTGGCGTCTTCCGCCACAACAATCATGCTTCCCAGATCTTGGCGCGCAGCGGCAATGAAAAGCTGCCATATCTGCTCCCGGTCGGCCACCGTCGACTCTGGGAATAAACGCTCAAGGCTGCTAGTTAACGTATCTTTTTCCACGGCCTCCCGGGGAAGAGATGGCGAACCAAAATCACATCTGAGCAGAGGCAGATCACCACAGCGGAGCTCCCATGTGTAGTGGTCGAGGAACTCAACCGTGAATGCATCTTGATCGCTGGCGTTGTGCGAAGACTGCAGACGGCCCAAACCATATACGTACTCAGAATCGGCAATGAGAAAGACGTCTGGGGATGCCAGTTGCAGAACTTTGCGTGTCCAGCGCGGTTCGCGAAACGGGACTCGATCACGAAAACGCAGCAGATAGTCGATGTTGGGGTTCTCGGGATTTACCAGAAGCATGCGACCTATGCCCGTGCCCCCTTCATAGAGAAGAGACGAAATGAGATTCAATCGAGTGAATAAATCCGTAGAGACGTAACGACGCGAAATCGCCAACCCTGGCGTATCAAGGAAGCGGTTAGCCGCAATTCGCACGATTTCGTCCGCGTGGCGGACTGCATTGAACATGAATCGACCTGGCTCAGGACGTTCCAGCTCGCCGCTCGCCTCTTTCAGCACATTGGTTAGCGCAGCATCAATCACGCTTCGGTATCCAGTCGGCTCTCGCTCGTATCTTGGTGGTCTCTCCTCCAGCCGCGGAAACTGACGAAATAGTGATTCGGGCACTTGAACGATAGGCACAACGTAGTACTCACCTACCAATCGGGAAGCGCCACAGAAGGATCTGACACCGTGTGCAACGTCGTAAGAGCGAATTGCATTGAGTGCAGCAGTTGCCGCCGAATCCTGTCGCATCCATTCCGGCTTGTCGCGGTTACTGGCGTCATCTCCGTAGCAGATATCCTGCAGAGGATGCTTTGCATAGATTTCGTCTGCGGCTTCAAGCAGACCGTCGAACAATGACAGATTCCATCGTCCCTTCTCGGGTTCCACGCAAACCGGATGTGCTTTATTGCTGTTTGGTCGACGAACGCCTACCAAGAGCACTTTGGCTTCGGCTGCGGCGCCCAACTCTTTCAAGACGTTGCATGCAAGAACTTCGATGCTCGTCCTAAAGCTCTGCTGGTAGGAGAACATGAACAAGTCAATTACATACCGACTCATAGGATCAATCTCGCCCCGCTTCGAATCACCATCCCCTCCAAAGAGCTGCTATTCCATTGAGGAAGGTTGTGCAATGTACGCTCCTCCACGTCACATCTGGATTGCCGTCAAGCAAGAGATACTGCTCGTTAGCGCACAGAAAGTTCGAGCGATCTGCTTCGTGAAGCCAATTGATGCAGGCAACCATCGTATCTACATAGCTCGTGCCGAAACAGTAGTTCGGGACGTTGTATAGCAATCCTTCAAGGTAGTACGAAGGTGCTATGTCCGCCTGTATGTAGCCGTCCTCGACCATCTTCTGGCGGGCATTCTTGAAAATCCGTGCTATGTGTTTGAACCACTCATTCGTCTGCTGGTTCTTGGTGGTCAGGTTCGAGCGGTGCTGCTGCGGATAGTTGATGACTCGAGTCCCGTCAGTTTTGTGGAAACTTATACCTGAAACATAGCTATTTTGATCAGCCTGATTGGAAAAGTACCAGAGGTATCGCCGGTGCTGAATTGCGATCAGTACGTCGGTCTTGCGCCGGTTATGCAAGGCAGCGATCTCGATCACTTTGTTGCCCTGCACCACGGCGTTGCCGAATCGACTTCTCAGTGCTGCCAACACGTCGGCCTGAAAGTGGACATGCGTATATTCCGCGGCGCTATGGGCTGCAGTGAAAGCCGCCTGTTGTTCGGCCGGCAAGGCCGTCAGGTCGTAGGTGAAGATGGAATCCAGACGGATCACGACATCCACATCACTCTCCCGGAAGATGTTGGTGTCGTTGCCGTATGACCCTTGCAGAAAAATCTCGTAGCGCTTCCCATGGAATCCAGTGTCCAGAGCTTCGAGCGCCAATCGCACCGTGCTATATGTGTCCCTTGAAGTGACTTGGGCGCCAATGTTGGCCATGGTGGCCAGGTCATTCTCCGGAATAGGCATGATTTCCTTAAGAAAGGAGGTGCTTTAACTGCTGCTCATGCGTTCCAAAGGACTCGATCCCTCGCCGATAGAGCAGTTTCAACTTGCCGAGGTTGTGCTCCATTAGGTCGGCAGCCATGTCCGGCGAGGTGAAGCTATCGTTGATCCGGACCATTGGCACGTCCTTGCACAATAGTGTTGCCAACTGTTCGAGGGAGCGGGTATTGATTCCGAGCGTCTTGTGCAGAAGCCGAACCAAAAAGAAGCGCTCGATAGCCCAGTTGTGCCAGTAGCGCTGCGGCTCCGGATAGTTGCCTACGCCCACACTCACCACTCGAAGGGCTGCATTGGCGTAACCCAGCGCCTTCGTCGCGTCCACTATGGCGTACAGGGTCGGATTATTGGCGCAGTAGCCACCGTCGATGAGTTCGACTGGGCCATCGGTAGTCTGGACGATCTTCCGGTTGAAGATTGGATAGGCAGAACAAGAGGCAACCACAGCTTCCGCCACTGAGGCACCGAAGCCAGGCTCGAAGGTACCCTTGCTGCCATGGGCTTGACCCACATACGCTTTGAAGATCATCGGCTTCTCTTCCAGCCAGCGGGCTGCCACGATACCGATCCCGGTCTTCATGTCCGAAAATGTCACATCCTTGAACACTCTATCTGAAAGGGCTTGTAGCGCAGCAGACCGCTTCGCCTTACCACCCATGCTCATCAGCGGTGGAACCTCCATCTCGTAGAGCGCGCGGATATTATCTATAGGGTAGCCCAGCGCTAGTAGCGTAGCAATGATCGAACCGGTGCTGGTACCGAAGATTAGGTCGAAATGCTCGCATAAGGGGCGATTGCCAAGCATTCCTTCGAGCTGCTTCAAGACCCCTAAGGTGTAGAACCCCTTGGCACCGCCCCCATCCAAACTGAGAATCCGGATTGGCTTGCTGTCGGTAATGTTATCTGCCATGAAAGCAAAATATAGCAACATTCATCAGCCACTGCCTTCAATGGCGTCTGCATTCGCAGAACTTGTCTCTGATCAGCACAAGAAACTCTGCTGAAGGTGGTCAGCATTTCCCGGAACGGATGGTCAGATCAGCCGGAATACGCAATTTCCAGTTTCGCAGAGCTTAAAGCTCAGGTTGCATCTGAATTCAGGAAGCATATCCGTACCCCACGGAACCATAAGCGTACCGTTTTGAATATCGCTTTGAGATGAGTCTGCGTCAGCAACGCGCTTTGGTGCGAAAAACTGCCGTAATCACGCCTGAAATTGGAAGATTTTGAAGTTGGAGCGCGGAAGCATATGTGTTCCGCCCTCGAATGGAAGCATAAGTGGGCCGAAGCGGCCCAGATATGGTTCCAGTGACAGTGAGTGGGATGAATGCCGAACGCCGAATGGCCTGTCCGGAGGGGATCGAACCCCCGACCCACAGCTTAGAAGGCTGTTGCTCTATCCAACTGAGCTACGGACAGAAAAAACAAAGGCCCCTCAGTCACAACACTACGGGGCCTTTGTTCTTGAATGGTGGTCGGCGTACAAGGATTCGAACCTTGGACCCCCTGCTCCCAAAGCAGGTGCGCTACCAGGCTGCGCTACACGCCGACAGCTGGTATTCTAACCTGTGAAGCTGCACTGCTTCGGCCCAAGCCCCAATTAATTGCTATTTTCTGCACCGTGCTCCACCGTACGCCCCCCCTACCCTGGTTAGACCCTGGCATGCCCTTCCCCGATACACGCACCGCGTGGGGCCCGGGCAGCGACGCGCCTGGCCTGCTGGCCGCAGGCGCCGATCTCTCTCCCGCTACGCTGCAAGCAGCCTATAGCCAGGCGGTATTTCCCTGGTTCAGTGACGGGCAACCCATTCTTTGGTGGAGCCCCGACCCACGCATGGTGCTGCGCGTGCAGGACTTTCGCCTGCACCGCTCCTTGCGCAAGACCTTGCATACTTTTTTGCGGACCCCCGGCTGTGAGGTACGCATGGACACGGCTTTCGGCCAGGTGATCCGTGCCTGCGCGGAATCGTCACGCCGTGGACAGGCCGGAACCTGGATCGTGGACAAGATGGTGGC
This sequence comes from Rhodoferax sp. EU05-FHT12H12, assembly GCF_058791215.1. Lineage (NCBI taxonomy): Bacteria > Pseudomonadati > Pseudomonadota > Betaproteobacteria > Burkholderiales > Comamonadaceae > Rhodoferax > Rhodoferax sp. EU05-FHT12H12. Next base: position 16,160 of record NZ_JBYTDI010000001.1, on the reverse strand, counting down.
CGCCTACAGCCAACTGCACGCGCTGGGCATGGCGCACAGTGTGGAAACCTGGTGCGACGGCGTCCTGGTGGGAGGGCTGTATTGCGTCAACCTGGGGCAAGCGGTATTCGGTGAATCCATGTTCATGCGCCAGACTGATGCTTCCAAAATTGCGCTGGCGGCACTCATCGCGTTTTGCAGGCATACGGGTATCCAGATGGTGGACTGCCAGCAAAATACACCACACCTCGCGTCACTGGGGGCCCGTGAAATGCCACGCGCCGATTTTGTGGAGCATGTGCGCCAGACCCGAGATGCCAGCGCCCCCGACTGGGCATTCAGGCCTCTATACTGGCATGAACTTTTGTCTGCCTGATGCCCTGCCTCCATGACAGACCTGACCGACCTCCCTCTCCAGGCCCTGCAGTTTTATGCCACGGCGCCGTATGACTGCAGCTACCTGCCTGAGCGCCAGGCACGCTCACAGGTTGCCACACCCAGCCATCTGATCGACAACACGGTGTACTCCGGGTTGGTCGCCAAGGGCTTCCGCCGCAGTGGCATGTTCACCTACCGCCCGTATTGCGACGGCTGCCAGGCGTGCACTCCCTTGCGTGTGAAGGCCGAGGGGTTTACCCCCACACGCAGCCAGCGCAGGGCCTGGAAGCAGCATGCCGGGCTGGAAGCTCGGGTTTTGAAACTGGGTTTTGTGGCAGAGCACTACGCGCTGTACTTGCGCTACCAAACCAGCCGCCATGCTGGCGGCGGCATGGATGAAGATAGCGTGGATCAGTATGTCCAGTTTTTGCTGCAAAGTCGGGTGAACTCGCGCCTGGTCGAGTTTCGGGAGCCCTCCATGACGGAGGCCCCCGGGGAACTCAAGATGGTGTCCATCCTCGATGTGCTGGACGATGGCATCTCTGCGGTCTACACCTTTTTCTCACCCGATGTTCAGGCCAGCTACGGCACTTTCAACGTACTGTGGCAGTTGGCCCAGGCCAAGCGCCTGGGCTTGCCCTATGTCTACTTGGGCTACTGGATCGAGCAAAGCAACAAGATGCGTTACAAATCGCTGTTCCGCCCCTATGAGCTGCTGCAAAACGGCCGATGGCTGCCCGGCCCGGGTGAGTCAGAACGCACCAATGCGTCTGCCGGGCACCACACGCCAATCTCTGCCGGGCCGGCAGGGGGTTAACATCGGGTGACTGACCGACTATGACAAAAAAAGACCTCGACCCGCCCAATACCCCCACGGTGCAAGTGATTGAACGGATGTTCACTCTGATTGATGTGCTGGCCTCACGCGAGGACGCCATTCCCCTGAAGGAAATCAGCGAGAAGGCGGGTTTGCACCCATCGACCACGCACCGAATTCTCAATGACTTGGTGGCTGGGCGCTTTGTGGACCGCCCACAGTCAGGCAGCTACCGGCTTGGGATGCGTTTGCTGGAGTTGGGCAATTTGGTCAAGGCACGCTTGAATGTCCGTGATGCCGCCCTGATCCCCATGCGCGAGTTGCACAAATTGACCCAGCAACCGGTGAATTTGAGCATGCGCCAAGGGGATGAAATCATTTATGTCGAGCGCGCCTACAGCGAGCGCTCAGGCATGCAGGTGGTACGAGCCATCGGTGGCCGGGCACCACTGCACCTGACCTCGGTGGGCAAGCTGTTTCTGGCTGCAGATGACCCCCAGCGCACACGTGCCTACGCGACGCGTACAGGCCTGCAAGGCCACACCAAAAACAGTATTACCGATCTGGACACGCTGGAGCGCGAGCTCTCGAAGGTACGCCAATATGGCCAGGCCAGCGACAACGAGGAGTTGGAGTTGGGTGTGCGTTGCATGGCAGCCGGCATTTATGACGACCAGGCCAAGCTGGTTGCAGGCCTGTCAATTTCCGCTCCATCCGGCCGACTGGAAGAGGACTGGCTGCCTAAACTGCAGGACACAGCCCGCCAGATATCAGAAACGCTGGGGTACCGCGGCCACAAAAAGTAAGGCCAGGCGCCAAGTCGGCGCCCAAACGGCAAGACTTTGCTTAACCCCGGCGTGCGTGTTCGCGGCTCGCCAAGGGCGCCGCGCGTACCGCAGGGGTATGGTTGGACTCCACCCACTTGCGCACTCGCTCTGCATCACCGATTCGGCTGAGTTTGCCTGCCGAATCCAAAAACACCATGATGAGCTTGCGCCCAGCCACCTTGGCCTGCATAACCAGGCACTGACCCGCTTCGGTGATGTAACCGGTTTTTTGCAAACCAATGTCCCACGAAGGATTTTTGACCAAGCGGTTGGTGTTGTTGTACTGCAATGTGCGGTTGCCAACCGCTACCTGGTAACCGGTGGACGTGGAGAGTTCACGCAAAACCGGGTCACTGTGGGCGTAGTTGACCAGGGTGGCCAAATCTTTGGCACTGGACTGGTTTTTGCTAGACAGGCCGGTGGGTTCTACATAGCGGGTGTCTTGCATGCCCATCAATTTGGCCTTGATGTTCATCTGGTTGACGAATAGCTGCAAGCCACCGGGAAACGTACGACCCAAGGCATGGGCGGCACGGTTCTCACTCGCCATCAGCGCCAAATGCAGAAGTTCTCCACGGCTCAGTTCAGTGCCCACGCGCAGCCGCGAGGAACTGCCCTTCTCCATATCCACGTCTGCCTGCGTGATGGTGATCACTTCATCCATGGGCAACTGGGCTTCACTGATCAACACACCAGTCATCAACTTGGTAATGGAGGCAATCGGCAACACGGCCGATTCGTTCTTGCTGAACAAGACCTCGTTGGTGTCCTGGTCCACCACCAATGCCACGCTGGACCGGAGATCCAGCTCGTCCTGCATGCCATGCAAACCAGCCAACTGCCCGTAGGACGGACGAGCCGGCGCTGCAGCTACCACTTTGCGAATGATCTTGGGACGTGCAGTTTTTTTGACTGTTGCTTTTTTTGCCAAGGATTTTTTGGCAACGGTTTGGCTGGCACTCGTCTTTTTGCGCTGGGCGGCCGACCCATCTTGGGGCAAAAACATGCAAGCAGCCACCAAGCCACCGACACAAAGCTGCATAAGTCCGCGTTTCAACATAAGTCCTTCCAGAAGCAGGGAAACCAGGATTTCCCTACACACCCAACAGTTATGGACACAGTTTAAACAGAAAACTTATGTTAGATCAACAACTTGCAGGGCAAACCTCAAGAATATTTTGAATCAGGCCTTCATCCTTGGGCCGCGACCCGGTCTGACTTGCTTTGCAGCTTGTTCAAGGCACTCAAATACGCCTTGGCCGAGGCCACCACGATGTCTGGGTCCGAACCCACACCATTGACAACACGGCCACTGTTTTGCAGACGCACGGTCACCTCTCCCTGGCTCTCCGTGGAGCCGCTGATGGCATTCACCGAGTACAGCACCATCTCCGCCCCACTCTGCACATGGGCCTCAATGGCCTTCAGGGATGCATCGACCGGGCCGTTGCCGTCCGAGTCACTCTTCACCTCCTTGCCGGCCACCGTGAACACCACCGCAGCATGCGGGCGTTCGCCCGTTTCGCTGTGCTGCGACAGGGACACAAAGCTGTACTGCTCCTTGTCCGGGGTCACACTATCGTCACTGACCAGCGCGAGGATGTCCTCGTCAAAGATGTCGCTCTTGCGATCTGCCAGCTCCTTGAAGCGGGCAAAAGCCGCATTGATTTCGGCCTCACTCTCCAACTGCACCCCCAACTCCTGCAGGCGTTGCTTGAAGGCATTGCGACCACTGAGCTTGCCCAGCACGATTTTGTTGGCAGTCCAGCCCACATCCTCGGCGCGCATGATTTCGTAGGTGTCGCGCGCCTTGAGCACGCCATCCTGGTGAATGCCTGAGGCATGGGCAAATGCATTCGCTCCCACCACCGCTTTGTTGGGTTGCACGACGAACCCTGTGGTCTGGCTGACCATGCGGCTGGCAGCAAGGATATGTGTCGCATCGATTCCCAGGTCCAGGCCAAAGTAGTCGCGGCGTGTCTTCACCGCCATCACAATTTCCTCGAGGCTGCAATTGCCTGCACGCTCCCCCAGGCCGTTGATGGTGCACTCCACCTGGCGCGCACCGCCAATCTTCACGCCAGCCAACGAATTGGCCACGGCCATGCCCAAATCGTTGTGGCAGTGCACTGACCAAATAGCCTTGTCAGAATTTGGAATGCGTTCACGCAGCGTTTTGATGAAATTGCCATACAGCTCGGGAATGGCGTAGCCCACGGTGTCGGGTACGTTGATGGTGGTGGCGCCCTCCGCAATGACAACTTCCAACACGCGGCACAAAAAGTCCACGTCGCTGCGATAGCCGTCCTCAGGACTGAACTCTACGTCCGCCACCAGATTGCGGGCAAAACGCACCGACTGCTTGGCCTGCTCAAACACCTGGTCGGGTGTCATGCGCAGCTTCTTCTCCATATGCAGGGGTGACGTTGCAATGAAGGTATGGATACGCGCGCTGTTGGCTCCCTTGAGTGCCTCCGCAGCACGGGAAATGTCACGGTCATTGGCTCGCGACAGGGAGCAGATGGTCGAATCCTTGATGGTGTTCGCGATCAACTGCACCGCCTCAAAATCCCCGTTTGAGCTGGCCGCAAAACCGGCCTCGATCACGTCCACCTTCAGACGCTCCAGCTGGCGCGCAATACGCAGCTTTTCATCACGGGTCATAGAGGCGCCGGGAGACTGCTCTCCATCGCGCAAAGTGGTGTCAAAAATGATCAGTTTGTCTGCCATACCCAGTCTCCTTGTTCTTCCAATTACATGTGCAAGCCGCGCTCTTCGGGTTCGTCAGTCGAAGTGCTGATCACGCTGGTGCGCACACCACGAGCCCGACGCACGGCGTAGACCACATAGCCGCTCAGTCCGTACACCACAAACACGCCAAACATCACGGTGGGCGGATCAATGTTGATGACGGCAATGCCCAGGGCAATCAACACGATCACCGCAAAAGGCACGCTCTTCTTCATGCTGACGTCCTTGAAGCTATAGAAAGGCACATTGGTCACCATGGTGAGCCCTGCGTACAGCGCCAGCGCAAAGGTCAGCCATGGAATGGAGATGCCCCACAAGGTTTCGGTGCCCTTAACGCCAGATTCGGTCATCAGCCAAATAAACCCGGCCACCAGCGCTGCTGCCGCTGGTGAAGGCAGCCCCTGAAAGTAGCGCTTGTCCACCACGGTCGTGTTGACGTTGAAACGTGCCAAACGCAAGGCTGCACATGCGCAGTACACAAATGCGGCAAACCAGCCCCAGCGCCCCAAACCACGCAAGGCCCACTCATACGCAATCAGGGCGGGGGCGGCACCAAAAGACACCATGTCGGACAAGGAGTCCATCTGTTCGCCAAACGCACTTTGCGTGTTGGTCATGCGGGCCACACGGCCATCCAGACTGTCCAGCACCATGGCGCAAAAAATGCCCACGGCAGCCAAATCGTAACGGTCGTTCATCGCCATCACAATGGCATAAAACCCGCCAAACAAAGCAGCCAGCGTGAACAAATTGGGCAGTACATAAATGCCCTTGCGCCGCTTGCGAATGACAACACCCTCTGTGCCGTTGTCTTTTAAATCAGAACCGTCATGCATAGTTTCTCCTCGATCAGCGCAAGGCGCTCCTGATCCCATTGACCCAGGAAGGCCCAACACCACCAACACACGCCAGTGTAAGCCAGCCCAAGCAAGCAAAAAAACACAAGTCCCATAAAAGGAAAAGGCCACCGAGGTGGCCTTTTCACATCTCACGCAAACATTAGTTGCGAGTCTGGTCCACCAGCTTGTTCTTCGCAATCCAGGGCATCATGGCGCGCAGCTGGGCGCCCACAACTTCGATGGAGTGCTCGGAAGTCAGACGACGACGCGCAGTCATGCTGGGGTAGCCAGTGCGGCCTTCCAGAATGAACATCTTCGCGTATTCGCCGGTCTGGATCCGCTTCAAGGCGTTGCGCATGGCCACGCGGGATTCAGCATTGATCACTTCAGGGCCAGTCACGTACTCGCCGTACTCGGCATTGTTCGAGATCGAGTAATTCATGTTGCCGATGCCACCTTCGTAGATCAGGTCGACGATGAGCTTCAACTCGTGCAAGCACTCAAAGTAGGCCATTTCAGGGGCGTAGCCAGCTTCCACCAGGGTTTCGTAACCCATCTTGATCAGCTCAACCGCACCACCGCACAACACGGCCTGCTCGCCGAACAAGTCGGTCTCGGTTTCTTCCTTGAAGTTGGTCTCAATGATGCCGGCCTTGCCGCCACCGTTGGCCATGGCGTAGCTCAGAGCCAGGTCACGGGCCTTGCCGGTCTTGTCCTGGTGAACGGCAACCAGGTGAGGCACACCGCCACCTTGGGTGTAGGTGTTGCGCACAGTGTGGCCAGGGGCCTTGGGAGCGACCATCCACACGTCCAAGTCGGCACGGGGCACGACTTGGTTGTAGTGCACGTTGAAACCGTGGGCAAAGGCCAACGAAGCGCCTTGCTTGATGTTGGGTTCCACGTTGTTCTTGTAGACGGAAGCGATGTCTTCGTCAGGCAACAGGATCATGACCACGTCAGCGGCCTTGACCGCGTCGTTGACTTCCAGCACGTTCAAGCCGGCCTTGCCAACCTTGTCCCAGGAAGCGCCGCCCTTGCGCAGACCGACCACAACCTTCACGCCGCTGTCGTTCAGGTTCTGGGCGTGTGCGTGGCCTTGGCTGCCGTAACCGATGATGGCCACGGTCTTGCCCTTGATCAGGCTCAAATCACAATCTTTGTCGTAAAAAACTTTCATTTCTCTCTCCGAATGGTTGTTGGCGAAAGTGCCCTTCGACAGGCTCAGGGCGAACGGTCACCGCATATCGCCACTCTGAAGTCCGTTCGCGTTGAGCCTGTCGAAACGCGCGCACGGACTGAACTGTCAAACCCGCAGGATTCTCTCACCACGGCCGATGCCGCTGGAGCCCGTACGCACGGTCTCCAAAATCGCCGCACGCTCGATGGCTTCGAGAAATGCATCGTTCTTGGATTGGTCGCCTGTGAGTTCAATCGTGTAACTCTTCTCGGTGACATCAATGATGCGACCACGGAAGATGTCCGCCATACGTTTCATCTCTTCGCGCTCCTTGCCGACCGCACGCACCTTGACCATCATGAGCTCGCGCTCGATGTAGGCTCCCTCGGTCAGGTCCACCACCTTCACGACTTCAATCAAACGGTTCAGGTGCTTGGTGATTTGCTCAATCACGTCGTCCGAGCCGGTGGTCTGGATGGTCATGCGCGACAGGCTTGGATCTTCCGTGGGTGCCACGGTCAAAGACTCAATGTTGTAACCGCGGGCCGAAAACAGGCCCACCACACGGGACAGAGCGCCAGGCTCGTTTTCCAGCAAAACTGCAATGATGTGTTTCATAGATACCGATTCCTCTTTTCGTTGCCCTCCCCGTGTGGCGGTAACCACACAGCTTGGCAGACAATAGATTCATTCAAAAATGATAGCTGCTCGCGCATATTCCATGCGGGCTAGGCCATCAAACGGCTGTAAAGCGCCTTAGAGATCCTCCGCACCCAGCAGCATCTCGGTGATGCCTTTGCCGGCCTGCACCATGGGGAACACGTTCTCCGTGGGGTCGGTGCGGAAGTCCATAAAGACCGTGCGGTCCTTGAGCTTGCGGGCTTCGCGCAGCGCGGGCTCCACATCACCCGGTTTTTCGATCAGCATGCCAACGTGGCCATAGGCCTCCGCCAGCTTGACGAAATTGGGCAATGCATCCATGTAGCTGTGGCTGTAACGGCCTTCGTACTCCACCTCTTGCCACTGGCGCACCATGCCCAGATAGCGGTTGTTCAAGGAGCAAATCTTGATGGGCGTGTTGTACTGCAGGCAGGTCGACAGTTCCTGGATGTTCATCTGCACCGAGCCTTCGCCGGTGATACAGAACACTTCGCTGTCGGGCTTGGCCAGCTTGATGCCCATGGCATAGGGAATGCCCACGCCCATGGTGCCCAGGCCGCCGGAGTTGATCCAGCGGCGTGGCTCGTCAAACTTGTAGTACTGCGCCGCCCACATCTGGTGCTGGCCCACGTCGGACGTGATGTAGGTATCCGCGTCCTTGGTCATGTTCCACAGTGTTTCCACCACGTACTGGGGCTTGATGACATCGCCATTGCCCAGGCTGTACTTCATGCAGTCGCGTTTGCGCCAACCTTCGATCGTGTCCCACCAGGCGCCCAGGGCATTCGCATCGGGCTTGACGCTGCCTTCACGGATCATGGCGATCATTTCACTGAGCACGTCTTTCACGTCGCCCACGATCGGGATATCCACTTTCACGCGCTTGGAGATGCTGGATGGGTCGATGTCGATGTGGATGATCTTGCGTTCGTTCTGCGCGAAGTGCTTGGGATTGCCAATCACGCGGTCATCGAAGCGAGCACCCACGGCCAGCAACACATCGCAGTGCTGCATCGCGTTATTGGCTTCCACCGTGCCGTGCATGCCCAGCATGCCCAGGAACCGGGAAGAACTGGCGGGGTAGGCGCCCAGGCCCATCAGGGTGTTGGTGCAGGGGTAGCCCAGCATGTCGACCAGCGTACGCAACTCGTTGGAGGCATTGCTCAACAACACGCCACCGCCGGTGTAGATATAGGGGCGCTTGGCTGCCAGCAGCAGTTGCAAGGCCTTGCGGATCTGACCGCCGTGGCCTTTGCGCACCGGGTTGTAAGAACGCATTTCCACGGTTTCGGGGTAGCCGTGGTAAGGAACCTTCTTGAAGGACACATCCTTGGGGATATCCACCACCACCGGGCCGGGGCGGCCGCTGCGCGCAATGTGGAAGGCCTTTTTCATGACCTCGGCCATGTCCTTGGCGTCCTTGACCAGGAAGTTGTGCTTCACGATGGGGCGGGTGATGCCCACGGTGTCGCATTCCTGAAACGCGTCCAGGCCAATGGCGTGCGTGGGGACTTGCCCACTGATGATCACCATCGGAATACTGTCCATATAGGCCGTGGCAATGCCGGTCACGGCATTGGTCAGACCGGGACCGGAGGTGACCAGGGCCACGCCAACATCGCCAGTGGCACGGGCATAACCGTCAGCAGCATGCACCGCCGCCTGCTCATGGCGCACCAATACGTGCTGGATAGTGTCTTGTTTGTAAAACGCGTCGTAAATGTGCAGAACCGCGCCACCTGGGTAACCCCAGATGTACTTGACGTTCTCGGCCTGCAGGGATTTGACCAAGATCTCGGCACCACGCAGTTCGGGCGCAACGGGACTGGCAACAGAAGATTTGGACGCAGAGGATGCCGAAGCGATTTCAGCTTTTGTAATTTCCATGATGAACCTTTGTGAATTTCTCTAACGAAAAACCTTGGGTGCCCCTTCACAAACTCTTGTGGAGTCGCGTCGGAACTTGAGATCCAAGCCATGGACGCATCGAATATTGCGCCGGACCAGGACCCGTTTGCCTTTTAATTTGCATGCCCATTATCGCACTGCTTTGGCACCTGCCCCAAAGCCTTCTGGAATCGCAACCGGCGAATGCCATAATCCGGGCGCGCTTCGCCTTGTTGGCAGCGGCAAACCTGTACTCAAAGGCCCCTACCGCTTGGCTACCGAACAAGAGCTGTCCGATTTTCTGAAAAGCGTCGAAGGGCGGGCCTTCAAACGCTCGGTCTACCACGTGCGCAATGAGCAGGCGGCGCTGGACATCGTGCAAGACAGCATGATGAAGCTGGCTGAACACTACGGACACAAGCCCATCAACGAGCTCCCCATGCTGTTCCAGCGCATTCTGTCGAACTGCACCCTGGACTGGTTCCGTCGCCAAAAAACCTACAACGCCCTGTTTTCGACCATGGGCGACTTCGAGTCTTCGAGTGAAGATGGAGATTTCGACCTGCTGGAAACCCTGCATTCTGCGAGCGTTCCGGAACAAAACGAAAGTTCCGAGAGCCAGCTGGAACGGGCACAAACCTTGCGGGCGATTGAAACCGAGATTTTGGAACTCCCCGCACGTCAACGCGAAGCCTTTTTGATGCGTTACTGGGAGGACATGGACGTTGCGGAGACGGCCGCCGCCATGGGATGCTCCCAGGGAAGTGTAAAAACACACTGCTCTCGGGCGGTACATGCCTTGGGCGCAGCCCTCAAGGCCAAGGGAATTCGACTATGACAGCCAGACACCACGCCAACCACCGTATCGCCAGCCAGGATGACTTGGGCCGCGCCATCACGTCGCGCCTCCATGATGCGTCCCAGCAACTGCCCCATGACGTGAGCGAACGCCTCAAGGCGGCCCGCATGCTGGCCCTGGAAAAGCGCCGCCAGGCCCAGGTACGGCTGGCGTCGGCTGTCGTGACCTCGGGGTCTTCTGCCGCGCTGCAAATGGGTGACGGCTTGCGTGGCAAGTGGCGCTTGCTTGGCGCCTGGCTGCCTTTGTTGGCGCTGGTTGCGGGCCTGGTCACCATCGATTTTGTGCAAGACGACTTCCGAGCCCAGGAAATTGCCGATGTTGACGTGGAGCTGCTCACCGACGACCTGCCCCCCGACGCCTTCACGGACCCCGGCTTCGCGCAGTACCTGCGACTGAACCGTTCCGAGTAACTCCACGCCCCAGCCCGATTGACTTGCCATGCGCCCGATTGACACACGCCCATTCCCCCTGAAGCCACTGGCATGCGGGGTGATCGTGTGCCTCTTCGCAAGCGTCGCGCCCTTGCCGCTGCTCGCTCAGACCACGGCTGTGCCCCCCAAACCCCTGAGCACGCCCCTGATGGCGCTGGGCTGGCAGGACCTGAGTGCCGTACAACGCCAGTCACTCAAACCCCTGGAAGCCACCTGGAGCACCCTCAATGACGGCCACAAACGCAAATGGATTGCGCTGGCCCATAACTACCCCCAGCTGGCCCCCACAGAGCAGGCCAAAATGCACAGCCGCATGGCCGAGTGGGCAGCGCTGAAGCCGCGCGCGCGGGAAATAGCGCGCCTGAACTTTGCAGAAACCAAAAAAGTGACCCCGGCAGAGCGGGCCTCCAACTGGGAAGCCTACCAGGCGCTCAGCCCCGAAGAGAAAAAGCGCCTGGCCAAAAAGACCCCCACCAAGCCCACTGGTGCAGCCATCTCCACCAAACCCCTGCCAGCCAACAAACTCACGCCTGTCCCCGTGACCCGCCTGTCACCTGAGACAGACCGCGCCAAGTTCACCGCACAACAGGCGATTGACCCCAACACCCTGTTGCCCTTGGTGCAGCCCAAATAACGGGGGGCTGAGCCGAGAGCCCAGGCGGCCGCTCTCTACAATCGCAGGCATGTCGTTCCCCGAACCCTTGCCAAGCCCGTCCTCACCGATCCCCTCTTTGGAAGCCCCCAGCCTGCGCCGCCGCTTGGCCTGCTGGCTGTACGAAGGTATTTTGTTGTTTGGCGTGGTCTTTTTGGCTGGCTACTTATTCAGCACCCTGAGCCAAAGCCGCCATGCCCTGGACAACCGCAACGCCTTGCAGGCCTTCGTCTTCATCATCTTTGGCATTTACTTTGTCTGGTTCTGGGCACACGGCCAGACGTTGGCCATGAAAACGTGGAATATCCGCCTGGTAGATCGCCACGGGCAAGCCGTCACCCAGTTGCGCGCCCTGGGGCGCTACGTGTTGAGCTGGCTGTGGTTTCTGCCGCCCTTGGCTGCCGTCGCCCCCTTTCACCTGAGCGTGCCTGAAATCTCCGTGATCGTGCTCGGCTGGATTGCGGTCTGGGCTTTGCTGAGCCGCTTCCATCCCCAAGGCCAGTTCTGGCACGACGCGTTTGCAGGCACCCGCCTCGTCACCTCCCTGCCTCTGAGCCGCTGAGCGGCCCCCGCCATGCCCCCATCTGTCCAACGCGCGGACGTATCCGCGAACCCCCAAAAAGAACGCACCGGCTTGAATCGCGTGTGGCATGCCTTCGGCTACTCGCTGGCGGGCCTGCGCGCCGGCTGGGGCGAGACGGCCTTTCGCCAAGAGTGCATCGCGGCCTTGGTACTGGTGCCGCTGGCCTTCTGGCTGGGTCGCAACTGGGTGGAGGTTGCCCTGCTGGCAGGTAGCGTGCTGCTGCTGATGGTGGTGGAGTTGCTCAACACCGCGATTGAAACCGCCATCGACCGCGTGGGGCCCGAGTGGCACGACCTGTCCAAGCGTGCCAAGGACATGGGCAGCGCAGCCGTGTTGATCAGCCTGCTGGTGTGTGCGGGCATCTGGCTGGCCGCGCTGGGCCAGCGTTTTCTGTAACCGGAGCATTCAACGCCGGGCCGCCCCAAGCTGAACACGCCCCCTTGGGGGGCCGCGACCCGCTCAGCGGTGGAGCGCGGGGGCCTTGCTAGACTGCGGACTCGTCCTGCTCTCCCGTGCGGATGCGGATCACGCGCTCCACGCTGGTGACAAAAATCTTGCCGTCGCCGATCTTGCCGGTATGTGCGGCCTTGACGATGGCGTCCACGCAGCGGTCCACGTCTTCGGTCTTCACGACCACTTCCACCTTTACCTTGGGCAGAAAGTCCACCACGTACTCGGCGCCGCGGTAGAGCTCGGTGTGGCCCTTCTGGCGGCCAAAACCCTTCACCTCGGTCACGGTCAGGCCGGTCACACCGCAATCGGCCAGGGCTTCACGCACTTCTTCGAGTTTGAAAGGTTTAACAACGGCGGTGATTTGTTTCATGGTCTTGTCTCGGTGAAAGAATGAGCGGGCGGGCTGTGCAGCTCAGGCCCGGAATTTACTGGTAATAGGATAACGCCAATCCTTGCCAAAGCTGCGGTGGGTGACGCGAATGCCCACGGGTGCCTGGCGGCGTTTGTACTCGTTGATCTTGATAAGGCGCGTCACCTTTTCCACATCGGCCCGCGCAAACCCGGCAGCGATGATGGATTCGATGCTCTCGTCGTTTTCCATGTAGCGCTCCAGAATGCCATCCAGCACCTCGTAGGGGGGCAGGCTGTCCTGGTCCTTCTGGTCGGGGCGCAGCTCAGCGCTGGGCGGGCGCGTAATGATGCGTTCGGGAATGGGGCTGGTGCCCGTGCCGTACGGGTCGTGCAGATTGCGCCAGCGACAGAGCTTGAACACCGTGGTCTTGGCCAGGTCCTTGATGACGGCAAAGCCGCCAGCCATGTCGCCATACAACGTGCAGTAGCCGGTGGCCATCTCGCTCTTGTTGCCCGTGGTCAGCACAATGCTGCCGAACTTGTTGGACAGCGCCATGAGCAGCGTGCCGCGGATACGGGCCTGGATGTTCTCTTCGGTCGTGTCTTCGGCACGGCCCACAAAGTGCGACGCCAGCGAAGCCTTGAAGGCTTCGAACTCGGGCACGATGGAAATCTCGTCGTAGCGCACCCCCATGCGGGCCGCCATGTCGCGGGCGTCGATCCAACTGATGTCGGCCGTGTAGGGCGAAGGCATCATCACGGCGCGGACCTTGTCGGCACCCAGCGCATCTACCGCCACCGCCAGCACCAGAGCGGAGTCGATGCCGCCGGACAAGCCCAGCAGCGCCCCGGGGAAGCCGTTTTTGCCGATGTAGTCGCGCACGCCCAGCACCAGTGCGTCCCACAGATCGGCTTCGGGGCTGCGTTCGGGCTCCACGGACGCTACTATTTTTATAGCTACTGGCGCACGATCCACGCGGGCGGAGAACAGTTTTTCCTTGAAACTGGGGGCACGGCCGGCCACCGCACCATCGGCGTTCAGCGCAAACGAGTGCCCCTCAAACACCACCTCGTCCTGCCCGCCCACCAGGTGGGCGTAGACCAGTGGCCGACCCGTGGCCTGGCAGCGCTTTGCCATCATGGCCTCGCGCTCGTAGCCCTTGCCGACGTGGAAGGGCGAGGCGTTGATGACGGCCAGCAGCTCGGCCCCGGCCTCCTTCGCCAAACGCGCGGGTTCTTCAAACCAGGCGTCTTCGCAGATCAACAGTCCCACCTTCACGGCGTCGGCCCCCTCACCCGCCGTGAACACGCAGACGCCGTTGCCGGGCGTGAAGTAGCGGCGTTCGTCAAACACCTGGTAGTTGGGCAGCTCGCGCTTGGCATAGGTAGCCACCACCTGGCCCTCGCGCAGCACACTGGCGGCATTCAAGCGCTGCTGCACCGCCACCGAGCGCGTGCGGCTGTCGCCGCCCGTGGGGTGGCCCACCACCACGCAAAGGCCTTTTAACCCGGCAAGCTGCTGGGCCACGGCTTTCACGGCATCATCGCAAGCGGCGATAAAGGCGGGGCGCAGAAACAGGTCTTCGGCCGCGTAGCCGCAAATGGAGAGTTCGGGGGTCAGCAGCAGGCGCGCGCCGTCAGCGTAGGCCTGGGTCGCTGCATCGACGATTTTTTTGACGTTACCGTCCAGGTCGCCAACGATGAAATTGAGTTGTGCCACGCACAGTGAAAGAGTCATGAACCAGCCAATAGTTGTTCGGGGCGGCGCAGTGGGCGCCGCGATGGCGCAGGGTGCGCTCCATGGGTGAAGTCAATTATGTCATTGGGGTCCATGCCTCGGTGCATGGTGTGGACGCTGCCACTTGGGACGACCTGCTGGCCGCGCAGGCCCAGCCCAGCCCCTTCATGCGCCACGCCTACCTGGCGGCGATGGAGGAAAGCGGTAGCGCCACCGCCGACACGGGCTGGACGCCACACTGCATCACCCTGCACGCGAGCGGCGTGCTGCAAGCGGCCTGCATGGTCTACCTCAAGCACCACTCCTACGGCGAATACGTGTTTGACTGGGCCTGGGCCAGTGCCTACCAGCAGCATGGTGTGCCCTACTACCCCAAGGCGGTGATCGCCGTGCCGTTCACGCCGGTACCGGGGGCGCGTCTGCTGGCCCGCCATGCGCACGCGCGGGCCGCGCTGCTGCGGGCCGTGGTGGACTGGTGCGAGGAAGTGGGCGCCTCGTCCCTGCACACGCTGTTTGCCAGCGATGACGATGTCGTGGCGAGCAATGACGCCGGCTTGATGCTGCGCCACACCGTGCAGTTCCACTGGAAAAATGAGGCCCCTGCGCTCGGCAATGGCGTGTCATCGCTGCCTCCCGGCGGTGAAACCACGCACTTCCAAGACTTCGACGCTTTCCTCGCCAGCCTGGCGCAGGACAAACGCAAAAAAATACGCCAGGAGCGGCGCAAGGTGGCCGAGGCCGGCGTGGGTTTCCGCCATGCGCAAGGCCGTGCGATTTCAGAGGCCGATTGGGATTTCTTCTACCGCTGCTACGAGCGCACCTACCTGGAACACGGCAACCCGCCCTACCTGAACCGTGACTTCTTCACGCGGATGGCCCGCACCATGCCGGAGAACTGGCTGCTGTTTGTGGCGGAGCGTGAAGGCCACCCCATTGCTAGCAGTTTGATAGCTATTGGCGCATATTCCACGGGGGCTGGAGGCCTAAATGGCACTAAAACAACGACCCGCGTGGCTTACGGCCGCTACTGGGGTGCGCTGGAGCCGGTGGACTGCCTGCACTTCGAGGCCTGCTACTACCAGCCGCTGACCTGGTGCATTGCAAACGGCTACCAGCGCTTTGAAGGCGGCGCCCAGGGCGAGCACAAGATGGCGCGGGCACTCTTGCCGGTCAAAACCACCAGCACGCACTGGCTGGCGCACCCGGCCTTTGCCGACGCCGTGGCCCGCTTTCTGGAGCGCGAGGGCCAAGGCGTTGGCAACTACCTGGATGACCTGGGCCAGCGCTCACCGTTCAAGCGCCCCACCTGACCCGCCGCCACGGGCTTAAAAAGTCTCCCAATCGTCGTCCCCGCCCGCCGGGGTAACCTTGGTGCTGGTCTTGGGCACCACGGTGGTCGGGGCATGGGCCGCCGCAGCAGGCTGCGCCTTGGGCTTGGCTGCAGGCGCTCTGGCGGCAGCGGGCTTGGCGGGGGCAGCCGCTTGGGCATCACCCCGGCGCTCCGGCCCCTTGAATGCCGGAAGCTTGGGGGCGCTGGACCGCACCTGGGCTGGGGGCAGATGCGCTACGGCATGGTGACTCGCGGGCTCGTTGCCCAGCTTGAACACCGCCACCACCTGCACCAGGTCGCTGGCCTGGCTCTTCAGGCTGCTGGCGGCCGCTGCCATCTCTTCCACCAATGCCGCGTTCTGCTGTGTGGCCTGGTCCATCTGTGTCACCGCTTCACCCACTTGCGCCACGCCGCTGCTTTGTTCGCTGCTGGCCGCGCTGATCTCTCC